>JBMNMA010000004.1:0-865779 GCA_050953105.1 Eubacteriales bacterium | reverse complement strand
CCAACTCAACCTTTAATTTTCGAGTTCCGTATACATGCTGGTTTTCATTAAATATTTTCACAACTAAGTCGTTTAGCGGGTCTTTGTTAAATTCGGATTCCTTGTAGGAATAATACGTGCTGCGAGAAATTTTAAGCACTTTACACATTTGTAGGACAGGATATTTATGGGCGTTTGCTCTGATAATTTTCACTTTCGTCCCATTATCAGAGCTGCTTGCTTTAAAATATCGTTCTCCATTAAGAGCTGTTTGTTTTGTTTGCGCAGAATAATCAGCTCTTTTTGTTCCGGTGTTTGATTATCGGATTCTTTGAAAGAACCTGACTGATTAAATTGTTTGACCCATTTGTGAAATGTGGAGGGCGTTAATTCATATTCCCGAATGATCTCACCTGAGGGCTTTCCACTGGCATACAGATTGACCATTTGACGTTTAAATTCATCTGTGTATTTTCGGGCTACTCGTTTTTCCATTTTAATTGCTCCTTTTACTTTTCTGCTATTATACCATCTCCTCGGATTTTTTGTCCATTTTATTGTAGCCTATCCAGATAATCATCAAAAAGTTGTAGAAATAATGGCTGTTTTCTTATAGCTTACAAGAACAGGGATATGGATAAAAAGGGCACTTGACTTAGGAAGCACCCTCAAACATAAACATTGCTGTAATTAACAGTCTTTTTTCTTTACCGGAATCCAGATTTCGCTTCGATACTTCGGATTTTTCGTGTCTTGACTCTCATTCCACAAAATTTCAGGGCCGGGGACTGCCTCATATCCTGAAGACGGAAACCACTCTGAATATATCCTTCCCCAAACATTTTGAAGTGTTTCAGGGAAGGGCCCAATGGATTCAAAGACTGCCCAGGTACTATCTTCAACTTTCAATACATCAAATTCTGCTGTCTCGTCACTTGAAGTTGCTACACCAATGTAATGATCCAATTCACCCTTTTCTTCCATTCTTCCTTCCGAAAAGTTCGCAGATGCACTGATAATCCCTGTTGGTTCTACATTTGACAGCGCTTTCAGTTTTTTGATAACCTCAGGGGTTAAAAGTTCAGTCATTTTTGCAATTTCCGGATTAACACCATTAAAAATAATCGGTACTCTCTTCTTGAATCCCACGATCTTAAAAGGTCCTTTTTCAACAATACGATAATTCATTTCGCATCCTCCTTTAATTGATAATTGAAAGGTCATTTTAGGATAGGCTTTAAGCTGGATATTCGAATTTCTTACTTCAGAGGGAAGGATACCATGCATGGAATGAAAAGCACGTGAGAATGAATCGGCCGAATCATAACCATATTTAACGGCAACATCGATTATTCTCAAACTTTTATCTTTCAAATCAAGGGCGGCCAGCGTTAATCTTCTCCTTCGAATATATTCCGATAGACCAACTCCTGATAAAAATGAAAACATCCTTTTGAAATGATACTCTGAACAGCACGCAATTTTAGAAATTTGACTATAGTCGATATCCTCAGTTAAATGCTCTTCAATGTATGCCATTGCTTTATTCATATTACTTAAAGAATCCATCAAACAACCTCCTTTCATCATCAATATTATCACAGGATGCATTTATTCATCCGACAATCTGTGCACGGTTTTGTCGGTAATAGAATGCCTTGCTTTTTTTAAAAAACTGGATTAAAATATGCTCAGTTAATAATTTCGCCCTTGTTTTTGGCTAATTTTTCGTGCCATTCATTTCTCTCCTTAGCTGTCAGCTTCGCCCAATCTGTTTCTTCTCCAATAATCCTTAAAGGTTCCCGCGAACGATAAGACCGTGTTAAGTTACCCGGAAATTTTTTGTCGGTAACATTTGGGTCGTTTTCAAATTCACCAGTTGGTTCTACTATATAAACGCGTTCTCTCCCTTCGCCTTTTGCTAATGCCGCTGCAAGTCTTGCGCCATTTATATTGGCAGTGAAATAAATGTGGTTCATTTTAAGCTCAGGCTTGTAATTTGAATTTCCACCCGCTGTCAGTAAATCACCAACCTGCAAATCTGCCTTTGTACCGTGATAAAATGGGCCTAAATCAGTAGGTGCAACCTTATATTTATTTGATAACTCATAATTTCTTTTTGCATTATCATAATCACAAAGTTCCTCATAACATTTGGCAATGTTTAAATATAACGTAGGGTATGCACTCTTAACATTATCATCATTTATCTTTAGGGCACACTGCAGGGATGTTTCCAGCCATTTTAATTTGTCTGTAACACTCTTTTGCTGTCGAGCAAAATGATAAGCCGCAATAAATCTTTCATAGTCGTCAGTTGCTTCGTGCCATGCCTTTTGAAACAACGCGGCTGCATCCTCGGGTTTTCCGCTATCCTCCAAGTTCAGCCCACTCAAACATAATTGGATAACCACGTTATTTGGATCAAATTTTACATTCATCTGATCTACATCCTCCTTTTCCGGGGTTTACATTAGCCAGTGCTATCGGCTCATTATGGCGAGGTTGTACACAATTTCGCCAAGTTTTTTACAGTATTGGCATTTCTGATGGTAACTTCATTGTAAACAGGTTTCCCGACAATTTTTGACCAGCGAGTCCGTGAGAATGTTTTCAAAGGCGCAGACCAGAATATTACTCTGCCATAGCTTGCGACCTTTTCATATTCTGTCTTGGCGTCTCCAACTTCCAAAATCACCTCATCCACAGTAGTTGGAGATATAACAAATATAGCATTGTGTTTTGATTCTTTATCGGCGTCCCACCAGTCCGGTGCATTATCTAGTGTTTCAATCAGTTCGTCGGCGGATATGACTATCAATGAAATTTTCAAATTAAACTTCTCAAAAATCAAGGTTTCGCACTTTCTTCTTAAAAATTCCTCATCATAATTGTCACCGGAAAAAATAATGTTGCCGCTGTTAATATAGGTGTCCACATCTTGAAATCCGTTTTCCTTCAGTAATTCTTTTAATTCCTTCATTGAAACTTTGTTTTTTCCGCCAACATTGATGCCGCGCAGTAATGCTATACATTTTTTCACGTTCTCACCTCCGCTTTTTAACCTATTTTTTTGGGAAACAATATTTTACTTATATTCGTTTGGAATAGGAATATTAAACCTTTCGCATAAAAGTCTTACATCATGAACATCATTTTCGTCATGCTCATATCCAAGGTGAAATAAAACTTGATTCTCGGCACTAATACATTTCACCACTTTGTTACTTATTTTCCCAATTCCACTGAAAACATCTCCGGAATATGTTTCTCCCTCAAAAACAAGGTTTCCTTGTTCGTTAAACTCAAATATATGAAGATCAATTATCCTGCCTTTTGTGTCTTTCCAAACCGTGTGCGAAGCAGTTGTATATGCTTCTTCAATTTCAGAAAAGCCTTTTTCTTTTATTATATCAATAAATTTTTTGCTATTGATTTTTTCCACAAATAAATCGATATCATTATGCACCCTTGTTTGTGTTCCCAATAGCGCATCAACGCCCCAACCGCCGTCGAGCCAAATATCAATCCCGTTATCGACTGCATATGAAATTATCTCAATGGCATCTTCTTTATTTACCATAAAACCCTCCGTTGAAACATCTAAATTGTTCACACTGACTGTACTAATTAGGCAAGGCTTCCGCAACAACAATCAAACGCCAACTTTTTTCATCATAGGCATTCATTTTATAGTCCCCGTATATCTGTATATTTGTGAATCCGGCCTGTGAAAGTAGTTTTTTGTAATCTTCATCAAGCAGGATTCTATAGACAATATCGTATTGATTGCTTTCTAAACGTTCTGCGCTATGGTACAAATCCAACACATGAATAGTCTGAAACCGTCCGTCCTGCTCCTTGACAAAAATTCGAGAAAAATCCGACCTATTAACAACAACTTCAATGGAAGGCAAGGTTAATGTAAAATGTGTGGTTCCTTGCGTTAAGACCAATACCCCATTTTTATTCAACCTATTTTTCATTGAGCGAAGAGCTGTCAATAAATCCTCATCAGTTTGTAAATGGGGCAAAGAATTTGTTAGACATACAATTGCATCAAAATCCATGTTAAAAGCCTGCTCTAAATATCGAAAATCACATTGACACAATGGTATATTATAACCTCTCTTTTGAAGATTTCTATGCGCTACCTCAAGCATTGATTTTGAATAGTCTGAGCCCCAAACATTGTATCCGGACTGTGCCATCATTAAAAGATGTTGCCCTGTTCCACAAGCACAATCTAAAACATTCCTAACACCATGCTCAGCAAAAATTTTATTTAGAAATGTTTTCTCGTCACCCAAGTACTCTTCTATCGGTCCAAATTCATCATAGTCAAAGGCAAATCTTTCATATAAATCTATCATTAAATTATCTCCTTTCTCTAAACAAGGTCTTATGTGTATTAGATTAAATACGATTCTATTCTCATGTCCAACCTGACCACACAACCTTAAAAAAATCCGAAAAAACATCTAAATCGTTCACTCGCGAAGGCTGACATCTAAATCGACCACTCACCAAGCACTGACATCTAACCTGACCACTTAACTATCAAATAGGGCATTTCTTGACTTGTTTCCGCGAAGCGATATTTTCATGTTTTTCGTCTGGTGGGTTTCATACCCATGTGTGCTGAAAGCGTTGATATATAAGGCCACTGAAAAACCTCGATTTTTTGATTCGGTAATGTATAAATGCATATTTATCCGTTAATATTTCAATGAAATAGTCAGGAATTTTGATGGGTTTCAATCAAAAACAAAAAACAACCCCAATTAGGCTGGAGTTGGTGCTATTAATTTGACTATGCGCTTAACATTTACCACAAACGCTGTAAAGTACGTTTGCAATTGCATAGCGACAAGACCCACGGAATCGGCTCTGTCCAGACCGTGCGCCACTTTCATTTCGCCATTCTTTTCTTCAATGCGATACCGGATTTTCAATCGCTCCCGGAATGGTTCGCTGTTCTCAAATTCAAGCCTTTGTCTGTTCTTCTCACTCGGCTGGGTAATGTTGTAACATTTACCCTTTGATTTTCCAATACGGCAGTTCTCGCATAAGGGACATGTTTGACACTTTCTTTTGCTGAAAAAATAATTGAAATATGTCTTCCCATTCTCTGTCCGTCTTTTTTCAACCCGCATTGCCAGTTCCCCCGCCGGACATTGAAGCAATCCCGCGTCCTTATTGAAACAAAACCTTTCATCCAGCGGCGTTGCGGCTGCAGCTGCGACGGCGGAGTTCGTTTTTGCATAAAGCGTCACACCTTTTTCTTCGCATGCCTCAAGATTGTCTTGGCTGACATATGCCGTATCCCCAATAACTTCCTTGGCCTGAACGCCGTTAGCTATAGTTTTTTCAAGTAAAGTCGGAAGCTGTGTGCAGTCCGGTTCTCCACCATGCGTGACTTCAATGCCTGTTATAATTCTCTCTTCGGTCATGGCCAAATGGCTCTTAAACCCGAAAAACGTGCTGTTTGGCGTTTTGTGCCCAAACCGGGCATCTTCATCGTTTTTTGATCGAATTTCACGGACTCGGCCTGTATCCAACAACTCCTTTATGCGTTCATAGAGTTCAATCAATCCAGACTTTCCACTATGCAATATTTCTTTGCCAACGCTTTCAAGCAGCCGGTATGTATATTCAATCTCATCCGTTAATTCGGCGGTTCCCCCCGGTTTTTCGGGGAATTTCTCCGAAAGTTCTACCATCTCACGATAGATTTCTCGACGTAGTTGTTTGCTTAATTCGCGCAGAATCTGTGTTACTGTTTTCGGACGGGCATTCGCATTTGTATGCGTGGAATCAACGATGATCGCATTGGATTTTATCAGACCTTTTTTTATTGCCTGACGAATTGTTTCACGCAGCATCTCCTCCAGTATATCTTCTGTAATACGTGTTTTACGGAATTTTGTGAGTAGACTCGAGTCTACCATTTCAGCTTCCGGATCCAAGTCCAAAAAATATTTATATGCCATATCGGTCTGCGCACTGCCGATCAGACGCTCGTCTGACAAATCATACACTTTCTTCAAAAACATCAGTTTAAACATCATCTCAGGCTCTTTTGCCGGGCGACCGAAATTTTCGCAATATTGTTTCCGTAGCATAGGATTTACAAAGCTAAAATCTATGTTCTCCTTGATTTTACGTAGCAGATTATCTGGCGGCACAACAATCTCATACAATCCTTGATATGGTGATAATGACAGCTTTATTTGACTGTTGTCCCTCAGCATTTCTGTTGCCTCCGCATACTGTGTATGTGTATTATTATACCATATATTTGCATAAAAGTCCACTGGTTTTGCAAATATTAGACTTTTTCAGTGGCCTTGATATATAAGGGTTTTCAGCTCTCTCAATCTTTTACCCTTGACATCAGACATACCGTCTCAACATGGGTCGAGTTGATGGAATTGATGTCTGTGGACAATTTTTTATAGCATCTGTACGTGGGAACATGTCAATGGGTTTTTAGCATTTTTTCTGAAAACCGACGTTCAAGGAAACATATCAACCAGAGTAACCAAAACTCATGTAGCCAACTTACACTATGGCAACGGTCCTAACTTTCCAGATAGTAATTCATCTATATTGTCATAACCCGATTTTACCCAGCCTTCTTCTATACCTGCCATAATCATTGCTTCATCACATGCATCAAAAAATTCAACAGATTCCGGACTTACATCTCCATATAATAAAAGTTCAATTGCTCTATCCAGCCTTTCCCAAGCATTTTCCCTCTCACATCCAATACCAACTACCATATTTATAATCCTATCAATAAATAGTTTGAACTTGCTCCCCAGCTTGGTTTCTATTACATAAAGAGATAGTTTCTCAGAGTAGGGATAAGGTTTACCTTCAACAATATAGAAGAACCTATATAGCTCATGTATTCCATTAAGTATTGAAAGCATTGCAGGAAAAATATCTTCGTCTTTTTTATGATGATGCGGATACCCATCAATTAACCAATAGCTGGCTAAAAGATATCTGTATTTAATTTTCTTCTCTAGTATTTCATGGGGGTATCCTTTAAATTTTCCTACTATATCCTTGAATTGATCATTAGGATCATTTATTACTACTGCATTTGTCCAAATCCATGTAGGTACGTCCTCGTAATTGCTTATTTGGTTTTCTATTACATCTAATGAGGTAATTGTAAAATGCGGTCTTCCTACATCATCTCCGAAATATTTCTCCCAGCCTTTTTCCGGCAGATAATAGAATGCCTGATTAATATTAGGAGTTAATCCTTTTCTGTACATTTCTTTTTGAATTTTTTCAAATGTCTCTTTTGAGCAAATCACATCTAAATCTACATCTGAATTTTTAGAGTATGCATTGATTGCTCTACTCCCTGTCAGTAATACAGATAACTCTTCCTCATGATTATCAATACCTGGTAAAGTATATATTTGTTCTATTATATATCTTTCTAAGTCATCCCATTTTAATCCTATATCTATCATATTTACCTCCATTTTGAAAAATTTTTTAACCATCCTGTCTCCTCAACCCTATGAAAAATGCCCGTTATCTAATCTGTCAACTCAACCCTACCCATTTTAAAATCAAATTTCTCCTCAAAAATACCCCCTCGATATGTTTCCGTGTACGCATTTTGGTCCTTCAAGTCGAGTAGACAACTTGGATGTAATCCCGGAAACCCAGTAAATTCAATGCTTACAGCTTTGTAATCAATACGACACTCTCAACGTGGCTCGAGTTGATGGCATTGATGTCTTGAGCCTATTTTTGACCCCTACGTTCGTGGGAACATATCAATGGGTTTTTCGCTGTTTTTTGGAAATTCGACGTTCGAGGGAACATATCAACCTTTTACGAATTACCCTGCAACATGCTATTTTCCCATAACCTTAATTCGTTGAAGTGCTGCATTTACTTGTCCTAAAATTCTTTTAACTTCATCTGTGATATTACAACTAAAGAGCCCATTGACTATAGAAATAAATTCCATATTAATTCTTCTATAGTCATATCCTGTTTGAATAATATCGTTTAGTACGCTTAAAACATATAACCAAAACTCTTTACTAAGAAATTGACTTCTCAGTTCAAGCAAATCTTTTTTGTCCCCCACTGTCTCATATATTTTCTCATAGTATGGGTTCACGAGCCAATATGCAACTTGTATAGGACGATACTTTTCAATAGAATCATAATTTGAAATAATTTTGTCGCCTATCATATCATTTAGCAATGCCCCAAAGCATGGATGCTCAGACTTAATCACCTTTGTATAGTACTTTTGATACCCGTTTATAAAACGATACATTTTTTCTGTTTCGCTTTTCCTAGAAAGCATATAAACCAGCATACTCATATCTAAAATTACTTCTGTAGCAAATATCTCTGCCTGCATTTTATCTTTAAAGATATTCTTGTAGCTACCATGAGCTACTTTATTCCTAATAATATTATTGAAGTAAAACATAAAATATTCTACGGCTTCCGGATAAATATCGCTATTTGTATCTTGTAAGTATTTAATTTTTTCTCGTAAAACAGCGCCAGCATATACTTCTAGCTTTGTAAATCGTCTAAAGGTTGTTGTATCCCTTAAGAAGTCTGCAAACATACCTTCTATTTGAATTGGCGCAATATTGCCAAAAAGCTCGAATTCTTTTGCATTATATAATTCTACACATTTTGTTAATATTTCCTTTCGATCTCGCAGGCATATACTTTCAGCTATCATATTTGTTAAGTCATCTATTATTACATAATCAGATACGAATTTTCTCAAAGAAGATAAGTATGCCCCCTGGTCGTTCTCTTTCTGGAATTGTAAATCATCTATCTTTGGAATATTGCTTATATACGTCTTGTATTGCTCGATCCTAGCTTCCTCATTCAGGGTATACTGTGACGCATATATATTTTTTCGCGCTTTCTCAGCGGCAGTATAAAACTTCACTTTAAAAAATAGCGCAAAAGGTCTATCGATATCATCCTCAGTTATTTCTACTATATCTTTATATGATAAAAAAGAAACATCTGCTCCATATGTATCATTTTTTGACAGTTTGAGAGTTTCTTCTTTTATGGCTAACTCAATGCTATTTGTATCATGAATGTTGCAGAACTCCATTAGTTTAGTTGTCATGTATTGTACAACGAACTCTATCATTTCTTTTCTTGTTCTTAATGCATTACATTCATTACTGTACTCATACAGCCTTAACTCATCACCGCTTAAGTCCCTCATAAATGAATAATTTGGTGAAGCATTCTTTATAGAATCACTATCAACCTTAAGCTTTTGAAGTTTATTATTTATATCTGTTGTTGCAGCACTTGCTTTCTGAATGACTATGTTGTATTTCCGAACAAAAATATCATCATATTCTTTCTTCACTTCATTCAGTATTTTGCTTGGTAATTTTTTTATGCCAATAATTTTGCATAGACTTTTATAATAATCATTTAAATTTTCAAATGTCGACTCTTTACGAACCATGAATCGAATTACAGTTTGAAGTAACGTATCTGTTGCATCGTTGACATGTGATAATGCTTTTTTATAATAGAATTCACCTAATTCTTCTATTGTGACCTTAGTGAATAATTCATCATCAATACAATTTGCCAATTCATCTGTTATATATTTATACAAGTTGTCACAAATTACCTTTTTCCCACTATTCATTAACTCACCCGCAATTCTTAATGTTTTGTACCAAATATTACCCAAACCAATAAACCCGTATTTTCTTGCCAAAACTCTTCTATTCCTTTTTTAAGGCTGGCAACACTGACTCTAAATACTCCTGCCAATAATCATTATCGCCTTCCATATCATGAAGCCAATAGTACATAAATAAAATCTCGAATTCCTGCTTTCTTCCTTTTATAAAGGATTTTTTCGGCATCTTTCTGTACAGTGAATCAAGATTAAAGAGATTACTTTTTTGTTTATAATCGTAATCGTACTTTCTCCAAGTATATTGGCTTTTCTTTCTATGTGTTGATGGCCAAATATCCTCATTTTCGTAAAAACTATTTATCCAATCATAAGCAAAGGCAAGAAGATTAACCTGATGTTTACCCCAGGTTTTATCGATCCAATCAGTTATTTCTTCCGATATTGACGGTATCCCGAAATTAAACCTTTGCTCGCTCTCTACCTTATGATAGTCTTTTATAAAAAGAAAAAGCATTTCTGTCTGATCCTTTAGAAACGGTAACCTTTTAATGAGCCGTGAGTAACAATCATATGAAGCATTTCTAAATTCGCTGTCAGTATTATACAAAAAGAAAAACTCATTCTCCTTTAAAATATTTCCAATGTACCTGTGCATTTGCTTCCCATACTCATTATATATACCAACAATCCATTCTCTAACTTCAGGCTCATACTCCCTAAGCTGCTTGCGATATTTCTCCAGCTTTTCATTATGCAGTACTGTTTTTTCTTCAGCTTCCGTAATATTTAGATAATTGTTAAAGTACTCAAATACATAATCCACACAGAGCTTGATATTTTGAGTACGTGCATCAATGTCAAATTCATTAAGCTTATCTTCTTTTTTTCTGCGGGCAATGTATTCCTCAATACTAAGCATTTAACACCTCAAGATTCTTTTTATCATGTGCCTAAGCATCTTCATCATCTTCATCATCTTCATAATCGATTCCGAAAATGGACAAGAGGTCATCCCAGTTACCTGGATAAGCATTGCTGCCAACCCATACAGTACCTCGCTGCCCCTTATATTTAACTGCCAGCTCCCATTGCGTTCCATCACAAACACAGGGATCTATATACTCACTATTCCAGTAGCCAACATGAAGGTCCTCAAAGGCATTAAGGAGCATTCTTGTTTCTTCTGGCGAATATTGTTTTTCAATCGGCTCTTCGCACCACAGTGTCGTTATAAGTGTAGCAGAATTATTATTGACGGTAATTCGATACGTATCATAGCCACCATAGCCACCAATTTCAAAATAAATTTCCTCAATCGGTATTGAAACATTGCTGCTATCTAAAGCCTTTAGTCTCTTAAGCCATTTCAACATATAGCCATCTTTGAAAAAGCTCAATAGTGCTCCGTCACAGAATCTTTCTGCACGGATTGCACCCATAATAAGCGCAAGTAAACATTGTTCATCCAAAGCATCGACATCCGCATTTCGCATCGACACATCATCCCATTTAAGACCGTTTTTTTCAAGAATCGAACCATATTCTGTAAGCTGATATTCTGGATGCCCCTCTGAGAACTGGTAAAAATCATCAACAAACAAATTAACAATATCGTCAAAATTAACAAACGGCATTTGGATTGGATGATCAGGTGTACCATCATTTTCTTTATCAATAAACCATTCACCATAAGACTCGGCTTCTGAGATTTTACCAATGTATTTTGTAAGCAATTTAAGCTTGTTTATCGTACCTTCATTTCCAATAAACTCACTCCACTCATCATAAATAGCCCGCAAATCACTATCAAGATAATTAAGTGCTTTGTCTTTGATCTCCTCGGGCACTCCATAATAAGCTTCTGCAATAGAGCCTGTTATGGCAGCCAGTGTGTCACTATCGCCACCAAGGGAAATAGCTGTTCGTATAGCATCTTCAAAAGAAGTTGATTCTAAAAAAGCCTGAATCGCTTGTGGTACGGTATCTTGGCAAGTCTCGTTAAATTTGTAAGTGCCCCTGATATTTTCTATTCTGAAATCCAACGCATAATAATTGCGCTCAATTTTATCTCGGATTTCACCTTTGGTAAATCCACGACGTGCCATGTAAATTGCTACCGCAGTAGCTTCTGCGCCCTTTATGCCCTCTTCATGATCATGTGTCACTCCAGTTACAACTTCAGAGAGCCTACAAGCTTCGCTTTCTGTCCTTGCTGCAAAACCTACCGGACTTATCCGCATAGCCGCACCATTTCCAAAGCTGTTGTAGGGTTGAGGATCATCACTAAAAACCCATTTTGAAAACATCCCACCGTAACCACAATTGGGATATTTACTCCCAATTTCCTGCATATATTTAATAGTCATTTTTTCAATCAGCGAGTAATAGTCGCTATCAAAATCATAACCGCCAACTGAAGGTTTGATTATTTTCTCTGCTTCCATAATTGCTTTTGCAACTGCAAGAGTCATAATACTGTCATCTGTAACCTGGCAGTCTTCTGTAAATAGTTCGAAGTCTTTATCTCTATGATTATTAAACTCAAATCGAGAGCCAACTACATCCCCAATAATTGCACCAATCAATCAGTTTTCCCTCCCTTCATTAAACGATTGCATCAAGAGCACTTTTAAGCTTATCAAAGTGATTGATGAGCCATTCAAAATGCTGCTGATACAGTTCAGGATTATGAATATCTTTTTCTTCAGAGTAAAGAATCCTCTTTGCTACACTTTTTTCCCGACTTGTATACCACTCTAGGGGAGCACCAAATACGCTTTCAATTTCAGTCTTTTTAGATTCAAGCTTAGAAAAATACTCTGGGCGATACACATAAATACCAATACGCAATATTTTCTTTCTAACAAGCTGAAAGAAAATGTGATAGTTTGGATTGCTAACCGAAACATCGTACCAGTCGTCATATGATGGTTTTCGAGATGCAATGTCCTCTCCACGCCCATTATTGCGACAGTACTGTACAAAATTAGTCCAAAAATCCATTCGCAATAGATGCCGTTCAGAAAGTACTCTTGTTGTTTCTGAAGGCTGGTCGGTTGTTTCTTCAAATTCTGGCTCTGGTATTTCGGGCACATCAGCACGGCCATCATTTACAAAGGATATATGAAGCAGATCAAGCATCTGTGTTTCATCTTTAAATTGGATGTTCCAACGGGTTTCGACAAATTTTAGAAGCTTAATACCACGTTTTAATATGCGCTCTGCATCCCAATCGGCTTCTCGAGACACTTCTATTTCGGAGTGCGATCCGTCCTCATAACCACGTCTACCAATGCTGTTTGATGATTTTTTATCTGAGAAACTATCATTCTGCAATGCAGAGTTTACACTCTGAGACAACGGTAATAAATTGCCAAGCGAACCAGAAAGTATCTTTATCTCATCTTCTGTGTACTTACGGAACTGATTTTTCCAGTACCATTTAGTTGGTGTCTGGGGGAGGATATGCTCAATCGATACTTTATCTTTTTCTACTTTTGTAAATGGAGCCCATCCCAGCTTTTCTATTCCTGTTTCTTCTGCCTTTTCATATTCATATTCAAAAAGCAAATAACGAAGATCGCGCCAACCATAAAAACCATCGCCATTTGAAAAGCGTTTATCGATCCGGGTCATAAAGTTCTTAATCGCATAATCCATATCACTAGTTGCAGTTTCCATTAACGATTTAGTAACTTCGCTTAAAGAAAGTTCACCTGTATATACATCGCGTGTCTTGCGGTAATAATCGCTACTTTTATAACTAGACTGGAATGCTGCCATTCTAAATGATAAGAAAATAAAACGCTCCGCAGCACGGAAAAACTCAACACGTTCTTCTGGGGTGGCATTTGCGTCCGGAGTTAATGATGCTGCGACAAGTGGTCTAAAATAACCTATACCTATACGATTAAGGCGTTCAATCCAAACTTTTTCTTCGTGAGTTAAATCACTAAATTCAGGAAAAAAAGTATAGAACCAGTATTTTGCAACGCTTTTTAGGCTATTAACGTAGGCTGCTATTTCTCCAGGCTCTAATTTACTGATAGTCGTTACTGTTTCTGCTTCTGGCTCTGTAGGCTGTGGCACATCATCGTCTTCTTCAATGTCCGTCTCAACAGTTTCTGCCACTTCTTCTTCGATGGCAACTATCTGCTTATCAAAGATGTTTTTAGCTGAAAACTTATTAAGAAGAAACTTGATATAGTCATCGCCTTTTTTACGGGAGTATTGGAAATACATAATCCAATGCGCCCTTAAGAACTCATCATCTGATAGCGGTGAATTCTGATTTCTGCCTAATTGATAATACACCTCTTTCCAGGCATCATTGATCTGCTTACGTAATTCAGCTTTATCCATCGCATCCAATTTATCAGTATCATAAAGTGTAGTCAGATAGATAAGTCTGTTTTTCAGAAGTTCAAGATTCGTAAGCTTTTTACCACGATTGTTCATTGTTTCAAAAGCTACAAAAACATCATAGTCATCTTCAATCTCATGAATATTAAACATCAGTTGTAAAGTGATTTTACGGAAAACAGCTTCTATACCATCTATACCCTCAGCTGCATACAGTTTTTTCAAACAATCCAAAAAGAATTCTTTTGCGTACTTCAGATTTTTCGTATAATATGTTTCATTCACTGTACCGCTAAACGGTTCCTCAAATATTTTGTATGTAAGATAATCTGCGCTAGGATTGTCAACCTCATATCCAAAAAGGTATGTAGTGATAAGGTTTTGCGGGGGTCGTTTCTGCGATATATATTTGGAACGGATAGCTTTAAGGGTTTGATAGCAAAGGACTATCTCCTCATCCGTCTTTCCCTCGTTGCACTCTAAACCTTTAACAAAAGAAACAATCTCATTTACTAGGATCGAAAAGGTGGTAAGTCGTTGCTGCCCATCAACTACATGATAGGCCTTATATCCTGAATCAAGTAACCACTTATCGTTGCTCCAACCCTTTGATTCGGCCTTCGCAACAGCTTTTAATGATAATAAACCAGTATAATGATACCTATCTTCCTGAAGATTCAAGATATCATCCCAAAAATCTACAAGCTGCTCCTGTTTCCAGGCATATCCTCTTTGGTAATCTGGGATACGAAACAATTTATTTTGATACAATTCCGAAAGTGACTGTAAATCGCTCATAACTGTTCTCCATTCATCTTAATATTAGGTAAACTTTACCATACAAGCTTGTACTATTAACTGTGCAATTAAAGCATCCCAAAATGCTTAAATGCCTTTCTTATATCCTCTTGCTTTTCAGCCGGGCAAGGATACTCGCGTTTATTCATGTCATTTCTATTGTTTGCAACCTTCGGAGACAGACCATAAACTTCTTTGGAATGTGCTATCCAGCATGTTTTCGGCGTATATCCAAAAGTGGCCTTTACATATTCTTGTATCTCTTTGTATGTAGCCATATTCACTCATCCTTTCAGTTTGATGTAGTTTCCTGGGAGCGCTTCAAACATATCCGGATAATGCCCACATCTCGCCCTAATCTGGGTATACTGTGCTTTCTTCCCGTTTTTCTGTAAATACAACCTACGTTCATATATCTCATCCGCAAGTTTAGATGCATGCATAGTGTAACTCTCTGCCTCTGACAAAACAATCTTCATGGCTTCCTGGAGTGTATAGCTGGCAGTTTCAGTTGGAATTGTATTTGTAACAGTAGGCTGGAAGGCATCATATTTCAAAATTATATAAACAGGTTTATTATCCTTAAGCAGAACTACCTTCCCATTTTTTTCAACAACCGAAAATACATTCTCCAAATCTGTCTGTAATGTATCAAATGGAATTAAGGCATCAATTTTTATATCCATTATTATCCACCTCGCTAAAATCAGTATATTCCTATTTTTTATATTTGTCTATACATTTGTATAAATATTTGTATAACTAATCTGTATAAAAATAAGCCACCAGTAGGGTATTAATCCTCAGCCGGTGGCCATAATGTATTTACATTTAAAGATTGATCTTAACGCTGGATTTAACCTCAATGGTCATCTTGTCGTCAAATACAGTAATTCTTTCAATAAGCCGCCTTACCAGTTGTTCATCATATTCCTGAAGCTCGCATGACTGCTGGCTTAAGAAGTCTGTCATTTCAGCGATCCGCTGTCTCTTTCCTTCACGCTCTGCATTCTCAACTAGCGCATTTTGCTTTAGTTCTCGCAGGCGGTAAATCTCATCAGCCACTTCGTTATAATCAGCCTTTGAGTTTGCCAGTCTAAGAAGCTCATTCTGCAGTTCATCTAATTTTCTATCAATCTCATCCGTAGCCTTGTCATTTTCTTTATTTAAGACGGTAGCAATATTGTCCTGCAATATGGAGAGGAAAGTGTTCTTGCTGGCTAGTACCTCGTTGATAGCTTTTACAACTGCTGTTTGTAACGTTTCCTCATTAATAGTCGGGGAAGTACAGTCTGAACCTTTTTCCTCAAGTCTACTAACACATCTCCAAACAATGGACTTATATCCTCGGTTGTTCCAATGTACTCGGCGGTAAATATCTCCGCACTCTCCGCAATACACAATACTGGACAAAGCGTACTTACTACTATAGATTCGTCTTTTGCCGCTCTTTCCAGCCTGCAAATTAGCCCTACGCACCATTTCTTCCTGTACCTGCATGAAAATTTCACGCGGAATAATCGGTTCATGGCTGTTTTCAACGTAATACTGTGGAACAATACCGTTGTTTACAACACGCTTCTTTGAGAGGAAATCTACGGTATAAGTCTTTTGAAGCAGAGCATCACCGATGTACTTTTCGTTTTGCAGTATCTTCTTTAGTGTCTCTGGGCGCCATTTTCGTTTGTTTGCGGCAGTTAGAATACCATCTGCTTCAAGACCACGCGCAATCTGCAATAGACTTGCTCCATCAAGGTATTCCCGGTATATACGCTTAACAACCTCTGCTTCTTCAGGAACAATGACAAGCCGCTTGTTTTCATCTTTGGTATATCCCAAAAAACGATTGTGATTAACCTGCACCTCTCCTTGCTGGTATCGAAATTGGAATCCGAGCTTTACGTTCTGGCTCAAGGATTGACTTTCTTGCTGGGCGAGGGAAGCCATAATGGTCAACATGATCTCGCCCTTTGAATCCATGGAGTTTATATTCTCTTTTTCGAAGAATACCGGGATGTTCTTATCTTTCAGCTGTCGGATGTATTTTAAACAGTCCAGAGTATTTCGAGCAAACCGGCTGATGGACTTGGTAATAACCATGTCAATTTTGCCTTCCATGCAGTCATCAATCATTCGGTTAAATTCATCTCGCTTTTTGGTATTGGTTCCTGTTATCCCATCATCAGCATATATGCCTGCAAGTTCCCACTCGGGGTTACCTTTAATATAGTTCGTATAATGCTCAACTTGGGCTTCATAACTCGTGGCCTGTTCCTCACTGTCAGTTGAAACACGGCAGTAGGCTGCAACCCGTAGTTTAGGCGTATCATCAGCTTTTACCGTGTTTCCAATTCGAGCACGGGCTGGTATGACTGTTATATTCTTAAGATTGCCCATCCGCTATCACCTCACTTTCTATCAAACTGTAGGCATATTCAGCTTGGGTAAAAGGATCTTCATAAAGTGTTTCAGGAGAAGGTGCCGAGAAACGCATCCTCACCAATGAATTCTTTGGTTCTACCTGCTCTCGTATTCGCCCAAGCATCCGGGCTCTTTTTATCTTCTCGGCTTCAGCTTGTTTGAAGGTATCCTCGTCAATTATCGGTGGATAAAAGGCATCCCCAAGGTATCGCTTGCAGGTCAACATTTTTGCAATTGAAGAATGGCAACGCTTTATGCCCGCTCGTTTGGCGGCATCCGCCAGCGATAGACCTGTTAGATATGCATGAAACAGTTCTTTTACCTGATTCGCCGATCTATCATCTATGACCGCTATTCCATTTTTGATGACATAGCCGTAAGGTGTATGCGCCATCTATCTCACCAGCCTTTCCTTTAAAGTAAGCCCACACTTCAGCTTAAATCCGATTTCTTCCTGCGAATAAACAATGATGCTCTCAACATACCGACTGAATATGGCTTCATCAAAGCTTTCAATCATATCTGATTTAGAAGCCCACTTAAGGAGCTGTTCAACTTCTGATACAGCGGTCATACCACTATTCACGCTGCGGGAAAGTGCTTTCTTCTTCTCCTTTAGCAAAGTTGCTTCTGCTCGTAATTCATTGATTTGCTCGTTGAACAGGGAGGAGGAAAGGTACCCCTTGGTTAGTAGGTTTGTCAATACCCGGCTTCGCTCCATGTTTTCCTCCAACTTTTGTTCAAGCTCCAGTATTTCGGTCAGGTTTGCTGAATAATTCAAAGATCGCAAGCTCTTTAATAATGGCTTTAGGATAAACTCGTATCCGAAGATAAGCTTGTTGATCATCGTAATAAATGCCTGATGGATATCATCCTCACGAATAAAACGCATTGAGCACTTTGCAATATCATGGATGTGCTTTGAACAACACCAAGCAATATATTGACTTCCACCATTGTAATGAATTCTGCGTTTGAAGTGACTTCCGCACTCCGAACATATGATTTTGCCGGAAAAAGGATATCGCTTTTGATATTTGCCTTTTCCTTTTTCTATGCCTTTCTCGTCACCACGCTGTCTTAGCAATTCATTCACAGCATCAAATTCTTCATGGCTGATAATTGCTTCATGGTTTCTTCGGATCATGATCTGGTCTTTTTCCCCGTTGTTACGATGCCGTTTGAAATGGTCGTCCGTATATGTTTTTTGCAAGATGACATCACCGGTATATTTTTCGTTTGACAGCATGCCGAGGATAGTAGAAGCATTCCATAAGGCAGCTTTTTTAGGTGATATACCGTCAGCATTCAAGTCATCTGCAATTTTCTGTGCTCCTTTGCCGGATAAGGCTTCGGAGAATATTCGTCTTACAACAGCAGCCTGCTCTTCATTTACTATCAAAATGCCATCTTCATAATCATACCCATATGGTGGTGATGATAGCTTAAATGTTCCATTTCGGAAACGGCGCTGGATTGACCACTTATTATTCTGTGAGATAGAAATTGATTCGTTCTCAGCTAGACTACTTAAAATAGTCAACATCAATTCTCCATCCATTGATTGGGTATTGATGTTTTCTTTCTCAAAATAGAGAAACACCCCAATGTCTGACAGCTTTCGAATGAGCTCCAAACAGTCTATCGTATTGCGGGCAAATCGGCTGATAGACTTGGTGACTATAAAGTCAATCCTTTTGTTCTCACAATCTTCTATTAATCGTTGAAGCTCTGAGCGATTTTCCTTGTTTGTACCTGTGACACCTTCGTCATAATAAATTCCGGCAAACTCCCAATCCGGATTTGATTTTATAAATGATTCATAATGGGTTTTCTGGGCCTCCAAACTGACTAACTGTTCATCGTTATCAGTCGAAACACGAGCATAAGCAGCAACCCGTAGTTTCGGCTTAATTATTTTTGAATTTGGCTCAATCTTTCTTACCTTTTTCATTCTCTCACCTCCTTCTTGGTAGGTGACATATTACCTCTGAATACCTGTATTATCAAGCAATTCAGGGCATTAACTCGACTCCAAAAGGTGAGAAAGATTGACGGTTTCGGCGGTCTATTTTTTCAAATTCCTCTTGTGTGATCATACCTGCATTAAGCATTTTTTGAAGCAGTTTCAGTGAGCGATAATAATCATACTCGCACTGGAGTCTCTCTTCTGTTACCGGTTTCCGTTTGGCAGCAAATTGAGATGTCGGAAGTTCTGTAATTTGTTTCACTTGCATATGGCATTACCTCCTGCCAATATGCGAAAAAACAGCATGTTTCGAACCCTATGAAAAAGGACAAAAAAATAATGCCCACAACTCGGAATGATTACCGTAGCTGTGGGCTTATAAAGACTTATATCAACTATATTTTATGAAACCATCAAAACCTGCCGCCTTAAGCTTTTTAAGCATTGATTCGGCATTTGCTTTGGATGAAAATGCGCCTACCTGAACACGATAGTATTTCTTATCGTCACCTGCAGGCATTTCTTTTTCTGGTTTTTCTGCCAATCCAGCCTTAACTGCCGCACGGAATGTGTCCATGCTTTCGTCGTGACGCGGAAACCAGTGCATCACATCAGCATGGTTGCTGGCAATACCGAGCTTATATCCTTCGGAGTGGCAGATGATGTCATTCTCATTAAGACCGTACTTCTTGCAGAGCATAACGCAGAGTTCAACAGCATTCTGCCACGCTTTACGGAAATAATCTTCCTGCTTTGCTGCATCATAACCCACCATTACCGACCCGGATTTATACGAAAACCCAGCAGGCTCACAGATTTCAAAGCCAATATGGGTATTGTTGGCTGCTCCTCCCGCATGCCACCCGCGATGATCCCAAGGCAGGTATTGCCAAACCTCTTTATCGTCTACAAAAGCGTGAACACATACCTGCCTATTTATTTCGCCGGCCTTGTAAGATTTGTTCCAACGGGAAAACCACTCAGCCGCCATTACACCCGGCACAGCCGTCGAATGTACCATGATTCCTTTAGGCGTGATTTTTCGACCTGCTGTATAGCAATCGTTTCGCGTCATGTATTTAGTAAAAAGCTTCATTTCTTTTCATCCTCCTCATTTGAGTGGCCATGCAGTTGTTCCAATGCGTTCTTCAGCTTTTCAGGAATGGGCAGTCCTATATGTGCTGCATTCTCAAGAATTGAAATTCCCTCGTTACTCAGGTAAAAGAAAATCACCGCTGTCCGGATTGCCCCGCCGTTGCCGAGCACCTGGCTGTCGATTATGTGTCCCACACCCACAAGTACAAAAATAAGTACCTTCTTAAAGATGCCCTTGGCTCCGACTTCACTCGAAAGCTTTTTGTCTACAATGGCACACATCACGCCGGTCACATAGTCAATGGCCACAAAAGCGATGAGCGCATATAAAAATCCATCCAGCCCTCCAAGAAACCAGCCAAGAAATCCACCAATAGCAGTAAAAACCGCCTGTACCCAGTTCCATACCGTTTTCATTGTCTTAACCCTCCGTTCAACTTGAATTTTGCATATAAAAAAGCGCCCTGCCTTAAAGCAAAGCGCTGAATATATAAAACTTTTAACCTACATTTGCTTCGGAAGCGCCTCCCACAGCCGCATATCCTCCTGCCCAAGCGACCAGATGGCTATACCTCGCAGTTTCCATCGATAAGCCGCTTCGTTTGCCCAGTAAACAAGGCTGTCCACATCCTGATAATACAGAATAGAAAAACCATCTGCATCTCCGAGGAAGAGACGGGATATCCAGATATTGATGTCTTTCGGTATAATCTTTACTTCATAGTCATTACCGCAAGAAAGCGCCAAAAGTTGTGAGTGGAAGAAGTCATAGTCCATCGAAATGTCCTCACTGCGAGTTACCGATTCCTCCACATCGCTATTTACTGAAAACACCTGAAATTCATCATCCCACGTGACACCAGTGCGAGCAAGCCTGCCAAAGCTGGTTATAGTTCCATCCGGGAGTTCCACATCAAAACGCTCGTATGGTTCATATACCCATGCATCGCCCAGTCTCAGTAGCTCGCATACCGTCCGGTTGTCCGAGCAGTACCCTGCATAACCACTACCACCGTTTACATTCACTGTGAAACGCAGGGTTGAAGCTGCACCTGAATATACTCTTACCTTATTGCCGCGTTTTCGCATCTCTATAGTATACATATTCGGATTAGCACGAAGATCGGCATCTGCAGTTTTTGAGAAACTGGTGGAATAGCTACCAAGCAAGGAATTACCTTGATAAAGCTCGACTCTTTGCGTGTCATAATTTAAGCAGCAGAAAATATCTCCAAGGAACACCCCAGCCCGTCCACTGCTATTTTGAGGGAAAGCCAGCCTTGCCCGGATATGAATATCGGAAAACCCGTCGTATTTCCATGCAAGTTTGCCATATCCCTCGAGCTGGGAATATGGGCGACTTTCTGTGCTGTCTGGATCTTGCCAAACATCCCATTCGCCATCCAGCACAGTCCAGTAATTTTCAGGCAGGATGTTCCTGTCCCGAAAATCCTCATACCAAATAAGCGCCGAGTCGGGTTTTCTTCGCAACATTTCAAAGGTCAGTTTAAAACCTCGATCCGGCTCAACCATCACACCATTTACATCCTTGAACCGACGAGGAGAGAGCATAAAGCTGGCTTCACCGGCAAAGGGATACTCCGAAAATCCACTGCAAACCCTAAAACCGTAAAACTGGACTCCCGGCACACCACCGCTTATGCTGACAGCATGCGTTCCCTCTTGGAGAAATACACCTTTTGCAAGTGTCAACCAGCAAACTCTTCTCCAGTATGGCCACCATAAACGGTTCTCGCTGAAAGTCTTTGATTCACCATCAAGGGAAACGATAATCGCATTTTTGTCCCAGTAAGGAAAGCAAAGCTGTACTGCAATATCGTAATATCCCGCTTCTCTTATCTCAAAACGGTACTCTGCTGACGCCTGGTCATCTCCAAGTGAGGCCATCTCATCAGTAATAATGACATTTCCTTCGTATTCATCCGGAACTCCGTTCCTGTCAATATAAATGGTTCCGAACTCCGCTTTCTGCTCCTTGCCATAGCTTGTCAAATATCTTCGCCTGTTATAAACCCCTTTTAGCAGCGGATATTCCCAGGATACAGCATCCCATCCTTCCATATAGTCATATACATGAGGAAGAGCCCAAGGTACTTTGTTATAGTCATCCCAGTAAGCCACAATTGGAATAAACGGCTGGGGCGGTGCATCGCCTGTGAAATTGTAAACCCCAGTCATCCAGTATTTTGCCGCATAGTAGGTATTAGACACTCCTCGATAGGTTATTCCAAGGTTTTCAGGTGTATCATGAATCCTCCAGTTCCAGCCATAAGCAGGCAACCCCATGAATATCTTGTCGGGTGACATAACGGAAACAGCATAATCATATATGCCCTCAAGCCAGTCACGAGGAGATACTGGGCCGGGAGCAGAGCCCGCCCATGCCATGCCATAGCTCATGATGGCGGCGGTATCGCAATAGTCGTTAAGATCGGCATAAACACACCAGTTTTCACCGCCCACCGAGCCTTGAACGCCGGTCATACCCGGCAGGCAGATGTTGACAAGCTTTGTTGCATCATAAGACTTAACTGTATTGTATATATCCCTAAATAAAGCATTCGCCGCATCCTTGTTTTCATAACCTCCACCGCGCTCAAGGTCAATATCTACCCCAGCGCACCATGGATACTTGTTCATTATTCGGATGATTTCAGTGAGAAACTTATCCTTTGCACCGTTTTCGTTGTTGCGAAGTGCAGTAAAAATATTGGCTATTCCATGATTCATAATAGTGAGCAGCCACTTAATGTGCGGCCATTTCTGAATATACGGAAGCATGCTGCTGATGCTGGTACCGGTTTCAGTGATTGTGCCTGTTGCGTCAACCTCAAAAGTAAAAATGCCTACCGTATCAAAGCGGTCGCCGTAGTCTCTAAGTGCTTCATACATTCGGGCATTTCCCATAAAACTCCACACCATGCACCGCTTACCTTTTAAGAAATCCCTCACAACCGGTCACCGCCTTCTTGCATCTCCTGAAATTCAAAGAGCACCCGCGCCGATTTTCTCTCTTCCAGCTTCACCGTATGTTTGCTATCCCATGCCGCAGAGTATTGATAAAACCCATCCTTAGGAGTCTGACTTCCGTTTTTTAGGCATTGGCGGGTGGAAGCCTTGAGTGTCAGCTCATCGCCTGCGTTAACCGGGTCAAGAAACCTTACCTTATGCGCGCCCATACCTTGGGACATTTCAATACTTCCTGCGGCCATATCCTGTATAGGATAGATATAGCAGTCAAGACCAGCAGAAGTTTTGCCCAGGTTGAATAAAATTACAGTCTCCGCTGTTCGCACCACA
The DNA here is from genome assembly GCA_050953105.1 of Eubacteriales bacterium. GTDB lineage: Bacteria > Bacillota > Clostridia > Oscillospirales > CAG-382 > UBA1206. The sequence continues at coordinate 842,137 of JBMNMA010000004.1, read as the reverse complement.
CCGTTATAATGCCGGGGCGGAACTGGCTGCCCGTTTTCCTGCATTTTCGTTAGCATTTTGCTCGTGTGGACGGTATAGCCTGTCAGCTGATCTCCATCCTGAAGCTGCAGGTCGGTGAAATAGATAATTCCGTTACAGTCGGAAATCTTGAGTGTCACAGTTACGCTCACCACATGATTATTGTTTTTTAATTGTATGGTTTCTGCAAACCTTGAAAACTTCATAGTTTTTTCCTCCAAAACCATTTGACAAACATAGGCATTAATGCTAAACTATAATTTGATTTTATATTTGGAGGCTAGTATACACCTATGTATGGTATTTTTCGTATTCGTAAATAAAAGTGCACAGAAAGAAAGATAGCTCATAGCAGCGTCTTTGTTTTAGTGCACCCTTTTTCGATTAAAAAAAAACCGAAAGAGGTGTATTTTTTATGCCCCAAAATAGAAAAAAAGGGACAACTCCGCCCATTTGGGTATCTCAAAACTTTTTGACAAGTTACAAAATCATCAACAGAATTATTCGCAGAACAACCCTTAACAAGGATGATCATGTGATTGAAATTGGCCCGGGAAAGGGTCATATAACAGGCATCTTGATTCAAAAATGCCGAAAAGTCTCGGCAATCGAAATTGACGGCCGTTTATATAATAGATTGACAGCAAAATTCAAGGACGTCAAAAATATCCGTATATATCATCAGGATTTTATGAAGTGGAAGCTTCCTCAATCCGAAGATTATAAGGTTTTTTCAAACATTCCCTTTTGCTTCACTACGGATATTATGCGAAAACTCACGGAGTGCAAAAACGCACCTTCTGAAGCATGGCTTACCATGGAAAAAGGCGCAGCCAAACGTTTTATGGGTGAGCCTTCAGAATCATTGCGTTCTCTGCTTATAAAGCCCAAGTTTGATTTAGATATTGCTTACTATTTCAGCAGGGAGGATTTCCATCCCAAACCAAGCGTTGATGTAGTACTTCTTCACCTTAAGAAAAAGAGCCAACCGGACATACCCGCAAACCAGTGGTTTGCCTATGAACAATTTGTTTCAAAGGCACTAAAATATGGATTCCGCAGTCTTTTTACAAGCAAGCAGTTATCTAGGGCATTCCGTCAGGCTGGTGTGCAAAATAAAAATATTACTCCTACAGAGATTCTTTATGTTCAGTGGCTCTGCCTTTTCCGATGCTACTGGGAGCATGTGTTAGGCAGAAAATAATTTTAGCGGCTCATTACCCGTCCAATGTCCACCGGATTTCGCATACATGCCCGATCCATCCAGTGGAAACCGAACCGCCCTGAAGCAATAAGTCTGTAAAGTACACTGTGCCGGTGCAGTCAGTGACGCACAGCCTGATGGTGATAGATTTGACTCTGCTGATACTTTTGGGAGAAATACTGTGTGCAATCTGATTGAAATATGCCATATCATCACCCTCAAATCAGGTCTATAAATCTTGTTTCTGTTGTACCGTCCTCGTATTCAATGACTATCTCAACACCAACTTGGCCGTTTTCGCCCTTTTCAAGGTTTTCGGAAGCAATCTGCGCTGAAAATGTATAGCTTTTACGCGTTGCTGGATATACCGTCTGTGACAGACTCTTTGTCATACCAGGTACACCAACAGCCTTGAAGGAAGCAGTTCCCGAAACACCATTCTCAGTGTCTACTTCAAAACCGGAATTGACCCAGTAGGCAAAACCATCATCCGCCCTGGAATTGCGCAGATGGTTGAATGGTACCATATCTTTAATTTCCTGACGGTTTACCAACTCTGCTGAGGACAGCGCATCTGCTGCCTTGTCCCACTGTGCTGAAGAATCGCCGAGTTCCCGCAGTTTAGTTGAAAGCTCGATCACTGTTTTCCAAGGCTCCTGCAAGTTGTACTGCCTTCGCACAACACGTGTCTTTACCAAAAGGCCTAGTTCTTTATCGTCCACTGTAACAATATCACCCAGTTTCCATGCTTCGTGCTCATAACCGGTCAGCGCAGATAAATCCATTGCAGACAGTACATAAGAAACGCGAGGCTTCGAATATTCTGCAAGCCGCATTTTTGCATATTCCAGCATCTGATACGGATTTGTAAACGACGAACAATCAAGCGTCGACACCTTCACTTCACTGGAAAAAGTGTAATCTTCCACGTATTCCTTACCTCCATTAATTGAAGCGAAGGTCATTCCGTCCTTTCCATAAGCATAGAGCCTTGTCACTAATTCGCGTGTATCGACTACCCGCTGAATACTTTTCAGGTTCTTTCTATATGAAAAAAGCGCTCCGCTGTCGGTACCGCTAAAAGTCAAAAGGTGTACCTGGCGGTTGGCGCTGTCAAACACCAGATCGCCGCCATAAATATTCTGTACGGCTCGAAGGATGGATAAGGCATTTTTTTCTGTACACTGCCATGTCCGTTTCGTAGTGACAGTAACATTTCCTACTGTCCAGCCTGTACCCAAAAGTGCATATTGCATCGGAACATCTGCAGTATCTGCATTGAATTCCCTAGGTTCTTTTTCCGCACTGAAAGACAGATCGTAAAACACCGCTTCAGCATATACTTGCGTAATAACACGCCCATCTTCGCTTTTATTGTCCGTTAAGGTTCGGATCCGGTAAATGTCATTTACGATTTGCACTTGTTTTTCATTTTCCAGTGTGCTTCTTTTTGGATCATGGAACGGAAGCTTGAATTCCAGCGTATCCGCGCCGTTCACCTCACCAGTGACAATGATATCAAAGGCATTTTCAAGAACAGCTTCCCATGCTCCGTTTTTGTCCAAAATCACAGGACGGGCAAAGCCTAATTTCTCATAGGGCGCTTTCGGTATATCATGAAGCTGTATTTCCAGCAGTTGTGGCGTCCTCAACGGATCGCTGCTGGTAAGGGTAACCCGGAACCTTATATATTGCCGATTTGGAGATTGAAGCTCACCGCTGGTTCCCACAGCCTGCCATGCAGACCATTCTTCAAGATCATCGCTTGTGCTGGTCTCTACTAAAGACACTGACGTAACACCTGCAGTGTATTCGCTTGTCACAGCTACACGACCGCTGCCTGATAAAGCACATGGAACTGCCTTTGTATAAAGTACGCCACTTGCAGGATACTCGCCATCTGTTGCTTTAAGGGTGACTGCGCCAGGCTCTGTCAAAGCATCTACATCCGAAGCCGCATCCCCACCGTTTGCATGTAAAGACGACTTAAAATACAACAGCAAATCGTCTGCTGTAAGCTGAGAATCCGTTTCCAGAAACCAGTCGTCGAAGCCTCCGGCATAGTAGTAGGTATTTGCATGCATACCCATAATAATGTTTGCTATGCATTCCCGGTTCAATTCTCCCGAAAAGGAACGCACAGGCGACACCCAGGTTGCCCCGTCGCTGCGATCGCATATGATGTTCTGTACCTTTTTGTTGTTAACTTCAATGATGGAGGCGATAAAATACCAGCCGCCATTTTTCAAGGTAATGGAAGCCGTTTCACTCTGGTCGTAGATTAGTGTACCGGAGGAGTTATACAACATCAGCCTAAGTCTTCCTTGATAAAGCGAAACATAAAAAATTGGCTGACCGGGTCCTTGGCGGGTATTGAATATGGGTATATATGTCTGGCCGACCGAATAGGTGGTAGGATTAATCCAACCGCCTACAACAATCTTTTCGCCCAGATTGCTAAAGAAACTCCCATCATTTTCTGCTATAAGATGGGTCTTTTCAGAAGTCGGATTAACAATATTTTGCCTAAAGTATCTTCCGAATCTTCCAGCAATAAGGTTTGCTGATGTACCTGACCAGCCGGAGATGGTAAAATGTCTGCCATGTCCCGATGAGTCCATAAGCTGAAGATTTTCGTCTGGTGTTTTTTCATTAAATCGCCATAAAGCAGACGTCCTTGATGTTACAGGAAACTCACCGGTAAAATCCTCTTGGCTCGTAAGAATTGATTTTATCGCCATGTTATCACCTCCATCTGCTTTTTGCCTGTATTTTTAACTCAGTAAAGGTCGCGTTTTCTGCGGCAATCTCAATATGATTAACACCTTTCCTGAGAATTGGAAAATTCAGATCCTGCAGGCTGGGAAGACCATTTCTCAAGGTTCCGCCTGTTTCATCAATAACCTTAGCTGTTACCATGCCGGAGTCGACAATCAGAGTTTCACCTTCAGATAATGAGCCAACAATTCGCAATTCCTCGCCGTTCGTAATAAGCGAAATATAGCTTGATGAGGACGTTGATATCAAACCCTTCAAGAGATAAACCGGATTGGAATCCGCATTTCCTTTAACCCTCTCCAACTCATGCAGACCTGTTTCAGAAAGAACAAATACCTCATCTTCCAACGCGTAAGCATACGGGTCGGGACAAACAAACCGAAGTTCAAAGCTGCCCGCTGTCCGCAGTAATCGCTCACAGTCAACCGCTTCTGATAAGCGAGCCATGAAATATCGGTCGGGCAAATCATCTAGAACAAGTTGTTTAAGCCCGTTTTCCGGATTTAACCATTCAGCAACATTATCAAGAACCGATACAAGATCGGCAAAACTGCGCTGGGGAAGCACACTACAGCTAATTATTATGTTTCGTTCTGATATATCGCAGCCAAAATCTGCAATACCTGCTTTGCCCGGCACAGTTTCAAAGGAATTGCGCAGGGCAGGGGAGACCTGCCATTTGGTAAGTCTTGCTCGTATTTTCATACTTTGCGACGATATACCATTGTAGATAAATCCCATATGCTTCCCTCCATTACGCTGTTATAAAACGTCCCTGCGCCCTTGAACCTGTCTGCATCAGGTTATATAACTCCTGTGAAATCCTACGTATGTCTTCTTCACCACGAACAATCATCTGCTGCACCACAACAAGCGGCCCAGAAGCTAAACCGCTAAATCCACCTCTTCCACTTACATTAATATCAGGAGATATATTAAAATCTGTCGGCACTGCATTTTGCATATCGTCGGCCACTCTGGCCATAGCCTTGTCAAATCCCTCACCAATACCCAGTGCCATATTGCCGCCAATGCCTTCAAAAACAGTGGACGGAGATCTGATTCCAAGAAAATTCTTTACTCCATCAACAATACCGGAAAAGAAACCGGAAACCTTATCCTTAATCCAGCTACCAAGGCTTTTAATACCTTCCCAGATGCCTTTTACAATGTTCTTACCAATCTCAACCACTGAAACAACCGCCTTGCCCAAACCTTCTATAATAGCCGCAACAATCTGAGGTAAAGACTTTACTAGTTCTGGAATGGCTTTCACAAGCCCGGCAGCAAGCTGTACGATAAGCGTAATTCCCAATTCTATGATCTTCGGCATATTGTTCGTCACAAAGTCAATGATTGTTGTAATTATCCTCGGCAGTGCTTCAATTAGTTCTGGCAATGCATTTAAAAGTCCCTGCGCCAGTCCCTGAATCAATGTAAAAGCAGCTTCAAGGATTTTGTCCATATTATCCAGCAGCCCTTGCACAATGGTGATCACTGCTTGAACCGCTGCTGGAATTAGCTCCGGTAATGCTTCTCCAAGCCCCATTACCAACGCTGTGATTAGCTGTACCGCTGCATCAATGAGTAAAGGCAGGTTATCAATGAGTGCTCCGACAATGGTCATGACCGCATCTACTGCTGCTGGAATCAGCTCCGGCAGCAGGCTCAAGAGAGTTTGAAGCACCTGAGAGAACAATTCAGTTACAGTTTGCAACAGCACGGGAAGCAGATCTTTGACTGCTGAGATAATCGCACCGGTTGCCTCCGGCAGAGCAGCCACTATATTTTCCAAAACCGGTACGATATTTTTAACTACAGCCTGAAAGGCATCCACAAGATTTTGTGTTAGGTTCGTCATATCAGCGTTCGCATTGCCAAGTCCTGCTATAAACGAACTTAGAGAGGCTTGTAAAAGACCAATGGAACCGCTGATGGTCTGGGTAGACTCTCTTGCGAAGTTGCCAGCATACTGTTCGGTTTTTTCAAAAAACATCTGCATGGCGATCTCGGCCTTTTCGGCATTGGTTGCGCTATTCCAGGCAAAATCCAGCCCTTTTGCAAGAGCATAAGCTTCGATGGTAGTGGCGTTCATGGCGACACCCAGATTATCCATCATGGTGAAGTTACCCTTGGCTGCGCCAGCGATGGATTCCATAGCAGTCTGCATGTCAATACCCATAACCGAAGCCATATCTGCCGCTCGCTGCATGGCCTTCTCAGTAAGTTCCAGACTTTTTTGCTGATCGACACCAGCACCCTGAAACAGTGCGCCCATTTTGTTGGCGGTGGCAAGGTACTCGGATTGGGACAAGCCCAGATTCTTGTAGGCTTCTTCTCCCGTTTTTTGGATACGTGCAGCATATTCTCCAAACACAGCTTCAGAACCGCCAAGGTTCTGCTCAAGCTCACCAAACTGCTCCACGACCTCTTTTCCCAGCTTGATGGCAGCCGCGCCCGCTGCGGCCGCTGCAGCACCCATAGCCGCGCCAACACCTTTAAGAACGCTGCCCAGCTTCTCAAATTTCGAGCTGGATTTTTCGGCATTGTCTCCACTTTCCTTCAATTCGTCCCCAAGCTCGTCTGCACTTTCAGCAGACTGTTCGAGCTCGCGCTCCATTTTGTTCAGTTCGGCTTTTGCATTATTAAGCTGTATTTGCCACGACTGAGTACGTCTGTCGGTTTCTCCGAAAGATGAGGCGGCATTGGCAAGCGCTTTCTCCAAAGTAGCTATTTTTTCTTTCTGCAATTCGATCTCTTTGTTAAGCACCTTGTTTCTTGCAGTAACAGCTTCAACTGACTTATCCTGCTTGTCGAACTGAGATGCAACCAGGTTCATTTCGCTACCCAGTACCTTAAAACTTTGGTTGATCTCACGAATGGCGTTTTTAAATTCCTTTTCGCCTTCAATCCCGATCCTCAGGCCAAAATCGTCATATCCCATAAATAAAGTTATCCTCCTTTCTCCCCAGAATCATAGAAAAATCCGGGGAATTCGTAGTGAACTCCTCGGATAATTCTTCATATGTGTTTGCTATACTATCGTTAGGAATTACAGTCAAATTCCAAAAAATTACGATAGGAGTGAGCATTATGAACGATAGCAACAGTAGCTATTGGAACAAACTAAAATCGGATTTCATGGAATACGTTAAGCGTGAAATCCTGAAACCACAGGGAGAATACAAACGCTATACCAGATCTGTGGATTTACTCATAGAGTACGCTGAGGCAAATGGCTATAACGAGTATTCACCGGAAGTTGGCATGGCATTTTATGAATCAGAAAAGGCTCATGGCTATAAAGGGTATTCAACGCTTGGGTATCGTCGAGCTGCAATCCGGCATCTTAACGAATTCCTCTATGGTAATAGTTTCTGGCAACGTAAACCTCGTAACGTCTTTCGTTACCAAACGAGCAAGGTTCCGTTGCAATGCCCCAAACAGTTTTCTGAGGTTCTCGAGCGGTTCCTGCAGACAATACACAAAGAAGGACTGAAGGACATTACCGTCAATCAATACCGTGTTGCTTGTACCAAGATGTTGCTGGATTTTGAAGAACAAGGCGTCGCCGGTTGGGAGGACATCGATGCCAAAAATCTGACGTCGGCTTATATGCGTTCCACAAACAAGTACCATTTCGTTTCGTATTCGAGACGATTGTTTCAGTATTTGCTTGATGCTGGTGTTGTAACAACAAACTACACCGGCATCTTGCCGTCAATGTCAAAGCACAAAGCAATACCTTCGGTTTACAGCGAATCGGAAATCAACCAGCTGCTGGAAAGCGTAGAAACTTTTACGCCGCAAGGCAAGCGTGATTACGCAATTCTTTTAATTGCGGTCCGATTGGGGTTAAGACAGTCAGACATACGGCTTTTGCGCTTTGAAAATGTTGACTTTGAAAATGCCAGCGTAAGCCTTATCCAGTTTAAAACCTTGGTTCCTTTGGAATTATCCCTGCCTGATGAAGTTGCAAAGGCTCTACACGATTATATCGATAACGGTCGTGAAGAGTCTGATGAGCCGTATATTTTTCTCAACGGATACGGGGGAGCATTGACACAATATGCCGTTTCGCACATAACCTCAAGGCATTTCAAAAAAGCAAAAATTAATGTCGGTGACCGTCGCCACAGCACTCATGCGCTTAGAATGACTTTTGCAAGTCAGTTGATTGCGGAAAATGTGCCCTACGAAGTGGTAAGAGTCCTTCTTGGTCACGTCAACCGGGATTCTACCCGCCACTATGTAGAGTTTTCAATTGAGGGGCTGAGATCCTGTGCGCTTGAAGTTCCTGCACCCAGTGGTTTGTTTGCACAATATATGGCGGAGGAGGCATGAAAAATGGCAGTCATTTTTAAGAGCATCCTTTCTCAGGAAATGAATGATTATCTGGAGTTGCTTTGTTCCGCCAAGAGAGACACAGAAAGCTATGTATCCACTTTTAGAAGCCTCGATGAGTATTTGGTCAAAGCAAAAATTACCAAAAAAGCACTCCCTGAAAAGCTTCTGATGGATTGGCTCAGTACTCTTTCAATAGCGGAAACAACCAGAAATTACGAAATCGGCAGAATACGAAAATTTGCTCGTTATCTGACAGCTCTGGGCATCCCAGCGTGTGAACCTGATTTTTTCCGTGCTTCATCTACATACAAAGCTTACACATTTACCGATAAGGAATTCAGCAGAAGCATTGCCGTGGCAGATAATTGTAAAGTAAGCTATACAAAGGCCGAAAGTGCCTTCGTTTTTCCGGTTCTGTTGCGTGTGCTCTACGGCTGTGGTCTGAGAGTAGGTGAAGCCCTTGCGCTTCAATGGAAAGACGTTGACCTTGACAACGGAGTCATTACAATTAAGCAAGCGAAAAACAACAAGCAGCGACGTGTACCGGTTAGCGATTCGATGAAAAATCTTCTTGCCCAGTACCGCAAACGGAGGTTTACCGATTGTGATGACGCTGTGTATTTGTTTGTCAATAGCGAGAAAACCGGGAAACCCTATGATGTACAAACATTCGGATATTGGTTTTCTAAAGTCCTTGAAAAAGCAGGTGTTGATAACCAGCGCAAAGAGCCTTTTGAGCGTTGTATTTCAACGCATACCCTGCGGCATTATTTCACCTTTAAATCATTCCAGAAAGCCGTATCCGAAGGACGTACTCTTGAAGAAACAGCTCCTTATCTGTCTGCCTATCTGGGGCACGAAACATTTTTCGGAACGGAGAAATATTTAACCACAGACTATACAATGTATACCGATTCGCAGGAGAAGGTATCCAATGCAATCCAGTCCGTATTTCCGGAGGTGTCTTTTGAATGAGCAGAAAAACAAACGAAGTCACCTCGTTGTTGGAAGAGTTTTTTACCGATTACCTTCCACATGTAAGGGGATTAAGCGAAAATTCCATTACTTCATACCAATATGCCTTTCGGCTTCTCTTTCATTATTTATGGAACGTGAAAGGATTGCCGCCCGAGAAGGTAACTTTTGAATCGTTATCCGGCGATACCATTGAAGATTTTCTGCTACACCTCGAGGAAGACCGTGGATGTTCTGTAAAAACGAGGAACCTGAGACGTGCTTCGATTGTTACGTTTGCCAAGTTTGCTGCGAAAAGGTCGTTTACGGCATCCATGTCTTTTCACTCCGGCATTTCACGGGTTCCCAAAAAGAAGGAACCCAAAAAGCTTGGCTTCAAGCACTTTTCAAAGGAAGAAATCACGATTCTTCTAAATTCGCCGGATATATCCAGGTTGATTGGGCAGCGCGATTTAACCCTTATGAGCTTGCTGTATGCTTCAGGTGCGCGTGCACAGGAGCTTTGCGATATCACCCTGGCAGACATTACATTGGGGACTCCTACGAAAATCCGATTGACGGGTAAAGGAAGCAAAACCCGTGTTGTAACCATTCCTGACAGCTGCACTGCCATACTGAAAGAATACCTGAAGAGCAGAAATCTCGACCTTGCCTCAAGGGAAACAAAGGGGCGGCACTTATTCTCCAGCCAGACCCACGAACACATGTCAATTGCGTGTGTTGAGGGAATTGTCAAGAAATATGTCACAGAGGCGAAAGCACAACATCCGAATCTTTTCAAAGAAGACAGCTATTCTCCTCATTCGTTTAGGCATTCTATTGCAGTCCATATGCTTGAAGCCGGTGACTCTCTTGTTGCAATTAAGGCCTTCCTGGGGCACTCTTCTCTTGCGACCACATGCATATACGCAACCGTGACCCCTGAACTGGCGAACAAATACCTGGACGAGCGTGGAAAAGCATTGCCGGATGTCTCCACACAGACCACTCCACAGCCGTTGCCACAGGCTTTACCGTTCTTGTATCGATAAACACATATGAAGAATTATCCGAGGAGTTCACTACGAATTCCCCGGATTTTTCTATGATTCTGGGGAGAAAGGAGGATAACTTTATTTATGGGATATGACAATTTCGGCCTGCGGATAGGCATTGAGGGCGAGCGTGATTTCAAGAAAGCAATCGCGGATATCAATTCGAAGATGAAAGTGCTCGGCTCCGAGATGAAACTCGTGGAATCTCAGTTTTCATCCCAGGATAAGTCGGTTGAAGCTTTGACCGCAAGGAACGATGTCTTAAATAAAAACATCGATACCCAAAAATCCAAGATTGAAACGCTGCGTTCCGCGCTTGAAAACGCGTCATCCTCCTTCGGCGAAAATGACCGCCGCACACAGGCATGGGCGGTTCAGCTGAACAACGCACAGGCAGAACTCAATAAAATGGAGCGGGAACTTGAAGATAACAGTTCCGCCCTCAAGGATACCGGCAAAGGTATGGATGACATGGGAGATGCCGCCGATGAGATGGGCGACGATGTCAAAGAAGCAGGCAATGATGCCGATGAAGCGTCATCCCGCTTTGAAGGTCTCGGCGGTGTATGTAAAGCGGTAGCCGGAACGCTTGCCATAGCTTTTGCCGCGGTATCCGCAGCAGCCATATCCGCCGGAAAAGCACTCATTGATATGTCTGCTGCAGGTGCAGCCTATGCCGACACGGTAATGACCGAATCGACCATCACCGGAATTGCGACAGACAAGCTGCAGGAATATATGTATGCGGCTGAACTTGTGGATGTTTCCACTGAAACGCTCACAAAGTCTATGGCAAAACAGATTAAAAGCATGAAGGCTGTCCAGGACGGCACAAAGCTTTCCGTGGACGCCTATGAAAAGCTTGGTGTACAGGTTTTGAACGCTGACGGCAGTCTTCGGGATTCGGATTCGGTGTATTGGGAAGTCATCGACGCACTCGGAAAAATGCAGAACGAGACCGAACGCGATGCGCTTGCCATGCAGATCCTCGGCAAATCCGCCCAAGAACTGAATCCGCTGATTACGGTTGGCGCGGAGCGGATGGCCGAACTCGGTGAGGAGGCAAGAAAAGCCGGATATGTGGTTTCGGATGAAATGCTGAATGCATACGGGAAGCTTGACGACCAGATTCAGTACTCTGACTGTCGGAACCACCGCGGCAAAGAACGCACTCGGCACCGTGCTGCTCCCCGTGCTGACAGAACTTGCCGGTTCCGGTGTTGACCTTCTCGGAGAGTTTACCAACGGCATACTGAATGCCAACGGAGATATATCGCAGATGGGCAAGGTAATCGGGGACATTCTGCCGAAGGCAGTCGATGTCATTATGGAGTATGTTCCGGTAATTCTCGACCTAATAATGTCACTCGTCACATCCATCGGAAAAGCAATCGTGGATAATCTGCCGATGATAGTTTCGTCGGCGACGCAGATTATACTTTCCATCCTTGAAGGGCTTGTTTCAGCTTTACCTCGAATCGCTGAAGGTGCCCTTATGCTTGTTTCGGAACTCGCTATGGGGATCATAAACAATCTTCCGATGATACTTGAAACCGCAATAAAGGTAATCGTAACCCTCGCATCAGGAATTTCGGATTCGCTGCCGACGCTCATCCCTACAATCGTTGCGGTCATCATGCAGGTGTGCCGGACACTTATAGACAATCTTCCTCAGCTGCTCACGGCGGTACTTCAAATCATCATGGGGCTTGCCCAGGGCATACTTGATGCGATTCCGGTTATTATCAATGCGCTGCCGGCAATCATAAACGGAGTCATAACATTTTTAATAAATGCCATTCCCCAGATAATCGAAACCGGCATCAAGCTGATTACATCTCTTGTGGCGGCGCTTCCGACCATTATAGCCGCAATCGTAAACGCTCTGCCTCAGATTATAAACGGCATCATCAATGGTGTGCTCGGCGCGATTCCGCAGATAATCGAAGCAGGCATCAAACTGCTGGTATCTCTCATTCAGGCACTTCCGACCATAATTCTCACCATTGTAAACGCACTGCCGCAGATCATCACGAGCATCGTAAACGCAATCACTCAGAATATTCCGATGATCGTGCAGGCAGGAATTACACTGTTGACTTCGCTTATAACGAACCTTCCTACTATTATCAAGGAGATCGTGAAAGCGATGCCGCAGATTATTTCCGGTATTGTGTCCGCTCTCGGAAATGGTGTATCGCAGCTTGCCGATGTCGGTAAGAATCTCGTCAAAGGTTTATGGAACGGTATTCAGTCGCTTGCGTCATGGATCTGGGACAAAGTATCCGGCTGGGCGAAGGATTTGTGGAACGGCATCTGCAGCTTTTTCGGAATCAAATCGCCGTCGAAGAAGTTCGCCGAACTCGGTATGTATATGTCCCAGGGTCTCGGTATCGGTTTTGTGGATGAGATGAAGAATGTTGACAAGGACATCCTGAAAGCGATTCCTTCAGACTTTGATATCAACGCAAGAACCCATCTTAACAATGTCGTCGATGACCGCTCTCTTGAGGCTGCGACTTATGCAAGGCAGACTTCATTCAGAAACGCATCCGGGCAGGTTGTGGTGCAGGTTCCGCTCTACCTTGACGGCAAAGAAATCACGGCGGCAACCGGCTCAATACAGAGCGGGTTTACTTCCTCCTACCGCCGCGCACTGGGGGTGACCTGATATGGACCTTATAGTAAGAAGAACGGACAACACGATTGTTGCCACAGTATCAAGCGTGTTTTCCTGCACCATTAAAGAAAAGCTGACCACGGAGAAAACGCTGTCTTTTCAGGCACTCCTTGACGGCGGGCTTGAAAACATAAATGACACCGACGGATATATCGTTCAGTACGGAAACGATTTCTATGATGTAGTAAAAGTTAAAAAGGAACTCTCCGGCGGTCTTTACAAAATAACTGCAGACTGCGAACACGTATCCTACCGCCTTACCTCATACATTAAGTCGGCTTTTTCACAGACAGGCACTCCGCGTGAAATCCTCAATACCCTTGTCCGGCTGACCGGACTTACCGCCGGGGATGTAGAACCGATTGAAACGGTTACCTACACAATGCCGGAAGATAAAACCAAGAGAGCCGCTGTCTTAGATTTCTGCTCACACTTTGGCTGGGAACCGGAGTTCACAGGATACGAAGTGCATATCCGAAACCACAGAGGCAGTACAGAGATAAAAGAACTGTTTGAGAAAAATGTGGTGTCTGTTTCAAAAACGGTAGACAAAACGGGCAGCCAAAGAAGATACTCGGTCTCCGTCTATAAGCCGTCAAATCTTCATCTCGGCGACGAGGTGCATATGAAATTCGACAGACTGGATATTGACGAGAATGTGCGTGTCGTCGGCATTACAAGAAATCCGTTTACAAGCGATGATGTTCAACTTGAGGTGGACGATTACGCTCCTTCGGTGGAAAGAGACCTCGTAAATATCGAACAAAGTATGATTGCAAAAGGCCGAAACTATTACGGCCTTTCCATTACACCGGAGAGCGGTCTTGAGATTACCAGGGACGACAACAAGGCAAAAGTCGTAATGAACGCTGACGAATTTGCCATGAAAGCAGATGACGGGCAAGGAAATCTTATCAACCGGCTGTACTTCGACCCTGCCACAGGCGACTACAAGTTTGTAGGCACCGTCAAGATAGACGGCGGAGAAATCAATATCGGCGACAACTTCCGGGTGGATCAGAACGGCAACGCTTACCTCGCGGGAGACGCAACGATATACGGCGGCAGGTTTTATGCAGGTCAACCCGGAGACGCGGAAGGTTTCTCGCAGATGACCTCCGGCGGTTTTGAGGTGTACAACGCCGATTATGATGTAAAGCTGCGGTTCGGATATACCACGGATGATGAGGACTATCCTTTCATCCAGCTCGGCTCGGGTTCCGGAGCGTCAGCCGACTACGGTCTTGTCAAAAAATTTTCAGACGGTCTGTGGATCGGCAACTCCGAACCGGAAGACGAAAGCGGAGACTTTGCCGCAAAGACCGGATACAACGGCATCTTCTTCCGCTTTTCTGACAACACCGCATATATCGTAAACGGAACGACCATGAAAAATATTTATACGGGTGCGGCTATTGCGAAATTTGGATGAAATGTTTGTATAAAGTTATGTTTATATGGTATAATGCACTCAAGAAATCGAAATTTGTCTTTTAGCTTAATCAATAGAAGCGATATAGAACAATTTAAGAGTGTTAGTTTTTTTCTCACTCATAGACCAAACAGACTATCAGAACTATAAATCTTGAATGTTAATATGCGTTGCTTGTAGCAACGGGCAGCTCCTTATATAATAGTGGTAACAACTGAAAGAAAAGAGGTTATCCCTAATGTTAAAAGAAAACATTAAAGCAATCAGAAAATCAAAAGGGCTTTCGCAAGAAGAACTCGCTATCAAGTTGAATGTGGTGAGACAAACAATCTCTAAATGGGAGCAAGGATTGTCAGTTCCTGATTCTGAAATGTTAATTTCTATATCAGAAGTGCTTGAAACACCCGTAAGCACTTTGCTCGGAGAAACTGTTATAGAGTCTAAGGTTGATGACTTAAAGGCGATTTCCGAAAAACTAGAGATTATAAACTTACAACTTGCACAAAGGAAGACCGCGAGAAGAAAAATACTCCATTGGCTGTTTATCTCGTTGAGTGCGGTCATAGTAACAATTTCTGCGATCTTAATCGTATTAAACAGTCCTTACTTGGGTTGGAATTTTAATGATCCAGAAACCGCCGTTGTTGGAGTTGCTTTTCACGCATTTGAATGGCTGTTTGTCAGATTTGCACCGATTATCCTTATAGGGGCAATCATTGGAATTTACTTGACGCGGGAGAAAGTATAAAACTTCTCGTTTTTGTGTGCAGTTCGCACTTGAAATACTATTTTGTTAAAGAGAATCATAATTAATATTTGGGAGCAACCTTCGGGCTGCTCTTTCCTTATGCCTATAACGTTTTGAGGAGGTAATGTAAAATGGCCATAACACCATGGAGCTGGACCTCCTCCAACGGTACTGCAACAGCGGCCCAGACACAGGCGGCATATACCGCGCTTACTTCAAACGGTAACACATCAAGCTTTCACCGGAATGTCTGGAATGACCTTGTAAATAAAGTCAACCAGGTACTCGCCGCTTTGAATCTTTCCTGGGTTGACACTTATGCCAGCCTTTCAAATACCCGTATGAATTACGCCTACGAGGATCTGACTGCGGCAAGATTCAACGCGCTCCGATACAACACAAGGTACAACTCATGGTCGTGGGCAATGAATCCGAGCCTTCCGGGATATGTCGGACGGGATAATTTCATCGGTATAGGCTCGGTCGGAGAAAACAATGCCGATGTTGTGTATGGCAGGTATTTTCTCGAACTTGCCGAACGGCTGAATTTAGTCATCGGGATTATAAACGGAACAACGCCAACCAGTGATTTAGATAAAAGCTTGATTGCCTGTCTTCTCCCGGAAACAGAACTGTTTGCGGGTGTGGCGGCACAGGCTCAGGTTACAGAGTCGGGCATTCTCATTCCAACACCAACCCTTGAGTCAACGAACATACCCGGCTGGACTCTGCATATTCTTGTGCCCTCACCGGCTTTTCACGCAGCCTTGGAAACCGATGATATGTCCTCACGGTTTGCGGGATATCTGTATATGTCACTTGACGCAGGAAACCGCAGGCTTGTACGGTTGCCGCCAATCTCAATATCTGCTCTTATTTCGGCAGGACTTTCAGCACAGTCGTTTTTAAGAACAGTTCAAAGCCTCGGCTTCACCGCAGAGGCAAGCGGAACATCGTCAGCCTTCCGGCGAGGTCAACAGTATCGCTTCCGGACCTATCGGCGGCTCCGCTCATTCCGTTCATACAGTAACGGGCAGCGGAGTATCTCTTCCGATGATCAATCCCGGCTGGTGCCACACACGGGTAAATCTTGATTTGCGGAACACACTCGCAGCAGAGATGGTCAGAGAATTTATATCTCTTACGGGATTGAAGCTGAAAGCAGCACCGTCGATTATTACCCGTCAGCCGACGCTGTTTACCGCCGGGACGCATATTTTTACAGATTCATTTCCGAACATTGAAACCACTTCGCCGCTCGGAGTCACTGCGGAGAGCATCATAAACTCTCCCATAATTTCAGCAACGGTCGGTTCCGCGCAGTTCATAAAGGATTTCTTAATAGAAGCCGTTATAAATTCACCCGCCATGTTTGCGAGAATCGAACTCGACCATATCTCCACGCTGCTGCAGGCATATCTGACTTTAGCGGCATCGGGTGATGCAATGCTTGAAAACATCGAGCCGCTCCCGTTTGAACAAGCTACGGATATCATGGTTCCGATAACATCGGAAATGGTTGCTGATTTCGCGCCGGCTATTGAACATCTCATAGAAATAAGCCTTGAGATAAACTCTCACGCGCACAGCGATATTGCCGGAATTCTGGAGAGATATACAGGCATTTCTCTTGATTTCAGAGGCGACGGTGTTGCCGGTGTCGCAGGGATACTTGAACCCGAAGCGCATAATTACAAGCTGAATATCATAGACACTTTGCACTCTCCGCGCTCAATATCGACAGTTGCAAGATCTGTGGCAAGGCACACGACCGACGGTATTGTTCACACAGCATGGTCCGTTCCTTCAGGTTCTCATATCATACTGCCTTTCACACCGATTACCGTTGCCGACCTTACCGCGATTTATGGTTTGAGAGAAATGTTCTCCGAAATCCGGATGGCGCACCACATTTCCGGCGGCATGGATGCTCTTCATCAGTTGGCATCGGCAGGTGCCTTGTCCGATATGAATGCATCCGTAACAAGCGAACTCGGATATGTGTTCCACACAGACCTTGCGGCTTTCGTTTCCATGAGCTTTTATGCAGACGGTGAAATGGCGACTGAGGGCGGCGGTGGATGGCAGTATCCTGTTTATCTGGGCGGCGATCTGACAGTTTATCAGGCACAGCTTGCAGAGAAGAACAGAACGCATATCTTCATTGACCCGATGGCTTCTGTTTCAAGATTGGCCATAACAAATGACATCGTCAGCACAGCAGAATATTGGATGACGATAGCCACCGGAGGAGAACTCGTTCACGGGGTGAACACGCACTCATCTGTCGATTATTTGGACAGCACACTCTGGGAGCATCCGGTGAAAACAGAAAATGACCTTTATATCAGTCAAGCCGTTTCCGCAAAACAAAAACAGACATATAAATTGGAGGTGATATAGTGCCTAATGTACTATTGAAAAATGAGATAGGCGAGGACGTGGAGTACGAAAATGTGGACACGGTCACGCTCCGGAAAGTTGACGGCGGTACGGCCACCTATACCTACGGGCTACCCGAACCTACCGAGAATTGGCGAATGATTCATAATTACAGAGAAAGCCGTTTCGTCAAATCCCGGTGCTCCGCTCGGAAGCCTGTATTCCGTTTACTCATGCCAAGTTGCAAATGGGTTTCTTGTATCATCAAGCCTTACCAATTTCGGACTGTGGCTGGAAAGTTCATATGACGCCATAAAACTCGATGACCGGAACTTCACAAATATGTACCCGGTGACAGATGGAGCGGTTTTACTCACCGGTAACTCGATTTATTACTATGAAACCTTGTCAAGGACACTAACACTGATTGACGATCGATGTGGATCATATGAAAAACCGATAGCTATCGGCGATAAATATTTCATTGGCGGCTCAATCAGGTGGCTTATATTTAATCCAGGCACAAAAGAAACCGTGTGCATCCTTGACGGCAACGGAAAAACCACAAGTATGCAGGCAACCAGCAGCGATATTGGCGACTACTGGCTTTTTTCGTTTTACAACTACAGCAGTTCTTATCCAGAGTTCAGGGGGATTTACCGGTTGAATAAAGAAACGCTTGAATTTGAACAGATCTTTACCGAAGGATACAGGTGGATGAACACCTACCGTTCGACAGGAGCGCTCAACAGCAGCGGCATAGGAACCCCGACCGGCGGAGGCTGCATAATGGACATGGGTGACGGAACGATACTGATTTCTTCGGCTACAACCTCAAATAACTCAGGCGGGTTTTTGCGCTATGACCGGGACACCGGTACCGTCACTCGAATCACAACCGAGGCATATTACTGGGCATATTACAGCTACCCGTATTATGCATATTCAATCGGCTACAGAGAATGTTCAACACATATTATTCACGGCCACGGGGTATGTCTGACACCGAACTCCGGCTCGAGTTCAACTGTCGGAGGTATGTGGTGGTATGACTTTTCCACTAAAGAGTTTACCCGAATAACCACACGCGGACGCTATTACTACTGGTATGAAAGCGATGATGTTGCTATCGGAACATACAGCTCCTACGGGTGTTCGGTCTATGACAAAACCACCCGTCAGTGGTTTACTCCCTCTAACTCAGGTACCTGCTACTGCGCTGCCGTATCGGAGGATGGAATTATTCTCGGAGGAGACAGTTCTACAACAGGATTGAAATACTTCGACTTCGAAACCGGGCAGCTGACAATGGTCAATGCTTCAGGACCTTGGTACTATGCCTGTAAGGTGCCGGAGGGATTTCTTGTATCATCCGGCACTTCAAGTAAGTTAGGGGTATGGCTTTTTAACACTTCGGATAAATCTTTCATTCAGGTATGGGACAAGGGTTATGCCTGGGTTATGAAGCGTTGGAACGATACTGTGGTTCTTGGTTCATACCAAACCAGCCTTGACTATAACGGCATTCTGCTTTACAAAGACGGACAGATGAGCCTGATACAGAGCACAAACGCAACAAGAATGTGCTATATGGAAAGAGTCGATGATGGAATCCTTGTGAGCCGTGATACTGTCTCCTACTGCTACTTTGTGGATGGTACTACGGGTGCAATAAAGCAACTGTCCAATGACAACGGGTATTTCGGTCAGTATTGGTATTCATGGTATGGCCCCGGTGACTACAACAAACCGACATATGAGTTCAACCGCAAATTCGGAAATTATCGTGTAATCAGCGGTTATTCATCAGATGGCGGATGTATTTTTGATGATACTACTCATGAACTCGTAAAAATCTACAACTGGGCAAAAACATCGGATACACCGAGTACGACTTATACCACAAGGCTTTCTCTCAACCGACCGAGATTTTTTGAACTTGATAACAGCTGGGTATTAATCATCGGGGCATCGGGGTATCCCGTTATGTTCAACTACGAAACGGGTATGGCATACAGATTCAATTCCGATTCCTTCTATTTGGGCGACAGTATTGATCACCCGTACTCGCCTTACATCGTGCAAATACCGACTGACGGAGGATTTCTTCTCTTCAGTAAAAGATTCGATTATTCTATACAGGAAGGCAGCGTTCTCGGTACATCCAACGATGGTATTTTATTCGTTGATACCATTCTTCATAAAGCGACAAAGGTTTTCACCACCGGCTATTACGACACCTATGAAGAGGCCCCCGGAGGACTATATATTTATCTTAAAGGTATGGAGTACGCCCAAAAACTATACTGGGACGCGGCAAACCGAACCATGACTCAAATTATTACAGAAACATAAAAGGAGGAATTTTTATGGCATTCACTACTTACGGCAGCACACAGGTGCTAAGCGGACTCATTGGCAGGAGCAGCACAGGGCCTCTCTCAAACTGCTACATTGCGCTTAGCACCACCGCCCCCAATGCGGACGGAACGAACTTCACGGAACCTTCGTCAGCGGCGGGATATGCGAGAGCGATCATCGGGCTTTCCGGAACAAGCGCGACGCAGGTCATGTCAGCACCCGCCGCAGGCTCCACATCCAACACCAGCATCATCTTCTTTCCGGAAGCGACTGCGTCCTGGGGAACGGTTACCCACTTCGGTCTATATACAGCGCAGACCGGAGGCAACCTGGTGCTTTACGGGACACTTACCAACCCCATCGCAGTAGCGGCTAACTATGTTCCGCTGTTCCGTGTCGGCAACTTCTCGCTCACGCTTTCATAAGGAGGAATATCAATGGATGAAAAGAAAAAGGAGCCGAAGTATCTCGACCTGTCGGCTCACGCGGAAGTAAATCTCGAAGAACTGCTCGAGCGGTTGATGCCTCCGAAACATCCGAAACCATCGGAAACCCCGGACAAGGAGGCGAAAGAAAATGACGGTAACAACTGAAACCATTATTACTGTGGCATCGATTATAACCTCGCTTGTGGTTATTTTCGGTGCTATTTTTACGATTTACCGTTGGTACTCTGAAACAGGAGAAGCAGGACAAGGACATCAAGGATATTAAGGAAGAGCAGCTTATCCTCACAATGGGTGTTCTTGCCTGCCTCAAGGGTCTCAAGGAGCAGGGCTGCGACGGTCCTGTTACGGATGCCATTGGCAGGTTGGAAGCTCACCTGAATGAGCAAGCGCATAAATAAGGAGGAAACAAAATGACTATCGTTACAATTCCGGCCATAGCGGCTATCGTTTACACCTTGATTGACATCGTTAAAACGGCCTGCGGAGGCGATGAAAGGTTTAAGCGGTTTATTCCGCTGATATCCGCTTTACTCGGCGCCATTTGCGGCGTCGTTTCTTTTTACTGTGTTCCGGGTGTTATCGAAACACAGAACATACTGGTTGCTATCGTCATCGGTGCAGCAAGCGGACTTTCTGCAACCGGTACCAATCAGGTCGTTAAACAACTGGTGAAAGGACGGGATGACAATGAATCTGCGTAAGCTCATTCTGACCGAAAACGAATGCTACAAGTCCGGCAAGAAGCATACTGTAAAAGGTATTATGGTGCATTCAACGGGTGCTAATAATCCGAACCTTAAACGCTATGTGGGACCGGATGACGGTCTGCTCGGCAAGAACATATACAACAACCACTGGAACACAGCAAGACCCGGAAGGTACGCAGGTGTGCGTTCACGCATTTATCGGAAAACTTGCCGACGGCAGCATTGCCACCTACCAGACACTCCCTTGGGATATGGTTGGATGGCACAGCGGTTCGGGTTCTCTCGGTTCGTCAAAAAACGCAAACAATACCGGTTATATTGGTTTTGAGATCTGTGAGGACAATTTGACGGACTCGGTTTACTTCAATAAGGTCTACAAGGAAGCGGTCGAACTTTGCGTATATCTCTGTAAGCAGTACGGACTGACGGAAAAGAATATCATCTGCCACAGCGAGGGCCACAAGCTGGGCATTGCCAGCAACCACGGTGATGTTATGCACTGGTTCCCGAAGCACGGAAAGAACATGGACACATTTCGTGCAGATGTCAAAGCTGGGCTGGTAACAATCGAAACACCGACAGAACCGAAAAAATACTACCGTGTGCAGGTCGGGGCATACTCCGTCAAAGAAAATGCCGAAAATATGCTTAAAAAAGTTAAGGCAGCAGGATTTAAGGATGCTTTCATTAAATATTCGTGATAACTATTATCATGCCCGCGGAGCATAAAAACTCTGCGGGCTTTTTTTATTTATAGGTGTATAAATGCGCTCCACTTTTCTCCGTATAGCGAGGAGGTGGTTTCTCGTGTTCAATGAACAGAAACTTGAGTTAATGCGTTGCCCTATTGGCGAAGGGCAGAAAATCGATGGTGAAGTGAACTCTACTCCGCATGAGCAAATGCAGCGCGAAGTTGATTATGTGAGAGCGCAGCAAATACTCACTTCTATGCTTGAGAAAGATTTAATTACCTTGTCGGAATTCAACAAGATAACCGAATTAAATCGGAAAACTTTCTCGCCACTATTAGCCGAGATTATGCCCTGAAATTGTTGATATAACTTCGTTTCAGAGGTAATATGTCACACTGACTAAGGAGGTGAGAATTTGAAAAAGGTAACGAAAATTGCTCAAAACACAGCCCATTTTACCGAACAGACTAAGTTGCGGGTTGCGGCCTACTGCCGTGTGTCAACCGACAGCGACGAACAGATCGAAAGTCTGGACACTCAAATAAAGCATTACGAGTCTTACATCAATGCAAACCCTGAGTGGGAGTTTGCCGGACTTTACTATGACGAGGGTATCACCGGCACTAAAAAGGAAAAGCGTCCTGAACTGCTTCGAATGATTGCTGACTGTGAGAACAGAAAAATAGACCTAATTGTAACGAAGTCTATCAGCAGATTTGCCCGTAACACAACCGACTGCTTGGAACTGGTGAGGAAGCTGCTTGACCTTGGTGTTTTCATTTACTTCGAGAAAGAAAATATCAACACGGGGTCAATGGAAAGCGAACTCATGCTGTCAATCCTGTCTGGACTGGCCGAAAGCGAATCGGTCTCCATTTCCGAGAACAACAAATGGTCGATTAAGCGCAGATTCCAAAATGGTACATATAAAATATCTTATCCGCCTTACGGCTATGACAATGTAGACGGTGAAATGGTTATCAATAAGTCTCAAGCTAAAATTGTCCGCTTCATCTTTGCCGAGATTTTGTCCGGCAAGGGTACCCACAAAATTGCTAATGAGTTGAACAGACGAAAGGTACCGACCAAAAAAGGCGGTCGTTGGACATCAACGACTATATGCGGGATGGTTAGTAATGAAAAGTACACAGGTGATGTCATTTTTCAAAAGACCTATACTGATGAGCACTTCAACCGCCATAACAACAATGGAGAAAAAGACCAATATCTAATTCGAAATCATCACGAGCCGATTATCAGTCATGAGGATTTTGAGACCGCACAGGATATTATCGAACAACGCGGTAAAGAAAAACGGCTGGAGAAGCAAAGTGCGAAATATCAAAACCGTTATCCCTTTTCAGGTAAAATTGTCTGCGGTCAGTGCAGCGGAACCTTTAAAAGAAGAACCCACACAAGCGGCAAACATAGAATTGCTTGGTGCTGCTCCACTCATATTGCAAACATCAAGAAATGCTCTATGAAATATGTGTCGGAATCCGATTTCGAATACGCATTTGTCACCATGATGAACAAGCTCATTTTCGGACATGAAATTGTTCTGAAACCGTTGCTCATTAGTCTGCGCGGAATGGATTCCGATGAAACTCTGGAAAATATCCGCGCCCTTGACAAGAAGCTAGAAGAAAACGCTGAACAGCGAAATGTACTGGTTGGGCTGATGACCAAAGGCTATCTTGAGCCAGCCATTTATAATAAGAGCAACAATGAATTGTTGCAAGAGGCAGAACGCCTGCGCCGCCAAAAAGAATCCATAACGCGATTCTTGAATAATGACTTCCAAAACCTAAGTGAAGTCAGTGCTCTGCTGCAGTTTACATCCAGGGCATCAATGATGACGGACTTTGACGGTGAATTGTTTGCCCGTTTTGTGGAGAGGGTTCTTGTTTATTCACGAGCGGAAATTGGATTCGAATTAAAATGCGGCATTACGCTAAAAGAAAGGTTGGTGGGATAAATGAGCCATATACCATTTGGCTACCGTATTGAAAACGGAAAGGCCGTAATTGATAAAGAGGCTGCAGAACAGATTAAAACATTATTTCAATCTTACCTGAGCGGCGATTCCTTGGCGACAGCAGCTAAGAAAGCAGGTATTAAAGCTTTCCATTCCGGTATCGGCAGGATGCTACGAAATACCCGATACCTCGGTGATGAGTTTTATCCGGCGATTATTGACAAAGACACTTTTAACACTGCCGAAGCAGAACGAATTATGCGGGCGGAAAGACTCGGCCGTACCAAAAAGTTTATACAAGAAAAAGAGGTCGTTTATCCTACGATCTTTCGCATGAAAGAAGGAACAGAGGAACTCGACGACCCCTTCGGGCAGGCGGAATACGCCTACAGTTTAATTGAAATGGAGGTGAACAAGAATGGCAGTCAGTAAAAATGTCACAGTGATTCCGGCAAGAAAGCATACTCGCAAGAGCAAGGACGAGGAAAAACCGAAACTGCGCGTTGCTGCTTACTGCCGTGTTTCCACAGACAGCGAGGAGCAAGCTACCAGCTATGACACACAGATTGAGCATTACACTGCCTACATACAAGGGCACCCCGACTGGATGCTGGCAGGGATTTTTGCGGACGACGGTATTTCCGGTACCAATACTAAGAAGCGTGAAGAATTCAACCGCATGATTGACGAGTGTATGGCCGGTAATATCGATATGATCATTACAAAGTCCATCAGCCGATTTGCCCGAAATACGCTGGACTGCTTGAAATATATCCGTCAGCTGAAGGATAAGAACATCCCGGTCTATTTTGAGAAAGAAAACATAAACACCATGGATTCCAAGGGCGAGGTTATGCTCACGATTATGGCATCCCTTGCGCAGCAGGAAAGTCAGTCCTTGAGTCAGAATGTGAAGCTGGGTTTGCAGTATCGTTACCAACAAGGTGAAATACAAGTCAACTGCGCACGGTTTCTCGGTTATACCAAGGATGAGAATAAGCGCCTTGTGGTTGTACCCGAAGAAGCCGAAATCGTAAAGCGCATCTACAGGGAATACCTTGAGGGTGCCAGTATGCTGAAGATTGCCCGGGGGTTAGAGGCCGACGGTATTCTGAACGGTGCAGGCAATGAGCGCTGGCACACCAGTAACATTAATAATATTCTACGAAATGAAAAGTACATCGGAGATGCTCTCTTGCAAAAAACCTACACGGTTGATTTTCTTACAAAAAAGCGAGTCAAGAACAACGGCATCGTTCCGCAGTATTATGTAGAAAATAGCCATGAAGCCATCATCCCGCGTGAAGTTTTCATGCAGGTGCAGGAGGAGCTTGTCCGCCGCCGTGTCGTCCACACCAGCCCGAACGGAAAGACCAGAACATTCAGCAGCAACCACGTCTTTGCCCAGATAATCATTTGCGGCAAATGTGGCGAGGTTTTTCGCAGGGTTCACTGGAACAATCGTGGCAAAAAGTCCGTCGTCTGGCGCTGCGTCAGTCGCTTAGAAAACACTGGCCTGTTCTGCGATGCCCGCACGGTACTGGAGAGCACCATTGAGCAAGTGCTGGTCACCGCAATTAATCAGACGCTCTGCGACAAGGACTCATTCCTCACTATTCTACGCGATAATATCGCCACCGTCATAAATCGTGAAAGCGACAAGGCTTTGGCGGATATTGATAAGCAGCTTGAGGAATTGCAAACGGAGCTTCTGAAATTGGCCACTTCCAATGCGGATTATGAGAAGGTTGGAGATGAGATTTACCGCCTGCGTGACCAGAAACAAAAATTGCAGGTTGAAAATGCCAGCCGTGATGAACTGAAACAGCGCATAACTGACATGAGCACATTCCTAAAGAAGCAATCCACCGCTCTTGCCGAATACGACGAGCAACTTGTCCGGCGGTTGATTGAGAAGGTTACGGTCTTCGAGGATAAATTTAATGTGGAATTTAAGTCCAGCATCATTGTTGAAATTTATGAATAAACCTATAAAGCAAGGAACCCTCCTAGTTATGATGACCGGGAGGGTTCCTTTATCATAAGAGATTTAAATATTCTCTTGCCATTTTCTTTATAGCATCATCAAGCCGATTTGAATTGATTATTATGCTCAACGCTTCTTTTTCATAATTGTTATCGAATATCCATTGTGCATAGTTAATTCTGGTCATCTGCGCTGAAAGCGATGTCGCATTCTTGTTATTTAAAAGAAGTTTATGGGCCAACGCATTTTTATCTGTGCAGCATCTGAAATCCTCATAATAATCGATAAAGCATTTTTTCCCGATCGAATTAAGTGCTCTGTCAACTGTTGTCACGTTTATTCTCCTTTCTATGCAATTGCTGCTTTTAGAATGTATATATACTACGCAACCTCCACGTGTCTTAAATTAATGGAATTAATGTCTGTTGTTCATTTTAGAAACATCTTTTCATAGAAAAAAAGTCAATAGGTTTTCGGTCTTTTAAGCGTCACAATTCCGTTTACGCCAAAGTCGTTCATAATCTTTATGACTAACGATACGGCTTACAAGATCGATAGGAGAGTGAATCCCAGCTTCGTCGCACCATTTGACGTTAAGTGCATATGTATCCATGTTAAGCTCGTCAGGATCAATAAAAACTGGTATACTATCCCAGCCAGCTAGATATGCCACAACTGCGCGTGTGTGACCGTCTGTCATAAGCTTCCGACTACAAAATTCCTTTATCGGAATCGGATCAAATTCGCTTTTATCAGACGGATTAAACCACTCTTGTACATTTCGTAATTTGCCTTCACTGATATAAAGCTGGCTTGGTTGCAAGTCGATTATCGGTAGTGTAAAAATGCTGCTATCATTCGGGCGATATCGATGACGTTCAATATATTCACTACGTGTCAGACGATAATGATACTGAAATTTTCTCTTCTGAGGTTGTAGTAATTCTTCACTCAACACAAGAGTAAAGCCATTTTTTTCCCAAACTTTCCGCGAACGGATATTGTTGTCCTCGCAAAAACAATGTAACACATCAACATGTTCACCGTTTAAAGCAAAATCAATCAACATGGCAATAAACTGTGTATCTATACCTTTGTTCCAATATGATTTTTCACCGATGTACATGTCGATTATCCGTACATCAATTGCAGGATCATAAATAGTGACATGCGGCAGGTTCATTTTTTGAAGCCAACACTCGCCTATTGGCATTCTATTAACTTCAACTAAGAAACACAAACAGTTTTCCCTATCCCCTCCATAGATTTTATATAAAGTATCAGGTGAATAAGATAAGTTTGTCTCGGCTGTACTACCTTCTGTCCAGTGCAACACCTCCGGATCGGCGTTCCATTTGTATAAGTACGGTAAATGTTCATCAGCAAGCGGACGCAGTACTATATCGTACTCATCGTTACCGCCATATAGAGTTATATCATGCGATTGTATAATGCTCATTTCTTTTCCTCATACATCCTTTTTCAGAACATAAAAATAGATTTTATAGATATTGTTATCTCAAGTAGAACAACTTAAAGAATGGCTCAACACTAGGAAACTCTTTACTTGTAGCCTTTTTCAGCCTTTCTATTTTTCAACCCTTGTCACCCACGTCACACACTCCACATGGCTTGAGTTGATTGAATTGATATCTGTGAGTCGTTTTTGAACCATCTGTACGAGGGAACATATGAATCAATTTTTCGTTGATTTTGAAAAATTGCCGTTCAAGGGAACATTATTGAATAGTAATTGTATACCTTTTGGGTTTCTAATATATTTTAAGTTCTATAATATTTATTTGCTCCAAACTCGCCTGGTTATTTTCATCTACCATAAGCAAAACTGCCGGACAGATTATCTTGAGCAAAGGGCGCACAAATAACCCTAATAGCAACAATTCAGTTTGTTGTACTGACAATTTTAATATTTCTAACCATAACTCCTTTTGATGTGGTTATTATTTCATCAAATTCAATAATATCTCCGATCTGTATTTCTCTTATATTATAGTTTATTCTAAAATACACACCTTTCGGATAATCTTTTGTTTTAAAAAAACCAAAACCTTGCTCGTATTTTAGCGCATAAACTACTCCTTGATTTGATTTTAATTTCGGAAGTAAATCATCGAACTCTCTGAAGTATTTTTCAATTTCAGTTTTTAATGGAGTTTCGTTGATACCATCTAGCTTAGCAATTATATTCTTTTTTAACTCTTTAAATCTTCGACATTTCCTGAAAAATGTAAAATATTTTTCAATTTTCTCTTTTATGAAACTCATGACACTCTCATCAAAAATTATATAGGATAAATTGCTTAACAAATATACCATATAATCGTATATTTGTTCATCTGGTTCTTGACTTTCTTCTAGTGTACAAAATGCATTTTTTATTAATTCAAATTTTTTCTTAATATCACGTTGATCAAAAAGCTCAGACTGCCTTTTCAATAAGTCAGCTTTTCTAGTCAAATAAATATTTTTATAATGATTATCCAATAATTCATAATCTATAGAATCCAATAATGAATATGCTTCTTTAAAGTCATTTATACACCCCAATATTTTTATTCTTTCTAGTTTTATATAGATATTATCTGGCTGAAGGGCTTGAGCAACTGATAATTCACTAATAGCAGTATGATAGTCGTTACAACGCAATAGGAAACCTGCATAAACAACCAAGATTGTTGCTTTTTCTTCATCTGTTTCACAATACTCTTTTGCTATATCATACTCTTCCCTTGCTTTTAAGGGACTAGTTGTACCATATAAAAATGCTGCTACTTTATTACACTCAAAATAGTTTGGCGCTAACTTTTTTGCAAAACTAACAAGTTTAAAAGCTTCGTCCATATTATCTTTGTTCGAACATTGTATTGCCTTCATTAAATAAAAGGCTGCAATAATGCGACTTTTATCATTATTATGAAATGAGAAGGATTTCATAGCATATGGAGACTTATGTTTACTCTGTAACACTTGTTGATGAAAAGTAAGTATAACCTTTTCCTTTTCTTTAAATTTCGAAACTAGCTGCTTTGTGTCGACAAAGTTTAGCTTTAAAAATTCTTTTGCAAAGCTAGTTATTGATACTTTTTTCTCTGTTCTAAATATAACATCATCAATAAAGTTACACTTAATCAAATCATTTAATGCATAGCTAATATCAGTATAATCATCTAAATTACAATCTAAATAATACATTAATTCCGCATATGATAAATCCACACCGGCTACAACCATAATATTTAATACTTCATGAGCTTTATCAGAAAGTTTTTCATAAACATTTGACATGCAAAAATTAATAATATCTTCCTTGTGGGCTAATACATTATCAACTGTTTGTCCATTGTATAAACATCTAACAAACCATTTAATTGCTAAAGGATTTGAATGTAATTGTTTCACTGCAATATCATATTTTTCCGTATTGCTGAACATACCTTCAAATCCATACAGGCTTAATAAAGTGTCTGTATATTCCATAACATCTGTATTATCAAGTCCACCTAACTTATATCGATGCTCCATTTCTCCTAATCCAATTCGGGAAGTGATTAAAACCTTGCCATACTCAGCAAATTCCTCAAGAAAGTCCTTTATTTCAGATGTATTTATTGTCTCCAAATTATCAAGAACAAAAAGTGTATTAAAGTTTTTAGCTAGTTCAATAATATATTCTTCAACATTCTTTGAAGAGTCAGCACCAACTACTGAGGCTAGTTGATTATACATTGCGGACGTATTTTTTAGAGAATTTTTTATCTCAGAGAATTCATAATTATTTAATTCACTAGTCTTTAACGAAGTCCAGAGTATTAATTCCCACTTGCAATTTTCTTCATCTAGTAAGTCATATAATAGCTTTAATACAATTGCTGTCTTACCTATCCCACCGTCTCCAATTATACTTAGAATATGAACGTTGTTCTTATTTAACTTAGCTTTAATTTCTCCGATTTCTCTTCTTCTACCGATAAAACTTGTTTCCTCATAATCAACAATGGCAGGTAAATTCTCAATAATTCTATCACTTTTTTTTAAATTTATGGGAGGAGATATAAGTTCTTCTGGATGCTCTGCTATTTTTCTCCTGGTTAAAAGAACATTAGTCCATGTCATTGAACTTAATATTTTGTCAATCTGGTTAAAAGTTTCTTTTAATATTGGATAGTCATATAAAGCCAGTGGTCTAGGGTGCATCACATTATTACGAATAGGTATTATTTTTATAAAGTCTTTATTAATAAAATCCTTCTGTATAACACCAAAATTCAGTTTTTCTATATTGGCATTACAAATTTCAATATACGCTTGAAAATCTAAACCACGCAAAACAGATAAGAAAGGATCTCTATCATTTGTCAATTTGGATGACTGTATAACACTTTTCGGAATGTCTTCCAGCTTCAATTTATTGTGAAAATTTTCGATAAAATCTGCTTCTAGAGCTATTATCATTTCATACATTTCAGACTTTTTCGTAATAATACTCTCATTCATATATACTCTCCTTGTATTGTTATAGCATTCTTATTCTATATTTAACTGTAATATTTCAATCACATTAACTTTCCATAATTAGCCGAATTGGCATGTAGGATACTGAAAATTAAATGCTTCCCGAATAATTAACGACAATACTTTATGAAACACGTTCCATTTGGCTACAAAGGAAAGTTTTACCTATAAGTAGTATATTAAAAAATGTAAGCTAAATCAACTATTTGTAGAATTTTCTGTAATACATTGACTAGTAATACATAATTTTATACCTATTTCCCATATACTCTTTTTTTTACAAATAGAGACCTATTGTCATGGTATAATAAAGTTATAACATCTTACCCTAATATAGTATAATAACTATAAAAGGAGAAAAGCATGAAACAAAACAAAAAGAAACATTACGAAAACGAGTTTAAAAAGAGGATCGTTCGCCTTCATCTTGAAGAAGGACGAACCCTCAAAAGTCTTGCTGCAGAATATAACATAAGCCATGGCAGCATATCGAACTGGATAAAAATATACCGCGAAGAATGCCAAGTAAACCCGCAGAGCAAAGAGGAATATGATTTAATGTCTGAGAATCGAAAACTTAGAAAGCAGCTCGAAGAAGCCAAAAAGGAGAACGAGTTCTTAAAAAAAGCGGCGGCATTCTTTGCAAAGGAAATCGATTAGCGGTTTATCGGTTTATTGAGAAAAATCATACATATTTCGGTGTTAGGTGGCTTTTAAGAAGACTTTGCATCAGTCCAAATGCATATTATAATTACCTTAAAAGAAGAAAAACAGTTTTTAAAGCCAAAAAACAAGTAATTCTTAAGCAGATTAAAGATATTTACCATAATACCAAAGGTCGGCTCGGTCATCGAAAAATGAGGATTTTTCTATCCAGAAAAGGCATAAATCTTAGTAAAACAACAGTCCATAAGTACATGAATAGAGAACTTCAGCTGTTTTCACTTCTGAAGAGAAGGACGCCCGGTTACATTAAAGGGAATATTCATAAGGTTTTCCCTGACCTTTTAAATCAAAACTTCAAAGCAGAAAATGTTAACCAAAAGTGGTGCACGGATTTCACGTATTTGTTTTTGAAGGATGGTCAGAAACGTTATAACTGCTCGATTATTGACCTTTATGACCGTTCTGTGATTGCAAGCTTGAATAGCAAAACAATGACTGCAGAATTAGCAATAAATACACTGAAAAAGGCTCTTTCCTCACAGTCTATCCCAAAGAGTGGTTTGATTTTACACAGTGATCAAGGCTCTCAATACACATCAAAAGCCTTTACTGAGTTTTGTGAATCTGTTAATGTTACTCAAAGCATGAGCAAAGCCGGATGCCCATATGACAACGCTCCGATGGAAAGGTACTTTAACACTTTCAAGAATGAGTTAATATATCAGCACATTTTTCGTAGTGATGCGGAGCTTAATTCTGCGACTGAGGAGTATGTCTTTTTATGGTACAACCATCTCAGGCCGCATTCCTATAACAACGATCTCACACCTTTTGAAGCTCGATTCATTAATAAAAATATTAGGTCAGGGTGTTACAATTTCGCTTGACCAGGACACTCTTCCTTTTTACAAAGTAAAAATAATCTATTATATTGATCAAATTCTGGATAATAAATCTCTTTACATTCTAAAATGCGAAAATAATTCTCTAATAATCTAATCCATTCTTCGGTAGATTGATTCCATAAATATAATCCATCATCTAAAAAGTTATTCTCAATAATCTTTATGTTCCATTCATTTATTTGATTATCTGTAAGGAAAGGATTTAATTTCACTAATACCTTACCATCTATTTTAAGAATGCGCTTTACTTCCGTCAACACTTTAATAGCATCTTGGGGAATCAAATTATCTATTATATTAGATAGAATAACTCCATCAAAAGCTTCATCGGCTATGGTCTCCAGTTCTTCCACTCCACCTACAGAAAAAGCAAAACCTTCTTTCTCGCTTAACCTTTGAATCTCTTTGGCGACCTTAATCCCTTCCTCTGAAATATCAATACCTCTATGATTATTTGTTCCTCTAAGACAACACTTAAACAACATAACACCATTACCACAACCAAAATCGAGTATGGAACTTGAATTCTGACAAAGCCAATCTAATGCCTTATCCAAATCATTTGGGCCTACACTTGCTGTTTTAATAGGACTTTTTTTGGTCTCTCTAAATACCTTGTCCCAATATTCTATAATTTTATCATAGTTTATCATTGTAAATACCTCCTGATAAAAGTGATATCACTCATATCTTCTGATAAGCTTTTGGGAAAGATTCGATCAATTAGAATGCTGTCCAGATTCAATAATTGAAATTTAATTCTTGATTTATTCTTTTATGGGGATAATATACGATGTTATCTCTTTTATTTTTGCAGTCTTACTAGCGCCTGTAAATTTATACACGTGACAGAAATCAAAGGATTTATTAGTTCTAATAACTTTACCGTGTGCTGAGGCTACATAACCATGAGTAATGATGTCGCGAATCTGCAATTCAGTGATTACCTCTTTTTGTAGCCCAGACAATTTATTAATAAAATCCTCTTTACCTTCAACAATTTCGTCACCGATAATATGCCATGTAATAGCATCAGCTATATTTTCTAATAAGAACGTATTGTCCTTAGTAACAAACGCTACATTGAAATCTCTAAGAATTTGCTTTTTTGGTGCATTACCACAATCTTCAGGTATTGAGAGTTTTATATCGGTAAGCATAATTCAGACACATCCTTTCTATTTTTATATCCTATCATTTAATTAATTACCCTTACAGCTATGATGTAATCAATATATTAAAGTCAAGTTCAATAGAGGAAGTAAATTCAAGAATAAATTAATTGATGAAGTAATATAGGCCTTTGGAATAGAGAGGTCATTAAGTTATAAGTGTTGTCCGTATGATAATACCTTTACGCACCAAACCCCAAGAACCACGCCAACCCATGCACCGACATAAAGTCACAGCACCACACTGGTCAGCATGGCTCCCAACGCTATACCAATGGCTGCGCATAAACCAATAGCACTACCAATGTCCTTATTTCCCCATATATTATGCCTGTTGTGGTTTTCATCATTTTTTAATATTATCTATACTTTCTACGATAATCCAGTCATCCATATTCTTTTCCCGCACATAAGAGAATGGTTCGGTTACATGAATGTCCTTGAGTCCGATCAGACATAGGTAGCGTTTCCCAATCCACCGCTTCTTCTGAGCTTCGGTCAGCTTCAGACGGTTCATATTTTCCTCTATGATTTTCTCAGATTCCTCTAAAGATAGCTTATCTGAATGAAATACACTGGATACAATACCTTTAGCGCGTATAATCCCACTGCTATCGTTTTCTAACAGCCATACAGTGTCATTTATTGCTACCCTGCCATGGGGCAGCTTTCTACCCGCCGCTCCTCGAATGACCATAGTCTGTTCGCCGGAGAGTAGGCGTGAAAGCTCCTTTGCTTTTTTATCACAATATACGATGTGATCCATCTGTGTTTCCTCCTTGCACTTATTTTAATTCTCGTGAATCAGCCGCAATGCTTCCTCCATAGCGTCATGAGCGGGAACCTGTATATCAGGAAGAAGCGGCAAATTGGACTTAGATGCATCTGGTCGTATAAAATACTTATAGGACACAGTGAAGGCAAGCAGTGCATTCGGCGTCTGAAAATACAGGATATCTCCGTAGGAAGAGGGCATATTTCCAGGAATCTCTCCAACCACCATACACAGCCCGTTATCTGAAAGCAGTGTCGCAAAGTCCATAGCTGCGCTAAAGCTGTCTGTACTAGTCAGCACATATACATCTCCCGAAAACACATACTCCGCTTGCTGATTTTTCTGTCGCCCAGGCTGGTTTTTCCATATAACCGGACCAAAACGCACTGTGGAGCTTCCAACCTCATAGTTCTCCACTGGAAGGTAACGAAGAAACTCGTTAGCGACCAGTGAATTTCCGCCGGGATTGCCTCGCAAGTCCACGATAACACTGTGGACTCCCTCATCACGCACAGATGTAAAGAAATCTTTCAGTGCAGTCTTGTATGTCTTGTCATAGATGCATTGACGAAGTATGAAAATTCCTACACCGGACGCCCCATCTACCGAATAGTCGTAGAAGGGCTCCGTTCCTATCGGCATAGCTATCGCATTCTCCTGCAGCGCAAAGGCTTTATTGATGGAGCTTCCGTCACTTTGCCGCTCCAGTGAAATTTCAATCTCCAGCCCAGTATTTATGCCTACAAAAGCCAGATAATCGCTGCGATTGATGCGTGAGGCAAAGGCATGGCGAGCCCAGGCGTCAAGCTCATAGGAAAATTGCTCCTGGAATCGTTTGTAAAGCTGGGCAACCGGAACGCCGCCTATCTTATTAACAATATATCCGTCATATTCGCCGCTTGAGCAAATCAAGCGTTGCCCTTCCCATGAAAATAATAACGGTAGAAACTTTGTATCCTCATAGTACGCCCGTACTGTGGTATGGGCATCAGCAAGGCATGCAAGAACACGGGATGCACTTTGCCACAGCGACAGGACCGTAACCTGTGCCGATTCGGAAAGCTCTGCATGCTCCCGCTCATATGCCTTCTGAACCGCTACAGGCAAGCCGGATATACAAGCCGGGTGGCGCTCCCGCAGGCGACTGACGATAAACTCCAAATCCTGTGCAGCCTGCATCCCGGTAAGGACGGTATCAAGCTTTTTGGATTGCTCAAAGGTGCTTACCGTCCCCCGGTAAGGATCTAGCCATATCCTCCACGCTCCATATAATGCAATAGCACATATAGCAAAAACGCAAAGAAAAATCCCTATATGCTTGGTCCATTTCTTTTTCATACTCATTCTCCGCCCTTTGAGCCGCTTCCCTTACCGAACAGCATTGACGCAATAAGGCCGATCAGCAAACCCGCAACCGCTCCCCCGATCATACCGGCCGCGATATGGAAGCTGTACAATATCGAAGCCAGCGTTCCAACTCCGGAACCGAATACAATGCCTAGCGCGGGTAATAGTTTTATTACGGAATTCTTATTTTTAGACATATTCTCACCTCCAACCTATTTCATTTTTTCGATTTTCACAATGACATTCTGCTCACGTTCATTGTTAAAGTACTGGATCTTAATAACCTCGCCGATACCAAGTTCCATACCGTCGAATTCTTTCTTGGTATCATCTAAATCGCTCTGGCATGATCTAAATCACGCCTTCGCACTTGTTCCCATGTAGCAATGTTTGTTCGATTTTAGTAGATGGTCTCGTTTGCTATAATTAGTACACAGACAAACTGGAATTTAACAGTTCCGAATAATTAAATCAGCAACTTGCACTGGAGTGATTTTCGATACATCTACTTTATATGTATTCAATTTTTTGTAAAAAGGTATGCGCTCTATGCTTCTACGAATCACATCTTCTGTACGAATACCAGCATCGACATCCTTTCTCAAACGCGCTTGCAATGCTTGTTCGCTGCACACCAAAGATATAGAATGAACCTTACAGTCCGATGTGTCAAGTCGTGAAACAATATAGTCAATAATAGTCTGTTCATGCATAACCCAGCAAAACACGATGTTTTCATAAGCAGAGCACTTAATAAAGCTATTCAAAAGGAAGCAGATATTCTCTAATACCATTTGCTTTGTTTCCTCTGTCACTTGAAAAGGGTGCATATCCCAACACCAATCCCCGTCGAGGAAAACGCAGTTATTTAATTTGTTTTTTATAATCTGGCAAGTAGTTGTTTTTCCTACTCCCATTGTTCCGCCAATCAAATAAATGTTTTTCATGCTCAAACTCCTGTAAATTCCGACTTATCGCTTTAATCGCGACACATAGTTATACCAACATCCAACCTGACCACACAACCTCGAAAAAATCCGGAAAAACATCTAACCTGACCACTCACGAACGCTGACATCTAACCCGACCACTCGCGGGGCTATGACATCTAACCTGACCACTTAACTATCAAAAAGTGCCTTTATGGACTTATTCCCGCGAAGCGATATTTTCATGTTTTTCGTCTGGTGGGTTTCATACCCATGTGTGCTGAAAGCGTTGATATATAAGGGTTTTCAGCTCTCTCAATCTTTTACCCTCGACATCAATGTAACGCACTCAACGTGGCTGGTGCGGGGGAAGAGGTCGAACAAGGTTATGCGTGACAGGGTGTAGGCTGAGGTGGGGGATTGGGTGAGGAGCTTTACGTCCCTGGCGAGGGTGTCGGGGTTGCAGGAGATATAGACAAGCTTTTTGGCGCCGCTTGACAAAATGGCGTCAACCGTTTCCTCCGAAAGTCCCTTTCGGGGGGGATCTACGGTTATGGCGTCGGGGATGCCGTATTTTTCAACACATTTGGCCACGCCCTCCGAGGCATCACCGCAGACAAAGGTATAATCACCCACATTGTTAATTCTGGCGTTTTCCCATGCGTCTTCCACCGCCTCGGGGACGATTTCAGAACCGAACAGCTTAACTCCTTCCGGGGCGACACAGATACCCACCGTTCCGGTGCCGCAGTATAAATCCAAAAGCACTTCCCCGCCTTTAAGGTCAAGGTATTCCCTTGCCTTGTCAAACATCATTTCCGCCGTTTCGGAATTTACCTGAAAAAATGATCTTGGGGATATTTTAAAGGCTTTACCGCATATTTTTTCGGTAAGGCTTTCTTTTTCTATTAAAACCGTGGTTTTTTCACCGAATATGACATTGGTTTTTTTAGTGTTTATATTTGCCGAAAAGGATACGACGCTGTCATTATCCCTAACAACCTTTTCGGCTATCTTTTTTAATTTTTCGTCAACTTCCCCGTTAATAACGACACAAACCGCAACCTTGCCGTCACGGGAGGTGCGAAGGCAGACATGGCGGATATACCCCTTTGCCGTTTCTTCGTTATAAGCGGTTAAGTTACTTTCGTTAAAGGCCTTGAATATATAATCAATGACGGGAATAAATGCCGGCTTTTGGGTAAGGCAGTTTTCGACTTTTATTATGTTATGGCTTTTTTCAGAGAAAAAGCCGGGGAAAAGCCTGCCGTCTTTGTCAACCCCCACCGGATATCTGACGTTGTTGCGGTAGCCGTCGGAGGTAAGGGTGTCAATTGATTCGGGGGTTATGTCAATACCTGCAATCTTTTTAAAGGCGTTTACCACATAGTTATACTTTATGCGTTTTTCCTCGTCATAGGATATATGGCGGAAAACGCATCCGCCGCAGGTTTTATAGCAGGTGCATTTGTTATCCTCTCTATAAGGGGAGGGGGAAACAAGGTTTTTTATTGCGGCTACCGAGTAGCTTTTGGTTTCTTTAATAATAACGGCGTCAAGAACATCGCCCCTGACGCCGCTTTTAACAAAGACCACCCTGCCGTCATGGTCCGCAACACCCTGACCGAGGTTGGTCATATCCTTTATTTTAAGCGAAGATAAAATTTCATTTTTTGCCATTGTTATTCCCTTTTTTTACTTTTTATGCTATTATTATATAAACCCCCAAAGGAGGGATGGTATGAACAAGAAAAGACTTTGTATACTTATAGCGATTTTGCTTTCTTTTGCTCTTGTTTCCTGCGAATTCTTCCCCGCTCTGCCTTCAAGCGAGGAATCATCAGAAGAAAGTATTTCCCCGGAAATACTTGATAAGCTGACTGTCAGGTTTCTTGACATTGGTCAGGGGGACAGTATATTACTTGAATTTTCAGACGGAAAATTTTTGCTGATTGACGCCGGAGTTTACACAAACAAGAAGGCGGTGCTTAACAACCTTGACAAATACGGCGTTAAAGAACTTGAATACATGGTTTTAACCCATTTTGACGCCGACCATATAGGCGCTGCCGCAGAGGTGATAAACGGCTACACCGTAAAAAACGTGATTATGCCCGACTCGGCGGCCACCACCAAAACCTTTGACAATCTTCTTACCGCCCTTGAAAACCATGAGGAGGTAAAGGTTATAAAGGGTGAAGCAGGGCTGAAATTTGAAGTAAACGGCGCAAAATTTGAGGTGATTTCCCCCTTTGACACACACGGCAAAACCGCCAACGAAACCTCGGTGGTGATTTTAATGACTTATTCGGACATAAAAATGCTTTTTATGGGGGATGCAGAGGTTGAAAACGAGGAGGAAATATTAAACCGTTACACTTCAGGCTACATAAAGGCCGACCTTATAAAAATAGGCCACCACGGTTCTGCCACATCAAGCTCAAGGGTGTTTTTACAAGCGGTTTCGCCAAAATACGCGGTAATTTCCTGCGGGAGGGATAACCAATACAAGCACCCACACCAGGTAACCCTTGATTCACTTGCCGATTTAAATATAACCTGCTACCGCACCGACCTGCAGGGCACTATTACCGTCAATACCGACGGAGTGGATTTAACAATAAGTGTCGAATATTAGCCCAGGCAGGATTTTATAATAACTCCGGCGACAATTCCGAACACCAGCGCCGATAATCCGGCGGCGGTGGTGGCTAAAACAGTTCCGTTTCTAAAGGTGGATACCTTTGACTTTATTGCCGAATAGGTCAGAACCGAAAACAGAGATAAAGCAAAGCCGGAAAGCGAATATATAAGGTGGTTTTTGACGGTAAGTTCAAAGTCGTAGCCGTGTATGAAAAACAAGGTTATAACCGACAGACAAAACATTGCCGGCAGATAAAGGCAGGTTATAAATTCATCCTTTTTGTCCTGTAAAAAATACTCAAGCCCCATTAGACCTGCCGACAGGGCAAAGCAGATAAGCAGCTGAATAACAAGGCTGTTTTTACCCAAAAGATAGGTTCCCGCCCAGTAGGGCAGGAGGATTAGAATAAAAATGCGGGGGATGGCGTAAAGCACCCCGCTTTTTTTGGACATTCTTAAAAAGCCGGTTGCCTTGAAAATATGAGTATAAATAACGTCGGCTGCAAACAGGCAAAGCATTATTGCCATGGCGTAAAAGGATATCATAACTCACCTGCTTTCTTTGGTTTTTTACGGCTGTGTCCTTATTTTGGAGCCGAAAACCCGGGCATAGGTGTATTTTTCAATTATAGGCGACAGGGCGTTTACCACCAGCAGAACATAATATTCCCCAAAATGGGTAAGCCCGTAATATCTCATACCCACTATCCCAGCACCCAGCAGAACGGCGAAAACCACACGCCCCAGACTGGTGGTGGGGGTGGTAGTGTAGTCGTTTAGCATAAACACCATTATTAGCATGGTGGGGCCGGTGAAAAGCTGGATTTTTATAAAATCAATGGGTTCGCTGTCCACATAACTGATTAAATAGGACAATAAAACTATTGTCATGGTATAGGCAAAGGCGGAGTTAAAATGAATAACCCGCTTAAACAGCAGATAAGCAAAGCCGATAAGCAGGAGCAAAGCCGAAAGCTCACCTATGCTGCCTGCGGCGGTGCCGTAAAAGTCGTCGGCTATTGCCGAAACCTGGACGGTGCCTTCCTTAAGGTTGTCCAGAGCGGTAACCACATGGTTTTGCTCTATCAGTTCGGTGGGCACGTTAAAGGCTAACGCCGGAAAATATTCAAAGGGTTTGGTAAAGTAGTTTAAGGTACCCGGAAACAGGGCGTAGGACAGGCAGATTCCTGTGGCTGCCGGATTAAACAGATTTTTGCCTATACCCCCGAAAAGCTCCTTGCCTATAATTATTCCGGCAAAGGAGGCAAACACCGGCACCCATAACGGCACCGATACGGGCAGGGCGAAGGCAACAAGCAGTCCGGTGATAATGCAGGAAAGGTCTGATATACTGTTTGATTTTAATATATAGCGGGAAAACAGAAATTCAAATATTACCGCCGATACCACCGAAAGAGCCATTATGGTAATACACCGGAGGCCATACACATACACCCCCCATACCGCCGAGGGGAGCATGGCAATAAGCACGTCAATGGTTATTGTCCGGGAGGTGTCAAGGTGTCTTGTAAAAGGGGCAACGGGACGACCTGTCATTGTTCAATTCCCTCCCCTGTATTGTCAGTTTCTTCTTCTGGCGTTGCTTCGCTGTCTTGTGCTTTTTCTTCTATTTCTATTTTGTCTTTGCCGTTTTGCGTGTCGGATTTTATATAATCGTCATCCGGCATCTGGACGCAGACGGGTTCGAAAATCATGGTTTGGATTTCTTTTTCTTCTTTTGTAAGGGTTTGATATTTTTCCGCCCTTATATCGCCGAGCAAATCCACCTTGCCGGCGCAAATATAGGCGCAGCAGCCGCATTCAATGCAGTTGTAAAGGCCAAGGGCAATGTTTTCCTCATGTTCTCCCGTTTCGTGGTTTTCGTGGAACTTAAAGGGAACAAGGTGCATGGGGCAGATGGTGGTGCAGCGGGCGCATTTAAGGCAGCTGCCTTTTTTAACCTTGGTTTTGGCAATGACAAAGGCTGTGTTGGTGTTTGGGGATACCGGTGTGTCCTCCCCTACGGCAAAGCCGTTTATAAGGCCGTTTACCACATAAATACGCTGGACTTTTTCGTTGACTTCCAGACACGAAAAAATTTGCCCTATATGGGTGCCAACGGGAACCTTTATATTCATGGGTTTTGCCAGGGCGTCCCCCGATAGGGTTAGGGTTTTGTAAACCACCGGCAGCCCGTCCCGCAGGGATTCGTAAAGATTTATCACCGTTTCGGCTGAAATAACCGGATAACCTGCCTGCCAGACTTCCCTGTCGGCGGAAAATTCGGTGTTGTAAATGGCATTTAATAGCAGTCTTTCGTTGCCTAAGGGATACTTCATACTGAGATAGGCTATAACCATGCCGGATTTTTCGTCTATATGCTTTCTAACGGCTTCACATGATTCATCATGCTTTTTATCAAGGGCGATAACCGCTTTTTTTATCCCCATGGCCTTCATGATGATTTTTATCCCCAAAATCAGCTCCCGGGCATACCGGGTGGTCATTGACCGGACATGACCTGAGGAGGGGTCGGATTCGATACAGTTTATTATCAGCCTTTCCCCTTTTCCGTAGGCTTCCACAAGCTTTTTATAAAGGGGAATGCCCGAAAAGGCACCGGTTATACCGTATTTTTTTGTGTATTCGATAAGGCTTTCAAAGGTAATTTCGTCTATTGAGCCGGGTTTTTCCGGGTCCGGGGGCAATGAGTCGGGTTTACCCGAATTTTCTAAAATTATATACTCCTTCTCCGACGCCAGCACCCTGCCGGCAATGGGGGACGGTAGTATAAAGCCGTCATTGTTTTTTGCCACAACCTCATATTTTTTAACATAAGTCCCGGCATCCACCAGAGGTTCAAGCCCGCCGTCAAGGGGAAGGGTTACCACCGGGGGATTGTCTGAAAGGGTTATGGGTAGATTTTTTGTATTCATGTATTCGGAAAGCCTTATGCCTCCCTGAAACTTCATTGCCATTGTAAACCTTATCCCCAAAAAGTAGTGTAATTTGCATTTTGCATAATAAGCTACCGTTTATATCAATCAATTATAGCTTAATTGACGGTAAAATGCAATACGAAAATTGGTCTTGTTTTTTAAATAAATTTATTGTAATATAATAAGAGAATATAATAAAAGAGGATAAATAAGATGGAGTTAACCGACAAGCTTGACATAAAGATTTTTATACTGTTTCTGCTGAAAAACATAAAGGAGCCCCTTGAATATTCAACGATAAACGATATCGTTATTCAGGACGGGTTTGTGAACTATTTTGACTTTTCCATTTGTTTCGGCGAGCTTGTCGAAAGCGGGCAGATTGAGGAAATTCCGGGTGAAAAAAGCCTGTACCGTATTTCGGAAGTAGGCGAAATGGCTGTGGAAAACGTGGAAATGCGTTTGTTTACCTCTGTCAGAGAAAAAGCATTGCGGTCGGCACTTCGTCTTTTGGCTTTTTATAAAACTGGAAACCGCATAACGTCAACGGTTACCGAAAAAGACGGCGGATATGTGTTAAACTGCGTTATTGCCGACAACAACCGCAAGCTGCTTGATTTAAATGTATTTTTAACCGAAAAATATTATGCCGAGACTTTAAAGCATAACTATGACGAAAGAGCGGAAAATATATACAAGGGGGTTTTAGCCCTCCTTTCGGGAGATGTAAATTATATATTCGATGAATGATAGAATTAATGCCGTCGTAAAGGCTTTTTATGAGGAATATCCCGACGTCCGGGGCGGCCTTGAGCATGAGGGGGATCCGTTTAGGCTTCTGGTTATGGCAATATTGTCAGCCCAATGCACCGATAAACAAGTAAACGCCATATCAAAGGCACTTTTTGAGCGTTTTCCCGATGCCCAGTCCATTGCCGATTCCGAACCGGGGGAGCTTGAAAAATACATATATTCCGCCGGATTTTACAACACTAAAGCAAAATCGATACGCAAATGCTGTAAAACCTTAATTGAGGATTTTGACGGGAAAATCCCCTGCGAAATGGAAAACCTGCTTAAACTGGGCGGTGTGGGGCGTAAAGTGGCCAACCTTATCCGCGGGGACGTTTTCGGTCTTGGCGGAATTGTTGCCGACACACATCTTATACGCATATCCAACCGCCTTGGCTTTGTTAATTCCAAAAACCCCCATGTGGTGGAAAAAACCCTGTCGCCGCTTATACCTATTGATCTTCAGGCCGGCTTTTGTCATAGAGCCGTGGTTTTCGGCAGAGAATACTGTAAAGCCCAAAACCCGAAATGCGAACAATGCTTTTTACACAAGAGAGGTCTTTGCGCCGGAGTAAAATAAATGTGGCATATTTTCCTTGTTATTTCTATTATTTGCCTTTATATTTTTCTTGTTTCACCCAAATTAATAGGACGAAATTCGCTAAAGCATTACGGCAGATACTTTGCTCACCGGGGGCTGCATGATGAAAACACCCCCGAAAACTCCCTTGCGGCCTTTATTAAGGCGGCTGAGAAGGGTTACGGCATTGAGCTTGACGTAAACCTTTCAAAAGACAACGTGCCGGTGGTGTTCCACGACTACTCTCTTGAACGGCTGTGCGGCATTAAGGGAAAGGTTAAGGATTATACCTATGACGAGCTATCCCGGTTTAAGCTTTCAGGAACCGACGAGTCTATTCCCTCTTTAGACTATGTTTTAACGCTGCTTGAAGGGAAAGCGGAGTTTTTAATAGAGCTAAAAACCATATCAAGTTACACCCTGCTTTGCGAAAAGACGGCAGAGGTTTTAAAAAGGCATAACGGAAAATTTATTGTCCAGTCCTTTAATCCGTTTATGCTTAAATGGTTTAGAAAAAATATGCCCTCCATTCCCCGGGGGCAGCTTATAAGCCGGCATCTGATTTCCGGAGGTATTGCCCGGTCTACGGCGGCGTGTATAGTGGCCAGCCTTACATTAAACTTTGCCTCAAGGCCGGATTTTATTTGCATTCACCATGAAAATATAAACACCTATATTCACATTATACCAAAGCTGTTTTTATCCCCCTTTGCCTTCTGGACGGTGGAAAACCGTAATGATGCCGAAAGGCTTGAGAAAAAGGGTAAAATTATTATTTTCGAGGGTTTTGAGCCATGAGACAGTATGTTTTACAAAGTGAATTTCTTGAAGTAAAGTTCCTTGACCTCGGCGGCAGGATAACGTCTATTAAATCCCCCTTCTTTGACGGGAACTTATGCCTTGCTTATCCGGAAGAATCCGACGGCGAGGGTGATTCCCTGCCTTCAGATTCGTATAAAACCGACAATCTGTATCTTGGTGCTGTGGTGGGGAGATATGCCAACCGCATTGCCAACGCCGCCTTTACCCTTGACGGCGTGGAATATAAGCTTGACAAAAACGACAACGGCAAAAACTGCCTTCATGGCGGATATAACGGCTACGACAGGCAGACTTTCAAGGTGGACTGCTCCCATTCTTCGGCAATTTTGTCCTTAACCGACCGAGAGGGTATTTTTCCGGGGAACGTGGATGTTAAGATAAAATATTATGTTCTCGGCTCCTCCCTTATGGTAACCTATCTTGCCAAAACCGACAAGCCCACGGTTATTAACCTTACAAACCACACCTATTTCAACCCCAACGGGGATATAGACGACTGCGAGGCTGTCTTTAACGCCGACTATTACACCCCGGTGGATAAATATTTAATTCCTACCGGAGAAATTACCGCAGTCGATTCCACCCCCTTTGATTTTCGTGAATATAAAAGAATAG
This sequence comes from Eubacteriales bacterium, assembly GCA_050953105.1. Classification (GTDB taxonomy): domain Bacteria; phylum Bacillota; class Clostridia; order Oscillospirales; family CAG-382; genus UBA1206. The sequence continues at coordinate 797,647 of JBMNMA010000004.1, read as the reverse complement.
GCCGTGATATAAACCACGGCGGACAGCTTGATATTACGTCTGGGTATGACCATAACTTTATTATAAACGGCGAAGGATTGCGCCAGGCGGCAAAGGTATATATGCCGGACACCGGCATGACACTGACGGTAACCACCGATATGCCGGGATTTCAGTTTTACACAGGCAATTTTCTTGACGGATATTTTTCAAAGCGGGAGGGCTTTTGCATAGAAACCCAGTATTATCCCGACACACCTAACAAGCCCGCTTTCCCGTCCTGCGTAATAACCCCCGAAAAGCCGTTCAGGTCAAAGACAGTTTATACATTCTCACAGGGGAAAGCATAGCTTTCCCTTTCTTTTTTTATCAAGGCCGCGCCTATAAGGCCGGCTTTTCCGTTTAACGGGGATATTTTTACATTGACATCCGAAAGCAGATGGGGCTTTAACATATCGGTTATAACCGGGCCTTCGTTTACCAACCCTCCGGTGAGGACGAAAACGTCGGGCTGAAAAATTTTATTCAGGCTGTTTATGCCGCAGGCAAGGTAATAAATGTATTCCTCTATAACCTTTTTTGACACATCACAGCCGAGATACATTGCCCTGAAGGGGAGCCTTCCCCCGATGTTTTCGGGGTTGCCCCCTGCCATTTGAAATAATATTGAGCCTTTGTTCTGGACAGCGGCGATTTTAGCCATGGTAACAAAGGCTTTAACCGAGGCATACTGCTCGAAGCAGCCGTGCAGGCCGCAGGAGCAGGACCGGCCGTTTATATCAATTATAAAATGGCCGATTTCCCCGGCCCGGTTGTTGGCGCCGTGGTAGGTTTTACGGTCTATCATTATGCCGCCGCCGATACCGGTGCCGATGGTTATAACCACCATGTTTGAAACATCCTTCCCTGCTCCGGCAAATTTTTCGCCGTATAAAGCGCAGGAGGCGTCATTGTCAAGGTAAACCTCAAGGCCGGTTTTGGATTCCACGATGTCAGCCAGCGGGGTGTTTTTGTAGGGGATATTCCCTGCCCGTATAATGGTGCGGTTGTCGGCAGTCCGCCCGGGGGAGCCTATACCGATTGTCTTACAGCCATAAACCTCCGCAAGGGGGATGACGGTGGAGCATATATTATCGATTAACGCCTCTACCGAATCTTTCGTGGTTTTAAACCGGTTATAGTCGAGGACTTCGTAATTTTCGGTAACCACACCGATATCCACATTGGTTCCGCCTATGTCAACGCCGATAATATTACTCATAGCTTGTCCCCCTTACATAAGTGGCGCAAACCGACCAGTTCCCGTCAAGCACCACAAGGTCGGCTGCCTTGCCGACTTCAATGGTGCCGGTAAATCCGTCAATGCCTATGGCCCTTGCCGGATTGAATGACGCCATTTTTGAAACAATTTTAATATCATATCCGCTATCCAGTAGATTTTTTACTCCTTTATATATGGTAAAGCAGCTTCCGGCGATTTTTCCCTCGTCATTCAGGCACACTCCGTTTTTAACGGTGCGGACTCTTCCAGCCACAATGTATTCCCCGTCGCCAAGACCGGCAAACACACCGGCGTCGCTTACCATGGTTATTTTGTCCTCCCCTTTGGCAAGGTAGATAAGTTTAACAGTTGCCGGGTCGAGGTGGACGAAGTCGCATATTGCCTCGCATTCCATACGGCTGTCGGTAAGACAAAAGCCAAGAACACCGGGAAAGCGGTGATGGAAGGGGGATACCGCATTGAATGTGTGGGTAAGCCTTGTGGCCCCCGCCTCACAGGCGGCAAGTGAAGTGGCGTAATCTGCGCCGGTGTGGCCTAAGGATATCTTAATCCCTAAATTGCAGGCGGCTTTTATGGCTTCCGTTGCCCCCTCCAGTTCGGGAGCGACGGTTATGATTTTTAAAAGTCCTTCTGAAATGTCATATAGCTCTTTTATAATGTCTGCCGATGGGGGGATAAGCCATTTCGGCTCCATAGCGCCTATGTATTTTGACGACACAAAGGGGCCTTCAAGGTGGATACCCTCAATCCTTGCCCCCTTGGGGTTTCTTTTATACTCTTTTACAATGTTTTTTATGGCTTTTTTAATATCATTAATTTCAAGGGTGCGTATAGTGGCACATACGGCGGTTGTTCCCTGCTTGGCAAGGGCTATAAGGCCTTGGTCAAACTCCCCGTCCGGTGCGGAAAATTCACTGCCGTAAGCGCCGTGGATATGAGTGTCCACAAATCCCGGGACAATCGTATAGCCCGAGTAGTCTATACCGTCAAGACCGGTTTGACCTATATGGGCAATTATTCCCTTTTCGATAACTAAATCTGTTTTAATTATGCTGTCCCCGGTAAGGACAAATGCGTTTTTTAATACCATAACAGCCACCTCTTGCCGAAATATTAACATAACCGGACGGGAATGTCAATAAAGGCATTAATTTTTAATTTACAATAATAGTCTGGACAAATATTTACCTTTAGTTTATAATGGATGAAAATTTTTCAGGCGGTGATGTGTTTGAAGAAATTCTATGCCTTTTTATTAGTCCTTGCACTTCTTTCTTCCCTGATTGCCTGCCAGAGCGGAGGAAAAGATACGTCAGATGAGGTATCATCCGGCGAAAGCGGCGAATACAGCAATATAAGCGGGGATAACAGCGAAAATTCAGACGAAAGCATATCCGACGAATCATCAGGCCCGGATGTTACAGAGCCTGTTTTATCAAAGGAATATGCCTATAATATAGCCGTGGGCAAGCCTTATACTGCTATATCCGACGCCTACCGCACCGACGGTTTCGGTGATGCCGATGACAGTAAAGGCAGGAAACTCAGGGGAAAGCTGACCGACGGAATTACCGCCAACGACGGTTCGTCAACCTATATCGGAGGCTATGGTTCGGACAACTTAACAATCACCGTGGATTTGGGTAAAGTTCAAACTGTTTACGGCTTCGGTGCCGATTGCTACGGCAACCAATGGGGCGTAGGGGATCCCAGACTGACGGTGGTGGAATATCTTGTTTCCGACGATGGCAAGGAGTTTACATCTATAGTAAAGGTTTCGCCATCCTTAAAGAACGCCAAGATATTCCAGGCAGGTTCATGGACGGGCTGCTACTATAACTATTTTCTTGATAAACCCATTGAAACACGCTATGTCCGGGTTGTTTACAACATAACCGGCGAGCATGTATGGACAAGCGAAATATGCGTTTTCGGTTTTGATAAAGACTTTTTAGAAGATGAAAACCAGATACCCAAGGTTTTCATAACCACAAAAAACTATGACCGGGTTCATAAATCCGCATACGGCAAGTGTTCCATAATCGTTTATGACCCCTCGGGAAGATATGAAACCATAACCGACGCCAACAGCGAGATTAAGATAAGGGGAAATTCCACCTCCAGCGGAGCCAAGGCACCCTACAATATACGCTTTTCGTCTAAGGAAAACGTGCTGGGAATGGGCAAGGCCAAGAAGTGGTATCTTATCGCAAACATGTATGACAAAACCCAGATAAGAAACAAGCTGGCCTATGATTTGGCGTCGGATATAGGCATGGCCTATGTTCAGGAATCCACCTTTGTGGAAGTGTACCTCAACGGTGTTTACAAGGGGTGCTATCAGCTTTGCGAATCCATTGGAGTTGGGGACACCCGGGTGGATATTGATACAGACGGCAACGAATTTTTAATGGAATTTGAGCCCTGGCCCAATTATTCCAACCCCGATTTTATATACACTCCGTTTTATAACATTCTTCTTGGCTTCAATGATCCCGAATATCCCACCGCAAGTCAGCGTCAGTTTTTAGAAACCTTCTTTTACAACGCAGAGCAGGCCATTTCAAAACGGGACATTAATGAGATTTCAAAGTATCTTGACATTCAGTCATTTGTGGATGCCTATATCGTTCAGGAGTTTTTCAAGCAGGTGGACTATGCCACCTCATCCACAAGGTTTTATATAAAGGACGGCAAGCTGTATCAGGGGCCGGTGTGGGACTTTGACCTGTCTGCCGGAAACTGCTCGTCAGAATATTACAAGGACTACAACAACGTCTATACCACAGGAAACTCCTGGGAGGGCTGGTGGTGTCTTGGATTGTGGAACAGATATCTGTTTGAGTGTGATGATTTTGCCGAGCTTGTTAGGGCAAGGTATATTGAGCTTCAGCCTTATATTGTAAACTTATACAAGGATAACGAGCTGGGGAAAAACAGAATTGACAGGCTTTTAGACGAATTCGGCGACGATTTTGCAAAAAACTACACCGTCTGGTCCACATCAGAGGTTTACAGTGTCCTTGAGCGGATCCCCTCTGACGGAACCTACGAGGGCGAAATTAACTACCTGCGTAGCTGGTTTGAAAGCAGAAATGAATGGATTTTAACACAGTTCGGTTTGAAGTGAGTTATTAATATAAATTTTAATAAAAGTAAAAATGAGCCTTGGCAGGCTCATTTTTTGTATTTAATCTTCAATTGCGGCTTTTTGGGTGTTGATTTTATATATTATTTCGGGATTAAACTTAAAATCACGGCGGTAGGTTAAAAGGCCGTTTTGCTCCTGCTCTATGTCATATAGCTGGGTGTAGCAAAATCCCAAAACGTTTTTATTGTTAAGTAGTGCTGTTGTAAGTCTGGTGTAACGGTCTAAAAACTCCTCCCTTGACTTGGGGGCGTCGCCGTATCCCCAGCCGGTTTCGTCATCAGACCATTTTATTCCCCCGTATTCGCTGACAAAGTAGGGTTCGCCGTTATATGTCTGGCGTTCGGTAAAATTAAGGAAAACTTTATTACCCTCATAATGGTCCGAAAACTCGTTTATGCTTTGGTTGTAGTCGTGTATGTCGAAAATGTCGGTAACAACGTGATAATTACCGCTGGTGTCAATGACGGGACGAGTGCGGTCAAATTTCTTGGTTTCGTTATAGACTATTCGTAGCACCTCGTCGCACTGGATTTTCCCTTCATAGTCCCAGGTTTCGTTAAAGGGGCACCAGCCGATTATGGCGGGATGGGAATAATCCCTTGCCAGACATTCCAGCCATTCGGGCAGGAAATGCTCCACCGATTCCTTATACGATATGTCAAGTCCCCAGTTGGCATGCTCGCCCCACACCATATAACCCAGTCTGTCGGCGTGGTAGAGGAAACGGGGTTCGAATATCTTCTGATGAAGCCTTGCTCCGTTAAAGCCAAGACGCATTGAATAAATTATATCATTTTGCAATTCCTCATCGGTGGGGGCGGTATAGACACCGTCGGGATAAAATCCCTGGTCCAGCACCCATCTGCCGAACACCTTTCTGCCGTTTAGGAGAAAGGCACCGTCTTTGAGTTCAACCGACCTCAGTCCGAAATAGGAATAAACCGTATCTTCGCCATAGGTCAGCGTCAGGTCATATAAATTCCCCTGTCCGACGTCCCAAAGATGAATTTCTGGGACTTGAAATTTAATTATTCCTTCGCCGGATGTTTTGACAATTTCCCTGCCGGCATAACATACCGAGGCGGAAACAACGCCGCTGGAGGTGGTTTCAACCTCAAGCCTTACGTTGCCTGCCATATCGGTTGTGGTTTTTAGGGTTTTTATATGCTTTTCCGGCACGGCTTCAAGCCACACCGTCTGCCATATGCCGGTGGTGCGGGTGTAAAAGCAGCCGTAGGAGTTTAGCTCCTTTGACTGCTTGCCCGAAGGCTGTTTTCCTGACATAAGGTCGTCGGTTACATTTACAGTCAGTATGTTTTCCCCTTCATGCACAAAAGCGGTTATATCAAACTCAAAGGGGGTGTAACCCCCCTTGTGAGTTCCGGCAAGTATGCCGTTTATATAAACTGCAGCATGATAGTCAACCGCACCGAAATGTAATATTATATTTTTACCCCTCCATCCCTTCGGGACGGCAAATGGCCTTGAGTACACAAGATTTTTCATAAAACCCGTGTATTCCACCCCGGAAAGGGTTGATTCTGGGCAGAAAGGAACGAGGATTTCTCTTTTTTCCGGAACTTCTTTGCAATAAAACTGCCATATGCCGTTTAGGTTTTGCCAGTTTTGCCTTTGGAAAATGGGATTGGGGTGCTCGGGGCGGGGAATGATCATGTTTACTCCTCCGTTATAACCTCCACAGATTTGGGATCGCCTTCTTCTACCCACACTTCATCAATGCCATAGGAGAAGTCTTCAAAGAACACGATATTGCCGTCGGAATCCAGCAGTTCAACCTCTGAACAAGACACTATGCCGCCGGCTTCCCATAAGCCTATGGCAACGGTTATTTTCCCGTGTCCTTCGGGAACTGTGAAGGTGGCGGTGTATTTACGCCAGCCTACGCTGCCGGAGGTGGAGTTGGCAAAGTCGCTGAAAGACATCAGATTATCTGCCGTATCAAAAATGTAGTAGTTTACGAAGCCGAGGCCGACTCCCGCCTGACCTACAGAGTTGTCTATGTTATCGAATTTGGCAATAGCGGTTATGGTGTAGGTTTTGCCCGCTTCAAAGAGCTCGGGGGATAATGTGGCTTTAACGGTTCCGTTGCCCTGGGCGCCGGCTTCCACCTTGACATAGGGAGGTTTGCCCAGCTGTTCGATACCAGAGGTAACCCTTCTTTCATCACCGTCTATAATAAGGGCGGAAATGTAGCCGAAATCGCCGGTGAAGTTGTGGTCCTCAAAGGTTATTTTCTTACCGTTTACCACATAGTTGGATATTGAAACATCGGTTATAAAACTGTCCTCAAGACCGAGTATGCTGTCCCCTCTTGCGGGAACGGCGTTGCAGGTGACGTTTTTAACAACAACACCGCTTATGGACTTACCGGTGTAGGTGCCGTAGTCGTCGGAAAAGCGGAAGTTTATAACCGCACCGTTTGACATTCTTTCGATTTTAATATTATCCCAGGAAATACCGGAAAAGACCGCGTTATCGGTGCAGGTTATTGCCATAACACCCTTGTAGAAGTCGCTTTTTTCGTTCTGTTCAAGGACTGTTATATTCTTAAAGGAAATGCCGGTATATTGGGTTTCATAGTCGGCTGCCTGTGCTTCCGGCCCTACCAGCATATTGTGAGCGCAGTCGGCCCAGAGAATACAGTCGGAAACCTTTATGTTTGAGTTATCCTTCGATTCGAAGGCCTTTATGGATATATTGTCGTCGTAGTTACGTAAGAAGCAGTTGGTTATGGTAACGTTCTTGCCGCTGCATACGTCAATGCCGTCGGAGTTGTAATACCAGCAAATCTGCTTGATATTATTGATGGTAACGTCCTCGCAGACATACAGCCGCAGTGTCCATGTGGGGGAATCAAGGAATATAACCCCGTCTATAGTGACGTTTTTGGAATTGTTAATGGTGCAAAGCATGGTACGGTCGGCATCCATGCGGTGGGAAAGCTTGCTGCCGCATAAAATTCCCCTGCCCTTTATGGCTATGTTTTCGGCATTTTCAGCCACAACGTTGCCATAAACCACGGCACCGGGAGCGAGATACAGGGTTTTTCCGGTGGTAAGGTTTATCTGCCCTGCATTATGTACGCCGGGACCGTAATAGATTACGTTTTCGTCGTCCTCATCAAACTCTTCGGTTTGGAGGTTGTCTGCATAAATGAAAAGGTTGGTATAAATTTCGTCGTCAAATTCCACAGAAAGCTTGGCTGCCTTTTTAAGTTCAAAGGTTATGCTGCCGTCGCTTTCGGTAAACTGAATGCCGCTTGCCATGGGACGGATGACGCATTTTTCAAAATCCGCCGAGGGTGTTACGGTTACATAAACCGATTTAGAAAAGTCGCTTTCAAAATAGCAGAAAGCCATTTCATCGGTGGCGATTTCCCCTTCGCCTTCATAGGAAATAGACTCTTTCCCCACTTTGGCTTTATAACAGGGAACCTCTACCTCCTCGCCGTCGCCGTATCTAACCTTGACGGTATAGGCTGCCGAGCCTTCGACACCTTCGGGCAGTGGGGCTACAACAAGGGATTCCTTATCTTCCACCTGTGATTCCTCCTCAGATGTTGTGGAGTCTTCTCCTTTTGACGATGTGGTCTGCTGGGAAGATGATGCCGGGGTAGAGCTGTTGTCACTACCCGTATCCCCGCCGCAGGCGACAAGTGCAACGGAAAGCGAAAGGATAAGTAACGCCGGCAAAATCAGCCTTAAGAGTTTACTCATGATACACCATCCTTTTTGAATTAAGTATATTGAAACTTAAATAATGATGCTTCTAAACGCTTAATCTGTCTATATAGTCACAGGCGGCAAGGGCGGCGCAAGAGCCGTCGGCAACGGCGGTGGTTATCTGCCGTATTCTTTTCGACCTGCAGTCGCCGGCCACGAAAATGCCAGGCACCGGGGATACACAGCTTTCATTTATATCAAAATAGCCCCATTTGTCAAGGGGGGCCACGTTTTCAAAGGCCTTGTTTTTGGGAATTAAACCGATAGCAATAAACATACCGTCGGCTTTAATTTTGCTTTCCTCACCGGTTTTGGTGTTTTTAATTACAACACCTTCAAACTCTTTGTTGCCGATAATTTCGGTAACCACCGAGGAAAAAATACAGCTTATATTGGGTTTTGACTTAACTATGGCAGCCATGGCGGCTTCGCCGGTGAAATCGTCAAGGTTTTGAACTATTGTTACCTTATGGCAAATGTCGGAAAGGAGGACTGCTTCCTGCAGGGCGGAATTCCCCCCGCCTACAAGGATAACCTCCCGGCCGTTAAAATTGCCGCCGTCGCAGACGGCGCAGTAATAGACGCCCCGGCCGACAAATTCCTCTTCCCTGTCTAGTCCCAGATGGCGGTGGACCACACCGGTGGCAATGATTACCGCTTTGGACTGATATTCGCCGTAATCGGTTACAACGGTTTTTACGCTGCCGTCCTTTACCTCCACCACCTCGGCCAGCTCAATGTCGGCGCCCTTTGACAGCACCTGTTCAAGCATTTTGTCGGAAAGGTCAAGGCCCGAAAGGCTTTCATAACCGGGATAATTTTCGATTTTAGGAGAGGAGGTCATCTGTCCGCCAAAGGCGGATTTTTCTATAATAAGTACCTTCTTTTTGGCACGAAGGGCATAGAGGGCGGCGGTAAGTCCCGCCGGCCCTCCCCCTGCTATAATAATGTCGTACATGGTTTACCCCTTGACTGTCTCAATATAGGCTCTGATTTTGGAAACGTCGTCGTACTTGGTCATTTTGCCGCCCTTTGAAACGATAAGGGTGGGAACCTGGGTTACGCCGAAATTCCTTGCCAGTTCGGGGTTGTCATTGGCATCGACGGGGATATAGTCAACGTCGTCCTTTTCCATAAACAGCTTTACTGTTTTGCACTTGGGGCAGGTGGCTGTGGTAAACAGATAGACAAAATCGGTATTTTCATTCATTGCCGTATCACCTTTTACTTGGGAATTTTCTAAATTATTTTCTCCGGCTTTTGAATTATAATTCTTTTTGTCCTTAAGGTGGGAATGTTCTATAACATATTCTTTTCTGTCTTTGAATTCCTGGGCTTTGCCGTCGTTCCAGTTCTGAACGGGACGGTAGTAGCCGGTTATGCGGGAATAAACCTCGGTTTTTTCGCCGCAGTCGGGGCAGGAGTAAACCTCGCCCTTAATGTAGCCGTGGTTGCAGCATACCGAATAGGTGGGGGATAAAGTGTAATAAGGAAGCTTGTAATTTTCGGCAATCTTTCTGACAAGGTTTGCCGCGGCTTTCCAGTCGGGCAGCTTTTCACCTAAGAAAGCATGGAACACGGTGCCGGAGGTGTAAAGGGTTTGAATTTCGTCCTGAACGTCAAGGGCCTCAAACACGTCCTCGGTATAGCCCACGGGAAGGTGGGAGGAGTTGGTGTAGTAGGGAGCCTTGGCATTGTCGCTGGCGGTTATAATATCAGGATATCTGGCAACGTCGTGCTTTGCCAGGCGGTAGGCGGTGGATTCTGCGGGGGTAGCTTCAAGGTTATACAAATCCCCGTATTTTTCCTGGTAGTCCGCAAGCCTGTCAAGCATATGCCTTAACACTTCTTTGGTCCATTCCTGGGTTTCCTTGTGTGTCATATCCTTTCTAAGCCAATTTGCGTTTAACCCTGCCTCATTCATGCCCACAAGACCGATGGTTGAGAAGTGATTGTCCAGTGTTCCCAGATAACGCTTGGTGTAGGGATAAAGGCCGGCGTCAAGGAGCTTGGATATAACGTTACGCTTTATCTTAAGCGATCTTGCGGCAATATCCATTACCTTGTCAAGACGCTTGTAGAATTCTTCGGGGCTGTCGGAAAGATAGGCTATACGGGGCATGTTAATGGTAACAACCCCTATTGAGCCGGTGGATTCGCCGGAGCCGAAGTAGCCGCCGGATTTCTTGCGAAGTTCTCTAAGGTCAAGGCGGAGCCGGCAGCACATGCTGCGGATGTCGGAAGGCTCCATGTCGGAGTTTATATAATTGGAGAAGTAGGGTGTGCCGTATTTGCTTGTCATTTCAAACAGCAGCCGGTTGTTTTCGGTTTCTGACCAGTCGAAATCTCTGGTTATTGAGTAGGTGGGAATGGGGTACTGGAATCCTCTGCCGTTGGCGTCGCCTTCAATCATAATTTCGATAAAGGCTTTGTTTATCATATCCATTTCTTTTTTGCAGTCTTTATAGCAGAAATCGGTTTCCTTGCCGCCTATAATGCAGCGTTCGTTGGCAAGATCGGGCGGAACCGTCCAGTCAAGGGTTATGTTGGAAAAGGGTGCCTGAGTTCCCCAGCGTGAGGGGGTGTTGACGCCGAAAATAAAGGATTCGATTGCCTTTTTAACCTGGTCATACGAGAGGTTGTCAACCTTGACAAAGGGAGCGAGGTAGGTGTCAAAGGATGAGAATGCCTGTGCCCCTGCCCATTCGTTTTGCATAATGCCAAGGAAGTTAACCATCTGGTTGCAAAGTGTGGGAAGATGGCTTGCCGGCTTGGAGGTAATCTTGCCGGGAACACCGCCTAAGCCCTCTTTTATAAGCTGCTTAAGCGACCATCCGGCGCAGTAGCCGGTAAGCATGGACAGGTCGTGAAGGTGAATGTCGGCGTTCCGGTGGGCGTCGGCAATTTCATTGTCATAAATTTCGGAAAGCCAGTAGTTGGCGGTTATTGCACCCGAGTTGGACAATATAAGGCCGCCCACCGAATAGGTAACGGTGGAATTTTCCTTAACACGCCAGTCGGCAGCGTTAACGTAGCTGTTTACCAGATCCTTATAATCAAGGAGGGTGGATTTTAGGTTACGCACCTTTTCACGCTGTTTTCTGTAAAGAATGTAGGCCTTTGCCACATCGGCATAGTCTGCCTTTATAAGCACCGCTTCCACCGAGTCCTGAATGTCCTCAACGTGGATTTTGCCGTTTTTTATCTTAGGTTCAAAGTCGGCGGTAACCTTTAAGGCGAGAAAGTCAATAATATTATCGTTATATTGTTTTTCTTTGGCGTTGAAAGCCGCCTTTATTGCATTTGCGATTTTGGAAATATTAAAGTCGGCAACCTGGCCGTCCCGTTTTACTACCTGAAACATTTGTCGTTCCCCTTCTCTTCTTTTCGTTAGTGGGATTATAATAACACATCGGCAACATCTTGTCAATAGATGATTTCAAGATATTGTGTTTTTTGTGAATTTTACCCATACACCCCACAAAATATTGATGTGTCAAATTCCCCTTAATCCGACATTTTCCAGTATTTCCAAGGCTTTTGCTTTCGCTTTATGCAAATCATTTTCACTAAAAGAACTAAATCCACCAGTTATTGTGTCCCCGGAATCCACAAAATTTTGAATAAAATAGGCCTTTGCCCCTCTTATCATTTTTGCCATTTCATAAAAATCTGACACTTCGTGAAGTCCTACCACTGCGGTGGTGCGGAATTCGTAGTCTATACCGGAGCTTATGATAAGGCTTATGGATTTATAAATATCCTCCATTTTAACCGTATTGACACCGCAGGTCTTTTCATATTTTTCGGGGGAGTTTTTAATGTCCATGGCAATATAGTCGGCAAGGCCGGAAGTAATGATATCTTCAAGCACCTCCGGTCTGGTGCCGTTGGTGTCAAGTTTTACGGAAAAGCCCATGCCCTTTATTTTGGCCATGAATTCCTTAATGTCGGGCTGTAAAAGTGGTTCGCCGCCGGTTATGCATACTCCGTCAAGTATCCCGCGGCGCTTTGTTAAAAATGCAAAAAACTCCTCTTCCCATATCTCCGCCCTGTCGTCAATGTGGGTAACAAGGGAGGAATTGTGGCAGAACGGGCAGCGGAGATTGCAGCCGGGGGTGAATACGGTGCAGGCGGTTTTGCCGGGATAGTCAAGGAGGGTTAGCTTTTGTAGTCCGTGAATTTTCATTTATCAGTCCCCTGTTCCTTTATGTAGTCGTCAAGCAGCTTTGCCGCATACTCAACATAAAGCAGGCATTTTTGCTTTTGATAAAAGGACTCCGGCTGCCCCTGGGGGAGAGGGATATCCTTGAGTATGTCAAGCTCAAGCAGATCCCGGCACAGATAGGTGCCGTATTTGCATTTGAAATTCATCCCAATGTCTTTTATTCTGTCATATTGCAGGAATTTTTCGTTTATATCGTCGGTGTTTTCCGGGCCGTAGATTAGGCCTGCCGCCATAAATGCGCCGGTTAATGCCCCACACACCTCCCTAAGCCTTCCCATACCTCCGCCGAAGGAGGATGACAGGCGAAGGGCGGTTTTATCGTCAAGTCCCGTTAGATCCGAAAAGGCCAGTAAAACCGCCTGGGCGCAGTTGCAGCCGTTTTCAAATAAATATTTTGCCTTTTCACAGCGGTTTGTCATAATAATACCCCTTTACGGTGTTATGATCCTATAATCATTATAACACCGCAAAGGGGGGTTTTCAAGGCATTATGTCAAAACGAAAATTTATTTTTATGCTTTAACGTATGTTGATTTAAGGTTTACCTTCCCCATGCTTATATAGCTTTCCGGCTTGAAGGTTATTATTTCTTCATTGTAGGGTTTGTTATTTATAGCCACTTATTTCGGAGTAGTTTTCTATTCCCCGTAAGGAATAAAAAAAGCACCTTTGCAGGTGCTTATGGAGCTGATAACCAGATTCGAACTGGTGACCTCGTCCTTACCAAGGACGTGCTCTGCCGACTGAGCTACATCAGCATTATTAAACGGAAAACCCCGCTTAATAAAATGGAGCGGATTACGGGGCTCGAACCCGCTACCTCCACCTTGGCAAGGTGGCGCTCTACCAAATGAGCTAAATCCGCATTTGTTGACTATTCAATGATTGGTGCCTCCGGTCGGAATTGAACCAACGACACGAGGATTTTCAGTCCTCTGCTCTACCAACTGAGCTACAGAGGCATAAATCATTGAATAGTGTTGGCGATTCGGATGGGGCTCGAACCCACGACCTCCAGCGTGACAGGCTGGCGTTCTAACCAACTGAACTACCGAACCATCGCCTATACTGCACTCGCGACAGCTTTGATATAATACCACACTTTTTTGATTTTTGCAATACCTTTTTTCAAAAAAATAAAAATTTTTTTAGGTGAGTTTTTGTCGAGAATTGTCGAAAATTGGTATTGCGCCGCAGTATTATATCAAAGCCGAAAACCCTTGAAAATACTGTTATTTTTCCTCAAAGAACTCAATAATCTCCCCGGCAACACCCTTTACAAAACAAATTTTAACATTATAGGCAGGGTTTGACGGTATAGATACTTCTTTGGGTTCTATGATAATTTCAAAGCCTTTTTCGGAAAGCAGCTTAAAATATCCCTCGCTGTCGTCGCAGGACAAAGCGATGTGGCGAAGAGCGCCTTCGGAGGGGACATCACCCGCTTCGGGGTTGGACATTATTTCAAGGCAGGAATTGTCGCCGGTGGAAATCATTACGGCTTTGTAATCCCCTTCACCCCAGGAACGGACAACGTTTAAGCCAAGCAAGTCGGTATAAAATGACACTACCTTGTCATAAAGTTCGGGTTTAATCTTGATTGCGATGTGATGGATTCCGGTAATTTTCATAACTCCCCTTTCTTTTAATCAAAACCAGCCGTAGGCGGCGGATATAAGTTTTTTAGCGTCTTCGTAACGGGCGGCGGCAGAGGTTGATTTCATAACAACAACGATTATCTCCACTCCGTTGGATTTTGCCGAAACGGCAACGCAATAGCCCGCCTCGTTGGTGGTGCCTGTTTTAAGGCCGGTAACATAGGCATAGTCAAGGAGGAGATTGGTGTTTTCATATTTCACCTGTGTGCCGTCGGCAAGGGTGTCATAGGCCACCTTTTTTTGGACAACCTTCATAATAAGAGGGTTTTTCATTGCCTCTTTGGATATAAGGACATAATCCCAGGCGGTGGTGTAGTGGTTGTCGTCGTGATAACCGTCGGGACAGGCGATATTGGTGCCGGTGCAGCCAATAGACCTTACATACTCGTTGGCGGCTTTATAAAAGCATTCCAGGGCGGCATCAATGGATGCGTTTTTGTCCCCCAGAATTTTCCGTCCCACCGCCACAGCAGCGGTATAGGCGGCGTCGTTGCCGGAGGGAAGCATCATTGCGTCAAGGAGAACCTCCAGCTTCATCCGGTAGCCCACCACAAGATATGCCACGCTTGATCCTTTGCCTATTCGCCTTATTTCGTCACCCACGGTTATAATTTCGTTGGTGTCAAGGTGTTTGACGGCAAGGAGAGCGGTAACCAGCTTGGTAAGGGATGCGGGGTAGCATTTTTCGTTTTCGTTTTTACCGTATATGTATTTACCTTCGGTTACATTGTAAACGGCAATGTAACCGGCGGTAACGTTGTTTTCTATGTATGAAACGGGAAAGTTGTCGGATATAACGTGCTCGTCCGACTGTTCGGAAACATCGGAGACTTCCTCCGAAATATCAATACTTTCCTCACTATTTAAACTTTCTTCAGTTGAATAATCGCTTTGCTCGCCGGTAACGTCGGATTGCTCGGCAATAACGTGGGATGCGTTATCCGACAGTTCTGCGGATGTTGTGTCGGATACAACAAAACTCTCATCCCCGCTGCCGGTGCCGTCTGCCACCCAGCTTAAAAACAAAGCGAAGGTAAGTATTATGCAAAGGGTTAAAAAGATATATAATACTCTTTTGGTTTCGGTCCTCATCAGTCGCTAGCTTTCTTTTCTTTAATAAATGTAATTGCTTCTATTTTAACTTCGTCATTGTATTTGAAAAGCTTGAAATACAGCGGCTTTTCAATGTCTGAACCCACGTCCCCCCTAAAGGAGCCGTTATTGTTCATAATCTTGTAGCTTACGATATAATGCTCCATAACCCCCGCCTTGCCGTTGTAGTCGATATCCTCACGGCCATACAGGTCGACGGTTATATCATATATCTTTTGCATGGTAAATTTTTCGGGGATTGTGTAGTAGTTGAAAAAGTTATCGGTAAAGAATTTTGAGTAATTATTGTAGTCGCCGGAAATAACACAGATGAAATAATTGCGGAAAAATGCCGCCTCAATTCCCTGCTTTATATATTCCGACTCGGGGGCAATGCCGTTCCAGTCATCCTCACCGGCAAATCCGTCACCGATAAGGGAGCCGGTGCCGTATTCCAGATACATTATATTTCTTTCCTTACCCACATAAATGGGGTCCTGGAAAATGTCAACGGCGTAGTTGACGTCGGCAAAGCGGATTGATTTGTCCACTATACGGGTGGGTATCTTTTCCCTTTTGAAAAACAACGACACCACATAAAGTATGGCAAGGAGGGCAAGGAGACCTAATGTTGCGATAACAAATATACGCAACACTAATTTTAATTTTTTCTTTTTGGAAACAATTACGTCTTCCATAAACCACCCGCTTATACAACAGGGTATGGGGTGCTTTTACGGCACCCCATACCATCGCCGTTATTTAACCTAATGATGCTATAATACGCTTAAGGTTCTTCATACCCACGGTTATACCGGTTATGGGGTCTTCCATACCCTCAAATTCGATAACCAGATAGCCGTCGTAGCCAGCCCGCTTGAGGGCAGCCACACACTGCTTGACGGGAACGTCGCCGTGGCCTATGATAGCGCCCCTTAAGAAGTTGGCGCCTCTGGACTGGAAAAAGCCGTCGCCGGGATTTTCGCCGTTGCCGCTCTTAATGTGGAAGTCCTTGGCGTGAGCGTGGAAGGCATAAGGAGCCACGATACCCACCGCACGGGGGTTGTATTCATCGGCGCAGGAGAAGTTGCCTATGTCCACCAGCGCACCGAAGTTGTCGGACGCAACGGCGTTTATAAGCTTTTCTATTCTCTCAGCATCCTGAGCGAAAAAGCCGTGGTTTTCTATACAGGTCTTAATGCCCTTGGATGCGGCATATTCGGTAACTTCCCTGTATCCCTTAACCAGCCTGGGCAGAGCGTTGTCAAAGCCCCGGGAATGCTTTATTGCGGGAACAAAGCCGCCGGTGGCGTCGTGACGCATAAGCTTGAAGCCGTAGGCTTCTGCCAGGTCCACTTTAAGCTTGGTTTTTGCGATTTCGGCGTCAAGGTCTCCACCCGAGCCGTTGATAAAGTCGCTCCCCACACAGTAGCAGCATAACTCAATGCCCACCTGCTTGCAGTATTCGTTTATCTCTCTTGCAAAGGCAAGGTGTTCTTCCTGCGTGGCAAAGGCGGGGCCTTCGCTTATGTCTATGCCTTCGCCGCCTAATTCTTTAACTTTATCGATACAGCCCTTGTAGCCCAATTTGTCCTTGTAGCCATGAAAGCTGTATAAACTTACTCCGATTTTCATAATCTGCTCTTTCTTATAAATAATTTAATTAGTCGAGTGTAGCAACGGGAATCTTGGACCAGTCGTTACGGAGGATTATGCCGCCGCCGTCACGAAGCTTAATGTTCTTCCAGATGCCTTTTTCGAATTCGGTTTTGTTGGTGGTGTTGATGGATACCGAGAAACCGATTTCCGCACCGTTTTCAACGTTGGTAAGACCGATTTCGGCCCAGGGGATGGAAACTTCGTAAATGGTGGTCTGGGTGTCTTCATCACGCACTATCTTGGCTTCGCCGGTGAAGGTGGTAGTTTTGCCTATCCAGACGTGACCGAAGGATTCGCCGTCGTTGTTAACGGAAAATCCGTACTGTCTTACATGTCCGTCATTAACAGCAGCAGTGTCTATTATATAGTCATAATGCTGTTTCATGTAATCGGAAAGGGGTGACTGGTCAACAAGGTTAACCTGAATGCAGCAATACTGATACATAGTGCCGGGGTTTGCGGAGGTAATGGGGTTGTAATGGTCGGGAGTGTCAACAACTACGAGGAAGTAGAAGTTTTCACTGTCGTAGGTGGCGTAAATTCTTGCGGTGATTTCGTACTGGTTTACTTCGAACTGAGAGTAGTCCCAGTAAACGTTGGTTTCGTCAACGACGTCTATAAGATAGTCGTCCCATTCGCCAAGGCTTACTTCGCCGTCGATAACGGGAGCCTTGGTTGCTTCGGGAATGGTGTAACCGATGGGGGTTACGGGATAGCCGTGAACAAAGAAGGTGTCGCCGGCTTTTATGTTGTCAAGCTTTTTGTAAAGAGCATCATAATCCTTGGAAACGGCAAGTACAAAGCCGTCTTCGGGGATCTGTATGTCTTTTTTGGACTGGGTGGAATCTGCCATGTATAAATTCTTTTTCACATAGGAGAAAACGGAATGGTCGTATTCAACCACAAGAATGGCATATTTGGACCAGTCATGGTTGCCGAGGGTGGTTCCCCAGTCTCTTGTATAAAGAACAGAGTCGCCGTAAGCGGGAGCTTCGTTGATTTTGGTAAGAGCTATGGATGTGGAGGTAATACCCTTAGCGGAGTCGATAACGGTATTGTTGTCGTTGATTCTGCAGGCAACGCTGACGCTTTTACCGAAAGAAACGAAGTTCTTGGTGGAAATGACGTTGGGAAGCTCTAAAACATAGTCAAGGCTTTCCCCTTCTTCATATTCCTTAAGTTTCTGTATATCCTTTTGTTCAATACCGACTATGGCGATTTTGTCGCCGGCCTTGAGAGCCTGAGCTGCAAGCTTGCCGGGAACGTTTGGATATTCATCAACACTGTCCATGCTGCTCGCAGAGGAGTGAACGGCAAGGAGAATCTGGCCTTCCTCAAGGGGAACGTTGTAGTTTTCACCGTTGCCGGGTGTTACGTTAACTACTTCATACAGGCCTTCTTCAAGCTTTTTAAGTAAAACATTGACTGACCACTTAGCATTGCCGTTGGCTATGGCATCGTTATTGGTGAACACAACAACCGATTCGCCGGTTACGCTTACGTCAACACCTACTGTCTTGGCGTGTTCCAAGAAGTCAAAATAGGTTTTGACGGGAGCTTCGCTGGTTTCGTCGGAGGTTTCTTCAGAAGATTCGTCTGCTTCTTCGGAAGATTCGCCCGTTGTTTCGTCACCGGAAGCGCCGTCCTTGGATCCGTCTTTAGAGGATTCTTCTGTCTTGGACGAGGTTGTCTGGCTGCTTTCATCACCTGTTTCGCTTCCGCAGGCTACGAAAGCAAATACCATAACAAAAGCGACTAAAAAGGCTAAGATTTTTTTCATTTCTCACTACTCCTTATTAGTATTTTTTGGCTTTTTTATTATTATGACTGCCACAACAGCGCCTGCAACAACTATTACTGCAATGGCAACCCATAATACAATGTTGTTCCCGTCTTTGTCTTCCTGTTTGTCTGGCTTAGAGGGGGTTGATTCGTCCTCTGAGTTTTCGACGGGGGTGTTTTCGGTAAAATACACCGATTTTGTTACCGTGTCAAGCACGGCCTTGTCGCCTACCTTTGCAAAGCTTTCAAGCTCCTCACCCTTAATACCGGCGGCGGACAGAACGTATCCGCCCTCGGGAATGGATGTGTTGGTGGTGTAGGCGGCGGAAATTACAATTCCATCACCGTTGACCGCTACCTCAAACACCTTCTGACCGTCGGCATTGGAGGTGTTTGTGGATTCTCCTTCGGTATATAAAACCGCTTTACCTGAATCCTTGGCGGAGGTGTTTACAAGGGTGTATCTATACAGCTTTTCCACCACAAGGATATTTACGGTGTAAACCTCGCTTACGTTAATGCCGTCGGTAAGGGCAAAGCTGAAAGAATCTTCGCCCACATAGTCCTTTTCGGGAGCGTAGGTGAAAAATCCGTCGCCGTCAATGGTTACCTTGCCGTGGGAAGCCTGGGTGAGGTTTGTAATTTTAAGCCTGTTTTTGGCGGTGTCTTCATCCGATACTGGAAGGGTTCCGTTGCCCTTGTTGGTATTTTTTTCAATAAGGATTGTTCCCTCATAGTTCATCACCGGCGGATGAATCTCATATTTTGTCTTTATATATTTATAGGTAAGGTCGTAAATATGGCGGTTGGTTGAGCTGTAGCAGGTGTTGTAGAACACCCCGGGGCCGCCGTCCTGATAAAACATGGTAACCCCGTTTTGCATACATCCCAGCTTTGCCCCGTTTACGATATAGTCGTTATATCTTTCAAGGGCGCCGCCCGAAATTTCTATTTCCACCCCAAGGCCGTATTTTTTGGCAAAGGTCATGGCGTCATAGACGTTGCCTTCTTTCTGGTTACCCACCTCCGCCACCTGGTCGTTGTTGCGGATGAAGGCATATCCCGCCTGAAGGCAGGCTACGTCAAACCCCAACTCCTTCCACATATGGGCGCCGGGAGCGCAGTAGTAGGGTATCCAGATAGAGCCGTAGCCCTTTGAGTGGACATATTCGTTGTAACCCTTTATAAGGTCGGGATTATAGGTGCCGAAATAAACCAGCTCGGAATGCCAGTAAAACCCGGAAAGGTTTAGGTGTTCGAAGCCTTGCTCATTAAATAATCCAATTGCCTTATCAACATACCATTTTACGATTTTAAGCATGCTGTCAAGGCTGTCGGTCCTCACGTCGGTGTTTCCGTCAAGCTTGCCGAACACCCCGTCGGAGTAAAATGTGGCATAGGGAACGGCTATAAATATATTAGCCTTATATGAGCTGTCAAGATTTAAAGCCGCCTTGGTGTCACCGACCACTTTATTTAAAGCGGTAAGGTTGATGTCTTTTTCCTTGCCTATGACATTGTTCAGGAAAGCTTCCCACCCCGACTGTTTACTTAACGAATAGGCGGGGCTGTCCCCCGGATTGAGGGGAAGAAACAGGAAGGAGTCGAACATTGTGTCAAGTATGTTTTTGTCCCTGTCCACATAGGCCGCATAGGGAAGGAGCGCATCATAGCTGTTATGTCCGGTGGAGGGGTTAGCGCCCGAATAATGCTCCCCGCTGTACATAAGCACCAGATTTTTTATATTGTCAACCACCGGATTGTTGTTCGGTGCAAAGGCGTTGGGGTATTCTGTCGGTTTGTCATAGTCGTATGACTTTGACGCCACCTTTTCTTCGGTGCCGTAGATTTCGATTTCATCCGCTGCCGAATGAACGTCGGAGGAAAAGACTATGCGTATGTATCTTGCCTCATAATAGTCGTTTGACGAAAAGCTGAATTCGTCCCGCTGTCTTCTTGCAACAGCGTTGCGGTTGTGGTCGATATCCTTATAAAGGGTAAACCAGTTTTCGCCGTCCTTTGAGATTTTAAAGTAAATCTCCCTGGGTGCTACAACGCCGTGGTCGGTATATGCGTTAAAGCCCATTGAAAAGCCCTTAACGTAAACCTCCTTACCCATGTCGAATTCCACCGTGGCATACACGCCCCGGAAAAACCGCAGGTAGGTGCTGTCGTTATAGTTTGCCGAAGCAGCGGCTTTTTTCCCGTCGGTAAGCTTTTTGGTTTCGTCGGATATTACCTTCGCAGGGAAGGCATTGTCTATTTTTGCTTCATAGGTTATATTGTAGTCTTTGCCCAGGGCAAGGTTTTCGTCTGCCGCTGCGGCAAATATTCCGGGAATAATAGACAAAGCAATAATCACCGGCAGGATTGCGCAAATAATTTTTTTCATTTTCATACCTTAAAAGAGACTTTCCAGATATTTGGTGTAGGTTTCTTCAAGCGCCTGTTCCACAGCACTTCTCATTGCGTCATACTTGGACACAAGAGTGTTGTCGCTGGAGTTGCTTATAACCGAGCCGTAAAGTCCTAACAGATTGCCGAAGGTGAATACGGTGCCTAAGTCGTAGAACTTGGAATCGAAAACAATGTCAAGCATATTTGCGTCCTCGTCGGTTTCGGTGCCCTGGAGCTTAAGGGTTACTTCATAGTAAGCCGCCATAACGCCACCGGTAAGGTTGGTGTTAAGGTGTCCCATGGCATTGAGAAGGAACACGGCTGCTTCGACATTGTCGGTATTGGAAACGGGAACACCGACTACGCTGGAATGATAGCGGTTAACCGCACAGTAGTAGCGGTCCTGATTTTCGTTATATAAAGGTATGGGAAGGACGCCTATACCGAAATCCGTCTCGGCATCCGAGTTTTTAAGGCGGGAGATGGAGGAAACGGTGGTGTTGTAGAACAGTCCCCGGCCTTCTACAAACATTTCGTTAAGTTCGGAAAAGCCGTATTGGGAGGGGCTTTTACCCTGCCCTATTATAAGCTCTGCCCTTTGGGTTATCTGTCTGTCTGACATAAGTTCATATACTTTGCCAAAAACGCTTAAGGAATATTCGTCAAGCACCGCACAGCGAAGTCCCCCTTCGGAAGCCTTTTCAACGGTGGAAACGCCGCCGCCGTTAACCATTATGGTGGTGCCGTAGCCGTGGGACAGGTTGCCGTAGGTGGCATAGAAAGACCAGTTGCCTTCTTCGTCGGGAACAGATACCGCTTTACACATTTCCATAAAAGCGTCAAGGGTGAACTTTTTGTCCTCGACAAGCTTATAAATATCGCCGTATTTAGATGTAATGGCGGTGTTTTCGTTATACATCTTCTTATTAAACAAAGTAAGATAGATGTTATCCACGTCGGTGATCATAAAGTCACCCGACATTAAGAAATGCTTGGTGCCATCAAGTGACAGGTCCTCAATGGCCTCTTTGTCCCACCAGGGATCGTCAAGGTCTACGTAGTCGTCAAGGGATATGAATAAACCCTCAAGAACCTTGTTAAGCATACGGTCAACCGAATCGCAGACAAGGTCGTAGTCAGCGACATTGCCCATAATTTCGTTATAGATAACGTCGGTGGGGTACATTTCGGTTCTTGTTTTAATTGTTATGCCGTAGTTTTCGTAAATATAATCGTTCCTTACCCGGACAGCGGCGTCAACGGCAGAGCTGGCCTGAACTTCGTCATCTTCATAAGGAACAAACTGTAATTTGCCGTAAAGATGCCTGTCGGAAGAAACAGTGAGAATTTTAATGGTGGTACCGAAATACTTCTTGGTGTCGTACTTAAAGGGTTCAGTTTCATCGCCGGAGGAATCTTCATTTTGTTCAGAGTTTTCCGAAACGGTTGACTGGCCAGAGCTTTCAGCCGCCTGGCTGGATTCGTCTTCCCCGCCTACGCAGGAAACAAGGGTTAGTAAAACAAGCAGGGCGGCAATAATGAGGCTTACTGTTTTCCTAATCACGTTATATTCCCCTTCGCTATAAAATAGGCAAAAACGGTTTGGATGGACATTTCGGTAACTATTCCGTTTTTTCTGCCCATAAATTATAACATACCGTAAAATAAATATCAATAGAGATAAACCAATTTTAACACCAAACCAACAAAAAATATTAATAATAAAATAAACGGCTGTGCAAATTACACAACCGTTTCTATTTTTTGGCGCTTTTACGCTAACCTTACACACACCGAAAACAGCTTAAGTGCTTCGTCAAGCTCGGCAATATCCGGGTAGGTGGGGGCAATGCGTATGTTTTTGTCTTCAGGGTCAACTCCTCCGGGGAAGGTGGCACCGGCGGGGGTGAGTATAAGGCCCGCTTCCGCCGCAAGGGAAACAACCTTTTTTGCTTTGCCGGCAGGAACGTTGACGTTTATAAAATAACCGCCGTTGGGACGGGAGAATTCAAACCCCTCTACTTCTTTTTCAAGCACTTCGAAGTATTTATAGCAAAGTTCGAATTTTTCCTTCACCGCATCGCCGTGCTTTTTCATTATATCCGTAAGGTTTCTTGACAAAAATCTGGCGTGGCGGAGCATATTTAGCTTGTCGTAGCCTATTGTCCGTATTCCCAGATATTTCATATATGCCTGCTTGTTGGCTTTGCTCATTGCCAAGCAGGATATCCCCGCACCCGACCAGGTGATTTTAGAGGTGGAGGTGAAAATATAAAAAAGGTTTTCACTTCCCTGCTTTTCGGCCTCTTTCAAAACCGGAAGAAGTGTATCGGGGGTGTCTGTAAAGGAGTGGACGGCGTAGGCGTTGTCCCACATGACGACAAAGTCCTTTGCGGCGGGCTTAAGGCTTGCAAACTCCTTAACCACTTTGTCGGAATAGGTAACCCCTGTGGGGTTTGAATATTTGGGAACGCACCAGATGCCCTTTACGGTTTCGTCGTTTTCGACATACTGTTTTACCAGATCCATATCGGGGCCGTCTGAGTTCATGGGTATGTTTATATGCTCAAAACCGAACAGCTTTGTAATGGCAAAATGCCTGTCATAACCCGGCACGGGGCAGAGGAATTTCATTTTTTCCTGCTTTCCCCAGGGCTTGCAGCTGTTAAGGCCGAAGGTGTAGGCAGTGGAGATGACGTCATACATAAGGTTTAAGCTTGAGTTACCGCAGACGATTATATTGTCGGCGTCCACCTCAAGAATAGAGGCAAACAGTCTTCTGGCTTCGGGTATTCCGTCGGGGCAGCCGTAGTTGCGGCAGTCAATGCCGTTTTCTGAAAAGCAGTCGGCATTGTCTTTAAGTTCGGTAAGCAGCGGGGACAGGCTGTCAAGCTGTGACGCCGAGGGCTTTCCCCTTGACATATCAAGGGTTTTTCCCCTCTGCTTAAATTGATTGTATTGGTTTTCCAGTTGGTTGATGTTCAAGCTAAGTCCTCTCCAAATTCCTAAATTCCCGCATTTCCCGTGGTTCTGGGGAAGGGCGCAACGTCGCGGATGTTGGTTACGCCGGTTATATACATTATAAATCTTTCAAAGCCTAAACCGAAACCGGCGTGCTTGACTCCGCCGTATTTGCGAAGTTCAAGATACCATTCGTAGTCTTCCTTTTTAAGTCCGAGTTCCTCTATTCGCTTTTCAAGCAGGTCAAGCCGTTCTTCACGCTGGGAACCGCCCACCAGCTCACCCACGCCGGGAACAAGCATATCGGCGGCGGCAACGGTTTTACCGTCGTCGTTAAGGCGCATGTAAAAGGCCTTTATATCCTTGGGATAGTCGGTTACGAACACGGGTTTGCCGAAGATTTTTTCGGTGAGATATCTTTCGTGCTCGGTCTGCAGATCGCAGCCCCAGTAAACGGGATATTCAAAATCAGCTTTTGCATTTTCCAAAAGCTTTACTGCGTCGGTATAGGTTATTCTGCCAAACTGTGATTTTGCCACCAGGTTAAGACGGTCGGTCAGACTCTTGTCAACAAACTGGTTTAAAAATTCTATTTCGGCTTTGCATTTTTCCATGACGCTGCCTATGACAAACTTAACCATGGCTTCGGCGGTGTCCATATAGTCTTCCAGGTCGGCAAATGCCATTTCAGGCTCTATCATCCAGAATTCCGCCGCATGACGGGGGGTGTTGGAGTTTTCTGCCCGGAAGGTGGGACCGAAGGTATAAACGTTGTTAAAGGCCATGGCAAAGGTTTCTGCCTCAAGCTGGCCGGACACGGTGAGGTTGGCGGGGCGGGTGAAAAAGTCCTTTGAAAAATCCACCTGACCGTCGGGGTTTTTGGGGGGATTTTGAATGTCCAGGGTGGTAACCTTAAACATTTCCCCGGCGCCCTCGCAGTCGCTGCAGGTGATTATGGGAGTGTGAACATAAACAAAGCCGTTGTTGGCAAAAAATTCGTGTATGGCCTGGGCTGCCACCGAACGCACCCTGAACACCGCCCTGAAAAGGTTTGTCCTGGGGCGAAGGTGGGTTATCGTCCGTAAAAATTCAAGGGAGTGGCGCTTTGGCTGAAGGGGATAGTCGGGGGTTGAGGGACCGGCAATTTCGATTTTTTCCGCCTTTATCTCAAAGGGCTGCTTTGCCTGGGGAGTTAAAACCAAAGTCCCGGTTACTATAAGAGCGGCGGATGTATTTTGTTTGGAAATTTCGCCATAATTATCAATCTTATCGTCCTCAGCCACCACCTGAACTGCCGAAAAATGGGTGCCGTCATTGAGTTCAATAAACCCGAAAGCATTTGAAAACCGGCTGTTTCTTATCCAGCCGCCTACGGTGATGGTTTTTCCGTCAAAGGTCTCGGGGGAGGCGAAGATGTCGCTTATCTTTGTAAGTCCCTTTTTTATAGACATAACAAATTTCCTTTCTGTCGAATGAACAAAGCTTACAACACATTATACCACCGGCTGTGAATTTTGCAATAGTGTTTTTTGCAAAATTTTAATTATTCTATTTCAAATTTTAGGCCGTTATGCCATAAACAGTAGTAAAAATGAAATTTAACAAAAAGAAAACGCCGTTTTGACGGCGTTTTCTGTTGTAACAGTTTAATAGCGTTATCTTACGGACGGGCAGAAGAGCCTCTTATTTCCTCAAGATACTTTGCTTTTTTGCTTACCCCTGCCGCCATGCCCTTTTTACGGCCGAAATAGCAGGCTACCGAGAATCCGGCAGAGTATAAAACGGCGTAAAAGACGGTCAGGAAGGGAAAGGCACTGAATAGTCCCTCAAGGACAAAGCTGTTGGTAACAAGGTCTAAAGAGGATAAGGAGGACAAAAGGTCGGTTTTGTCAAACAAGCCAAATAGCGAGGCGGTTACTGCCGCCGGATACCAGAACTGGATTCCCATCATGCCCGAAAACTTATCGACAAAGCCGAAGTAGAGATTCCAGGCGAACATTAATATTGCCGGCAGAATCATCTGGATTTTCATTTTTAAGCTATCGGTTTCCCTGCCCGTCTTGTAGGCCACCTTTGACGACACCACATAGCAGCAGTACCAGCCGCCGATTATAAATGCCGCAAGGGTGAATATGCCAACAAGGGGGTAAACTACATCAAACAGATAGCTGCCGTCGGCTTTCAGCTCCGAAGGATGGGGTGTCTTTATCATAAAGGACAACGCCGTCCTTGCCACAAAGGGGAACAGGGAGCCTATAAACATGGCAATGAAATATATGATGTTATTAAATATAAATCCGTCAAACTGACCCTTTTCCTTATCCTGCATTTTTAATTTTTATTCCTTTCCTTCCGGCGATGCTTCCTCACCGACGGCTTTTTCGCCGGCAGGCTTGCCCAGATATTCGGGGAGCTTCATGCCCGCCATATCGAACATTTCGTTAAGGGGGGGCACCGATTTAAACAATGACGACACGAAATCTGCGGTGGTGGACTTGCCGTCGTTGTTGCTGCCTCCGTCCCAGACGGTGATCTTGTCTATCTTTATGTTCTTAATGGCGTCAACCTGGACACGCATAAGCTCTTCAAGCTTGTCAGCGACCATAAGCCTGATGGCAGCGTCGGCATTTCCGCCGGCGGCCTTGACGATTTCCTCAAAGCCGGCAGCCTGCTTAAGCAAGACTTCCTGTATACCGCTGGCCTGAGCCTGCATCTTCATGAAGATAGCGTCGGCTTCGCCCTTTGCCTTGCGGCGGATTTGCTCGGCTTCGGCTTCTGCGGAAAGCTCAATTTCTCTCTTCTTTATTTCGGCCTTGACGATTACGTCAGCCTCAAGGGATGCCTTTTCCCTGGCGAACCTTGCTGCTTCAGCGGCGCGCTGAGCGGCGTAGGCTTCTTCAAGGGCTTTAGCTTCTGCCACTTTTTCGGCGGCGGTGGCTATACGCTTTGCTTCTGCCTCTTTTTCACGGAGGGCGGCGTTGGACATGGCAATTGCCATTTGGGCTTCGTTTTCACCCTTTATGGCTATGGAGTTGGCTTCGGAAACCTTGATACGCTTTTCCATAAGGGCGTTGGCTTCACCTATGGAACCGTCTCTTTCCTTTTCGGCAACCGACTTCTTAGCGTCGTTGATTGCCTTTGCGGCGGCTTCCTTACCTAAAGCTACAATGTAACCCGATTCGTCGGAAATGTCGGTTACGTTAACGTTGATAAGACGAAGACCGATCTTACCCAGCTCGGTTTCGACGTTTCTCGACACCTGTTCAAGGAACTTATCTCTGTCGGAGTTGATTTCCTCGATATCCATGGTGGCGATGATAAGACGGAGCTGACCGAAGATTATGTCCTTTGCAAGGTCCTGAATTTCATTAAGCTTAAGGCCAAGAAGCCGTTCGGCGGCGTTTTGCATTATCCCCTGCTCAGTGGATATGCCTACCGTAAAGGTAGAGGGAACGTCGATACGGATGTTCTGCCTTGACAACGCCGACTTAAGGTCAACCTGAATGGACAGGGGGGTTAAGTCAAGGAAGGCATAAGACTGAAATACAGGAACGATAAAGGTTGCACCGCCGTGAATACACTTGGCGGGACGGGAGGTTCCGTCGGGGTTGTTTCTGATGCGTCCATACACAACCATGATTTTGTCCGACGGACATTTTTTGTAGCGCGAAACAATGTAAACCACAATGAGGAATACAATAAGCGCAGCTACCAAAACAAGACCTAAAGTTTCCATTTTGCTCTCCTTTTATAATTTATTTTGTTGTTATTTGCGTTTCACCACAAGGGTGTTGCTGCCGCTAATACCTATAACCACGATTTCTTCCCCGAACTGAATGGGAGTGTCTTCGTCGGTTACGGCCGCAAGTTCAGTGTACTTGCCCTGAATCATAACGTTTACCTTGCCGCTGCCCTGTCTTGATGCAGGTATGCGAAGATAAACCTTGCCGGACACGCCTAGGGCATTCTTAATATTCATGGTGCCGTCTGACTGAAGGCGGAACATCCACATGAATATCAAGGCGATGATAATCATGGTAGCCAGTCCCGCTATGGCGGATACCAATAAAGCAAGGAAGGTTGAACCGCCATTTTTAAGCACCACCAGACCGGTCCAGCCGAATATGGCAAGGAAGGATAATATTCCCCTTACCGAAAGCAGGCGGAAACCGCTGTCTGTGGCGGCATCGGATTCGAAGTCGCCGGTATCGGTGTCAATGTCATCGCCATATATTCCGTCGGGATTTCCGTCGCCATCAAGGTCAACGTTAACGTCACCGTCTCCGCCGGAATGGCCAAGTCCCAGGAACATCATAAATACTTGAATAAGCATTATAAAGGTTGAGGGAATGGCAATGCAGGCAAATATCTGCCCCAAAAGTGATAAAGAGTTCCACCATTCAACCATGTGTATTCCTCCTTTAACCTAATTCATACATAAGTTCGTTGCATTTTTCGGCGTATTTTGCCGAAAGACCTGCGTAATACATTACCAAAAGGACTTTTGTCAGCCGCTTTGCAGCTCCGGGGACGGGTTCTTTGTAGTCTTTCACCACCCGCTTTACCGCTTCTTCGGGCGGGGTATCTCCTTTGTCGGAAAACACCAGATTGACGTAGCAGTTATACAGCTCAAAGTCGTCAATAAGGTCGTCGCTTTCGTCGGAAAGCACCCCGTTGATGTATGAAAGAAGCTTAGTCGCCTTTTCGATTTGGAGGGTTTCTTTTAAAATGTTTATTATGGCTATCCTGCAAAACTGCTTTTTGGAATACAGTTTTTTTACCGGCGGGGTTACAAAGCCCCGTTTAACCCAGTTTTGAATAATGTAATACTCAAGTCCCGTCAGGCTTGCCACCTGGGACAGCATAAGCCCGCCTGTCGCAAAAATGTTGTTTAACGCTTCGCCGGCTGCGTCCGGTCTGCTTCGCTGATGTTCCCCAACCTCTATGGTTGTTCCGGGAAAGGTAGTCATCATTAAGGCCCATCTCCTTTCTTGTGTATGATTGTATCACATGGTCATGTGATTGTCAATACCCTTCTGGAAAAATTTTAATATTTTTTTGAAGATGAGTGTATAAATTTCCCTGTCTTACAATACCGGCGGATATTCGGCATTAATGCGGCGGTTTTACCGGTAAACCAAACGCATTGTTCGGTGTGAAAAAAGCGGCCCCCATAACGGGAGCCGCATATTTTTTGTTGTGTTTTACTGGCCTTTTACAAGCTTGTCAATTTCGGCTGCGAAGTCTTCTTCTTTCTTTTCAATGCCTTCGCCGCGTTCGTATTTTACAAAGTCAAGTATGGCTATATTGCCGCCCAGTTCCTTTGCCACCGCTTCGGTGTAATCCTTAACCTTAAGGTTTTCGTCCTTAACGTAGGTCTGCTCTTTTAAGCAGTTGGTTTCGTAGAACTTGGTTATTCTGCCGGTAACCATTTTTTCGATAACCGCTTCGGGCTTGCCTGCAAGCTTGGGATCGTTCTTGATTTGGGCAAGGAGTATTTCCTTTTCGGAATCAATAACGCTCTGGGGAACGCAGTGGGAGCAGACATAGGTGGGGTTCATGGCCGCAATCTGCATGCACACGTTCTTGGCATATTCCGCAAAGCCTTCGGTGTTTTCGATACCGTTGGTGGTGGAAAACTGGGTGATAACGCCGGCTGCGCCGTTGCCGTGGATATAGGTGCCGGTAACGCCGTTGACTACGTCAAACCTTCTTATGGTCATGTTTTCGCCTATGGTGAAAATCTTGTCCTTAAGTTCGGCGTCAACGGTTCTGTCGCTGCCGTGGAGGTTGAGGGCAAGAAGCTCCTCAACGGTCTTGGGTTTATTGTCTATAATAGTCTTTAAAACGTCTGCCACAAAGGCCTTGAAAGTGGCGTTCTTGGCTACGAAGTCGGTTTCGCAGTTGATTTCCACAATCGCGGTGACGTTGCCTTCTTTGGCTATGTCAACCAAGCCTTCGGAAGCTACTCTCGATGCCTTTTTAGCGGCAACCGAAAGACCTTTTTCACGAAGCACTTTAACAGCTTCTTCAAAGTCGCCGTTAGCTTCGATAAGGGCTTTCTTGCATTCCATCATGCCGCAGCCGGTCTTCTGGCGCAACGCCATTACGTCTTTTGCTGATATATCTGCCATAATTAATTCTTCCTTCCTGTTGGTTACAATGTAGTTAATTACTAACTGTTCCTAGTTGTTTTCGCCGGAATTTTCAACGAATTCAACGTTTTCGCCGTCTTTTTCGTCAGCGGAAGCGGAAGAGTCGGTAAACTGTTCGCCCTGTCTACCTTCGAGAATGGCATCGGCCATAACAGAGGAGATAAGCTTGATGGCTCTGATGGCGTCGTCGTTGCCGGGGATTACGTAATCAACTTCATCAGGGTCGCAGTTGGTGTCAACGATAGCCACAACGGGGATACCCAGCTTGCGGGCTTCGTCAACGGCGTTCTTTTCCTTCTTGGGGTCGACAACGAAAATTGCCGAGGGAAGGGTTTTCATATTCTTAATACCGCCAAGGCTCTTTTCAAGGTCGTTCATTTCCTTCTGGAGCGCGGCTACTTCCTTCTTGGGAAGGAGGTCAAAGGTGCCGTCTTCGGCCATCTTGTTAAGGTTGTTAAGCTTGGCAACCGACTTCTTTATGGTTTTGAAGTTGGTCATCATGCCGCCCAGCCAGCGGACGTTGACGTAATACATTTCGCATCTTTCGGCTTCTTCTCTGATAGCCTCTTGAGCCTGCTTCTTGGTGCCTACGAAAAGTATGGTACCGCCTTCGGTAGCCACTTCACGTATGAACATGTAGGCCTCTTCGATTTTCTTAACGGTTTTCTGAAGGTCGATAATGTAGATGCCGTTTCTTTCGGTGAAGATATACTCGGACATCTTGGGGTTCCATCTTCTTGTCTGGTGGCCGAAATGAACGCCTGCCTCAAGAAGCTGTTTCATTGAGATGACTGACATTGCTATACTCCTTTTTTTGATCGGGTTTTACCCGCCACACGCTTTTGGGATTTACGTTCTTTTCCGTTACACACGGCACCCGGAACGCATAAGCGGTGTGTGAATTTATTTTTGTCGGGTGGATGCCGGTATATAAAAACATATACCGGCGCACCGTAT
Organism: Eubacteriales bacterium; assembly: GCA_050953105.1. Lineage (GTDB taxonomy): Bacteria > Bacillota > Clostridia > Oscillospirales > CAG-382 > UBA1206. The sequence continues at coordinate 766,603 of JBMNMA010000004.1, read as the reverse complement.
GATTATATCATAACTATCAAGGCTTTGCAAGTGTTTTTTTGCTATTTTTATTGGCTTTTTGCCAATTTATTATGTATATTTTGGGTAAAAATTATTACTTGTTGCCTTGAGCAAGCTTTTCGTATGCGTCAAGAGTATCCTGAAGGTCGGAGTTGAATTTGTCGATAATGGATTCACAGTAGGAAATTATACCTTTGTTTTTGCCGAATACCAGGTTGTTGTAATACTGTATGCATCCGCCCCAGTCGAAGATGATGGATATGTCCACAAGACGGTTTCTGAAGATAATGTCAAGCATTTCGGGGGAATCGTCGTCGTCGGCAAACCTTTTAAGCTTAAGGGTAAGCTCATAGTATACGTTGGTAACCTGTTCCCTGGACAGATATGACATAGCTTCAAGACAGAAGGTGATTTTGTCCAGATTTCCCACGTTGTTTGTGGGGATACCCAGTACAAAGAAGTGGTAGGGGTTAATGGTGGAGGCGTAATTATCCTGATTTTCGTTGTATTTGGGCATGGGGAGTATGCCGTAGTGAATTTCGGCGTTTCTCATATTGTCACTGGAAGCGCCTGAAATAGTTGTGGGGAAGAACAGTGAGTTGCCATTGTAGAAATGGCCCGTAACCTTGTTGCCCTCAGGGTCGTCCCATCTGTAATAGGTTTCTTTAAGGGCGGTTCTTTCACGGTCGGTTACTATGTCGAATATCTTTAAAAAGGCATTGACATTGGGTTCGAGATTCATGGCAAACACGGGGATGTCGTTGGCGTCCTTGGTTACCTGGGGAAGGCCGGCGCCCATTATCATCTGATAGGTGTCAAAGTGAACCCCCACCAAACCCCATGTGTCGTCGCCGTTTTCAACGTCCATCACACCGTCGCCGCCCGACTGGGCAACGGATTTCATCATTTCGTACATTGTGTCCATTGTCCACTTGCCTTCATAGACAAGCTGATAGGGGTTGTAGTTGTATTTGCTTGCCAGGTCCTTGTTGAAATACATAACATAGGTAAACTGGTCGTCAAGAAGCATAACGTCGCCGGTTACCATGTAAAGGTGGTTGCCTATAGACATATCCGCCTGAGTAACCGGGTCCCACCACTCCTCATCAAGGGAAAGGTAGGAGTCTGCAAGGCTGTACAGGTCGTAGCAGTAACCTTCCACCGTAAGGGGGGCTATTACCGTCGCACCGTTTGCAAGGACGTGATAGTCGGCGGTGCCGGCTGCCGCATCGTTGCGGACACGGCTTAAATATTCATTAAAACCCAATTCAAGGGCTTCAAGCTTTATAGTAAAGCCGTATTCCTGTTCAAGACGGGCGTTTCTTTCAAATACCGCTACGCTTACCGGGTCGGACATTCCCTCCTGGTCGGTATAGCCGACAAACTGCTCTTTCGCCCAGACTCTGCTGTCAACACTTGATAAAATTTTAAGCTCAAATCCTCTGACATCTACGGGGGCGTCTTTAAGGTGGGGAACAAGTGCTTGGGATTCCTCACTTGATTCGCCGTCAGACTGGTCGTTGCTCCCCGATGTCTGGGAAGATGTTTGACTGCTCTTGTCGTTTTCAGATTCGTTGCCGCAGGCGGCAAACAGGGTTAAAACCATTAGGATAACCAGCAATAGGGATATTGCTTTCTTAATGCTCATATGCTTTTTCCTCCGTTAAGATTTGATTGGGGTTGATAGTATTAAATATATTATATTACCGTTTTACTTTGATGTCAACAATATATGAACGCTTATATCATTTTTTATTGAATATGTAAAAACAAAAAACACCGGCAAAATGCCGGTGTAGTTTTTTAAAGCAGGGTTTCCATGGGTTTGCCTTGGGCAAGAAGGCCGAGTATTTTATCACACAGCATAAGCATACGGGGATGATGGTAGGGGCCTTTCCACATGGAGCCTTTCTGGGTGTGGCTGACGGTGTTGTCTCTATGGAGGTAGCCGTACCATTCGCCGTTTTCGTTGTCGGAGAAATGGCCGAAGGCGAAATCGTGGATTTTCTTGAACCAGTTAAAATACTTTTCGTCGCCGGTAAGGCCGTAGGCAAGAATGGTGGCGATTAAAGCTTCGTCATGAACCCACCACAGCTTCATGTCATGCTCAAGCTGTTCGCAGGGACGGCCGTAGCAGTCGGTAAAGTAGATGAATCCGCCAAACTGCTTGTCCCAGCCCCATTCAAGCGACCAGTCAAGAATGTTGAGTGCCTTCTTTAACAGCTCGTCGTCCTTGGAGTAAATGGCTTCGTTCATTAAGAACCAGGCGTTTTCCATGGAATGGCCGGGGTTTATTGTCCGTCCTGCGGGGGTGTCTATAAATTCCCCGTTGGGGCCGACACATTCGAGAACGCAGTGTTTGTCTTCTTTGTAGTGATAGTTGAGTATGGCATCAACCATTTCCCTTATAACGGCGGTGTAGTGTTCTGCCCTTTCGGGAACGCATCTGCGAAGAAGCTGAGCGCAGGAAACCAGCACCATGGGAACAGCCACTGCCCTGTCGGCTCTGGTTGATGCATAGGATTTGGGGGTTATCTTAAAGGGATCGCTTTCGGGATTATGATAAAGCTGAAGCATAAGGTCAAAGCATTTTTCGGCCTTTTCAATGGCTGCCTTGTCCCCGGTCATAACTCCGTATTCGGCCATGGAGATTACATAAAAGCTTTCGGAATACATATAACGGCGTTTTCTAAGCGGTCTGCCGTCCTGCGTAACGGTAAAGAACATTCTGCCGTCGGTGTCAACGCATTTTTCGTTTAAAAAGTTTACGCCGAGGTTCGCCGCGTCAACCCATTCGTCTCTTTTGCCGTAGGTGTTGCAGAGGGCGGAAAATGTCCAAAGGCATCTTCCCTGGAACCATACCGACTTGTCGTTGTTGTAGGATTTCCCTTCCTTGTCCACCGAGGTGATATAGCCGCCGTATTCCTTATCCAAAAGGTCGCTGTTCAACCAGAAAGGAACACAGTCGTCCAGCAGCTTGCTGCGATAGTATTTTTGATAGGCTGCGAAAATTTCTCTGTCCATATACAGACACTCCTTAAATTTATACATTTTTTGATAAAAAACTGTGGTTTTTCAAACTTCTAAGGCTGATTCATTTGACTTTTAATTTCGATAAGCATTTTAACACACATAGCTTTAAATTGTCAATGCGGCTGAGGGTAAATTTAATGTTTTTGTTGACTTTCGGCGTAATAATGGTATAATATGATAAAATATTGCAGAAATAGCGAAAGGCAATAAAACATGGAAAAACTATCCCTGACGGTTTTGCGTGAAAAATATTTACAGTTTTTTGAATCCAAGGGACATTTAAGGCTTGACTCCTTTCCCCTTGTTCCCGAAAATGACAATTCACTGCTTTTAATAAACGCCGGAATGGCGCCGTTAAAGCCCTATTTTACCGGTGCGCTTGTTCCTCCCCGCAAACGGGTTACCACCTGCCAGAAATGCGTCCGCACCCCGGACATTGAAAACGTGGGTAAAACCGCACGGCACGGCACATTTTTTGAAATGCTTGGCAACTTCTCATTTGGTGATTATTTCAAAGAGGACGCCATACCCTGGGCGTGGGAGTTTTTAACCAAGGTGCTTGAAATCCCCGCCGACAGGCTTTATATAACCATATACGAGGACGACGATGAGGCTTTTGAAATCTGGCGTAAAACCGGTGTCCCCGCCGACCGTATCTACCGCAAGGGCAAGGAAGACAACTTTTGGGAAATAGGCGCCGGTCCCTGCGGCCCCTGCAGCGAGATAAGCTTTGACCGGGGTGAAAAATACGGCTGCGGCAAGCCCGGCTGCGCTTTCGGCTGCGAATGCGACAGATATATTGAAGTATGGAATATAGTCTTTACCCAGTTTGACGGTGACGGCAAGGGCAACTACACCCGTCTTGCCAACCCCAACATCGACACCGGCATGGGACTTGAACGCCTTGCCTGCATTATGCAGGACGTGGGCAACCTGTTTGAGGTTGACACCATAAGAAATATTATGTTTGACCTTTGCAAAATAGCAAAGGTGGAATATACAGGCGGCTTGGGTAACACCGACGTTTCTCTGCGTGTAATTACCGACCATATCCGCACCGCTACCTTCCTTATAAGCGACGGGGTGCTGCCTTCCAACGAAGGGCGGGGCTACGTCCTCCGCCGGGTGTTAAGGCGTGCCGCAAGACACGGCAGACTCCTTGGCATTAAGGGCAACTTCCTTGAAAAGCTGTGCGAAACGGTTATAAGGGAAAACGGCTCGGCCTACCCCAACCTTGTGGAACGGCGTGAATTTATAAAGAAAACCATTGCCACCGAGGAAGAAAGATTTTCCCAAACCCTTGACCAGGGTCTTGGCATTCTTGAAAAAATAATTGCCGACCTTAAGGGCAAAAACATGTCCGTCCTCCCGGGGGATGAAGCATTTAAGCTGTATGACACCTACGGTTTCCCCCTTGACCTTACAAAAGAGATTGCCGGGGAGCGGGGCCTTGAGGTGGACGAGGAGGGCTTTGCCTCCCTTATGCAGGAGCAGCGCAAAAAGGCAAGAGATGCAAGGGCCGCTGCCGGCGATTTCGGCTGGACCGACGACACACTGGCCATTGACAAAACCAAAAAGACTATTTTTACCGGCTATAACGAAACTGCAACCGACGCTGAAATTCTTTATATTATAAAAGACGGCGAGCTTCAGTCGGTGATTTCCGGCGGCGAAGCTACCCTTATACTTGACAAAACCCCCTTTTATGCCGAATCCGGCGGACAGATAGGCGACACCGGCACCATAACCACCCCCAACGGTGCGTTTACCGTTACCGACACAAAGAAAACCCCCAACGGTCAGTATCTCCATATCGGCTGCGTTGCCGAAGGCGCAATTCAGCTTGGAAAAACAAAGGCCGAAATCGATGTTTCCCGCAGGGGAGCAATAATGCGTAACCACTCTTCTGCCCATCTGCTGCAGGCCGCTTTAAAGAAGGTATTGGGAAGCCATGTGGAGCAGGCAGGTTCCTATGTATCCGACAAGGTGGTCAGATTTGACTTTACCCACTATCAGGCCATGACCAAAGAGGAAATTGCCGAGGTGGAACGCCTTGTAAACGAGGAAATTTTAAAGGGCGACGTTATCACCGCCACCGAAATGTCCATTGAGGACGCCAAGAAAACCGGCGCTGTGGCGCTGTTTGGCGAAAAATACGGCGAAACGGTGCGGGTGGTTAAAATGGGCGACTTCTCTGCCGAATTTTGCGGCGGAACCCATCTTGACAATACCGCAAAGGTGGGGTTGTTTAAAATCATTTCCGAATCCTCTGTGGCCGCCGGCGTAAGGCGTATCGAGGGTGTAACCGGACTAAATTCCCTTAATCTTATCTACGAAAACGAAAAGCTTATTCAAGAAACCGCCAAGACCATTAAGGCGACTAATATAAACGAGCTTGTTCACAAGGCCGAATCGGTAATAAACGAGGTTAGAGCCTACAAAAAGGCCCTTGAGGCGGCCCAGTTATCGGTGGCCACCGCCAAGGTTAAGGAAGGCTACGCCAACAGCGTTGCAGTCAACGGGCTTAATGTGGTAAAGGTTAAATTTGACGACATACCCGTTGAAATCCTCCGCCAGGCACTTGACAACCTCCTTGACTCTCACCCCGAAAGCGTGGGTGTGCTTGCCACGGTAACCGAAGGAAAGGTGCTGTTTGTTGCCGGCTGCGGAAAGACCGCCCTTGAAAAGAAGGCAAACGCCGGAAAGCTGCTTTCGGCCATATCCCCCATAGTGGGCGGTGGCGGCGGCGGACGGCCCGACCGGGCATCCAGCGGCGGCAAGAACCCCGAAAAGCTGGACGAAGCTTTTATAGAAACCGATAAAGTTATAAAATCACAAACGGAAGGCTGATTGATATGGACTGCATTTTCTGTTCTATCGCAAACGGGAAAATCCCCTCCAAAAAGGTGTATGAGGACGAATTCGTTCTGGCCTTTTGGGACATTCATCCGGTAACGCCGGTGCATGTGCTGGTGGTGCCGAAGGTGCATATTAAGTCCCTTGACGAAATTAACGGCGACAATGCCGAAATTGCGGGAAAGGTGCTATCCGCCATCCCCGTGGTTGCCAAAACCCTTGGCCTGACTAACGGCTACCGGGTTATAACCAACGTGGGAAGCGACGGCTGCCAAAGCGTGGGGCACCTTCACTTCCATATACTAGGCGGGGTTAAGCTAACAGAAAAGTTAAATTAACCTTATAGGCTTAAAGGGTGGTTTGATTGCTGAAAAACCGTCTGCTGTCTGTCGGAGTTTTGCTTTTTGCCCTGACAATTTCAATACTTGTCTACGCCGATGGGTGGATTATACCCTTATGCTTTGTTTTGCTTACCGTATCGTGCTGTGTCTACGGCGCGATACGGTTTCTTTATGTTAAAACGGCGTTTATTTTTGCTTTTATCCCCCTTGTTGCGTTTGTATATTTTAATATCTATACCCTGCTGTTTGTTCCGGCAGCAAATCCGGGGGAAAGCGGCAGCGTTACCGGGGTGGTAAGCTCGGCTTCGTCTTATTTTTCGGGGCAAAGCCTTGAAATTAAGGTGGTTTATTCGGATATTATCCCCAAAGGGACAAGGATAAGGGTTTACGCCGATGTGGATACCGGCTTTGCCCTGGGTGATGCGGTAACCGTTAAGGGGGGGTTCTACCCTGCCCGGGAAAAGCCGAATTTACTTGCCGCGGGAATTAAATATTACTCCTATGGTGATGTTTCTTTCATCACCAAGTCTGAGGGGCTTATAACAAAACTGCGAAACCGCATATCCTCTGTTTGTGATGATTTCTTCCCAAGTGATATTGCCGCCTTTGTAAAGGCCATAACCGTGGGGGACAGTTCGTCAATTTCCCTTTCCGATTACGCCGCCTATTCCTCCGCAGGGATAGCCCATGTGCTGGCGGTATCGGGACTTCATCTTTCTATATTGGTTTTATCACTTTACAACCTTATTCGTAAACTTACCCGCAACGGTATTGTTCTGGCTGTGTGCGGAGTTGCATTTTGCATTCTGGTTTCGGCCATGACGGGCTTTTCCTATTCGGCGTTAAGGTCAGCCATAATGCTTTCGGTATTTTTTATAGGCAGGGCTGCCGGGCGGAATTCCGACTCGGTAACATCATTGTTTGCGGCATTGTTTGTGCTTCTTATATTAAATCCCTATTCGGTGGCGTCGCTGTCCCTTCAGCTTTCCTTTTTGTCCGCCCTGGGGATTATCGTTTTCAGCAACATTAAACCCTTTTCAAAGGGTGTAAAGACGCCGGGTAAAAGTTTTTTGATAAATTACATATACACTCCCGTGATGTTTTCGGTGTCATCCTTTGTGTTTACCCTGCCGGTGCTGGTGTTTGCCCTTGACCGGCTTTCCATAATATCCCCGGTAGCGAATATAATTGCAGCCCTTATGTTCCCGGCGATACTTATTTTATCCTGCATTTTCGCCCTTATGGCATTTATTACACCTTTTCTTGCCCTGCCTGCGGCTTTTGGGGTGAAATGGCTTGCGAGGATATTTATTGCCGTCTGCAAATTCCTTGCCGGACTTCCCTTTTCATTTATTTCCACCCATACACCCTTTATATCGGCGGGGGTGGTTTTATGTGTCTGCCTTATTGCAACTTCCTTGATTGCCGGCAAAAAGCCAAGAAAGATAATAATCCCCATTTCGGCATTTTCAATGGTTCTGGTGGTTGCGGCAAGTATAATTGCTCAAAATTCAGTCAAAAGCAACACCTGCCGGATAATCTACCGGGACACCTTAAAGGGCTTTGCGGTTTATGTTTCTGGTAATGAAGGAAGCGTGTTTATAGATTACGGCTCTGCATCTCTTGGCGACGACCTGGTTTTTTTGTCCGGCGATACCGAGTGTGATGTGCTTATTTTTACAAAATATGACGAATTTTCCCTAAAAAAGGCGGAATATTTCGCATCCTGTATGAAAACCAAAAAAATATACCTAAAAGAACCCGAAAATGAAGCAGAAAGCAGTTTATTCCGGCAAATAACCCTCTTGGCAAACGACAAAGGCTGTGATATAATAAAGTTTGATACTTTCAGCGTTAACCTGGGAAACGCCTATGCGGTGGGAAAAGACAGCCTTTTGGTAGGAACTTACTCTACTAAGGCGGTTATTCCCCTTGTAAATGATGAAGGCTTATTCGATATGGACGAAAGCTATAATGTGGTCTTTCTGCCGACTATGCTGTATGGCAGGAACTTTGACCTGCTCCCCCGGACAAGGCACATTCTTTACGGGTATCTTACGAATGTGGCGAATGCAGAAAGATATCCTTATGCTATGGAATATACATACTATGACCCGGTTGCCGTGACAATAACCGACGGCGGAAATATTGAGGTTGAGCAATGGCACTAAACCAGCTACTTGACAAGCTAAAGGGCAAAGATTACACGGGAGTGTATCTTTTTGCCGGCGATGAGGAATACACAAAGGATTATTATATAAAAAAAATACGGGATTTCTGCATTGGCGGCAATCCCCCGGATATGCTGCGGACGGTGTTTTCAAAGTCGGACATTTCTCCCGAAGCACTGTATGACGCAGTTTTTACCCCTCCGTTTATAGGGGAAAAGAAGATTATTGAAATAAACGATTTCCCCTTAAGCCAGCCTTCCGGGGTGTTAAACCGCTATGTAAATATCCTTGCCGGAATTCCGTCCGGTATTTCGGTGGTGTTTATCTACCGTTCGGGGGATTTTGATACCAAATCAATGGCAGGCAAGCCCGATGGCAAAAACGAATTTCTGGATTTTATATCAACCGGCGGCATATTCGTTGACTTTGCCCCCGAAAAAGGGGAAAAGCTTGTTACCTGGGTAAAACGCCATTTCAAGGCCGAAAGCGCCGAAATTGAAGACAATGCGGCGGTGTTTTTAACCGAATACTGCGGCAACGATATGTATGTCCTTGCCGGTGAGATAAACAAGCTGTGCTTGGTGTATACGGGAAAACCCATAACAAGCGCCGACATTGAAAATATATGCTCCCCCAACGCCGAATACCGGCTGTTTGATGTAGTCAACTGCCTTGCCGAAGGCAACGCCACCAAAATTAAAAAAATCTACGACGGCCTGGTGTTTACTAAAATCAAGCCCGAGCTTATTTTAGGCACTATTTCAAGCTATTTTACCGACCTTCTTGCCTTCCGCACCGCCCTTGCCGAAGGAAAAAGCGAAAGGGATATAAAAGCAAGACTGGGTTACGCCGACTTTCAAGCAAGACGGCTTGCATCCGCCTGCCGCAGGGTTGACATTAAATTTATAACCGACGGCTTACGGGAATGCCGGGAAACCGACAGGGCAATTAAAAGCTATTCAACCAATCCCTACACTGCAATAGAGCTTATGCTATACAGGATACTTTCCAATGGAAAACGCAAAGCTTAAACTAAAATACCCCCTTGTGGTGGAGGGGAAATACGATAAAATAAGGCTGTCATCATTTATAAAAAGCCCCATTATTACCTTGGGCGGCTTTTCGGCCTTTAATTCAAAGGATAAATTAACCGAGCTTGCCACTTTCGGCAAAAGCGGCGGACTTATAATATTAACCGATTCAGACAAAGCAGGCACTTTTATAAGAGGAAAGCTTAAGGGACTGCTGCCTGGGGTAAAGCTTATAAACGTCTACGCCCCCGCAATTTACGGCAGGGATTCAAGGCGGAACCATACCAACAAAGAGGGGATTTTGGGGGTAGAAAGCCTTGACAACGGCGTTTTATACAGGATTTTACAACCCTTTGAGTCGGAAATAAATAAAAACGACTATCTAACAAAGCAAAGGGCATACCAAGACGGGCTTTCCGGCAGGGCAAACAGCACAAATTTACGAAAAAAGCTGTGTTCCCTACTATCACTCCCCGAAGGGTTGTCGGCGGCAATGCTTATTGATTATATAAACTGCTTTGTTAGCGAGGACGAATACAAGACACTTTTAGATAAGGTTAAGGAAGATAAATGAAAACCGTTTCTTTTTACACCCTGGGCTGCAGGGTGAACCAGTATGAGGTTCAGGCGATAAAGGAAATATTCGAAAGCAGCGGATATAATGTCGTCCCCTTTGGAAAAAGGGCGACGGTATGCGTTATAAACACCTGCGCCGTCACCGGGGAAAGCGAGCGTAAATCACGCCATGTGGTTCGCCGGGCGGCAAAGCTTGCCGACAAGGTGCTGGTTACCGGATGTTATGCAAAGCTAATAGAAAAACCAGAAACTTTTCCGGAAAATGTGTCTTTTTGCAGCGGAAAGGTTAAAAAGGGAGACCTGATAAACATTGTCGAGGGCAGGGATATTGAGGATTATGACTGGTCGGCCTACGAGGAGCTTTCGGTGGGCACCATTAACGCCCTTCCCTTTGACAGCCGCTACCGGGCTTTTGTCAAAATACAGGACGGCTGCGACGGAAACTGCTCCTATTGCATTATCCCCAAGCTGAGGGGGCCTTCCCGCTCAAGAAAAGAAAAAAATATAATCGACGAGGTAAAACGGCTTGTGTCTGCCGGTGTTTCGGAAATTATATTCACCGGTATTGAGGTTTCCGACTACGGCACGAAAAACCTATGCCAGCTTATAAAGCTAACAGAGGAAATTGACGGTATCCGCCGGATAAGGCTGGGATCGATTAACCCCAACACCCTGACGGATGAGTTTATAGACACCATATCCCAAAGCAAGAAATTCTGCCGGCATCTTCACCTGTCTGTGCAATCGGGCAGCGGCAGGATACTTAACCTTATGCGCCGTCCATATTCTATAGAAAAGCTTCAAAGGCGTATAGATGTGCTGTATGAAAGAATACCGGGAATCTGCCTTTCGGCGGATATTATATCCTCATTCCCCGGCGAAACCGAGGAGGAATTTGAGCAAACCCTTGAATTTATAAGAAAAAACCACTTTATGCATATCCACGCCTTTTCCTATTCCCCCCGTCCCCTCACCGATGCGGCAAGTCTTACGGGGCAGATAAGCGAGAGCGTTAAAAAGGAACGCAACGCACGGGTTATAACCGTCGCTGACGAATGCAAGGCCAAGGTAGCCGAAGGCTTTATGGGAACCATGGTTGATGTGCTGGTGGAGGAAATTAAAAACAATGCGTCCTACGGACATACCGGCCGGTTTTTCGAAGCAAGGCTTGAAGGAAATATAATTAATCCGGGTGAATATGTAAACTGTATCGTTTCCGGCTATGACGGGAATGAAAGGGTTTTGGTGTGTAAAATAACCGAAAAGGGAGAATAAATCATGACTGACAGGGATTTGGAGCTGTTTGTGTTTTCCGAAGGGCGGGAACCCAACGAGGTCGATGAAGAACTGTATAAGGCGTTTTTGCCCGACGGTATAATCGGCATAAACGGTGTGCCTTATAATACGGTTAAAACGTCCAACAGCAAGATTTTCGGCATTTTTAATGCCTATATGCGTTCTTACAGGTTATCGTCCGGCTGTGTCTGCGCCGACGACTTTCACCCCTATTTTTTATTTGTTACAAGAAAGACATATTTCCGTCCCACCGACGAGATATGGACATTTGACGAAATTGTCTTTCCCAAGCTTGTAGGCAGGATGTTCAACCGCTATTCCCATTCGCTGTATTCGGTGTTTACCCGCTGTCAGTCCTTTGCGCTGGACATTTCCCTTGCGGGGGGAAGTCTGGAAGAAGCTGCCCGTAGGAGTTATTTCGTATTCCCCAAAGGCAGCGCCAACATGGCAAAGCTGTTTAGGGCAACAAAGGGACTTAGAATGTGCGGGGTGATAACCTCCGACGACAAAATCCGGCTTGTTTCGGGAAATGAGGACGTGGCGGTGCTCCCAAAGGCTGCAATTCCTCCGCAACCTGCTCCGGCTGCCCTTGAAATCGACAGTTATGATGATTTTGATACAGGGTATCTGACCGCCTTTTCAAAGTCGGTTGACCTTGCCACTCCCTTTAAGTTTCCCTTTGTTATTCCGTCTTACGGTAAGGATTATAAAAACCGGGTGGTATTTAATTTAGGGTATGCCGGCAGGCTTTCAAGGTTTAACTGTATCATCCCCGACGAAAATAAGGGGAGGATAAATATTGCCGAAGGGCTTTCGGTGTGTTATGTGCCTATGGAGGCAGACGAAATGGGTATATCTCCTCTTGCCGCCGACAGGATAATTTTTACCCTTTCGGGTTACAATCCAATACAGGGCTGCCTTGCGGCAAAGTATGTTCCGGGCGGAATTTCAAAGGATATGTTTACCGGATATGAAATAGCCGATTACAGGCATGTTGAATACCCCCGGGGCGGTGTGATTTTCCTTACCCAAAGCCCCGTTAACGCAATTTATCTGGGACGGCTGGTTAAAGCGAAGCCGGCTGAAATTGAAGATACTGACACCCAAGAAGAATAGCAAGTAAAAAAACCGGGGTTGCCCGGTTTTTTGTTTTATCCGTTTACGGTGTTTTTAAGTTTGTCCCATTCCCTTTCCATATCTGCCACCAGCTTAAACTGGGTGCGGGTGCGGACAAGGTTGTGTTGGGGAAATTTTATTCTGAAATAGGTGTCACCTTCCAGGTAGTCGGTTAAAAACCTTACACCGCATTCTAAAGTCATAATCTTTGCCCCTTCGGGAAGTGTCTCAACCTCCTTTTTGGTCAAGGCATCGCCGCAGGCTGAAAGGAAGCCTTGGGTATAGGCTTTAAACAGACCGAATACGAAATTAACCTTTGAAAGGTCGGTTTCGTCCTCTTTTGCCGAGGAGGCTCCGAACCGTATGGAGTCACCGAAATCGTAGGCCGCAAGCCCCGGCATAACCGTGTCAAGGTCGATAACGCATAAAGCCTTTCTGGTGGCGGCGTCAAATAACACGTTATTTAACTTGGTGTCGTTATGGGTAACCCTTAAGGGGAGGATGTTTTCGGTAAGCATATTCTGCAACACCGCCCCGTCCTTTTCCCTTGAAAGGGCGAATTCAATTTCCGCCTTAACCTCTTTGGCTCTGCCTAAGGGGTCTTTTTCGACGGCTTCTTTGAATTTACGGTATCTGTCCGGAGTGTTATGGAAGTTGACTATGGTTTCGTGCAGTATTTTAGCGTTAAAGTCGGAAAGCATTTTTTGAAAATTACCAAACCCAACGGCGCTTTCGTAAAAATCTGCTTTATTTTCCACCGCTTCAAGGCAGAGGGAGTCGGTTATAAAATCATATACACGATAATAGTCTTGGTTATCGTCAACGTGATAAAAGCCGCCATCCATGGTATCAACAAGGCTTAAAGCCGACCTTTTGTCGGCAACCTTATTTGATATATGCCGGCAAACGTTGTTAACATTTTCCATAAGCAGGTCGGGACGCTTGAAAACATTTTTATTTATTTTTTGAAGTATATATTCCCTGCCGGTATCTGTGACAACTCGGTAGGTTTCGTTTATATGGCCGTTGCCGTATCTTTCGCAATAAACCGTCTTTCCTTCAAGGCGGAAATTTTCAAGGACATTTATGGTTTCCATTGCTACCTCGTTATAATTTCATACAGTTTTTCGTAGAACCTTTGGTAGTCGACAATATCCTCCGACATCATCTTTGACTTATCAAGCCGTTCGCCTGCGGGCGGGTAGTATTTTGACACGTCCTTTTCTTTGATTATAAGGGAAAACAGTTCTTCCCGTTCATCTTTCGTTGCTTTGTTCTTTACTGCCTGGAGCATTTCAAACAGCTCTATGCCATAGCGGAGGGCCTTGTATCTCACCGTCAAAAGCGGTCTGCCGTCATTGGCGGGGTAAACAAAGTTGCCCTCACCTGCCGGGAAGGGGCCGATTTTAATGTTTTGCCTTGGGAAATCGGGGAAAACGGTGTAGTTCCACCTTAAAAAGCCTTCAAGGTTAAGATATGACGTCAGGGCGGTAATAAACAGCGTTTCATGCAGCCCGCTGCGGATAAAGGTGTTGGGATAAACCGGACCGCAGCATACATACCACAGCATCCGCTTGTCGGGGGAACCGGCAAGACGCTTAACGTCCTCATAACCCTGACTGAGGGTGACTATAAAGGGTACAAAGTCGGAAATGAAATCAAATTCCTTTAAAAAGTCGGTGTGCAGCAGGGCTGCTTTATATTTGAATCTGGGAGCCACCTTGCGGATACGGGCAAGGGATTTTTTAAAGGCTTCCACCTTGGCAGGTTCGTCGGCGGCAATTCTTACTTTATCTATAAGCTTTGTGCGTACGAAAAAGCTTTGAATTGCCTTTATATAACCGTCGATTTCCTTTGCCTTTGTCATAAAGCGGTAGGTGCCGCTTGCTTCGTCATAGTATCTCACCCGAATATGGTCGGGATAGTCAGAGGGGTCGGAAAAGTTATAGCCGTCCTTGCCGTTCCATACGTTCACCAGGCCGTAAACCGAAATTTCCTTGTCAATGCCGTGTTTACGGCAGATTTCAATATATCTCTTAACCGCCGAAAAGTCATAGGCAAAGCGGCCGTTTGCTTTTTTGGTAACCTTTATCATGGAATATTCGTAAAGGTTTTCGGCTCTTTCGTATGTATAGCAGTCCTGCCCCGCCCAGGGGATTTCGGATGCAACTATGGTTACTGCTTTCTGTCCGAGATAGGCCATGGTTTTAACATATTCTTCTAAAATTTCAAAATGCCGGTCGCCAAAACGCTTTACCTCGTGCTTACGGGCAAGATTTGACGAATGCTGCCACAGGTCAAGGTAGAAGGAAAAGTCTTTTGCGTCGGGGAGGGTGTAGCCTATGACAGCCACATCAAGGCTTGTGCCGCCAATATATTCCTCGGCCGAAAACATAAAGGAACGGTATAGTTTTATATCAACCTTGCCGTCAGATGCTTCATCTGGTATATCAAGCTCCACCCATACGGCGGCGATTTTTCCTTTGTTAATTTCAACAAAGTCGTTTTCAAGAAGAATGTCAGCCTTGGCCACCCCGTCGTCGTCTGTCATAAATCCTGCGGGATAAACACCTGCCTTGTATCCGCCCCCGATATCCAGCCGGTAGGAGGGGACGTTAAGCTTTTGCCTGAAATAAAGGTCGCCGGACAAGCGGATAACGCAATCTTCGTCGGATTCAAAAAGCAGCCAAAATGCCGAAAAGCGGTTTTTTACCGTTTTAATTTGGCTTATTTCGCAAAAATCATCTATTTTATTATTTTCATTCGGCTTGTTAAGCCAATGTGACGTCTTAAACTTTAACATTCGTTTTCACATCCTAAAATTTATTAGGGCATTTCTACCTGACCGCATTTAATAAGGCATAACGGTTTACGCTATGCCTTATCAATATTTTTATAAATATAAACTTAGTCGTCGCTGCGTCTGCTGGAGTTGAGCATTGCGATGATGTTGTTGATTTCATCCTCGCTGACTGCCTGCTGGGACGCTTTTTGTTCGGGTGTGGGAGTGGACTGAACCTGCTTTTCGGCAACGGCTTTGCGGTATTCGTAGGATTTCTTTTCCTTTTCAAAGCCGGTGGCGATAAGGGTGACGTGCATTTCGTCCTCAAGACTGGGATTAAAGGCAACACCGAAGATAACGGTTGCGTCGGGATGAGCCTCGTTGGTGATGAGGGACACAGCTTCGTCAATTTCGTCAAGGCCGATATCGGGCGACGAGGTGATGTTGACGATAATGCCCTTGGCGCCGTCGATCTTGGTTTCAAGCAGCGGGGAGGACATAGCCATCTTTGCTGCCTGCTCTGCCTTGTCCTTGCCCTTGGCTGCGCCTACGCCCATGTGAGCAAGGCCTGCGTTGGTCATGACGGTGGAAACGTCAGCAAAGTCAAGGTTAATGTAACCGTTGGTGGTTATAAGTTCGCAAATGGACTGCACGCCCTTGCGAAGGATATCGTCGGCCTCCTGGAAAGCGTTCAGGAAGGTGATTTTTTTGTCGGTAAGCAGTTTAAGTCTTTCGTTGGGTATGACAAGGAGTGAGTCTACATACTGGGCAAGCTTTTCAATGCCTTCTTCGGCGTTTATCATCCTTGTCCGGCCTTCAAACTTAAAGGGCTTTGTTACTATGGCTACGGTTAAAACCCCTAAAGATTTTGCCACCTTTGCCACCAGAGGAGCCGCACCTGTTCCTGTTCCGCCACCCATACCGGCGGTTATAAATACCATGTTGGCGCCCTTTATGACGTCGGTAATGGCCTCAATGGATTCTTCGGCTGCCTTTTCCCCAAGTTCCGGGTTGGCGCCGGCACCGTGGCCTTTGGTTACCTTTTCCCCAATTGTGATTTTGGTGGGGGCAAGGGATTTGACAAGTATCTGAGTGTCGGTGTTTATGTTGATGTATTCCACGTTTTCGGGGTTAACATTCATGCTGACCATGCGGTTGACTGCGTTTCCGCCGCCGCCGCCTACCCCGATAACTTTTATGGAAACATTTGTATTGTATCCGTTTTCGTTTGGCATATAATATCCTCCGGTTTATATTAAAATATATTTAGCGCTTTCTGTTTAGTAAGTCAAAAATTTCGGTAAATTCCTTTTCGATGTTTTCATCCTTGACAGGCTTTTGCTCAGGCTTTAGTTCGGGAACGGGTATTTGGAGTTTCTTCTTCCCTTCCTTTTCAAAGCCGGTGGCGATGAGGGTTATCTTCATCTCATCTTCAAGGGTGTAGTCGAACACCGTACCGAAGATGACGGTGGCGTCGGGATGTGCCTCGTCGGTTATCATGGTAGCGGCGGCGTCGATTTCGTCAAGGCCTATATCGGGCGACGAGGTGATGTTTACGATAATACCCTTTGCGCCGGATATGTTGGTTTCAAGCAGCGGGGAGGACATTGCCATTTTTGCCGCCTGCTCCGCTTTGTCCTTGCCCTTGGCTTGTCCCACGCCCATGTGAGCAAGACCGGCATTGGTCATAACCGCCGAAACGTCGGCAAAGTCAAGGTTAATATAACCTTCGTTGGTAATAAGTTCGGATATTGATCTCACGCCTTTGCGGAGGATATCGTCAGCCTCCTGGAAGGCGTTGAGGAAGGTAATGCGTTTGTCGGTTAATAATTTAAGTCTTTCGTTAGGTATGACAAGGAGTGAGTCAACGTTCTCACTGAGAAGGTCTATTCCCGTCTCTGCCTGTGCCATGCGGTGCTTGCCCTCAAACCCGAAGGGTTTTGTAACAATACCGACGGTCAGGATACCCATTTCCTTGGCGACCTTTGCTATTGTGGGTGCCGCACCGGTGCCGGTGCCGCCTCCCATGCCGGCGGTTATAAACGCCATATGGGCGCCCTTTAAGGCACCTTTAATTTCTTCAACCGATTCCTCGGCTGCCCGGCGGCCGATTTCGGGGTTTGAGCCTGCCCCCTGTCCTCTTGTAATCTTACCGCCTATGGCAATCTTCGTGGGAGCCGCAGTCCGATAGAGGGATTGGGTATCGGTGTTTACATTGATATAATCAACATTGGCAAGCTTGTCGGCAATCATTCTGTCAACAGCGTTGTTTCCGCCGCCGCCGACGCCTATGACTTTAATAATTACTCTACCTTCGAAGGTATCATTTTTTACAGCCATTTATTATTCCCCTTCCGCCGTTTGAAGGCACATTAAAATAATTGCATAATTATTTATGATAGTATAAAACAAATTACGCATTTTTTCAATAGTTTTTTTAAAAAATTAATGGTAATTTGCACATATTCGGGCAATCAGCCCGAATTTTCGCTTGCCGGCGAAAATGTAGCCTCCCTGGGAGAGGATATATCAAGGTTTCCCCGCTGGTCGTCATAGAGATGCTCTTTTATGCCGATAAAGAATCTTATCTTTGCATCGCAGTCCTTAATGTCCCCGAGGTATGTTTTAAGCTGTCCGTTGTTGTAGCCGAAATAAATGTCAAACCGGTTGTAGGCCTGAATATAATCTATTTTTCCGTCAAGCTTGTAGTGGCACAATGTTGCCCACAGCTCGTCAAGAGATAAAAGCAGCCTTGTTTCGGCAAAGGACAGTGTTTCCCCGGTAACGCAGCGTTTTACATAACCGGTGTTTAGGAATACCAGCTTAATGTCTTCCGGAAGGGCCGATCTTCGCTCAAGAACCTTAAAATCGTCGGAAAGTATAAAATAATCCCTTTCAACCTGTATGGCGAAAACCGGCGTTTCATCGGTTATATTTATTACCAGCGTGCTTGGTAAAATTCTGTCCACCGATACGGATTTAATATAGGGAAAGCGGTGCTTTAATGTGTTGGCAACCGCCTTTTCGTCAAAGCCGTATAGCGAATCACCCTTAGAAACGGAAAGGGCGGATAATATTTCTTCTTCGGTATAAACGGAAGTTCCGGTAATTTCAATATCACTTATTTTAAGCAAAACGGTGAACACCACGACAAAAAACGACAATGCGGCAGCGACAACAAGGAAGATATAAAAGGCTCTGCGCCGTTTGTTCTTCTTCTCCTGCTGGTTTTTCAAGGTTTCGAATTTTACAGCTCTTATACTGCCGAACCTTCTTTTGCCGTCCATTTTGCCTTTCCGTGCTTTTATTTTTTAAGTAGTTTAAATACCTCGTCGGTTATTTTTTCAGCCGCACCCGGTTTACCGAAGGCTTTCATTTTAACCTCCATGTCCCGGCGCTTTTCTGCGTCTTTAGCCAAATCGGTTATGGTTTTGGCAAGGATTTTGCTATCTAAAACCGATTCCCTGAAAACCTCTGCCGCACCGGCCTTTTTTAGCACCGCCGCATTTTTATACTGGTGGTCTTCAGCCACGTTGGGGGAGGGGATGAAAATTGTGGTTCTGCCGATAAGGCAAAGTTCCGCCATGGTTATTGCCCCCGCCCTTGACACCACAATGTCAGCGGCTGCCTGACGGATGGGCATATCGTAAATGTATTCCACTATTTCAAAGCCGGGGCGGTTGTCAAGCCCCTTTTCTTTTGCCAAAGCCGAAAACTTTTCCCAGCCTATTTGGCCCACAGCGTGGATTTGCTTAATTTCTACTTTGCTTTTGTATATTTCCATAGCGTCAAGGCAGAGGGAGTTTATTTTATCCGCTCCCAACGAGCCGCCGCAGGAAAGTATGTATATATCGTCTTTCTTAAGTCCAAGCTGCTTTCTTGCCTCTTCCCTGCCGACGGTGTTCTGCCTTACGGGGTTGCCGGTAAGCACCAGTTTGTTCTTTACGCTTTCGTCAAAAAACTTTTCCGATTCCTCAAAGCTTATGCAAACGGTGTCGGCATAGCGGGAAAGCTTTTTTGTGGTTATGCCGGGGAAAGCGTTTTGCTCTTGAATAAGAGTGGGAATATCAAGGGATGCCGCCGCCTTTACATAAGGCCAGCTTGCATATCCGCCGGTGCCAATGACAATGTCGGGTTTAAAGCTTTCGATAATCTTTTTTGCTTTAACAACCGAGGTATATGCCTTTATGACGGCGTTTATATTTTTCAGCGTCAGTTTACGCTTTATGCCGTAAACCTCAACGGTGTTAAGCTTGTAGCCGGCTTTGGGAACAAGCCGGTTTTCCATGCCGTAGGCCGAGCCGCCGAATTCAATAACCGCCGAGCTGTCACGTTTTTCTATTTCCTTGGCAATGGCTATAGCGGGGTTAATGTGTCCGCCGGTGCCGCCGCCGCATATCAAATATCTCATTTATGTCCCTTCTTTGCGTTTAATCGTTGTCCCCGCGGGTGGTGTAGGAGTAGCGGGAAATGGATAGAACAAGCCCCATTTCGGCAAGGCTTATCATCAATGCCGAACCGCCCGAGCTTATAAAGGGAAGGCTTATACCAGTGGAGGGAATGGTGTTGGTAACCACGGCGATGTTTAATATCACCTGAAGCCCCAGCTTGACCATAAGTCCCGACACCACAAGCTGGCAGAATCTGTCCTTGCAGTTTTTGGCTATGTAAAAACCCCTTATAATAAGCGCCGCAAACAGGCCTATAACCACCACAGCACCGGCAAACCCCAGCTCCTCGCAGAGTATTGAGAATATGTAGTCGTTATGGGGTTCGGGAAGATAACCGTGTTTTTCCATTGACTGGCCTAATCCCACGCCCCACAGTCCGCCGGAGGATATGGCAAACAGCGACTGGGAGGGCTGCCAGCCGGCGTCGCTGGTGGCGGCGTCCTTCATGTAGGAAAAGGGGTCGCTCCACACCAAAAGCCGCTTGTAAACGTGGCCCAGCTTTTCCTGAACAAATTTCCATTTTGTTATGGTGTCAACGTTGGTTATTACAAAGGCGGCCGAGGCAAATCCCACCCCGCCTAAAGTTCCGAGCCAAGCCATGCTTGAACCGCCGAGGAACATCATAAAGTAAACAATCATTACGGTGATTATCATTGCCGAAAGGTGGCTCTGGAAATACAGTAGTAATATTGTGGGGGCAAGAAGCAGGGCAAACGGCAGTATGCCGTAACGGAAGGTTTTGATTTTTTCCTGATTTTCGCTTATATATTTGGCGCAGACAAGCACCGTCATGAATTTTAAAACTTCGGAAGGCTGAAAGTTTATAGGGCCTAAAATAAGCCATCTTTGGGCGCCGTGGCCGGCAAAGCCTTCTAAAACCACCGCCACGTTAAGGGCAATGGCAATAAAATAGCCTATCCAGGTAAGCTTAAGCACAAAGCGGTGGCGGATATATTTGGAAATAAGCATCATTGCCACCAGGCCGAAAACCACATACTGCACCTGCTTTTTGGCAAAGTAGTAGCTGTCATGGAAGTATGTCCGGGCATAAGCATAGCTTGCCGAAAAAACCATAATCGATCCTATGCACACCAGTGCGATGACAAGGAACATAAAGGGCCTGTCAACCTCGCCGATCCAGCGGATAAGCACGCCCTTTTCTTTGGTTTCTTCGGTAAATTCGCCTTTATCCTTTGTGGGGGAAATCAGCCTTTTTTCTTTCATCAGCCATCCCTATATCGAATAATAAATATAATATGCCAATGCTGAAAATACAACGGTGACGCCGAGGAATATCGCAACTATGGCAACCTCAGACATTCCGCAAAGCTCAAAATGGTGGTGAATGGGTGCCATTTTGAAAAGCCGTTTTTTTCTTCCCGAAAGCTTGTAAACGGCAACCTGCAGAATATCCGAAATTCCTTCTATAACGTATATTATGCCTACAAGAAGCATTAGCAGCGGAGTGCCGGTGCGCATAGTGCAGACAACCAGCATACTGCCTAAAAACAGCGAACCTGTGTCACCCATGAAAATCTTTGCCGGATGGAAGTTAAATACCAGAAAAGCGGCAAGGGAACCGCACAGTGCTGCCTGAACAAGGTATATATCTTTAAGGTTTTCCTGTATGCCTATAATAAAGAACAGTGATGCTATAACAAAGGCAACGCTGCCTAAAAGGCCGTCAAGGCCGTCGGTAAGGTTGGCGGAATTAATAATGTAAACGATTACAAGAGAAATTATTATATAATAGAATACCCCTAAATCGACTGATGTATCTGCAAACGGAATATCTATGCTGGTTGAGATAAGGTCAAATGCCTTTAATGTGGCAAGGTATGCGCCGGTAACGATAAACTGTAAAACAAGCTTATGCCTTCCCCTTAGTCCCCTGTTCCGCTTTTTAAACAGCTTTACGTAGTCGTCCACAAAGCCTATAAGGGCATTGAGAATTATAAATATAAGGTTTATGGGGAAGAAGATGCTAAGGCTGCCAAAAGCGCCTCCGGCATAGAGGGCAAGGGTTATAAGCAGGGTGGCGGTTATAAAGAACAGCCCGCCCATTATGGGTGTGCCCTCCTTGCATTTATGCCAGTTGGGGCCTATTTCAAGTATTTTTTGCCCTAATTTAACCCTTCTGAGTATGGGAATAAAGATTTTATACAGCACGAAGGCCACACAAAAGGAGGCGATAAACGCAACTGCCGGTGTGATGTAATTCATAATGCCGTTTCCTTTATAATGTCATCTAATTGAATACGCCTTGATCCCTTAAACAAAACCACGTCGCCGGGTTTAATAAGGGATTTTAATAGTTCAGACGCCTGGGGCTTTTTTTCAAGTTCAAAGGAATACACATTTTTTCTTAGTGATAGCGCATGCTTGCAAAGGGATGCAAAGTTACCAATAAAGATTATTATATCTGCCGCATCTGAGGCATTGACTGCGTTATCTATATGAAACTGCTTTTCGTTTTCACCTAGCTCAAGCATATCACCGAGCACGGCAATTTTTCTTCCCTGCTTGGATTTCAGCACCTCAAAGGCGGCTTTCATGGATTCGGGGGAGGCGTTGTAGCAGTCGGCAATAACGGTAATGCCGTCTTTGGTGTATATCCGCTGCCGGTCGCCGGTGGGTGAAAACCCAAGGAGTGCCTTTGCTCCCTCTGCAGGAGGAATATTAAATAAAACACCTGCGGCAAAGGCATAAAGGGAGTTTTTGACGTTGTGTCCTCCCTCGGCAGGAATGATTACTTCACATGAATTACCCTGCCAGACGGCGGTATAGGCTGTTTTTCCGTCCCGGCATTTTATATCTGTGGCTGTAAAATCGCTGCTTTCATCGGATATGCCGCAAAAGAGAGTTTGGCTTTTATCGTTTTGAATATGTTTCTCGCTGTCCCCGTCAAGGATTAGGGTGTTAGGATAACTGCCGTCCATGCCGTTGATTATGGAAAACTTCTCTTGTCTTAGGTTTTCCCTGCTGCCGAAAGCCTGAAGATGGGCGGTACCGATAACCGTTATTATTGCAAGGGAGGGTTTGACAAGGCGGGAAAGCCGGTCGATTTCCCCTTTTTCGGACATTCCTATCTCAAGTACGGCGTGGGTGTGCTCCTTTTCAATGGACAAAACCGAAAGGGGAACCCCGACCAGGGAGTTTTTGTTCCCAGGTGTTACATAGGTGTTGTATTTAGACCTTATAACCAGTCCCGTCATATCCTTGACGGTGGTTTTGCCCACGCTGCCGGTTATAGCTATCACCTTTACATTAGGTATGACTTCGTCCCTGTAATACTTGGCCAGGTCATATAACGCCTGCTTTGTGTTTTCCACAAGAATTGTGCCGGGAATGAAATAGTCTGGATTTGAAACAAGGCATATACATCCCTTTTCAATCATATCGGGCACAAATATATGGCCATCGGTTTTTTCACCCGGGATGGCGGCAAACAGACTATTTGGCCGCCATTCACGGCTGTCGGTGAATACGCCGGTTATTTCTCTGTTGCCCTCTGCCGAAAGTTCGCCCTTGACGGCTAAGGCAATTTGACGGGCAGTTATGGGTATCATTACTGAATTTCCTCTTTATACATAAATGTTACGTTTATAACCGTTCCGGCGTCCACGCTGGTGCCGGGTTCTACCGACTGGGCAACCACATAGCAGCTCCTGTAGTTTTTATTGAATATACCATCTACTGAAAGGTTTATCTTGTTGTTCTTTGCCCAGGTAAATACCTGCTCGGGGGTCATGTCGGTGAGGTCCCTTATCCTAACGCTTTCGGCGGTGTAGCCGGGTTCGGTGTAAAGGATTACGGTGCCCCCCTCGGTAACAACGGTGCCGACTCTGGGGAACTGGTCAAGCACGGTGGTTCCGCTGCCTTTGACGACGCAGTTTAAGCCTAGTTTTTCAATGGCATATTTGGTTACTTCAACTTCTTTATTACGGTAATCTTCAAGCTTAATGGTCTTAAGGGTGTTTTCGTCGTTGGGAGAAATTTTCAGGTAGGGCAGCACCTCGGCAAGAATGCGGGAAATAACGGGAGCCGCCACCTGACTGCCGTAATACAGTCCGTTGGTAGGTTCGTCGACAACAATGAGAATGGCAATCTGGGGGTCCTCAGCCGGGGCAAAGGAGATGCAGCTTGATATGTAGTAGGATTCCCCGGGAACGGCGTTGGGGCGGGCCAGCTTTTGGCTTGTTCCCGTTTTTGATGAAATATTATAACCCGAAACCGAGGCATTTTTAGTCGAATTGACAAGTATATCAAGAACTTCCTTGGCTACCTTTTGGCTTATAACCTGCTTTTTTGACGAGTATTCGGTGGCTTCGGTTACTGTCATGTCTTCCGACACATACCCCTTAATAATGTGGGGGGTTACCACATATCCGCCGTTGGCTATTGCCGAGGTGGCGGCAATATGCTGGAGCATGGTTACGGCCATCGACTGACCGAAGGCGTTGTTGGCAAGGTTAAGCTGATTGCTCAGGTTTTTGTAGTATATGCTCTGACCTTCCCCGATTATATCCGACCCGGTGGGTTCGGTGTAGCCGAAGGCTTCAAAATATTTAGCAAAGGCTTTGCCGCCGATATCAAGGCCCATCTGGACAAGGGCAGGGTTGCAGGAATTAACCAGCGCTTCCGCCACCGTCTGATTGCCATGAACTTTGCCCGAATGGCAGGAAATATTTTCGCCCAGCACCTTTATCGATCCGGAGCAGTTGTAGTGGGAGTTTGTGGTGAATGCCCCTTCCTCCAGACCAATGGCGGTGGTTATTATTTTAAAAGTGGAGCCCGGCTCGTAAAGCTCGGTTACGCACTTGTTTTTCCACATTTCGTAAAGCAGTTTGACCTTATAGGCAGCTCTTTCCTCATCGGTGCCGGTAAAAG
Source organism: Eubacteriales bacterium (assembly GCA_050953105.1). Lineage (GTDB taxonomy): Bacteria > Bacillota > Clostridia > Oscillospirales > CAG-382 > UBA1206. The sequence continues at coordinate 742,060 of JBMNMA010000004.1, read as the reverse complement.
CGTTGTATTTTTCAAGGTAACTGCCGGTAAGCTCGTTGTAGTTGTTTAAGTCAAAGTTGTCGATACAGGCCATGGCCAGAATTTCCCCGGTGTTGGGATCCATTATTATCCCTCTGGCGCCGAAGGTGGGCTTATGCTCCTCGTAGGCTTCTTTTAAATACTTTTCAAGTATCGACTGGATATTGTAGTCTATGGTTAAGACAATTCCAGAGCCGTCCTTGGCAGGCTCATAGCTTTCGTAGGGGATGCGCAGTTCATTCCCCAGGCCGTCCTGGCCCTGGATAACCCTGCCGTTTATCCCCGCAAGGATTTTTTCGTATGTCAGTTCAACACCGTTTAAGCCGGTGTTATCGGCCCCCACAAAGCCTAAAACCTGGGAAGCAAGGGTGGAGTTGGGGTATTTGCGTTTGGTGGATTCCTCAAGGCAGACCTGAAGGGACAGTTTGTTTTGCTGAATAAACTGCCTTACCCTCATCTCCTCCTCTTCTTCCACGTTACGTTTTATAATCTGATACTTGGAGTGCTTCTGTTCCATTTTGGAGTAGATGAAGTCCTTGCTAACGCCGAGTATTTTTGACAGTCCGTCGGCAATAAGCTCCTCCTGCTCTTTGCTGGTTATATCTCTCGGTGAAATAAACACGGTCTGGACGGTGGAGGAGGTGGCAAGAGTGTAAAGGTTGCGGTCATAAATATCCCCACGTTTTGCGAAAAGGGTTATTTCGGTTGTATACTGTTTTATAGCCGCGTTGCGGTTATCCTCGGCATCCACAATCTGAAGGAGCACGAGGCGATATATCAGATAACAAAGACACAGCAAGAGGAACGCTAATGCTATGCGTCCTCTTGCTATTATTGTTTTTCCGGTTACATTATTATTGCTTTGACGTTTCAAAGGGAACTGTCTCCTTTTTAGTGTCCGTTATGCTTGTCTTAGGCGGTGTGATTTAAAACCGCACTACATTTATATTAACAAACACCGAAAATGATGTCAATCAAAAAAATCCCTTATGACATCACCAAAGCCCGAAAGCAGAACACCTATTCCCCTGGGTTTTTCGTCGTCGTATTTAAAGGCGTCGCCGGTGTTTTCGGGAAGAGCGGTTATGTTTATACGGGTAAGTTCGGTTTCTTTAACCATACCCAGCTTGTCAACGGCATACTGTTCAAAATAAATAAGATCGTTCTTCTTGTCAAGGCGCTGTTCCAGCTTGTCGGCGTCCTTTTTAAGATCGGTGAGCCGGTCTTTAAGGGTAGCCACTTCCCTGTTATAGCTGTCGATTTCGGCATAGTTCATAAGAAGGAATATGAACAGCAGCGTTGTTACCGCAATGGTGAAAATGGCCCCGAGAGGAAGGGGTTTTTTGTTTCTCTTTTTGGTTTCGATAATCACCGTGCGTTTGACAATATATTTCCTGCCGTCCCGGGAGGGAAGGTTGGATTTTTCAGCCTTAATTACGCCTTTTGATGTATTGTTTTTCGGGGTTGTTCTGGCTGTTTCGACCTTTTGCGGCGTTGTTTGGTTTAAAGACAGGTTTTTCGACCTTTTCATTATAGCTTTGTTTTCATTTTTAGTGGTGTCCATATTCCAACCTCTTTTTTAATGAAAGGTAAATTTTATATTAACATCTTCTGCCAATAATTTACAGCTTTTCGGCTACCCTTAATTTTGCCGAATGGGCTCTGGGATTTAAGGAAATTTCGTTTTCGCCGGCTTCTAAAGGCTTTTTGGTTATAATCTTAACAACCGGCTTTAAACCGCATACGCAGACGGGAAAATCCTTGGGGCAAACGCAGGGGTTTTCAAAGGAATTAAAAGAAGTTTTGACAATCCTGTCCTCCAGGGAGTGGAAGGATATCACCGCTATCCTTCCACTCGGGGCAAGAAGATCAACAGCCTCGTTCAATGCCGTTTTAAGGCTGTCAAGTTCACCGTTAACCTCTATCCGCAGCGCCTGAAAGGTCCGCTTTGCGATATGCCCCTCCCTCTTGTTGTAATCGGGACAGGCGGACTGAAGGATTGAAACGAGTTCGGTGGTGGTTTCTATTTGCTTTGTTTTACGATATTCGGTAATTTTTCTGACAATTCTTTTTGCAAAACGCTCCTCGCCGTATTCGAAGAGTATTCTTTCCAGTTCCTCCGGCGGGTATGTGTTTACAACATCCGCAGCGGTTAACGGCGCGTACTTGTCCATTCGCATATCAAGAAAGGCGTCCTTGGTATAGGAAAAGCCCCGTTCGGCCATGTCTATCTGGTGGGACGAAACCCCAAGATCCATTAAAACACCGTCGATATGGCTGTATCCGTATTCGGCAATGGCAAGGCGTATGTCTTTAAAGTTGCCCTTCCAAATTTTAAGGCGGCTGTCGTTAATTGTGGCCTTTGCGTTGGCTATGGCGTCGTCGTCAAGGTCTATGGCTACGACGGCACCGTTATCGCCAAGGCGGGAAAGTATGCTTTTTGTATGTCCCCCGCCGCCGAGGGTGCAGTCGGCATAAACGCCGTCGGGTTTTATGTTAAGGCCGGTTATAGCCTCCTCGGGCATAACCGAAATGTGTGTGTATTCCATATCAGAACCCATATTCTACAAGGTCTTCGGTAATTCCTTCGGCGGACATGTGCTGCTGTTCGTTTTCCCATTCGGTAACCGACCAGATTTCAAGATGGTTGTCGTTGCCTATGATTACCACATCCTTTTCAAGGCCGGCAAACTGCCGGTAAACCGGGGGGATGGCTATACGCCCCTGGGGGTCAACCGCTCCCTCGCTGGCCGAGGAAAAGAAGTACCTTTTTGCGTGTCTTTGTTTTGCGTCGGGAAGCTCCTTTATCTTTTGGGCAAAGGCCTCCCATTCCTTGACGGGATAAATGTTCAGGCATTTGTCAAAGCCCCGGCTAATCATGACTTCGCTGCCCAGCTCGTCCCGGAGTTTTGCGGGTATGGACACCCGGCCCTTCTGGTCCATTGAGTACCAGTATTCGCCTATGAACATGTTATCCCCCCCTTTGATTTAAATTTATGGTCGAATAGTGTGTTTTTGTGGGATTTCATACAACTTTGTGCCACAATTTCCCACCGTGTATTTATTATATACAAAGATTTTTCAAAATGCAATACCTTTTTAAGTTTTTTTTAATAATTTTTAGTATTACGTAAACCGCTGGATTTCGTCAAAACACCTTGATTTTCGGCATTTTTCGAGGATGTGGGGTAAACATGTCTTTCATCCTTATGTAAACGAACACCTGTTCGCTGGATGGGGATAAAAAATCCCGCCGAATTCGTTGTTCCCAATAAAATCGAATCTTTTTTGGGAGCGAAAAGGCGGATTTTATACATCTCGGTGGGTTGATATCATTTTTGTTTCCTTCTTTTACAGATTGACAGCACTAACCCCTCATCGGTCAGCGCCGCAGGTGCAATATAGCTGCCCGAAGGGCAATATAACTGTACCAAAGGCACAATATAACTGCGAGCAAAGCAAGTAATCAAGCCGCCACGAAGTGGCCACCACCCCTCATCCACCGCTGACGCGGTCCCCCTTCCCCGAAAGTCGGAAGGCTTTTTTCATTCCTCCCTTGTCACTACCACAACATTAATTCGCTATAACTTGTAATATATTCAATTAAATCGACCAAAACCCGAATGGTTTTGCACCATTTCTCTTCTCTCATCTCTTCCCCTAAACCGGACGCCTGCTACCATACGGGAGCATAAAAACATCCCGCCTTGCCGGGCGGGATTGCTATATATTATACTCTTGTTGCTCTGTACACCTTTACCGAATGGGCTTCGACTCTGGGGCAGATGCCGCTTTGGAAAACGCCGATATCCTCATGGGTTAAAACGTCCCTTAATTTAACCCGATCGGTTATCTCCCAGCCGCAGAAATCCCATGTCAGGGGCATATTTTTAGGTGTATCGAACTGGTTTAGCAGGCAGAAGGCAATGTCCCCGCCGTATAAGGGCTTGGCAAGGATAACATCCTGGCAGGCCAGTTCGGGAATACGATAAGCCGCAAGGCCGAGATCGTCCTGATTTATAGCAATAAGCTCTTTGTTTTGAAGAATTTGTTTTATTTCCGGAGTGGTGTTTCGCACATCATGCCCCATAAGCAAAGGAGCCGACAGCATACACCAGAGGGCGAAATGGGCCTCGTATTCATTAAGGGTGCAGCCGCCCCCGATTTTACCCACATACCCCTGGCCGTTCAACCCCACCACCATCATGTCGGGATCGTTCCACGCCCCGTGACCGGCATAGGCCTCAAGGCCGACGGCATTCAGCGCCACGCTGACTATCGACTGCCAGCTGTCGGTGATATCCCCGGCAAGCCGCCACATATTGGCACCGCAGCTTTTCATCCATGACGCCACCTCCCGCTTGCCAAGACAGCCCGAAAAGATAATGTCCCTGCCGCTCTCCCTCAAAGCCTGCCCCATGCGCCTGAAGCAGTGGACCGGCGTTTCACCCGGGGGAGGATAGCCGAAGTCATATTTAAGGAGGTCGACCCCCCATTCGGCAAACTTTTTGGCGTCCTTTCGCTCAAAGCCGTAGCTGCCCGCTTTGCGGCAGTAGGTTACCACTCCGCCGCCGGCATAAAGACCGAATTTAAGTCCCTTTGAATGTATGTAGTCCCCCAGCGCCTTCATGCCGGATGGGAAACGGGTAGGATCGGGCTGCAGGTTGCCGTCTTTATCCCGCTCGGCGGACATCCAGTTATCGTCCACCGACACAATGTTGTAACCGGCGTCAAGGAAACCAAACTCAACCATGGCGTCGGCGGTCTCCCGCACCACCTGTTCATTTATACCCATATAGCCGAAATAGTTCCACGCATTCCACCCCATAGGAGGCTTCAAAGCAGCCATTGACATAACTTTTATTTCCTTTCCTGTTATAATTTAACATGATTATACCATTTATGCCGGGAATTTCAATAGCAAATAAAAAACCTTCCGCACTTTATGCGGAAGGTTTGCTTTCAGTGGTTGTATAAAGCAAGCTTTGTGATAAGGCTTTTGAATTCCTCTTTGTAGGGGTCATCAAGGCTTATTCCCTCAAGGATTGATTTTATATGCGTGAACGACGAGTTGCCGGCATGTTTACTTTGATGAAGGAGCATTGCGGTTTCGATAACTGCCGAAACGAATTTAAAATCGTCGCCGGGGTCGGATGTGAAATTACCTGTAGTTATTTTATATTCCCGCAAGGTGCTTTCAGCCGAGTCAGGCTCTTTCCAGCGGACGGCAAGGTTGGCTATGTTGCTATCGCCGTCTTCGCTCTCTTCAAGCACCAGCTCGTAACAGACAGTTAGGGCATGACCGCTTCCCACCTCACCGGCATCCTTTTTGTCATCCTGAAAATCCTCGGTGTTTAACATACGGTTTTCATAGCCGATAAGCCGGTAGGATTTAACTATGGCAGGATTAAAGGTTATCTGGAACTTAACGTCCTTTGCCACGGTGTAAAGGGTGGACACCAGCTCGGAACCGAATATTTTTTCGACCTCGGATTCACTATCCACATAGTAATACACCCCGTTGCCGTTGTCGGCTATTGTTTCCATTTTAGCGTCCCGGTAGTTGCCGGTGCCGAACCCCAGAACCGATATATAAATTCCGCTTTCCCGCTTTTCGGCTACAAATTCCTTTATTTCTTCCACCGAAGTCATTCCCACATTCAAATCCCCGTCGGAGGCAAGGATTATACGGTTGTTGCCGTTTTGAATAAAGCAGGATTCGGCAATCTTATAGGCCTTTTTAAGACCCGCTTCGCCGTTGGTGGAGCCGCTGGCCACCAGAGAGTTTATGGCATCCATAATTCTTTCGGTCTGGTTACCGGGGCAGTTTTCAAGAACCACCTTTTCTCTTCCCGAATAGGTAACAATGGAAACCTTGTCTTTTTCGGTCAGTCTTGCCACAAGATAGGAAAAGGCCTTTTTAAGCAGGTCAAGCTTGTCGGGGGCATCCATAGAACCCGAAACGTCGATAAGGAACACCAGGTTGTTGCCTGCCGGGGGAATTTCAACCTCTTTGGCTTTAAGGGTGAGCATAAGCATTTTGTTTTCAACATTCCACATACAGTCGGAAATAACCGCCTTTACGCCGAACATATCCCCTTCAACCGGTTCGACGGTGTCGTAGGAAAAGTAATTTATCATTTCCTCGGTACGCAAAGATTTTCCGCCATATTGCTTAATATAATCAAAGCTGTAGTTAGAGTTTACCATCTTGCGGAAATAGGTGTAGGATGCGGTGTCCACATCTGCCGAAAAGGTGGATACGGGATTTGTTTGGGTTTTGATAAAATCGTTTTCGATAAGTGCGTCGTTATCCCCTATCGTTTCCCACTTATCGTTATCATAATAAAGTTCGTTGGGATTATAATTTTTTCCATCAGCCGGGGGGAACGGACTGACTTCCATATCCGCCGCACAGGAGGTTAAAAGAAATACGATAATAACCAATATCATTGATAGCGTCTTTTTCATAAATTAATTCTCCCTTCGTGTGTATCAGGTTCCCGAATACTTTCTTATAATTGATGAAAGATATTCGGCAAAGTCACGGGAAACGGCTCTTTCTGGCTCGTAGTTAAAAATTTCACCGTATCCTATATTACCGGGGGTAAATTCAATATAGGGGGAAACCACAAGGCCATTGCCAAAGCTAACCCATAAGCGGATGCTGTTTTGTTCAGACTTTCCCGAACCATATTGATTGCTTGCAACGGAATTTATTAAACCTTGGGCGTCATAGTGTAATGATACCGTCAGCGCATAATAGTCCCCGTCGCCGTATGACCAGATTAGCTTTGTAGTGCCGTCAAACAGGTTTATTTGGCTTTGAGGGGTTAGGTAGTCCTTTACTGAAATAAGGGTTTGTTCAAGGACATCCCGGGAAGTGAGGTTATCTTTATTGCCGGTGAAATTTGAAATTGCTACATACGCCACAATTATAAACGCTGCCGCCAGTGCCAGCCATTTTTTAAGGCTTCTTCTGCTGCGGCGGTAATACACGGCCCTTTGAACACAGCCGTCGTCAAGCTGACCGATGGCGTCAAGCAGGTGTTCAGCCTTCATAACCCGCCTCCTTCAAGTGTTCCCTAAGCTTTGCCCGCAGGCGGAAAAGCATGGTTTTTACCGCCGGAACACTTATATTTGTGGATTGGGAAATATCCTCGATACTTTCGGCGTAAAAATACCTGAGTATAAACACCGACTGCTTTTCCTGATCAAGACCTTTAACAAAGCGTTCCACAACCGCCTTAAGCTCGGCTGCTTCAAATTCCCTTTCGGTGTCGGACCGGGAAGGGATACACTCCGCCAGTTCGTCAAGCACAACCTCGACACCCGAACGCTTCTTTGCCTTTTCCCTGCGATAGCGGGAAATGGATATGTTTCTTACGATTTTCGCCATATACCCCCCAAGGTAGGACGGGCGGTTCACCGGCATGGAGTTCCACGCCGCCATGTAGGAATCACTGACGCATTCCTCGGCATCCTGCCTTGAAGAAAGAATGTTTTCGGAAATATGCCTTAACATCTCCCCGTATTTTTTTGAGGTTTCGGCAATCGCTCTCTCGTTGCGTTCCCAGTAAAGCATTACGATTGCATAATCCTCCATGAAACCACCTCCGGACGGTGCCTTTACACACATAAAGACGCATATATTTTGATTTGGTTACACTAAGAAAGAAAAAATATTTTAAAAAATCCGGCAAAAGGCCGGATTATCTATGTATTTCAACAAAATTACATTTATCTGTTAACATTATACAGTGTAAAATCTGCTTTTTCAAGATAATTATTGTCCCAGGGAGCTTTGTCGGGGCATACACAAACAACACTGATTATTTTATTACAATATAAGCACAGACTATGTTTGGTTATGTTCTTATATCGCCATACTTTTGTTTTTATAAACTGATAGTTTATGCAAAGTCACAGATAAAAAAATGCCCTGTATTACGGTTTATCGTAATACAGAGCGGGTTTTATTTTATATTTTATCTGTTCATGTCAAGGTCAACACGGAATTCGTAGTCGTATGTGTCCCCGAGGGTGATGACCTTGGTGCAGGCGTAGTCGATCTTGGTGTAGGAGGAGTCGGGCCAGAGGGAGCGGTTTTTGGTGTGGGTTTCGTCCCAGGTATATTCGGTACCGTTTTTATATATCTTGACGTTGTCCACAAGGACATTTTGCATATATAAGTCCTCGTCGGTGTTGTAGAGGGTTATTTCAACCCAATCTTCCGAAGGATTGCCCGAGGTGTCAAGCTTGGTGTTTTGCGGATAATCGAGGGCGAGGTCCATAAGGTAGGCGGTGTTGGAACCGTCCGCCTTCATGCCTTTAACATAGAAAGACACTCTGTCAACCTCTTTATCATCTGTAAGGTCGTAGACTATAATTGTGGCTTTAGTGTTTTCTTCAGAAGTGTCAAGTATCAGGCGGTAGTCATGGGTGGGATCCAGCTTTACCTTGGATTCATACCAGAAATACTGACTGCTGTCGGCAGGTTCGTATATGTTGTAGAAAAGATGCCAGGATGGGTTTTTGCCCGAATAGCACAAACCGGTATCAAAGCAGTTTGTCCACCATTCGCCGTTGTAAACGTCAGCCCCAAGGAATATATAGGCGTTTACAAATTTTTTGTCCGACTGTCTTATTGTGTTGATTTTAATCTGGCTCACTTTGATGTCCATGGATGCCTTGTTGTAGCCTACCTTGGAATAAACCGCATAAGCCGGGCCGTCGGCGTCACCCATTTTTCCGTCGCCGTTGGAATAGTTAAGGTTGGTTATTACGTGAGCGCCTTCAGGGATGGGGATTTTTTTAAGTTCTTCGCTCATTTCCGATACCTCCGAAACTTCAGATGAATTATCTTCACTTGTCAAATCGCTGCTTTCCTCTTCCGACGAGGGGGCAAGGGAGGAAACATCTTCAGCCGACGACGAACTGCCGTCTGATTTTCCACCGCAGGAGGCGAAGGCTGTCAGCATAAACATGGCAATAATAAAGATGATAGTCTTCTTCATAGAGTACATCCTTTTATGTAATTTTATCTATACAATACCACATTTATTTGAATTTGTCAAACCATATTGACAAACATTAACGCCGGTTGTATCATTTCGTTATATATTAAATTCAAAGCAGGTATATAAATGAAACGAATTCTTATCGCAACAGATTCATATAAAGGCAGCCTTTCATCAAAGGATGCGGGGGAGATTATAAACTCCGCCTTTCTCAGAGAGGGGTTTGGCGAAAACGTGGTTTTGCCCGTGTCCGACGGAGGGGACGGCATGACCGAGGCGGTTAAGGAAGCCGTCGGCGGCGAGATAGTGAATGTATCGGTTAAAGGACCGATGTTTGACGAAGTATCTGCCGAGTATGTTTTGCTCGGCAAAACGGCGATTATAGAATCCTCCCGGGCCTGCGGCCTTTCCCTTATGCCCGAAAAACAACGGGACGTTATGAACGCCACCACCTACGGGGTGGGGCAGATGATTGCCCACGCCCTGTCAAAGGGGGCCGAAAATATCATCATCGGTCTGGGCGGTTCGGCTACCAACGACGGTGGAACGGGTATGGCGGCGGCGCTGGGCGTTAAGTTTTACGGCGACTACCCTTTTATACCGGTGGGGCGGACACTGGTGAATATAAAGCGGATTGATAAATCCGGTCTTGACAAACGGCTATTAAAAGCAAATATCGTTGCCTGCTGCGACGTGGATTCCCCTTTCTGCGGCAAAAAAGGAGCGGCATTTATGTTTGCCGGGCAAAAGGGAGCGTCAGCCGAGGAAATAAAGCGGCTTGACGCCGGGCTTGCCCATCTGGCTTCCCTTATACCCGACATTAATCTTAAAAAACAACAAGGCAGCGGCGCCGCCGGAGGACTTGGGGGCGGCATTGTGGCTTTTCTGGGGGGAACGCTAAAGCGGGGGTTTGATGTTATGTCCGGCCTTATAGGCCTTGAGGACAAGATTAAAATGTTTGATATGGTTATAACCGGCGAGGGAAAAACCGACGTTCAGACTTTAACGGGTAAGCTGCCGGCAGGCATTGCGGCCCTTTGCAAAAAGCACGGCAAGGAATGTATTATAATTTCCGGGTGCGTGGAGGGTGATATATCCCCTCTGTTTGACGCCGGTGTTTCGGCCGTCTACCCCACCGTAGAGGATGTACCCAAGAAAACCCCGTCCCAAATGGACGCCGCAGACGCATTGTATAGGACGGCATTAAAGGTAGCAAAAGAAATAACAGCAAGATAAATTAATTCCGCCGATTAAAACCGGCGGATTTTATAATCACCATAGTTACCCGGGGCTTTACCCCGGGCTAATACACCTGCTCCCCCTCCGGGGGCGCAAGAAATTCGTTAATAACATAGTAGTTAGCAATAGTATAATTTCGTAGTAAAAAATTGGGGTAAAGAAAAAAGCCTTCCCCTGGAGGGGAAGGTGGCAGCCGAAGGCTGACGGATGAGGGGTTGTGGCAGATTTGTGGAGGAGATACTTAAATAATAAAATGTGGTGGTTTGCGGGGAATGCACTTATTTAAACGCAACAAATCTTTGCATAACGGTAGAGTTGATAAAATTATTTTACTCCCGGAAAAATTGACTTATTTTCACACTCACTTCTTTCCCGGATATGCTTCATTGACCCCTCATCCACCGCTAACGCGGTCCCCCTTCCCCTCAAGGGGAAGGCTTCTTTTGTTTTCAACTCCCTGCCATTACATTAATAGTAATTATAAACCAGCTGTAAAAAATCGATATAACTGCACCGCAGGTGCAATATAGCTGCCTAAAGGGCAATATAACTGTGAGCAAAGCGAACAATATAACTGCGAGTGAAACGAGCAATCAAGCCGCCACGAAGTGGCCGTCACCCCTCATCCACCGCTGACGCGGTCCCCCTTCCCCTCAAGGGGAAGGCTACTTTTGTTTTCATCTCCCTGCCACTACATTAAGAGTAAATATAAATCAGCTGTAAATAGATCGATATAACTGCACCGCAGGTGCAATATATCTGCCCAAAGGGCAATATAATTGTGAGCAAAGCGAACAATATAACTGTGAGCAAAGCGAGCAATATAACTGCGAGTGAAACGAGCAATCTAACTACCTCTACACCCCAACATCCCAAACAAAAAACTCCGGTAAAACCGGAGTTTTTAGTGTATTTATACTTATGCTTTGCCGGCGCAGCCGAGAACGTCGATAAGCTTGTGGCGTACAAGCTCTTTGATGTTGGCTCTTGCGGGCTTGAGGTAATCACGGGGGTCAAACTTTTCGGGATGATCGGCAAAGAATTTGCGGATGGTGCCGGTCATTGCAAGACGGAGGTCGGAGTCGATGTTAATCTTGCAAACCGCAAGGGATGCAGCGTGACGGAGCTGTTCTTCGGGAACGCCGATAGCGCCGGGCATTGCACCGCCATAGGTGTTGACCATTTCAACATAGTTCTGGGGAACCGAGGAGGCGCCGTGGAGAACTATGGGGAAACCGGGGATACGTCTTTGAACTTCTTCAAGAATGTCAAAGCGGAGCTGGGGCTTGGAGCCGGGTTTGAACTTGTAAGCGCCGTGGCTGGTGCCTATAGCGATTGCCAGAGAGTCAACGCCGGTCTTGTAAACGAATTCTTCAACTTCCTCAGGTCTGGTGTAGGAGGACTTGCCTTCCTCAACCACAACATCGTCCTCGATACCTTCAAGGGTGCCGAGCTCGCCTTCAACCACTACGCCGTGGGCGTGGGCATATTCAACTACTTTTTTGGTAAGCTCGATGTTTTCCTTAAAGGAAAAATGAGAACCGTCGATCATAACAGAGGTGAACCCGCCGTCTATGCAGGCTTTGCAGGTTTCAAAGTCAGGACCGTGGTCAAGATGCAAAACAATGGGTATTTCGGGGCATTCTAAAACCGCAGCTTCAACCAGCTTAACCAGGTAGGTGTGGTTGGCGTAGGCACGGGCACCCTTTGAAACCTGAAGAATAACAGGGGCCTTTTCCTCACGGCAGGCTTCGGTTATAGCCTGAACGATTTCCATGTTGTTGACGTTGAAAGCGCCTATGGCGTAGCCGCCTTTATAGGCCTTATCAAACATCTCTTTACTTGTAACAAGAGGCATAATAATACTCCTTTTATATATGAAATTAGTTTTGCGAATAATAATCTATAGTATCCTGCATGGCTCTCTGGAAAGCGTCCACGTTAGCGTCATACTGCTGAGCAAAGGTGTTGGCAGCACCTCTTACGCAGGTTGCAACAAAGTCGCGCAGGTTGTTCCAGTTAAAGAGAGCGCCTATGTCATATACCCGGTTGTCGAAAATGAAGTCAAGCATTCTTTCAGATTCTTCGTCCTGAATCTTCTGGAGCTTGAGTATGCGTTCGTAATAGTTAAGCTTTACTGTGGAGGTGGAGGCGGCAGCCAGAGCTTCAAGAACAAGGGCGGCAACCTCGGGTTCTGCGTTGGACACGGGAATTACACAGCCGGTGGCGTAGATTATGGAAATATAGGAATAATATCTATCCTGTTCCTCGCTGTATTTGGGGGTAACCAGCAGACCGAAGTCGCAGGAATCGGTATACTGAGCCATATTGAGTATGTCGGAAAGTGATATGGTAACAAACAGAGCACGGTTGGTGCCGAGGGCATGCCTTGCAGCCCAGTAGCAGTTGGTAAAGCCGGCGGCTTGAGCAGCGGCATTGAAATCTTCATCTATAAGCACTGCGGGATCGGAGAATATTTCGAAAATCTTTTCCACAACATCAACAGACTTGCTATTGTACAGGGTAAGTTCGGGTACGCCGTTGGCATTCTTTCTGGCAAAGTTTTCGCCGGATCCGATAAACAGAGAGTTTGCGTAGTTGCCGTTAATGAAAAGGCCTATGGTGTCTTCAAAGGTTATGCCTTCCTTGCCGTCGGTGTCGGAGGTAATGGCCTTTGCCATGGTAAGCATTTTGTCCATTGTCCATTTGCCTTCGTTGACAAGGTCATAGGGATTATCAAGGTTGTTAATTTGAACGAGGGTTTTGTTGAAAAGCATGCAGTGGGTAACGTCCATGGACAGCACCGAGAAATCGCCGGTGGTCAGATAAAGCTTGTTACCCATGGAAAGGCTTTCTTCGGCGTTCTGGTCCCAGTAGGGGGCGTCGAAGTTGATAATGTCGTCAAATTCATACAGGTCGTAAAACAGGTTTTCCTGAATCAGCGGGCCTGCGGTGGTAAGGTAGGGCATGGCGATGTCAAAATCCGCACCGGCCTGGGCTGCCACACGCAGATCGTTGGCCATATTGTCTGTGCGTCTTTCTTTAATTCTTACCCCGAGCCTGTCTTCAATCAACATGTTGCGTTCTTCAACATAAACGGCAATGGGAGAATCTTCCATCGGAACTATTTCCCTGGAGCCATAGCCGCCGCCGTTTTGGTTTTCCACAAGGAAGACTATATCTCGGTCAAGGTTCTGAAGGGGGATATGGGAAAGGGGATCGGTGTCTTCCTCCGACGATTCGCCTTCAGAAGAAGTGTTGCCACTTTCGGAAGTATCGCTTGTCGCCGGCTTTGACTGATCGTCCTTTGACTTGTCTTCACCCTCGCTGCCGCAGGCGGCAAAAAGGCCGAAAACAAGACAACATACCAGTAAAAGGCATATAATTCTTAGTGTGCGCATAGTTCTGTCCTCCAAAAAAGTCAATGTGGATTTGCACTACCGATTTATTATAGCACAAATCACAATATTGTCAAGAGCAGCACCCGTTTTGGAGGGATATAAAATTCCTCGTTTTACAATTATCGTCATTTTTTATATAAATGGAAATGTTAAAATATTACTTTTTTTAGGAAAATCCAATTGATTTATGCGTATTTTTGTGCTATATATATAATGATATATATTAAATAACAGAAAGGCGGTTTTTTGCTTAAAAATGAAAGAATTGAAAGGCGCATGCATAATAGGACAGTCGGGAGGTCCTACCTCGGCTATCAACGCTTCCACCTACGGTGCCATAAAAACAGCTCTTGAAAACGAAAACATTACTGCTGTTTACGGCGCATTGAACGGTATCAAAGGTGTTCTTGATGACAACCTTATTGATATGTCAAAGGAGGACAAGGCCGAACTTGAGTATATGAAATACACTCCCTCCTCGGCTCTCGGCTCCTGCCGCTACAAGCTTAAGGACCCGGATGTAGACGACACCGATTACAAAAAAATCCTTGAGATATTCAAAAAATACAACGTCCGCTACTTCTTCTACAACGGTGGCAACGACTCTATGGACACCTGCAACAAAATTTCCAAGTTTATGCTTAAAAATGGCTACGAATGCAGGGTTATGGGTATTCCCAAGACCATAGACAACGACCTTAACCTCACCGACCACTGCCCCGGTTATGGTTCCGCCGCAAAGTATATTGCCACTTCCCTTATGGAAATATACCACGACGCAAGGGTTTACGACACGGGAATGATTACCGTTGTTGAAATCATGGGCAGAAACGCCGGCTGGCTTACCGCCGCCGCAGCTCTTGCCTGCCACAAAGGCGCAGGTCCTGACCTTATCTACTGCCCCGAAAATACCTTTGATCTTGACGAGGTTATGGCAAAGATAAATGACATCTACAAAAAGAGCGGCAAGTGCATTGTCGCCGTTTCCGAAGGCATTAAGGACAAAAACGGCAAGTATATTTCCGAATACGGCAACGACCTTTCCAACGCCAAGGACGGCTTCGGCCATGCTCAATTAGGCGGTCTTGCAGCCTACCTTGCCAACTATATCAAGCAGCAAACCGGCGCCAAGGTAAGGGGAATCGAGCTTTCCCTCCTTCAGAGATGCGCTGCCCACTGCGCTTCCCAGACCGACATTGACGAATCCTTTGCTGCCGGCAAAGCTGCTGTGGAACATGCCGTCAATGGCACCACCGACAAGATGGTCGGTTTTGAAAGGGTTTATGAAAATGGCAAATATGTCTGCAACATAAAGCTCTTCGGCCTTACCGAGGTTGCCAACGTTGAAAAGAAGATTCCCGCCGACTGGTTCAACGAAACCAAGGACGGACTTAACGAGAAGTTTGTAGAATACGCTCTCCCCCTCATTCAGGGCGAAACCAAGCTTCCCAAGGAAGACGGCCTGCCCAGGTTTGTTCACCTTAAAAAAGTTAAAGCTCAGTAGTCTAATAAAAAACGCAGGTTTTCCTGCGTTTTTTTATTATAAGCATACACTGATCTATATAACTTCGAAATAATAAACTTAACCGAGGGCGAATACAACTGAAAAAAGCACCTGCTTTTGCAGGTGCTTTTTTCTGGCACGCCATGGGGGATTCGAACCCTCGACCTACTGGTTCGTAGCCAGGCACTCTATCCAGCTGAGCTAATGGCGCATATTTGGCGTTCACTATAATAGCATATTAAAGTCGGTTTGTCAAGGGTTGAGCATTAAATTATGGGTATAAAAACTTCGTATAATTTGTAAAATTCCGGGGTTTTCCCTGTAAATGTCAATATTAAACCCCACAAGGCTTGAATTTTGTCCTTGACATTGTAATTATTTATGGTATAATGTATTTTTGCATACTATGCAATTAACACAGTAAAACACGTTAAATTATTGAGGTCTGAATGAAAATCAAGCTAATGTCCTTTAATATACAGCACGGACGTAATTATAATTTCCCCGCTGAAGATATAATCGACCTTTCCCTTATGGCAAACGTAATTGAGGCCGAGGGGGCGGACATTGTCGGTTTAAATGAGGTAAGGGGCGAAGGCCCCCACCCCGGCTACACCGACCAGGCAAAGGAAATTGCCGAAAAGCTGGGATACCACTACTTTTTTGCGCCTGCAATACATATTGAGGGCCACGGTCCCTACGGCAATGCCCTTATTTCAAAATACCCCATTGTTTCAGGCGAAATTGTTCCCATTCCCGACCCTGCCGACAGAATCAACGGCAGAGGATTTGAAACCCGCTGTATCCTTAAAGCGGTAATTGACGTTGCCGGCACACAGCTGACGGTGCTTGTTACCCATTTCGGGTTAAACCCCTCAGAGGCCGAAAACGCCGCTATAACCGTGGTTAAGGAGCTGGCAAACACATATGCGCCAAAGGTGCTTATGGGAGATTTCAATCTTGAACCCGACTCTCCTGTTCTTGACCGGATACGCATACTCATGGCCGACACCGCCGATATGTTTAAAGAACAGAAGCTAAGCTTCCCTTCAGACAACCCCAGCCGGAAAATCGACTATATCCTTGTTTCCGACGATATTACGGTTGTTGAAGCGGATATACCCGAAATAGTCGCATCCGACCACCGTCCCCATACGGCGGTTATAGAAATATAAACTATTCTTTTCTAAGGGAAACCGAAATATCCCGCATTTTCATAAAGTGATTCGATAGCTTCATTTCGTTGCCGTTATCAAGGACAAACCGGTGGGTATAACCGTAGGTATCCTTGTAGACGGCATTTTCTTTTCGCCCGTCGGAAAAGATTATAACCACTTTTTCTCCGCCGGACAGTATTAAATTTCCCACAAGGCAATCCATAATATCCTCCTTTGCAAAAAGTCCGCCATAGGCGGACTTTTTATGTTTATTCAGCTTCTTTGGAAGTTTCCTTTTTGGACTTCTTTTCTTTCTTATCCTTTTTGAAAAGCTCGTCTGCGTCCACAAGGGTTACCAGCGCCATTTCGGCACCGTCACCGCGGCGGGGGCCAAGCTTGTAAACTGCGGTGTAGCCGCCGTTGCGGTTTTCATAAAAGGGAGCGATTTTGTCGAATAATTTATATACAACGTCCTCTCTCTTAAGAAAGGCGAGCGCACGTCTCTTAGATGCAAGGGTGTTTTCCTTGCCCAGTGTTATTATCTTATCCGCAAGGGCAGATACTTCCTTTGCGCGGGTAACGGTTGTTTCAATTTTTCCGTTTTGAAGCAGATAGGTTACCATACCCTTCAGCATAGACATCCTGTGGGCGGTTACTCTGCCTAATTTTCTTGTTCCGGGCATTGAGATTGCCTCCTTCTTTATCGAATGAAATTATGCGATTGTTCAGTCGTCTGATTTCTTTAACGAAAGCCCCAGGGAGCTTAATTTTTGAATGACTTCTTCAAGTGACTTCTTACCGAGGTTCCTTACCTTCATCATATCCTCTTCGGTGCGGTTGATGAGATCCTCAACCGTATCGATACCGGCACGCTTTAAGCAGTTGAAGGAACGCACTGACATATCCAGCTCTTCGATGGTCATGTCCAGCACCTTTTCCCTTACTGCCTCCTTGCTTTCCACCATAACTTCGGTGTTCTTGGCCTCGTCGGAAAGCTCTACAAACAAGGCAAGGTGATCACTTAAAATCTTGGCGGCAAGGGATACAGCTTCCCTTGCGTTGCGCACGCCGTTGGTGGTGAGTTCAAGGGTGAGCTTGTCGTAGTCGGTTATATTGCCGACACGGGTATTTTCCACCGAAAAATTGCAGTTTTTAACGGGGGAAAAAATGGAATCGGTATAGATAGTGCCGATAACCGGCGTGGAGTTTTGCTTATTCTTCTCGGCAGTAACATAGCCTCTGCCGTGGTCGAAGGTAATTTCCATGTAAAAGGAAGCCCCGTCCTCAAGGGTGGCGATATGATGTTCGGGGTTAAGTATTTCGATATCGCTGTCGGGCTTAATGTCGGCGGCCGTTATATTTTTGGGGCCGACTTCCTTTATATAGACGGTTTTGGGGTTGGGGCAATGAAGTTTTGCCACAATCCGTTTAACATTAAGAACTATCTCGGTAACGTCTTCTTTAACACCTTTTACGGTGGACATTTCATGAAGCACGTTGTCAATCTTAATACTTGTAACAGCTACACCGGGGAGGGAGCTTAACAAGACGCGTCTTAGGGAGTTTCCAAGCGTAATGCCATAACCACGTTCAAGGGGTTCGATAACAAAAGTGCCGTGTTTTCCATCCTCGCTGATTTCTGCGGTAGTAATGCTCGGTCTTTCGATTTCGATCATTGATAAAAACCTCCTTTATGGTTTTAGTTATTTGGAATACAACTCCACTATGAGATGCTCCTCTATGGGGAAGTCTATATCCTCCCTCTTGGGTAATGCAGCTACTGTAGCTGTAATATTTTCTTTGTCTACGCTCAGCCAGGCAGGTATTGTCCGGCTATTGATATTTTCGACAAGCACTTTAATCTTTTCGGAATTACGGCTGCCTTCTTTGAGAGCGATAACATCGTTTTGGTTCACGATGTAGGAAGGAATATCAACCTTCTTGCCGTTAATCGTGAAATGACCGTGACGAACAAGCTGACGCGCCTCGCGGCGGGATTCAGCCATACCCATACGGTAAACCACGTTATCAAGCCTGCGTTCGATGATTTCAAGCAGAAGTTCGCCGGTCTGGCCGGGTTTCTTTTCGGCTTTGATAAAGTAGTTCTTAAACTGCTTCTCTAAAATACCATAATACCTCTTAGCTTTCTGTTTTTCACGAAGCTGAAGATTGTATTCTTTTACTCTTTTTCTCCCCGAGCTGGCACCGTGCTGGCCGGGAGCTTTACCGCGCCTGTCAATGGAGCATTTGTCGGAATAGCATCTGTCGCCTTTAAGATAAAGCTTAACGCCTTCTTTGCGGCAAAGCCTGCAAGCGGGTCCTGTATATCTTGCCATTATTTAACCTCCAAAAAATAAATCAAAATCTTAAACACGTCTTCTCTTGGGCGGTCTGCAGCCGTTGTGGGGAATAGGTGTTACGTCTTTTATCGAAGTAATGTCAAGTCCTGCAACCTGTAATGCTCTGATTGCGGCTTCACGTCCCTGTCCGGGGCCTTTGACATACACCTCAACGGTTTTAAGTCCGTGTTCCATAGCAGCCTTAGCGGCGGTTTCTGCAGCCATCTGAGCGGCATAGGGAGTAGACTTACGGGAGCCTCTGAATCCCAATTCACCTGCGGATGCCCAGCTTATTGCATTACCCTGCAAATCGGATATAGTTACTATGGTATTATTGAAACTGGAACGAATGTGTGCGGCGCCCCGTTCTATATTTTTACGTTCACGACGCTTTTTCGTAACAGTTTTTTTCTGTGTCGCCATGCTTATGTCCTCCCTTACTTCTTCTTATTGGCAATCGTCTTAGCGGGACCTTTTCTTGTCCTGGCATTGGTCTTGGTTCTCTGACCTCTGACGGGAAGGCCTTTCCTATGACGGACGCCCCTGTAGCAGTCGATTTCAACCAGACGCTTAATGTTAAGAGCAACTTCTCTGCGAAGGTCGCCTTCAACTACATAGTCGTTTTCGATTACCTCACGGAGTTTGGCGATGTCGTCTTCGGTTAAATCCTTGACACGGGTGTCGGGGTTTATACCGGTTTTCTTTAAAATTTCGTTGGCGCGGGCTCTACCTATGCCATAGATATAGGTAAGACCGATCTCAACACGTTTAGCGTTAGGAATGTCTACGCCGGAAATACGAGCCATTGTTACACCTCTCTTATCCTTGTCTTTGCTTATGCTTGGGATTTTCGCAAATAACCCTGATTATGCCTTTACGCTTAATAATTTTGCATTTGTCGCAAATTTTTTTGACGGAAGGCTTTACTTTCATTTTTATTACCTCCAAATCGAAACAGGATTCCCCTTGGGGTTCCTATTTAGCTCTGTATGTTATCCGTCCCTGGGACAGGTCGTAGATGGAAACCTCCACCGTTACCCGGTCGCCGGGAAGAATTCTAATGTAATGCATACGCATTTTACCTGAAATGTGGGCGGTCACCATGTGTCCGTTGTTAAGCTTTACCTTAAACATTGTGTTAGGTAGCACTTCGGTAACCACGCCTTCAAATTCTATAACGTCGTCTTTAGGCAGAATTATCCCTCCTTATTTGCCGGTTGTCCGGAACACGAATACCCCTGGTCTAAAACCATGTTCGCTGCCGTTGCTTTTCTAAGCATGCCGTTGGTGACCGCCGATATATCTTCTATGCCGGCATCACCTATAACCTTAATATGCTTTATCTTTTTAAGCTTGGGTTTTTCTATCCGCCGTCTGCGTCCGTCGGCATAAAGCACGAAGTTTTCGCCGACATTTTTCAAGACCACGAATACTCTTCCTTTGTCTTTTCCCGCAAGGGAGATAACGAGTTTGTTAGAAAAATCCATCATAATGAAACAGCGTGCAGTTTCTCCTTTGGTTTTATGCGGGGATCGTCAGTATTTCGGGGCCGTTTGAGGTTATGGCCACCGTGTTTTCATAGTGGGCCGAAAGTCTGCCGTCGATGGTAACCACCGTCCAGCCGTCTGACAGCACTTTAACCTTCCACGTTCCCGCATTTACCATAGGTTCGATGGCAAGTGTCATGCCTTCCCTAAGCAATACCCCGTGTCCGGGACGACCGAAGTTGGGGACGCTGGGATCTTCATGCATTTGCCGTCCTATTCCGTGCCCTACGAAATCTCTTACCACAGAAAAACCCTGTTGCGTAACAAAATCCTCCACAGCAAAGCCGATATCGCCTATCCGGTTGCCGGCCACCGCTTTTTCGATTGCTTTAAAAAAGCTTTCCTTGGTAACGGCAATAAGCTTTTCGGCTTCCGGGGACACTTTTCCGACGGGGATGGTGGCGGCACAGTCGCCCTGATAACCTTTATAGATTACCCCCACATCGATTTTCACAATGTCCCCTTCTTTTAATACCCGGTTTGAGGGGATGCCGTGGATAACCTCTTCGTTTACCGAGACACACGCCGCAGCGGGAAATCCGCCGTACCCCAGGAAGGAAGGGGTTCCTCCGTGTTTGGCAATCACTTCTCTGATCTTTTTATCGATCTGTTTTGTGGTGACTCCCTCTTTTACAAGGAGGCTGCCCTCTTCTCTGGCAAGGGCGGTAATTTTACCCGCCTGACGCATTATGTCCAGCTCGGCTGCTGATTTTATGGTTATCATTATATTCCGAGCGCCGTGAAAACCTCACGGGTGGTGTCTTCAACTTCTTCCTGGCTTATTACTGTTTTCAAAAGTCCCTTTTGATTGTAATAATCCTTTAAAGGTTCGGTTTGGCTGTGGTAGGTTTCAAGCCTGCTTTTAATAACTGCCGGATCGTCGTCCTTTCTGGTTATAAGCTTGCCGCCGCATTTGTCGCAGTGGATGTTGTCCTTAGTGGGATTGTATATCACCGAATAGGACGCTCCGCAGCTTTCGCAAAGGCGTCTTGACGCAAGTCTTTCTATAATAGTTTCATCGGAAATTTCGATGGAAAGGACTGTGTCTATTTTAACTTCCATTTCCTCAAGAGCCATAGCCTGGGGGATAGTGCGGGGAAAACCGTCAAGGATGAACCCTTCTTTACAGTCGGGCTGGGCTATTCGCTCTTTAATGATGGCGGTAACCACTGCATCGGGGACAAGCTTTCCTGCTTCCACATATTTCTGGGCTTCCAAACCGGTGGGGGTTTGATTTTTCATGGCATCCCTGAGGACTGCGCCGGTGGATATGGTGGGAATTACAAGCCTGTTAGATATAATCTCAGCCTGAGTGCCTTTGCCCGCACCCGGGGGGCCAAACAAAATTATATTCATTGCAATTCTCCTTTATTCAAGGAAGCCCTTGTAATGTCTCATGGTAATCTGAGCCTCGATCTCACGGGTGGTTTCAAGAGAAACGCCCACGATAATCAGCAGCGAGGTGCCGCCGAAGGCCAGCTGGGAGAATACATAGGAAGCTCCTGCGCCGGTCCATGCTCTTATCATAACGATAAGTATGGGGAAGATGGCGATAAAGGACTGGAAGATGGCGTCTATAAGGGTAACCCTGTTTAAGACTTTTCTGATATAGTCTGCGGTGGGTTTGCCCGGACGGTGGCCCAGAATGGTGCCGCCGTTTTTCTGAAGGTTGGAGGCCACTTCCATGGGATTAAAGGATATGGACGAATAGAAGTACGCAAATCCTATAATCAGAATGAAATAGCATAATGCATAAAGGGGCAATTTTGAGTTGGGTGAGAACCAGGCGTTTACGCCGTCTGTCCAGGATGTAAATATAAGGGCCAATGTGGAAGGTATGGCCACTATGGACTGGGCGAAAATGATGGGCATAACACCGGTCATGTTAAGCTTTATGGGAAGGTTGGTGTTGTTACCGCCATAAACACGGCGTCCCACCTGACGTTTAGCGTACTGAACGGGGAGACGTCTTTCGGCGTTGGTGAAGAACACCACAAACCAGATAACGGCAAGCATGAATACCAGAGCCAGCACAACCCAGAGAATATAGAGATATTCTCCGCCCTTAAAGCCGAAATTAACAGCATATTCCCAGGCCAGCGCCAGAATGGCGGGACCACGGGCAAGAATGTTTGCGAAAAGTATTATAGAAATACCGTTGCCGATGCCTTTTTCATCGACCCGTTCACCAAGCCACATGATAAGGGATGCGCCTGCGGTAAAGGAGGCGATTATCACGATGGCGGCGAAGAAGGAATCGTTGCTTAAAAAGCCGGTGCTGTCTATGGTTTTATAATAACCATAGGACAGAACAATGGCAAGGAATAATGTTAAACCACGAGTATAGGTTTGAATTTTCTTCTGACC
Source organism: Eubacteriales bacterium (assembly GCA_050953105.1). Lineage (GTDB taxonomy): Bacteria > Bacillota > Clostridia > Oscillospirales > CAG-382 > UBA1206. The sequence goes on along the minus strand of JBMNMA010000004.1, from coordinate 719,468 downwards.
CTCGGGGCCGCTCTTCTGAAGTTTTTCGAGAGCGGGGATAGCGACGGTGAGAAGGTTCATTACTATCGAAGCGGTAATGTAAGGGGAAATTGACAGGGCAAAGAGGGTTGCTTTTGAAAATGCGTCGCCCGACAACAGGTTGAAGTAACCGAGAATGGTTGCTGAGGTCGAAGCATCTTCAAAGTATTTAGAAAGCGCTGCGCTGTCAACGAAGGGAACGGGAATCTGGGAACCGAGGCGGAATATGACAACAATAAAAAGCGTATATAGAAGTTTCTTACGGATATCCTGAACTTTCCATGCGTTCTTTAATGTTTCAAACATCATACCACCTCTGCCGTTCCACCCGCTGCTTCTATCTTCTCCTTAGCGGACTTTGAAAAGACGGACGCTTGTACGGTTAACTTTTTGGTAAGCTCACCTTGTCCTAAAACTTTCAAGCCGCAAAGTTCTTTACGAACAAGGCCGAAATTGAAAAGTGTTTCGAGGTTAACGGTTTCACCGTCTTCGAAAAAGTCGTTCAGTTTGTCAAGGTTGACTATAGCGTATTCCTTGGCAAAGCGGTTGGTAAACCCCCTCTTGGGAAGTTTTCTGTATATGGGGAGCTGACCGCCTTCAAAACCGGGTCTTACGCCGCCGCCGGAACGGGCATTCTGGCCTTTATGGCCGCGGCCTGCAGTTTTGCCGTTGCCGCTGCCGGGACCTCTTCCCTTTCTGTAATTGGGCTTGGTAGAGCCGGGAGCCGGAGAAAGCTCATGAAGTTTCATAACGTATCCTCCTTATTCATTGACTTCATCAACGGTGATGAGATGGGAAAGTATATTAATTTTGCCTTCGACAGCCTTGTTGTTTTCAACCTGCTTGGAGTCCCCTACCTTGGTGAGGGAAAGGGATTTTGCAGTTTCGATCTGCTTCTTGGAGCAGCCGATAAGGCTTTTGACAAGTGTGATTTTAACCTGTGCCATATCGATTATACCCCCTTAACCGCATCCTTGCTTATGCCGCGCATGGATGCAACTTGTTCTGCGGTGCGAAGCTGTGCCAAAGCATCAAAGGTGGCCTTAACCACGTTAACGGGGTTGCTGGAGCGGAGGCATTTACCTCTTATGTCCTTAATCCCGGCGGAGTCGAGAACGGCACGCATGGAGGAGCCGGCTATGATACCGGTACCGGGAGCGGCGGGCTTAATAAGCACTTTGCCTGCGCCGTATTCCCCGATAACCTCGTGAGGAACGGTGGTTCCCTTTAAGGAAACGGTTATCATATTCTTCTTGGCAGCCTCGATGGCTTTTCTGATGGCTTCGGGAACTTCCGCAGCCTTGCCCATGCCGTAACCCACATGGCCGTTGCCGTCGCCTACCACGATGAGTGCCGAAAAACGGGATATACGGCCGCCTTTAACGGTTTTTGATACTCTTTTGGTAGCAACGAGGGTTTCTTTAAGCTCTACTTCGGAAAAATCAAATTTCTTATTAACCATAACAGCTCATTTCCTCCTAAAACTTGAGTCCGGCTTCACGGGCGCCTGCTGCCAGTTCGGCAATACGACCATGATACAGGTAGCCGCCACGGTCAAATACAACCTCGGTTATACCCTTTTCAATAGCCCGCTGGCCGACAAGCAAGCCGACTTTTTTAGCCGCTTCTTTGTTTCCGCCGGTTTCAAAGCCCTTCTCATAGCTGGAGGCCGCCACAAGGGTGTTGCCTGTGGTGTCGTCTATAATCTGAGCGCTTATATTATCATTGGAGCGATATACGCAAAGACGGGGACGCTGTTCGGTACCCTGGACTTTCGCTCTGACACGAATATGTCTCTTAAGACGTTTCTGATTGGTGTCTGATCTCTTGAACATAATCTTACTCCTTCCGACTACTTGCCAGTCTTACCGGCTTTGCGTCTGATGACTTCGTTAGCATACTTGACGCCTTTGCCCATGTAAGGTTCGGGAGGACGTTTGCCGCGTATTTCGGCAGCCAACTGTCCAACCTGCTGCTTGTCAATGCCCTTGACAATAATCTTGTCGGCTTGGGGAACCTCAAAGGTTATGTTTTCGGGTTCCTTAAAAAATATCTGGTGGGAATACCCCAAGTTAAGGACAAGCTGGTTGCCCTGTTTTGCGGCTTTGTAACCAACACCGTTGATGTTGAGTTCCTTGGCGAATCCCTGGGTAACCCCGACTATCATATTGTTAAGCAAAGTTCTGGTAAGACCGTGAAGGGCTTTGGATTCCTTTTCGTCGTTGGGACGTTTTACGGAAACCTTATCCCCTTCCTGAACGATGGACATAAGGGGGTGGATCTGTCTCTGAAGCTCGCCCTTGGGGCCTTTAACTTTTACAAAGTTGCCCTTTTCCACCGTTATGGTAACCCCTGCGGGTACGGTTATTTCTGTTCTTCCTATTCTTGACATGTCACGCCCTCCTTACCATACAAAGGCAATGACTTCGCCGCCGACATTTTCTTTTCTTGCCTGCTTATCTGTCATAATGCCTTTGGAAGTGGATATAATCGCAATGCCAAGACCGTTTTTAACTTTGGGAAGATCCTCGCAGGAGGCGTAAATGCGAAGCCCCGGCTTTGACACTCTCTTTATACCCTGTATAATTCTTGTTTTGTTTTCGCCGTATTTAAGGGTAACGGTTATAACTCCCTGATTATCGGGGGTTTCCTTAACCTCATAATTCTTGATATAGCCTTCCTCGACAAGTATTTTGGCGATTTCCTTCTTTAAGTTGGAAGCGGGTATATCAACAGTTTCGTGTTTGGCGGAGTTAGCATTTCTTATTCTTGTAAGCATATCTGCTATTACGTCAGTAATCTGCATAGTGTTTCCTCCTTACCAGCTTGCTTTCTTGACTCCGGGAATCTCGCCTTTGTAAGCCAGGTTCCGGAAACAGATACGGCATATGCCGAATTTTCTTAGATAAGCGTGGGGCCTTCCGCAAATTTTGCACCTGTTGTAAGCTCTGGTAGAGAATTTCGCAGGCCTTTGCTGTTTTAATATCATTGCTTTTTTTGCCATTTTAATTCCCTCCTCACATTACTGTTTGGCAAAGGGTGCGCCCATGAGTTTAAGCAGTTCCCTTGCCTCTTCGTCGGTTTTTGCGGTGGTGACTATGCAAATATCCATACCCCTAACCTTGTCGACCTTGTCGTATTCGATTTCGGGGAATATAAGCTGTTCCTTAACGCCTACCGAATAATTGCCCCGTCCGTCAAAGGAGTTGGGGTTTATTCCTTTAAAGTCCCTTACCTTGGGGAGGGATATGTTGAAGAACTTGAATAAGAATTCATACATTCTTTCCCCACGAAGGGTTACCTTGGCGCCTATTTTAGTGCCGGCGCGGAGCTTGAAGTTTGAAACCGACTTTTTGGCGGTGGTTAAAACGCCTTTCTGGCCGGTGATGAGGGAAAGCTCGCTAAGCACGTTGTCAAGGACTTTGGAGTTATCCTTGGCTTCGCCACAGCCTACGTTTATGACCACTTTTTCGATTTTGGGAATCTGCATTACGTTTTCGTATGCAAACTTTTTCATAAGTGCAGGAGCGACTTCATTTTTGTAATAATCCTTAAGAATTGCCATTTGATTAAACTCCCTTCCTTATAAAGTTTCGCCGCAGTGGACGCAGGCTCTGATTTTTTCACCGGTAGCAGTGATAACCTTGTGGGTGCGGACGCCCTTCTGGCATTTGGGGCAGTAGAGCATAACCTTGCAGGCGTAGATAGCGCCTTCGGTTTTAATTATTCCGCCGGGATCACCCTGCTTGCGGGGTCTGACGTGCTTGGAAACTACATGCACGCCTTCAACGATACATTTGCCCTCTTTGGGAGAAACACCTATAACCTTGCCAATGGTAGGTTCTTTTTGATTGGCGCCTTTACCGCTCTTCAAAACAACGGTGTCGCCGACTTTTATATGCATCTTGCTCATTCAGGTATCCTCCATTAAACAACTTCGGGTGCAAGGGACAATATTTTCATATAATCCTTTTCACGAAGTTCCCTTGCCACCGGCCCGAATATACGGGTGCCGCGGGGGCTGTTGTCATCCTTTAACAGGACGGCGGCGTTTTCGTCGAATTTTACATAGGAACCGTCAGCTCTGCGAACGCCCTGTACGGTACGGACTACCACCGCTCTTACAACTTCGCCCTTCTTAACGGCGCCGCCGGGTATTGCTTTTTTAACCGAGCAAATAACCACGTCGCCTATTCGGGCGTATCTTCTGCCTGTGCCTCCGAGAACGCGAATGCACATCAGCTCTTTTGCGCCGGTGTTGTCGGCGACTTTCATATATGACTGTTGCTGTAACATTTCATGTCCTCCCGGCTATTTTGCCTTTTCAATTATTTCTACAAGGCGCCAGCGTTTTTCCCTTGATATAGGACGGGTTTCCATTATAAGCACCTTGTCGCCCACGTTGCATTCGTTGTTTTCGTCGTGTGCTTTGAACTTAACGGTGCGGCGGACTATCTTCTTATACAAAGGATGCTTGACGCTGTCTTCTATCGCTACAACGATGGTTTTGTCCATCTTATTGGATACGACTTTACCCACGCGGGTTTTTCTTAAGTTTCTTCCGTTCTGTTCCATTTCTGACAACTCCTTTCAATCAGGCGTTTTCCTTAAGTTCTCTTTCACGGAGAACCGTAAGAATACGCGCGATTTCTTTTTTAATCTCGACAAGACGCATGGGGTTGTCGAGCTGGTTGATAGAGTGCTGGAAACGGAGGTGGAAAAGCTCTTCCTTGTCTTCTCTGAGCTTTTTGTTAAGCTCGGTGGCGGACATGGCTCTTATATCATTCATTGACATCATCTTCACTTACCTCCCTATTATTCCGAGGCAAGGTCTGCCTTGGTGGCAAACTTGCATTTGATGGGCAGCTTGTGAGTAGCAAGACGCATAGCTTCTCTTGCCTGCTCTTCGGTTATCCCGCCCATTTCGAAAAGAACTCTTCCGGGTTTAACCACGGCTACCCAGTATTCCGGTGAACCTTTACCGGAACCCATTCGGGTTTCAGCAGGTTTTTCGGTAACGGGCTTGTCGGGGAATATTTTTATCCATACCTGACCGCCTCTTTTAATGTAACGTGTCATGGCTACACGGGCGGCTTCTATCTGGTTGCTGGTGATCCAGGCGGGCTCCATAGCCACAAGGCCGAATTCACCGCTGGTGATCTTGTTGCCTCTGGTGGCTTTGCCCTTCATGCGGCCGCGCTGGACGCGCCTGAATTTAACTCTTTTGGGCATTAACATGATTATTTACCTCCTTCTTGGTTTGAAGGACGCTTAACCTCGGGGAGTATCTCGCCTTTATATATCCAGACTTTTACGCCTATTTTGCCATAGGTGGTGGCAGCTTCGGCAAAGCCGTAGTCGATATCGGCTCTTAAAGTCTGAAGGGGGATTGTTCCTTCATGGTAATGTTCGCGTCTTGCAATTTCAGCGCCGCCAAGGCGTCCGCTTACCGAAACCTTAATTCCCTTTGCGTTGAGCTTGATGGCCTTTGCGATGGCCTGTTTCATGGCACGGCGGAAAGATATTCTCTTTTCAAGCTGTGCGGCTATGTTTTCGGCTACAAGCTGGGCGTTAAGGTCGGGCTGCTTGACTTCAACAACATTTATGGTGCAGGGACGGCCGGTGAATTTTTCAACGTCAACCTTGAGCTTTTCGATTTCAGCGCCACCACGGCCGATGATTATGCCGGGCTTTGCGGTATGGATGACGATGTGCACCCTTTCGCCGTTTCTTTCTATCTCAATGGTGGGTATCCCTGCCTGATAAAGCTTTTGCTTAAGATATTTGCGAAGTTTGAAGTCGGCAACAAGGGTGTCACCGAAAACTTCGTCTTTAACATACCAGCGGCTCGACCAGTCTTTGATTATGCCAACCCGCAAGCCGTGGGGGTTAACTTTCTGTCCCATGTGTTTACCTCCTTAATCCCTTTCCTTTAACACTATCGTAACGTGTGAGGTGCGCTTAATTATACGGTGGGCAGAACCCTTTGCACGGGGTCTTACGCGTTTCATATATTTAAGCTTACCGGGATTTACGAAGCATTCCACTACATACAGCTTTTCCGTATCCATCTCATGATTGAATTCGGCGTTCGCAACGGCGGAAGCCAAGAGTTTACCAATCGGCTCGCATGCGATTTTGTTTGTGGTTTTGAGTATTGCGGCAGCTTCCGCAACGTTTTTATTTCTAATTAAATCAAGAACGATTTTTACCTTTCTCGGTGTCATGCGCAACTGCATGAGGTGCGCCTGTGCTACCTTCTGTTCCACTTTAACTGCGCCTCCTTTCAATCATTATTTGCCGGTATTCGAAGTTTTCGAGCCGGCGTGGCCGCGGAAAATCCTGGTGGGGGCAAATTCGCCGAGTTTGTGACCAACCATGTCCTCAACAACATAAACGGGGACATGCTTTTTACCGTCGTGGACGGCAATTGTATGGCCGACAAATTCGGGGAATATTGTCGATGAACGGGACCAGGTCTTTAAAACCCTTTTCTCGCCGGTTCTATTCATCTGGCAAATTCTATCGTATAACTTTTTGTCTACAAATGGGCCTTTTTTAATGCTTCTGCTCATAATTTATTCCTCCATACCGACCTATTTGGCGTTTCTGCGCTTGACAATAAACTTGTCGGTGCGGGCTTTCTTCTTCCTTGTCTTATAACCAAGGGCGGGTTTGCCCCAGGGAGTCAAGGGTCCGGGATGGCCGATGGGAGATCTGCCTTCGCCGCCGCCGTGGGGGTGGTCAACAGGGTTCATTACTGAACCACGGACTGTGGGCCTTATACCCATGTGGCGTTTTTTACCGGCTTTACCGATCTTAATGTTTTCATGTTCAAGGTTGCCTACCTGGCCTATAATAGCTCTGCAGTCGAGGCGAACGTATCTTACTTCGCCCGAAGGAAGGCGTATCTGGGCCATTCCGTTTTCTTTAGCCATAAGCTGGGCGGCTGCGCCTGCCGAACGGGCAAGCTGGGCGCCACGGCCGGGATAAAGTTCTATACCGTGGATTACTGTACCTACGGGTATATTTTCAATGGGGAGCATGTTGCCGGGTTTAATGTCGGCGTCCTTACCTGTGTAAACCGTGTCACCGGCGGTAACTCCGTTGGGAGCTATGAGGTAGGACTTTTTGCCCTGTTCGTCTTCGGCAAGTGCTATATAAGCAGTGCGGTTGGGATCGTATTCAATGCCGATAATTTTACGGGCGCCTTCTTCTACACGCTTGAAGTCGATTATTCTGTATTTCTTTTTGTTTCCGCCGCCACGGTGTCTGACGGTAATGCGTCCCATGTTGTTACGGCCGGAATTCTTTTTAAGAATCGTTACAAGGCTTTTTTCGGGGGTTTTTTTGGTAATTTCCTCGAAAGAAGGAGTAACCATGTTTCTCCTTGCGGGAGTAGTAGGTTTATAAACTTTATTTCCCATGTTTTATCTCCTTCCGCTTTACATTAAGCTGTCGAAGAATTCGATACTCTTGGAGTCTTTGGTCAGCTTAACGAAGGCTTTTTTCCATTCGCTGGTCTGGCCGGTGACGTATCTAACTCTTCTGGGCTTTGATCTCATGGTCAGGGTGGTTACTTTTTCAACTTTAACGCCGAATATTTCTTCAACCGCTTTGGCGATTTCGATTTTGTTGGCGTCCTTAGCGACACGGAAGGTATATTTCTTATCCTGCATGTCGGCTATTGCGGCCTCGGTTATTACCGGCTTTAGAATAATGTCATATGCTGTTCTCATTGTGCATAAACCTCCTCAAGCTTGGCGACCGCATCACGGGTTATAATCATTTTGCCGTATTTAAGAATTTCGTATACATTTACGGTGTTATACTGGATGGTAGCCACCGTGGGGATGTTGGAAGCGGATTTGATAACCTTTTCGTCAACCTTGTCCAGGACGATAAGAGCCTTACCCGCAACGTTGTTGGCTTTAAGGAACGACACCATCGCTTTGGTCTTGTATTCATCAAGGGTGATATTGTCTATGACAATCAAGTCCCCCGAAGCAACTTTAGACGAAAGTGCCGAGAACATTGCAATTCTCTTAACCTTTTTGTTAACCGACATCTTGTAGGAGCGGGGCTTGGGGCCTAAGGCGATACCGCCGTGGGTCCACTGGGGTGATCTGATGGAGCCCTGCCTTGCTCTGCCGGTTCCCTTTTGACGCCAGGGCTTTCTGCCGCCGCCCGAAACCTCTGCTCTGGTAAGGGTGGATTGGGTACCCTGCCTCTGGTTGGCCAGATAGGCCTTTACTACAGCGTGAAGCGCATCCTTGTTTACCTCTGCTCCGAATATTTCTTCGGAAAGGTCCATGGTGCCCACTTCTTCGCCTTTCATATTATAAACTTTTACGTTTGGCATGTGTGTTTCCTCCCTTCCCTTTACTTAACGGTGTTACGAACGAACACTATGCCGCCACGAGAGCCGGGAATTGCGCCCTTAACGGCTATAAGGTTTTTGTCGGCGTCAATCTTAACTACTTCAAGATTTAAAACCGTCACTTTTTCGTTGCCGTATTGGCCGGCCATCTTTTTGTTTTTGAAAATTCTGCTCGGGTCGGAGTTTGCACCCATGGAGCCGGGCTGACGGTGAACGGGGCCGGTACCGTGGGTCATTCTGAGTCTGTGGGTTCCCCATCTCTTTATAACACCGGAAAAGCCGCGGCCTTTGGTGGTGCCGGTTACGTCAACCTTTTCGCCGGCTTTGAACAAGTCAGCCGTAAGGGTGTCGCCCACATTGAGTTCGGCGGAATTTTCAAGCTTGAATTCCTTTAAATATCTCTTGAAGGAAACCCCTGCCTTAAGAAATTCGCCCTTTTGGGGTTTAGAAAGCTTTCTTTCGGCAACATCCGCAAAGCCGAGCTTAACTGCGTCGTAGCCGTCGCGGGCTTTGGTTTTCTTCTGAACCACAACGCAGGGACCTGCGTTGATTACGGTTACCGGTATGACGTTGCCTTTTTCGTCGAAAATCTGGGTCATACCGATTTTTCTTCCGATAAGTCCTTTTTTCATTTTTTAATAAATCCTCCCATGGTTATTGGTTGGCCGCATTAAGGCCGGCCAACATGACCTGATTTTGATTGGCTTTTTTACAGTTTGATTTCGATATCCACGCCGGCGGGAAGTTCGATGGACATAAGCGCATCTACGGCCTTTGCAGGGGGCTTGATAATGTCTATCAAGCGTTTGTGGGTGCGGTATTCGAACTGTTCACGGGAGTCCTTATACTTGTGCACCGCGCGCAATATCGTAACGATCTGCTTTTCGGTAGGAAGGGGAATGGGGCCGGAAACGGTTGCGCCGTTTCTTCTTGCGGTTTCCACTATCTTCTCGGCCGCCTGGTCGATAAGGGTGTGGTCATACGCCTTAAGCCTTATCCTTATTCTTTCCTTTTTCGCCATACTTGTTTTGCCTCCTTAAAATTAAATTTAATTGCGGCCGGGCTCGGACATCTTTTCGGGTGTTTCAAATACTGCCTTTAAAAAATGCCGACCCGTCGCCCGATTGTCGGACATACTCCGCCGAAGTTACCCGCCTATATGACGGCAATCTCCGGCCTCATCGCACATCAAGCAAAAGCCAGTTTACTATAAAACTAAAAACTTGTCAAGGGTTTTTCAGAAATAATCGGCTGTAATTGTAAACATTTTATGAATATGGAATTTTGCTTAAAAATTTTTTATTTGTGAGTTTACAAAAGCTAAAAAAGTGTTATAATTGACACGATATATCAAATTATGCACATAATATATAAGGTGATTCTATGGAAAAATGCTACAACTTCAACGGCACCTGCGCCAGGAGCGTAACTTTTGAAAAAACCCCGGACGGTAAAATAACCAACGTCCGCTTTAACGGCGGCTGCAACGGCAACCTTAAGGGGATTGCCGCACTTTGCGAAGGCATGTTCGCCGAGGATATTATTTCCCGTTTAAAGGGAATTAAATGCGGTTACAAAAACACCTCCTGCCCCGACCAGCTCGCCCTTGCCCTTGAAAAAGATATTAATACTTAAGGAATGGCATATATGGACAAAGAATTTAACCGGTGGCTTTCCTCCCCCAACGTGGACGGGGACACGAAAAACGAATTATATAATATAAAAGGAAATAATGACGAAATAACCTCCCGCTTTGCCGCCCCCCTTTCCTTTGGGACGGCAGGCTTGAGGGGTATAATGCGCGCCGGTATCAATGGCATGAACGTTTACACGGTGTCCCAGGCCACAGAGGGGCTGGCCAGGCTGATTATTGACGCCGGCGGCAAAGACAAGGGCGTTGCCATTGCCTATGATTCCCGCAACAATTCCCGGCTGTTTGCCGAAAGAGCGGCGGAAGTTTTAGCTTATAATAATATTAAGGTATATTTGTTTGATTCCCTCCGCCCCACCCCCGAGCTTTCCTTTGCGGTTTTGCACCACGGCTGTATTGCCGGAATAAACATAACAGCCTCCCACAATCCGAAAGAGTATAACGGCTACAAGGTTTACTGGTCGGACGGCGCCCAGCTCCCCCCCGAGCATGCGTCCCAGGTTTCTGCGGAAATGGCTAAAATCGACCTGCTGGATGTTAAAAGGGCAAATCTGGATGACGCTATAAAGGCAGGTATAGTTACAATCATCGGCAGTGAAACCGACAGTGAGTATATTAAAAACGTGCTTGCCTGCTCGATAAACCCGGACGTCATTAAGGAATACGGAAACTCGTTAAATCTTGTCTATACCCCCCTCCACGGGACGGGATATAAGCTGGTGCCGGAGGTATTGAGGCTTTCGGGCATTGACAACCTTGTGGTTGTTCCCGAACAGTCGGTCCCCGACGGCAACTTCCCCACCGTTGTTTCTCCCAACCCCGAAAGCAGAGAGTGCTTTGAACTTTCCTACGATTATATAAAGAAAAACAATCTCCCCACCAACGTCATTATCGCCACCGACCCCGACGGAGACCGGCTGGGTGTGGCGGTTAAGGTTGACGACGGCTCCTTTATACCTCTTTCGGGAAACCAGATAGGGGCAATACTGGTGGATTATATAATAAAAGCCAGAAAAGCAAAGGGGTTACTGCCCCAAAACGCCTGCGCCATAAGATCGGTGGTTTCGTCCACACTGTTTGACAAAATCTGTGTCAAAAACGGCGTAACGCCGGTATCGGTATTGACCGGATTCAAATATATAGGCGAAAAAATAAAGGAATATGCCCAGACCGGGGAACACACCTTTATTTTCGGCTACGAGGAAAGCCAGGGCTTTTTGTCCGGCGGTTATGTCCGGGACAAGGACGCCGTTGCTGCTTCCCTGCTTATAGCCGAAGCTGCGTCCTATTACAAAAGCAAAGGCAAAACCCTGTATGACGCCCTTTGCGACATCTATGCCGAATACGGCTACCATGACGAAATTACCCTTTCGGTAACCATAACCGGCGCACTGCCGCTGGAGATTATGAACGAAAAAATGAAAGCCATCCGCCAAAGGGGTATTTCGGAAATAAATAGCGTCAGCGTAGCTTTACGCGGAGATTTCGCCGACGGCACGATGACCGATCTTGTAAAGGGTGTAACGAATAACACCAACCTTCCCCTTTCGGATATGCTTTATTTCGGCATGACCGACGGCACAACGGTTATCATCCGTCCGTCCGGAACCGAACCTAAGGTAAAGGCATATATTTTAACTAACGGCAAAGACAGTTTTGAAACGGCCAAAAAGCTTGGCGAATACAAGGCGGCAATTTTAAAGCTGTTTGAATAATAACAACATACGGAGGAAGAACAATGGATACAATTAAAATCAACAAAAACTCTACAAAGATGGTGGCTCACCGGGGACTTTCGGGCATTGAGCAGGAAAACACCAACGTTGCCTTTATTGCCGCCGGCAACCGCAGCTACTACGGCATTGAGTGCGACATAAGAAGGACAGCCGACGGACAGTTTGTGGTGCTCCATGACGACCACACCGAACGGGTGGGTATAGACTGTCTGTATCCCGAAAAAACCACCTTTGAAACACTGCGTTCCCTACGGCTTAAGGACAAAAACGGACAGAGGGGCAGGGCGGATTTGCATATCTGCTCCCTTGAGGAATACATAGAAACCTGCAAGCGTTACGGCAAAGTTTCGGTCCTTGAGCTTAAGGGGTTATACGAAATCCCCGTCCTGGCCGACATGATCGACCGTATAAAGCAGCTCGGATGGCTGGAAAACGTTATTTTCATTTCCTTTGCCCTTGACAACCTTATTAAGGTAAGGCAGCTTTTGCCCGGACAAAAAATTCAATGGCTTACCTGCGAATTTAACGACAACGTCTTAGGTGCCATGAAGCAGTATCACCTTGACCTTGACATCTACTTCGGCGGCCTTAAGGAAGAGGACGTAAAAGTCATCCATGACAACGGCTTTGTGGTAAACTGCTGGACAGTCGACCGCAAGGAAGACGCCGAAAGACTTGTTTCCTGGGGTGTGGATTTCATCACCACAAATATTCTTGAATAAAATTTCAAAAAAATTCAAAAAAATACTTGACAAATAAATTCTACTGTGATATATTTGCTTAAAATTAAAAACCAAATACAAACCGTTGATTAAGAGTAGTAAGTCAGGTTATATCCTGTTCAGAGAGTGCGGGGTTGGTGTGAGCCGTGCCGGGAATCCTGACCGAATGGACTTATGAGGGCAGCCGAAAGAGCGTTTCGCTTTAGTAGTAGCTGACGGGTTCCGCCCGTGATAGCGGTAACGCATGATAGTGCGTGAGGGGGCATCCGAAAGGGTGTCAATTTGGGTGGCAACGCAGAGGTATTATAGCCTTTGTCCCAAAACATTGGGGCAAAGGCTTTTTTATATTCAAAATTAAATTTTTAATGAAAGAAGGTATCAAAAATGTCAAAGGCGAAAATTCCCTACCGCACATATTTGAACGAGGAGCAGCTGCCGAAATACTGGTATAACCTCAGAGCGGTTATGAAGGAGGATATACCCCCCATGATAAATCCCGGCACGGGAAAACCCATGGCCTTCGATGAATTAACGGGGGTATTTACCGAGGAAAGCGTCCGTCAGGAGCTTGACGCAACCAACGAGTATATTGAAATTCCCGAGGAAGTAAGGCATATTTATTCCGAATACCGGCCTTCCCCCCTTGTCAGAGCCTACAATGTGGAAAAGGCGCTAAACACCCCGGCAAAAATATACTACAAGTTCGAGGGCAACAACACCTCCGGCAGTCACAAGCTTAACTCCGCCATTCCTCAGGCTTATTACGCCAAAAAGCAGGGCTTAAAAGGTCTTACCACCGAAACGGGTGCCGGTCAGTGGGGCACCGCCGTATCAGAGGCCTGTGCCTACTTCGGTCTTGACCTTGACGTGTTTATGGTTAAGGTATCTTATCAGCAAAAGCCTTTCAGAAAAACCCTTATGCAGGTTTTCGGCGGCAATGTCCACGCCTCCCCCTCCACCGAAACCGAATCAGGGAGAAGAATACTTGAACAAAACCCCACCACCAGCGGCTCACTCGGCTGCGCCATAAGTGAAGCGGTGGAGGCGGCGGTTACCCGGGAGGGTTACCGGTATGTGCTGGGATCGGTGTTAAACCAAGTTATACTCCACCAGTCGGTTATAGGCCTTGAGTGTGAAACCGCCCTTAAGATGTATGACGAGTATCCCGATATAATCATCGGCTGCGCCGGCGGCGGATCCAACTTAGGCGGACTTATTGCCCCCTTTATGAGAGATAAGATTTTGGGTAAAGCCAATCCCGAAATTATTGCGGTAGAGCCGGCATCCTGCCCCTCCTTTACCCGTGGCATCTATGCCTATGACTTCTGCGACACGGGACATATCACCCCGCTGGCAAAGATGTACACCTTAGGCAGCTCATTCATTCCCTCCCCCGACCATGCGGGCGGATTAAGGTTCCACGGAATGTCGCCGCTGCTTTCCAAACTGTATAATGACGGGTATATGAAAGCGGTAGCTGTAAAGCAGACCGAGGTTTTCGGCGCCGCCATTGAGTTTGCCAAATTGGAAACCATACTTCCCGCCCCCGAATCCTCCCACGCCATTTATGTGGCAATGCAGGAGGCTATTAAGTGCCGCGAAACCGGTGAAGCCAAAACCATTCTTTTCGGTCTTACCGGCACAGGTTTCTTTGACATGACTGCCTATGAATCCTACCTTAACGGCACCATGAAGGACCATGTGCTTTCGGACGAGGATATTCAAAAAGGCTTAGCCGCCCTTCCGAAATTTGAATAACAAACACACAACCCCCGTTTCCGGGGGTTGTTTTTTGTATATCCGTCAGGAAAAGGAAAACCCCTGAGGGGGTTAGCTTTTCAGCAGTTCCTCAAGGGTTTCTTTAATTTTATCAATAAATTCCTCGGTATTCAGAGCGGTTTTGCGCTCAAGGCTTGACATGGCGCAAAGTCCCTTTGTCATATAGCCGTCCTCAATGGTTTTTATAACAGCCTTTTCAAGGGTGTCGGCAAAGTTGCAAAGATCGAAAATGCCATCCAGCTCGCCCCGCTTTTTAAGTCCGCCCGTCCAGGCGAAGATTGTGGCGGCGGGATTGGTGGAGGTGGGGAGTCCTTTAAGATGATTATAATAATGCCGTTGCACGGTGCCGTGGGCGGCTTCGTATTCAAACTTGCCGTCGGGGGATACCAGCACCGATGTCATCATGGCCAAATCGCCAAAGGCGTTTGCCACCATGTCGCTCATAACGTCACCGTCATAGTTCTTGCAGGCCCAGATAAAGCCCCCTTCCGACCGTATTACCCTTGCCACCGCATCGTCAATGAGGGTGTAGTAGTAGGAAATACCCTTCTTTTCAAATTCTGCTTTATATTCGTTTTCAAATATTTCAGCGAAAATATCTTTAAAGGTGTGGTCGTATTTTTTGGAAATGGTATCCTTGGAAGAAAACCACAAATCCTGTCCTTCGCTTAATGCAAAGTTAAAGCAGGCTCTGGCAAAGGAGGTTATGGAATTTACGGTGTTATGCATTCCCTGGACAATTCCGTCACCGGCAAAGGAATGGATAAGCTTTTTGTCAACCACTTCCCCGTCCTTTTCAATAACCAGATAGGCTTTGCAGCTGCCGTAGGTTTTTTCCTCAACCGCCTTGTAAACGTCGCCGTAGGCATGACGGGCGATGGTTATGGGCTTTTTCCATGTCTTTACATAGGGTTCGATTCCCTTAACCACAATGGGAGAACGGAACACCGTGCCGTCAAGAATTGCTCTTATGGTGGCGTTGGGGGAGGACCACATTTCTTTTAAGTTATATTCTTTCACCCGGTCAGCGTTTGGTGTTATGGTGGCGCATTTTACCCCTACACCGTATTTCTTTATGGCATTGGCCGAATCTATGGTTACCCTATCGCCGGTTTTGTCCCGGTTTTCAAGGCCTAAATCGTAATATTCGGTTTTAAGGTCAACATAGGGTAAAAGCAGCTTTTCCTTTATCATACCCCATAGGATACGGGTCATTTCATCCCCGTCAAGCTCTACAAGGGGGGTTGTCATTTTGATTTTGGTCATTGGCTTTCTCCTACTGAATTTATTAGTCCCCCGGCAAGGATGCTTTTTATCTCCCGCTCGGTAAGGACACATTGGGTTTCGATACGCTTACCCGTTGTTTCGTTGAGTATGGTTATATTTTTACCGTTTTTGACACTTTCCCTAACATTTTCAACCACGATTTTGTCCCCGAGGGTAAACTCGTCATAGTCATCGGGATTAACAAAGGTTAAGGGCAGAATGCCGTTGTTAATAAGGTTGGCACGATGGATACGGGCAAAGGATTTGGCGACCACGCACCTGACACCCAGATACAGCGGAACAAGGGCGGCATGCTCTCTTGACGAGCCCTGGCCGTAGTTCGTTCCGGCAATAACTACACCGCTTTTTATTTCATTCATCCTCTTGGGAAATTCGCTGTCGCATACGGTAAAGCAGTATTGGGACAGGTAGGGGATATTCGACCGGTAGGGAAGGATTTTCGCTCCGGCGGGCATAATGTGGTCGGTGGTTATGTTATCCCCTGCCACAAGAGCTACTTGAGAAACTATATTTTCCTCAAGCTTATTCCCCTTGGGGAAGGGCTTAATGTTCGGCCCTCTTTGAATTTCCACATTCTCGGCCTCTTCGGCGGATGCGGGGGGGATAATCATGTTGTCGTTTAAATTTATTTCGGTAAGCTTTTTATAATCTATATCCCACTCAACCTCTCTCGGATCGGTTATAAATCCGGTGATTGCCGATATGGCGGCGGTTTCGGGGGATACAAGGTAAACTTCGGCATCCTTTGTGCCGGTGCGGCCTAAAAAGTTACGGTTAAAGGTGCGGAGCGACACTCCGCCCGACGACGGGGACTGCCCCATGCCTATGCAGGGGCCACAGGCACATTCGAGTATCCGGGCACCGGCGGAAATAAGGTCTGAAAGCCCTCCGTTATTGGACAACAGGTCAAACACCTGCTTGGATCCCGGAGATATGGTAAGGGAAACGTTATCACTAACCGTTTGCCCTTTTAATATGGCGGCGGCCTTCATAAGGTCGTCATAGGATGAATTGGTGCAGGATCCGATGCAGCACTGGTCAACCTTTATATTTTTAAGTTCTGAAACCGGTTTAACGTTATCCGGGGAATGGGGGCAGGCGGCCAAAGGCACGATTTCGGATAAATTAATTGTAATTTCCCCGTCATATTTTGCATCTTCGTCGGCGCATAGAGGGACAAAATCTTTTTCCCGCTTTTGAAGGGCTAAAAATTGTCTTGTAACATCATCCGAGGGAAAAACCGAGGTGGTAAGGCCAAGCTCGGTTCCCATATTGGTTATTGTGGCTCTTTCGGGGACGGATAAGTTTAAAACTCCTTCGCCGGCGTATTCAAAGACTTTACCTACCCCGCCCTTTACGGTAAAGCGGCGGAGCAGTTCAAGGATAACGTCCTTGGCCGAAACGAATTTTTGCAGTTTACCGGTAAGGTTTACTTTAATAATTTCCGGCATGGTTATATAGTAAGGCTGGCCCGACATGGCAAGGGCAACGTCAAGGCCGCCGGCACCGAAGGAAAGCATGCCAATGCCTCCGCCGGTGGGGGTGTGGGAGTCGGAGCCTATTAAAGTTTTGCCGGGAATGCCGAAGCGTTCAAGGTGAACCTGATGGCAGATACCGTTACCGGGACGGGAGAAATACAAGCCATATTTTTTGGCGCAGCTTTGAATGTATTTATGGTCGTCGGCGTTTTCAAAACCCGTCTGAAGGGTGTTGTGGTCAATATATGCAACCGACAGTTCGGTTTTAACCCGCTTAACCCCCATGGCCTCGAACTGCAAATATGCCATGGTGCCGGTGGCGTCCTGAGTTAGAGTTTGGTCTATTTTAAGGCCGATTTCCCTTCCTTTTATCATTTCCCCGGAAACAAGGTGGGAAGAAATCAGCTTTTGAGTTAAGTTGAGTCCCATTTGGCAACATCCTTTTGTTTATAATTGTAATGCTTCCCTTTCAGACAGCGGGATGTATTCCCTTAAGCCGCCGAGGGTTTTATATGCAGGCCGTATAATACGGTTGCAGGTTACCATTTCCTCTATCCGGTGGGCGCACCATCCGGCCATACGGGCGACGGCGAAGAGTGGCGTATAAAGTTCGGCAGGTATGTGTAACATACGGTAAACAAGGCCCGAATAAAGGTCTATGTTGGCGCACACCGAGCCTGCCTGCTTTTTGCCGTTGTCGGTCAACACGCAGGGAGCAAGTCGTTCCACCGCCTCAAGGAGCTTGAGGTCGTCGGAATAGCCCGTTTCATTGGCAAGTTCTCTGGCCTGACTTTTTAGTATACCCGCTCTGGGGTCGCTTTTGGTGTAAACGGCGTGGCCTATGCCGTAGATAAGCCCCGATCTGTCGCCGGCTTCTTTGCTTAAAAGCTTACGGAGGAATTGAGAAATTTCCTCGTCGTCGTTGTAGTCTTTAACGCCCTGCTTTATGTAGTCGAGCATTTCCACAACCTTGGCGTTGGCGCCGCCGTGACGGGGGCCTTTTAATGAGCCGATAGCCGCCGCTATTGCCGAATAGGTGTCGGTGGCCGAAGAAGATACTACCCGGCAGGCAAAGGTTGAGTTGTTACCGCCGCCGTGTTCGGCATGTAAAATTAACGCCGTATCAAGGAGCATTGCCTCCCGGTGGGTGAACTTGCGGTCTATGCGCATGGTGGAAAGAATATTTTCGGCAATAGACAGTCCCGGCACGGGGGGGTGGAAGAACAGCGATTGATGGTCATAATAGCGTTTTTTAACCTGATAGGCATTGACGGCGATGGTGGATATGCGGGCCACCAGCTCAATTGACTGGCGGAAAACGTTTTCAAGGCAGATATCGTCGGCGTTGTCGTCATAGGAATAAAGCGCAAGGACACTGCGGCCCAGCTTGTTCATAATGTCCGGCGAAGGGGCCTTGATTATCATATCTTCGATAAATCCGTCGGGGAGTTCCCTGAGTTCCTCAAGGAGTCTTGAAAAACGGTCAAGCTGCTCTGCCGCCGGCAGATAGCCGAACAAAAGCAGCCACACAACCTCCTCGAAACCGAAACGGTCTTCCCTTAAACAGTTTTCTATAATGTCCTCTACGTCTATTCCCCGATAGTAAAGCTTGCCATCGGCGGGGGTTTTTACCCCGTCACGCATAACATAGCCGTGGACATTACTGATTTTTGTAACGCCGGCCACCACACCGGTGCCGTCGGCGTTGCGTAAACCCCGTTTGATGTTGGTATCCAGAAATTCCCCGGTATCGATGTGAATGTGTGACCTGCAGTCTTCGCAATACGGACGCAGGCGTTCGTTAAGTTGTGAATTGCTTCCTGATAATACCATAAACATCCCTCCTAATGGGCAAATTATAACAGAGGGTTAACTATTTGTCAATAGGTTTTTGCAAGTTTTTATAACCGTATTTCATTTTGCGACATTTTTCACTAGATTTTTATGGGCGTATCCCATGAATATTGAATTAAATTTTATGCATATTTCAATATGCAAAAAGCCTTCGCCTGCGCATCACACCGCAGACGAAGGCCGGATTGTTTTAAAGGTTACTTACCGATAACTTTAAACAGTATTCTTGCCGCTTCTTCACGGTTTATTTGGGTGTCGGGTGAGAAAATTCCGTTGGGGGCGGTGAAAATACCGGCATCCACCGAGGCGGTTATGCAGGCCACGCTTTCAACATCAAAATCGGTAATATCGTTTATTACAGCAGCCTTGCCGTTTAAGCCGAGGAGCTTTGAAATCCATATAGCTGCATCTTTTTTGGTGATATATTCGTTGGGCTTGAATTCACCCTGCGTTCTGTCAACCACCTTCATGGCCACCGCCTTGGCAAGATACTGCTTTTTGCCGTTGTTAAGCTTTGAGGTGTCGGTAAAGGGGAGGTTTGTGTCAAAGCCTTCGGCGTTGACGTCTGCAGCAGACATAAGCATAACCAGAAAGTCAATCCTTGACACCTTAAGGTTGGGGTTATACAGGTATTCCCCGTCTTTATAGACATAGGTGACAATGTCGTTTTCTGCAAGGGCAATGGCAGCAGCGTGGGCGGAGGAGGAGGTCATATCAGAAAACACAATTTCGCTTTTGCCGACGGTTATGGTTATTGATGCGGCAGCCGATGAGTTGCCGTATTCGTCCACCGCGCGGATGACCATTTTATCGCTGCCGGTAAAGCCGTTTACCGGGGTGTAGATAAGGGTGTCCCCGGATATGGTTATGCTGCCCGATGCGGGGTATTGGTCGATATAAAGGCGGACATTGTCCCCGTCAGGTTCAAAGAGGTTAATGCGGTATTCGGTTTTGGCGTTTCTGACCGTTGAAAAGGAGCCGGAAGCAATGGTGGGTGAAGTATTGCGGTTTTCGAAAAACTTTATACTGCAGGGAATGTCGGTATATTCCCAGCCGGGGGCATCACAGCGGAAGGTAAAGGAGGCGCTTTCAACATCCTCGGTAGGAGTAAAGGTGAGATAGTTTAGCGACGAAGCGGCAATAGTCTGGCCGCTTACCACCGGCACACCGTTTAGCTTAAGCACCCCTTCTTCTTCATCAGGCAGGGCGGTTACGTTTATGTATTTTAAGGGCGTTTGAAGGGTGTTTTCGAAATCGGCTTTGGAAAAGCTTATAATTTCGTCATAAACACCGCATTTGTTAAGCTTTGTGGACCTGCGCAGACAGGCAATAGCCGGGGAAACGTCAGTGTCCTCCGACGCTGCAGCGGCGCTGCCGGCTAGGATGGCCGTTATGACAAGAAACAGAGTTAATGTAATAAGGATGGGTCTTTTCATGGCTTATTCTCCCTTTGCATATGGTTTCATAATATGTTTATGTCCGGTTGTCAAAAAATATTATTTGACTTTGGTTTTTATAGCTTTTTTGAAAAATCCTGTTATATTAACTCCGGCAAACAGCTAAGGAGGGTATAAAAAATCACCCGGCCGGGTGATTTTTTTCATTTATGATATTTTCCGTTATTCAATATGGACAAAGCCCGGTAAATTTGTTCGCATAATATTACCCGCATAAGGCGGTGGGGGAATGTCATGTCGGAAAAAGAAAGCTTTATATCCGACGCCGCCTTTACTTCATCCGATAAGCCGTGGCTTGAGCCTATAATAAAAACCACATGCTTTCCCGCCGAGAAGGCTTTGTCCAAGATATCGGCAAAAGCCACCGACGAGCACTTTTTGCCTTCTATGCAAAGCGATATAACAAATGCATTTTTGGGTATGGCGGCAAGAACGGCTTTTCCCTCCCGGCTTAGGGCGGCTTGAATTTCTGAATGGGATTTTTGATTTTCAGATAATTTTTCTTCCTTAATTTCAACCACCGATATGGCGGAATAGGCGGATATGCGCTTGGAATATTCCTCCACCGCATCGCTGAAAAATTTTTCTTTAATATTCCCTACCGCTATTATTGTAACCGATTTCATTTTTTACTGCCTTTCTGTTTAATGTTGAATAAAATCCGTATAAAAGGAAAAGCTATCCTTGAAACATTCCATTGCGAAAGGATGAACATTTATGACTCCTAAAGAACTGCTTTATCTTGAAGACGCACTTAACCACGAACAGTTTATAAAAGCCCAGATAACCGACTGTGCCTCCCGCATATCTGACAACGAGCTTAAAAACTTTGTGACTTCATTGTCCAAAACCCATAACGATATTTATAAAAGCTTATACCAGACCTTATAGGAGATAACCATGAACGATAAAGAAATGCTTGAAAGCCTGCTCTTTTGTGAAAAAACCGCCTGCGACCTTTATTTCCACGGTGTTATCGAATCCGCCGATCCCAAGGTGAGATCAGCCTTCCAGTCGGCTCTTGACCAGTCTTTAAAGGTCCAAAGTCAGATATATGACAAAATGGCCCAGAAGGGCTTTTATCAGGTCCAGAACGTGGAGCAGCAAAAAATCGACACCACCAAAAACAAATTTTCGGCCCAGTAAAAATATCACAAGCGGGGGAAACCCCGCTTTTTATTATAACCCTTTTTCCCGTCCAAGTCAAAGGTTGTTGACAGGGAGTATAAATTTGATATAATGGTATTTATAAAGCCTGTGCCATTATACAAAGGACGGTTAATTTTATGAAAAACAAGTCTATATTCATTATTCTTATACTGCTTTTTTGCTTTGCATTATTTTCCTGTTCTAAGGACAACAGTCTACCCGACGGAGCCAAAACCATAGAGGGAAGCTACGCATCCTACGAATATGGCTTTATAGGCTATGTTTTCATGTCCGACGGCTACGGCTTTCAGTTTATAGGCGAAAACGTTTACCGGATAAGATACTATATCCTGGGGGGTAAAATTACCATAGAAAACTTTTCCATTGAGGGTGGAAAAACCGCCACCTTTGATTTCAGCCAGGAAAATGACCACATTTTTATAGGCGGAATGGAGTTTGAAAAAGCCGACTTTAGCGATATTTCATCCCAAACCAATAATAATTAACCCTTGACAAACATAGCAGAATATGCTATAAAGACATAAAAAGTTAATATATATAATACGATGAAGGGGACAAGAGTCTTTTTTTAACCATTTTTCAGAGAGCCGCCGGACGGTGCGAGGCGGCAGATGGCAGAAGGCTTATCACCCCGGAGTAGTTTCGCCGAAGGCTTTGCTGTAAGCGAAAACGGTGTTTTCCGCCGTATAAGGGAAAGGCGTTGATTGACGTGCAGGAGTGGTTTTTCAAAGTTATTGCGGCTTTGTCTCTATGCGGGACAAAGCTTTTTTTATAAATAAATGTGAGGTGTATCAAATGGAACAGACAAAGCTTATTGCCGAAAGACTTAAATGGGCCAGGAGCATTTCCGACATTTCGGTAGAGGAAATGGCAAAAGCCACCGACATTACCCCCGATGCCTATAAAGTCCTTGAAGAGGGGGAAAGTGATTTTTCCTTTACCTTTCTTTTTAAATGCGCCAAAAAGCTGGGCATGGACATTTCAGAGCTGGTTAGCGGCGTAAACCCCACCCTTTCCCAGTATAACATTACCCGTAAAGGCGAGGGGATGGCCATACGCCGTAAAGCTGCCTTTGACTACCGGCATATTGCCCCCTACCTTAAAAACCGCCTTTCCGAGCCCTTTATTGTCAATGCCAAATATGACCCTTATCTTGAATCCACCCCCATTTCACTTTCCACCCATAAGGGCCAGGAGCTGGACTATGTGCTTAGCGGAACACTTAAAATCCAGCTTGGCGACCGAGTTGAAATTCTAAACGAAGGGGACAGCGTTTACTACGACTCCTCCATACGCCATGGCATGGTAGCCGCCGGCGGCAGGGATTGCACTTTCCTTGCCATAGTATTCAAAGAATGCGAAGCCACGACCCAGCCGGAAACCGAAGCCAAAAAAACCGTCGTCAAGGCAAAGGAACCCAAACGCAACTACGATAATCTTATATATAAAAAGTTCGTTACCGAAACGACGGATAAAAACGGCTGTCTTACCGATATAAAATTCCATATACCCGAAAACTTCAACTTTGCCTACGACGTGGTTGACGAGCTGGCAAAGAAAGTCCCCGACAAGCGGGCGATTTTATGGCTTTCTGAAAAGAAGCAGGAAAAGGACTTTACCTTTAAGGACATTTCCCTTCTTTCCAACCGGGCAGCCAATATGTTCTTGGACATGGGCATACAAAAGGGCGACAAGGTAATGCTGGTGTTAAAACGCCACTACCAGTTCTGGATAGCCATTGTGGCCTTACATAAAATCGGCGCCGTGGCACTCCCCGCCACAAGTCTGCTTATGCAAAAGGACTACGAATACCGGTTCAATACTGCCGAGGTTAAGGCAATCGTGGCCACCTGTGAGGACGACTGCCCCGACCATATAGAAGCCGCTCTCCCCGCTTCCCCCACCGTCAAGCATAAGATAATAGTCAACGGGGAAAGAGAAGGCTGGGTTCCCTTTAACAAGACGCTGATGCGCTATCCTGACACCCTGGAGCGTATCCCCACCCATAAAAACGATCCGCAGGTTATGTATTTCACCTCCGGCACCACGGGTTATCCTAAAATCACCGTCCACAACTGCACCTACCCGTTAGGGCATATCGTAACCGCCAGGTGGTGGCATAACGTCAACCCCGACGGAGTTCATCTCACCGTTTCTGAAACGGGCTGGGCAAAGGCGCTGTGGGGCAAAATCTACGGTCAATGGCTGTGCGAAGCCTGTATTTTGGTTTACGACTTTAATAAATTCAGTGCGGAAGATATATTATCCCTCTTTTCAAGCTACAATATAACCACCTTCTGCGCTCCCCCCACAATCTACCGTTTCTTTGTAAAAGAGGATTTGACAAAATACGACTTTTCATCCCTTGAATACGCCACCACCGCCGGCGAGGCGTTAAACCCCGAGGTGTTCAACGCCTTCAGGCAGGCCACCGGCATAGAATTAAAAGAAGGCTTCGGCCAGACCGAAACCACCATGACTCTCGGTAACCTTGTGGGTACTCCCACCAAGGTAGGCTCTTTAGGAAAACCCAACCCCGAATATGTGGTTGACCTTATGAAGGAGGACGGCACCTTTGCCGCCGTGGGCGAGGTAGGGGAAATTGTAATTTCCACAAAGGAAATCCCCACAGGGCTTTTCGAAGGCTACTACAAGGACGAAGCCAAGACAAGGGACGTGTGGCACGACGGCTGGTATCACACCGGCGACACCGCCTGGCGTGACGAGGAGGGCTATTTCTGGTATGTCAGCCGTATTGATGACGTTATCAAGTCCTCCGGCTACCGCATAGGGCCCTTTGAAATCGAGTCTGTGATTATGGAGCTGCCCTATGTCCTTGAATGCGCCGTAACCGGTGTTCCCGACGAAACAAGAGGCCAGGTGGTTAAGGCAACAATAGTTCTTACAAAGGACAAAAAGCCCACCGAGGAGCTGAAGGCCGAAATTCAGGAATACGTAAAAACCCATACCGCCCCCTACAAATACCCCAGGATTATCGAATTTACCGAAGCATTACCCAAAACCATAAGCGGAAAAATCAGGCGCACCGAGCTGCGCAAGTAATTTTATGCCGCAGGGTGCAAACCCTGCGGCTTTGTTTATTGTTTTTACAGTTTACGGCAAATTTTCTTTCAAACGGTATATCTTTTAACGATTGTTTGTGTTATAATATGGGTATATTAAAATGTAAATATTTTCCGGAAGGGATATTAATGGATAACCTTACAGACGGCAGGGTAAACAATATAAAACCCCTTTATTACGCCCTAACGGTTTTGCTGCTTTCAGTCTGCGCCGGAGCGGCAAATGCCGTAAGGCTTTTGTCCGGCATTTATGAAGGTTTTTACAAAGGATATTTCACAAATCTATTTTCCTTTTTATCTGTTTTACTTTTTTGGTGTATTTGCATCCTGGCAATTTCCCGCCTTTGCAAAGCTAAATTCGGCTTTAGCCTTATTCGTGAAGGCAAAAAGAAAGAACGGCTGCCGACGGTAAACGTTGTCGCCCTGTGGCTGATAACCTATGTTGGGATACTGTTTATCTGCTTTTCCCTTGGCTGGCAGTTTAAAATCCTTTACGACTTAGGCACAAAATTTTCAATTTACGAGCTTTATGCACTTATTGCCCTTGTGGCTCTCAGAGTTTGTGAAAGTATAATAATAACGGGAATAATAAAATGTGCCGAGGAGTTTTTTAATCGTATAATACCGACCAAACTGCCCATACCCTACGGGGGGATTTTACTGCTTTTAACTTACGGAATAATGGCATACCTTATTCCTGGAGGATTCTTCGGTTTGGAATGGGTAAACGAGCCTAACATTGTGTTCTGGCTGTATTGCCTGCTATACGGCATTGTATATAAAGTGTCAAGGGGATCGTTCCCCCTGACGGCGTTTATTGTCTGGCTTATTCTGGTTTTATGACGGAAGGCGGTAAATGTGAAAGTATTTTTTAAGCGGAATCTTTTGATTTTGTGTTTTCTTGCCTTTTTCATTATAACCGAGCTTACGGCGGTTTTTGTAACCTCCGGCGAGGTGTATATCAGACACCCGTGGATTTTTATAGGACTGTGTGTCCTTTTTACGGTTATTCTCTATGTGGTGCGAAACCAAAAAGCAAGGTATATTGTCGGGCTGATATTTCTTACGGCGGTAGGTGTTGCCGACGGGGGCTTTGTGCTGCTGTTTGAAATGACCGAAACACTGTTTGAGTTCCCCATGATAAACCTGCGGGGTGAGGCGGTTTCAATACTCGATTCCCTTACCATAGACTTTGTCTATACCCTGGTTTTCGGGACCTGTCTTTCGATTTATACGGTGGCAGGCTGGCGGATGTTCCCCAAATTGCCCGAAATACCCAAATTAAAGCGTTTTCCCGTTGCGGTAACGGTGCTTTTGGTGTTTTCGCTGTCGGTGAACCTCCTTGCCGTCGAGGCGGTTCGCCCCTACAAGGATGTGGGGGACAACCTGCTTTACGGTAACAGCGTAAACGCCTATTCGGAACTTGGGGTTTCGGGAAATTTAATCTACGAACTTGCCAACGGTATTTTTGCAAAAGAAAAGTTCGGGGAAATAACCGACACAGAGCTTGAGGATTTTATTTATGACAAAGACGGCATTTATTACACCAACTTCCCCGAAAACGCCAAAAAGAAGTATAATTTGGTAACCATCCTTTGCGAATCCCTTGAGTGGTTTTCATTTATTCAAAACACCGGCAAATACCCCAACGGCTACAACCTTGAAAATACAAATATTCTTGCCGAACTATACCCCAATCTTAACCGCTTTTACAATGATAGCGTTGTTATGACAAACTTCCACGCCAGGGAAAAAACCGATATTTCAGAAAATTATGCCCTTATAGGCTCTTATCCGACAAAGGCATTTATTAATTACACCTTTCCCGAAAATTATATCGCCACTTCCTTGTTAAACAACCTTAAAATTACCGACGAAAGTGTTGTCTGCTCCTATTTTCACAACGGCTTTGCCGCCTTTTACAACCGCACCGATTATTTGACCAATTTAGGGTTTGACAAGGTGGTGTTTAGCGAGGATATGGCTAAATGTGAGGGCTTTACCGACTGGTCGGCATACAACGAACGAAACCTTGACCATGAAATGATAAAGGTTTGCAAAGACGAAATGTTCCCGACTGAACGCAGGTTTTACACCTTTATAACCTCCATCACAATGCACGGGGTGTATGCCTACCGGCAGAACCTTGATGACCTTGGCTACTATGATAAACTTGAAAGTGCGGGAATAAAGGTAACCGAAAAGGACAACACCCTCCATGACACCTTTGTCCATTACCTGGCTGCGGTTATGGAATTTGACAGGGCATTGGGGGAAATTTACAAAGTTCTTGAGGAAAAAAACCTGCTTGACAACACCATTATAGCTATTTTCAGCGACCACAACACCTTTTATCAGGGGCTTTCAAGGTATGTTAAATCCACCTCCACCCCTGCGTTATTTGAGGTTCCTTTTATGATAAGATGCCCCGGAATTGATCATAGGGTTATCGAAAAGTTCACCTGCACGGCGGATATTGTCCCCACATTGTGCGACCTCTTGGGGTTAAACGTATACGGCAACCTTTATTTCGGCAATTCGGTGTTTTCCGAAAAAGAAAGTGTCCTTTATTCAAGGGCATACGGTGTATTTATAACCGACAAAATATATTTTTATAACCTTAACCGAATAATATGGGCCGATACCTCCTGCGATGACGAGTATATGAAAGCTTTAATCGACAGAGCGACTGTATTAACAGGCAAAATTACCGCCTGCAACCGGATATTTTATAACGACTATTTTTCTAAATCCGGCAAAGCCAGTATGTATGAGGACAAGATGAGAGATATCAATTAAGGGTTAAATAAAAAGCCTTTCCCCACTGGGAAAGGCTTTTAAATATAAAATGACAATGAAAAAAACGGCACTAAAGTGCCGTTTTTTTAGGGTATCAATAATTTTTATCTTCTTTTAAGAACAACTACGCCGGCAAGAGCGATA
The DNA here is from genome assembly GCA_050953105.1 of Eubacteriales bacterium. Lineage (GTDB taxonomy): Bacteria > Bacillota > Clostridia > Oscillospirales > CAG-382 > UBA1206. The sequence goes on along the minus strand of JBMNMA010000004.1, from coordinate 691,910 downwards.
ACAGAAACAACTGCAAGAGCTACAAAGCCGTTGTCGCCGGTAACGGGGGTAGTATCTTCAGAGGATTCCACAACGGGAGCTTCGGAAGTAGCTTCGGAAGTGGCAGTGGATTCTTCGCTGGTTACAGGTTCAGAGGATTCGATATCGCTTAAGTCGATGGAAGTGTCATCGGGAACGACGGTACCGAAATCTTCGTCATAGTCATCAGCAATTTCAAAGTAGTAAAGTGTGAAGGTGTCGCCTACCTGACCGGTAATGGTGTAGGTAATGTCAGAGAACTTGAGGATGTTGTCTGCGGGAAGGTAGCCGGCTCTTTCAGAAAGGTACTGATAGAAGCCCCAAACACCGTAGGTAGCGCCGCTGAGAACGAGGTAGGAAGAAGCGTCATTGGTCATGCCGGTGAGGTAAAGGTCGGCGTTGTTCTTGTTGCCACGGTCATAGTGAGCGTGTACCTGAACGCTAACGGATTCACTGCTCTTCTCATAGAAGAATTTTACATACTTGGCGGTTTCAACGTTTACAAAAGCTTCCTGATTAATGGTGCTGGCAGTTTTGTAAACCATGGATAAGGTGGCGGTAGTGCCGGTAAGGGTTACGACAACGGTGCCGTTGGATTTGAACTCAACATCAGCGCCGGTAGCAGAATATTCTGCTTCGCCGCCCTCAACAGGTCTTAAATCGAGGTAGGTATAGTCCTCTGCGGATGCGTTAATAAAAAGCGCAGCAACGCAGGTGGAAACTAACGCAAGGGCAAGAACTGCAATAAGTAGTTTCTTCATAACTAATCCTTTCTTTCTATATGTTTTGTACCCGTCGGAATTATAGCACTATCATGACAAAATGTCAACACTTTATGAAAATTTTATATACTTCCATAATAAAGCAAGCGATGCGTTTTACCGCACCGCATATACTTTATTTTTTTATTTTATTTTCTCTTTATAGCAACTGCTGCGCCTGCAAGAGCGATAACAGCTATAACTGCAAGAGATACAAATCCGCTGTCGCCGGTAGGAGTGGTGGAAGAGGTATCTTCGGAAGTCTGTACAGGTGCTTCGGAAGAAACGGGAGCTGCGGAGCTTTCGTCTTCGCTTAAGTCAACGATGGTAGCGGGAGTGCCGACTACGCCAAGCTCGGTAAAGCCTTGCCATTCCCAAACAACTTTTCCGTCGGTATCAAAGGGGGACGGTCCAAATTGGAAGGTGAGTTTAATGTATTTACCGGTAATGGTTTTGCCAAGGTCGATTTCATAAGCGTTGACAGCTATTTCGGCAGGTTCAGCGGTGCCTTCGAAGGTGTAGTCGCCTGCAAAGGTGAAGTTTTCGCCGTCTTCGGAATACTCAACAGCAATTTTGTTGTCCTTGGGGAGACCTATCATAGCATTGTAATGTTCATAGAAGTAAACCTTAATAGCGTTTACGTCAGCTCTGTCGGAAAGCTCAAGAGTGTAGGAATAAATGGGGTTCTGGGTTTCGTCGGTGCAAACGGTGTTTTGGATAAGCATAACGCCGTTTACTGCCCAGGGAGTGCTTCCTTCGAAGACGTGGTCTTCAAGGGTTATGCCATCGATAAGATTGGCTGTGGATCCGCCGGCCTGGGGAACTTCCTTAACCAGATTTGCCACTTCGGATTCGAATGTTATTCCGACAACGGTTACGCCTTCTTCGTCAGCGTTAGCTACAAAAGCGAAAAAGCAAGTTGTCACAAGGGTTAGTGCTAAAACAACAGATAGTAATTTTTTCATTTTACCTTTCCTTTCTTTAATAGTTGTCTGTTAATTATTTTATCACAAATAAAAAATAAGTCAAGAGTTTTTTGAAAAATCCCTTGAATTTTTGCTGGTAAATTTGTATAATATTTACATTTGTTAGCGGAGGTAAGTCATGTATTTGAACGAAATAAAAAAGAGATTTGAAAACGACCTGTTTGCCACCCGTTTAGTAGGCATAGAGCCGGTTGAGGCTTCGGAAGGCTATGCGGTGTGCCGGCTTGAGGTAAACGAAAACCATCAAAACGCTATGGGTGGCGTTATGGGTGGAGTGGTGTTTACCTTATGCGACTTTGCCTTTGCCATAGCTTCAAACGGTCTTGATAATCCATTGACCATGACTTTATCGTCAAGCATATCCTTCCTTTCCCAGCCCAAGGGAAAGATTCTCACCGCCACCGCCCGCAAGGTAAAGGACGGCCGCCACGCCTGTTTTTATGAAGTCACTGTGGAGGACGAAGCCCAAACCGTGGTGGCCGTAGCGCTGTTTAACGGCTACAAGCTTGTAGGTAATGAGAACTGCAAAGGCAACCTGGGTATAATTTGACGAAATATTTATATATTTTATTATTGACAAAATTCAAACAAACTGGTATAATACACTTTGCAAAAAATATACGGATGTTTAGCTCAGCTGGTAGAGCACTCGCTTGACGTGCGAGTGGTCAGGGATTCGAGTTCCTTAACATCCACCACAACCCGGAATATACTCCGGGTTTTATTTTTTCACCAAAAAGCCTTTGGCTTTTCGGGGACCCCGGTTTTCTTACTGATTTCATGCACCCGGATGAGCCGATTTATTTTTTCTCTCCCGGTTACATAGCAACCCCTCATTCGTCAGCCTTTGGCTGCCACATTCACTGAAAGTCTGAACGCTTCCTTTATTTCTACTTCCCTGCCACGACATCAATTGCTAATATCAAATAGTAAATACAATCAAATAACCAAAACCCATAGGGTTTAGAGCTGTTTTTATTCTCTTTTCTGTCATATATTTTCTCACTTCTCTTCATTTCACTCGTTAACACCCGCTCCCCTCCGGGGTGCGTGGGCGGTGGGGCATCCTCTCCCCGGGGCTTTACCCCGGGTTAATACACCTGCTCCCCCTTCGGGGGCGCAAGGGTAAAGGGGATTAATGCATAGTGTGATTTATATAAAATTGGTGAATGACATGGGGGTGAATATAATTCGTTAAAAACCTAGAAATCAGCAGTAGTTTTATATTGTGGAAATATAATAGGGGCATAGAAAAAGCCTTCCCCTTGAGGGGAAGGGGGACCGCGTCAGCGTTGGATGAGGGGTTGGCACAGTCAATCCGGAAAAGAAGTGAATATGTAAGTAAGTAAAGCTTATCGGGTGATGAAAATATACCATCAATATTATTAATTCAATGTATACTTCAGTGAACTAAAGTTATCCCCGATGAAACGTCGCATTTAACTTTGTTGCTTATCTTATCCACAAGTGCAACACGACCCCTCATTCGTCAGCCTTTGGCTGCCTCCTTCCCCGAAAGACGGTAGGCTTTTTTATATTTAATCTCCCTGCCACGGCATTAATTGCTGGCAACTAATAATATAAACAATTAAATTACTAAAACCTATAGTATGAGCCTGTTATCTCTTATCTACAAATATGTAAAGGGCGGTGTTGCCGCCCTTTTGATATTAATTTTTACTGGGTTTCTGTTAAGGTCTGCAGCTCCTTTCCGCAATCTATGGTTTCCCCGTCAAGGAGGAGTTCAAAATGGAGGTGCGGGTCGTCGGCACCCTCTACAGCGGCAGTTTCGCCGATGGCTCCGATAATATCCCCTGTTTTAACCTCTGCCCCTAAGAATATGGTTTCGGGCAGCTGGTTTGAAAGATTCTGATACACCGATTTTAAGCCATAGCCGTGGGACACCTCCACCGACTTGCCCATAAAGGGATCGTCCCAGATGGCGGTGACATAGCCGTCGGAATAGCATTTTACCGGATCACCCACGTTCCCGGCAATGTCCACCCCCGAATGGGTGCGGTAGTCCTTCATGGTCTTGGAATATAGGAGTGAGGTTACCGCATAACCCTTAATAATTTCCCCATCAACGGGTAACACATAGGTAGGATCGGTGTTGGCGGGAATTCCGCTTTCTTCATTGTCAACAGGAAGCTGCGAGGTATCCTCCGGCTCGCTTTCATACACCGACATATCGGGCAGGCTAAAGCTGAAATCGCTGGAATAGTCCCCGAAATCGGTGTTTATGGAATATATCGAAAGCACCATGACGGTTACCACGCAGATGGCCAAGGCGATATATATTGCCCCCGCCACCCGTATCTTTTTGTTTTTGAACTTAAAACGCTTTTTGTTTTCGTTTGTTTTTTCTTCCATAAGAAAATATCCCCCTGTAATAAGTCTTGCTTATATTTTACCCTTATTACAGGGGAATATTCAATTATATGCAATATATGCACCGCTAAAATAATGAACGATTATTTCACTGTATTTTTTCCCTTCCTTCGCCATCACCCAACCTCCGTATATGCTAAGCCCCACTCCGTGGCCGATTCCCACGGCATTTAGAATAAACCCGTTTTCCCCTGTGGAGATGGTAATATTGGTTGACTGAAGGCCAAACATGGTGGCAAACTTTGCCCCGGAAATTTCATGTCCGCCTATGTAGGCTATCTTTATCCTGCCGCCGGGTGTCCGGGCAATATAGCTTATCCAGCCGGTGTGGCTTGTTGATTTGTTTATATCAAAGCCGTTGGCTGACAGAATGGCGGCAAATTCGTCCTTTGTAAGCTCCTTTTTTTGGTGAAAGGAGGGCATTTCCGCTTCATCCGGAGTATCCACCGACACCAGATAGGGGATTTTTTTGCCGAACACGTTTTCGGCGCTTTCGGTTTTGCCCGAGGAGGATATGTGAACCACCGGGTCGATAACCTCCCCGTTATAGCAGATTACAAGTCCTTTGGTGTCGGCCACCGCCTTTTTTATTACCTCATCGTCGATTTCTGAGGATGTAAATCCCCGGCAGTGGGTAAAATCGTCGCAAAAATCAAACCCGGAATGCCCCTTGTCCCCCAGTTTTGCGTGATAAACGGCATAGGTGCGGATAACTATCGCCATGGTTTTAATAAGCTCATTTGGGGCGTTAGAAGGGATTTCGGTAAACAGCACCCCGGTTACATAGTCCTCAAGGCCCACGGTAATAACAGCATCGTCGTCGGTGAGCTTAACCTTTATGGTGGAGACGGAGTTACCGGTGTCTACATGCGGCAAGGAGTTGTCCGACACTTCGGCAACTGTTTCCCTTTCCTTAGGTTTAAGTCCCTCGGGCATCAGAGCGAAAACGGTGGGGGTAAGGGCGACGCACAGGAAAAAGCATAAAAAATAAAGCAGATAGCGTTTCATAAATTCACTTCCTTTATAAAACATTCTGCTTTAAATATATTATGCCTTTATGGCGGTTATTCGTAAAATGCCCACATATTGGAGTATCTAAGCTGGGACATTAAAAAGTCGATGTCCCATTCTTTCTGGGTATTTTCAGGAGAATAGGAGTCGGCAATGAGTATCTTGCCTTCCGGGGTAATGCCACGCAGTGTTATGAAATGACCTGAGCGGGAGAAATAGCTATTGCCCATTGAGCAGATTATAAGCCTGCCGGCCTTAAGCTTATTTATTATTCCGCTTTTTGTGGCGGAAAATTCCTCAAATTTAACACCGTAATGCTTGGCGGACTTTGAAAAAATGGCATGGCTGGTGCCGACACCCGGGACAAAAAGCCCCCATTTTACCGCTAAATCAGCCACCTGGTCGGGGGTAACCCTTTTTCCTGTTAAGGTGGAAACCACCATTGCCACATTGGTGGGGCCGCAGCCATAACTGCCTATGGTCTGGTTGCCATAGGGTAAATCGGCGTATTCCGCCCAAACCTGACAGTAATATATAAAAGAATCGCTTTGACTGTCTTTATTGTTGTCAATGGATAAATAGGCGGCATAGTCGGCTTTCTGAGCTACTTTGTCAATGGGGGGGAAGTATGACAGTGTGTTAGAAGGCACCGACGCCGGAACATCAATTGTCAGGGATAAGGCTATGTCAGCATCTGCTCCCTCAACAACCGGCAGAGGGGAAATTTGATTTATATATGAATTAAAAGTGGTATCAATACTTGTTTTTTCGTTTGCACCGAAGGGGGCATGGGAAAGAGTATAAAGGAGGGCGGAAACGGTTATGGTTACTACCGCAAAGGAAGAAACACATAAAAGCAGTGTTCTTTTGACATTTTCCACCCAATCACTCCTTTTTATAAATATTATGTTGTGTATTTTAACATATTTAATGCTGTTTGTCAACCAAAATCAACCCTTTAACATTCCTTTTAATATTTATTATTGACTTAAACGCTAAATGGGGTATAATAAATTATATGGGGTATTAAGTTATGAGTGAAAAAGCATTAATAGGCATATTGGTAATAATACTGTCCTGCCTTGTTATAGTTTTGTCGGTGGTTGCCTTAAACCCGGCAAACGGCGGGAATACGGATGATAGCGACTATGATTCGGGAGAGAATTCGTCAATTCCGGTTGTAACATCATCTGAAAGCGAGGATTATTCTACCGATAACACATCATCCGACCAACCGTCTGAGGAAAGTCTGCTTGAGAGCGGAAACAGTCAGGAAGAATCTTTTGAAATATCTGATGAGGAAAGGGAGTGGACCTACGCCATTGACATAACCCCTTATCTGAGATATATCGATCCGGAAGATCATGATGAGTTTACTATACTGGTAAATAAAGCATCTTCTCCGCTTCCGGCAAATTATGTCCCTAAAAACCTTGTCCTTTCCCCCAATGCCCGTCCGGGCCGGCAGGAAAACTGCTATATGAACGCCACCGTGGCAAAGGCGCTGGAGGCTTTTCTAAAAGAGGCGGCCTATTACGGTTATAAAGACATTACCGTAACAAATGCCTACCGCAGTTATGATTACCAGTATTATCTTTTTTATGATTATTATTTCAAGCAGGAAGCAAGCCGGAATCCCGGTAAAACCCAGGAAGAAGTGCTGCGTATTGTTGAGACCTACTGTTTCCCTCCGGGACGCAGCGAGCATCAGACGGGGCTTTGCATGGACATGCACAATGTGGATGTGGGAAAGCAGGAAACCTTCAACAACACCCCTGCCGCACGCTGGCTTGAGGAAAACGCCTACCGTTTCGGGTTTATTTTACGCTATCCCGCCGGCAAGGAACACATTACCGGTGCGGTGTATGAATCCTGGCATTTCCGCTTTGTGGGGCGCACCCTTGCGACTTATCTCCATGACAACGGATTAACCCTTGATGAATATTACGCCGGCAACCACGACGCTTATAACAAATAATTTGAAATAAAGCTTAAATAACGAAAACCTTAACAATAAGTAATCCGCCTTCATGGCGGATTTTTATTAGGGTTATATATCTGTTATTCATTTATACAGCTAATATAATAAAAACCGGCAATGTTATTGCCGGTTTTGCTACCTTTAGCGAATGTATTTCTCATAATCTATAATGTAACTTCCGGGATCCACACGGTAGTAACCGCCGTTGCCGTCGGGGAGACGGACTTCAAAATGAAGGTGGGGGCCGGTGACCAGACCGGTGGAGCCGATCTTTCCTATATAGTCACCCTGCTTTACCTTATTCCCTGCTTTAACAAGGGTCTGACTCTGGTGGGCGTAATAGGTGCGTATACCGTTGGGATGTTCGATTATGGTTAATATGCCGAATTCACCGGAATAATCCGAAAACACCACTACCCCGTCTCCGGCGGCCATGAATAAATCCCCGTAGCAGGGTTCTCCCCGTTCCTTGGAGGCTAGGTCTAACCCTCCGTGGAAGGTACCGCCCAAAAGATAACGGGTGCCGTATTCCGAGGTAATTCTCCCGTCATAGGGCATTATAAACATCTTAAGCCCCTTGGGCTGGTCTGTTTTAACCTTTATTCCCTTTTTAATAATCTTGCTTACCGGCTTGGTTACAACCTCTGACCGGGTATGCTTTTCGTCGGTTTTGATGCCGTCGGTGTATGTAACAAGGTAAAATTCCTTTGTTATGCCTTTTTCCCCTTCCCTGACCACCTGTTCGGTTCCCTGGTAGGTATCAGAATCGTCCACATAAAGGGTGTCAAAGCCAACTTCCCGCTCACGCTCCTCGGTCACAATGACCGTAAGGGTTAAAACATACTGTGAAATCGCTTGTTCGGCAGCATCAGGCTGGTCGATGGTATCAAGCTTTTCATATTTTATATTGGTTTCGTCCTCAATATTAACCGATAAAAAGTTACCGTATTCGGCGGCTGCCTGATTTTCGGCAGCTTTGTCAAGCAGATCTAAAAGGATTTCCTTATCTTCACCGGATGTTATATATACTCCGTTTATGTAAACAGCGTAGCCGTAAATTTCTTCGGCTTCGCTTGATTCTACTTCACCGTTGACGGGATAAACTGAAACTTTATACGATGTTTCGGAATATTCCGCCCTCACCCCGGAGGGTGGGGTATATAATAACGGAGTCAAAAAAGCTGTTGCAAGGATAATGACACATACCATGATGCCAATATTAGGTTTTAGTTTGGTATGTAGCTTTTTAATCATAACAACGTCCTTACGTATGGTTTTTAAGCAAGGGTTATTATAACACCATGACACCTGAATTTCAAGCATTTTGAACATATTTAATAAAGAAAAATGCTGGAAATCCGCTTTTATGCTTAAACAGCGGCCACTTATACCCTTTTACGGATAAATATTCATATAAAGCAGGAAAAATATGAAATTTATAAAATCAGGTCTTGCATAAATTGGCCGGCGGTGCTATAATAAACCAATAAACCCGTTATAATTTTACCGGCGGCAAACCACAAAACGGAGGAAAATATATGGAAATTAAAATAACCAGAACCCAAAATCCATCGGCAAAACCCGATGCAAAAAAGCTTGGTTTCGGCAAAATATTTACCGACCATATGTTTATTTGCGAATATACAAAGGAAAACGGCTGGCATAACGCCAGAATTCAGCCTTTCGGAAACCTTTCCCTTTCTCCTGCCTCGGCGGTATTCCACTACGGGCAGGAAATGTTTGAGGGCTTAAAAGCCTACCGTACCGGTGACGGCAGGATTTTGCTGTTTAGGCCCGACAAAAACGTGGAACGGATGAACAATACCAACCAACGCCTTTGCATACCCCAGATAGACCCCGAATTTGCCCTTAACGCAATTAAAGAAACGGTTAAAAACGACGCCGACTGGATTCCCTCCGAGCCGGGAACATCCCTTTATATACGCCCCTTTATTATCGCCACCGATCCCTTTTTAGGGGTTCATCCTTCAAATACATATTTATTTATTATAATCCTCTCCCCCTCGGGTTCGTATTATGCCTCCGGCTTGAACCCTGTTAAAATCTTTGTGGAAGACGAATATGTAAGAGCCGTCCGGGGCGGCACCGGCTTTGCCAAGGTTGGGGGCAACTACGCTGCATCCCTTATCGGTCAGCAGAAGGCTGAGGAAAATGGCTACGCCCAGGTGCTGTGGCTTGACGGTATCCACCGCAAGTATATAGACGAAGTTGGGGCAATGAACGTATTTTTCAAGATAAACGGTGAAATCATAACTCCGGCTCTTGAAGGTTCAATCCTTCCCGGCGTGACAAGACTTTCGGTTATAGAGCTGTTAAAAGACAAGGGCTACAAGGTAACCGAGCGGAAGATTTCCATTGACGAAGTCTACGACGCATACCAGAAAGGCACCCTTGAAGAAATGTTCGGCACCGGCACCGCCGCCGTTATTTCACCGGTGGGCGAACTTGCCTGGGACGACAAGGTAATGATTATAAACAATTCACAGATAGGTCCCGTATCGGCCATGCTTTACAACCAGCTTACCGACATCCAGTGGGGCAGAGCCGAGGACAAATACAGCTGGACCGTTGAAGTTTAAACGGTGATAACATGACTGCAGAAAACGCCAAACCCACTTTTTTAAAAAGGATTAAAAGCAAAGCGGGCGAACACAAGGTGTTCACAGTCATTTGCGCTTTGTTTGTGTTTTCTGCCGCCGTTTATTTTATATCAAGGTCAAGCACCCCCTTTGCCGAGTTTTGGTCAAGAAATGTTGCGCCGGCAATCCGATTTGTAACCGCAAAGATAACGTCGGTTTTCCCTTTTTCGCTGGCCGAAACCATGGTGCTGCTTATTCCTTTAGGCCTGGTGGCGGTTTTATGGATTGGTGTGAAAATGACAAAGGCCAACAACCGCAAGGGATTGACGAAACTGCTTTTAACCCTCATATCCATACTGATGGTTATCTGCATCCTGTTTGGACTTGGGTTCGGGCCGGGTTATTTCAGAAACCCTCTTTCCGAAAACCTTGGGCTAAGTAACAGTCCCTTTTCGGCCGAATCTCTTTACAACACCGCCATGTGGCTTACCCAGTCGATAAACGAGGTTATACCCCATGTTACCTTTTCTCTTGATGGGGATTCCCGTATGCCCTATAATTATAGTGTGCTGATGTCGCTGGTCAACGATGCCTACAACACACTTGCAAGTGATTTGGATTTTATTTCAAGCTTTAGTTCAAGGGTTAAGGTGCTTGCCCTCTCTGATTATATCACCTATACCCATATATCTGGGGTATATTCCTTTTTCACCGGTGAGGCGAATATAAACGTTAACTACCCTGATTTTATTACCCCCTACACCATCGCCCATGAAATGTCCCATCAGCGGGGTATTGCCCGGGAAGACGAGGCCAACTTTATGGCCTTTCTGGTGTGTATAACAAGTGACGACTATTATATTAAGTATTCCGGGTATTTTAACGTGCTTCGGGAGGTTATGTCGTCATTGTATAAGGCCGACCGGGATTTATATAATAAATTCCGCAAGGATTATTGCCCCGACGAGCTGGCAAAGGAAATTTCGGCTTATTCAAAGTTTTTTGAAAAATATAAAAACTCCACTGCATCAAAGGTGGTTTCGGGGACAAACAACGCCTATCTTTCTTCCCAAAAGGTTACCGCCGGAGTTAAAAGCTACGGCCTTGTAACCGATCTGGCCGTGGCTTATTACGAAACGGTTGTGGCAGGCAAGTAAAGAATTTATATGTAAAAAACGCCGTTTATGCGGCGTTTTTGTGCTTTATCGGGATTTTTTTATTTATAACATCGTAAACCACATAACACATATACAATAGAAAAAATAACAGGCAGTAGATTCACTACTGCCTGATAATTTTTGCTTTTCCTCTTAACCGGTAATGCCCGAACGTTCAACGCCTTCGATAAGGGTTCTCTGGGCAAACAGGTAAATTACAACCAGAGGAGCCAGAATCATAAGAGCGCAGGTGTTACGGATTGCCTTTTCATAGGTAACCTGAGCGGCAAAGTTGTCAGTTTCAAGAGCTTTGGGTATTTTAACGATGTTGGGCATAAGCTTGATCTTCTGGGAATCCATGAAGAACAGCCTTGTGTAGAAGGTGTCGGTCCACTGCCATGAGAAGGAGAACATGAATATGGTAACCAGCATGGGCAGGGACATGGGAAGTATTATCTTTACGAAGGTCTTGAAAACGCCGGCACCGTCAACGTAAGCCGCTTCTTCAAGCTCGTCGGGAACGCCTCTATAATACTGCCTCATTATGAATATATACAACCCGTTCTTAAAGGCCAGACCGCAGAAGGACAGTATGCCAAGGGGCCAGTAGGAGTTAAGCAGGTTTATCTCCTTTAAGCCGAAGGCGCCGCCTATAAGGCCGTAAATGCCCCAGATGTCGAAGTCCCTGAACTTCATGAACATTGCCATCTGTATCGACTGGTGGGGGATAACCATGGTAAACACCACGCAGAGGAACAGAATGTTCTTATACTTGAAGTTGAACTTGGCAAAGCCGTAGCCCACTACGGTACAGGTTAAGGTCTGAACCAGCGCACACAGCACCGAAAGGGTTGCTGTATTGCGTAATGCGTCAAGATACCCGTTTTCATTGATAATCGCCTTGTAGGTGTCAAGGGTGGGGTATTTGGCAATCAGCTTAACCATGGGATCAACAAAGTCTTCCTTGCTCATGAAAGAGCCGGAGATTTTGGATATATAGGGGAGGATAATAACGTATGATATACCCACCAGCAGCACGAACCTGAACAGCGCCCATGCGATCTTCTTTGCAAAGTAGGCGGTAAGGTATTTGTAACGTAAAATCGTCCAGAATGGGGTTTTCTCATCGAATACGATTAAGGAAGGATCCCTTTTAATTTTTTGTTGTGTTTTGTCCATATAACGACCTCCCTTAATCTCTTCGCTGGTAGAAGATGTAGGCTGACAACAGACCTGCCACCACAGCCAAAATCAACAACACCAGCATAAAGTAAATCCAGCTCATGGCCGTTGACCTTTCACGCCCCGACGAACCGGTATATACAGAGTTTATATACACCATCACTTCGTTTGACTGGGATGTGAAGTTGTCGATTACCGTATAAACGGTGTTAACGAAAATCATGGGGGAAATCATGGGGAAGGTTATCTTCCAGAAGGTTTCCCAGGATGATGCACCCTCCATCTTGCAGGATTCGTAAATGGCGGGGGATATGGACTGGAGTCCGGCGAGGAATACCAGCATCTGAACGCCGGATTTGTTTATAATGTCGTAAACCCCGTTTACCACCTGCCAGACATATGTCAACAGTTCGTTACCAACCTTCATCCCCGAGAAGAATCTTTCTATCTGCACAAAGGATATAATCTGGTTGGCTACTGACCCACTGGTTTCCATGCCGGTAACCGATGTAAGGTCGGTCATGGATGCCTGGGCTTCTGCCAGTGAGTTTTGAAGGTCAATGGATTCCACTATACCGGTTGAAACGATAACGGGTATGAAGAATATTGCCCTGAACACTGCTCTTCCCTTCATCTTCTGGTTTAACAGCACCGCCATAAAGAGGGAGAATATAACCACGGCGGGTATGTTGAAGACAAGGGACTTTAAGGATGCAATAAGTTTAAGTGAAAAGCTTTCATCTGTGAGGAGGGCGTATGAGTAATGCTCAAACCCCACCCATTCGGGCTGCATTCCGCCGCCCGGTATTGTTTTAAGCCTTACAAATGAGTAATAGATTGATTCTATTATCATCGGAGCATAGAGAAAGACGAAACCCAAAAGGAAGGGTGCTACAAAAAACCATCCGGCTTTGGCCTTCTTTTTTTCCAGGGATTTTCCCTTTCTCTTTTTCGCGGCTACAGGAGCTTTTTCGGCGATATTAACTTTTTTCGCTTTATCCATTGTTAACTCCTTCCTCCACGGTTGTCTTTACAAAACCGTTTGCCGGAACAACTATCTTTTGGCCGTTGTATTCAACCGTATAATCTTTTTCAAGATAGTTGATTATGAACACAACACCGTTGTCATAGGTTACCTTGGGAACCTTGCGGTAGTCGTCCATAAAGCTGTGGTCAACTATCTTCGCATATTTAACGTCCTTCAGGGCATTGTTCATTTCCCTGTAAGTGGCAAGCATATCCGGCAGCCAGATTGAGTATCTAACCGAGTAGTAGCCGCCAAGCACCGAGTCACCGGAGTAAATCTTAAGTTCAGCTGTGTTCTGATATGCCACAACGAACATGGGAGATGCGCCGTTTTCGATGGATTTGAGCAGCTGGTAGCGGTAGTCACCTGCCAGGTTGATAGAGGTTCCTGCATATTCCTTGGAGCCGTGAAGGAGCATTCCGTAGAAGGGAACCGAGGCAGAGGTGTATTTGTAGCGGGAGTCGTCGACAGGAATGTCAATTATGTCGGTTACATAAGGCCATACATAAGCGTTGCCCCCGGATACAAGCACCTTGCCGTTTTGCTGTTTAATCTTAGTCATCAGCTTGGTTACTATCTTCTTTGAGTCTTCCCTGTTTAACGGTTCGTCTTCGTTGAAGTCGGATGTAAGGATTGAACCCAAGGTGGAAACGGCTATGCCGCCTACGTTAAGCTTGGAATAATCCTTATATGTCTTTTCGTAGAAGGAATCCATCTTAGTGGGAGAGATTAAAACGTCGCCGCTGCGGACATAACCTTGACGCACGGGATCGTAATACTGAAATCTTGCCGTCCGGTCGTCTATTGTTTTTGCCGTATCATCCTTGGGGGAGAAGCCGTCAAACAGCTCATCCCAGTAGGCTATCACAAAATCAAGATTGGGGAACAGCTGAAGTGCGCCGTTTTCGGTATTCTTAACGTAGTCAAGCAGCGCTTTAAAGGATTTTGAGCCGCCAAGAGCGTCGCAGAGCTCGATTCCGCTGGGAACAAGAGGCCACATGCCGTTGTTGCACCAGCCTTCCATAAGCACCTTGACGTTATTGATATTGTACTTCTTTAATTCTTTAAGAATTTCAACGGTATTGTCAAAGGAGGTCAGCGGAACGGTGGTTTCTACCGGTACGCCAAGCACCGTCTTGGTAGTCAAGAGGGCACCGAGGGTTTTGAGATACAGCGGAATGTTTTCGTTTCCGTCGTCCTCAAGGTCGGTTAAAGCGCCCTGCTTGGTAAGGTAGTTGCGGTAAACTCTGGCCATTCCCGAATAGGAAACGTCGTTACTGTCGAGAATGAATATCCTTATACCGTAGTCGCCGGTATATCTCCGCTTGGATTCAACCGTCCACATGGCGTCGGTGCCTGCGGAAATACCCGAGTCAAGTATATAGGTGTCGCTGGGACGGGGGTTAAAGGTGGTGTAGGCAGAGGCGAACATATGAAGCGTGCCGCCGTTTTCAACGGTAAGCTTGGTCAGGGATTCGCCTGCGGTTAAAACTGCAAGGTAGCCATAGTAGTCCTCGATTTCCCTTGTCTTAATAACCTCAATCTGTTCTTCTTCACCCTGGTCGTTGATTATAATTTCAATGTCGGTATATTCTTCCGTGGTAATAACCGTTTCGGCCACGCCGTAAACCGGGAAGCGCATAACTTCTTTATTGGAGCCGGTTATGGTGTGGTAGGCATAGTCCTGACCGTATATCGAGCTTGTGGTCTTGAACTGCTCGCCCTTTATTTCCTGAAGGTCAAAGATGGTTCCCGAACCGTCGGGGGTGAATATATAACCCCTATTATTGGTATTGGCCGCACCGGCATAGGGAAGAACGGTTATGGAGTCCAGCTTGTAGTTGGTGGAGTCAAACCTTATGTTGCCGGCGTTTAAGCGGATGTATAATCCATCTTCGTCTATGGTATATTCAATTGCCAGTTTGAACAGGGCGGGAATTTTGTCGGAGCCTTCGTAACCGGTTTCGGCATGGTCCTCTTCCATCTGTTCCTTGGTGTAGTTGGTGTAGAGTTTTATGAACTGCTCTACCCTTCTAAGCTCGGCCGCTTTGGCGTTGCCTTCGAACACCATTATGGCAAATAATTCGGTGCAGGGGAATTTTTCAAGAGTGGTCTTAATTGATGCCTGGGGTTTGTTTTCCATGGTTGATACATAGTAGCTATACACACCTGCTATCATACCGAAGGCCTGTTTATTGTCGGGATATTTCTTGTTATACTCCGCCCTTGACATAAACAGGTATTCTTCCGTACCAACCGAAATTTTGGATCTGTCAAACTTTTCGCCCCATTCGGTAAGCTGATCAATGCTGGTAGCCTGAAGGGTATAGTAGGCCATGAAGGTTCTCTTATCCTTGGGCTTGGTGGAGTTTTCAGCTATTTGAACAAGCAGGTTCATCCACTTGTCAAATTTGATCCAGCGGGGGACAATGTAAGTGGTTTCTTCCCGGCCTATAGTGTATTCCACTCTTAAACCGCCGCGTATGTTCTTTATGTTTATCTGGTCATACATGGCTGAATGTGTATAGGATTCAAAAGTGGCACCCGAAAGGTTTTCGGTGTATTTTACTAACAGCTGGGAAAGAAGGGTGCGTTTAACCGAGGTGGAGGTATCGTTTTCCTTACCTTCGGCATTTTTGGTTTTACTCTGCCCCACCATATAGGGGTTGGTGCAGTAGTAGCCTACGTAATCGTAAGCGATTGAGCCGTCGCCGCCGATGGTTCTATATTCACCGTTTTCATCCGGAGCAGCCAGCTTAAGGCAGATAACTTCCCCGGTTTTAGGGTCGTTATACAGCGCATATCCATTGCTGACAAGAACGAGTTTCATCTTTGAAATGACGTCGCTGCCGTTAATTCTCTCTTCAACCGAGTTGAAGGGAACCGTTGTATAGGCTTTGTCAAGGTCATCCCAAGAAACTTCATCTTCGTCCGAAGTGTCAGCGGCCAATGAAATAACCGGCATAAGGGACGGTGCAACCATCGCTAACGCTAAAAGCAGTATTAAAAATCTTAAAGCAGACTTTTTCATGAACAACTAATCACCGTCCTTTCATGATCGCAGGGAAATTTCTACATAGATGTTGTAGAAGAAGTTATATACTCGTGTAATAAGGCTGCCGAACAGAATGGCTATAAACATTATAAAGGCTGCGCCTACAATGGTGCCAATGGTGGTCAGCACGTTCTTGCCTAATGAGTAGTCGTGGGTTACCATCATTCCGAAGAAGATGAGCATGCCCAGCCAGAAGAAGGCAAGGGATTCCACAAGTCCTAAAATGGCCATCTCGTCAACCGTTACGATATTTGCAATCCAAACGGTGGGGAGAATGAGCATGGGAATCGGGGTAAGAGCATAGCAGGAAGCAATGTAAATGTCCTTGAATGTGCCCTCGCCGTCGAACAAGGTGGTAAGACACCAGTTTGCAATAATCCAGAGGAACAGAGGAACAGCAACCGATGTGATCTGGTTGAAGTAGTCAACCCGGGCACCGTAGGGGTTGTAGAGATATCCGCGGCCCACTGCCTGGTATATGAACACAAGAATTGTGGTCATAAGTATGATTGTGGCGCCCCGGACACCGCCCCGTTTTTCGTGCTTCAAATCCCAGAAGCCGTCGAAGGGATGGAATATCAGGTGGAAGGCATAAAGCAGCTCTTCTTTAATTGACCGCTTTTCCTTATACACACGGTTTTTAATGTTCTGTTTCTTGGCGTAGCTTAAGAATAAGCTCCAGGCTACGACGAAAACTATAACTACCAGCGGAACTATAAGGATGTAATCTTCAACCCACAGTTTGCGGTATTCGTGGTAGGCCTTTGAAAAGCCTGCCTGGTTGTAAGCCGCTTTGTAGAAGGCCATTGCCTCGACATAGTCACCCTGTCTGAAAAGGGAGTCTGCAATACCAAGGTATGCGGCGTCGTAGTTGTTGTTGCGCTGGAGAATTGATATATAGTAGTCCACAGCCTCGTTGTAGTTGTGGTCTTCGGTGTTCTGAATGGCTGCCGCAAGAAGGTCGCCGTAGGAGGTACGCTTGTAAACGGTTACCATGTTGGAGGTGGAGTCGGCCAGCAGCATATTTGATCCCTGATAGGATATTGCCACAAGTGTCTGGTTAAGGCCTACCTGGTCACCCTTGTCACCGAAGGCAAATAACAGGTTGCCGTTGTTGTCGTAGGTGAAAACCTTGGACCGCTTCTGGTCTATAATCGACCAGGTGCCGTTGGGGCCGAGTGCCACGTCAACTATGGTGGACGGGCCGAACATTGTTACGTTGGAGGATGCCTGAGAGACAACGTTAACCTCGCCCGAGGGGGGGTAGAAACCGTTTCTCAACATAACGTCCTTGCCGCTGGGGTTAAGCTTTCTAACGGGAGCGTATCTGTCGTCCTTACTCTTTGTAGCAATTGCATATTGCTGAGAGGAAGGATCAAGAGCAGCGGTTGTAACGTAAAGGAACCCGTCGTCGTCGATCATAACGTTGTTAAACTCGACGGAAACGTTTTTCTTAAGCTTCTTCTTCTGCGCTTCGGTCATGAAGATACGCTTAAACATCTGCCATGCCGAGTAGGTAACCTTCTGGGGGCCTATAAAGGCGTTGAAGGAGCCGTCCCGGTTAAGCGACAGAAGACCGTAGTTCAGCGAGGAAACAACCACGTAAATTGTTCCGGCGGAGTTGGTGGCTACCGCAACGGGTTTGTAGGCGGTTGATTCGGGGAAAATGTCGCTGGCGGGTTCGGGAACGATGAGTTTGAAGTTCCCTACCTTATCAAATATAACTATACGGGATTTTCCCGTGTCGGCCACAAGGATTTCGGTGTCCGAAACATATACCCCCGAAGGTTCGAGGAAGGAGTCGGGAACACCCATGTGGTTGGTAAAGTTTTTGATTACAAGACGAAGATTGTATTCTTCGTCAAGGCAGATGATTCTTCCGGTGCCCGAGTCAACAAGGTAAACATAGCCTAACTTGTCGACGAACACGTCTGCCAGTTTGGAGATATCGGTCCAGCTGTCTTTATAAAGCTGGGTTGCCATTTCGTTAACACCGTCTTCAAGGCCCTTCTTTATGGTGGCCGAGGTTATGACGGTCAACGGCACATATGCGTCGGGGCTTATCTGCCTTTGGCCTTCAACACTGTAGGTGTAGGTGGCGTAGGGGATGAGCGCCGATGCGCCCACACCGCCAAACAGCATCATACAGCACAAGGCGATAAGCACAACTCTTACTAATTTTGATCTCATTGTATTCCCCCTTAGTCTTTCATGCCCGAGGTGGACATTGTCTGAATGATGTTTGACTGGGATATGACGAACACCAATATAGGAACTATCATCATGACGACCGTGGCGGCGGCGGATACGCCGGTTCTTGAAATACCCGAGGTAACCAGCTGGCTTATGGCGTAGTTGAAGGTCTTAAGCTGTTCGCTGTAAATATACATGTTTGCGCCGGTGTTCCAAAGATCCTTGAAAGCAAAGATTATAAGGGTTATCCATGCGGGTTTAACCATGGGCATGGCGATTTTCCAGAAGATCCGGTTTTCGGATGCGCCCTCTATTCTCGCCGATTCAAGCACTTCATCGGGAACCGAGGTTTCCATAAACTGCTTCATAAGATAAAGACCGTATGTAGTGCAGAATGCGGGGATGATTATTGCAAGGTAGGTGTCAATCCATTGGAAGGTTGACATGAGTATGAACATTGTAATGCCCACAACCGTGGCGTTAAACATGAGGGAGTAAACTATAACTTTAAACAGGGTGTTTCTGCCGGGGAAGGGTAACTTGGACAAAGCATATGCGGCGTAGGAGGAAAGGATAACATTTCCTGCCGTGCCTACCACAGATATAAACACCGTGTTGAAGATATACCTTGAAAAGGGTACCCAGCTGTCTCCCATCAGTCTGAACAGATCCCTGAAGTTTTTAAATGTGGGGTTTACAGGAATAAGTCTTGGGGGGAACACCCAGAATTCCTCAAGGGGTTTCAGTGACTGGCCAACGGCGTATATCATGGGGATAACCATAAGAACGCCGAAAATGCTAAGGATTGTGAAAATTCCTATGTCGCCCTTTACGCTGCGGTTTATCGACCGCTGGAACTGCTCTTTGGGCTGTTTATTTTTTCTGTTGAACAATGCCATATTATGAACCTACCTTTCTGAGGAGTTTATTAACAAGTAGGTTGCAGCCTATCATCATTAAGAACAATACGGTGGCGATAGCCGATGCGTAACCCATCTCAAAGCGGCTGCCGCCATAGTCTTCAAGATGGTGGACAATGGTCCAGGCGCAATAGTTAGGTGACGGGAAGCCAACCAGGGCGGTAATTACTCCCCCAAAACCGAAGGAGCCGGTTATTGCCAGAATTGCCGAAAGCATAAGCTGGGGCCGCATGGTGGGGAGGGTTATAAACCAGAGTTCCTGCCAGCGGTTCTTTATGCCGTCCACGGCGCCTGCCTCATACAGCGTCCGGTCAACAACCTGGAAGCCTGCCACGAGGGTAAGGAATGAGGTACCAAGGCTGGTCCAGAGAGCTACGGCTATAATCAGTGGTAAAATGTATTTTTCATCCTGGAACCACAGAACGGGCTTGTTTATCATGCCTAACTTCATCAGCCATGCGTTGGCAAATCCGTACTGGTCGCTGGAGAAGAACACCGTCCAGATAAGGTATACGCTTCCCGAAATGGAGGGGGCGTAGAACATCAGGGTAACCAATGCTCTTATCTTGGGTCTTAATTCGTTGATGAACCATGCGAAGAACAGGGACAGCAAATAGGATGCGGGGCCTGTTACCGCTGCGAACACCAGGGTGTTCTTTATTGCTATAAGGAATATTTCGTCATCGAGGAACAGCCTTATGTAGTTGTCCATGAAGATGAATTCCGGCCATTCCAGAAGGTTAAAGGTAGTGAAGCTTAACAGGAACGATAATACAACGGGTATTATCGTAAACAGGAAGAACAGAATAAAGAATGGTGCTACCATA
The DNA here is from genome assembly GCA_050953105.1 of Eubacteriales bacterium. Taxonomy (GTDB): domain Bacteria; phylum Bacillota; class Clostridia; order Oscillospirales; family CAG-382; genus UBA1206. Next base: position 671,801 of record JBMNMA010000004.1, on the reverse strand, counting down.
AGGTAAGCGACTTTATACTTCTTCATCTGGATAAGCGTCCACCTGAGTTTGGTCATATCACTGCGGACTATGACCTTATCGGTTTTTGATTTTGCCATTTCCTAATCCTCCTCGCTAAAGTCGCTTACTTATTCTTATCGTTCCGGGCTGCTTCCGCTTCTCTTATCATGTCCGAAGTGATCAGACCGAATTCGGAGCGTTTTCTTGACAGCTCTTTGTTAATGGGAACGATGTACTCAAGCATTTCGGTTACAGGCTCTGCATCCTTGTTGTAAACATCAAGGAATGCGAAGTTGGTGTAACGTCCGATAATGTAGCTGCCCGGATATTCGGGGGTGCATTCAACCGCATTGAACTGAGCCATAAGGTTGTCAAGTTCGTCCTTGGACCAGGACATTAATGCCAGAGCCTCAAGGTTTGCGGTAGCCTGCTTGGCCGAAGGCCCGAGGAGTGCTTCCATTTCGTTGGCGTAGGTAGCCTGAACTTCCGCCGAAGTCCACCACTGCATGAAGATCCATGCGGAGAAGGCATTATCCTTGGTTATGCCGCGCATAAGCATCATGGTGGAAATGGAGGCAACGGTGGTGTTGACAATTGTACGTCCGTCTTCCATAAGGGTGCCGGGGAGCGGGGTGAATTCCCACAGTCCGGTGATTTCGGGAGCGAACACTATAAGGGTGTTATAGGTGGAAGCATAATCGGCTATAGCCAAAGGCATGGTACCGTCACGGAAACGGTCAGCCAGGGCATAAGAAACGGGAAGGCCGTACATGGTGAAGTACTGGCAGACTTTTTTGAAGGAGGCAAGAGCTATGTTGGAGTCGAGGTTTATGGTCATACCGTCGGTCATGGGCACAATTCTGGTAGCCTTGTTGCCGTCTTCGTCCACATAGGTCTGTTCATACACGTTCTTTGTGTATTTGCCGGTGGTTTCAACATAGCCGAAAAGTTCGGGATATTTATCAAGATATTGGTCGTAGTTGCCTTCGTCATACAGGGTTTCGCCTGCCTGATACATAAGCAGCATTGTTCCGGAAAGACCGGAGGGGAACCCTACGTTAAGGCTCTTCGCCTGAAGTTTGGCTATACAGTCGACAAACTGATCCCAGGTGTTGGGAACCTCAAGGTTGGTTTCCACGAAAATGTCCTTGCGGTAGAACATCATGGGGAAGGACATGGTTTCGGGAACAGCGTAGGTTTCGCCATACAGGGTGATGGGTGTTTTGGCTGCGGGGGCGAAGCGTTCGAACACTTCGTCGAAGGTTTCTACCTTATTTATTATATCTTTATATGCAGAGTTGTCGGCATAGGCGGAAAAGTCGTTGAAGTCGTAACCGCCGTGGTTGGTGGAGTTGAGGGGGAGAACCGCCGAACGGATAGCGTAGTTGACGGGGGTGGACTGGTCAATGTTCATTGCCACGTCGGGACCGGTTCCGGCCAGCGTTGCCGGCAGCAGGGTTCCGGCTACAACCAGTTTCAAGTTAACCGATATATTATATTTCTGCATAAAGTCGTCGTCGATAAGACGCTTTATAATCTGGGCCTGTTCACGGCTGGTGGAGGTCCAAACCTCTATTGAAGCCGATTCGAGGGTCTTCTTCTCTTCGCTTGTCAGGTCGGAGGTTGAGCTTATGGAGTTATAGTCGGCAAAGAAGGATGTGAAGAACTTCTTAATTTCATTCCATACGCGTTCAAAGAATCCTGCTTCTGCCTTGGGAAGCTTTGCGTCCACAGCCTGAACTACGATATAGTCGAGTTCAAGGGGCTGGGACTGGGTGGCGGTAAGCCAGGAACCGAGAGCGGCCAGGTAGTCCTTCATGGTGGACATGGTTACCGCTATCTTGCTGGGCTGGCGTCCCATACGGTCAAGAATGAGAGCCACCTTTTCAAGGGTACCGTTGTTGCTTCCCTTAACCCCGGTTATTTCGGTAAGTTTGTCGGAAACTTCATAAAGCTCGGCAGCGGCCTTCTTTAATCCCTTTAATACTTCGGGCATAAGCTTTTCAAAGCCGTAGTCACGGTATTCGTCGGGTTCGGGACCGGTGAGCATGAGTATTTTTCTGTAATAAGCGTTGGCGGAGATGAGTATATTTTCAACGTTGGAAAGAATTTCCGCCATATCGCCCAGAACAACCTCAAGGCGGATGGTGTTGACACCCTTCTTAAGGTAGAACTTGTAGCCTGATTCTCCTTTCGGCAGTTCGGACATGCCGTTGTAGAAGCCAGACACACGCCAGTCGTCGTCAAAATTGAAGCGGCAGCTCGAAGCCTCTTCAAAGGGAAGGACGCCGTTAATAAGTATCTTTCTGGATACATACATACCTTCCATAATCGACTGGTTGTAGCGGACGACTATATTGTAAAAGCCGTCTTCGGGAACCGCTACGTTGTATTCTATCCACTGGCCCACGTAAGTCCATTTGTCGGAGCCGATGGAGTTAAGGCGCTGGAGTGAGGGGTGCTGGGGTTCGGTGATAGCCGAAGACCGGTCGTTTAACTGGTATATGGTCTTGTCGGAGGTGGCGGTGGGATATTCCGCCTGAACCTTAACCTTCTTGTCCCCGGTGTAGTCCTGGGCGCCCTGGTTTTTGTAATACTCAACGTATTCGTTGTAGGACATGGTGGTTTTCTTGGGAACAAGGGTTATGCTCTTTATTGCCACCGGCTCACGGACGGTGGTAAGAGTTATAACGTGTTCGCCTTCGGTAAGGGCAAAACGCAGCGGCTCGGCCGAATACCCCGAAGCGTCGTAAAGACGGGTGGTAACCCACATGGGGTAAAGGGTTTTGACAGGCTTCATTTCGTTGCCGTTGTTGTCCTTCTGGAAGATACGGGTGTTTTCTTCCTGGTTGGCAACCGCGTTTATAAAGTCCTCGTCAAGGGAGGTATAGGTAAGCCTTTCGCCGTTATCGTCATAGATTAACTTGTAGTTTTCGTCAAGCCGGTAGTATGTATCAATCCAGCTTCTGTTAAGCTTAATCGAACGTGCTTCCTTAAAGGGAACCGCATCATCGATAAGCACCATTCTTTCGATAACCGTGGATTTACCCTTTGAAACGGTTTTGCCGTCCTCATCAAGCACTTCGGCATTTCCTGTCCAGTATTCGATCTCTATGTTATAGAAAGCGTCGGAAGGAACGTTAACCTTGAAGGAGATTTTCCCGTCATCGCCCACAAGAAGAACTTTGCCGTCAACACCGTACTTGTCGCCGTCTTCCACGTTTACGGTGGCGGTGGTGCCGTTAGCAAAGTAGTTGATTATATCAAGGGACAAGGCGGCTGCAGCGTCAGGGACGCCGGCATTTTCCGCAAGGTATGCGTTATATGACAGTGATGTCAGAACGCTCTTAATTTCCGCAAGTGAGGTGCGCACCAACGACTTGGAGCCGCCGACGCTTTCCACCAGCGCATTTGCGGTAATGCCCGTGCCTATAATGCCGCTTCCCGAAACAAGCAGCAAAAACGCCATTACAAAGACGAGCACTTTTTGAAATGGTTTTCTGGTTTTGCTCATAAATTTCCTCCTGCCAGAGTAATAAGCTATTCATGTTAGCCTGCACAAAGTCCAAGCCATAAATATTTATACTAAATTATATCCTGCTATGGTCATTTTGTCAAGTGTGCATATAATCAAACGGCGTTTTTTGAGCAATATACACCGAAACGCCGCATGTTCACGCTTTATTCATATGCTTATGCCTGTTTTACGGTGTGCAACTTGCACTAGTGCATATTGACATAACTTAACGTTAATCATTTTCAAGCCAGTCGACGCCTCTGGAAAAATATACTTTGCCAAAACCGAAATCAGGCTAAAATCAAGGGTCTTTCTAATGGAAAAAGGCGGTTTTTCGTATTTTGAAAGCCACCTGTGTTAATTATGCATTTTAACCTTTTTGAACAAAAAATATACAACCTTTGAAATCAAGGCTGTATATTGTCGAAATGCGTCGGGAAGATTTGTTAATTTGGGGGAAACGCATTAAGCAGATTGCACAAATTCTTAGTCAATATTTCTACATGTTGCAGTATCGCACAAAACTTTTGTTCTCTGCTTTTTTAACTGCAATTTGTCGAAAAATAGAATATTTTGTTTCTTTTCGGTAAATATAACCGTCAAATTCGGGCAGCGCATGCCATTACGGCCGGTGCCGATTTGACGGTTGTTATAAGTCAATGAATATACTTTATCCCTGATTTATTATGGCAGTTACTATAAACCCTGCCGAATTGTCCCCGGATATGGTGTATTCCGCCCCTTCGGGAATCTTGACTGTTGTGGTGCCGGACGCCGATGCCTGGCAGTAGTAGATGGCGTAGGTTACGCCGTCAACGTCCACCCGGTATTGGTTGTCAAAGGAAAACCGCTTAACAAAGTCAACATACTCCTCAAGGCAATAGTCATTAAGAGTCATAAGATGGGCATGAGGTTTCCCCACATACCTGAAAGATGAACTTGAGGCGGCAAAGCCGGTTATCGACTCCTTCCCTGCCGGATAGCGAAGGACAAATCCATAGTTTTTGCAGTTTTCGGCAAGCCAAAGGAACTTACCCTCGGTAAGCGAGCCTTCGGTGGCAGGGTAGATGGTGCATCTGAAGGACAAGCCGGTGTGAAGGTCGCTGCCTCCGCCCACGGCGGTGTCCTTGCCCTGGTCATAGGCCGACTGCTGTTCGGCTTTAGTCCGGTAGGCGGCGGTGATGGTGAGGGCATTCGAACCGACGGCGTTATACAAATCGTCAAGCATCTGATTTAACACCGGCATAAGCTTTTCGGCAATCTGAAGGGAGCCGTCAATAAGCTTATAGTTTTTAGAACGGTTTTCGTAAATGCTGACAAGGGGATTTTCCACCGAAAAGTCATACTGCTTGTCGTTGTTGACTATTATCAGGTCGCCCTTGCGGATATCGGTTTGGTTAAGGGTGACGGTTGTGTAACCTGACGGAATAACGGTAGACGTTTCAGAGCTGGTCTCGTCATGCGAGTTGTCTTGCGACTCTTCGCCGGTCTCTTCCCCGCTGACAATATCGCTAACTTCATCAGCCGATGATTCTCCGACCGACTGGTTGTCCGCCGGTTTTGCGGCCCGGTCGAATATGTAGCTTGCAAACAGCACGGTGAGTATAACCACAATAACGCCAAGGCAGGCTACCACCGCTATTACGTTTATAAAGCTGTAACTTTCCTTTTTAACCTTAACGGGTTTACCCATTGCCGCACCGTTCCTTTCCATAGATTTGATAAACAAATCCCACTCCGCCGCACCGCAGTCCTTATGTTGACACGATGCGGCGGATGGGTTTACTTATTCGTTATCAGCCTTCGGCAAGCTTTTTAAGCTTGAGGTATTTATCCTTAGCTTCCTGCTCTGCCCTTTCAAACAGCTCCTTGGCCCTATCGGGGAAGAAGATGTTGAGGGAGGAGTATCTCGATTCGGAGTTAATGAAATCCAAGTAATTGGCAGTAGGCTCCTTGGAATCGAGGATGAAGGGGTTCTTGCCTTCGTCGGCAAGGAGGGGGTTATACCTGAAGGTGTGCCAGTAGCCGGCGGCTACGGCAGCCTTGGTTTCAAGCTGGGAGGTGCCCAAGCCCTTCTTAATGCCGTGGTTGATACAGGGAGCATAGGCGATTATCAGTGAAGGCCCTTTGTAGCTTTCAGCTTCGGTTATTGCCTTGATGCACTGATTGTAGTCGGCGCCCATGGCAACCTGCGCCACATAGACATAGCCGTAGGACATGGCTATTGCCGCAAGGTCTTTCTTCTTGGTGGATTTGCCGGCAGCGGCAAACTGAGCCACCGAGCCGGTGGGGGTAGCCTTGGAGGCCTGGCCGCCGGTGTTGGAATATACTTCGGTGTCGAACACGAATATATTTACGTCCTCGCCTGCTGCAAGCACATGGTCAAGGCCGCCGAAGCCAATGTCATATGCCCAGCCGTCGCCGCCGAAAATCCATACGGATTTCTTGACGAACAGATCTTTCATGGCAAGGGCTTTCTTGTATAAGGGATCAAACTCGCAGCCGCAGGATCCGCATTCTTTCTCAGCCTGTTCAAGGGCGGCAATAAGTTTAGCAGAAGCTTCCTTGGATGCCTCGCCGTCGTCCATAACTTCAAGCCATGCCTTAGCGGGAGCGGCAATCAGTTCGTATTCGGAATCGGCGAAGGTTTTTATAATCTCGGTAAGCTTTTCACGACGCTGCTTTATAGCGGTGGCCATACCGAAGCCGTATTCTGCATTGTCCTCAAAGAGGGAGTTAGCCCAGGCGGGGCCTTTGCCTTCTTTGTTTACAGTGTAGGGGGTGGAGGGAGCCGAACCGCCCCAGATGGAGGAGCAGCCGGTGGCGTTGGCGATAAGCATCCTGTCGCCGTAGAGCTGGGTAATAAGCTTGGCGTAGGGGGTTTCGCCGCATCCGCCGCAGGCACCCGAGAACTCAAGCAGCGGCTGCTTGAACTGTGAACCCTTTACGGTGTTGGGTTTGAACTTGGCAAGCACTTCGGGGTTGTCCATATATTTGTAGTTGAGTTCGAAATATTGCTGCTGTTCCTGCTGGGTGTCGGCAGGTGTCATAACAAGTGCCTTTTCGCCCTTCTTGCCCGGGCAGATCTGAGCGCAGGAGCCACATCCCATACAGTCAAGCACGGCAACGGTTATGCCAAACTTGTAGCCGGGCATACCGGTCATGGGAAGAAGCTTCATGCCGGGATAGTTATCGGCTTCGCTGTCGGGAATTGCCACGGGACGGATGGTGGCGTGGGGGCAGACATAGGAGCAGAAGTTACACTGAATGCAGTTGTCGGGGTTCCAGCAGGGAACGTCAACCGCAACGCCGCGTTTTTCGTATGCAGCCGAGCCCTGGGGGAAGGTGCCGTCGGCAGCGTCAACAAAGGCGGAAACGGGAAGGTCATCGCCTTTCTGAGCGTTAACGGGAATGAGAATCTTTTCAACAAAGTCAACAACTTCCTTGCGGCCTTCAAGCTTTTTGGCGCCGGTGTTTTCGTCCTTGGCGTTTGCCCATTCGGCGGGAATTTCAACCTTAACCATGGCGTTTACGCCGGCATCGATGGCGGCGTAGTTCATGTCAACCACAGCCTGTCCCTTCTTAATAAAGGACTTGTAGGCGGCTTTTTTCATATAATCGATGGCTTCTTCAGCGGGAATGATGTTGGCAAGCTTAAAGAACGCCGATTGAAGCACGGTGTTGGTTCTGCCGCCGAGGCCTAAGGATTTGGCTATGGAAATAGCGTCTACTATATAGAAGTTAACCTTTTTATTGGCAAGGTCTCTCTTAACCTTTGCGGGGAGTTTTTCGTTAAGCTCTTCTGCCGTCCACTGGCAGTTGAGGAGGAAGGTGCCGCCTTGCTTAATGTCGCCGGTTATGTCATAGAGGTGAACATATGCCGGGTTGTGGCAGGCGACAAAGTCGGCGTTGGATACATAGTAGGTGGACTTGATGGGCTTGTCACCGAACCTTAAGTGGGATACGGTAAGGCCGCCCGACTTTTTGGAGTCGTAGGCAAAGTAAGCCTGAATATATTTGTTGGTGTGGTCACCGATAATCTTAATAGAGTTCTTGTTTGCGCCAACGGTACCGTCGGAACCAAAGCCCCAGAACTTGCAGGCAACGGTGCCTTCGGGAGTGGTGTCGGCCTTTTCAAGTATGGGGAGGGACTTGAAGGTTACGTCGTCTTCGATGGAAATGGTGAAGTTGTTTACCGGCTTTTCGGCGTCAAGGTTTCTGTAAACAGAAATGATTGCGCTGGGGGTGGTGTCCTTGGAACCGAGACCGTATCTGCCGCCAACCACAAGGCAGTTTTCAAATTCGGTGTTCTTAAGGGCGGTAATAACGTCGAGATAGAGGGGTTCGCCTATAGCACCGGGTTCCTTGGTACGGTCGAGAACGGCAATCTTCTTAACCGTCTTGGGAAGTGCGGCTACAAAGCGGTCGATGGCAAAGGGACGGTAAAGTCTGACTTTAAGCAAACCAACCTTTTCGCCCTTCTTGGTAAGGTAGTCGATGGTTTCTTCTGCGGTGTCGCATACCGAACCCATGGCTATGATAACCTTATCTGCATCGGGAGCGCCGTAGTAGTTGAACAGCTTATAATCGGTGCCTATTTTGGCGTTGATTTTATCCATGTATTCTTCCACGATGGCGGGAACGGCGTTGTAGTAGATGTTGCTTGCTTCCCTGGCCTGGAAGAAAATGTCGGGGTTCTGGGCAGTGCCGCGGAGAACGGGGTGTTCGGGGTTTAATGCTCTGTCGCGGAAGGCCTGGATGGCGTCCATGTCAACAAGTTCTTTTAAGTCTTCATAGTCCCATGCTTCAACCTTCTGTACTTCGTGGGAGGTACGGAAACCGTCAAAGAAGTGTAAAAAGGGAACTCTGCCCTTTATAGCGGCAAGGTGGGCTACTGCGCCAAGGTCCATAACTTCCTGAACGTTGCCTGCGCAAAGGAGGGCAAAGCCAGTCTGACGGCAGGCCATAACGTCGGAATGGTCGCCGAATATGGAAAGGGCGTGGGAAGCAAGAGCTCTTGCCGAAACGTGTATAACGCCGGGGAGAAGTTCACCGGCTATCTTATACATGTTGGGGATCATAAGGAGAAGCCCCTGGGATGCGGTGTAGGTGGTGGTGAGAGCGCCTGCGGCAAGGGAGCCGTGAACGGTGCCGGCCGCACCTCCTTCGGACTGCATTTCAACCACTCTTACGGGCTGGCCGAAAATGTTTTTCAGTCCTTCCGCTGACCATTTATCCACATATTCCGCCATCGGTGACGACGGGGTAATGGGATAAATGCCGGCAACTTCGGTAAATGCGTATGACACGTGCGCCGCCGCATTGTTGCCGTCCATAGAAATCTTTTTTCTGTTAGACATATATTAAAACCTCCGTTAGTTCATTCCAAGTTATTTTAGCACAATCGTTTTGAGATGTAAATATGGTTTTGAAAAATTTTACCCTTTTTGAGGTTATTTTTCATTATATGATATATTTTACCTATATTTTTTAACAAGATGCTTAAAAAAGCAAATCAGAGCAAATAATCCCGCCTGTTTACCATAAAGCCTTCCCCTCCAGGGGAAGGCTTTTTACATTCATCCCATATTCCTGCCATAGCATCAATCTGCTTCTAAACCTATAGCATATACAATCAAATTGTCCAAACCCGCAGGGTTTTGCACCATTTCTCTTCTCACTTTCCTTCATACCCCAGCAAACACCCGCTCCCCTCCGGGGCGCGTGGGCGGTGGGAAATCCGTTACCCGGGGCTTCACCCCGGGCTAATACGCCTGCTCCCCCTTCGGGGGCGCATACATATAAGCTGGAGGGAGCGAGGCTACGACCACCAACTAGCCAACCTGCTCCCCCTTCGGGGGCGCATGTAGAATAATTTTATGTGTTATATATCAACATCTACCTTTTTATCTTCTTTTAAAACTCAACCTATTGCAAAATTTGACAATCCGTGATATTATTTATTCTGAATACAAATAATAAGGAGCGGAGTATGGTAAAGGTTATTGCCACACTTGCTTTAAACGGAATAGACGGCATACCCGTAAGCGTGGAGACAAGCCGATTTCCATCGGCGTCACCCCGGGTTGTGCTTATCGGACTTCCCGACACCGCCGTTAAGGAGGCCCTTGAAAGGGTTCATACCGCCGCCCGCTCCTCCGCCATTCCGCTTCAAACAGGAAATGTAACGGTCAACCTTGCCCCTGCCGACGTTAAAAAGGAAGGCTCCTCCTTTGACCTTCCCATACTAATTTCAATGGTAGACGAGGAGAAGTCGGGCCGCCTCGACACCAAAGGCAAGGCCTTTGCCGGGGAACTGTCCCTTACCGGCGAGGTAAAACCCATTAACGGCGCATTGTCCATGGCCATTGCCGCAAGGGAGGCTGGTTTAACCGAAATTTATCTTCCCGAGGCAAACGCTCCGGAGGCATCCGCCGCAGACGGCATTGACGTATACCCTGTTAAAAACGTTATTCAGTTATGCCGGCACCTGCGGGGGGAGGAAAAAATCCAAAAAACCCTATTTTCATATGATGAATTTACCGCAAGCACGGCAGCGGGGTTTCTTGACTACGCCGACGTAAAAGGTCAGGACACCGCCAAAAAGGCCATAGAGATTGCCGCCGCCGGCTGCCACAATATACTGCTTATCGGCCCTCCCGGGTCGGGAAAATCAATGCTTGCATCCCGCATACCCTCAATACTTCCCCCTCTTACCATTGCAGAAGCAATCGAAACCACCAAAATCCATTCGGTGGCGGGGGTGTTAAAGCCGGGGGTATCGTTAATATCACTTCGTCCCTTCCGGTCGCCCCATCACACCATGTCCCCGGCATCACTTGCCGGAGGCGGAAAAAACCCCAAACCCGGGGAAATATCCCTTGCCCACAACGGGGTGCTTTTCCTTGACGAGTTTCCCGAATTTGACCGGCCATCATCCGAGGTGTTACGCCAGCCCTTAGAGGAAAGGGTTATCCATATAACAAGGGTTAACGGGACGGTTACATATCCGGCATCCTTTATACTGGTATGCGCCATGAATCCCTGCCGGTGCGGATGGTTTGGCCATCCTGTTAGAAAATGCACCTGCACACCGGCTTCCCGGTCGGCCTATGTTTCAAAAATATCCGGCCCTCTGCTTGACCGGATTGACATACAAACCGAAGTTCCCTCCCTTGATTATGCCGAACTTTCTAATTTCAAGCCTGCCGAAAGCTCGGCGGAGATAAGAAAAAGGATAGTAAAAGCAAGGGAATTTGCCGCAAGCCGGTTCGGTAACCCCGCCATGGCCAACGGGCTTATGACACCTTCCCAGATAAGGAAATACTGCATTCTTGACGACGGAGGGAACGAGCTTATGAAAAAGGCCTACACCGCCCAGTCGCTGACGGCAAGAAGCTACGACCGGATACTCAAGGTGGCTCGAACGGTGGCGGACTTTGATTTTTCCGAAGACATTAAAAAACGCCATGTGGCGTTGGCTTTGCAGCTTAGAACACTGGACAAAAAATACTTTAATTGACATAATTTCCCCGAATATTTCTTTTTCACGTCTTGACATGTGGAAAACTATGTGGATAATGTTGATAAGATTATTAGATTTTAAGGGTTTTCCCGTTTAAGGCTCGGATACAGGGTGTGGAAAACGTTAAAAATAATTTTTGATTTACCGTCATTATGTAAAACGAAAGGACAAAAAGCTAAATTTGGATAACCAGGAATTTGAAAAGAGTCAATATCACGACACAACCGGCTTTGATTATGACGATTTACACGAAAAACCCCCGTCTAGCAAACCGGTGAGAATAATTAAACGGGTTTTTAAAATATTCTTTATTTCGCTGCTTGTGGCAATGTGGGGGGTAATTTTTACCGTAATAATTTTACGGTCAAACCACGACATTCTCGACACCCCCATTCTGTCGGACAACGCCAGGCAGATTTATAAAGCGGACAAAGATAATTTTATAATATACAGGGTTTACCCTTCAGAATTCATGACCGCCGACGGGTCTTTGCAGCTTGATATGGCAGTTTATGCCGAAAAGGCCGGGGAATTTGAAATAGGCGTGCGGATTGCCTGGACGCAGCTTAGATACTGCGAGGAATGCGACGCCATATACACCCCCGTCCAGCTAGAACGCCAGCTTAAGGACGACAAGATAAAAGCCGACCTTGACGAAAATTATTCCCCTACCGCCTGCCAGACAATTCACCATCTCAAGCGGGCGTCGGAAACCGGCGGGAGCATTCGGTACACCATTACAGACTCCGAGGGGAACACCTATGCCCAGTCAAACCGTGTAAGCCGGACAAAAAGCCTTAATTTCGGCATTATAAATATAAAATACGAATACGAAAGGGTTGCCTTTACCGGGTTATATTTTGACCTTGAAAACAATATAATTAACCGGATGTTAAACAGCCGTCCGGAAAATAGCACCAGCTCGTCCCGGGACGAGCTGTCGGATGACGACGACGTCGATATGGGTGTTTCCTATTACCTTAACATATATGACGAGCACAGCGGACATTTGCTGTTTTCGTCCTGCATCTACGACAACAACACCTATATTGCCGAAACGAAATACAAGGAACCGGACAAGGATTATCTTAAGTGAAGGTAATTTTGGCTTTGAAAATACGAAAGGCAGGTGTCTTTCCGGCCTGAAAAAGGCGAGGGATAATTTATGAGCATGAATATTTTTCAAAAGATGATGTATGTGATACTGTCAATTACGGTGGCCTGCGCCGTCTCAATTGCAAACTACATCTATCTGCCGCAAGGCAACCGAATTCCCAAAAACAATAAGACCACCAAATTCACCGAGGACTACTTTGACACCAACGATAGAATTTTAAAAAGCCTTTTCCCCTTCGAGGAACCTAATTTCATTCTTGAGGTCCCCCCCAACATGACCTACTCCACCGCCGACTTCCAGCAGTTTATAGGTACATACCTTACCGAGGTGGAGCAGCCGTTAAAGGCCACCGAATACTTCCCCAGCATTGCCTTCTGCGGCGACTCTCTTACATATCACATGGGGCGTCCCGGAAAGGTGCTTAGCCAGTACAATGTTATTGCCTACGGCGGGCTTTCGGTTTTAGACTTTTTCAAATATACTGCGAACCCCGTCTACAACAAGTCCAACCAAATAAAAACCTCAATCCAATGGCTTAAGGAGCTACAACCTAAACTCATATATATAATGCTCGGCACCAATGGCATAACATCCAGCTATCTGACCAATGAAACCCATCTGGTATATTATAACGAACTCCTTGACAAGATAGTGGCTGCCTGCCCTAAGGCCACGATAGTGATATGCTCTGTCCCGCCCTGGGGCCCCAATTCCTACGGCGAATATACCTCCGCGCCGGTGTCTACCACAAACCTTAAAATAAACCACTTCAACATGTATTTGCTTGAAATGGCAAAAAGCCGGGGATTCTACTTCCTTAACGTGGCGGAGGCGTTAATGGACTCAAAAGGTTTCCTTATAACCTCCTATGACGCCGGGGACGGCATACACTGGACCGACGCCGCCCGGAGCGCATACGTGGATTATGTGTTAAAACACCCCGTGCCGGGTTTTTGATATGTTTGAAAGAAGGTAAAAGGAATGGATAATTCATACACAAAGATAACAAAAAGCAAAAGCCTGACACCCTTATACCTTATATTTTCCCTTGCCCTTACCGGCCTTTCGGTATTCTGCTTTATCCTGCCGTTTATAAAAAACATTGAATCTCCTTTGAATTACGCCTTTATGATTTTCGGCGGAGTGGGTTCGCTGTTTTTCGCCTTTGCTTTTTTCAACTGTCTGTATCAGCTGTTTAAACCCAAAAACGCTTTTATTCTTTCCGACGAAGGCTTTCTTGACCTAACCAACGGAGGAGAGGGTGCCGGCTTTATCCCCTGGAGCAACGTGGCCGGTGTGGAAATGTGCGGTTCTTCCAAAAAGCCCTACATAGGAATTAGGCTTATCGACGCCAACGAGGTTTTAAAGACAGCCAAGCGTCCCCTTGAAAAGCAGATAAACACGCTGCTTGAATCGGGAAAACCCGAGCTTGTTATCCGCCCCTTTGAAATATCCATTCCCCTTCATTCGGCCTTTGATATTTTTGTAGAACGCAGGAACGCCTATCTTCGCACCGTTGACCACGGGGACACCAACGTGCTGTTCGGGGACTTTACCATTGCCCCCAAAAGGCAGCCCAAGCCGGTTGATGAGGAAGTTAAGGAAGTTAATGAAATAAAAGAAACCAAACCCAACATGGAAAAAACAAGCGAAATACCCCGTCTATTAAAATCTGAATCCGAGGAAAAATCGGTGGACGAGCTCCTTGCCGAGCTTGCCAAAAGCATAGGCAAAAGCCGGGATAAACTTGAAGGTGGAAAGGACGAAAAAAATGATGACGCCGTTCTTACCGCCGAGCTTGAAAGGTTTTTAAAGAAGTTAAAAAATGAAAACAAAGATTCAAAATAGTTTAATAAAAATTATAGTCCTGTCAGCAGGCATTCTTGTGCTTGCCTTTGCCGTTTCTTGCAATTCTTCTCTTCCCGCAGGCAATTTAAGTCAAAACGTGTCGGAAAATGCCAGTTCAAAGGAAAGCAGCGAAAATTCCCAAGAACTTTCAGAAGAAAGCATTATAAGCTCTGAAGAAAGCCATGACGAAACAACCGTAGAGCAATCGCCTGATGTTTCGGACTATTCGGAAGTTTCTGAGATTTCGGATATATCGGAAATTTCTGAAGAAAGCCAGGATATCTCACAGCCCGAAAGCATTATAGGCGACCTGTTTGCTCCCTATTACGATATATTAAAAAGCGGTGAATATGTGCTTACCACCACCGAAAGCAAAACAATAGGCGGCGAGGCGGTGCCCTATACCGTCACCGCATACCGAAGGCATAACGTGGTGTTTGCGGTTATTGAGGAAAGCTACGGCTCGATATCCGAGTATCTTGTCAAAGACGGCAGCCTTATCATACTTGACAAGTTTGACAAAAATGCGTTAATACTCGATTACAAAGAGACGCTGTGGAAAGAAAAACAGCTTTGGACGGGGAACATTACCTTAACCGACAGCGGAACGGCAACATTGTATGAAAAAGAGTATAATTACGAAACCTACGTTGATTCCGCCGGTTATGAATTTACCCTGTTCTTTATGGATAACACTCTGGAACGCTACCGCAGCTACAGCGAAGCTTTGAAAGATACCATAGTCATTTCAATTTCGGTAAGCGACGACTTATCCCAAGGGGTGTTCGACATCCCGTCGGAATACACCATCATCGACGCAAGGGGATAAATGCTAACAATAAATTAATCCACCCCAAACGGGTGGATTTTTTACTGATGTTTTATGTTTTACGCTTCCCTTCCGTCATTTAACCCAAAAACGACAATAAAAGCAGCGTAATTGCTGCTTTTTGCATTTATATATTACCACTCGACTTCGCTTATGCCGTTGGAGTGTAAAAAGTCGTTGCATTTTAAAAAATGCTTACAGCCGAAAAAGCCGTAATGGGCCGACAACGGCGATGGATGGGGGGCTGTAAGGATTAAATGCTGTTTGCCGGTAATGAGGGGTATTTTCTCTTTGGCGAAATTGCCCCAAAGGATAAAAACCACCGGCTGTTCCCTGTCGTTTAACGCTGATATTGCCCGGTCGGTGAGTATTTCCCAGCCCTTTTTCCTGTGACTCCCCGGCATGCCTGCCCTGACGGTGAGAACGGTGTTTAAAAGCAGCACCCCCGACTTTGCCCAGCGGGTAAGGTTGCCCGTCTGGGGAACGGGAATGCCTAAATCGCTTTTCAGTTCGGAAAATATGTTTTTTAACGACGGCGGGATATCCACCCCGTCGGGGACCGAGAAGGCAAGCCCGTGAGCCTGCCCTTCCCCGTGGTAGGGGTCCTGTCCCAGTATAACCGCCTTTACGTCGTTATAATCGGTAAACCGAAAAGCGTTGAAAATGTTATACATATCCGGGTAAACGGTATGGCGGGAATATTCGCTTTTTAAAAATTCACGCAGTTTGAGATAATACTCCTTTGAAAACTCTTCTTCCAGAATATCATCCCATCCGTTGCCCAACTTAACCATTTTACTTTGTTCCGAAAATCCTGTCGCCGGCATCGCCCAGTCCGGGAACGATATAGGCGTGGTCGTTAAGGCAGTCGTCTATTGCCGCAACGTATATGTCAACGTCGGGGTGGGTTTCCTGAACCGCCTGTATTCCTTCGGGAGCTGCCACAAGGTTCATAAGGCAGATGTCTTTGCAGCCGAGTTTCTTAAGTTCGGTAACCGCCGAATTGCTAGAACCGCCTGTGGCCAGCATTGGGTCAAGGACGACCACTTTTCTTTCGGCTATATCCTGGGGCATTTTGGCGTAATACTTAACCGGCATCTTGGTGTTAGGATCCCGGTAAACCCCCATATGGCCTACTTTAGCCACAGGGCAGATGGTTAAAAATCCCTCAACCATACCGAGGCCTGCTCTTAAAATGGGAACAATGGCAATTTTTTTGCCCGCAACCATTTTCTGCGTGGTTTTGCAGATGGGTGTTTCGATTTCCACATCCTCCAAGGGAAGGTCTCTGGTAATTTCATAAGCCATAAGCATTGAAATTTCAGAAAGGAGTTCCCTGAAATCCTTTGACCCTGTCTCCTTCTGACGCATGATGGTCAGCTTGTGAACAATCAGAGGATGGTCGAAAACTGTAACTTTACTCATATTTTTTCCTTTCCCGTCCATATGACGGATTTGTCTTCCCGCTTTTTACAAACATACGGGAGAATGTCTCTGACATCGGACAGACTATACTATTTTTATAAATTATACCACCATATAGACAAAAATCAACCTTTTTTTCGCTTTACCATTTATTTTTTTTACCCTTGACAAAACGATGTAAAAAATATACTATAAAAAAGACGGCTGGCCGTTACCCGTTAAAAGATAAATCTATGGCGGGTATATTTTGTTGCCGGTCAAAAATAATAAGGAAAGAGGCGAAAAGAATGGAATCCGGAAGTAGTATAGGCATACCGCGATGGCTTCTTTTTGCCTTTTTTGCTAAAACTTAAACCGTCATTGCGAATGCCTTATGCTCCCGAAAGTTTATTCTTCAAGGAGGTAAGGTTAAAATGGAAGAAAGAATACTCGAACTGCTTGAGGCAAAGGATTATTCCACCCTCAAACAGTTTTTATCCGAGGAAACTCCCCAGGACCTGGCGGCGGCTATCGGCAAGCTTGACGAGAGCACCATACCCGTGGTGTTCAGGGTGCTGCCCAAAGAGCTGGCGGCAGAAACCTTTGTTGAAATGGACTCCGCCGAACAGGAGCTGCTTATTAAATCCTTTTCGGACAGTCAGCTTAAAGAAATATTCGACGAGCTGTTTATGGACGACACGGTGGACATTATAGAAGAAATGCCCGCCAACGTGGTAAAGCGGATACTTAAATCCGCCGACCAGGAAAAACGCAAGCAAATTAACGAGCTGTTAAATTACCCGGAAGATTCCGCCGGCAGCGTCATGACCACCGAATATGTCACCCTCCGGCCCGCCATGACGGTTATGGAGGCGATATTACGCATCCGCCGGACGGTGGTGGACAAGGAAACGGTTTACACCTGCTATGTCACCTCCTCCGACCGGATACTTCTTGGCGTGGTTACGGTAAAGGACCTGCTGGTGGCAGACGACAACGCCGTTGTTGCCGATATAATGGAAACCCACGTCATATACGCCGGAACCAATGAGAATAAAGAGGAAGTGGCAAGGGAAATGTCAAAGTATGACCTGCTTGCCATTCCGGTAGTGGACAACGAAAAACGCCTTGTGGGTATAGTCACCTTCGACGACGCTATTGACGTTATTGAAGAAGCTACCACCGAGGACATTGAAAAGATGGCGGCTCTTGTCCCCTCGGACAAGCCCTATCTTAAAACCAGTGTCCTTGAAATTTGGAAAAACCGTATTCCCTGGCTGCTTTTGCTTATGGTATCGGCAACCTTTACGGGACAGATTATAAACCATTTTGAATCGGCTCTTGCGGGGAGCGTTATACTCACCGCTTTTATCCCCATGCTTATGGATACCGGAGGAAATGCCGGCAGCCAGGCTTCGGTAACAATTATACGCGGTATGGCGCTTTCCGAAATTTCCATGAAAAATATTCTTATCATTATCTGGAAAGAGCTGCGTGTATCACTGCTTTGCGGTATAGTTCTTGCAGTAGCAAACTTTATTAAAATTCTTGTGGTTGACAACCTCATTTTCGGCAACGACATTTCCATGTCGGTGGCTGCGGTGGTGTGTATAACCCTTGTTGTTGTGGTATTTACCGCAAAAATCATCGGCTCTACCCTGCCCATTCTTGCAAAGCGTATAGGCTTTGACCCTGCGGTTATGGCATCGCCCTTTATTACCACCATAGTGGACGCCATAGCTTTGCTGGTTTACTTTAATATTGCCAAATTACTTATAGAAAATCTCTGAAAAGGGGATATTGTATGATTACATATCTTGAAAACTGTAAGCAGTTCCAGCTTGACACCCAAAAATCATCCTATGTAATGCAAGTGCGTGACGGCTTTCTCCTCCACCTTTACTGGGGGGAAAAGCTTGGCGTTGCCGACCACTCCTATATGCGCTGGGAGCAGGGCCGGGCGGCCTTTTCACCCCGTATGGAGGGCTGCAAGGGCTTTATTCTTGACGACACCCCCCTTGAATATCCCTGCTTCGGCCGTGGGGACATGCGCTCCCCCGCCCTTGAAATTATTAACCCCGACGGATCAAACATATGCGACTTAAGGTATGTTTCCCATAAAATTGCCGACGGCAAGCCGGCCATTCCCGGCCTTCCCGCTTTTTATGCCGAAAACGGCGATAATACTCAAACCCTTGTGATAACCTTAAAAGACGACGTTTCCCTTGTGGAATGTGACCTTTATTATACCGTCTTTGAGGATTTCGGCATTATCACCCGCCACACCGCTATACGCAACGGCGGCGAAAAGCCCTGTTATATAAGAGCGGCGGCATCTGCCTGCATTGACTTTGACCACATGGACTTTGATGTTATATCCAACTACGGCACCCACTGCCGGGAGCGGATGATTGAGCGGTTTAAGCTCAACCACGGCAAGTTTGAGCTTGCCAGCCGCAGAGGTGCGTCGGGCCATGTTCACAACCCGTTTATGATACTTTCATCCCCCAATGCCGACGAGGACCACGGGGACGTTTACGGAGCTATGCTGGTTTATTCGGGTTCCCACGCCATTTCGGCGGAAGGCACCCAGTATAACGCCTGCCGTCTGCTTGCAGGCATCAACCCCGACGGATTCTACTGGAAGCTTGAAAGGGACGAGGAATTTTACACCCCCGAGGTGGCTCTTTGCCATACAAGCGACGGTCTGACCTCCCTTTCCCAAATGTATCATAGAGCAATAAACCACCGGCTTATTCGTGGTAAATATAAAAATGTCCGCCGTCCGGTGCTTCTAAACAGCTGGGAAGCCTGCTATTTCTCCTTTAATGAGGAAAGGCTTTTGAAAATCGGCAAGTGCGCCGCCGACCTTGGCATAGAGCTTTTGGTTATCGACGACGGCTGGTTCGGCAAGCGGGACACCGACAACTGCTCCCTTGGCGACTGGGTTATAGACAGACGCAAGCTCCCCAACGGGCTTGATAAGATTTACGGGATGCTTAAGGAAAACAACTGCACCCTGGGCATCTGGTTTGAACCCGAAATGGTTTCCCCCGATTCGGATTTATTCAGAAACCACCCCGACTGGTGTCTGCATATCAAAAACCGCCCCCGGTCAGAAGGAAGGCATCAGCTTATACTTGACCTTTCCCGTCCGGAGGTATGCGACTATTTATACAATTCAATAGCCGATTTATTAAAATCCGGCATGATAGCCTATGTGAAATGGGACTTCAACCGCAACATGACCGAGGTTGGGAGCGAACTTCTCCCCCCCGACCGTCAGGGCGAGGTTACCCACAGATACTACTTAGGGTTGTATTCCCTGCTTGAAAGGCTTGTCACCGACTTCCCCGACGTGCTGTTTGAATCCTGCTCGGGCGGCGGCGGCCGGTTTGACGCAGGCATGCTTTATTACATGCCCCAAACCTGGACTTCCGACAACTCCGACGCCATTGAACGGCTTAAAATCCAATACGGCACCTCCCTTGTATATCCCATGTCGGCAATGTCCGCCCATGTTTCGGCCTCCCCCAACCACCAGACCGCCCATGTTACCGACTTTGCCACCCGCTTTACCGTGGCCTTTACCGGCTCCTTCGGTTACGAGCTTGACCCCACATCATTGTCGGATGAGGACAAGCAGTCGGTTGTAAAAACGGCGGAGCTTTACAAGAAATACGGCGACGTTCTGGTTACCGGCGACTATTACCGCCTTAAAACCAACTATGAGGAAGACTGCGCCGCCTGGTGCACCGTTTCGGCGGATAAGTCGGTTTGCGTTGCCGGCTATGTCAACACCCATGTGCGGATGTATGACAAAAACGAGCGTATAAGGCTAAAAGGCCTTGACGGCAATGCCATTTACAAAGACATTTTCACCGGCAGCACCTACACCGGTGCCCAGCTTATGGGCTTTGGCCTTCCTGTCAGAATAACCCTTGAATACAAGTCTGCAATGTGGATTCTTGAAAGAATATAACGAAAAAAACGGGCGTAAAAGCCCGTTTTTTGTTGTATTTTGTCTTTTTTATTTTAGCTGTCTGGCTGTAGATAAATGATAGGTTTTAAACCTTTTGAATATTATCCATTGCCGTCCAGGTGTTGATTTCCCCAAGCAGAACGCACTTTGCGCCCTCCATAATAAAATCCTTGCCCTTGCTTTGGGTTTGGGTTATTTTATAGGATTTTTTCCTTACATAGTCGGGAATTTTCGGTCCGTTTGGCCAGTAGGTTACAGCCTTATCGGTAAATACAACCGTGTCGCCCACATTAAAGGTGGTGTCGGAGGGTTTGGTGATTTTTGAATAATCAACATAACTGACATTCAAATCCACCTTGGAGGAAATTCCGTTAACGGTCCCCGAATCGGTCCATTGGAACATGGTTATGCCCTGAATATCGGGTTTGGGGTTGGGGGAGCGGTCTTTATAATACCTTGCAAACCAAATGTCAAGTCCCACAAGGTCTTTTATATTATAGCAATTCTGATAAAAATCAAGGTTGGTATAAAGCATAGGGATAAATCCCGCACTTTTAACCTTATCGGTAAACACCTTAACCAGCTTGGTGTTTTGGGCTTTGGAATTCTTTTTATACATATCACCTTCCAAGTCCAGCGCACAGGGATAGACAATTTGGCTTTGGTATTTTTGAAGGGTTTTTACAAAAAACTCTGCTTCTTTTTCTGCCTTTTCGGGGGTTAGGGCTGTCAGATAATGATATGCTCCGCAGTGAATTCCGCTTTTTGTGGCGCCTTTGATATATTCGCCGAAATTTACGTCCTCAAATGGAGGACTTGAGGGATCGGAAAGCTTTGAACCCTGACTGGCTTTGCACATGACAAAGGAAACACCGGAAGCTTTAACCTTGTTCCAATCGATTTTGCCGTGGTTATTATAAACATCAATGCCGTTTAATTGCATAATATTACCTTCCTTTCACTATCATTATATGACAAGGAAGGCAATATTTCATCTTATTTTTGTCCTGTAATTTTTATGGCATCTGCACAAAAGCAGAATATCTGCCTGCCACCGCCTTTTCGCACTCGGCGACAATGGTAACCCCGTTTTCGTCGTATTCTGCCGATTTTACCACGGCGTTTCTATACAGTCCGTTTGCCTCTGCGGCCTTTGAATGGGGGAAATAAAAGGTTAAAACCCGTTTGCCCCCCGACAGCACCTCGGCAATTTTTTCAAGGAGTTTATCCACCCCGTCTCCTGTGGATGCTGAAATAAGAACCCCTTCGGGTGGAATATAATCCGTGCCGGTGGCAATGTCGGCTTTGTTGTAGCACCAGATAACCTCTATGCCGCCGCCGGAAAGCTCGTTTATAAGGTTTTCGGTAACCTTGCGCTTTCTTGCCCGTTCGCTGTCCGGCTCGGATGAATCTACCAGGCAGACTATGGCGTTGGCGTATTTGATTTCCTCTAAGGTGGATTTAAATGCCTTTACCAGATGGGTGGGAAGCCGGTCGATAAATCCAACCGTGTCGGTGAGAAGTATTTCCTCCCCGTTAGGCAGCGTCAGTCTGCGGGTGGTGGGGTCAAGGGTGGCAAACAGCTTGTCTTCAGACAGCACCCCTGCTCCGGTGAGGTAGTTTAATAAAGTGGACTTGCCGGCGTTGGTATATCCGGCTATGGCCACGGTTTTGATTTTGCTTTTTTCCCGCACTCCCCGCTTGGTAGCCCTTGAGCGCTCAAGCTCTTCCAGGCGTTCGGTTAAATAGGTTATACGCCGTTTTAAATGCCGGCGGTCTGTTTCAAGCTGGCTTTCGCCGGGGCCTCTGGTGCCTATGCCGCCACCAAGACGGGACATTTCCTTACCCCGGCCGATAATGCGGGGTGCGGTGTATTTAAGACAGGCTATTTCAACCTGAAGCTTGCCTTCGCTTGTGGTGGCGTGAAGGGCGAAAATGTCAAGGATAAGCATTGTCCGGTCGATAACACGAACATCCAAAGCGTCCTCAAGGTTGGCAATCTGGGAAGGGGTAAGCTCGTTATCCACCACCGCAAGGCTTATATTGCCGTCGTTTTTAATAAATTCGGCCACCTCTGCCGCCTTGCCTTTTCCGATATATGTGGCGGTATCGGGGGATTCCCTTGACTGGACAACCCGCAGCACCGTTTCCCCTCCGGCGGTTTCAAGCAGCCGTTCAAGCTCGTCGAGGGATACTTCCACCCCGTCGTCGGTCATGGACGGTGTTTTAAGGGAAATAAGCACCGCCCTTGCCTTTTCCCCGGTCTGATTATTTATCAGCACATTGTTTTCGGTCATAAATTCTCCTGTTGCAAGCAATCTGTCAAATAGTGTTATAACAGATTACACATATACCTTGTTTTTTCACTATCCGGTGAAAAAACACCGCCAAGGTGTGCCTGCGAAAAAAATTGCGGCTGTTTCTAAGGAAACAGCCGCACAGGTCGGGTCCATTATTCGAGGTTGAATCTCTTCTTAAACTTGTCAACACGTCCACCGGTATCGATAAACTTCTGTTTTCCGGTGAAAAAGGGATGGCATTTAGAGCATATATCAACCTTAACGGAATCTTTGCAGGAATGAGTTTTGTATTCTTCGCCGCAAGCGCACCTGATCACTGTTTCTTTGTATTCAGGATGAATATTAGGTTTCATTTTATATATCCCTCTCTTTCTACTCATAAATTCACGCAACGTGCAGTATAACATAGAAATGATATAATTGCAAGTGTTTTTTTATAATTTTATTTATGTTTTTTAATTTTCGCTTTGTGCCGCCAGCTTTGCTGCCCGGTCGGCGGTGATAAGTGCGTCTATCATATCGTCCATATCGCCGTTTACAAAGGTTTCTATGGTATAAATGGTAAGACCGATTCTGTGGTCGGTAACCCTGCCCTGGGGATAGTTGTAGGTGCGTATCCGCTCGCTCCGGTCGCCGGTTCCCACCTGACTGCGCCGCTGACTGGCAAGCTCGGCTTCTTTTTTCTGCCGGTCCAGCTCGGCAAGGCGGGCCTTCATGATTTTTAATGCTTTTTCCTTATTTTTAAGCTGGGATCTTTCGTCCTGGCAGTCAACCACCGTCCCGGTGGGTATATGGACAATCCTTATGGCCGACTCGGTTTTATTTACGTGCTGTCCGCCGGCACCGGTGGAACGGTGGGTGGTTATTTCAAGCTCTTCCATGTTAAGCTGAAAGTCTGAATCCTCAACCTCCGGCAGCACCGCAACGGTGGCAGTGGAGGTTTGTATCCGCCCCTGGGATTCGGTTTCGGGAACACGCTGAACACGGTGAACCCCCGATTCGAACTTGAAACGGGAATATGCCCCCTCGCCGGTTACCATAAAGGAAACTTCCTTAAAGCCGCCCAGCTCGGTTTCGTTGGCATACAGCAGCTCGCACCGGTATCCCCGGGCTACGGCATACATGTTATACATACGGTAAAGCACCCCGGCAAAGAGGGCGGCTTCCTCGCCTCCGGCACCGGCTCTGATTTCGATGATAACGTTCTTATCGTCGTTGGGGTCGGTGGGAAGCAGCATAATGCGAAGCTCCTCGGTGGCCTTTTCCGTTGCCTGCATAGCATTTTCAATCTGCTCCCTGGCAAGCTCCCGCATTTCGCCGTCATCGGTGGTTTCGAGAATCTCGTTGCCTTCGGTAATGTCCGCTTTAGCCCGTTTGTATTCGCGGTATTTTTCAACAATGGGGGTTATCTTTTTGTATTCCTTCATTAAAGCGGTGTACTGGGAAATATCCGCAATTATCGAAGGGTCGGAAAGCTTATCTTCTATTTCGGTTAGTTTTTTTTCTATTTGCTCAAGTTTTTCAAACATACGTTAGGAAGTCCTTTCGTATATATATTATGACAAACACAAACTTTGTTTGTGTTTGTGTTATGGGAGTTTTGCGCACGCTTATCGCCGTCGGAAAGGCTTTGCCTTTCCTCCTCCCCTCGGCGTGCGTGCTCGCTCTGCTCGCTTTGGCGGTGTTTTTTCGGCGGGGGACCCGCTGAAAAAACGGGATTTTATTTGGATTATTAATTTGGTTATAATGTTTTTAGAAACTTATATTGCTTATTTGGAATATATAAAGTTTAATTTATATTAATTGTTGTTTAAGCATATAGATTAGTAAAATGATTTTATAAAGTGCGGCTGTCAAATTGACAGGCAAGGAAAGGTATGGTGGATATGAAAAACAACGACTACCCTCCCGAGGGGATGATAATTAACACAAGCCGGGTGAGGGAATACTGCAGGTCTTATGCAACCCTTGAAAAGGCCATGGAACACGGGGCAATTCTTGAGGGAAAAGCCCTCCGCTGCGACGAAAACCACAATCTCTATATCAGGCTTCCCGGGGGAATCAGCGGAATTATACCCTACGCCGAATGCACCGATGACAGCGTCCGTGAGAGTTCACGGGAAATCGCCGTCATATCACGGGTGGGTAAAACCGTTTGCTTTAAGGTGGTTGAAATAAACGACAATACCGTTATTCTTTCCCGCCGCATGGCCCAGCGGGAATGCATGGACAACTGCATAACCTACTACGAACCGGGAGATATAATAGATGCGGTGGTAACTCATATGGAACCCTTCGGCGCCTTTTGCGATATAGGCTGCGGCATTGTGTCGCTTTTACCTATTGATGCGATGTCGGTGTCCCGTATTTCCCATCCCAAAGACAGGTTTTACACCGGACAGCGGATAAAGGCTGTAATAAAAACTGCCTGCGACTGCGACGGGCGGGTTTCTCTTACCCATAAAGAGCTGCTTGGAACCTGGGAGGAAAACGCCGAAATGTTCCCGGCAGGACAGGCGGTTACGGGTGTTGTCCGCAGCGTTGAAAAATACGGCATCTTTGTGGAACTTGCCCCAAACCTTGCGGGCCTTGCCGAATACAGGGAAGGCCTTGAACCGGGGGACATGGTTTCTGTTTACATAAAAAGCGTAATTCCCCAAAAAATGAAGGTAAAGCTTGTTATTATAGACAAAGCCGAAAAGGAAAAGCCCGACTATACCTACGATTACCGCTATACCTCCGGCAGGTTATGCAGGTGGCGCTACTCGCCGGAGATATGCCCCAAGGTGGTTGAAACGGTGTTTCAAAATACGAAATCGAACTGGATTCCGTAAATATCCACCGTATCGCCCTCGTTTATACCCTCTTTTTCAAGCAAATCAATAACACCGGTGTTTTTAAGCATCCGCTGGAAGAAGGCAAGGGAGTCCCGGTCGTCGAAGTTAATATCCTCGCATAATTGCTTTAGTTTTCCGCCGGTTACATAGAAAATATCGTTTTCCCTATTAACAGATATTTCCTCATCTGTTTCGTTGACGTAATACTCCCTTTCATATACCGGAGGGGGAGGAAGACGGGAAATGTCAAGGGTTATCCGTTCAAGCAGCTCGTTTAATCCTTCGCCCCATTCGGCGGAGATAACGAAAACGGGCTGCTTTTTTGCTTGGGCGTATTCCCGAATTTCGTTAAGCGTATCCTCGTCATACCCCAAATCCGCTTTATTTGCGGCAAGAATCTGTGGACGGGTGGCAAGCTCCGGTGAAAACTTTTCAAGTTCGGCGTTTATTGCCTTTATATCCTCAAGGGGGTTTGGCCTTTCGGTGACCGAAATGTCAAAGACATGGACAAGCAGCCTGCACCGTTCGATATGGCGCAAAAATGCATGACCAAGCCCCTTACCCTCCGAAGCACCCTCTACCAAACCCGGTATGTCGGCTATGACATAGTTGTTTTCAAAGGCGGAAATTACACCTAAATTGGGGGACAATGTGGTAAAGTGATAGTTTGCTATTTTAGGCTTGGCGGAGGTCACCATGCCAAGCAAAGTGGATTTGCCCACGTTGGGGTAGCCTATAAGCCCTACGTCGGCAAGCATTTTAAGCTCAAGGGTGAGGTTGAACTCCTCCCCTTCCCTGCCTGCCTTGGCAAAGCGGGGAGCCTGACGGGTGGAGGTGGCAAACCGGGCGTTTCCCCAGCCTCCTCTTCCGCCTTTGGCGGCAATAAAATCCTTGCCGTCGGACATATCGTGGATAATTTTACCCGTTTCCTTATGACGGATTATAGTGCCCTGGGGAACCCTTAAAATAAGATCTTCGGCGTTTTTGCCGTGGCATTTCTTCCCCAGTCCGTCCCCGCCGTTGGGCGCAACAAACTTGCGGCGGTTTTTATAGTCGAAAAGGGTGTTCATTCCCTCGTCAACCCTGAAAATCACGTTGCCGCCCCTGCCGCCGTCGCCGCCGTCGGGGCCGCCTTTTGGCATAAATTTTTCCCGCAGGAAGGACACCTTGCCGTTGCCGCCCCTGCCTGCCTTAATATAAATATCGGTTTTATCGATAAACACGCCTTTTCACCCCTTTAATTTTACCCTTTCGTTTTTTGGCATGAAAAAAGAGCATACCAATCCCTTGGCATACTCTTTGCTTTGGTATTGCTATTTTGCAATAACGCTTACTTTCTTTCTGCCGTTGGCGGCGGGTTCGTACTTGACAACCCCGTCGATAAGGGCAAAAAGGGTGTCGTCGGTGCCGATGCCGACGTTCTTGCCCGGGTGGATATGTGTGCCTCTCTGGCGGTAGATTATATTACCGGCGATAACAGACTGACCGTCGGCCTTTTTGGCGCCGAGACGCTTGGACCGGCTGTCTCTGCCGTTTTTGGTCGAGCCAACGCCTTTTTTATGGGCAAAGAACTGTAATGACAATTTAAGCATTTTAATTCACTCCTTTATGGTATTCCCGCTTTTTAACCGCAACGTATTTGGGATATTCCCTTGAAAGCTCCGCCGCCTCGCGGTAAAGGCTTTGGAAAAGATTTTCGCTTATTGCGGTGGGAGTTTCGGCTACCAGCACAGCCTTGGGGATTTTTTCGTCTGCGTTAAAGGAATATTTGTGGCCCGAGTTTTCAAGAGCGGTGACCACGAGCGATGTCATGGCCGACAGGGCGGCGCAGATTATATCGCTGCCCGATTCCGAATACCCCGAATGGCCGGATATTTCAAACCCCGCAAAGGTGTTGTTTCTGGTGTAAAAAATGACGGATGTCATTTTTTATTCGGTAACCGACATTATCTGAAGCTTGGTATAGGGCTGTCTGTGGCCTATATGCTTCTTTTCGTTCTTTTTTGCTTTATAGCGGATTATGTCAATCTTCTTGCCTTTGCCGTTTTTAATAACGGTAGCCTGGCACTTGTAGCCGGTATAGGGATTGCCTACAACGGTGTTTTCGCCGTCGGAGAACAAAAGCACCTTGTCGATAACAATTGTGTCGCCTTCGTTGGCTTCAAGCTTTTCGACAAATATAATGTCGCCTCCGCTTACCTTATACTGTTTTCCGCCTGTTTCGATTATAGCAAACACGAAACGGACCTTCCTTTCGTTTAAGACTCGCTGTCAGTCAAGGCAGGGATAAACCCGTTTTTGGGCCTTGGACATGCGGCAAACGCTATTGTAACATAAGAAATATTTATTGTCAATAATAATTTTTCGAAAAATCATTAAAAATAGGGATAATTCGGACTTTTTTTATATTGGCGGATGATTTGTAAATCAGCCTTTTTTAATGACGGCTTTTTCAAGCGCCTTTGCCGCAGGAGGGGTTAAAATAACCGAGGTGGCCAACTCCACGATAAAGTTGATTCCAACGAGAATGACGAAAACGAAGGTGAATATTCCCTCTCCCGACTCGCTGGCTAATTCCTTAAGATGCCCGGTAAATAAAGTGGAATAGGCAATAAGAAATATACCGGTGTTAAGAACCGGAGCGGCAATTGCGGTAACAATGGCCTTTACATACATATTTTTAACCAGCTTGGACATTCCTTTATACACAAGGGCGGTAAGCAGGCCTGCAAAGATTCCTCTGCCCACGGTGGCAATAAAGGTATAAAAGGGGTTTATAACAAAAAGAGCGTAGCCGAATGCTTCAAGTCCTGTGACGCACTGTATAAATACCGTCAGACCGAAAGCAAAGCCGGCAATGGTTCCCGGTATAACGCCGAAAAGAATTCCGGTTAAGGCTACGGGAACAAGGACAAAGGTCAGCTTGAGACTTCCTATCTGTATCATCCCGGCGGTCATTGTAAGCACTACTATCAGTGCGCAAAATATAGCCGTTGCAATTATCTTGTATAATTTATCATTTCTGGCTGGTGTCATTGTTAGCCGTCCTTTCCTTTACAAATGTTAACATTATTATAAAGGAAAAAAGCCGGTAAATCAACCGTTATTTTGACATAATTTCGCCTTCTGACAGGCTATTCTTGTGAAAATTTACAATTTGCTCGGATATTTTTTCACGGAAGGCGGAATTTATGGGGTGGACGATATCCTTATACAAACCGCTTGACAGCTTGCGGTTGGGCATAACCACCATATATCCCTCCTCCCTTTTGACCAGCTTTACATCATGGAGGGCAAGTTGGTTGTCGAATGTTATGGAATAGATTGCTTCAAGAGGGCCTTCGTTAAACAGCTTGCGTAGTTTGATGTCGGTAATTTCCATTTAGTCTTATCTCCTTGTTAAATTGTCAACCTTATTATGGAAAATTAACATTGTATCTATTCAATATTATCATTGCTTTTTGACAAAACCGTGCTATAATAATCTGGCGGTCACTTTTGGAATGATAACACCATTTTTAATATAATGTATTACATAACGAAAATTGGGAGGAAAATGCTTGAAAAACCTTTCCCTTTATAAAAAAATATACTTTGTGGGCATAGGAGGGATAAGCATGTCCTCCCTTGCCCTTATTATGCGGTCAAAGGGCAAGGCCGTCCTCGGCTACGATAGAAGCATGTCCAAGGAAACGGCTATGCTTGAGGAAAAAGGGGTTGACATTGTCTACGAAACCGAAAACCCCAAGCTTGACGGCGTTGACCTGGTGGTTTACACCGCTGCGGTTAACCTTGGCCACCCCATAATTGTGGAAGCGTTGAAAAAGGGCATTGAGGTTGTCCCCAGAGCAAGCCTGTTGGGGGCAATTGTGGACGATTTCGAAATTTCCATAGGCGTTGCCGGCACCCACGGCAAGTCCACCACCTCCGGTCTTGTTTCAAGAATTTTTGACGTTGCTCCGGGGCATAATCCCACCTTTGCAGTTGGGGCATATCTTCCCTTCGCCGGCGCCTGCTATAAAATAGGAACCGACAACACCTTTGTTTTTGAAGCAGACGAATACAAGGATTCCTTCCTCTCTTTCCGCCCAACCACCGCCGTGGTATTGAACATACACAAAGACCACACCGATTATTTTAAGGATATTAACCAGATTATTTCTTCCTTTAAAAAATATCTGTCTTCATCCAAAAAAGCGGTGGTAAACAAAGACTGCCCCGGTGCCGTCCTTGCCGCCGAAGGCTACAAAGGGGAGCTTTATTTCTTCTCCACCACAGGCAAGGCAGATTTTTATGCCGAAAACATAACCTTTGAAAGCGGATACCCCTCCTATGACCTTTTATATCCCGGCGGGAAGATAAGAGTAAAGCTTTCCGTCCCCGGGGAACACAATATATCAAATTCCGTTGCCGCCTTTGCCGCCTGCTTTATAAACGGCCTTAAGCCTGAGGAAATTGCCGACGGCATAGGCCGGTTTACCGGCGTGGCACGGCGGTTTGAAAAGGTGGGGGAAATAAACGGCGCTGTGGTTATCAGCGACTACGCCCACCATCCGGATGAAATCAACGCCTGTCTTAAGACGGCAAAGCAGGTATCAAAGGGAAGGGTTATAACGGTGTTCCAGCCCCACACCTATACACGGCTTTCCTCGTTGTTTGATGGCTTTGTGTCCTCCCTTTCCAATTCCGACCTTGTAGCGGTAACCGAAATATATTCGGCCAGAGAAACCAACACCTGCGGCGTATCCGGCGCACTACTTGCCGAAAAAGTAGGCGGAACATACGTGGAAAACCTTGAAGGGGGATTAGAATATATAAGAAAAACCGCCGCAAAGGATGATATGGTCATTCTTATGGGTGCCGGGGATGTTTATAAAATAGGTGAAATGATTAAAAATAACCCTTGACAAAATCAAAAATGTGTTATATACTCAATTGCTATGAAAATTTGTGTTAAGCTCGGAGGTGTAAGATAATGGCAAAATGCACATATTGCGGGAAAGGCGTAACCTTTGGCCACAACGTTTCCCATTCCAACAGAAAAACGGCAAGAACCTGGAAGGCTAACATTAGAAAAGTGCGTGCCGAAGTCAACGGGTCCAAAAAGACGGTTAGCGTCTGTGCCCGCTGCCTTAGGAGCGGCAAAGTTTCCAGAGCTGTTTAATCTACCGAAAAAAGAAACAAAACGGGCTTTCAGCCCGTTTTTTTCGTTGTATATTTGTATGGAATAAAGTTATAACAGCCAAAACAGGCGTCTGAAGAACCTTCCCGGCATACCGCACAAAGGGCAGAAATCCGGCCGTCTGAAGCCCCGGTGCCGGTGACCGCAGTTGCGGCAGATGTAAATTGTCTGTGTGGCATCGCCGTCGGGGGGATTGTTTCCGTCTGAGTTGTCCATATCCTCGGCAAGCTGCCTGCCGGCGTTTTCTATGTCCTTGGATATATTCATATTCAAAATGAATTTTTCGGAAATATCGTCAAATCCCTCGTCGGCGGCGACATTGGCGGCTCTTCGCAGCGTTTCCTGATTCACCAGCTCGCTTTCCATGGCATAATCGAGGTTTTGTCTGGTGTTGCCCATTTGACCTAACGCATCAAGCCACACTCCGGCCTGGCCTAATTTTTCATTGGCAGCCCGTTCGAAAAATTCGGCGGCGTCGGTCATTCCCTCCTGCTCGGCAACCCTTGAGTAGAGGGAATACCGGGTATGGGCGGAGGATTCGTCCTCGAAAGCCCGCTTCATATTGGTTCTGGTTTGTGTATTTTCGTATTTGTCCAAAATTTATCACTCCAAAAAATTTTTACCGCATACACGGCTTGCCCGGCAAAATAATTGTCCGGCCAGTAACATTGTATGCGGTAATTAAATTTATTGTCGAATTTTCACTTACGGGAAAAATATTCCTCGGCAAGCATGCCGTAAATGCGTATGGTGCGGTATGCTCCCTTTACCAGCAGGTGGTCCCGGAGTGTGCCTTCGTATTTAAAGCCCACCCGCTCCGCCAGACGCTCGGAGGCCACATTGCCCGCCATTATCCGTGCCTGCACCCGACGCAGTCCCAGATAGGCGAAAGCCACCTTAAGCACCGCCTGTAACGCCTCGGTCATATAACCCTGACCCTGGTAGGCCGGATTAAGAACATAGCCTATCTCACCCCGGTTGTTTTTGGTGTCAATGTCGGCAAAGCCTATTGTGCCAATAAACACCCCGGTGGATTTAAGGTTTATTCCCCAGTCGGCATAGTTGCCCCGGCGGTATTCCCGCTGGATATATTCGATATACCCCTTGGTTTCCTCAATGTTAAGGTGAGGTGACCACAAAAGGTATTTGGTTACCTCCGACAAGGATGCATAGGCAAACATGTCGTTGGCGTTTTTCATTTCGATTTTCTTTAAAATCAACCGTTCGGTTTCAAGTTCGGGAAGTGCCGAAAACACTTTTCTGTATTTTGATGAATCCATATCAGTTGTTGTTTAAAATTTTTGCGATTTCGCTGTCGGCACCGAGAATTATAACCTTATCCCCGGTCATAGAGGCTTTCAATGCCTCAAGGGCCCGTATAAAGGCGTAAAATTCAGCTTTTTCGGCGCTGTCGTAGGCTGACGCAAGAATACGCATATATTCGGCCTCCCCTTCCGCCAGTATCTGCTCGGCTGTAAGGTTGGCGTCAGAAATACGGGTGTTGTAGTCCTTATCCGCGGCGTTTGTTATAAGAGCAGCCGCCGTTTCGCCCTGGGATTTGTAAAGCTGGGCCATTTGGTTGCGTTCGGAAATCATGCGGTTGTAAACTTCGTTTTCGTTGGATTCGGGAAGGTCGAACCGCTTTATTTTAAGGTCGAGTACCTCTATACCATAGGGGAGGGCGGCTTCCTTGACAAGGGATAGAATTTCGTTATAGATTTTATTTCGTTCGGCTGGGTCATCGGTATTAACCACGTCCTGCTGATTAAGGTTGCCGAACTTTGTTTTTATATTGTTGTAAGCTATGGTGTCAAGCCGGTTTTGGGCCTCGTACATCGACCCCGACACCTTGGTGTGGAACAGCAAAGGATCGGTTATCTTCCAGACAACAAAGGAGTCGGCTATCATTGCGGTTTTGTCTTTAAGATATACGGGGGAGGGGTTGATATCGTAAAGCTGGGCCGAGCGGGGGTAGGTTATAACTTTGTCCACAAACGGAGTCTTTACATAAATGCCGGCATCGGACTTAACTTCGATAACCTTTGAAAATCTTACCACAAGGGCGTGTTCGTCCTCATCCACTACATAAAACATATTCAATATGACGATAAGCACGATTAAGGCAAGAATGCTGACCATTGTAATAATAATTTTTTTCATATCCGTCGCCTCCCTCATTAATTGTTACCTATGGAATTTGTTCCCAGTGGAAGGAGTTTTAAAAGGTCTCCGTTGCCTGTGGTGTCTATGTAAACGGTTATGTCGGGGAAGAAGGTTTGTAGGCATTCGTAATACATTCTGGTTTTGGTAATGTCGGGATATTTGGAATATTCTTCAAACATGGCGTTGAACATAGCCACTTCCTGTAAAGCCTCGTTTATTCTGGCCTGTTTGAGGTATTCGGCGTTTTTAATAATCTGGTCAACCATGGCGTCGGCCTCTGCCTGCTTGGTGTTTTTATAGGCGGTGGCGTTGTTGACGGCGGTTTTTGCACCGGAATCGGCATTTTTAACGGCGGCAAAGGCTGCGCTTACCGCATCGGTGGGGGGTTCGCTGTCTTGAATTTTAATATCGAGAATGCTAAGACCGATATCGTATTCAACAAGCTCCTCGATGGTTAAGTTCATTATCTCGGTTTGAATCTGGTCCTTGCTTTCGGTTAAAATGGGGTCGATTTCATAGGAGCCTATGACGTTTCTTATCTGGCTCTGAACAAGCATTTTAAGTATGGTTTCGGGATTTCCCGAAGCGAAAATGTATTTTTCCGGGTCGGATATTCTGTATTCCACGAAAAAGTCAACGTTGACTATGTTGAAATCCCCGGTAATCATACGGCACTCGTCGTAGTTGGGGGTGGTGGTGCCGTCGGGATTGGAACGGTAGCCTATTTCAAGATATTTGATTTCATTTGTTTCAACGTGGTATACCTTTTGTATGCCGAAGGGTAGTTTGAAGTGTATACCCGCCTCGTTTATTCCGGTAACTTTGCCGAAAGTGGTAACCACCGCTACCTCCTTGTCGCTCACCGTGTAAAACATGCTTGAAAACAGCGAAATGGCGATAATCACCGCCACAAATAAAATAATTATCCGGGTGGTTTTCTTTTTTTCTTGTGTAAATTTGAATCCGGACGATTTGTTCATTTTCATTCCTCCTTATCAAGCCATTATACAATACTCCACCCGAAAATACAATGTTTTTTTAGGATATTTAATAGTTTTGGTTATGTCGTTATATATATTTTATTGTAATGTTCACAAAATGTGGAAGGGATTATTGCGATTTAAGTATTGACATAACCGGCGTTATGGTGTATATTATGACTGTATAATTCCGTTTATAGATATGGAGGCACCCCCAAATGAAAAGAAGATTGGTATCATTTGCCTTGGTCTGCATAATGCTGCTGTCACCGCTGATTTTATCGTCCTGCGGTGGCGAAACAATCCCTGTAGATCCTCCGGCAAAGGTCTACACTATTTACACCATATGCGGTGAAGGCACAACACAAGAATCGATACGCGAAGTCGAGTTGGCGTTAAACCGCCTTACCTTCTATCAGCTCGGCTATAACGTTAAGCTTATAATGGTCACCGAAGACGAATATGACGAGCTTATTGAGCAAACTCTTGCGGACGTTAAAGCCTACGAAGAAGCCAAAAAGAATAAAGGCAAGGGCAAAAATTCCAGTGAGGAAACCAGCGATAAAGGAACCTCGTCCAACGAATCCTCCGCTGTTTTCACCGGTGATGACTATATCGCCCTTCTCGAAAACGGCGAAGACTACGTTCTTCCCAACCCCCGCCTTGATATATTCCTCGTTAAGGGCTATGACAAGTACATAGACCTGGTTACCCGCAACCTGCTTGCCCCCCTTGACGACAAGCTTGACAGCGACGCCAAGCTTATAAAGGACTATGTATTCCCCTCCTTCCTTGAGGCTGCAAAGGTTACCAACTCCAAGGGCCAGCGCAAAACCTACGGTATCCCCATGAACAAGGGTATCGGCCAGTACGACTACATTGTGTTTGACAAGGAATACCTTGACAAATACGAAATCGACGCCGACACCATGACCAATCTGTGGGACCTTGAATACTACCTTAAAATAATTACCGAAAACGAACCCGAAGTGGTTCCTCTCGGTAACGTTTTTGACGACCCCGCTGTTTCCTATCTGTTTGATGACGGCTTTACCGCCTATATCAAAAACGGAGTTACTGTTAACAGCACCTATACCGATAAGTCGGTGCTTGACTATTTCACCCTTATATCCCGCTACCGCACCATGGGCTATCTGCAGGATGCAACCGACAACCGCAGATGGGCAGTGAAGTTCGTACGCGGCACCTTTGAAGATATTGAAAAGCTTGAAAAAGAAACCGGCCGTGAATACGACTACACCATTCACTCCTACCCCGTAGCCACTAACGAGGACCTGCTTGCCAACCTGTTCTGCATTTCGGCCTACACCGTTTCCAGCGACCTTACCGCTGCTGCCGAGATTCTCAACTTTATCGAAACCAACGTAGCAGCAGCCAACCTCCTCCTCCACGGCGTACAGGGCGTTCACTACGATCTTGACGAAAAGAATCAGGTTGTCCGCAAGGCCAACACCTATAACATGGAAGTTTCGCATACGGGTAATGCCTTCATCACATACACCTACAAGGGCGAAAACCCCGAAAAATGGCAGAAGCTGATGATTCAAAACACCGACTCCCTCAAGACAAAAGAACTGTCGGCATCATTGGGCTTTGCCTACTATCCTGTGGGAATCAAACACCCCAACGACGCTAACCAGATAATCTACGAACCCAACTATGTAAATATAATCAAGGATCATACATCCAAATTCTATCCCAAACTTATAAACGGCAAGCTGCTTAACGTAAGCTGGCAAACCATTGTGGATACCATAGGTCCCGTGGTTACCGAAACACTTACCGCCGACATTACCGCAAGATACAAGGCCGAGCTTAACGCCATAGTTCTTGCCGAAAAAGGCGAAAAGTATGCCAAGGGAACCGACCTCTACAATAGAATCGTGGAGCTCGCCTACGAAAACGCAGTAAAGAACTACAACACCACATCCAACAAAAACAAGATAAAGAAGGAAGTCAAAAACATCGAAGCTGCCAAGCCCGAAAACCAGGGACTTTCCGATGCCGAGCTTGACGCGCTTGTAAACCAGATCTGCACCGAGGAATTTCTCCTTGAAGAAATCAAGAAGACTTACGCCTCCCAGATTGAGGACAGAAAAAACCGTACCGTAGTAGACACCGTAGCCCAGTACACCAAGAGAGACTACGATGATTACATCAAGACCGAAGAATATCAAGCCCGCCTTGAAGCAGTCCTTTCCTCCGAAGAATATCTTGAAGAAATGCTCAATGCCACCGGCGCAAACGTATTCGAAAGCCACTACGACCTCTGCCTGGTGGAAATAAACAAATACCTTCAGGAATTGATAGTTGAAGAAATCGATAAGTTCTTTGTAGAACTTAACGACGACCTCAGGAAGGAATACAAGAAGTTCCAGCAGGAATACGTTTCTATGTTCCCCTTCAATGACGATGCCGCCCGTTCGGTTCCCGACTACCGGATAGCCATCTCCAACGTGGTTAAAAAAGCCACCAAGAACAGAAACTCCATGACCTCCGCATTAAGAAGCGAACTTTACAAAATGGTAACTGACGAGCTTACCCAGGAGCTCGGCAAGGACCCCCTCCCCGAGGATGTAAACAACACCGTTAATGAACGCTTTACAGACGAATGGATTCAGAACGTGGTTATGGAAACCTTCGCCTACAATAAAAACAACCAAACCGAAATCAAGTACACAACCGAAGCTCTTAGGGATATCGTTAACGACTATATAACCATCTCCCAGGTGGCCGATATGTATGACGACGTTATCCTCGGCACCTTCGAAAAGGCCATCGGGCTTGTCCGCACCATAGACGTGGACCTTTCCTCAGGTGCAACTCAGGGTGGCGACAACGGGGATACAAGTGATGAAAGTGAAGGCGAAGAAACTGGCGACACCTCTGGCGACACCTCCGGCGGCGGAAACGGCGGCGGAGACAGCGATCCCGAAGAAGGTATCGTCGATCTTGATAAAACCGACCTTTACCCCATCATCTTTAAGAAGCGTATAGAAAAGCAGTACTATACCTACAAACCCCTTCCCACTGCATAAATAATGAGCTACCAACGGCGGACGACAAAATGCGTCCGCCGTTTTTATTGAGATTATGAAAGGGAGATCCTGTATGAAAATAAAGCTTCATCTTGCCTTTTTTATCATATTTGCGCTTTTATTATCATCAACCGGAGGATTTTTTGCAATGGCAACCGACGTTAAAACCGCCACACCCACTCCCGAGGAAATGAAATCAAACGGCATTTCCCCCATAACAGGCACCTTTATTCAGCCCTGGCTGTATTCGGGGTGGAATAACGCACGTTGGGAACAGGAAATCGCTTTTTGGAAAGATCTTGGTATCGAATACATAATTATCGGCGATACCCTTGACTGCACCTGTGAGCCTATAAGCGATCCGACAAAGTGGAATATAACCGCACATTATCCCACCACAAACCCTGCTTTCAAACAGGGGCAGGATGTTCTGACAAATGTCTTTGAAATATTTTCAAAGCATGACATTAAACTTTATATCGGCATGGGCAACGCCCTTACATCACAGGGATGGACCTTCCTTGACCTTAACGCCACCGGCTTTGAAAATGTCTGCACCATGTTTGCCACGGTGGCGGAGGAAATCTATAACAATTATTACGAAGCCTACCCCGACACCTTTGCCGGCTTCTACTTTGTTCCCGAACTTTACAATTCTTCCAACTTTGACAACGCCGCCACCCGATCCCGGTATGTAAGCAACCTTTCAAAGGGATTTAAAATAATTTTCGAAAAGTTAAATTCCCTCAACCCTTCGCTTCCCTTCATCTTCTCCCCTTATGTCAATATGTTCGGGGGTAGCTGGGTTTCCAAATCTCCGGAGAATATAGGGTATTTCTGGAAAGAACTGCTTGAAAACGCCGGATTCAGGGACGGAGATATCCTCTGCCCCCAGGACAGCGTGGGTGCCGGCGGCAACAACCTTGAACATCTTGGCGAAGTAACCGCAGCATACAGATACGCTGTTGACAACTGCGGCAGGGACGTTCAGCTTTGGTCAAACTGCGAGATTTTTATACAGCCGCCCACAGGAAAATTTTATGACCAGTATGACGGTTATAACTACTGGTCAAGCTGCTCGGTAGACCGTATGGTAAGCCAGATGCAGATTGTGTCCGAATATGTTGACCGCATTTTCCTGTTTGCCGTCCCCCATTACCTTTCCCCTTATAACGCCGTAAAAGGATACTATGACGCCTATAAGTTCTACCTTGAAAACGGCGAAATGGAATCCGTGCCCCCTACTCCCCCCACCAAATTCAGAACCACCTACTCTACAGTAAAAGGTGTTAAATCATTAACCGTAACCTGGTCGGGAATGTATGACAACGTGGGCATACACCGGGTTAACATTTATAAAAACGGTGAATTCTTCACCTACCGCAACGCCACCCGTAACGAAGGA
Organism: Eubacteriales bacterium; assembly: GCA_050953105.1. Classification (GTDB taxonomy): domain Bacteria; phylum Bacillota; class Clostridia; order Oscillospirales; family CAG-382; genus UBA1206. The sequence goes on along the minus strand of JBMNMA010000004.1, from coordinate 633,653 downwards.
TCGGGCATCGCCGCCTACCCCAACAGCTTTGTGGATATGGATTATGATCCCGAAGTAAGCGTGACCTACGAATTTGAGGTTATCGACTGTTCAGGCAATGTAAGTGCGCGGTCATCCTTCACCGTTGAGCCGGGCTCCGTCCCCAACAACGTAAGGCTTGACAGGGCATATAACGGCCCGGTGGCAGAATCGTCGGAGGAAGAAAATTCATCTGCCGAATCTTCCGAAGAAACAACAATCGACGTATCCGAACAAATATCTGATACAAGCAGCGAAAGCAAATCACAAGATGAAATAAATAAGGAAAAATCCCTGCCGGGGTGGGTTGTTCCCGCCGCCATAGGCGCATTAGCGGTTGCCGCTCTTGCGGTATTTGCCATAATAAAACGCCGGAGTAGGGGTAAATCCTCTAATAATAAAATATGAAAAAACGATATTTAGCACTTTTACTTGCTCTTTTAACCCTTGCTACGGGGTTGGGCAATATTATAGATTTAAGTGTATCTGCCGAAACAGCACAGCTTACCTTTACGGTGGACAACGAAAACACTAACCGGGGTGACGGCGAGCTTATTGTCTACACCCGTTCGGGAATGCGCACCGGCACCAACCAATGGGGCTATGAGGTGAGCGTAAACAGCGAGGGCAGGGTTATTTCAACAGGCGGAAACAACAGCCTTGTCCCTGACGGCGGCTTTGTTGTGTCGGGACATAATTCCATTACCGAAGGCGGAAAGCAGTCGGCAACCTTTTTGAAAAACAACGTAAAGGTTGGCGATTACATAACCTACAACCGAAAAACCGGGATAATTATTGTTTCCGACAAGCCGGTTTTCCCCGCCTATGACCTTGTGGTATCTTACAACGGCGAAAACAGAGTCCGTAATACCAATGAAACCATAATCTACACCTCCGGCAAAACCACCGGCACCAATCAATGGGGCTATGAGGTAAGCGTGGACAAAAACGGTGTTGTAATTTCAGCCGGGGGCAACAACAGCCAGATTCCGACTGGTGGTTTTGTGGTGTCGGGACACGCCGACGCCGGAGGTTATTTAAGAGACCATGTCCTTGTGGGTATGAATGCGGCACTTGACAGAACCAATAAAACAGTAACCTTCACCTACACTCCTAAGACAATGTATTTAAACGACCTTTCCCGATTAAACGACCTGTATGCCGCTTATGACGAAAACGCCAATGTGTCCGCCGTTGTGGATTATAAAAAGGTATCCTCACTGCTTGACAAGGCAAAAGCCGACCTTCAGGCGGCTTACTTGGCCCTTGAAACAAGCGGCGACTATATGGCCTATTACAACTTCAGCGAAAGCCTTTCGGCGACCCTAGACCAGATATCCGCCACCCTTTCCGAAAGCGTTCCGGTGGAATACCGGGGGGTATGGATACGACCAACCCAAACCACTCGCCAGGCTGTGGCAGATATAGTGCAAAAGCTTTATGACAATGGTATCAATATAATAAGTATCGAAACACTGTATAACGGCTATATGATAATGCCCATGCCCGAAGGATCCCTTTTTGAGCAAAACCCTTCTTGGAAGGGCTTTGACATGCTCCAGGCCTTCATTGAGGAAGCCCATAAAAGGCAGATGGAGCTTCACCTTTGGATGCCGGTGTTTTATGTAGGGCATACCAATTCGACAGGTCATACTCTTTATGACAAGAAACCAAACTGGCGATTGCAAAACCATAACGGCAACACCACAAACGACTCCTTTCTGTTTGTAAACCCCGCCAATGAGGAAGTTCAAAACTACCTGCTTGAAACCTATAAATACATTGTAACCAACTATGATGTAGACGGTCTGCAGCTCGACTACATACGGTTCCCCGGTTCCGAATGGGGATTTAATGCCGAAATTATTAACGGCTTTAAGGCAAAGACCGGTATAACCGTTACCGGCTACAACCCATCCGCCAACTGGTGGACTGCATTTTGCGAATACCGGGCATCCTTTGTTACCGCCTTTGTAGGCAAGGTAAGAAATATGATTGACGACTTTGCCCCCGGAGTTATTCTTTCGGCAGACGTGTTCCCCGACGTTACCACCTCGGTTACCGGGGTTATGCAGGACTATACCACATGGGTAAAGAACGGCTGGCTTGACCTGGTGTTCCCCATGGCTTACGGTGCAGGAAGTCCCGAAACCTATCTCCCCAAATATAAACAGGCAGGTATAAACCCCGTTATTGCCGTAGGTCTCGGCCCCTTTGAGCCAAGCGTGGACGCTTTTATTTACCTGCATCAGATTAGATTCAGCAGGGCCTTCGGCACCCTCGGTCAGGTTGCGTTCGAAAGCAACGCATATTTAAATAAAGGGATAGGGGATGCCGCTGTTGCGGGGCCTTATTCGGTAAGAGCAAAAACCCCGTCATGGGACAAAAAAGCCGCACTGACCGATTATGCCGGATTTATAAAAAAGCGGATAAACGAAACCCTGGTTTACTTAGGCTACATAGACAAGCAGAAGGCCAATACCCTTTCACAAAAGATTGACGAAGCCATTTTACTGTTCGGCAGCCAAAGCCAGAAGGCAATCGAAAACCTTAAAAAGGAATTCGAAAAGGTTGAAAATTCAAAAGCAAAATCGGCTTTGCTGGCAGATGCCGAATATTTGAGAAAGATTAATACCCTGCCTGACAGAAAGGTCGACAATCTTGCCGGTGACGCCAACGGCGACGGAAAGCTTAGTGTGTCTGACTATATAGCCGTAAGGCTTCATGTTTTAGGCAAAACACCTCTTGATGAAAAAGGCCTTAAAAACGCCGATATAGACTCCAACGGTAAAGTCGGGATTGTTGATTACTCATTAATCCGCCTTAAGCTGTTAGGGTAAATGTAAAATATTACAGCCTGACCGGCAACGGTCAGGCTGTTTTATTATAAAGGTATATTAATTTATCTGTTTGATAAATAATCTTCAAGCTTTACGGCATACACTTCCCTTGCGGTTTTAACCCGTTTTACAAAGTTTGACGTTTCCCTAAACGGGATTTTTATAAGGGTTTTGCCGTCTGCCGAATAATTTTGGTCTTTAAGCCACAGCTTAACATTGCCTATACCGGCATTGTAGGCGGCAAGAGCGGTTTCCCAGTCGTTAAACTGGCCGTAAAGGTAGGCTAAATAGTATGTGCCGAAATTTATATTGGTTTCGGGATCATACAGGTCGTAGTCGTCAATTTTCAGCTTTCTTGCCACTTCCCCTGCGGTGGAGGGGAGAAGCTGCATAAGTCCCACCGCACCGACATACGACATAGCGTTGGGATCATAGCCGCTTTCGGTGTTTATAACGGCGCACACCAAATCCGCCGGCACCGAATAGGCGTCGGCATATTTTAGTATTTCCTCCTTATACCTTAACGGGTAGTCTTTTACAAAGAAAAGCTGATATACCACAAGCCCGAAAAGGACAAAAGAAAGTAAAACCGAAATTGCTATAACAGCCTTCTTTTTCACCCTTTGCCCCCTATCGTATCATAAATTTCACGTGCCCGCCGCAAAAGCTCTTCTGCTGTGGAGTTGTTTTCTATTATAAAGTGGCAGTTTGCTTTTAAAAAGTCGTTGGATTTTTGCTTTTCAAGCCGCTTTCTGGCGGTGTTTTGGTCAATGTTATCTCTGGCGGTTACCCGCTTTACCGACGTTTCATCGTCGGAAATAACGCCTATAATATAATTGCATTCTCTGTCAAAGCCCGACTCGAAAAGCAACGGAGCGTCCACAATGACAACCTCCCTGCCCATATCCTTGGCAGCATCAATCCTTCGCCTTACCTCGGCAAGAATATGCCGGTGGGTGATTTCGTTTAGCTTATTATAGTTTTTACCCCCCACAAGGGCGATTTCCCCAAGGCGAGGACGGTTTAACGTGCCGTTGGGGTTTATAATTTCATCACCAAAGCAGCTTTTAAGCTCCTCAAGACAGTCCGAGCCGGGAAGGGTTACTTCCCTGCTTAAACGGTCGGTATCGATATATTCCGCCCCCAGGGTTTGATAATATTTACCCACCGTGGACTTGCCCGAGCCGGTTCTGCCTGTTAAGCCAACAATTATCATTCAAGCACCCTCATTATGTCTTCCCGTGTTATAACCCCTTCACGGATGATTTTCAGCCCGTCCTCCACCGAAATTATAGTGGACGCAATGCCGCTGCCGGTTTTGCCGCAGTCAAGAATGGCGTCTATTCTGCCGAAAAGGTATTCCTTTACCATGTCCCCGTCGGTGGGAGAAGGAAAGTCCGAAATGTTTGCCGATGTTGCCGCCACCGGAACCCCCGCTTCACGAAGCAGCATCATCGCCTCCGGGTTTGCCGGGAACCGCAGTCCAACGGTGTTTCCTCCGGCGGATACCACTTTATTTACGCAGTCCTTTTTTCTGGCTATAACCGTCAACGGCCCGGGGGTGAAGTGTTTTATAAGTTTCCGTTCAATGTCGGTCAGATATGCGATTTCCTCCGCCTGTTCAATGGAATAAAGATGGCAGAGCAAAGGCTTATCCGCAGGACGATTTTTGGCCTTGTATATATCCTCACAGGCCTTTTCGTCAAAGGCATTGGCGCCCAACCCGTAAACCGTTTCGGTGGGAAAAGCCACAAGCTTTCCCTGCCTTAAAAGGGCTGCACATTCTTTTATATATTCGGTGTCTTTATTTGCATTGTCAAGCTTATATATAATTGTTTTCATTTTATGCTCCTGACATGGCTTTAATTGAGATTATAACACCAAAAATGCAATTTTCCAAGAGTTTTTGTAAAAATCTATTGCCTAATTTACAGGGGAATGCTATAATATTACGATTCAAAGAGAGGTAATTATCTATGCCCATAAAAATTCCCCAATCGCTTCCGGCGGCAGAAATATTGGAAAATGAAAATATTTTTATAATGGACGAGCAGAGGGCAGTTACACAGGATATCCGCCCCTTGCAGATAGGCATATTAAACCTTATGCCCACCAAGGAGGTTACCGAAACCCAGATATTGCGTCTTCTTTCAAACACGCCTTTGCAGATAGACGTCCAGCTTTTAACCACCGCAACCTACAAACCCAAACACACCGACGAAAATCATCTTGCAGCCTTTTACAAAACCTTTGACGAAGTTAAAAACAAAAAGTTCGACGGTCTTATTATAACCGGCGCTCCTGTGGAACGCCTTGAATTTGACGATATACATTACTGGGACGAGCTTTGCGGCATAATGGACTGGGCAAACAAAAACGTGTTTTCCACCCTTTATGTCTGCTGGGGAGCCTTTGCCGGACTGTATTACAACTGCGGCATTAAAAAACGTCCCCTTGAAAAAAAGTTAAGCGGCATTTACAATCATAAAACACTTATCCCCTCCGACCCTCTGGTGCGGGGCTTTGACGAATACTTTTCCGCCCCCCATTCAAGGTATTCATATGTAAGCGAGGAGGATGTTCTTGCCGACAGCCGCTTAAAGCTCCTTGCCGTATCTGAAGACGCGGGGGTGTATCTTGCCGCTTCTAAAAACTACCGGCAGGTGTATGTGACGGGACACCCCGAATACGACGCCGAAACGCTAAAGCTTGAATATATACGGGACATTAACAAGGGCATTGAAATTGATATGCCAATAAACTATTTCCCCGACAACGATGTATCAAAGCCGCCGGTGAACACCTGGCGGTCCCACGCCCACCTGCTTTATTCCAACTGGCTCAACTATTACGTTTATCAGATTACGCCTTATGATATTGAGGAGATTGGCAGATAATCTATGGAAAGAAGATTCTTACCGGACTTTAAAAACGCCAGACTGGATGCTACCCGCTACGACGCAGTGGTTGTGGGAGCCGGCATTGCCGGGCTTTATGCCGCTCTGCACATTTCCCCAAACTTCAAGGTGGCGGTGCTGGCCAAGGCTCATATAGAAGACTCAAATTCCTACCTTGCCCAGGGAGGAATTGCGGCGGTTACCACCAAGGACGACACCTATATCGCCCATATTGAGGATACCCTCAAGGCCGGCGCAGGACTTTGCGACCGTAAAGCGGTGGAGGTGCTGGTGGAGGAAGGCCCCTCTGACATTGAAGAACTTTTAAAAATGGATGTTCCCTTTGACATAAACGCCGACGGCGACCTGCTTATAACCCGGGAAGGGGGACACACCAAACGGCGTATCCTCCATTGCGGCGGTGACGCCACCGGCCGTGAAACCACCAAGCAGCTTGGCATGATTGCCCTGCAGCGGGAAAACCTTGACTTTCATTTCAACACCTATCTGGTGGACATACTCACCGAAGATGATAAAGTTACCGGCGTGCTTGTAATGAAGGACGGAGTTTATTCGGTTATTTTAGCAAACAGTGTTATTGTTGCCACCGGCGGAATAGGCCAGTGCTACGAATACACCACCAACCCTGCCGGAGCCGTAGGTGACGGCATAGCCGCCTGCTACCGGGCAAGAGCCGAAGTGTGCGATATGGAATTTGTCCAGTTCCACCCCACCACATTAATTTCCGAAGGAAAAACCGAACGGCTGTTTTTAATTTCTGAAGCGGTCAGGGGTGAGGGCGGAATTCTTAAAAACTCAAAGGGCGAGGCCTTTATGAAGGACAAGCACGAAATGGCCGATCTTGCCCCCAGGGATATTGTTACCAGAGAAATATTAAAAGAGCTAAAGCGCACCGGGGACACCTATGCTTTCCTTGACTGCTCCTCTATGACAAGGGAATTTTTCATAACCCGGTTCCCCACTATTTATCACGAATGCTTAAACAGGGGTATAAATATACCCAAAGACCATATACCCGTAAGACCTGCCCAGCATTACCTAATGGGAGGCGTCAAAACCGACCTTGACGGACAGACCAGCATCAAAGGACTGTATTGCTGCGGCGAATGCGCCAGGACGGGCATTCACGGAGCAAACCGCCTTGCTTCCAACTCCCTGCTGGAATGCCTTGTGTTCGGCAGACGGGCGGCAAGTCATATAAATGCCAACTTTACTCCTGACGACAGCCGGAAAAACCATTTTAAAATACACACTCCCACCCATGAAAATACCCTCACCGAAGGTGAATTAAAAGGTTATGAAAGGCTTATAAAGCAAACCCTTCAGGGCGCTGCCGGGGCAGAACGGCGGGTTTCGGAACTAAAGTCGGCTAAGGCGAAATTTACAGAGATTAAGACAATTTTCGACAACACCCTCCTTTCCACCCCTCTCGGTTTCAGGGTGTATAATATGCTGACCATTGCCCTGCTAATCACCGACGGGGCGTTAAACCGCCGGGAAAGCGTGGGTTCCCACTATATACTGGAGGAGTGAAAAATGACGATTTTTGACGAAATCATTCTCGGTTCCCTTAAAGAGGATGCCCCCAACGGAGATATTACCACCAACTACACCGTCCCGGCAGGCACCATGGTTTCCGGATCGTTTATCGCCAAGGCGGACGGGGTTGTATGCGGACTTGAAATTATTGGCCGCACCTTTGAGTTTATCGGCGGAAAGGTAAATGTGGATTTAAAATTTGCCGACGGGGACGAGGTTAAAAAGGGTGATATTATAGCATATATCGAGGGAGATGCCAAAACAATCCTCCTTGGCGAAAGGACTATATTAAACCTTATCCAGCGCGCATCCGGCATTGCCACCATGACAAAAAAGGCGGCAGATCAGGTAAAGGGCTACAAAGCCAAAATCACCGACACCCGTAAGACAATGCCCTTGCTTAGAGTGCTTGACAAATACGCCGTAAGGGCAGGGGGCGGCTGGAACCACCGGTTTAACCTTTCCGACGGGGTGCTTATAAAGGACAACCATATAAAAGCCGCAGGCTCAATAATAAAGGCGGTGGAGGGGGCAAAGGCAAACGTTCCCCACACCATTAAGATTGAGGTTGAGGTGGAAAACCTTGAAATGTTAAAAGAGGCTGTTTCCGCCGGAGCAGACATTGTAATGCTTGACAATATGTCCAATGAGGAAATGAAGGCGGCAGTAGAGCTTGCCGCCGGAAGGGTTCTCCTTGAGGCATCGGGCAACATGGGTGAAAAGGACTTAAAGGCAGTGGCCGAAACCGGGGTGGATATTATATCCATCGGTGCTCTTACCCATTCGGTGCAGGCACTTGATATAAGTTTAAAGCTTAAATAAAAATACCGCAGGCTTAACGCCTGCGGTTTCTTATTGAATGTCGTAAATCGGTATTTTGCTATTTGCCTTTATACCATTGGGTGTTTAACCAGTTTATACGCTTTTCCAACCATTCGCCAATGCGCTGGGAATTCCATCTCTGGTCACCGCTGTTCCAGCGAAGGCTATTTTTAATAAATTCGTTTTCATAGGTGTCCGACACCCGTGTCATTTCCTCAAAAAGCTCGTTAAACCAGCCTTCGTCGACAGCTGTAGTCCATTTGTCCTTAACCATATCCACAAACCAGTCGGCGTGATAAAGCGTTATAAACCAGGTGGACGACCGGTTGCCGGCTGCTCTTATAAACTCATCGGGCTGCCAGGCGGAGGTGGAAAATTTGTCATACCTGAATCCTGTATCGTCACCGAAAGCCCAGGAAAAATCCCAGGGGGCGCAGAAGGTGAGAAGGGGTTTATCCAAGGTGAAATCGACATACATGTAAAAGCTGCCTACGCCCACGTCCCGTTCCTCGCACAGCTCGTGGAGGATATACATACCAACCAGCGAATCAAGATCCATTACATTTGCCACAGCGTCCATTGAGTTTGTGAACTCCGGTGCGGGGACAAGGTTGAACTTTGAGTCGAATTTATAATACTTGCCCTCCCAGATGGCTTTGTAGACAATCCTGTAAACCTTTGAAATGTAGTCGCTTACAAAATTAAGCTGCTCGTTTGTCAGGGTGTCGTATTTTATCGAATAACCTGCACGGGCTGCGGTGCGGGTGATACCGTACATATCTGTCAGGCTTACGCCGTCGTAGTCAATAAAAAAGTGATAGGGTTCATGGCGGGCATAGTTGTCGATTTCAATGAGATAGCCGGTTTTCAACCGCCTTTCCCCGTCCTCAAGCTCGTCTATGTCAATGCGGTAGCGGTCAATTTGAATCTGGTCGCAGATTATATAGACCCCCATGTATTGGTAGTTGAAATACACGTCCACATAGGTGTAGTCGGAAACGAAATATTCGCCACCCAGCAGCTTTTTCCCCATGAAAAAGGATATAGGCTCTTTTATAAAGTGGGTGTCCCCTCTTAACAACACCCAGCTTTTACACTTGGCGCCGTTATTTATCCCTAAAACAGATGTCCTCGAATCGAATTTAAGCCGGTAGTGGACCTTGTTATTTCTAATCCAGTCCTCGTCGCCGTAGTTTGCCGAGGCATTACCCCGGACGCGTATGCCGGCCTTGTCGCTGTCAAGGATATATTTTTTGTCACAGTTGGTCAAGGTAACGGTGCAGTTAACATAATAGTCAAGTGACACCACCTCTTTGCCCCCGGTGTCGATATTAAGCACCGGCATATTGTAACGCTCGTATTCGAAAACGGCGTTTATGGAACCGGCATCATCGGCATTTATTGTGCGGCTTGAATCGGTGTTGCCGTCGCTCCAGCTTATAAAGCGGAAATAGTCATTGGGGATTGCATTAAGGGTTAAAACATTGCTTTTAAGGGTAACTTTTAGCTTTCCTCCCTTTAAATCCACATCAGGCTCTTTATCACCGTCGGTGTCAAGGCCAAAGGTGAAGGTGGCGGCATTTTCCCTTGCATACTCACCGCATACCTTGCATTGCCCGTAAAGGGATAAAATATGCTTCGCCCCGGACTGGCGGAGTATATATTCCGCATTTTCAATGTCATGGGGTGCAAGTTCAAGTTCCTCTGTGTAGCTGTCACCGCAGCGGGAGCAGACAAAGGTTTCCGACCCGTGGGTTTTGCAGTCGGACGGAACAACCTTGTCTAATTTATAATCATGCCCCAGAGGTTCGATTATATTGTCTTTATATTCGTCGCCGCAGGAGCAGCGGTTAAGAGTGTATCCTGCCTGGGTGCAATCGGGTGCTATAACCTCTGTTTTATACTCGTGGTTGTGTCCGCAGCCGGACAAAATCGCCAAAAGGAGGATGAAAGCTAAAAACAATACCTTTTTCAAGGAAAACGCCCCTTTATATTCAATTAATAGGTTTCAAACTGGGAGTAATAAAGCTGGGAATAAAACCCGCCCTTTGCCATAAGCTCCTTGTGGTTTCCCTGCTCCACTATATTGCCGTCTTTTACAACGATAATAAGGTCGGCGTTCTGGATGGTGGAAAGGCGGTGGGCGATAACAAAGCAGGTTTTATCCTTCATAAGCGACCGCATTGCTTCCTGAATCCGCTGCTCGGTGCGGGTGTCCACGTTGGAGGTGGCCTCGTCAAGGATAAGCATTTTGGAATCAAGCAGCATTGCCCGGGCAATGGTTAAAAGCTGCTTTTGCCCCTTTGAGATGTTTATGCCGTTGTCGGTGATAATTGTATCATAGCCCTTGGGCAGCCTTGTTATAAAGGAATGTATCCTTGCCGCCTTGCAGGCTTCCACTACCTCGTCCATTGTGACGTTTTCCTTGCCGTAGGCCACGTTTTCAAACACCGTGCCGTGGAACAGCCAGGTGTCCTGCAGCACCATGGTATATGCCGAGCGAAGGGATGAACGGGTTACATCGTATATCGACTTGCCGTCAATGGTTATGTCCCCAGAATTTACGTCATAAAACCTCATAAGCAGGTTGACAATGGTGGTTTTACCCGCTCCGGTGGGGCCGACTATGGCGACAAGGCCACCGCTTTTGGCATGAAGGTTAAGGTTATATATAATCTGCCGGTCGGCGATGTAGCCGAAGTTAACGTTTTTAAGCTCTACGTCGCCGGATGCGGTAACAAGCTCGGTGGCACCGGGGGCGTCTTCTTTTTCCGGGGCCTCGTCGATAAGGCGGAACACCCTTTCGGCGGCGGCAAAGGCCGACTGGAAGTCGCCTATAATGTTGGCGGTTTCGTTTATCGGCCCCGAAAACTTGCGGGAATACTGGACAAAGGCGGATATGCCGCCAATATCTATCCGGCCGTTAAGGTAGGCAATAACCCCGAACACCGACACCATGGCAAGGGACAGGTTGTTTACAAAGTTCACACCGGGGCCTATAACCGTGCCGTAATATTCGGCTTTGGTGTAGGCTTTTATGGCTTCTTCATTTTTAATGTCAAACTCGCCTATAATCTGCTCTTCCCTGTTGTAGGCCTTGGTGGTTTTTTGTCCTGCCGTCATTTCCTCCACAAAGCCGTTAAGGGCGCCCAGCTTTGCCGACCGTTCTCTGAACAAGGGACGCACCTTTTTGGTTGTATATCTTGTAAAAATAATCGACAAGGGTATTGTAAATGCAAATACCAGCACCAATGATGGTGCAATGGCAAGCATATACAGCAACGCCCCCACCACGGTTATAACCGATTTGCACACCTGCAGCAGGTCTGACGACAACGACTGGTTTACCGTGTCTATGTCATAGGATATAATGCTTATAATGTCCCCGGCCTGATGACGGTCAAAATATCCCACCGGCAGCGTCACCAGCTTTTCGAAAACGTCCTTTCTCATTTTGTATACTACTCTTTTGGAGAGGATAATCATCAACGCCGACAGGATATAAGCCATAACCGCCGACAGAACGTAATAAATAAGCATTAAGATAACATAGTAGAACACCTTTTCAAAATCGGCGTCCCCCTTGCCTATTCCCATGGCGCTTATGGCTTTACCCGAAAATTCCGGCCCCCTAAGGGCAAGGAGGTTTGAGGCAACCACCAGAACCAAGGCTAAAAGAAGTAAAAATTTATAATTGTAAAGGTATTTCCAAAGGCGGACAAGGACATATTTCTTCTGAGGTTTGGCGTTGGCTAAATTGCGCCTGTCGCCGCTGGTTTCCCCCCGGGTGAGCCGTCCGCCCCCCATTCCCGGCATGTTGTTCATTTGCTACCCTCCCCCATCTGCGTCTGCGCTATAATACGGTAGGTTTCGCAGCTTTCCACAAGCTCGTCATGTTTTCCCTTGCCTATAACCTCCCCGTCCTCAAGAACAAGAATCAGGTCGGCATGGCGGATGGAGGAAACCCGCTGGGTTATTATAATTTTGGTGGTGTCGGAGTAGTTTTGGGAAAGGGCTTTTCTAAGATTAGCGTCGGTTTTATAGTCTAAAGCCGAGGATGCGTCGTCAAGGACTAAAATTTCGGGTTTACCGGCCAGCGCCCGGGAAATAAGAATCCGCTGCTTTTGTCCCCCCGAAAGGTTGGCACCCCGGGGAGCGACGGCATAATTTTCCCGTTCGGGCAGGCTTTCGATAAATTCCGCCGCTGCGGCATGACGGGAAGCGGTAATAAGGTCTTTGTCGGGTATATCCCGGTAATACCTTATATTTTCACCTATTGTGGATCCAACTAAAAAGTCGCTTTGGAATGCGTTGCCGAACTTGGCTCTCAATACGTCGTTGGGAATGGCCTTTATATTAACCCCGTCAATGAGTATTTCCCCCTCGTCAGGGTCGTAAAACCTGTTTAACAAGCTGACAACGGTGGTTTTACCGCTGCCGGTGGAGCCGATTATTCCCAGCGTTTCACCCCGCTTCAGGGCAAAGGAAATATCCTTTACGTTCGGCTGGGTTTTGTTGTAGGAAAAGGTTACGCTGCGAAATTCTATATGATATGGACTTTCCTCTTTGGGTATATCCAAGACGGCAATATCTTCTTCTGTGTCAAGCACCTCAGACACCCGCTTTGCGGAGGCCTCGCCCTTTGTGATAGTCATAAACACCCGGGTAACCCCCAGCATGGCGTTTAACACAATGGTAAAGTAGGTCTGGAAAGCGATAATCACCCCGGGGGTGGTAAGACCCGAATTTGACCTGAAAGCCCCTGCCAGCACCACCAGAGTCAATCCCACGTTAAGTATGGCGGTGGCGGAAGGATTGGTTATTGACATTATAAGGCCAACCTTTTTTTCTTTTGCATTCAGGTCGGAGTTGTGGTCCTCGAATTTGCTTTTTTCGTATTCGGTTTTGGAAAGGGCCTTTATTACACGCACACCGGTGAAGTTTTCCTGCACCGTGCGGGTAAGCCGGTCAAGGGATTCCTGAACGGCGGTGTATAGTTTTACGCTTGATTTTGTAACGAAATACACCACAACGGCTATAAAGGGGAGCATTCCCACCAGTATAAGCGTCAGCACCGGGTCAAGGGTTAGGGTTATGATAATTCCGCCGATAAGCAATATGGGCGCTCTGACACCTATCCGCTGGGTGCGGGCAAGCATTTGGTTTATGTTATATGTATCCGACGTTAAACGGGATATAAGGGAAGGAATAGTAAAAGTGTCGGTCTGCTTTGCCGAAAGGTAGGATATTTTTGAAAACAAATCGCGGCGGATAGCCTTTGTTATCCGTCCGGAGGATATGGCGGCAAGGCGGTTGGCGAAAATATTTGACGCCACCGATATAACGGCGCAAAGCACCATTAAACCGCCGTAAAGGTATATTTTCCCCTCCATCCCCGCCTTGGCATAGTCGTCAATGATAATGGCAAGGATTGAGGGTATGACAAGATCCATCATGGTGCCCAAAAACTTAATGGCCAGGCCAAGGGACATCATGGGAACGAGGGGCTCAATATACTTTAACAATCGTTTCAATTACTACACCTTTGCTTGAAATATTATATAAATCTTTCTGAAATTACCTTAAATTCGGGGCGGGAAACATAGGCGGAATAAAGCAGCCTGCCGTTAAATTCAAGGGCGTTTTTTACTCTGTAACGGAAAACGGGCAGTGTTATGTAGTCAAGAGCCTTTTCGGCCGGCACCCATAAGACATCATTGGTTTCGTCAGAGGTTTTACACTCCCCCGAAACATATTCGCATATAAAATCAAACATAACTTTGGTGGGAACATGGGTAACCCCGTCATGGTCGGTATGGGCCGCAATGTTTGAATAAACAGCGTTAAGGCATTTTACCCGGGCGGTTATACCGCTTTCCTCATATATCTCCCTCAATACGCCTTCCTCAAGGCTTTCGCCGTTTTCAATTTGCCCTCCGGGAATTTCCCAGCCGCGGAAGTTTGTTTTAACTAAAAGCAAATTTCCGTTTTTATCAAAAACATAGCCTGCGGCGGTTACAATATGTGTAGGATATGGTATATCTTTCACCCTTGCTTTTACTTCTTTAAGGAAGGAAGCTTGGTTTTTTCCAATATCCATTTCGCCGCTTTTTCGGCGGTTTCGACCACAAAAGCATCCATTTCGTCCTGTGTAACATAATCATACTCCCGGCAAACACCCTCTTTGCCGGCAAGATAATGGGAAGTTATAAATTGCCGCCGGTTGTCAAAGGCGTCGGGCGAAAAGAAGTCAAGAAAGGTGTTTTCAAAGCCTTCAGCCTTCAGATAAACCTCAAATCCGCGGAAAATCCCTTTATCCGAAAGATAAAGAAAATCAAGGTCATACCAATCATACCTTAGCTTAGACAGGCAGGTATTTTTGTCGGATATGTAATTTTCGCCAAACTTTTCCCTCAACTGAAAATCGACTGCCCTTGCCCAGCATATATCAGAAAACAGATGGGTATGGTAGCCGAGGTAAAAGGAAAGCTGCTCTATATTGTAGGTTTTAACAACATCGTCATTAAGGTATTTTGCGTCAAACGCATCTATATGTATATTTTTTACCCCGTCCGGGCCTTGATAAAAGTAATGTGAAACATCCCTGCCCGGGGTAAAAACCGACCAGTCGGCATTGGGAACACCGCTGTCGGGGGCCATATTGCCAACCGTAAATTCGGTTTCGGCAAGGCCGTCAACTTTTTCAAAAACTTTTTCAGCAATCCGCAGATGGGTTATCCATGTAGCCATAACGTCCTCACTTTTTATACACGAGCATTATAAACTCGGTAGGAGTGGAAAGCTTATCAAGGGTATTTAACCTTTCAAGCCCTTCCTTTGGCGATTTAAAATAATAAGGCGTCATTTGAAAAAGGGGTAATATATCCTCCTTTTCCACGGTTATATCTGCTTTTACCCTTATTTTATCGGCAAGGACAAAGTCCCCGGCATTCGGGGGTTCTTCCTCATTTAGATAAACGTCCTTGTATAGAATCTCCTTTAACCCCAACAGATGCTCCCTGCCGGGTATGACGGTAACAAGGTGTCCACCGTCGGCTACCACCCGGTAAAATTCATCTTTATCAAAGGGGGCAAAAAGGTGAAAGGCAAAATCAAACGCACAACTTTTGACAGGTATGGCATTGAGGTTGGCAACGAAAAAGCAGGCACCGCACCCCCGCTTTGCTGCAAGGCGGACCATATCCTTTGAAAGGTCAAAGCCGTAAAAGGCACATTGACTTTTGTTCGCAAGTTCTGCGGTGTAGTAGCCCTCCCCGCAGCAGATGTCAAGGGCGGTGTTGGCGGCGGTGTTTGAAAACACTTCACCCAAGGCGTCGGCAAGGCATTTATAATAGCCTTTTGACAAAAAAGCATGCCTGCTTCTTGCCATTTCCCTGTTGTCCCCGGTGGGGGACGACGAGCTGCGGATAAGCAGGTTTACATAATTTTCTTTGGCTATATCAAAGGAATGGCCAGCAGGGCATTTTAACGCCTTGTTTGTGCCGGCAGTTCCCTCTGTAAGGTCTTCCCCGCACAGGGGGCAGACAAGTATGTGTCTATTCATTTAAGCTTCACTTTTTTCAAGCTTCTTGTTTCTGAAAAATACCATCATATCAGTGGTAACCATAAGCAGGTTTAGTATGTAGGCAACCATGGGATAAGCAAAAACCCCCGATTGTTGCCATTCAAGAATTTTCCACGCTATGCCGCAGGCGTAACCGAAGTCGATAAGCACCAAAAACAACAAACTTTTTCCTCTTGTCGACCTTGATTTAACCGATTTTGCAATGGAAAAGGGCCAGGATGCGCCGAAGGATACGATCATTAGGGTTTCAAGAATTTTAAGCATAAAAAGGTTTTAAAAACTCCAAAATTATATTAAATTTGTTTTCGCTGCAGGTTGAAATCGTCGTGAAACTTATAATAGGGGCAGTCGGTGGCGGATGCGGACAGAAACTTAGCCATTTCGTCCTCGTCAAGGCTGATGTGGCACTCATAGCAACGGGTTTTGTCGTCGTAGTTAAAGTATACGCAGGTTTCGCAGTTGGATTTGGGATTTTTCTTTACAAATTTCATAACCAAAAACCTCCTTTGAAAATTATTCCGCCTATTCCTCGATTCTATTCTAACATAAAGGATTTATAATTTCAACAAATAACGCAAAAAAACACACCCTTTTCTCTTTTTATGCGGATAAATAATTAATTTTACATTTTTATATTTAAAGGCTTGATTTTATTATTTTTATATGTTATAGTATTGATAAGATAAAAATTAAATAAAAAAAGAACCGTCTTGAACAAGAAGGGCTTTTTGTATAACGCAGTTTATTGCGTCATGTGAAAAGCCCTTTTTCTTTTTAATACGTGCAAAAATATCACACAGGCGAATTTTTTTATGTTTTTTTATCATAAAAAAATATGATATTGCTGTTTTAATTACACCCTGCGCTTTTCCTCTTCTCCATCCGGCCTTAGGCCGGAAAATTGTAACGAATAGCGGCGAATTGAAAAACATAAATATTAAAGAAAGGAGATTTGCCATGAATTTAACGGGAAAAGAAGTTTCTCACATAACCTTCGGCAGAGGGGTTATAACAAACCTTTCGGATAATATCATCCATATAGATTTCGGCGGATGTGTTAAAAAGTTTCTGTTCCCCGACGCTTTCGGAGGTTTTCTTACCTTTGAAAGCACCCAAGACCAAAAGCTTGTAAAGCAGCTTTTACGCCGTAAAGAAATAGAGGAAAAGAAAAAAGAAAAAGCCATACATGAAGCCCACGAAAAGTTAAGACGCCTCAACTGCCTTAAAATCAACCCCGAATCCCAGGGAGTGTTCGGCCTTACGGTAAACAAGCCTAAGGATGTGTTTTCCACCTGGAGCTTATTCACCGGCAGGTATATAAGCGGCTACTCCAAGGGGGAACCGAGGTTACCGTCACGGCTTTGTCCCAACTCGGCTTGTATCATAACGTATCTTCCCCAAGGGAAAAGCGAACGTAACAGGCAGATTTTAGGGTTATTTATGGTTAACGACGACTTTTTCGGCTCCGAATGTACCGACGGTATGGTCTACGCCCACCAGGACTACCGGATAAAGCTTGATGAGGGCAAGACCTTAAGGTATTGGGACTACTTTAACGTAGGGGATAATCCTCCATCCTGGGGAAGCGTGGAAATAAAATATATATCCAACCTTGTGGTAAGAAAAATGCTGTATGACATAAGAGAAAGCTACAAGGACACCCCCGGCTTTGAAATGGCGGACGGGTTTTATAAATATTTCTGCCGTATAAACCGTCTTGAAGACGATCCCAGAGCAAAAGCAAAGTCTAAAGAAAAGGAACAAGAAAAACAACAAAACATACAAAAAATACAATAAAGAACCGTCGGTGCGTGGCACAGAAGGGCTTTAAGAAAATTTTGAGGTTGTAATGCAAAAGGCTCTTTCTGTCCGTCTGCGGACAGACATAAACACTAAGGATATTCAAAACATTATTAAATGGCTAAACAACGAAAATGTAACGAAATACCTTAACGAAAGTCCTAATGCAAAGGATAATTTATTGTATCTGCTCGAAAACATACAATCCCATATGTTGACTTTTCACTTAAACCGCAACGGATATTTCTTTCTTATCTGCACCGGGCATGATGACGAAGCGATAGGCTTTATAAGACTTATCGACTTGCCCGGGGACAGGTATGAAGTGGTGTATGTCATAGGCGAGGAGGAACTGTGGGGCAAAGGGTTAGGCAAAGCCGCATTAAGCAAAGCCCTTGAACACGTCTTTTTTGAAAAGCGCGGTAAAGCGGTTTTAGCAAAAATAAGCCACAAAAACATCCGCTCGGTGCGCACAGCCGTCCGCTGCGGCATGAGCCACGTTAAAAGCGGCACCAATTTTACCGAATATTCAGTCACCTTTGAGGATTATATTAAAAAAATAGTGTGAAAAAACACAGGAGCGGTTTTTATTGCCCCTCTGCATAAACAATAACGAAAAAAGTGCGCCGATTGGCGCACTTTTTTCTGCCGGAGTCAGAGCAACTATTCGATTACAATCCGTCTGCTTTCGCTTGCAGTCGGCGTAAGTTTGGGAAGTGTCATTGTTAAAACGCCGTTTTCGTATTTAGCGGTGATATTGTCGGCGTTGATGCCCGTCAGGTCAAACTGCCGCACATAGGAACCGTATGACCTTTCGCAGCAGATATACCTTCCCTTGTTGTCCTTTTCTTCTTTCTGGGACTTGCGTTCGGCCTTGATGGTCATAACGTCGTTGTTAATGTCCACCTTTATGTCCTCTTTATTAAAGCCGGGAAGGTCGGCTTCAAGGACATAGGCATCACCTTCGTCCCTTATGTCGGTCTGGAATTGGCCCCACCAGTTTCTGCCGAAGAATCCGAAAGGTTCGGCAAAAAACCGTTTTTCAAATTCTTCCAGTTCCCTAAAAGGATTGTAAAAACCAACTTCATTGTTTCTTCTGCTTAACATAACAGTTACCTCCAATATATCGATTTTAATTTTTAACTATGTATTTGGTAGCACTCTCTGCTTTCCGATTATCATTATAATGGGCGAAATCGTAAAATGTGTTACAAAATTGTAAATATTAGCACTCTTTTAATTATAGTGCTAATATTATTTCAATGTATTCGGCGATAGGCTATCGTTAGCTTTTGCTAACTGCAACGATAATAGTGTTTGCCGAATTAAAAACGGTTATTCGTTTCGATTGACATTTTTTCCGTACTGTGATAAACTTTATTCAAACAAATAAAACAAAGGCAGGGTTAAAAAATGGGCTATTACAAGGATTACTCAATAGAAAAATTTGAAAATCCTCCCCTTTGGGAAAATCCCGACAACCAGCGTAAAAATTTATTGTATAACCTACCCCTATATGGCATTTCCTCCGACGCAACCATAGGCACCACCTATGAAACCGATTACTACAACACAAAAGAAGACTGCTTAAAACTTACCGACGGAATAAAGGCTGCCGTTGCCGACAGCAGCGACAAGGCCTATTTCCACTTCACCCGGGGTGTGGGACGGTCGGTGGTATTTAAACTGCCCGCTCTTTCGGCTATCGACGAAGTCAGGGTTTCATTTTTACGTCAGGACTCCACCGGAGTAAAGCTGCCCAGAAGGCTTGACGTGATAATTTCCCAGGACGGCGACTCCTGGCAGCGTATAGTCAAGGCGAGGGATTTAAAATCCCCCGAATTTACCCAGAAGTTTGAATTTACCCAAAAACTTGATGCCGCCTACAAGGCACTTTACATTGCTTTTAAATTTGAGGTTCCCTCCCATGTGTGGATAGACGAATTCGAGGTTTACGGCACCACCGCCATACCCGAAAACGCAAAAGATGTGGTAGGCGAGGACTTTGATGGCGATGTGGCGCTTGCTATGGTTAATAAATACCCCGAATATTCCGACTTCCTTAACGTTCACAACCTCCTTCTTTCCTACAACTGTGTTCCCCCCGAAAAGGTCGGCCCCAACGGCCTTGGCCTTATAACCACCGAGCAGTATATCCCCCACCTGGCTTATATAAATAAAGAAGGAAAAATGACCGACACCTTCTTTGACTCCTTCCTATATCTTCCCTACTCGGTTTTTACCTATTCCAAATTATACAAATGCGCCGAGGGCTGGAAGTATTACGTTGACAACGTCTTTGCCGAAGGCAGAAACACCGACGCCCTCAACGAGGCCGCCGGTATTGTGGAAAAGGAGCTTGGGCTTAAGGATTATAAAGTTAACGTATTCTTCTCCATACTCTGCACCAAGGTAAGATACGGCGAATTCCCCGAAAAATTCGGCGACCTTGACGGTGACGGTGTGGACGAGGATATGTCCTCCCTGCAGGACAGAAAAAAGGCTCTTAAGTGGGTTATCGACGAACAGCTTAACAGATTTAAAGAAAGAAATTACAGCCACCTAAACCTCGGCGGGTTCTACTGGTTTGAGGAGGATATCAACTACAACGACGAGTATGAGCTTGACCTGCTTGCCTTTGCCCGGGAATATCTCCATTCGCTGGGACTGAAATTCTTCTGGATTCCCTATTTCCAGGCCTGGGGCTTTACCGACTGGAAAGAAAACGGCTTTGACATAGCCTGCATGCAGCCCAACTATGCTTTCAGAAAAGACGAGCCTGTCCAGCGGCTGTATGAAAACGCCTCTATGACCAAGGCTCTGGGCATGTGCGTTGAGCTTGAAATAGGCGGCTTAAAGCCGGACGATATCGAAAGATACAAGTGCTATCTCGACGTGGGTGCTGAAACCGGTTATATGAACACCATTAAGATGTATTATCAGGGCGGCGTCCCCGGTGAATTTTACCGTGCGTATACATCGGATGACCCCCTTGTCCGCTCTGTATATGATGACACCTACCTTTTCGCCAAAGAAAAGTATGTGTCTAGGAAGTTTAGATAAATATTGTTATATAAAGCAAAAACCGCCCGGACGGGCGGTTTTTTGTATGTCTTTACTTTTTGCTTTGTATAGCCGGTTTCAAGCGCTTTACAAGAACAATCGCAAGGCTTATTTTAAGCAGGTCGGGGACAATAAAGGGAAAAACGCACCAGGACAATACGGTGGCAAGTCCTACCGCACCGGCTGACCGGGCGTAGGCCACCATAAACCATGCGGTGCCGAAGGCGTAGCATACCAAAAGCCCCAAAACCATGGAAGATGCCAAAGACCAAAGGTTTTTGCCGAAAAGGTTTTCAAACAGCCACATTACGCCGGCAATTCCCAAAAAACCTATAATATATCCTCCGGTGTTGCCGGCAAGGATGGCAAATCCTCCGGTAAAGTTTGAAAACACGGGGAGCCCGATAAGTCCCATTATTATATATAACAGAACGGTTATAAGTCCCTTTCGCCCCCCTAACATTCCCACGGTTACGAAAACACCGAAGGTTTGAAGGGTAAAGGGTATGGTGGCGGGAATGGATATCCATGAACAGACGGCAATAAGTGCCGCAAACAACGAGCAAAGGACAATGTCCTTTACCCTTTCGTTTTTAAATAATGTTTTTTCTGTCATACCGGCTTCCTTTTTAATATAACGATATATCAATGGCTTTGCCGTCAAGGACGGCTTCGACAAGATCACCTTTGCTGTAAGAAAGCTTCAGGGAGAAAAAGGGGACGTCTTTCTTTATCAATTTCAAAAACACTTTGTCCCCCTGCCACATATTAAGGCTGTTCAGCCTGTCAATATCCACCCACTCCAGCACGCCTTCGCTGCACTCATGGCCGGCACCCGTCCAGCCTTCTGCGATAAATAGATGCATATATTCGCAAAAGGACTTGTCCGAAACAAAGGTTACCAACCCGCGGTATTTCCAGTCGGTAACGGTGAAGCCCGTTTCCTCAAAAACCTCCCGTTTCATACACTCCTCCGGGGATTCGCCAAACTCAAAATGGCCGCCTATGCCTATCCATTTGCCGGCATTGATGTCGCTTTCCTTTTTTATCCGGTGGAGCATAAGGTATTCGTTTCCCCGCTTTAAGTAGCAGAGGGTGGTCATGTTAGTCATTTTTTATCCTTCCAGTAAATCAAGCATATCCTTTAAGCTGCCAATTCGCAAAGTGGCGGAAAAGTCGTGATATGGCAGGTTGTTGGTTATATGGCAGGTGTAAACTCCGGCGTTTTCACCGCTTTTAACATCAATTTCCCTGTCGCCTATCATTATGGTTTTATCTTTGTCAAGGCCATGCTTATTTATAAGGTATATAATTGCCTCCGGCGACGGCTTGGGAGCAACGTTGTCGGCAAGGGTGACAATATCCTTGAAATATTTTAGTGTGCCGAAATGCCCCATAATGTCATAAACATCCTTAACCCGGTGGGTGAACATATAGTTTTCCCCGCCGTTTTCTATAACCCTTTCAAGAACTTTTTCGGCAAACATGAAAGGCCCGCCCTGGGAATGGGGGGATGCCTGGCGTATTTTCCCGTAGGCTTCCCTTAACGAGGAACCAAGGTTAAATTTTTCCTCAAACACCGCAAAGGCGTGTTCGATGGTGTTCATCATTAGTGAATAAACCTCAAGCCTGTCGGCGGTGTGGCCGGTGGTTTCAAGAGCTTTAATAAAGCAGTCTATGGTATAGGGATAGGTGTCATACAGCGTGCCGTCAAAATCCCATATAAAATTTTTAATTTCCTTTAAATTGACCATTTTTAATTGCCTTTCGGTATATTAACGACAAATTTTAGCATATAAACGCCACCGTGTCAAGGGCAGCCATAAAAAGTAAAAATTTTAAAAATATATTGACTTGCGGCGAATATGGTATAAAATAAAAACAAAGGGAAAAAATATATATTTTTTTCGATTTTTTTGAAAAAACCCCTTGACAAAGTTATTTTCACTCATTATAATGTGTTCAATCGAATAAGGGCAAAGCGTCCGAAAGGGCGCGACGCAAAGCTATAGGGCCTGACAAGAATGGCAGCCAGTTGCAATTAGTTAAATTGCAGCTGTTTTTTTATTCGATTATACACTATATGAATATTTGGCAAACCGCCCGAAAGGGCGCGACGCAAAGCTATAGGGCCTGACAAGAATGGCAGCCATAAAAAGTAAAAACTTTAAAAAATATATTGACTTGCGGCGAATATGGTATAAAATAAAAACAAAGGGAAAAAATATATATTTTTTTCGATTTTTTTGAAAAAACCCCTTGACAAAGTTATTTTCACTCATTATAATGTGTTCAATCGAATAAGGGCAAAGCGTCCGAAAGGGCGCGACGCAAAGCTATAGGGCCTGACAAGAATGGCAGCCAGTTGCAATTAGTTAAATTGCAGCTGTTTTTTTATTCGATTATACACTATATGAATATTTGGCAAACCGCCCGAAAGGGCGCGACGCAAAGCTATAGGGCCTGACAAGAATGGCAGCCAGTTGCAATTATCAATTATTAATTGCATCTGGCTTTTTTAGTTAAACCGGCAAAACTTACAGGAGGAAGGAAATGGCTACGCCGAGGAGAGGGACATTAATAAAAAATATCACCGAAAGCGGCATTGAACCCTTAACCACCCTTATTTCCCCGGTTAGAAGATGCGTTTCCCGTGAGGTTTACGCTTTCAGAACCATAAGGCAGGTCAATTCCCTTCAGCTTGGAGTAGTAAGACCGGTTCAATACCGCAACGTCTGCGACCGCACCCTTCAATCCATAAGGCTTGCGATAAGCGACTTGAGATCGGTAATAAGGCTTTCACAAAAGCTTGATGCCGACGAGGTGCAATACGACTGGATTACTACCTACATACCCATTAAGCTTATGCAAAGAAAAGA
The DNA here is from genome assembly GCA_050953105.1 of Eubacteriales bacterium. Classification (GTDB taxonomy): domain Bacteria; phylum Bacillota; class Clostridia; order Oscillospirales; family CAG-382; genus UBA1206. The sequence goes on along the minus strand of JBMNMA010000004.1, from coordinate 610,189 downwards.
CGCCGCCGCCAAGCTGGAGGAGGCGTTGCAAAAGGAAGGGCTTTCAAACCCTTCGAAAATCTGTCTTGAGTTTTTGTCCGACGCCCTGTTTGACGACCTTGATCGCATATCCGCCGCCCTGCGGGATTTTAAGGCATTAGGGTTTAAAACCGCAATAACCGCCTACGGCGACGAATTCTGCCCGGTAAGCCGGCTTTTCGGACTCCCCGTGGACGTGTGTATGTTCATTCCTTCGGTTTCGCAAAAGGCCGAAACGCCGTCAGGCAACCGCTTGGCTTCCCAGCTTACCGCCTTTGTAAGGTCCAACGACTGCGAACCGGTGGTATGCGTGGCGGGCAAAATGCCGTCGGCAGCAAAGCCGGATGTTTACGCTAAAGCAGGATTTTCCGGTTTCACTTCCTTTGAGGACGACGACGGTGAATGGCTGACCTACGAGGACTTTAGGGCAAGGCAGACGGAGGGACTGTAATGTTTTTATCAAAGGACCCCAAACGGTTTCTTGTCCGCACCGCTCACGAGGTTAAACGCTACCGGATATTGATGAGGGTTGTCCCCATAATCCTTTCGGTGGTGACGCTGCTTACCTCCACCATGTATGTGATAGCCGTCATGTATGACAAATACGGCAGCTACACCGTTTCAATAAAAAAGCTTGACAATATAGATTATCAGCTTGCATTGTCGGAGGAGCGCAACTTCAACACCATGACCAGCCGGTTAAACGCAAGAGCGGCCGAAAAGATAACCAACATAAGCGTCCGTGACCTGCCGGCAGACCTTGACATGATAGACGGCAGTCACAACGGCGAAAACTATGTGGCCTACACCTATTACATGAAAAACGTGGGCAAAAAGACGGTTAAAACCGAGTATCTGCTTTACATGGTCAACGTAACCCAGAACCTTGACAAGGCGGTGCGTATAAGGCTTTACATAAACGGCGAGCCTACCACCTACGCCCGCACCAGATCAGACGGAAAAGGGCCGGAGGTTGACACCGACGGCACGGTGTGTCAGGAATTCATATCCGCCACCACCATTTCCCGCAGCCAGCTCCCCACCACCGCCCCCGGCGACATGGTAAAGTTCACCGTGGTTATATGGATAGAGGGGGACGACATTGACTGCACCGACGACCTTATAGGCGGCACCTTTAAGATTGATATGAAAATTTCAATCATAGCCGTCGACGAGGACGGGGACGGAATAATCGACACCGACTATTCCGCCGAATAACAACAGCGCGCAAAAATAAATAAATATAAAAAAAAATTTAAGGAGAAACACAATGAAAGCAACTAAAAAAATTATCCCCGCATTGGTAATGCTGCTTGTATCGGCAGTACTTCTCTCCACTGCATCTTACGCGTGGTTTTCGATGAACACACAAGTTACTGCAACAGGTATGTCTGTTACAGCTAAGGCACCTACATCTCTGTTAATTAGTAAAACAAGTGCTACTGAAGGTTTCGGTTCTACTGTTGCTCTGACAAATCTTACTCCAGAACCGGCAGATTATTTTGTGCCTGTAGCATATGCCGGCAAAGCTGAGTCTTGGTATAAGCTTAATGAGCTTGGTATGGCAGACATCAACCAGCTTGGTAGACCAACCACCTTCACGATGGTCACAGATGGTGCTGATAGCTCCGAATTTAACAATGCTCATGTCGGTGGGCAATCTGTTTATGAACCCGCTCCTAAACATGTATTCCATTCCACTGTTTGGCTCAAGGTTGATGGTGAATTGAGCAAGAACGTCAAAGCATCTGTTGAATATATAGATGATACAACAGCTGAAAAAATTAAAGATGCAATGCATGTTGTATTTGTAGTTGGAGGCTCAGTTGTAGCAACTGTAGATATGGGTGGAACATTAACAACCGGTGAGCTTGCAACATTAGCCGCAAATGCTGATGGTACTCAGGTTGACATTTACTATTTCCTCTCCGGAAATGACCCTGATTGTATGAACCAGAATATGACGCAAGATGCAACTATGAGCATTACTATAACATTCACTGCTTATGACGTTACCTCTGGTGAAGGTTAATCTAAGTAAAGATTAACAATTATTTTACTTAATTTAAGAATGCTCACTTTAATGTGGGCATTCTCAGAAAAGCACTGAAAGGAGGAACTGAAAATGAAAAAAGCAATATCTGCCCTGGGTTTGTTATTAATTTCAGCAATATTGCTTGCGGTTTCGTCGTACGCCTGGTTTTCGCTCAACGGCAGCGTAACGGCTACGGGAATGGAAGTTACGGTTTCAGTTCCTTCCTCTCTGTCAATCAGCGTTACCAACGAATCGGAAGGCTTTATAGCCAGCGTTGCGCTTGAAAACGACTCGTCAATGGATGAACCCATAATGCCTACGGTTTACGGCAAGAACCCCAACGGATTTAACGAACGGGATTTCTTTGTTCTGACCGAAGATGCTATGGCAACCGTAAACGAAAACGGCATTCTCGGTGAAATCCCCGATTCATCCGGCAGTATAGAAGATATTAGCGAAAACGAGTATTACACCCTAACCGAAACAGACTACTTTAAGGATGTTATGTGGCTGCGTTATGACGGCACGGAACACGAAACCCTCGCTTTAAATGTAAAAATAGAGTGGGAAAATGCCGAGGACGTGAATGACGATATTAAAAATGCTTTCCACATACTTTTAATTGGCGAAAACGGTAATGTTCTTGTCGATTACGATATGTCCAATGCGGCTACACCAATGAGCCTTGAGGGTTTTATTCTAACATCCGGCGCCGAAACAGGCACAAAGATAACCGCCTACGGCTTTATCAGCGGAAGCGATGAGGACTGTAAAAACTCCGCAATTTCAAGCAATACAACACTTAAAGTTAAAATTACCTTTTTCGGTGCGGAAGGATAATCCGCAATAAGCAAACAATAATCGAAATACAAACCAGCACCGCTGCCGCTTCGGCGGCAGCGGTGTGTCAATTACGGGTGAATACCTGCTCCTGCATGACCGGGGGTAGACATTTGTCCGCAATTAAAACAAGCGGCAGAACTGCCAATAAGACAAGGTCGGAAAGCTGCATCATGAATGCATAATAATGCGTCAGTATATTGAAAGAGGCTACCCGACACAGGTTGCCTCTTTTTTTAAAAAATACCGCACAGCCCATTCCCTTTCAACTTAACACCGGAGGTATCGAATGAATAAGCAAACATTAAAAACACTTATGCCGAGTATGCTCAGCCTGATGTTTATTACTATTTTACTTATATCCGTTTCTATCGCCTGGTTTTCAATGAACCGGGAGGTAAACTCAAACGGTTTGCAGATAAATGTTGAAGCATCCCCGAACCTTATAATCGCTAAAACAGAAGAGGCTATCAGAAGGGTTACCCAAGAGACGGGTGCGAATGCTTTTGCAATTAATTATTCCGATCCGCTGGTAGCAAGGCAAAATATGGCTCCTGCAACAGCAGCAGTAGATGCAAACAATGAGTGGGTCACGGCAATTGCCGAAGAGGGAGATAACGTTACCGGTTTGAAATACGTTAAAAATACAAACGATATTGATTTTTCTTCCGGAATCGCAAAGAATGGTAAAGAACTGCAATTTAAACCCGTTCCGGTTGATTCGAACAGCAAGTATTACATTGATTATGATATATACATTGCATCCCTGGGGAAAGAGCTTGAAGCTTCCTCGCTGACGGCTAAAATAAGCTGCGAATCGGAAATAGGCAGCCACCAGGCGGCAACCATAGTTTTTTATCAGGGTTCAGTTTCTTCCGCCAACATGAAAGGGGCAATATCCGTTGCAAATAAGGAAAGCGGAATAGTGTATTTTGACCTAAATAACGGTATACCTCTTAATACCGATGACCCAATTCACATCATTGCCCGCTGTTATTTCGACGGCGCTCTGCTGAATGAAGATACCGGTAATGCATATATAAACTCCGCAACCGTTGACACTACCGATGTTATTTTAAATATTACGTTTACGGCGGCGGTTCCGGACGAAAACTGATTTTAGCCTTTACAACCCAAAAGGAGGTCATGCTATTTGAAATTAAAAAAAATAATTATATCATGGTCTCTTATTTATGCCGTGTTGATATTGGCCGCAGTTTTTTCCTATGCATGGGTGTCCGAAAACAGGGCTGTCGAACATATTAACCCGCCGATTAATCTTGAAAATGATGACACTACGGCATCATACGGGGTTTATAAGTATGATCCGAAGCTGGGTATGGGCAGGAATACCGATATCAACGGGAACCCGTATTCCATAACCGATATTGATATTAACCCGTATGACCTGATTTTTTTATCAAGAAACCGCTATACCCCCGTATTTGCCCGGGTTGAGGTGAAACGGAACACCTCAATGCCCAAATCCGGAACGGTGTATCTTACAATTACCAGAAAGCTTGATAATAATGATTCTAAAGGATCGGAACTGTCGAAATTCAGCTCAAGTCTGATACGGTTTACCGCCAAAGTCGATCAATTCTACGACGAGAATCCCGACGCCCTTTACCGCCATATCGACACGGCAATGTACAACGATACAAAAAATTACAGGATAAAGGCGAACGACACTTCGCATGATTACGATGTTTTTTCAAAAACATTCGTTACCGCAGAAATGTCCGAGAACGGGTATACCTTTAAAAAAGTAGAATCGATAACATTGGAAATGAAATATAATGAAAGCGATTGGTCCGACGAAACCGAAATTCTTAATATTTATCTGTATATGACATACGATGAAGGTTTGATTGATTTATATAAAAGCACAAGCGATTTCAAAATCGAGGTTGGCACAAAAAATATTATAGATTTTAAAAATGATTTTGATACCATAAAAGTAAGTTACAAAGGAGGACAGTAAAAATGCAAAAAAATACCGGAATAATTGCTGTTCTTTTAATTTTGACAATACTCGGAGGAGTGTTTTCTTATGCGTGGCTGGGGGACAACGGAATGCTTGCCAACTTGGGAGTTACTTCTCACGTTCATAAATCCTATTTTGAAAGCGGGGACGGAACAAGCCACATTCAATATCAAACGTATGATGAAAACGGAAATCCGATAATCGGGAAAGATGAAAACGGCAATGAATTGGATTCTTCGGAAGGCTGCGCTTTTGAGATAAAATATCCCGTTCAGCTTTATTATTTCGCCTGGCTGCAGTATTTCGGCTATTTCAATCAGCCCAAGCCCAAGGAAGATTCAAATGAAATAAATCAGGTTTATTTCTATTTGTCTGCCGATTTAGACATGGATGGCTGGGTGCTTCCTCCGATAGGCACAAAGGAATATCCCTTTGTGGGGAATTTCGACGGAAACGGACATACCATAGTTAACCTGACAATAAAAAATCAAACCGGATTAACTGACGACCCTGTAAGAGATGGTAATCTATCTAACACCGAGATTGTCGGTTTCTTCGGCGTTGTTGGTTCGCTGAATATTGACTACGGGAATCCTGACTACGGGAAGGTGAACGGTGCGATTGATAATAACGGTGTTATGACTGCAGTTGCAGGTTATAGCTATGATACCTCGATAAACGAAATAAAGAACTTTAATCTAACAGGCACAACTCAAATCACTACCGAAACAAACACATCTTTAATGGGCATTGTTGCGGGTTATGTGAACGGAAAAGTAGATAACGTAAGGGTGGGAGAAACTGCAACAATTACAATAAGTGATGCGACTTCCGCCACACAGTACACATCTAACATTTCGGATTTCACCCTTATGGGATATGTTACAGATGCCTACACGGATACAAGCGATGTTGCCGTTGTGGATATTGCAACACCCACGTTTGCTTCAAGTCAGTTCACCTACACCGCCCAGGGCGCCAGCGCCGGCTGGGGCGGAAGTATTGATATGAAAGACTTGTATTACCGTCTGATTAACATCAGGAACAATAATAATTTAAAGACAATCACCGCTTCTAACCATATAGCAACGGAAATAAGGAGGTATGCATCAGACGGTACATTGATAGGCACACCGCAAACGATAAACGGCGTGCCCAGCGAGGATAATTACAAATTATATACAGCAGCTGATAACGGCTCCGGCCAGTATGTTTTCAGTTATAACTATTCTTCAAGTAACCAATTTAACTATCTTGCTTCAACATATAAAAATGTTATAACGATTCGGGAAACCGGCTTATACGAAGACTCATTCTATATCAAGTACAGAAATACATATCTGAATTTGAATAATAATAAAAATGGCATCACAGCATCAAGTACAAAAAACACAAAATGGGTAATTGATGATGATACCTATATACGCACATCAGATAATGACGGAAATATTTACTACCTTAACAATAGTGGTACAACACTGACGATAGGAACCGTCGGCACCACATCCTGGACCAAAGACACCGATGCCATTTACTGCGATGCAGGATATATTCAATACGACAATAATACATGGTTATTAAAATCAAACAAAAGAACAGGATACACAATTGCATCGGGAACAAATTACTTAAATCTTACATCAACCAACAGTGTCGGAACAGGCAACAGTGTGGCTGATTATAATCATGAAGGAAACACAATTTGGACTTTTTCCAATACAAATAATATTAACAATCCGAGCGGAACAATCAGTACAACAGTAGGTGGAACCATTTATTACTTAAACAATTCCACAACCAATGGCGGAAACTTGCAGGTTGTTACACAATATCCCACTTCATGGAATAATTACAACACATGGAATAATTACTACAATCGATTGATAGCTGAACAAGATCGCAGTTATAGATATATTTGGTACAATAATGGCTGGCGAAGTTCCAATAGAAACTCGACAGAGCTTACAATTACTCCAATAACCATTACCATTACATTACCCAGCTTATTCTTTGAAGATACAACCAGTGAAATAATAACAAGAGAAATAAAATCAAAACCGGCGGAATTCTCTTACATTCCTCTCGGAGCTTTACAGACAAGTCCGTATACTGTCGAAAACGGAAATACCGGATATATTATCGCGGGAAGTTATGATGCGACAGACAGAAAATCCGATATTCGTGTATCCCGATACGCAATATCAAACATATCCGGAGGTCTTACAAACGGACAGCTTGCCAACTCGAAGGTCAAGACTATCAAGAACAGCAGCATACATACTATTACAACCAATAACATTATTAACAGCTTTGAAAGATATAACAGCGCTTCCGGTCAGTTTAATACAACATTAAATGGTGCAAGTGATGTTTACGGACTTCATTTTATGGAAGCTACAATCAGCATAGATCATCTGATAAAAGCTCCGGTGGTAAAAATTGAAGGGGAGACATTTACCGATTATGAAATGCCTGAAGACTGTATCGACTTTATTGTTCACGAAAAGGGATTTATTACATTCTTCGCAGGAACATACTTCCCAGACAACAACACCTTCTTTTCCCTTCATGTTATCGAACGCGACGGTAATAAAAAAATTACTGCCATAAAAGAGATTAAGAAAATATTCGGTACAGGCACACCATCTGATGATTATATCTATCAATACACTGATAACACATTTTCAGACGGGCAAAGCCGTACTTTAAGTGACAACTCTTTTGGAAAAGACGGGAAAAAATACACTATGATGTTTGATACAACTTGGATAACCGAACCGGATACTAAATCTTCCTTATGGAATAATACGAGTGTTTTCTACTTTGAAATTCCCGTCAATGCCGGTGAGTATGCCCTCGGTTCGGTTAAAGGAAAAATCGGTGCATATCTTATGTACCTTGATATCGGGGCAAATGCACAGTTGGTTAACCGTGCTGCTATTACGGAAAAATTTAATGAAACCACCTATATGTACAAATACCCCACAGGTGCTACTTTCACAAATGATTTTTTTACAGAATTGACATCGCCCATTGATCCTTCCTTTGTAGGTCTTATGACAAATAGCAATAATTCTGTCAGCGTTAGTGTCTCTCCGGATAACAATTCTCTGGTCGTAACGGGAATAGACAGCAAATACAACGTTTACTATGTGAAAGACGGCATAACAGTCACACTGATTGGATCTCAAAGCCAACCCATACTCACCGGAGGTAAACCGAGTAAGACAACATCCGTCAAAATTCAGCGTACGACATATTATGACTACAACATTGCCCTGAACAGATACACCATCACGGAGGTTGTAGCAAAAAGACTATATAATAATGATACAACATTTACCATAAATGCCTGGCAGGCAACATACAATAACGGCACATGGGAAAAAGGTACGCAGATAGCAACAAACGTTACCTTCTCCTCCCCGGCAACACTTATGGAATATCATGATGCAGTCGGAGGCATTCCAGCGTTTTACCTTTACAAGGTCGGTCCCGGGGAAAACGACGAGACATTGCGATTTGACGCTGATATTTTCAATCAGGTCGTTTGGCCTGACAGCCCCTACAGAAATAAACTTTGGTATGCCATCAAGGATAACTCCACGTCGATCATTACGTACACATATAATGACAGCACCGGGCAGTATACTGTAGATATAAACGCACCGGGATCAGGTGAAGTTCGTGTGGAGGGAGAAGGGTGTACCGTGAATAAAAGCGAAAACTGATTTTTTAAACAAGCCAAGGGCTTCCGAAGCTCTTATATATAATACAATACTTCGGAAGTCCTTTTTCACCTTACTTAATATAATAATATTTGCAGTTTTTTTAGTAAGCATTCATATTATAGCAAACGCAACCGTTACTGAAAACAGTATACAGGCAATAAAAATCGGCAACATATTCCCCATTATTAATAAGGATATCGCTTAATTTTTTTGATTTTTTTCAAAAAACCTATTGACAACAGCAAAATCCTATGATATTATAAATTAAACTAAATATCGGCAAAATATCCGAAAGGATATGACGCAAAGCTAAAGGGTCTTCAATGTTAAGACAGCCAGTTGCAATTTTTAATTGTGACTGGCTTTTATTATTTTTTTGTTCATACACGAACATTTGTATAAAATATCTTCTTGATAAATAAAGGAGTACGATTATGAAAAAATCCCGCAGAAAGCTTATAACCGCATTAATGCTGATAATTGTTGCGGCAACAATAGTCGGTACCGCATCTTATGCATGGTTTACCATGAACGACCGGGTAAACGCAGGCATGGATATCGAAGCCGTAGCGGCCAAGAACCTCGTAATTTCCAAAACCTCCGACGGTACATATACAACCGCCGTTAATTTTCAAGATCCCGATGCTACTGTTGCTTTGCACCCCGTTTCCACAGCTAACCTTAAAGACTGGTACATACCCGAAGGTGACACAGGTATCAGCTATGACACCGGTGCAATATCCGATGACACCACCTTTGAAAAACTTACCGACCTTTCCGAACACGTACGTTCCGCAACAGTTTATGTCAAAGCCGATATGAATGAAAACGACACCCCCTTTACCAAGGTTTATGTTAATAACATAACGGTAAAACGGGCGGCAGATACCGATGAACAGTCCGAAATAACCAAAGCGCTCCGCATAGGCATTGTTTGCGGCACAACCACTCTGATATTTGATTATGACGACTATAATGCTTCAACTCTGGTTATATCATCAATCGATGGTGATAAAAAGGCTGTCACTACCCTGCGTGAATCTGACAAGTTAAGCGTAGATGATGCCGTTATCGCCACCAACGTGGGCGACACCCCTGTCGAGGTCCAAATTTTCCTCTGGTATGAAGGTCAGGACGAAGACTGCAAATCCCACAACTCAATTAAAGTTGAAAATGTTGAGGTTATTGTGGAGTTCCAGGGTATCCGCTCATAATTACTTAATTTTAGCTTACTGTCTTACAGCAACAAACAAAGGTGCCTGTCGCGGCAACGGTATGCCCGGGGCCGCGGCAGGTGTCTTTATGCCCAAAATTGCAATTATACATTTCTCAGGCGTTCATTTTTCGACTATATAATTATTCACAATATGCGTCAAAAAGCATTGTTTTATCCAATAAATCCACCTATTTCAGCCTTTTTGTCCATTTAACTATTGACATCAATTTCAAGGTAATGTATAATTAAATAAGTTTTGAATTTTTGTTAATAAGGAGTCAAATATGAACGCTAAATCAAAAAAAGTGCTTTCCATAATAGGCAATACAATTCTTTGGCTGTTTGTTATTTTTGCTGTTTGCATCACTGCGGTGGTTATATCCTCCACAAATAGTAAACACGGCGTTGCCTCTTTTGGCGGAAAAAGCTTAATCAATATCCAGACTGACTCCATGAAGCCCGAATTCAAATCCGGGGATATGATTATAATCAAACTCCTTGCCGAGCAGGATAAAAGCGCCCTTAAAGAAGGGGACGTTATAACCTACAAAGTCGACCTTGACGGCGACGGCACCGAGGAGCTTAACACCCACCGGATTGTTAAGGTGAACAACGAAAACGGCATTATTACCTACACCACCCGTGGCGACAACGGCGACAACGACAACAATCCCGACACCGTTGCTCAAGACGACCCCTACTCCGTGGCCCCCGCAAAGATTGTGGGCAGATGGACTGGAACAAAGGTAGGCGGCATTGGTAACGTATTGTCTTTTCTTCAGTCAAAAACGGGATTTTTATTGGTTATAGTCGTGCCGCTGGTATTGTTCTTCCTGTTTGAGCTTGTCAAATTTATCCTTGCCCTAACCAAAGTCAAGGGCGGTAAAAAGCTGACTGCCGAGGAAGAGGAAGAAATAAAGCGCCGGGCAATAGAGGAATTCCTCCGTCAGCAGAATGCCGGAAAATCAGGTGAAACCGATTATACCACACCGGCAGATGAAAACACCGAAAATGACAAAAATGATGATGTTAATTAATCATAATCGGACATAACAGCCGGGGGATTAGACATTAAATAAATCTAAATCTTATCCGGGAAGGTGAATTTATGGATGAATTTTTGAGTTGGTTCTATGCGTTTATGTCCTCCATGCTGGTAGATGGGGTGTGGAAGATTATTTCGAACCTATTCAAAGGTTTGATTCAGATATTCAACTTCCCGGCTTATTTTGAGCAGTTGGGGCGGTATTCCGAGCATTTTTCCCCCCTTGAATGGATCGCCACCGTGCTTGCTCTTATCCTTGTCTACTCAATATGGTTTATTATAATATTCCTTATAGTCCTTTTAGTGCGTAAATACATTCGCTTCCGCAGGACAATCGTTTCCAACGAGGATCTGCTTGAGGAATTAAGCAACCTCCACCGGGACGTGCTGCGGCTTACCAAGGAAAAGGAAAAAATCCTTTCCCTGAAGGTGGCCGGCAGCGGAATAACCATGGACCAGATTAACGCTGTTCTTGCCGAGGCGGCAACGGAAACCGAAAGCGAACTTTCTATAAAAAAGGAAACTCCGAAAGAAGAGGAAAAAGCCGTCGTATCCACCGGAAACCGCTTTTTCCGTCTGTCGGCGGTTGACCAGAAATACGAATTCTATGTTCCGCCCCAGTATGACAAGTCGATGGATCTGGCGGCCCTTTGCGAGGATTTCAGAAACTTCTGTTCATCCCGTATGCACTTGTTTTATGACATTAAGGTTATCCGCCTTATGTTCGCTGGCCTTGCCTCCACCAAGATGATACTGCTGCAGGGTATATCCGGTACAGGTAAAACCTCACTTCCCTATGCAATGGGTAAATACTTCCTCAACGATGCCACTATATGCTCTGTGCAGCCTTCCTGGCGTGACAGAACCGAACTGCTGGGCTTTTTCAACGAATTTACCAAGAAATTTAACGAAACCGAGTTTTTAAAGCGGGTTTATGAGGCATCATATAACGACGACATTAACATTATAATCCTTGACGAAATGAACATAGCCCGTGTGGAATATTACTTTGCCGAAATGCTTTCCATACTGGAAATGCCCGATCCATCCGAATGGAAATTAGAGCTTGTTCCCGCCGTATGGCCTACCGACCCGAAAAAGCTTACCGAAGGCAAGCTGACAATACCCCAGAACGTGTGGTATATAGGCACCGCCAACAACGACGACTCCACCTTCTCGGTGTCCGACAAGGTTTACGACCGGGCACTTACCATAAACCTTGACTCCAAGGGTATGGCATTCGACGCCCCCGACACTCCCCCCAAGCAGATAAGCTATTCCCACATTGCCGGGTTGTATGAAGAAGCTATTGCCAAATACCCCGTCAAACAGGAATACCTTAGCACCATCAGCAAGCTGGATATGTATGTCATACAGAAGTTCCGGGTGGCTTTCGGTAACCGTATTATGAAGCAGCTTAACATATTCGTTCCCGTTTATGTGGCTGCCGGCGGCACCGAGCTTGAGGGCATAGACTATATTCTTGCCACCAAGGTTTTCAGAAAGTTTGAAAGCCTTAACCTTTCTCTTATTCGTGATGAAATAAGGGGACTTATAAACTACATGAACACCATTTTCGGCAAGGATGCCATGGCCGAAAGCATAGCATATCTTGAAAGATTACAGAAAATGTATTAATAACGACTTCCCTTTCGCCGGAACACGGCGGTTATAGTGTTCCGGCGTTTTTATTAAATCGAAAGGCAGGACCGGTATGGCATTTGATTATCCGGAAAAACTGAATATTGACGGTATTCCGGACGGGGAAAATAATATAAATCCGGAAAATGCCCCGGAGGATGCCCCCGAACGGGTGCCCGACGACATTAAATCCTTTAAGGATGTCTTTGACGACACAATGTTTTTCGTAACCGAGCTGGTGTCAAGCTATGACTACTACCCGGAAATTATAAACATGGTGGCGGAAGGAGCGTCAAAGGTTTCCCTTAGCAAGCGGTATCTGCTTAAAGCCATTGACGAAACCTGGATTTCGGCAGTGGAGGAATGCCTTATGGCAATCGACAACCTTATCCGCAATCCCTCCCGCTTTATAGAGGAAACCGATAAAGTTGTCCCCATTGAAATGTCCAAGAGCATAACCAGCCGTTCCATTAAGCACCTTGCCCAGCACACCGACTATATAAATAAAATAGAGGGAGATATGATTATCCCCTCCAAGATACTCAACGTCTACCGTGAAGAAACCATTTTAACCTACGAAAACAAGTTTTTAAACACCCTCATTAACAAGCTGTATCTGTTTGTAAACAAGCGGTATGAAACCGCTAAAAGATACGGCAGGGATGAAAAGGTTACTTCTCTTAACTTTACATCAGACTTTGTAAACGGCCAGATAAAGGGCAAATTAACCTTCGGCATTGAGCTTTCCGAACAGCCGGAGGACAATGTGAAATTAAAAAATCAAATCTACACCACCGATTTATGGAAACGGGTTGTTCACTTGAACGAAGTGGTTACCGCCTACATGACATCGGAATTCTGCAAAGCCATGGGCCAGAACTTTATCCGCCCGCCGGTTATGCATACAAACGCCATAACCAAAAACCGCTATCTCCGCCAGTGTCTTGCGCTTTATCAGTTTATTGAAAGCTACGAAAACACGGGCTATAATATAGTGGTGGAGGAAACCGCCGAGGAATTGGATGAGGAATACGTAAAAGAGCTGTATTCCATGGCTGCCATACAGTATCTTATTTTCCGCAGCAAGATTGGGGATGTCCCCGACGAGGACAGAACCATTGCCGAATATAAAACCGACACTCCCCTAAAACCCAGGTTTGAAACCGAAATTAAACCCGTTTCGTCGGACGAATACAACATCACCGATACAACCTATCAAAAGCAGCTTAATATATCAAGATTAAGCGAAAAGAAAAAGCTGTCCCCTTCGGAAGTGGAAATGCGAAACGCCATAGACATTGCCCTTGCCGCAGAGGAATATCTTGAAGAAATTGAAGCCGAAAAACGCCGTGCCGCCGAAGAGGAGGCAAAACGCCTTGCCGAGCTTGAAGCAATGCGTAAAGCCGAAGAGGAGGAAAGGCGGCGTTTGGAGGAGGAAGCAAGGCTGCGTGCCGAGGAAGAAGCAAAACTCCTTGCTGAGCTTGAAGCTAAACGCCAAGCCGAGGAAGAAGAAAGGCAAAGGATTTTAGAGGAAGAAAAGCGCAAAGCAGAGGAAGCCGCCCGGATAAAAGCCGAAGAAGAGGAAAAAATCAAGGCCGAAGAAGAGGAAAAACGCCGCCGGGAGGAAGAAATTATTACCGCCGCTAAAAGAGCCGCCGAGGAGGCTGCCAGAATTTTGGCCGAGGAGAAGGCAAAACAACTTGCCAAACTCCGCTTGCAGCGGGTAAAGAAATATTCCCGTCAAAAGAAGGACTCCGTCAAATCCACCCAAAAGACAGGGACAAAAACGGCGGAAATAGACGGCATAGCCCAGGTTTTGATGCTTTCTGCAAACTTGGGGCGCAAAAAGAAAAAGCAGCTTAAAAAATCCCTTACGGCAGGCAAAGCCGGGGATAAATCAAAGCAAAGGTAATATAAATGGAAAAAGCAAAAAAGGAAAGAAAGGCAGCAAAAATCGCCGGACGGATATTCACCGGCATTATCGCTCTGATAGCCATTTGGCTTGTGGTGTGCTTTGTTACCGGCAACATTCCCATGCTGTTCGGCTACGGCGTAGTGCGAATCCAGTCGGGGAGCATGGAGCCGGCCATACACACCGGTGATTTTATTTTAATAAAGAAAACACCTGCAAGTGATATAAAGGTAGGGGACATTATAACCTTTAAGTCCGAGGACCCGGCAATATACGGCAAACCCAATACCCACCGGGTTGAGGAAATTATAACCTCGTCCGACGGGGTTATCGAATTTGTCACCAAGGGGGATGCCAATCTGGTATCAGACACTATAACTGCCAAGGCCGACAGGCTTTACGGCAAATATGTGTCCACCCTGACCGCAGTAGGGGCGATTTTTAAAATAGTTTCAAAGCCCTATGTGTTCTGGCCGGTAATTTTAGTAATTTTCGGACTTATTGCTTATTCCACCTATACGGATATTAAAAAGGAAACAGCTAAAAGCAGGGATAAAGAAATAGACGCCCTTGTGGCCGAGGAATTGAAAAAACTTAAGGATAAAGAAAATCAGGCCAAGGACGGCGAACCAAACGACGAGAAAGGCGGCAACGACAATGTTTAAAAAGCTTAAACTGAAAAAACAGATAAAACAGTATCAAAGAAGAATAGAGGAAGTGGAAAAGAAGCGTATCCGCTCCCAGGCGGCGCTGGTGGAGGCCATACTTACCAATGCAGTGCCTTCCGACGAGGACGTGGACTACTTTAACAAATATACTACCGTTATTAACGATTTAAGAGATCAAATGCATAAACTGCAGAAACAGCTCGACGACTACAAGTCGGCTAAATAGCCATGGCCCGCCGCAGGATTTTAGGAGGCTTTAAAAAAACCATTTTCAGGTCCACCATGGTCCGGGCGTCGGTGGGTGCGCTGATTGTGGTTTCGGCTATACTTATCATATATTTTTCATCCGCCACCACGGTGTTTTTAGGCAACATAGAGGACAACACCAAACACCTTGCCACCGCAATGGCATCCTCCCAGGCGGAGGAGATAAACACCGTTATTACACGCCGACTTGCTGAATATGTAACGGGACTTGCGGTGCTTGACAACGCTGGCTCTATACAGACGGCCGCCGGCTCTCTTTCTCTTTACCTTGATAGCCTTGTAAGAAGCGATCGGGTATCGGGCATTGTTACCGCAAGGTATTTCAGGGACGGCAAGGAGTATTACTCATCCGCCATTGACGATTCCTTTATGTATACCGGCCCTGAAAACGACCTTGTCCTCGATCTGGTAAACCGGGGGGTAACCGGCACCACCGCCGCAATCTATGAGGCTGACACCCGCACCGACAAGTGTATGGCTTTTGTGGTGGCAACCCCAAAATGCGAATGGATTGACAGCGTTGTTATATATGTCAGAATGGATATTTTGTTTGCCGATATTTCCGCCTTTGCCGGAACGGCGGAACAAAACTTTGAATATGCCTGTATCGCCTCGGGATCGGGTTCCATTGTCCGCCAGACCGAAAGCGGAAGTCTTTTTGATAAATCACGCACCACCAACAACCTTATCACCTTGTTAAACGAGGCTTCCAACGACAAGGAAAGCGTCAACCGGCTACTTCAGGCGGCTAGTAAAGGTGAAGACCGCAGCGAACTACTTAAAATTTCCGGCGAAACCTATGCCGTGGCCTTTTCCCCGGTTAATGTGGATTCGGGCAAACTGTATGTGGCCAAGGTTTACAACCCCGATGTTATATTCCGCGGCAGCTATGAATTTACCGCAAAGCTGGGCGGCGCTGTGGTAATGCTGGTTATTATAATTACCATAATGTTTGCCGTTGTGGTGTTCATGCGGGGCTATTACAAGCGGCAGCTTTATAAATCTGACAATATCGACCCTATAGTGGGCTGCAGATCATACAAAAAGTTTACCATAGATGCAGAAGACCTTATTTCAATCAACCGCACGGCGGGATACGCCATGCTTTGTATTGCGGTGGAAAACCTAACCTACATTAAAAATGCCTACGGCGAGGACTTTGCCGTGGACGTGCTGCAATATATAGGAAAGGTGCTTGACAAGTTTATTTCCAACACCGAAACCTTTTCCTATGTTTCGGACAACAAGTTTTCCGCCCTTATCAGATACAACGATACTGCCGATATAATAAACCGGGTAAAGCTTATAAACGCCCTTGTGGTCAACTACCCCGGCTTTAAAAACGAAAACTATGCCGTCCGAGTAGGCGTGGGCATCTATCCCATAAACCGCAGAGAGAACCTTTCCATCCAGCAGATGCTTGAAAAAGCCATGCTTGCTCACCGGATGAAGCTTAACACCGACAACCGGATATACATTTTCTACGAAGATTCCATGGGCGAACGGGAGGAACGGGAGCGGGAAATGGAAGGCAAAATGGAGCAGGCCCTTAAAAACGGGGATTTCCAGGTGTTCTTCCAGCCCAAGCTTGATATAAAGCACGACCGGCTTGAGGGGGCGGAAGCGCTGGTGCGTTTGTATGACCCCCAGAAAAAGACATATATCCTGCCCAATAATTTTGTGTCACTGTTTGAAAATAACGGATTTATTTCCAAACTCGACGGATATGTATATGAGCAGGTGTGCAAATACCTCCATCACGCATTAGTGCAGGGATACAGGATTGTTCCGGTTTCGGTAAACGTATCAAGGGTTACCGCCATGCAGGAAGGCTTTTTGGACTTTTACATTAACACAAAGAAAAAATACCAGATTGCAGACGGCTATATAATGATTGAGTTTACCGAAAGCTTTGCCCAAGAGAATTACGAGGAGCTGCGGCGAATTATTCTCCGCCTGAGGTCTGAAGGGTTTAAATGCTCGATAGACGACTTCGGCTCGGGTTACGCCTCCTACTCCATACTCAAGGAGCTTCCCATGGACGAGCTGAAGCTTGACCAGTTCTTTATAAAACCCGGCATGGATCCCAAAAAGGACGACACGCTTTTAAGATCAATTATAAAGCTGGCCGACGATTTGGGCATGAAAACCACCCAGGAGGGTGTGGAAACCTATGCCGAGGTGGAACGGCTGAAGCAGCTGGGCTGCACCACCATACAGGGTTATTACTACTCAAAACCAATATCCATGTATGACTATATAGACTTTGTAAACACCCACACCCAGAAACGCCAGATCTACGATACTGATAATCAATAATGAAAAACACAAAAAAGGTGGTCTTATACCACCTTTTTATTATCTTAAATCCAAATTCCTTTCCGCTGCACCGGCATTTATTATCAGTGCCGGAGTTAGGATATATTGGTGAGATATGCGTGAGTTTAATTTTTTCCATCTGTTTCAATTTATTTTACCAGAGCGGATAAGAACCCGAAACCGACCACAATAACATTAGATATACTGTGCATTATCATCGGATATAATACACTGCCGCTTTTTTCATATGTATATCCATACATTATTCCTAACACAAAGCAGTAAATCAACTGGAATATATCCATACTTACCGTAAAAGGATTAACTGTCCATTTTATATGTGCAAGGGAGAAAAACAAAGCCGATAATATTGTTGCGCATGAAATATTCCACATAAATATCTTGTATTCCCTAACGGATTTAGCCAAGAGGACTATTACCGTAATAGGCAGGGCACGGAATAAAATTTCTTCTGACGGTCCCGATAAAAACAGTTGAAAGCCTAATGAACCAAAGACATTTTTTATGTTCAGCGGGTATGAATACTGCGACGGCGGATTCAAGAAACCAGCAACAATGGCAGTTGTTAATATACATGCCGTAAATATTAATGTATTTTTAACCCCAATCTTAACATTGCCGGAACGAAAGCCGAAGTTTATATTATATATCTTTGATAATATAACTATAACCAATAGAGCTAAAAGCATCTGCACAATGTGATGTACCGAAATTTTCGCAAACAATCCATACTCATCTATTGAATTATAATTAAAAATACCGGCTACTAAACTACCGATTTTACTTGCGCTTTGTTGAAATACAAATAAACATATAATAATAGCTGTGCTCTTTAAATTTACTTTTCTGCTTTTCATATCACCTTATTAAAATCATAATCCCATTTTAATTTTTTACACATCCTAAAGGGTATACCAAAAATAGAATAATGTTAATTTTATTATTTTGATTCAACACCTATAGTTTGGACTGTATTTTTATTTACCTTCTTTTTAAGTATAAAACCAATTAGTAATCCTACCAGAATACCGATTGCATGAGCAGGGCCGCCTACTGAAACACTCGGATTTTGCACTGTAAACAGTGCATTAACAACAAACAATGCGACTACCCAATATTTCACTTTGGATTTGAAAATTTCTTTATTCGGTCTGAGAGCACCATATGCTGCAACTAGTCCGAAAGCAGCGGCAGAAGCTCCCGCAATAGGTGCACCGGTATATTTAATCAACGGAGCATAAACCAATACTACCGAACTACCTAAAAGCCCGCAAAGAATATATGTAAAAAATACAACTCCATAATTTGTCTCTTTGCTCAATTGTGTACCAAAGATAAATACAAGAACCATGTTTAATAGAAAATGGATAAGCACTTCATGCGTAAACAATACTGTTATTAATGTCCATGGGGATTTAGCTAAAGCATCTAATTCGGGGTTAAGAAGCAATGAGTCAGACAGATTGGGAACAATATTTACAGCAATAAATATTAACAGGTTAATTAATATTATAGCTATAACTGCAAAGTTTTTCGTAAAATAGTCCTTAATTTTCATACATCCTCCAGTCTTAAAATTACCCTCTTTTTTGCAAAAATCGTTTTATTATACCAAAAAAATTATATAAAATCAAGCAATATTAAGCTATTAAGCTTTATTTCTTTTACATAACGTTTTTCATCAATGTAAACGGAGCAATAAAATTATTTCGATTACATATAAAAAATCCTAACTCAGGGTTATATTATAAGCAGGCCTATAGAGATGATACTTTCATTCCCTAGGCTTTTTTACGCCCTTTATTAAATGGTTAGAAACTGCTTTAACGGTATATTATTGAATAAATTCATAAATAGCCGTCGTTATAACGACATCTTTGTTAAAAATTGTTGCTTTTTAACACAGCACATGCTACAATTTGATAAAAGGATAAGGAATTGATTATGGAAAACAAGCAGTATATCTATGTGTTAAAACCCAAACCCTATTATCTTATAGAAGCAAACTGGACGGCAAAGGACGAGGAAATAATAGAATGTCATTTTAAGTACCTGCAAAGCCTTTTGGCTGAGGGAAAACTTATTCTTGCGGGGAAAACCGGCGGTCTTGATGAAAACACCTTTGGAATAGTCATTTTCGAAGCATCATCCCCCGATGAAGCGAATATGATTATGAAAAACGACCCCGCCGTGGCAGAGGGAATAATGACAGCGGTATTGTTCCCCTACAGAGTGGCAATAATGAGGGAATAAACGGGCAAGCAGGCGGAAGCCTTGAATATTTTGCGGCTTTGCCTATTCCCTGCCCCATGATAACTTTTTGGAAATACAAATGTCGGTTGAAAAATCAACCGGCATATATTTTTATTCGTGTAATTTTTGATAAAATATTATTTATATTAAAATAATGATATTATTATTCAATTGTTCCCGGGTGAATTGACACGATTTCGCCACCGATAGCGGAATCCACCCCTTCATAGGATATTGTAAAGGCATCGTTTTTTGGGGCTTTAGTTGCTGCCCGGCGGTTTTCTGCCATTGGCACCCTGTAAATTACACCGTTAATTTTACGGTAAAGGTAGGTTTCGTGCCAGACTGCGGCAGACACCCGGCTGTCGGTGGGAATAGCGGTTTTACCCTCGTTGGCAACCTGGTCAATGGCGTTTACCCGCTTGAATTCCGCATTCATATCAGTCCCCTGTCCGGGGGTGTGGAATATGGGGCTTTTAAAATTTGCGGGGTCCTTCCAGCCGTATTTTTCCCTTATCTCAACCGAAGACGGCAGGGAGGACTTTTCTATAACCTCAATTTGAAGCTGCATTTTATTGGGTTCGGGAATGTAAATTATAATCCTCAGCTTGTCACCGGGAAGATAATAAAACTCCGTGTATTTCCAATGATAGTTGGCAATGCAGTTTTTGCCGTTAACCGAAACCGCATATTCCCCGTCGTGGGCGTCATACCCTCCCGCATCCTGATTTTCGCTGGTTATATACCGCCAGAAGGGGCGGAAGGCGATGCTTCCCTTGGAAAGTGTCTGGCTTTTTACATCCACCAAAGCCTTGGAAAAGGACAGTCCCACATCGCATTCGCTGTAGGCATACCCCCCCATGTAAACCGAAGGGTTGTCAAGGTTTTGAAAACCCGGGTCAACATCAAGGGACTGGTTGTAATCACCGTTATAACGGCGGATTGTAACCTCCGGAAGGGTGACTGTGGCTTCAATACCCACCCATTTGTCCTTAGAGGACACCACCTTGTAATACCAAGCGCCACCGAACAATGCCGGTGAAGGGGGATTCAAAATCTCCCCTTCAATGGCTCCGGTAAACACCGGAGGAGACTCTAACACGGTGGAATCCCTTACTATAATAGTCCGGCTTACCGGATTTGCCTGGTTGCCCGCAGAGTCGCTTAAAGTGTATGTTATGGTATATTCCCCCGGAACATTGGGGTCGAAATTGCCTTTGTCTATATTAACTTTGTCTTTCATATTCCCGTCAACATTGTCGGTGGCTGTGATTCCCGACAGCAGGTCAAACTCCTCTCCCTGATTAATCCTTACCTTGGCTTCGGCGGAAGCGATTATAAGCCGTGGTTTTACGGTATCGGCTGGCTGTGAATTTTCGGCTGACGATTCGGTGGCACTTTCCAGCAGGCTTTCGGCTTCGCTGTAATGGCTGTCATCGGTGCTGCTTGCGGTATTGTTATTTGCTTTTCCGCAGCCTGCAGACAACATGGTTAATATTATTAAAACAAATAAAAATATGCGTCTTTTCAAAAAATCACCTTCTTTGATAAGTTAATAGGCTGTTGCAGATAGATTGATATTTTAGCAGCAATATCAACAAGCTTCCCGTCATTACGTTTGTCATACATATAAGCAGCTGTTGGCATATAAACTTCCACCGTATCACAACCAAGATAATTAATTATAACACGAAATTTCAAATTTATCTATGAATTTAATAAAAAATGCTATTAATTATTCTCTTTAGTAGCAGAAAGGCTTTACGCTAAAGAAAAAGTGCAGCGCATATCTATCAAAATCTACTGCTCTTTATGGTGGAGGCGGGGCTTGTTTTTCTATATCCAGTATTTTATCTACCAATACATATGTAAATGAGAATTTACGGCATTTAATAAGCCTTTGTTCTGTTATTAGTAACAGACAAGAATTAATAGTTATTTATATAAACCTGATACAATAAACTGCTTAATTGAGACGTTCTTTATTGTTTTTATATTTTTGCTCTACTATAATACTCTAAAAACATACATGGGATATCCTATTATTTGAATAGTAACATTTAAACAAATAATGTCAATAACATTATTTATATTTGAAAAAAATATAATCAATATGATGATTAATGTATTATATTGGCTAAGTTTGTATAATGGTTAAAAATAAAAAATAAGTGAGCCATTGGCTCAAGGCTCAACCTTCAGGTATACTGCACCGGCACAATGTAGCCCTCGGAGAAAATAACCAAATGGTGAGCGAGTTGGCTGGTGGTGTCAAAGGGACGATTCGACGGCTTGCAATACGGTACTCTTTCAGACACAAAGAAGCTTATAGAACTATTCGTCAATAAAGTAAATGTCTTTTCAGATAGAGCCTGTGTAATATTCAACTTCCATCCCGATTTAATTCCTTACGAGACCTTTGACATAAAGACAGATTGTCTTCACAAAGAAAAACAAGAAGAAAACGACGAAAGCCCGTCCGATGAGGACGAGCTTACATACAAAATGGAAGTATCCACCTTGGTAGGTGGATACTGTGGTGGAGGCGGGGGGAATCGAACCCCCGTCCGAAAGTCTATTCACACTGCTTTCTCCGGGCGCAGACGTCCTATTAATTTCCCTCTTTCCGCCGGGGAACGCCGCCCTGCGGGAGAGGTAGCTTCATTAGTTCATGACCGTCCGCAAAGCTTAAGACGATACACGTTCACTGCTGTGTCACGCCGTGTTCCGGACCGCAGTCCTTCCGGGCACGACGGTTACCGCTTAAGCGGCAACTGCAAGTTTATTGTTATTTGCGTTTATTTTTAATTTGCGCATTTTTAGGAAGCTGCGCGCTTCCGCCCGCTTACCTTGCTTCAAAACCCCCGTCGAAACCATTACGCCCCCATGATAAAGCATAACGCAGACAGGAACATGCAAGCATATCTATTATATAGTTTTAGTATGGTTTGTCAAGTTTTATTTAATAGCATAAACGCCAATATACGGAAAAAATCAAAACTTCTCCCGTCCGGCTCTGTCAATTTCCCGGGAAGCCGTCTTTTTGGCCTCGTCTTCCCGCTTGTCATACAGCTTTTTACCTTTGCACAGACCGATTTCTGCCTTAACCCACTTGCCGGAAAAATACATAGACAGCGGGACAAGGGTATATCCCTGCTTGCCCACCAGACCGAACAGCTTTAATATCTCCCGCTTATGCATAAGCACCTTACGGGGGCGGTAGGGGTCCCGGTTAAATATGTTTCCCTTTTCATAGGGGGATATATGCATTCCCTCTATGAACATTTCGCCGTTTTTAAACCGGCAGTAGGAGTCCTTGAGGTTAACCTGCCCCAGCCGGAGGGATTTAACCTCCGTTCCGCACAGCTCAACCCCCGCCTCGTAGGTGTCGGTTACGAAATAATCGTGATATGCTTTTTTGTTTGTGGTTATAACCTTTTTGGTTGCCATAAAAATCCTCTCGCTTTACTCGAAGGATATTTCACCCTCAAAGCAGCTTTTTCCCCTGGTCTCGTTTACACAGGAAACAATATGTCCCTTTTCGGTGGCCTTTACCTTAATGTTTAACACATCCCCCAGCAGGGCTTCACCGTTATAATATATGCGGCAGCTTTTAACGGGTTTTTCTATATTATATGGAGCGTAGTCATATATAAGGTCGGCATACACCGTGTTGTTCATATGGCGGTTTTCGTCAAGCTCGCTGTAAACCACCTTATGTCTTATTTCAAAATCAAAGGATTTTTCCTCTATCAGTTTTCTCGGCAGATAAACCCCGTTAATGTCCATATTCACTTCCGGCATTGGGTGTCTTAGCCTTGCAGGCCGGACGGGAAGGCGGCGTTCATAGCTCATAAGCACCCAATGGGTGGTGGCTTCGGCAACCGGCAGACCGTCTTTGTAAAGGATAAATTCCCTTATAAACACTATCCCCTCCACGGAGTTGTTTACGGTTAAAATTTCAATTTCGTCGCCCTTGCGGATTTCCCTATTAAAGGATATCCCCATTTTTATTATGACAAACACCATATCGTCCTGCCGCAGAGCTTCATAGGTAAGACCGAACTGGTCGATATCGTCGCAGGCGGCCTGCTGCATATGTTTCATTAAAGCCGAAAGCTTAACGGTGCTGTCGGGAAATACCTCGTAGCCTTCAATTTTAATTTTCTTCCGTATCATTCGGATAAAACCTTCTTTATCAGTTTTTCTTAATATCCGCCAAAGGGTTTGCTTCCATTGCCTTTTCAAGGTTTTTGTCGGAAACATGGGTGTAAATCTGGGTGGTGTTTAACTGCTCGTGGCCTAAAATTTCCTTTAAGGTGCGAACATCCACACCCCCCTGATTATACATAAGGGTTGCGGCGGTATGCCTTAGCTTATGTACCGAATAGCCCTTCCCTTCCAGATTGGCCTTGCCGAGATACTTTTGCACCAGCCACTGGACGGTTTTGTTTGATATACGCTGATTGCGCTTTGATAAAAACAGGGCATTTTTGGATTCGGCGGAAAGGGGAACCGAGCACTTGGATGCCATCTGGCTTCTTACCGGAAGATAGCTTTCAATGGCGGCCCGGCAGGCGGAATTTAAGTATATCACCCGCATTTTATTCCCCTTACCCGTAACCCTAAGTCTTTTTAAGTCATGGTCTATGTCGGTGAGGTTTATTCCCACCAGCTCGGAAAGACGCATGCCGCAGTTTAAAAACAAGGTAAGAATACAATAGTCCCTGGCATAAAAGGGATCTGACTTGTCCACTGCCTCAAGGAGGTCAACCGACTCCTCAAGGGATAAAAACTTAGGCAGCGCCTGCTTTATGGAGGGGGAATCTATATCCTTTGCCGGATTGTTTTCCACCAGCCTTGACTTGGCGGAATGGTATTTGAAAAAGGCCTTTATTGCCGAAAGCTTTCGGGCCATGGTTTTGGCCGACACCTTCCGCTGCCTGGAAAGGTAAAGGAGGAAGGAATAAATATCCTCCGGGGTTACCGAATTTATAAAGCCACCGTCTACTAATGAAAGGCTGTTTTCATCCATACCCCTTGATTTTAGCAGGTAGGAAAAAAACATGGTTAAATCCCTTTGGTATTCTATCACCGTCAGCGAAGAACGGTTTTGAATAACCTCCTTGTAGGAAAGAAACTGGGTTATTACCAGCGGCGTGTCGTTCATTTTTTACACCTTAATCGTTTTCGTGGATCTTGGGAAGCCAGTATCTGAATTTTTCAAGGGTTTTGGGGAGATTTTCATCTAATTTAAGATAGTTGGTAATACGCCATTCGTTGTCCACATTGGCATAGTCGTTGCAGGAGAACCATACCGCCACCTTTATTTTGTTGGCAAACTCATAGCCAGGCTTGGTGGAGTTTACAAAGCATTTGAACATTTCCTCAACCCACTGCGCCTGCAATGCCTGGTTGCGCCCCAGGACGGTGTCCTTATAGGTCATGCTTCCCCAATCCAACTGCTTTTCGCCGCCGGCGCCGCAGGCAAATTCCCCTATCATCCAGGGGTAGTTTAAAAACTGAGGCGAATACTGCTCGAAGCAGTCCTTGTAGCGTGCTTCAAAGGAGGTAAGATAGGGGGTGTTGGCCATTTCGTAGGAGGTAAGGCCAAGCATCTGGACATAGCCTTCCCCGGGGAAATAGGTAAGGTATGCGGCCCAGTCGCTGAAGGGGCAGGTGACGTCTATGGGATTGAACACCCAGATGGTATTGTCAACCCCTTCTTCACGGAAAATATCATACAGCCTGCGCCATGTGATTATGAAAATGTCCGGGTCAAGGAGGGTTACCATGCCGCAGTAGGAGGTCCAGTCGGTGTTCATTTCGTTATTTAAACGGAATATAACCGGCTTGCCGTATGCTTTAATATCCTGCGCCAGTTTTCTGAAATGGTCGTCGTATTTTCCACGCATAATGTCAAACATAGGGCTGTAGCCCGAAACGACATTGTTGGTGGTGGTAAACTGGTAGGTAAGGTTAAGCACGGGCTTGCCGTTAAAGCCGTTGCCGCCAGCATTGGCATTAACATAATCAAGGTCAAGATAGTTAAGGGTGGAATACCAGCCGATATGGAGGTAGGTCATAAAAATTTCAGACTGATAGTCTATGCCTTCCTCACTCTTCATCCAGTCGATATATTCCTGCTTGTTGCCTTCGTAGAAGAAGCCCCATTCGGGAACATTGTTGTTTACAAGCTTGTTGAAGTAGGCCTTGGTTTCATCCGACCAGAATTCGGGGATTTTAAGCTCAAACTGGCCGATGTGGTTTTTGGACTGGCCAACTCCGTCAAAGAATTTAATAGAGGCAATCATCTGCCTGAATTCGTCAATGTATTTGCCTTTGGATTTCATAACCACAAGGTGGAATTTTTTATATTCCCCGTCCTTGCGTATAACAGCGATATTATAATAGGGATATTCGATATTCTTGGAAAGGCGGATAAACATATCGTATTCCACCACCTCATACCCTTCGATAAGGTCGGTATGGGTTTTGGTGGCGGTGGTGCGCATAATATTATTTTCCGAAAGGAACTGAAGGTCGGCTATCCGCATGGTAAGCCATTCGGTAAAGTAGATTTCCCATCCCTCAGGGGTGTTGGGATAGGGCGACTGGTCTTCCTTGGATATGGAAATAACCTTATCATCTGAATATATCCTGGCCCGGTTTTCGGAAAGGGTAAAATCCCCGGTGGCATTTCCGCCCGGAACGGTTATCATATATCCGTCGGCCACGTTAACAAAACGGGAAAAATCCCTGCCGCCGAGTATATATTTGGCGTCGCCTTCGGCGGGATTTTTAGAAAAGTCGCTTAAAAGCGCATTGTCGAAATAATATTTGGCGTTATATATATCCGCCGGACCTGCAATGCCGGCATTTTCGTCGGCGTAGGAATTATCCCAGATAAGGGATGCTTTTTCGTCGGGAACCGGATCAACAGATGTTTCGGAAGATTCATCAGCGTTTGAGGTGTCGCTGTTTTCTCCCGACGACAGATTATCCCCGGATGATGTCGAAGAGCCATTGTTTTGGCAGGAGGGTAAAAACACAATAGAGGTAAGCATGCTCAAAAGCAGGGCGAATGAGATAATTTTGTTCATTTTGTCCTCCGATGGGATGTGATTTTGCCTTCTAACAGGTGTAATTTTCCTATTTATTGTATTATATCATGCATTTGCATAGTTTTCAAGGGGGATAAATACAAACAAAAAAGTGCTGCTGTTGGGGGGTAATAGGCTTTTGGCTTTTTGGGGTGAAAAAGTTGTGTTTGATTTATTATATGTTACATAAATTTTAACCTCTTTTTCAAAGGCAGTAAAGCTTTCCGACTTTCGGGGAAGGCTATATGCATACATCCCGTCTCCCAGCCACAGCATCAAAATGCTGCTAACTCATATTATTTCAAAAATGGTGCAAAACCCATAGGGTTTTACACCTTTTCTCTTCTCTCTTCTGTCTAATCTCTTCTCTTCTCTCATCTCATCGTCCCCCTTTTGACACCCGCTCCCCTCCGGGGCGCGTTTTTGGGGTGTGTTCTTTACCCGGGGCTTCACCCCGGGCTAATACACCTGCTCCCCCTTCGGGGGCGCAAGGGGAAGATGAGTTAATGAAAGATAGGCGCAATATCATAATCAACAATGGTTGAATAACATACGGGCAGATATTATTCGTTAAAAACATCGAAATTAGCAGTAGTTTGATGTTGTAAAAATAAAATAGGGGCAAGCAAAAAGCCTTCCCCTTGAGGGGAAGGGGGACCGCGACAGCGGTGGATGAGGGGGTGTGCCGTTTATCCGGTAAAGCAGTTAATATTAGTATAGTCTATTCTTCAGGGTGTAAAAGATTATGATGTATATGCCCTTTTATTATACATAGTTTTTATGGCGATATAGAAACGAATTTTTCACAATAAATAGCGAATATCATTCATTTGTTAAGCTCCTCCGCTATTATATTACACCCCTCATCCGTCAGCCTTCGGCTGCAACCTTGCCCAAAAGTCGTAAGGCTTTTTATATTCACCTCATGTCGCTGCCTCTGCATGATATATCATTATATAATATACAGCTTATAATACACCTCACCTTAATAAACAATAAAATTAATTTTTTTAATTTTAATATTAATTTATTTAATTTTGCTCTTGACAAATCCAAGATTAATGTATATAATTCTAACGTAAGCAATAAAACCCACTTGATACGATGTTAAAACGAAAGGTGAAGTTATGATAATTAAACAGCCGGGGGCCTGCCCTGTTTGTAAAAGCAAGCTTACCGTTACCAAAATATCCTGCGAAAGCTGCGGCACCGAACTTACGGGCAAATTCCCCCAATGCAAGTTCTGCGCTCTTGACGAAAGACTTTATTCCTTTCTTGAAACCTTCCTGCGGTGCAGGGGGAACATAAAGGAAATCGAAAAGGAGCTGAACATCTCCTACCCTACCGTAAAAAATCTTACTGACGAACTGCTGGTGGCGTTGGGGTTATCCACGCCGGAACCCGAAAAGGAAGGGAACAAGGATTTTGCCGATATCCTTGCTATGGTGGAATCGGGGGAAATATCCGCATCCCAGGCGGCAAAGCTTATCCGTGAACGAAAAAAGAAATAGAAAGGGGTTATATACTAATGAACGAACAGAGAAAACAAATACTTGATATGCTGGCAGCAGGGAAAATTACCGCCGAAGAGGCTTCCGACCTTCTGGACGCCCTTGAAGGCCAAGAAAAGCCCAAAACCCCCGAATTAAAGGACAAACGGGGGAGAAAGAAAAGCTTAAGGATTGATGTTAACGCCAATGACGGTTCCGATTCGGCAAAGGTGAAGGTTAATGTTCCCCTTTCCCTTATTAAGGTTATCAATCCGATTCTTAAATCGGGACTCGTCTCCGACAAGGCCAGACAAAAACTGGAGGACAAGGGCGTGGACATTGACAAGCTGACCGAAATTATAGACGGTATCACCGACGAGCTTGCCGAAACCGATGAGGATATCGTCACCGTTGACGCCAGCGAGGATAACGAGGGCGCCAAAGTGAGGATATATGTTGATTAAGCCTGCTTTTTTGCTTATCATATCGGTTTCATTTAAAAGCAGCAGGGGCAAGTACATGCGTCTGCCCCTGCCGCTGCCGGTGTTTGTGGTTTTGTCCCTCACCCTGTCGGCAGAGGAAATTATCGATTTGATATGGCTGTTTAGCAGAAAGAAAAAGCAGCTTGCCGCAGCAAAAGGTGCGGTGGCGGCGCTAAAATATATCTGCTGGCATATAATGTTTACCGTAGGACGGCACGAGTATGTCAGGGTTGAGGCAAACGACAAAAGCGACCGGGTTAAGGTCCGGATCCATACCATATAGTTGAGGTTATAAGATTATGAAATCAATTGTTAAATGGCTGGCATGTGTTTTGGCTTTGGTGGTGGTTAACGCCATAATGCCGGGACAGCTTGAAATTTCCGGAGAGGTAACCGCATTTTTAGCCGCGGGCACGGTGCTGTGGGTGGTTAACCTGCTGCTTAAGCCCCTGGCTCAGATAATCGCAATCCCATTTACCATACTTACCTTCGGATTGTTTTATTTTATTGTAAATGCTCTGCTGGTGGGGCTGTCCTTCGCCTTCCTCCCCGGGGTTGAGGGAACATTTTTGGCCTGCCTGCTGACGGCGCTGTTTGTGTCCTTGCTTAATTCCCTGCTTGCGGTAACGTGGTAATTACCTTAAAAAACCGTTCCGCAAGGAGGGATTTAATCCGCACTAACGTGCGGATTTTATTTTGCTTCCCTAAGTTTCCGTATGTCTATCACTACCCCTCATCCGTCAGCCTGCGGCTGCCATTTTCCCCGAAAGTCGGAAGGCTTTTTTATATTCATCCCATGTAACTGCCTCTTCAATAAGCTGCATCTAAATATTAGAATTATATTGCTTTAAGGCTTAAAATTTGCCATAATACATACAGAAATACTTTAACGAGGTTAGACATGATAGCTTTACGGAAAATCACATGGGAAAATTTCGATGATGTTATTTCTCTAAAAGTTGCTCCCGAACAGGACGATTTTATTGCCGACAATGTTTACAGCCTTGCCCAAAGCTATGTGGCCCTGTCAAACGGCGACACTCCCTATCCCTTTGCGGCATACAAAGGCGATGAATGTATCGGCTTTGTGTTTATGGCCTATGAGGAAACAGGTGATGTTGACGAGGACGGCAACGTGGCGGAGGAAACGGGTTTTCATATTGTAAGATTTATGATAGACCAAAAGCATCAGGGCAAGGGCTACGGAAAAGAGCTTATGAAAGTCTGCCTTGATTGGATGAAGGAAAAAACCGCCGTCAGGCCTTTTGCGGTTAATCTGTCCTATAATGATAACAACATGGTGGCAAGGAATTTGTATGCATCATTCGGCTTTGCCGAAACGGGCGAAACCAACGACGCCGGTGAGGTAGAGGCAAAGCTGTATATATATTAAAACACAAAATTGATATTTTGTATTGACTTTATAGCTACAATATAATATAATGACTTCTTGCGTAAGGGTATTTTACGCTTGAATATTTCGGGGCGTGGCTCAGCTTGGTAGAGTGCTTGGTTCGGGACCAAGAGGCCGGAGGTTCAAATCCTCTCGCTCCGACCACAAAAAAGCAGGTCATCGGCCTGCTTTTTTGTTTTTTACTATTTTTCCCCGCAACGTGATATTACAGTCTGCCAAAATGCCGCTTTTGCGGCTTTTTTGTGTTTTAACTTGCCAAGATAACGATCATTATGAAGGCCGAAAAATTATAATTACAGTATTTTTACATATTATCCAAACATTAGCACGATTTTGTATTGACATAATTGCAAACTAAATGTAAAATAATGGTATCAAAATGAAAAGAGTATCAGCTATGAAGAAATTAACATTTGTTTTATCAATGTTAGTGGTACTGTTTTTAATTACTTCTTGTGTTATTTCTGATAATCCGGATACAAGCGGCACCTCAACCGATAGTGTAAGCGAAAGCAGCAGTTCAAATAGTGAATCAAATACTTCAAACACGGGAACATCAGATGCAAATTCCGACAAGTCGGATCAAGAAACATCAGTAGTGGTTTTGATACCCGCTGACCCGGATGAAATCAAGCTCTCATTTTCCTACTGTAACGAAGAAACGTTAAAGCAATATGATTCTACATTCAATTATACCGACAATATCGGAACCGAGCAAATTATATTTATTGCCATTGAAGCTAAAAGCGATGTCTCATATGTGTCTATAAAATGGGATATTGATGATGGCTTCACCAAATCCGGCCCGTCGGTAGATCAAACACTGTTTACCGTGGACACCCTGACACCGGAAAAACCATTGGTAATTAAAAATACTTTTCTTCCTGAAACAACCCTATCCTACAGAGGGATAACATTCAAAGACAAAGACGGAAATGAAAGGTTTTTCATCATAGATTACAACGGCAAAGACGAAATGGTGCTTTACGAATTCGAAAACAAATAGATTAAATGATAAAGAAGGTTAACCGAAGCGGTTAACCTTCTTTTTTATTTATTGATTACTCTCAATATATGCACCCAGCCGTCTGTAGCGCTGATAGCGTTTTTCGGTCAGTTCCTCCGGAGTGAGGGAGGACAGGGATTTAAAGTCAGTAGAAAGCTTTTCCCTGATAGCTTCACAAACACCCTCAAAACCGCCGGATTCGGGTATAATTTCGTCCGCCACGCCGAAGGCTTTCATATCCTCGGCAGTAATGCGCAGGCACTCCACCGCCTCCACCACCCGTGAGGGGTCTTTCCAGAGTATTGAGGCGCAGCCGTCGGGGGTGATAACCGAAAACACGGCGTTTTCAAGCATATACACCTTATCCGCCACCGCAAGAGCCAGTGCGCCACCGCTTCCGCCTTCACCGGCGATAATGGCGATAACCGGTGTTTTAAGTGTCATCATCTCCATAAGATTTTCGGCTATAGACTGCCCCTGCCCCCGTTCCTCGCCGTCGGCGCCGCAGTAGGCACCCAAGGTGTCAACAATGCACAGAACGGGAAGGCCGAATTTTTCCGCCTGTTTCATTAGCCTTAATGCCTTGCGGTATCCTTCCGGCTTGGGGCAGCCGAAGTTTTTGCGCAGCCGCTCGTCAAGACTGGTGCCCTTGTCTATGGCAATAAAGGTTAACGGCTGGCTGCCCAGATAACCCACCCCTGCCACAATGGCGGCGTCGTCGCCGTAGCGCCGGTCGCCGTGAAGCTCGATTTTGTCGTCAACAAGCGCATTTATATATGCCGCCCCGGTTGGGCGGGTGTTTGAACGGACTATTTTAAGCCTTTCGTAAGCTGTCATGACGATACCTCCCTTTTGGTTTGGGTTTTACTCTTATCATACATTTTTATTAAGGATGAAAGCACCTTTTTCTGCTCCTCCCGGGGAACTATACGGTCAACAAAGCCGTGTTCAAGCATAAATTCCGCTGTCTGAAAATCCTCCGGTAGCTTGGAGCCGGTGGTCTGCTCTATAACCCGCCGTCCGGCAAAGCCGATTAACGCTTTCGGCTCGGCAAGAATTATATCACCCTCCATGGCAAAGGAGGCGGTTACCCCGCCTGTGGTGGGGTCGGTGAGGACGGCAATGTAAAGGTTTCCGGTGTCGGAATGGCGTTTAACCGCTCCGGAACACTTTGCCATCTGCATCAGGGAAAAAATTCCCTCCTGCATTCTTGCTCCCCCGGAGGCGGTAAAGCCGATAACGGGGATATTAACCGAGGTGGCAAGTTCAAAGGCTCTTGTTATTTTTTCACCCACTGCCCCCCCAAGACTTGCCATGATAAACCTTGAATCCATGACAAAGATTATACACTCCATGCCGTCGATTTTCACAAGGCCGCACACCACGGCTTCCTTTTCTCCGGTAAGCTCCCTTGCTTTTTCAAGCTTTTCTTTATACATGGGAAAATTAAGGGCGTCCACCGACTCTATGTCGGCATAGATTTCCCTAAAGCTGTCCTCGTCGGCAAGCAGAGCAATCCGCTCTCTCGGGGGGATACGCATATAGGTATTGCATTCGGGGCAGATAAACAGCTTTTCCCTCATGGTTTCCACCGGAAAGTTTTCCTTGCAGGACGGGCAGGATATTGTATCGGCGGCGGTTGAAATTGCTTTATTCAAACTCGTCATATATCTATACCTCCCTTCGGTATAAGGGCAAAGGAAAATTCTCCTTCTACGCAAAGCCTGTCATTGACAAAACCTCTGCCCCTGGCAAAGTAAAAATGACCAATAGTCTTGACTATTTCGCATTCGGTTAAAAATATGTCACCGGGTTTAACCTGATTTTTAAACCTAACCTTGTCAAGTCCGGTAAACAGAGTGTTAACCTCCCCGTTCATCCCCTCCGCCACAAGGGCGCAGGCGGATTGGGCAAGAATTTCACACAGTATCACACCGGGAACAATGGGTTTACCGGGAAAATGGCCGTCAAGGAAAAATTCATTACCCGTTATTTCCCTTTTGCCGTAAGCCTTGCCATCAACAACCCTTACCTCGTCAAGCAGCAGCATGTTCCCCCGGTGGGGGAGGAGGGATAAGATTTGGGTTTTATCAAAGGTCTTTTCCATAACTACACTTTTTTAAAGGCAACGCAGGCATTGTGCCCGCCGAAGCCTAAGGATGTGGATATTGCCACGTCCACCTCATGCTCTATTGCCTTGTTGGGGACATAATCAAGGTCACATTCGGGATCTGGGTCATTAAGGTTTATGGTGGGAGGGATTATGCCGGTGTTTAACGCCATAATGCAGGCAAGGGCTTCCGCCACTCCGGCGGCCCCCATCATATGCCCCGTCATGGATTTGGTGGAGGAAACTTTAAGTTTATAGGCACCGTCGCCAAAAGCAAGCTTTATGGCCTTGGTTTCGGTAACGTCGTTTTTAGGTGTGCCTGTGCCGTGGGCGTTCATATACATTTTTGCGGGATTGTAGTCCACGCCCTCAAGGGACATGGTGATTGCCCGGGCGGTTTGCGCCGCAGACGGTTCGGGGGCGGTAATATGGAATGCGTCACAGGTGGAGCCGTAACCCACCACCTCGGCATATATTTTAGCCCCACGGGCTATTGCGTGTTCGTATTCCTCAAGAATCATGCAGGCTGCCCCCTCCCCAAGGACAAACCCTGCCCGGCGTTTGTCAAAGGGAAGCGATGCCCCATTGGGATCGTTAGCCTGGGATAGAGCCATGCAGTTTATAAACCCGGCAAAGGTGAGGGGATTTACCGCCGCCTCGGTGCCGGCGCAGACGGCAATGTTAAGGTAGCCGTCCTTAACCGCCCGGTAGGCTTCGCCTATGGCGTCCGAGCCGGATGCACATGCGGTGGATATCTGCTTTGCGGTGCCGTGGGCCTTTAACCTTATGGCGATATGGCCTGCCGCCATATTGATTATCATTTTGGGGACAAAGTGGGAAGAAACCTTTAAAGGACCGCCCTCTTTTAATTTATCCTCCTCCTCGCAGGTGGTGTTTATACCTCCCACGCCGGTGGCGGCAATTACCCCCATGTCGTTGCGGTCGACAAGCTCAAGGCCGGAGTCGGAAAAGGCCTCGGTGGCGGCGGCAACGGCGTATTTTACATTTAGGTCTATCTTTTTTTCAAGGATTTTATCAAACAATGCAGATTCGTCAAAGTTTTTAACTTCAGCCACGATTTTGGTTTTAAAGGGAGTTGCGTCAAAGCGGGTGACGTAGCCTATTCCGCAGACGCCGTTCTTAAGGGAATTAAAATATTCTTTTGCGTTGTTTCCTATCGGAGTAACCGCTCCGATACCGGTTATAACCACTCTTTTCATTATGTTACATTGCCAGTCCGCCGTCGATGCGGATGACTTCTCCCGTTATATAATTTGAAAGGGGGGACGAAAGGAAAAGGGTAAGGTATGCTATTTCCTCGGCTTTGGCAAATCGCTTTAGAGGTATAGACTCAACAAGTCCGGTGTTTTCACTAAAAGCGGATGTCATATCCGTTTCCACAAATCCGGGGGCGATGGCGTTGCAGGTTATCCCCTTTGGGGCGTATTCCTTGGCTATGGTTTTGGTAAGACCGATTAACGCCGCCTTGGATGAAGAATAGTTTACCTGCCCGGCGTTGCCCATAAGTCCCGAAACCGAGGATATGTTTATGATTTTGCCCCTTTTATTTTTCAGCATTGCAGGCAGGGCCTGCCGGATGCAGTTGAAAGTTCCTTTAAGGTTAACGTCGATGACCTGTGAAAATTCCTCCGGTGTCATCATAACCGCAAGTTTATCCTTGGTAATGCCGGCGTTGTTTATAAGCACATCTATTTTGCCGAAGGCTGATAATATATCGGCAAAGGTTATTTTAACGTCCTCATAGTTGTTAACCGGGCATTTATACATTTTAACTTTAATATCCGGGTTAAGGTTTTGCATTTCTTTTAAGGTTTCGTTTGCTTTTTCGTCGTTACCGGCATATAAAAAGGCAACGTCGGCGCCGGACTTGGCAAATTCAAGGCATATTGCCTTTCCTATTCCCCTTGAACCGCCGGTTACTACAACTGTTGTTCCCTTAAAGTTCATGCGGACACCTCTGTTTTGATGGTTTCTATCTGTAGGGCGTCCTCTAATGAATAGGCCTTAACACCGGGGTTGATTTTTTGAACCAGCTTTTGAAGCACTCCGCCCACGCCGCATTCGATAAATGTATCTATGCCGGCGGCGGTCATGTTTTTAATGGTTTCCTCCAATTTCACCGAACCGGTTATCTGGCCGACAAGAAGGGACTTCACATCACCGTCATAGGGCCTTGCGGTAAGGTTTGAATAAACGGGAACGGCGGGGTTACTTATCTCAAACCCTTCAAGCGCCGCCGAAAAGCCTTCTGCGGCCAAAGCCATAAAGGGTGAGTGAAAACCTCCCGAGACATTTAACATCATTACCCTGCCGCCGGCATTTTTAACTTCCTCTGTAAAGGATGCCATTTCACCGGCAGCGCCCGACACCACAATCTGCCCGGGGCAGTTGTAATTGGCAGGGTAAACGTTTTTATACTTTTTGCATAGGTCCTCAACCACGCTGTTTTCAAGCTTAAGCACCGCTGCCATAACGGCGGGATTTTTATTTGCCGCTTCAGCCATAAGCTTTCCCCGTATTGTGGCTATTTCAAAGCCGGTTTCGTAGGAATATGCTCCCCCAAAGGCCAGAGCAGGTATTTCACCAAGGGAAAAGCCGGCAAGGGCAGCGGGCTTAATACCGTTTTCGGTTAAGGCTAACGCCGGAGCAAGGTCGGTAAGATAAAGGCAGGGCTGGGTGTTTTGGGTTTGCTTAAGCTCCTCCCCGTCGCCTTCGAACATTTGGCTTAATGTGCCGGGGCGGATTTTTTCGGCTTTGTCAAAAAGCTCCTTTACTTTGGGGAACTTACTATAAAATGAAAGCCCCATCCCCGTTCTTTGGGCGCCCTGGCCCGAAAAAATAAAGGCTATACCACCCATTTTAACCCTCCTTTAAGCAGGTTTTCGCATTCGGATACAATTTCGTATATAATTTCGGCGGCGGTCTGCTCCCGGCTTATCATGCCGGACACCTGCCCTGCAAGAAAACAGCCGTTAAGGGTATCGCCCTCTATTGCTGCCTTGCGTAAGGCACCTACGCCTAAATTTGCTATGTCGTCGGCGGTGGTTTCGGGCTGGTATTCGATTTTTAGGAAGTTGCGGGCAAAGGGATTTTTTATGCATCTGCAGGTGTTGCCGCCAAAACGCCGTCCCGTGGTGACGGTGGAAATGTCGGTGGCTTTAAGTATCATATCCTTGTAGTTTTGGTGGACATTACATTCCTTTGCCACCAGGAAGCGGGTTCCCATCTGAACGCCGCAGGCACCTAACATAAACGCTGCCGCCATTCCCCTGCCGTCACCAATTCCGCCGGCGGCAATAACGGGAATATTAACTGCCGATGCCACCTGGGGGACAAGGGTTATGGTGGTAAGTTCGCCTATGTGTCCGCCGGATTCCTGCCCTTCGGCAATTACAGCGTCAGCACCTGCCCGTTCCACGCTTTTGGCCATTGCAACAGAGGCGATAACGGGTATGACGGTTATTCCTGCCTCTTTCCACATGGGGATATATTTATTGGGACTGCCGGCGCCGGTGGTAACCACGTTTACTTTTTCTTCGGCAACCACCTTTGCCACCTCCTCCACATGGGGGGACATTAGCATTATGTTAACCCCGAAGGGTTTGTCGGTAAGGGAACGGGCTATATGTATCTGCTCACGCTGATAGTCGGGGCCGGCGTTCATGGCGGAGATTATGCCAAGTCCGCCTGCTTGAGATACGGCGGCGGCAAGTCTGCCGTCTGCAATCCAGGCCATCCCACCCTGCAAGACAGGGTATTTTATTCCCAGCTTTTCGCAAATTACAGAATTTATCATAACTTCAGTTTTTTTCGTCAATGGCGGCTTTAACCTTATTAACCAGGTCGTTTACGGTAATAATATCGGGGCCTGCCTGAACCGACACACCGAAGTTTTCTTCAACACCCAAAAGCAGTTCGGCAATGTCAAGGGAGTCCAGTCCCATTTCCGCAAAAATAGATTCGCCGGTTATTTCCGATATGTCGGTGCCGGTTTTTTCTGAAAGCATTTGTTTAACCTTTTCAAGTATCATGTGTAATTTCTCCTTAAAATTTATTTTGTTGGCGTTTCACTGTCGTTGGCGGCTTCCTCAATCCTGTCTGCGAAGGTTTTAAGCACCTTGTAGAAAATGGCAATTTCCTCCTCGCTGTGGGACTGCCTTATGGCGGACTGAATATCCAAAGCCACGCCGGAATATTTGGCGGCAAGCTTACCTCCCTTTTCGGTAAGGAAAATCTTACGAATCACCTTGGAATCTTCTAACTTAATGTCGAACCGCACCAGGCCGCTTTTTTCCATCTGGACAAGTTCACGGGATACAAGGGATTTGTCAACAAGGCATTTGGCGGCAAGCTCGCTGGCGGTAAGCCCGTCGGGTTCATTACGGAGCTGGAGCAGCCACATGGTGTTGACGGTTTTTATGCCGTCCTCGGTTGCTTTTTCGCTGCGGATTCGCTGAATGTTTTTGTTGATTGCCGATACGAGATAGATAAACATATCATACCTGTCATCCGGTCTTTGTTCCATTGATACACCTCCTGTCGCAGTTTTCGGGTTTATTTGTCAACCGGTTTACTTGTCAACCGTTCTGATGTGGGATTTTACCACATCCCTCCCCCTCAATCAATGCCCGGGGAATTAATTTTTTATGTTCTATCTGTTAACAACGTATAAACGAGAATTAATATTTACACACTTCAACAATAATCTTCCTAAAACATAAACTCGCCGAAAGCGGGTTTCGTTTTTACACTAAATAGCCTTTTTCTTTTCGGAGTGTCTGGTTTTATTAACGGATT
This sequence comes from Eubacteriales bacterium, assembly GCA_050953105.1. Taxonomy (GTDB): domain Bacteria; phylum Bacillota; class Clostridia; order Oscillospirales; family CAG-382; genus UBA1206. The sequence goes on along the minus strand of JBMNMA010000004.1, from coordinate 571,813 downwards.
TGATATATCCGGAAAGATTGATTTCACTCGTTTTTCATTCTTTTCCAGATCGACAGCACTAACCCCTCATCCACCGCTGACGCGGCCCCCTTCCCCCGGGGCGAAGGCTTTTAACATTTTTCTCATGTCGATGCATTATAGTAATATATTATTTATAATCACGAGAATAAAAAAAGCCTTGAAATTCAAGGCTTTTTTACTTATGTATTTCTATTTAATCTTAACCAGCTCATATTCCCTTGTGCCGATTCCCAGTTTTTCGGCGTGTTCAAGGGTTACTTTCCAGTCGGTGTTGGGGGAGACGTTAGTGAAATGGTCGCAGCACTTCTTTTCGGCCTCGTCCAGCAGACTGCCTTTTATAGGTGTTTCGGCGTTTACCGCATCAGCACAGGCCTGGTCGATGGCCACGGGGTCAAAGGAGGCGAACATTCCGATATCGGGAACTATGGGAAGGTCGTTGCGGCTGTAGCAGTCGCAATAGGGTGACACTTCATTAACCAGCGAAATGTGGAAGTGGGGCCGCCCGTCTATAACCGCCTTTGTGTATTCGGCAATCTTTTTGCAAAGCACCGAGTTACGCTCGTCACTGCCGGGGACAATGGCGTCAAAGTTGCAGGCGCCGATACATCTGCCGCAGCCGGTGCATTTATCATGGTCTATGTTTGCTTTTTTATCTATAAAGGTTATTGCTCTGTGGGCGCAGCTTTTAAGGCAAATGCGGCAGTAGGTGCATTTTTCTTTTCTTACCACCGGTTTGCCGGAAGAGTGCATTTCCATTTTACCGCCCCGGGAACCGCAGCCCATGCCGATATTTTTCAGTGCTCCGCCAAAACCGGTAGCCTCATGGCCTTTGAAATGGTTAAGGGATATAAAAATGTCGGCATCCATCACCGCTCTGCCTATCTTGGCGGACTTTACGCATTCGCCGCCCTCAACGGGGATATCCACGTCGTCGGTGCCCTTAAGGCCGTCGCCTATTATTACATGCACACCGGTGGAAAAGGGGTTGTAGCCGTTGACATAGGCCGATTCGATATGCTCCAAGGCATTTTTCCGTCTGCCGGGGTAGAGGGTGTTGCAGTCGGTTAAAAAGGGTTTTCCCCCGAGTTCCTTTATGTAATCGCACACCGCTTTGGCGTAATTGGGACGGATATAGGCAAGGTTGCCTGGTTCACCGAAATGAACCTTAATCGCCACAAACTTGTTTGTAAAATCTATCGACTCCATTCCCGCTTCTTTAATCAGCCGCTTTAACTTATCGGTCAGATTGGATTTACGGGCGGTAAAATCACAAAAATAAACCTTTGATTTTTCCATAGCTTTCACCTCCCTGTTATATTAGCATAATAAACCCATATTGTCAATCATACGCTTTGCAGTAAAGAATTAAAATATTAACTTCCGTTGATAAATGTTCCAAGCCATTGACGGGAGCGACATTTTCTGATATTATTAAGCGTAATATTTTGCAAAAGTAAACAATTTACAGGTATTAATTATTCCCCTTTGTTAACCTTATTTTCCGGAGGTGCCGTTATGGAAGATGTTAAACGCTTTGATTTTCAAAAAAAGCCCCGAAAAACCAGCAAGCTAATGCTGTTAATAGTGCTGATTGTTGCCTTTCCGAGAATGCTGTGGCGCCGCCTGAAAACAAGAAAAATAGGCATGAAGGGTGTCAAGCCGCCTTATCTTCTCTTTTGCAACCACGGGTCAGAGATAGATTATTATATACTGTTTACCGCAATTTTTCCCCGGCTTGCCAACTACGTGGTGGCAATCGACGGCTTTCACGACCATGGCGAAGGTATAATGCGGTTTTTCGGCAGCATAGGCAAGAGAAAATTTACCAGAGACCCCTATCTTCTTAAAAACCTCCGATACTGCGCTGACGAATTAAAGTCGATAATCACCATATACCCGGAAGCAAGATACTCTTTTGACGGAACTACCTCCTACCTTTCCCCCACCACAGGTATGCTTGCCAAACGACTGGGAATACCCGTTGCGGTTATAAATTCAAAGGGTAACTTTATTTCCTGCCCTCAGTGGAACAAGGAACTTAAATACACCCGTCTTGAAGCGGATTTTAAGCTTATTTTAACCACCGAACAGCTTAAAGAGTATTCGGTAAATAAAATAAACGAGATTATAAAAGAAAACCTTACCTATGACGACTTTGCCTGGCAGAAAAAAGAAGGGATAAAAATAAAGCATCCCCGCAGGGCAAAGGGACTTAATAAAATCTTATACAAATGCTCATCCTGTCATACGGAAGGCGAAATGGTTGGGGAAGGCACTACATTAAAGTGCAACAAGTGCGGCAAAGTGTGGGAAATGACCGAATTGGGAGAGCTTAAGGCAACCGACGGTATCGACACCTTCACCCATATTCCCGATTGGTATCGCTGGGAAAGAGAGTGTGTGAGAGAAGAGCTGGTAAACGGCACCTACTATTTTGAGGATGAAATATTCGTCGAAACCCTGCCCGGCGCAAAGAAGTTTATCCCCCAGGGATATGGCAGGATAAAGCAGACCTGCGAGGGGTTGACCATCGACTGCACTGCTTACGGCGAACCGGTTCACCTTTTCCTGCCGCCGCTGATGTTGGAATCGATTCATGTGGAGTTTGACTACCGTAAAATCGGAGACAGCCTTGATATATCCACCCTTGACGACTCCTTCTGGTGCTACCCCAGAACCAAACGGGACGCCACCATGAAAATTGCCCTTGCAGCGGAGGAGCTGTTCACCCTTGAGTATAACAAGGTTCTTGAAAAGAGGAAATCGGCCAGAAACACCGTGAATGCCGATGCTGAAGAAATTTAACTAACCATTAAAAAGCACCGGTCTTTTAACAGGCCGGTGCTTGTTTTTACTTTCATGGCATGAGCGTTATTTACGGTTCAGTGTCCCTTTATGAGTTTTTATCATATACCGCATAGTCCCATTATTGTCTATAATATTTGCGTAAATTTGCATTCTTTGTCATTAGTGGTAAAATCAAAGGCTTAACTGTGAATATTACCGACACCATAATAACAAACAGACAAAGCCGGCTTTGAGCCGGCTTTGTTATTTATAATATTTATTGCTTTAACTGATGCTGTGCACTTATTGTTGACTGATTAAATATTAATCCACTTTCCAGCCGTCGAGGTACTCTTTTTGGGTTTCGGTCAGGGTGTCGATTTCCACATTCCAGAACTTTAACACCATATCGGCGACCTTTTTGTCGATTTCCTCCGGGACTTCCACGGTGCCGGAAAGGCTGCCTTTATTTTTAACCAGATACTCCGCCGAAAGGGCCTGAATGGCAAAGGACATATCCATAATTTCTGCCGGATGTCCGTCGGCGCAGGCGAGGTTGACAAGCCTGCCTTCTCCCAGAACAAACAGGGTGTTGCCGTTTTCAAGGGTATAGCCGGTTATGTTATTCCTTGCGGTAAACTCCTTAACTGCCATCTTTTTAAGGCCGGCAACGTCCACCTCAATGTCAAAGTGTCCGGCGTTGCAGAGTATTGCACCGTCCTTCATGTTAACAAAGCTGTCGGCGGTGATAACGTCCCGGCAGCCGGTAACGGTAACGAAAATATCCCCGATTTTAGCAGCTTCGGTCATTTTCATAACCTTAAACCCGTCCATGACCGCTTCCATGGCTTTTATGGGATCTATCTCGGTAACAACCACCGAAGCACCGTTGCCCTTTGCTCTCATGGCAACGCCCTTGCCGCACCAGCCGTAACCGGCCACAACCACGGTTTTGCCCGCCACAATAAGGTTGGTGGTGCGGTTGATGCCGTCCCATACCGACTGGCCCGTGCCGTAACGGTTGTCGAAAAGATGCTTGCACATGGCGTTGTTTACAAGCATCATGGGGAACTTCAAAACCCCCGCCTTATCCATGGCCTTAAGGCGAATGATACCGGTGGTGGTTTCCTCGCAGCCGCCTATGACGTTTTTAACAAGGTGGGGATATTTGGTGTGAATAAGGTTGACAAGGTCGCCCCCGTCGTCGATGATTATATTGGGTTGGGCCTCTATGACCTTTGAAATATGCTTTTCATATTCATCGGAGGTGGCGTTGTACCAGGCATAGACGTTGAGTCCGTCATGGACTAACGCCGCAGCCACATCGTCCTGGGTGGACAGGGGGTTGGAGCCTGTTACATACATTTCGGCTCCGCCGGCGGCCAGCACCTTGCAGAGATAGGCGGTTTTTGCCTCAAGGTGGACCGAGAGGGCGATTTTAAGGCCTAAAAAGGGTTTTTCGGCGGTAAAGGTTTTTTCTATTGTGTTTAACAACGGCATATTGCGCTTAACCCATTCAATTTTGGTTTTGCCGCTTTGCCAGAGTTCGTAGTTTCTTATTTCGCTCATTTTTATCTTGCCTTTCGTGTTTTTCCATGGATATTATACCATATATGGGGGAAATGTCAATAAATATCCCGCTGACACCGTCAGCAGATTTCATATAAGCAAGGCTCGGATTTAATCAACCGGAAGGATGGTTTTCATTTTTATCACTATCTTAACCTTGTTGACGGCATTAACCCCTCATCCACCGCTGACGCGGTCCCCTTTCCCTGGGGGGAAGGCTTATTTATATTTCATCTCCCTGCCGCTGCATTAACTGCTGCTAACTTATAATATATACAATCAAACGACTAAAACCCGAAGGGTTTTAAACTTTTTCTCTTATCTTTTCTCTTTTTCTCTCTTCACTTAAGCAGCCTTAATTCTCATTAACCTTTATTTTAAGTATAATATAGTCCGTTATTCCCACAAGGCCGTTTTTGTTCATGTCGGCGGCGGTGAGGAATTCTCCTTTAAGGCGGGATATCTGTAAAATATGATTACTAAGTTTTATTATGTCATCATTGTTATACACTCCGTCCGGGGAAAGGTCGCCCATAACCGCAACGGTGTTTTCAAACACCTTTATCTCCCCGTCATAGACACAAACCACGTCCCCGGTGGCAAGGCTGCCGGACATCGGGTTTCCGTTTCTGTTTACCACTACCCCGGCATTTTCTTTAAACACATCCGTATCACTGCAGGGAGCCGGGAAAACAATCAAATTATCAGCCAGTTCATACTCTGCGTCAATAAGCAATGCGTCGGCAAGGGATGAGGGGGTAAATTTACCTTCTATATATTTGCAGTAAGCAAGGCTGCACCATCCCTCGGTGCCGTTATATTTAACCTTTCCCCATACAGAGCCAGATACATTAACCTTTTCAAACACCTGTATTTCGGTCAGATACGGGAATCCTCCCAAAAGCTGATATTCGGTGCCTGCCCCGGAGCGGATGTTAAGCCCCGAATTTGCGGTAACACGCCATAATTCATAACCAACCGGCTCCCCTTCGTATTTAACATAGTCGGGAGCGCCGAAGCAGATTATAAACGGGGAATCAAGGGGATAGGTGCATGTAACAACGGCGTTGTTTTGGTTGCCCTCTATGGTAACCACCGAAGTTGAGGTGGTATACCACACAATTCCCACATGGTCCCAGGATGATTTTGTTCCGTCCCAGCTGAAAAACACCAGGTCACCGGGGAGTGGGGTGTAGTTGGGGTAATCCTTTCTGTCTACATGAAAGTTAAACCATCCGCCTACCTCGGCAGACGAGTCAAGCTTAGCCCTAACGGCATTGGCAATGATTGATTCGGGAATTCCCGCCTGCCGGGCGCACCAGGACACGAACATAGCGCACCAGGCGTCAAAGTAGCCTTCGCCCCAGTTTAAAATATCGGTGCCTATCCAGTAGCCGTATTCGGTGTAGTTACCGTCACCGGATGAATTTGAGCCGTTAAGCTGGGAAAAATTGTTCCCTTCGTGGTATCCGAGCTGGGATTTCGCCACGTTTACGATATTTTGCCGCATATCGGAGGTCAGCTTTACCTCCATAAGCCGCTGGTAATACACCGACTGTTTATAGGGGGAGGAATATTCATATCCTCCGCGCTTGGCGTATGTATTAAAAGCAAACAGGTAGAGGGTTAAAACAACCGCCATAGCTAAAGACAGGGCCTTTTTCATTTAATCAGTCCTTTCCCGAACATATTTAAATAATAAGGTAAATAGTTCCTTTTGTCAAGAAAAAACATGGCAATCTGATTGGCAAAACACCCAGCCGGAGAATATACGGAAATAAGGATATAAATTTGCGAAAATTTACCATAACCCTTGACAAGACTTTTTTTATATGCTATTATTCCCACAGATAGAGGTGCGTTTTTCGATCAGTAACCGGGTTTTATAGGCCGCAGCCTGCCGGTGAAAGGCGAAGACGCCGAAGACGGATGTGCCTGCGGACATTTCCGATCTGGGCGACGGCAGAATATGCCTTCGACTGTCGCAATTTATTGCGGAGAGCTATCATAAAAAACAGGCAATATTTTTATATATTTATTGTCCTATTGTATTTATGGTGGCCGTCGCAAGCGGCTTTTTTTATTTGTTTGAAAGGAGTTTACAAATGGAAAAGAAAAGAGTTTTTACAGGCGTTGCCACCGCAGTCATTACCCCCTTTGACGAATACGGGGTGGATTATGAATCCTTTGGAAAAATTATCGACTGGCAGATTGAAAGCGGCATAAACGCCCTTGTGGTATGCGGCACCACCGGGGAGGCATCAACCCTTACAGACGATGAACACCGGCAGGTTATATCCTACGCCGTCAAAAAGGTAAATGGACGGGTTCCGGTTATTGCCGGCACCGGCTCAAACGACACCGCCTATGCCGTGGATCTTACTAAATATGCCTGCGATGCCGGCGCCGACGGTGTGCTGGTGGTTACACCCTACTATAATAAATGCACCCAGAAGGGACTTGTGGCACTGTTTACCCAGATTGCCGATGTTTCCACCAAGCCGGTTATACTTTACAACGTCCCCTCCCGCACGGGAATTAATATAGAGCCTAAAACCTATGCCTGCCTTGCCGAACACCCAAACATTTCTGGATTTAAAGAGGCAAACGGAAATATATCAAAAATCGTGGAAACTATGTCATATGTCAACGGAAAGCTTGATATGTATTCGGGAAACGACGACCAGATTGTTCCCCTGATGGCCCTGGGCGGAGTGGGTGTAATTTCGGTGCTTTCAAATATCATGCCTTCGCAAACAAGGGAAATCTGCGATGCCTTTTTTGAAGGCAATGTTGAAAAAGCGGCAAAGCTCCAGTATAAATACCACGCCATTATCGATGCGTTGTTTTGCGAAGTCAACCCCATTCCCGTAAAGGCGGCAATGAACGAAATGGGCTTTTGCAGGGATATCATCCGCCTGCCGCTTACCAATATGGAAGCCCCCAACCGTCAAAAGCTGGTTGATTTAATGAAAGGATTGGGGATAATATGAGAATTATTTTAAACGGAGCCTTGGGAAGAATGGGCACCGAGGTTGACAATATTATTAAAAAAGGTTATAAAGGAATAGAAGTAGCCGCATATTGCGACGCAAATTCCGCCGCTCCCGGCATTTATAATAAGCTTACCGATATAACAGAGCAGGCTGACGTAATTGTGGATTTTTCACATCATTCGGCCACCGAGGAGCTTTGCGCCTTTGCTCTGGCAAAAAGCATACCCCTGGTCATTGCCACTACGGGACAAACCGAGGATGAAATAGCTATTATTCAGACGGCATCAAGGGCTGTTCCCATTTTCCTTTCCCCAAATATGTCGGCGGGGGTGGCATTTTTAAATGCGGTGGTGCGAAAAGCCGCCATGTTTTTTGGCGACGCCGATATTGAAATAGTAGAACGCCACCACAATCAAAAACTTGACGCCCCCAGCGGCACCGCCAAGCTGCTTGCCGAAACCATTAAATCTATAACCGGCGGTGAGATAGTCACAACCCGGAACAGCTTTTCCCCCAGAAAGAAGGGGGATATAGGCATATCGGCGGTCAGGGGCGGAAACGTAAAGGGTATTCACGAGGTAACGTTCTATACCGACAGCGAAACCTTTACCGTTACCCATTCAGCCGAAAACCGGGGAATGTTTGCCCAGGGAGCGCTTACGGCAGCGTTGTTCTTAAAAGACCAAAAGCCGGGACTTTACACCATGAAGGACTTGTTCGGTGATGTGTGATGAAAATAGAATTTGTTAAAATGCAGGCCACCGGCAACGATTATATTTATATCGACTGCTTTAAGCAGAAAATTGAAAACCCCGAAAAACTGGCAGTAGAAATGTCTGTCAGGAGGTTTTCTGTGGGCAGCGACGGGGTTATACTGGTTATGCCGTCGTCCGTTGCCGACGGCAGAATGCGTATGTTCAACGCCGATGGCAGCGAGGGAAAAATGTGCGGCAACGGTATCCGCTGTGTGGCAAAGTTTTTGTATGACCACGGTTATGCCAAAAAGGACACCCTGTCGGTGGAAACTGCTTCCGGAATTAAGACGATAAAGCTTAAAATAGAAAACGGCCAATGTATAGGCGCCACTGTGGATATGGGTAAAGCCTCTTTTAATCAAAAGGATATTCCCGTTTTATTTGAAAATGAGGTAACCGAAACAACAATAGGCTCTTTCGCCTATACCTGCGTTTCAATGGGAAACCCCCATGCGGTGTGTTTTACAAAAAATATCGAAAACTTGGATATTAAAACACCCGGGGAATTTTTGCAAAACTCCCCCCTGTTTCCCCAAAGCGTAAACGTGGAGTTTTGCGAAGTGGCTGACGGCCGTCTTAAAATGCGGGTATGGGAGCGTGGCTCGGGAGAAACTTTAGCCTGCGGCACCGGAGCCTGCGCCAGCGTTGCGGCGGCGGTTAAAACAAGGCGACTGCCGTATGACACCGAAATTAAGGTAAGCCTTCGCGGCGGGGATTTATTCATCACCTGCGATAGGGATTATAATATAACCATGACCGGCGAGGCAAAGACGGTTTACGGAGGAATATATGAGCTTAAAGATAAAAATTAATCAAAACTATACTTCACTTAAGCCCAGCTATCTTTTTTCCGATATAGGCAAAAGGGTAAGGGCATTTGCCGCCGAAAACCCCAATGCCCAAATTATCCGCCTTGGCATAGGGGACGTTACCCTGCCTTTGCCCGAATGCACCGTCAAGGCTATGGAAAAAGCGGCAGGTGAAATGGGAAACGCCGAAACCTTCAGGGGTTATCCGCCGGAATACGGCTATGATTTTCTAAAAGAGGCAATAGCCAAAAAATATGCCCCTTTGGGTGTCAGCCTGAAATTAAATGAAATATTCGTATCCGACGGGGCAAAAAGCGACGTGGGTAATATTACCGACATCTTCGGAGACACCCCGGTATGCATACCCGACCCGGTGTATCCCGTATATCTTGATTCCAACATTATGGACGGGCGGGAAATTGCCTTTGTAAAGGGTAACACCCAAAACTCATTCCTCCCCACCCCGGGTTATCTTGAGGAAAAGGCATATATCATCTACCTTTGCTCCCCCAACAATCCCACCGGAGCGGTGTATGACAGAAAAGGCCTTAAAGAATGGGTGGATTTTGCCTGCAAAACGGGTTCGCTTATAATATTTGACGCCGCTTATGAGGCCTTTATTGACGGTGATTGTTATCCCCGTTCGATTTATGAAATTGGAGGCGCAAGAAGCTGCGCCGTTGAGATATGCTCCTTTTCTAAATTTGCCGGGTTTACCGGCACCCGCTGTGCCTGGTGCGTTTTCCCCGAGGAGCTTGAATGTAACGGCATAAGCCTGAATTTCTTATGGTCAAGACGGCAGGCCACCAAGTTTAACGGCGTTTCTTATATCATCCAGCGGGGGGCTGAGGCCGCACTTACCGATGAGGGTATAAAACAATGTATGGAAAGCATCGCCTACTACCGCCGAAATGCCAAGATTTTAACCGATTGCCTTGAAAAAGCGGGTGTCTGGTTTACCGGCGGAAAGCATTCCCCCTATCTGTGGCTTAAATGCCCGGGGAATATGGGGTCATGGGAGTTTTTTGACCTCCTTCTTTCAAAAGCCCAGATAGTCGGCACCCCCGGTGAGGGATTCGGCGAATGCGGCAAAGGCTTTTTCAGATTAACCTCCTTCGGGTCATATGAAAACACAAATAAAGCCGCCGAAAGACTGGAGAAGTTTTTTAAGGAGAATTTTTAACTTTGATGTTGTATAAAAATATTAAAATCAACGAAAAAGGATATCTTGCCATAGGCGGAGTTGACGCTGTGGATATTGCAAACAAATACGGCACTCCGCTGTATGTGCTTGACGAGGACGTGATACGAGAAAATGCCTCGGCGTATGTCAAAGCATTAAAAGAAAACGCCCCGGAAGGATCTATGCCCTTTTTTGCGTCCAAGGCCTTGTCTTTTAAGGAAATTTACCGTATAATAGGCAGCGAGGGAATGGGAACCGATCTGGTTTCCCCCGGGGAGATTTACACCGCAAAAAGCGTGTGTTTTGACATGACCAAAACCATCTTCCACGGCAACAACAAAACCGACGCCGATATGGAATACGCAATAAAGTCGGGTGTTGGCTACTTTTGCACCGACACCTTTGAGGAAATCGAAGCCCTTGATACCATTGCCGGCAAGCTGGGGGTAAAGCAGAACGTTCTGCTTCGCATTACTCCGGGAATTGACGCCCACACCCACAAGGCGGTTGTCACCGGGAACGTGGACTCAAAGTTCGGCTTTCCCGTTTTTTCCGGGGATGCAGTCTATGCCGCAAAGCTGGTGTTGTCAAAGAAAAACCTTACGTTAAAGGGCATCCACTGCCATATCGGCTCCCAGATAACCGAACTTACTCCCTTCCTTGACGCAGCCGACGTTATGGTAGAGTTTATAAAGCAGACGGGGATAGATTTTGAAATAATCAACCTTGGCGGCGGGTTTGGCGTCGCATATAAAGAAGGGGATACCCCGGTGGATATAGCTTTCGGGGTTAAAAGTGTGTGCGGCCATATAAAGGAAAAATGCGATTTGCTCGGTATAAAAATGCCTAAAATCTTTATGGAACCTGGCAGGTCTGTTGTGGCCGCTGCCGGTGTAACCCTGTATACCGCAGGTTCGGTAAAAATTATCCCCGGCGTTAAAAATTACGTGTCTGTGGACGGCGGCATGACCGACAATCCCCGCTACGCCCTGTATAAGTCCCCGTATACCTGCCTTGTGGCAAATAAAATGACAAAGGAAGCGGATTTTGTCTGCTCGGTGGCGGGACGGTGCTGCGAAAGCGGCGACCTTATTCAGGAGGACGTTTTGATCCCCAAGCCTTGCCGGGGGGATATAATTGCAGTGCTTGGGACGGGGGCATACAATTTTTCCATGTCGTCCAACTACAACCGCCTCTGCCGTCCGGCAACGGTTATTATAAAAGACGGTGTCTGCAGGGTTGCCATACAGCGGGAAACCTTTGAGCACCTTACCGCACTTGAAGTTTGAAGAGGTAAAAAAGTGAGCCATTATTTTATTGAGGACGAAAGCCTAAAGCGTAATCTGAAAAAGATTGTATATTATTACACCGACAAAAAATTTGTGTTTACCACCCACGACGGTTTGTTTTCCAAAGACCATGTGGACGAGGCCACGGATATTTTGCTTAAAAGCATCCCTCCCCTGTCGGGTTCTTTGCTGGATATGGGCTGCGGCTACGGCTGCATAGGCATTGTGCTGGCAAAGATGTATAATCTTAAACTTACCCAGTGCGACGTTAACAAGATGGCCCTTGATATGACAAGGGTAAACTGCAGGGATAACAATGTGGAATCGGAAATTATAAAGTCTGACTGCTTTGAAAATATAACCGGTTTATTTGACACCATTGTGATAAATCCCCCCATCCACGCCGGAAAGTCGGTAACCTACCGGATGTTTGAGGATTCGATTAACCACCTCAACATCGGCGGATGTCTGTATGTGGTTAATCTGAAAAAACACGGAGCCGAATCCACCATGGCAAAGCTGACGGAGGTTTTCGGCGGCTGCGAGGTTATATACAAAAAGAAGGGCATTTTTGTGTTCAGGTGTGTAAAAAAGTAAATCATGCAAGGTTTTGCGGATTTCACCTGAGGAGGAGTATAAAATTTCATCCTGCGCCAGCAGAATTTCATCCGCAGCACAACTGCGGATTTTATTTTTATACCTAACATATCACAAACCCCTCATCCACCGCTGGTGCGTTCCCCCTTCCCCCTTCCCCGAAAGTCAGAAGGCTTTTTGTATTCATCACATGTAATAACCTCTACTAAATTTGCTGCTAACTTATAATAAAATAATTAAATCGAACAAAACCCGCAGTGTTTTAAACCATTTTTCATCTCTATTCTCTTCACTCCCGAAAAACACCCGCTCCCCTACGGGGCGCGTTGTTGGTGGTGCATCCTTTACCCGGGGCTTCACCCCGGGTTAATACACCTGCTCCCCCTCCGGGGGCGCAAGGGCAAGACTTTTTAATGAGTATAAAAAACACCATAAATGAATTTTTGTCCTAAATATACCTTATTTTTTACCACACATCAATAGTTTTGGATATATCGAATATTGACAATTCAGGTGGGTGGTGTAAAATAAACATAATACACCAACCGTCTTAAGGGGGATTATATGAAAAACATACCCGAATATTTCGGCTGCATGGTTTTTAACGACGTTGTAATGAAGGAAAGACTTAAGCCCAACGATTACGACGCCTTTAAGCAAACCACAGTGGAGGGACGGCCTTTAAAGCCCTACCTTGCCGACATCATCGCCGCCGCCATGAAGGATTGGGCGGTGGAAAAGGGGGCAACCCATTTCACCCACTGGTTCCAGCCAATGACCGGAGTTACCGCCGAAAAGCACGACTCCTTCCTTACCCCCCTCCCCGACGGAAGGGCAATAATGGAATTTTCGGGCAAGGAGCTTATATCCGGCGAGTCGGATGCCTCCTCCTTCCCCTCAGGCGGTCTTCGTGCCACCTTTGAAGCAAGGGGCTACACCGCCTGGGATCCCACCTCCAACGCCTTTATAAAAGACAACGTCCTTTGCATTCCCACCGCATTTTGCTCCTATTCAGGCCATGCCTTAGATAAAAAAACGCCTCTTTTACGCTCAATGGAGGCGTTAAACCGTCAGGCTATGCGGATATTACGCCTTTTCGGAAACAACGACGTAAAGTTTGTCATACCCAACGCCGGAGCAGAGCAGGAATATTTTCTTATAGATAAAGAGCTTTACCGCCGCAGAGAAGATTTAATATTTACCGGCCGCACCCTTTTCGGCGCCCTTCCCCCCAAGGGGCAGGAGCTGGACGACCACTACTACGGGGCGATAAATCAGCGGGTTTCGGCCTACTTTAAGGAGCTTGACGAGGAGCTTTGGAAACTCGGCGTTCCCGTCCGCACCGAGCATAATGAGGTTGCCCCCGCCCAGCACGAACTGGCTCCCGTTTACTCCAAGGTCAATCTTGCCACCGACCAGAATCAGCTTATAATGGAGATAATGCAAAACGTGGCTAAGAAAAACGGCCTTGTCTGCCTGTTGCATGAAAAGCCCTTCAGAGGGTTTAACGGCTCGGGCAAGCACGTTAACTGGTCAATAGCCACCGACACCGGCGTTAATCTGTTCACCCCCGGGGACACCCCCCACCAGAACGCCAGATTTTTACTGTTTTTATGCGCTGTTATAAAAGCGGTTGACGAGCACCAGGATTTATTACGCATCTCGGTGGCTACCGCCGGCAACGACAGGCGGTTAGGCGCTAACGAGGCACCCCCTGCGGTAATTTCAATGTACCTGGGGGACGAGCTTACCGCAATCCTTGACTCGATAGAAAAAGAAACCGCCTATGATACCAGGGAGAAGTCCTTGATTAAACTGGGGGTTCACGCCATTCCCCGCTTCCCCAGGGACACCACCGACCGCAACCGCACATCCCCCTTTGCCTTTACCGGCAACAAGTTTGAGTTCCGCATGGTGGGGGCAAAGGATTCCATAGCCTGTCCCAACATGATGATAAATATTGCCGTAGCCGATGCTTTGCGCTATTTTGCCGACGAGCTGGAAAACGCCGACGACTTCAACACCGCATTGCAGAATTTAATCAAGGAAACCTATCGCAAGCACAAGCGGATTATATTCAACGGCAACGGCTATGACGAAAGCTGGCTGCGGGAGGCCACCGAGGTAAGAGGGCTTTTAAACCTCCGCTCCACACCCGACTGCCTTCCCTACTACTACCGCCCCGAAAACGTAAAGCTTTTTGAAACACATAAAGTGTTAACAGAGGCGGAAATAAGGTCACGGAGCGAAATTATACTCGAAAACTACTGCAAGATAATTAATATTGAGGCACGCACCATGTCCGATATGGTGCAGCGGGTTATTCTGCCGGCTATATCCCGTTATACGGGAAGACTTTGCGAAATAGCAGCGGCCAAGGAGGTTACCCTTAAAGCAAGCTTTACCCCCTTTGAAACCCAAACCGCCGAAAAGTTAAACTCCCTTGCCGCAGAAATTTACAACCGCAACGCCGAATTAAACGACGTTCTTGCCAAAACCCTTGCCATATCCAGCGTAACCGACCGGGCGGCGGCGTTAAAGAAAAGCGTTATACCCCTTATGGACGGACTGCGGGGTGCGGTGGACGAGGCCGAAACCCTTACCGCCAACGAATACTGGCCTTATCCCGGCTATGCCGAGCTGCTGTTCGGTGTAATTTAAATCAAATAAATATCCGCCGTTTCGGGTGTTCCCGGCGGCGGTTTTTATTTTACCTAATAACATAAAAAGCCATTTTAACCATTGATTATATATTTTCTTTATGCTATACTTCATTATAATCTGCTAAAAGGGGAGGTAAAAATGAAAAAATTAAAACTGCTTTGGCGCATTGTGCTTTCACTTCTTACCGCATCCTTTATAGTCCCATTGGGGGCAACTGCCGACTCGGCAGCAAAGGATAAAAATATAGTAAAGGGCCTTACTTATACGGTGGAAACGGGGATAGACATTTCCGCCTCCTTTGCCCTGTTCGGCAACGAAACCGACCCGGCACTGGGCAGGCTTACCGACGGAAAGCGTTCTTTTTCATCCGACCTAAACAACCCCACCTGGCATGTTTTTTACCGGGGATTATACCGCACGGTAACCTTTGAGCTGCCGGAGGCAAAAGCGGTTACCGGTTTTAGATTTCACGGCCTTAAGCACAACACCTCCGGACTTATACCCTCCGACTATTACGATTTATTTGTGTCTGAAAACGGCACCGACTGGATGCTTGCTTGCTCCTATGACAATTCCGACAATGTGGGGGGCACTGACAGGGGGCAGTTTACCATAGCCGCCGAAAATGTCGGCCGGTTTAGGGCTAAATATGTCCGTCTAAAATTCAGGGTGGACGGCTACACCTACTGCGACGAGATAGAGATTTTGGGAACCGATATTAACGGCACCGAAGAAAAGTTTGTTAAATACATAGATCCCTATAACTATAAAAACGCCTACCACCCCGGGATTGAGCGATGCAAGGACTTGATACTTTTATATTGCGGCTACAAGGGGGAGCTTGACCGGAGCTACGTGGAAAACACCGAGGAGGAAATGCTGTATTATTGCGGATATATATCCCCCAAGGGTGAAATAATCGACACCATGTTCGACTCCTTTATGTTTTCAGCGCTGCGTAACACCCTGCCTTCCGGCCGGAACTGCGGCAAGGGGGGCGACCCGCCACTTATGTCCGACTGGCAGTATTATATAGATTCGATTTTTGACGAGGAATTCAACTGCGGCGCCATTGAACGGGCGTTGGACAAGGTTAAAGCCGCCACCGGAAAAACCGACCACACCATGCAGCTTGTTATAAACATGCCCTACCCCAACATAGGGCAAAAAGCCATTTTCGGGGACATTGACGGGGACGGCAAGGACGAATACTGCACCAACCGGGAAGAGCAGCTTAAAATATATGCCTGGTTTATGGATGCGGTTATTCAAAAAATGAATGAGCGCAATTACAAAAACATACGCCTTGCCGGCTTTTACTGGGAACCCGAATCCATAAAGCCTATCTGGGGCAAGGAGGAATATGAGCTTATAAAGTCGGTGTCCGAGCTTGTCCACGAAAGGGATTTGAACTTCTTCTGGATACCCCTTCTTTATGCCAGCGGTATGGACAGGGTGGAGGAAATGGGGTTCGACGTGGCCATGATGCAGCCCGACATACCCTGGACGGGATACGAAAGAATGAAGCTGGAGATGTTTTATGGCTTTACCGAGGCAATAAAGAAATATGGCCTTGGGGTGGAAATTGAGATGTCCTGGGGGGTATATAACATAACCTCCGATGACGCCGACCTTAGGCTTAGACAGTTTTATGCCTATCTTGACGCAGGCTATGCCTTGGGGTTTATGAAGGAGGCTGTTCACGGCTACTATCAGGATGCCAACCCCGGAATTATATATTATCTTGCCAAGTCCCAAAACAGCAGGCAACGCCAGACCTACGACGACATCTATGCCTTTATAAAAGGGACGTATAAACCCCATATTAATATTACCGCAAAGGAATTTAGCGGCTTGTCGGGCGAAAAAATTTACGGCTATGTGGGAATTAGAAAGGGTGAATATGCCGATATAAGACACGGGGATATTTATCTTGAGGTGGTTACTCCCCCATCCCACGGAAAAATTGAGCTAAGTCCCAAAAGCGGGGATTTCACCTATATTTCGGAAAACAATTTTGAAGGCACAGACACTTTTACCGTGGTGGCAAGGAGCGAATTTGTCCTTACCGAGCCGCTGGAGGTAAAAGTAAATGTGACAAAGAAGTCCGAAAACAGCATTCCCCGGGAAGAAGAAAGCCCGGACGAAGAATGTTTACCCGAAAA
Organism: Eubacteriales bacterium; assembly: GCA_050953105.1. GTDB lineage: Bacteria > Bacillota > Clostridia > Oscillospirales > CAG-382 > UBA1206. Next base: position 554,978 of record JBMNMA010000004.1, on the reverse strand, counting down.
CAGTCCAGATGAAAGCAAGCCGGATAAAAAAGGCGGATTTGGAGCTGCTCTTGCCATAGGCACAGGGGTTGCCGCCGGTGTAGTTGCCACCACCGTTGTGGCGGTTAAGAAGAAACGAAATAAGAAATAAGTAAAAAAGTCCGGCAGCGTTATGCCGGATTTTTATTTGAATAGCAGTTATTACTTGTGTGTCCTTGTTTTACTACCTTTATTAAAAATCTTCCCGTTTTGCCTAATGAATTTAACAGAAAATATTGATAACCGACAACAATTATGTTATACTTCCCACAGATTTTACTTTCAGGGGGTAAAAATGAAAAAATCACGGCTGCTTAAACGCTTTTTGCTATCAATGCTTACCGCCTCCTTTATTATGCCGCTTGGCGTAATGGCGGATTCCCCTTCGGAGGAAAACTTAGTTGAGGGACTTCCCTACACGGTGGAAACGGGAGTGGATATTTCCTACTCCTACGGTATGTATCCTTCCGCCGACAACCCGCAGGAAACAAAGGCAGAGCTGGGAAAGCTTACAGACGGGAAAAATGTAGCTTCCCTTTCTTATTCCGACCCGGCGTGGCATAAATTTTACAGGGGTCTTTCCCGCACCATAACCTTTGAGCTGCCGGAGGTAAAGGCGGTTACAGGTTTTAAAATTCACACCATAAAAAACAATAGCGCAGGACTTCAGCTTTCCAACTACTACGACCTGTATGTGTCCGAAAACGGCACAGACTGGATGAAGGCTTACTCCTATGACAATTCCCACAAAACCGCCGGTGAGGATAAAAAAGACGAGCGTATAATAATATCCGCCTTAGGCATAGGCAGGTTCAGGGCGAAATATGTAAGGATTAAGTTTAGAATAGAAGTAAACACCTTTATAGATGAAATAGAAATTTTCGGCACCGATATAAACGGCACTGAGGCGGAATTTGTTAAATATGTCGATCCCTTCAAATATAAAAACGCCTACAACCCCGGTATAGAGGGGTGCAGGGACCTGGTGCTCCTGTATTGCGGTTACGAGGGAACGCTTGACCGCAGCTTCGTGGAAAACACCGAGGAAGAAATGCTGTATTACTGCGGATATGTATCCCCCAAGGGAGAAATCCTTGACACCATGTTTGACTCCTTTATGTTTTCCGCCCTTCAAAACACCCTCCCTTCCGGCCGGAAATGCGGTCAGGGGGGCGACCCGCCACTTATGTCCGACTGGCAGTTTTTCATAGACTCCATATTTGACGAGGAATTCAACTGCGGCGCCATTGAACGGGCGTTGGACAAGGTTAAAGCCGCCACCGGAAAATCCGACTACACCATGCAGCTTGTCATTAACATGCCCTACCCCAATATAGGGCCTGACGCCGTTTTCGGGGACATTGACGGGGACGGCAAGGACGAATACTGCCGCAACGAGGAAGAACAGCTTAAAATATATGCCTGGTTTATGGATGCGGTTATTCAAAAGATGGCGGAGCGCAATTACAAAAACATACGCCTTGGCGGCTTTTACTGGGAACCCGAAAGCATAAAAACCTCCCTTGGTGAGGAAATTTACACCTTTATGGGTAAGGTAGCCGACCTGATACACGAAAGAAACCTTTACTTTTTCTGGATTCCCGTTCTCTATGCCAACGGCATGGACAAATTAGAGGAAATGGGCTTCGACGTGGCCATGATGCAGCCCGACATCCCCTGGGCAAAAGACGATTATATGAAATATGAGATGTTCTACGGCATGAGCGAGGCGCTTAAAAAATACGGCTTCGGTCTTGAGTATGAAATCCATTGGGATGTTCAGTCGGTGTCGGCCAAGGACTTTAACAAGCGTGTTCGTCAGTTTTACGCCTATCTTGACGCCAGTTATGCTTTAGGCATGATGACGGACGCTTCTCATTCCTATTATCAAAACTCCAACCCCGGCTCATTTTATCATTTGGCAAGGTCAACTTCATCTATCCAGCGGGAAATTTACGACGACGTTTATGCCTTTATAAAGAAGCAGTATAAACCCCAGGTTTCGGTGTCGGCCAAGGAATATAATGCCAAGTCCGGGGAAAAGCTGTATGCATATATGAACATAAAGAGAAATGCAAACGCTATAACCAAACATGGAGATGTGTATCTCGAGGTTGTAACCCACCCCTCCCAAGGGACGCTGGAGTTATCACCTAAAACCGGGGATTTCTCCTACACCTCAGAGCCCGGCTTTGAAGGGGTTGACACCTTTACCGTGGTGGTAAGGAACGAATTTATACTAACCGATCCTTATGAGATTAAAATAAATGTTACAAACGGACAAGGCGATGAAAGTCCGGCAGAGGAAAGCCTTGAGGAAAGTCTTACAGAGTCCAAGCCGGAAAACAGCAAGTCCGATGATGACAAGGGAAACCTTGGCGTTCCTTTGGCCATTGGCGGAGCTATAGCCGCCGGCGCAGCCGCCACAGTTATTATAGGCAAAAAGAAAAGAAACAAGAAGTAAGTAGCTAAGCAAGGTAAATAAAGCTATCCGGCAGCTTACGTTGCCGGATTCTTTATGCATTTATTGATGAAGATGCGGGGAGCGGGGAATATTATATTAAAGCTTTTCCCTAACATGGCAAGCAATCTGTCGTTTTTTTGCCCGGCAGCTTCAACTGTTTCCTTTATAAGTTAGTAATATTTTTAACATTATTTCAATTGGTGCTTGCCTTTTGAAGTTAGTTATGTTATACTAAAAAAACGTGAAAATTAATCGATTTTTGTTCTTTTAAATAAATCATCTATTTTCGGGGGGATTGAATTGGGCATACTTGAAGAAGTTAGGGCAGCCGAGGAAAAGTCGGCAGCCATGAAAGAAGAGGCAAAACAAAAAGCGGCCGAGCAAATACGGCTGTCTCAGGCCCAGGCTGAAAAACAGGCCGGGGAAATTATAGAAGTATCCCGCCGGAAGGCGGCGGAGATTGCCTCTAATACAGGTACGGAAATTAAAGTTATAACCGCTAAATACGCCGTTTTAGCCAAGGAGGAAAACCAAAAGCTGAAAGCGGCCGCCGACGCCAACCGGGACAATGCAATCAATTACGTTCTGTCCCTGCTTAAAGTTAAGTAAAGCCCGGCGAAAAGAGGTAAAAAAATGATTGTTCCCGTAAAACACATATCGGTTTTGTGCATGAAGGAAGACCGGGATAGCCTGATTGCGGCTTTACAGAAATGCGGCCTTGTCATGCTGGAGGAAACCGAAGGCGCCTCCTCCGGCAGTATGCCGGCAGATATGCTGGCACGGTTGGAAAGACTGCGGTCGGGGTTAAAGCCATACACCCCAAAGAAACCGCTCTTTGCCCTTCCGCCTGAGGTTGACAAGGCAGAGCTTGAAACCGTATCCAAGTCCCGTCTTGAAAAAGCAGCCGAAATGGAAAAGCTGCTTAATGAAATCGACGAAAAAAATACAATTCTTGAAAGCCGGCGGGAAATGCTTGACACCCTTTCCCCATGGATAAATCTTAAAATTCCCCTTGACCGGCTTGAGGATTTTAACTTTGTTACCCTTATACCCGGTAAAATATCTTTATCAAGGCTGGAAAACTTAAAAAATGCCGTTTCCCAATCAGGATCGGAATTTGACATTATATCCGACGACGGAAAAACCGCTTATATTGTGCTATGCCTGTTAAAGGACAGTTCTTCGGCTGGGTTTGCCGAATACGGCTTTGAGCCGGTTTCCCTTCCCCGCCTTAACGGTCTTGCGGCGGATAATGCCAACAATTTAAAAGTTAAAGTAGGCGAAACCGAAAAGGAAATCGAAAAGCTAAAAGCAGACATTACTGCCCTTGCAACGGAAAGCGAAGACACCCTTATACTTTATGAGCAGCTGAAAGCAGAACAGGCCCGCCTTGCCGCCCCCGCTTTGGAGACGGCGCAAACGGTAATAATTACAGGCTGGACGGCCAACGACAAGACAGACGAGGTGGAAAAAGCAATATCCGACGCCGTATCGCTATACGACGTGGAAATACGGGATCCTCTACCGGAGGAAACCCCTCCCACCCTTGTAAAGTCAAATAAGTTTATAAGTAATTTTGAAAGCGTAACCAATATGTTCAGTGTCCCCAATTACCGTGAGCTTGATCCAAATCCAGTTATGGCACCATGGTACTGGATAATTTTCGGTCTTATGATGGGTGACGCCGGCTACGGCCTTATGATGGCAGTGCTGGGGTATGCCGCTAAAAAAATCATGAAACCCAAGGGAACAATCCTTCAGATAACAAATATAATCATTTACTCATCGGTAACCTCTATTCTTGCAGGCATTGTTTTCGGCAGCTATTTCGGCGAAACGTGGAATCCCCTGTTGTTTTCCTCAATGGACGAGCCGGTTAAAATGCTTATCTTTACCCTGATAGTAGGTGCGGCCCATATCTTTACCGCCCTTGGGGTTAAAATTTACGATAATATCAAACAGGGAAAAATTCTCGACGCCATATTCGACCAGGTTTCCTGGATACTAATAATATCCGGTGTCGGCCTTATATTCCTTCCCCCCACAGAAACGGTGGGCATTGTCATGGCAGGAATAGGCGGAGTTATAGTGCTGTTTACCGCAGGACGGGAAAAGAAAAACATTTTCGGCAAAATTACCGGCGGCCTTGTGGCACTTTACGGAATTTCAGGCTATTTTTCGGACATTTTGTCTTATTCCCGTATTTTGGCCTTAGGTCTTGCCACCGGCGTTGTGGGCATGGTTATGAATATGCTTGCCGGAATGGTTCAAGGCCCCTGGTGGGGATATCCCATCTCTGTTGTAATTTACGTTGTGGGCCATGTGTTTAATTTAGCGCTGGGTCTGCTTTCGGCCTACGTCCACGCCTCCCGTCTTCAGTATATTGAATTTTACGGTAAATTCTATGAAGGCAACGGAAGGCTGTTTAACCCCTTCTCTATAAATCCTAAACTGATCAATATTAAGCAAAATAACGGAGGAAATTAAAAATGTCAGGTAGTGTTATTGCATTAATAGGCGCAGGCCTTTGCGCAGCCCTTTGCGGCTGCGGCTCGGCATGGGGCGTAATGTCGGCAGGTAGAGCTGCTGCGGGAGTTACTTCAGAAAAGCCCGACCTTTTCGGTAAGCTTATAATTCTTGAAGCCCTCCCCGGCACCCAGGGTATTTACGGATTCCTGGTAGCTATTCTTGTTCTGGCCAAAGTAAACGCCGGCATAACAGCTGATCAAGGTTTGGCGCTCTTAGCCGCTACTTTGCCTATGACAGTGGTAGGCTTTCTCTCTGCCATCGCCCAGTCCAAGGCCGCTGTAGCTGCCATCCACATGACCGGAAAGCAGCCCGATGCTTCGGGTAAAGGCATAACCATCACCGCAATGGTTGAAACCTATGCCATTATCGCTCTCCTTGCCTCGATTCTTCTTCTTACCAAGGTATAAAAGTTTGTCCCGAAAGGAGGGCATCTGATGGGTGCCGAAACGGTAATAGGTAAAATATTTGAAAAAACACAGTCCGAAATTGAATTAATAAGCCAAAAGGCAGCCGAAAAGGCGGATGAGATAAAAGCAAAAATTATCCTTGACGCTCAAAAAACGGCAAAGGATATAGAGGAAGAAGCCGAAAGGCAATCAAAGGAATCCATAAGCCGCGCCGAAAGGCAGGCCAAGGTTGAAATGAGGACGGAAAAGCTTAACTTTATCCACCGTCTGCTCGACAATCTGAAGTCGGATGTAAAGCAAAAGATGCTGGAATTTAACGAGGCTGACTTTTTGTCCCTTTACACAAGGCTGGTATGCGACAACCCCATTCCGGGGAACGTATTGGTTTCTTTTCCCGAAAAGGATAAGGCAAGGTATGCCGACGGCAAGGTGTTTGGCGAATGGAGCAATGCGGTTTATGCCAAAACCGGCATTAAAACAAGTTTTTCTCCTTCGGCTGAATATGCCGTCATAGACGGCGGTATCATCCTTAGCGGTGATAAATACGATATTGACCTTTCCTTTGACGCAATTCTTGACGAAATTTTCGAAGGCAACCGGAAGGCCATAGCCGACAAGCTGCTTGAAGAATAAACCCCCGAAAGGCGGTTTTCCATGACAGATTCATTAAAACACGTAATTTCATACGAATATGCCTTAGGGGCAATACAGGCTTCGCCCTTTCTTCCCATGTCAAGCGCCCAGTTAAACCGCATGCGGGATGCCGATTACAACACAGCATTAAGGCTGCTTGCCGAGTCGGGGTATGAACCTGCCCCGGGCGGCAGTGTAAACGAAACCATCGACAACCACCTTGAAATGGTTGCCGAATTTATCCGTGCCCATTCTCCCGATAACGAATTAACGGGACTGCTGTTTTTTGAGGAGGACGCATTAAACCTTAAAATGTATATAAAAGCAGTCCGTTTCGGGGTAAACGCAGACACCGCCGACACCCCGGAGGGGGCCTTTGACAAGGAACTGCTTAAGGTATGCGCCACCGTGGGGGACTATTCCCTGCTGGGCAAGGAGGCCGAAAAGCACCTTGAAGGTATTGACGAAACCGACAATCCGTCAAAGCTAAGCTGCATGGTGGATAACGCCATGTTTGCCAGATCCGTTGCGGTTGCCAAAAAGAAGGGCGAAAAAGGCCTTGTAAAGCTGCTTGAAGCCTACGCCGCCGGCCGTAATGCCCTTACTAAGCTGCGGCTAAAACGGCTGGGGATGGATATTTCGAAGTGCAGTTATGCCTTTTTGCCTTATGGCGACGACTTTGACAAGCAAAGCAATGTATTAACCGATATAAATTCATCCCTTGAAAAAGTCTACGACGAGCTTAAATACGACACCGGCTTTGGCTTTATTGCCCGGCTTTACCTTATGAAAAAGAATGAGGCAGCCGTTTTGCGTCTGATTTTCGCCGGCAAGGAAAAATCGGAGGTGGAATGATGGATAAAATAAAGGCTGCGGCGGTGGGTAGCCATTCGTCGGTTATAATTTTCCGGGCGGCGGGTATTGCCACGGTTGACGCCGAAACCCCAAAGGATGCCGAAAAAGCGGTGGCTTCCTTAGTAAAAAAGGGTTACGGCATAATATTTCTCACCGAAAACTACGCTTCCGCCCTGGAGGAGGAACTGAAAAAATACCGATCAACACCCTATCCCGTAATTTTACCGGTTCCCGACAAGTCGGGCTCCACCGGCTACGGAATGGAAACCATAAAGGGCTTTATGGAAAAGGCGATAGGGATAAACATATTTGACAAAGAATAGGCATGAAAGGATTTGTATAACTTGGAAGGCTTGACAGGCACAATTTACAAGGTGGCAGGGCCCCTTATAGTTGCAAACGGAATGGGACAAGTCCATATCCACGACGTGGTGAGGGTTAGTAATCAAAGGCTGATTGGCGAAATTATAGAATTACGTGGCGACATGGCCTCCATACAGGTGTATGAGGACACCACGGGAATAGGCCCCGGTGAACCGGTGTATGCCACAGGCGAGCTTCTTTCCGCCGAACTGGCACCGGGACTTATCGGGGGGATTTTCGACGGCATTCAGCGGCCGCTTACCGAAATATATGCCCTCCAGGGGGACCGCATAGGCCGTGGAGCGGACGTTCCTAAACTGAACCGTGATAAAAAATGGCCCTTTGTCCCTGCCGTAAAACCGGGGGACAGCGTTTCCACCGGGGATATTCTTGGCACCGTAAACGAAACCCATGCGGTGGTGCATAAAATAATGGTTCCCTACGGCCTTTCCGGGACGGTGGAGGACATATTCTCGGGTGATGCGGCAATAGACGACGTTATTGCCAGAATTAAAGATAAAGACGGCAAAACACATGAAATAACAATGCTTCAAAAGTGGCCGGTAAGAAAAAGGCGGCCCTATGCCGCAAAGCTTAATCCGGTAACCCCCATGGTTACGGGACTTCGCACCGTTGACACCCTTTTTCCCATTACCAAGGGTGGTATTGCCTGCGTACCGGGACCGTTCGGATCGGGTAAAACGGTTATCCAGCATTCCATTGCCAAATGGGCGGATGCGGATATTATAATTTACATCGGCTGCGGTGAACGCGGGAACGAAATGACCGACGTGTTAAAGGAGTTCCCCCACCTTCACGACCCCAAAACCGGCCTTTCTCTTATGGAACGGACGGTGCTTATAGCCAACACCTCGGACATGCCGGTGGCCGCCCGTGAGGCGTCCATTTACACGGGAATAACCATTGCCGAATATTTCAGGGATATGGGCTACAAGGTCGCCCTTATCGCCGACTCCACCTCCCGCTGGGCGGAGGCACTAAGAGAAATGTCGGGCCGTCTTGAGGAAATGCCGGGTGAAGAAGGCTACCCTGCCTATCTTTCCACCCGTCTTGCGGAATTTTACGAACGGGCAGGCAACGTAATCTGCCTGGGGACTGACAAACGTGAGGGAGCAATCACCGCCATAGGGGCAGTATCCCCGGCAGGCGGCGACACCAGCGAACCGGTGTCTCAGGCTACGCTCAGAATTGTAAAGGTTTACTGGGGCCTTTCGTCGGCTCTGGCCTATCAGCGCCACTTCCCCGCAGTCGACTGGCTTAAATCCTACTCGTTGTATGATAAAAAGATAAATTCCTACTATGACCAAAACCTTGACAGCCAATGGTCAAAACGGGTGGCATGGGTAAGGCGGATATTACAGCAGGAATCCGAATTAAACGAAATTGTCCGGCTTGTAGGCTTTGACGCTTTAGGTGAAAAAGACCGTCTGGCTATGGAATGTGCCCGTATGATAAGGGAGGACTTTTTACAGCAGGACTCTTACCGGGAGGTTGACCGCTACACTCCCCCTGCAAAGCAAACCCAGATGTTAGAGGCTATTTTAAGCTGGTATGATAACGGCATTGCGGTGTTGGCCGAAAATGTTAGCTATAAAGATGTTCTAAACCCCGATATAACCGGGGATATCGCAAAAATGAAATATGTTCCCGACAACGAGTGGGAAGAATTTCATAAAAATCTTATCGAAAAAATCAAAGGTGTATTTGAAAGCCTGAAGGACGGGATGGGCGAATGAAAAGGGATTATAAAACAATCACAGAGGTAGTCGGCCCTCTTATGGTGGTGGAATGCGTCGAAAACGTTAAATACGACGAGCTTGTTGAGGTGCTCGAGGCAGACGGCAGCGTCCGGCTGGGAAAAGTGCTGGAGGCAAAGGGGAATACCGCCCTTGTCCAGCTTTTCGAGGACGCCCGGGGACTTCGTATTTCCGACTCAAAGGCCCGCTTTTTGGGGCGCGGTCTTGAGATTGGGGTGTCACCCGAAATTATCGGTCGTGTTTTCGACGGTCTTGGCCGCCCCAAAGACGGCGGCAGCGAGCTTATAACCGACATAAGGCTTGACATTAACGGCACCCCCATGAATCCCGCCGCAAGGGACTATCCCAACCAGTTTATCCAGACAGGCATTTCGGCCATAGACGGTCTTAACACCCTGGTTCGCGGACAAAAGCTCCCCATTTTCTCGGGTTCGGGACTTCCCCACGCCTCCCTTGCCGCACAGATTTCAAGGCAGGCAAAGGTGCTTGGAGATGACGAAAAATTTGCCGTTGTGTTTGCCGCTATAGGCATAACCTTTGAAGAAGCGGAATTTTTCAGAGAAGACTTTAGCAAAACCGGTGCTATCGAACGTTCGGTATTGTTCTTAAACCTTGCTGACGACCCGGCGGTAGAGCGTATCGCCACCCCCCGTATGGCAATAACCTGCGCCGAATACCTGGCTTACACCCTGGGGATGAACGTTCTTGTTATTATAACCGACATGACCAACTATGCCGAGGCGCTACGTGAGGTTTCAGCCGCCCGCAAAGAAGTTCCCGGCAGAAGAGGTTATCCCGGTTACCTATATACCGACCTGGCGTCGCTGTATGAACGCGCCGGGCGTATAAACGGCAGAGAAGGTTCCATAACCTTAATACCCATCTTAACCATGCCCGAGGACGACATAACCCACCCCATACCCGACTTAACCGGGTATATTACCGAAGGGCAGATAATTTTGTCAAGAGATTTATATATGAAGGGCATTGAGCCGCCCATAAACGTTCTCCCTTCACTGTCAAGACTTAAAAACAAGGGTATCGGTGAAGGTAAAACCCGTGAGGACCATGCCGACACCATGAACCAGCTTTTCGCTGCCTACGCCAGAGGTAAATCCGCTGCCGAGCTGGCGGTGGTGCTGGGTGAGTCAGCCCTGTCCGACATAGACCGGCAGTATGCCGCCTTTGCCGGAGAATTTGAAAAGGTGTATGTTTCCCAGGGGTATGAAACCGACCGTACAATAGAAGAAACGTTAAATATCGGCTGGAAACTGCTTTCAATGCTGCCGGTGTCCGAACTCAAACGGATACGGCCTCAGTTTATAGAAAAATACCTCCCCAAAGGTGGTGACTAAGGTGCCAACCGTCAACCCCACCCGTATGGAGCTTATGCGCCTTAAAAAGCGTCTTTCCACCGCACTCCGGGGTCATAAGCTGCTAAAGGACAAGCAGGACGAAATGGCAAGACAGTTTATGATATACATCCGCCGCTGCCGCCAGTTAAGGCTTGAAACCGAAGGCCTGCTGGGGGAGGCCATGTCAAAAATGGCCCTTGCAGAGGCAGAGATGGGAAAAACCGCATTGGAAGAGGCATTGATGGTTCCGGCAACCGCCGAACCGCCTGCAGGCAGAGTACAGAATATAATGTCGGTACGGGTGCCGGCAGTGGAAATCCTTAATGATACGCCCGGTATCACCGGTGTTCCCTACGGCTTTGCCTGGACGTCGGAAAAGCTTGACGATGCGGTAAGCAAAATGGCTGCCCTTATGCCAAAGCTGTATGAACTTGCCGTCGTGGAAAAAACCTGCGTTATGCTTGCCGACGAGATGGAGCGCACCCGCCGCCGGGTAAACGCCCTTGAGTATATAATGATACCCGAAATGAGGGCAAGCATTAAATTCATATCCATGAAGCTTGAGGACAACGAAAGAGCCAACACTGTCAGACTTATGAAAATAAAGGAATTTATGGTCAGAGAGTAGAACGGTTTGGCATCTGGCAACGGGTTTCGATAAACTGCTATAAAAGTTGATATTTATTAAGCCTTCCCTGCCGGGGAAGGCTTTTTGCATGGTTATTTTATAATGTCAATTATGCAAAAATAAAGCACCGCATTTGCGGTGCTTTATTTGCTGCTAACAGGAGGCATTTGTATGACAGGGCCGCCGAAAAATTCGGCTTCCTCTTTTGAGTGAGTGATAAGAATAACTGTTTTAAGATAGGTGGCCTGTTTTACATACTCCATTACAAGTAGCTTTGTTTTTTCGTCAAGCTCCTTAAACGGCTCGTCTAAAATAAGCAGGTCATAATCGGCAATAATTGCTCTGGCTAACGCCACCCTACGCTTCATGCCGCCGGACAGTTTATCCACCGGCTTGTCAAGGCTGCCCTCCAGTCCCAAATCGTTTAAGCACTCTGTTATTTGCTCCCGGGAGAACCTGCGTCCAGTAACCAGCTGAACATTTGACACAGCGTTAAATTCACCGCACAGTCGGTTTTCCTGGAACACCGCAGATATTTTTGAGGGAACACCGGTTATTTTACCGCTGTCGGGCTTGACAAGTCCCATGATAATGCCGGCAAGGGTGGTTTTGCCGCAGCCGGAGGGGCCCATAACCGAGGTGAACTCCCCTTCCTTAAAGGTGGCCGAAAAGGACGACAGGACGGCTTTACCGCCGAAGGCTTTTGAAATATCTTTTACAACAATATCGCTCATAGTCTTTCCAGCCTTCCGAAGGTCTTTTTAAGTGCCAGCACAAACAGCTTTTCAAATGCCACGCTCAACGCCACAATCACCAGCGTCCAGGCCAGCAGGTCGGCGGAATTTAAGTAAACCTTGGCGTAATACAGCTTTTCTCCTATTGATCCTTCGGGTATGCCGATTACCTCGGCGGCAATTCCCGCTTTCCAGGAAAGGCCTAACGCCACGCTGCAGCTTGATATTAGAAAGGGTTTTATTTTAGGTAACCAGATGTATAAAAGCCTTCTGCTCCAGGGCACCCGGAAAACATCCGCCATGTCGGTAAGCTTTTTATCAATGCTTTTTATCCCTTCAAGGACATTGGTATAAACCACTGGGAGCACCATTAAAAATGATGTAAAGGCCGAAAGGGTGGATGAAGTAAACCATATAAGCGCCAGGACGATAAATGACGCCACCGGCACCGCCTTTATGGTTATCATATAGGGCCACAGAAGGGTTTCGATTATACCAAATCTGCCTGCCGCAACCGCAAGGATAATTCCCGCCCCCAAAGCGGCGAAAAACCCGCCGATTATGCGGGAAAACGAAAAAGCCACCGACTTTAAAAAGCTTTTATCGGCTATCACCGCCGCCAGCCTCCCGGCCACATGGACCGGGGAGGCAAGTAGTAGGCGGTTGTTTATTATCATGGCAACCCCCTGCCAGACGGCAAGGGCAAGCAATATTGCGGCAAGTCTTTTTAATGCTTTATCAGCCTTCATAGTAGAACCCGTCGGCCGGCAGTTTTCCTCCTACCGACTGGGGATTTTGAGAAAACAAGGTCTGAAGGTATGCGGCAAGGGAGGTTTTCATTTCGCTGCCGGTAATAAAGGTTATATTGCAGTAGGGGATTGCTTTTTTAGCTACGGCTGCGGCAACTATGCCGTATTTTTCCACAAGGGCGGCACCGTCATCCACGTTGGCGTTGATATATGCTGCGGATGAAGCAGCCTCGGTAAGGAAGTTTGCAACTGCTTCGGGATTCTTCTCGGCAAAATCTCTGCGCACCACCAGCACGCTGGTAATAAAGCGGCTGTCGGTTTCAAGGTTTTCCCATTCTTCGTTAAGGTTTAATTTTATTTCAAGCCCTTCCACGCTGTTTAAGGCAACGGTAACATAGGGCTGGGGAAGCATGGCGATACCCGTTTCGTTTGCCGAAAGTTGGGCCACAGCCTCTGCAGGCTCGGATTTCCACTCGATGGTGAGGTCTTCTTCGGTGTCTATGCCGTTTTGAGAAAGAATATACTTAAAGCTGTATTCGGGGGTGGATCCTTTGCCGGTGGCATAAACGGTTTTTCCCTTTAAATCTTCTACGGAGTTGATTTCAACCCCTTTGGCCACCACATACAGCACGCCCAGAGTGTTAACTGCCAACACCTGAATCTGACCGTTAGTATTGTTGAACAAAACCGATGCCAGATTGGCGGGGATTGCGGCTATGTCAAACTGTCCCTGAATAAGCTTGGGTGTGATTTCGTCGGCTGCGCCGGCTACGGTAAATTCATAGGTATTTTTGGACTGCTTGTTCTGGTTGTCTTCCATAAGCTTAACCAGTCCCATGGAGGTGGGGCCTTTAAGTCCGGCAACCCGGACGGTAACGCTTTCTTTTTTGTCGCTATTGTCTGCGCAGGCGGCAAAAGCGACAGCCACCAGCACAAATACAAGCATTAGCGATAGTATTTTTGTTAACTTGTTCATATTAGTACCTCTTTTCTTTGTGGCACTATTATACCCTTTTATGTCGATAAATTCCGTTGCATATGCAACCGTTATCCAGTATTTTCAACATATTATTTTAATATGTTTTAACCATAATCGGCTTGACATAGGCTTATAGCCGGTCTATAATGGTAAAAAATTCAAAAAGGACGATTATTTTGGATATTACTTATTCCTTTTCCCAAAATCCCGATAATTCCCTTGTAAGTCTGTATTTGTCCCAGGGATTGGAGACAGACGACATCGAGGGGGCCTTTTACACGGTTAAGGCGACATACGGCGATACCCTTATTGGAGGAATAACCCTTTCAAAGCGGTATGGCACAGTAATCCTTGATTATGTGGCGGTGACCGAGGAATATAAAGGAAAACATATAGGCAAAACCCTGGTTGAAATGGCGTTAAACCACGCCAAAGGCCTTGGGATAAATGAGCTTTTCCTTGTAACCAAGGTCGAAGGCTTTTTTGTAAAGCTGGGGGCGGTGAGAACAGAGGAATATGGTGTTCTGCTTTCGGAATGTAACGGATGCCTGCAGTATAATACAAAATGTCGTCCTGTCTTGATGAAATTAAAGGTATGATGTTATGAAACGAAAAGATTTTATACGATTAAAAGCCGGACTTCTCTGCCAGGGGGTTAAAACCACTCCCGAATCAAGGGAAGCCATGGTAAGGGAATACCCCAACTTTTTTGACAAGGGGTTAATCGACGCAGCTAATATTAATATTTACGGTTCAAACCTCTGCGTAAACGCCAACGAAAATTTTGCTAAAAACTCCCCCTACACCCTCGTTTACGAAGAAGGCAAGTTTAGCATTACCGGCGGAGCCGAACCTGTTACGGTTAAATTTTTCGATTCCCTGCCCAAAACCGACACCATTCTTGACAAAATCGCCCGCTTACACGCCGAAAAGACAATAAACATCTGGCCTTCCACCGCCTGCTGCTATGACGTGGACGGCAAGAAGTGCGCATTCTGTTCATTGGAAAAGACGGCTCCCGAGCCGCTGGATTTGGACTATATGGCAGGGGCATTGAAAAAGCTCCTTGAAGGCGTGCCCGATTTTACCCTCAACTTTTCCGGAGGCACCTTCAAGTCCCCCGACCACATGGCAAGGTATTGGCTTGAGCTGGTTAAGCGGATAAGGGAGTTTTCTAACTGCCCCATAGCCATTGAGCTTGCTCCCCCCACTGATTTAAGCCTGCTTGACGAGCTTAAGGCTGCCGGTCTTAACGTGATTATAATGAACCTCGAAGTGGCGGATGAAAATCTGCGTAAGCAAATCTGCCCCGGCAAAAGCTCAATCACAAAGGAGCATTACTACAAAGCCTTCCGCCGGGTGGTGGAGCTGTTCGGCTGGGGACAGGTGTCCAGCGTCCTTATAGGGGGCATTCAGCCCAAGGAGGACATTATCAACGAAATTGAGGAGATGGCTAAAATAGGGGTGTTCCCCACCATTATGCCCTTCAGACCGGTGGACGGCTGTGCATTGCGGAACAATCCCACCTGTGATCCCGACGAGCTGGTTGAAATGAGCGAAATTTTGGGCGGACTGCTGCGTAAATACAACCTTAAACCCTATCTGCAGGAGGGCTGCACCAAGTGCGGCGGCTGCTCTATTGAAAATGATTGCTTTGTGATATAAAGATGTATTCCGACGGCTTGCCGTCGGATTTTCATTTGTATTGATTTTATTTAATGCGCCTATTCATTGTAACGCACTACATAGAAAGCGGAAAAAAAGCCTTCCCCTTGAGGGGAAGGGGGGCCGCGATAGTGGTGGATGAGGGGTTGTGCTTTCATACGGGAAAGATGATTATGCAAAACAAGTCAATCTTTCCGGGTGCTAAAAAAGTATTTCATATTTTATTATATAGTTTTTTTGTAATAAAGAAGTGTTCTCCGTGAACTTTGTATTATTTCAATTACAATTCTTTTCCACAGATACGCTACACCCCTCATCCGTCAGCCTTCGGCTGACACCTTCCCCTCAAGGGGAAGGCTTTATTATATCCCTATCTCACTGCTTCTGCAAATAAATACTTGGATTTTCAATAAACATATAAGCCAGCTATTGCTTTATTAAAAATAACATATATAATAAAATAAAGCTCTATTGTGAAAAAGGATAAGCATTCATTTATTATAATTTGACCAATATTGCCGTATTACGGCTTAAATAACGGAGGTTATTATGTCCCAAACAAGAAAGCCTTCATCATCCTGGGAGGAACGGTTCGGCTGGTATCACTACAACGGCGACGCTGTTTATAACTACACCGACGCCGACCTTGACAATGTAGCAACCATCTACCGTGACTCGGGTATAACCGCTGTCATACTGTTTGGCGCCCATTTCCGCTTTTCCTTTTGGGCCTACTGGGAGGATATTGAAAACTTTATAACCCGGCTGACGGTAGCCTTTCACAAGCAGGAGATAAAGGTTATAGAGCACCATTCCACCCATCTTACATACAAACCCCTTGAGGAATCCTATTGGGAAAAGCGTCTTACACCCGGCAGCGAAATGTTTTCCTACCCCGACTTTCGTAAAACCTCCCAGTCAAATCCGGTGCTGGGGGGCGAACACAAAGCCCATCTTGACGACTTTGCCCAGATAGACGGCTCCACCGGTAAGCCCGCCCTTTCTTCCTACATCCATACCGAAGGGAAGGATGTAGAGTGGATTTTCAAGCATTACAACGGCAACGCCCACTGCTTTAACCACCCCGCCTTTGAGGATGCCTATTGGGGACATGTGAAAAACATTATTCAAAAGGCTAAAATTGACGGCATAATGAATGATGACGTCCAATGGTTTGGCGGCGGCAACGCCTGCGCCTGCGAATACTGCCGCAGGAAATTCAAAGACGAAACGGGCTACGACCTGCCCGACACCGCCGGCTGGAGTGATTTTTATGAAAATTACGAAAACCCCGCCTATATTGCATGGAAAAAATTCAAGAAAAAGCAAAGCGGCGACTTCCACCGGAGGATGGACGAACGCTATAAATCCATAGGATTTAACCCCATCCGCCCCGCCTACTGCGCCGAGGTGCTTCCCTTTGACACCACCTGCTACGGCTTTGAGGCGGCCGCTGAGCTGTGGGACTACATCTTTCAGGAATGCTGCGGTATAATTAAACATTCATATATCTGCTTCGGAACAGAGGCGATTCACCGTTATGCCATGGCAAAGCGTTACGGCGTTCCCTCAATGGCTCTCCTCTACCCCGCCACCCAGGACTCCACTTATGCATCCTGGGCATTGTGCCGGTCGTGGGGGCAGCTTTACACCGGTACCGGCGGAAGGGTTGTTACCCAGACCTTCGATAAACCCTACCGTCACTTTGAAAAATCCAACCCCGATTTATATGAAAACCCCGAAAAATTGTCCGACCTTGCCTTTTATTTTTCCGAAACCACCCGGGACTACACCCACAAAGACGCTCCCCAGAAATATATGAAACCCTATATGAGCTACCTTGAGTCGGCTTATGTTTCAAACATTTCAGCCGACATGGTGTTCAGAAACGACCCGGTGGAGGTTTTGGCAGAACATAAAATAATCGTTGTTCCCTATATTGTTATGATTTCCTCTGACGAGGCAGCAAGGTTAAAGGAATACGCCGAAAGGGGCGGCACCATTGTTGTCCTTGGCAAATTCGGCGAAAAGGATGATGACGGCAGAATCCGCACCCTTGACGAAAGTCTTGGACTTCTGGGACTTAAGTCAAAGGCGGTTTGCAAGGAGTATATAGGCTTTGAAAAGGTAAACGGCACTTTGTTTGACCACGCCTTTTCCGATGTGGTTATTGAAAAGCCTGAAGGTGAAGTAATAGCCTGCGGTCGGGACGGCGTTGTCCTGGGAGTCCGGGAAAAGGTAGAGAAAGGCTATATAATTTATCATCCGGCAGACGTATCTTACCATCCCATACAACCTGCGGTGTGGATTAAGGGCGCTCTTACCCCGGTGGACAGGTCGTTTGTAGGCGAAATGAGACAGTTTAACGGCAGGCTGTTAAAGTCTTTTATAGGCGAAACGGTGGTTTCCTGCGATAACGAATTCGTTCTAGCTTCGGTTTTCAAAGCCGGGGACGGACTGACAATACACCTTGTTAATACCCAAGGAATGCTGCCCGACCATGACACCGTGGCATCCCGGTTTGACCCGGCACCACCATTTTGTGAAGGTGCTCCAAAGCTTTGCGGATTTACGGTAAACTTAAACGGCATAGACACCGACGGCCTTTCTGCCGTAATGTATTCACCCGAATTTGATGGCGGCATAGCCGTTCCCTTTGAGGCTTCCAGCGGCACTTTGACGCTTCATATTCCATCAAGCACCTTTGCCGGTTATGCGGCCATAAGATTAAATAAAGCATAAAATAATACTAACAACAGGGCAGGGAGATTTAACGACTATCTCCCTGCCCTGTATATTTCCGTTCATTCTATATAATTCACCCAAACCATAATCTTACTCCAATGTATTATTATGCCTGTATTTTTTGTCCATTCGACAAAATTCGGCATATACTACTACAGATGGAGGTGTAATTATGGAAGATAACAAATATACCAAACCCGAAGAAATGGCTGAAGTCAGCAAGATTATTGGTGACGGAAAGCCCGAAGAAAAGTGTCTCCCCTGCGCCTTTAAGGCCGATTATGTAGCCGAACAGTGTAATAAAAGCCAACCGGTTACTATTGAGGCTTGCTCCGATTATAAAGCATTCGATTTGGGTGATGTTTACCTCGACTCACTCGGCAGGCAGCTCGACCTCTGCCTCACCCTAAAGCGTATCTGCCCCTTTAAGGAAGTGGCTATCGGCATACTTTTAACCGAGCTTGATCCCTTCGGCCGGGAGCACAAACGGGGCTTTAAGGCCGTTAGATACCCCGGTCATATAAACGGATGCCATGACGTTAAGATTAAAGGTATATCCTTTGTCCTTCCCGAATATTTCGATGAAATGGGGACTGAAAAATCCATCTGCAACCCCCGGAAGTTTGTAATCAGGGTGTCGGCAAACTATGTAAATACCAATGTTCCCCCTTGCCAGCCCAAATGCTAATATAAACCGGATTCCCTGCGGGAAAGCCTGAGCTTTCCCGCTTTTTTATTAAATAATGAATATTCTGTATTGAAATATTTATTTATCAGGTATATAATGGCTGTGGCAAAATATGCTGAAAGGAATGCTGATATGGCTACACTTGAGGAAAAAATACTTAATTTTTCCCGTAATAACGGGATAGATGTTTTGGGGTTTGGCAACCGGGAAAGATTTAAAGACTGCCCGGCAAGGAAAAACCCATTTACCATTTTCCCTGAAGGAAAGACGGTTATTATCCTTGGCAAACGCATTCTAAGGGGTTCTTTAAGGGGGATTGAGGAGGGAACCAATTTTCAGGATTACTCCTTTTTCGGCCTGACCTGGCTGGAGGACGAGTTTCTTGCCCTTGCCTGTTATGAGCTTACCAGGGTTATTGAGGATGAAGGCTATGAAGCGGTGCCGGTGTTCCCCAACCCCTGCGACATCCCCGCCACCGGCGTTTCCGTAGCCGAAGGACGGGAGGCTCCCAATGTTTTCCCCGACTTTGACTATGCTGCCGTGGCCTGCGGCGTGGCTGAAATTGCCTTAAACGGCCTGGTGTTTACCCCCGAATTCGGACCTAGGCAAAGGTTTCATATGATTATTACAGACGCCGAACTTCCTCCCACCCCTATCCTTGACCAAAGGGTATGCGACTATTGCATGAAATGTGTATCTGCCTGTCCTTTGGGGGCAATATCTACCGAGCTTGAGGAAGTTACCGTCTGTGGCAAGGCCATGGATGTGGCTAAAATTAATTACAACGCCTGCAAAGCCTGCAAAAACGGGGCAGTTCCCAACCGCTTTTCCGCTTCATCAAAACCCGACCGGGTGGCCGCTCTCTGCAGCCGCACATGTATTTGCCATCTGGAGGAGGCCGGACTTGTAAAAAACGTGTTTGAGTCGAAATTCAGGGACGGCGAATACTGGGAAGTTGACAAAGAGGGAAAGTCAAGGATTGCGGAGGGAAAGTAAAATGAAACTAACCTCCCAAATGATAAAGGACAGGGCAAAAGAGCTGGGCATAGACGTTATAGGCATTGGAAATATAGAGAGATTCAAAAAAGCCCCTGTTTTGCTCTCACCGATTACATATTTTCCAAAAGCAAAATCGGTTATTGCGGTGCTTATGCGTATTCCCCGGGGAACATACCGGGGGATTGAGGAGGGCACCCACTGGCATAACTATACCTTTTATTCCTATAATAAATTAAACACCCTTTTCCGTCCCAGGCTGACCTATGAGCTATGCCGGTTTATTGAGGACCACGGCTGGGAGGCGGTGCCCCATTATCCTGCCGTCCCGGAAGGTCAGGGCATGAAGGAGCCGGTGGCTCCCGGAAAGGTTCCTCCCGACGTGGTGCTTAGCGTCCGCATTGCGGCGGCAGCCTGCGGAGCCGGGGAGATTGGGTATTCCAAGGTGTTTTTGACAAAGAAGTTCGGCCCGAGGGTGCGGATTGGCATTATTCTCACCGACTGCGAGCTGGAACCCGATGAAATTTATGATACGGGGTCAATCTGCCTCCATTGCGGTGCTTGTGTAAAAGATTGTCCCGGCAACGCCGTTCCCGACGTTAAAGATAAGGACAAGCGGATTTATATTGATTTCGACGAAAAAACCGTATGGTACGGGGACGTTCATATGGGACGCTGCACCCTCACCCACCACGGGTTTAACAACACTATTTCCCCTTTTCACAAAAAGGATTTCCCCAATATGGCCTTTGACGTGTCGTCAAGCCTTATGACCGAGGAGGAGGCTTACATTCTATGCTATAACATGGCTTATGCCAGATGGTTCCGTAAGCCGGGAGGAAGGGTGCTGGATTATTATGATTATATTTTAAAACACACCGGCTATTTTGCCGTCTGCGGAGCGAGAGGGTGTATCAGGGCCTGCATGGTTATGCTTGAACGGGCAGGCCGGGTGGAAAATACCTTTGTTAATCCTTTCTACCGCAGGAAATCATGGCTGCTCCCCAATGATCCGAGGGTGGTCACCGGACGCATTAACCCCTTCCGTGAGGAGCATTTGGACAAAAACTACCCCGGGATAAGGGAAAACGAGTATTGATTTTAATGTATTATATAATGAAATGCCGGCGGCCTTTTCCTCCGGCATTTTATTTCCCTCCCCAAGGCTTCACCCCGGGATAATACGCCTGCTTCCCCTGTGGTGGCGCAGGGATTAAAAGGGATAATTACAGGTATAAGGCGCAATATTCGTAATTAAAATAGAAGCTAGCAGTAGTTTGATGTTGTAGCATAAAATAGGGATTATAAAAAAAGCCTTCCGACTTTCGGGGAAGGCTTATTTATATTTCATCTCCCTGCCACTACATTAAGATCAAATATCTATCGATTAAAAATAAATATAACTGCACCGCAGGTGCAATATCACTGTGAGCAAAGCGAACAATATAACTGTGTCGAAGGCACAATATAACTGCGAGTGAAACGAGAAATTGAGTTGCCACGAAGTGGCCACATCCCCTCATCCACCGCTGACGCGGTCCCCTTTCCCCTCAAGGGGAAGGCTTTTTATATTTATCCATGATAGTGCCGCAACATTAAACTACTGCTGAATTTAACTAAACAACGAAATTGCAATAAAAAACAGGCTTTATCGGCCTGTTTATTGCAATTATTTTATCTCTTTGCTCTGCACATATCTTTCATAATAAAACAAATACTGCTGGGCGATACCGCCGTAGGGAGTAAAAACAGCGTCGTCAAAGGTGTCGCCGTAATATTTTTCGATAACCCGTTTTATCCACACGTCCTTGGGGAAGGCCGAAAGGAAGGAAAAGCCGAAAAGCAGCACACAGTCGGCCACCTTTGGCCCCACGCCCTTTATTGACATAAGATACTTTTTAGCGTCCGGGTATTCCATTTTACAAACACTATCAAGGTTAATTTGACCTGTCGAAACCTTTACGGCGGCGTCATGGATATAATCTGCCCGGTAGCCGCATTTTAGCACCGAAAACTCAGTCACATCCACCATAGCAAGCTGTTGGGCTGTTGGGAAGGTATAATAGCCTCCCTTGTCCTCACCGAAGTTTTCGCAAAGAGAAGTTATAATTTTTTTAATGCGGGGAATGTTGTTGTTTTGAGAGATTATAAACGAACAAAGGGTTTCCCATTTATCCTGCCGGAGTATTCGTATCCCCTTTGAAACCTCCGCTGCCTTAGCAGCCACGGTGTCCCTGCATATAATTTCATTTATTCCGTTGTAGTCCCGGTCAAGGTCGAAAAAGTTTCGCCATACGGTGTCAAATTCCTCTTGGCTGACGTTTTTTAAAACAATTAAACCTTCATCTTCATAAGCCTCAAGCAGTCTGCCGAAGGCGACACCGGTAAAAGTGTTCCCGACCTTTTCAAAGCGGAAGCACTGGCCGCAGTCAAAGGTTTTATCAAGGGAAAAGGTATCGTCCTTTGTTATGTAGGTGTTGTTGTCCTTAAAATAAACCATTGTTTTTATATTCCTTGTATGCTATACTTTAAAATGGAGGTTTGATAAAATGAGGGAAAAAATCTATACCATACCTGTAAACGAAGCCTTTGAAAAGCAAGATGGCTGTCCATTTTGCACCTTATATTCAAAGCTTGAGGACACCGAAATAGATCTTATTACCGGCGCTTCAATGATGGAGCCCGACATACGCATAAAAACCAACCAGCTTGGATTTTGCCGCAAGCATTTTGATATTATGCTTAAATCCGGCAAAAAGCTGCCGGTTGCCTTAACAATTCAGTCCCACCTTGACAGCCTTAAAAAAGAGGTAACCCCCGGAGGGCTGTTTGCCAAGGATGATCCGGCTAAACCTATAAAGCGGATAGAAAAGCTAAATTCCGACTGCTATGTCTGCCAGCGGATAGACAGGCATTTTTCCGCCATGTTTGAAACCGCCTGTATTTTATTTGAAGGGGAACAGGAATTCAGGGATAAGTTTACATCCCAGCCCTTCTTTTGCCTTCCCCATTATGCCAGACTGCTGGAATCTTCAAAAAAGGTAAACTCTAAAAAGCGTCACTCGGAGCTGGTTAAGGCTGCCGGGGAGATTGTGGAGGGATACTTAAACTCCCTTTACGACGACGTTTCCCTCTTTTGTAAAAAATTCGACTACAACAGTAAGGATATCCCCTGGGGGAATTCCAAGGACTCTTCGGAACGGGCGGTAAACTTTTTAAAGTCAGTAGAGTAGGTTGACATAACAACGGGATAATTGTTTATTACAAAATTATGAAATCCACATTATCAACATAGTTTTCCACATACCGGACAAGCATTTTCAAGGATTATCAACTTATGCCCACCGACTTTCCCACATTATCCACACACTTATCCACATACCCGGACAAGCATTATGTTAAGCCGCATTATGGAAATTTGTAGATTATGCACAAATAATTGCGAATAATGTCGAATTTTTGGGTAAAATCACACTTCCATTGTGGCGTAGGCGTTTTGGTCGGTGTGGGCAACGTTGCCCGCAAGAAATTCGTAAAATCCCTGGGATGCTATCATGGCGGCGTTATCCCCACACAGCTTAAGCGGGGGGACAAATAAGGGTATGTCCCTCGAATTGCATATACCTTCAAGGGCTTTTCTTAAATGGGAATTGGCAGCCACTCCCCCGGCAAGAACAAGGGGGAGTTTTTCATGGGTGTCAAGCAGCTTTTCCAGCCGGACGGAAATGGTATTTATTAATGTCTTTGTAAAGGATGCGGCGATATTTGCCTTGTCGGTATCCGACAGGGCCACTCCCCTGGCGTCAAGAGTGTGGGCATAGTTTACCACAGCGGTTTTAAGTCCAGAAAAGGAAAAGTCGTATTCGGCGTCGTGCACGGTGGCGGAGGTAAATTTAATTGAGTCCGGGTTGCCTTGTGACGCCAGCCTGTCTAATGCAGCACCGCCGGGATAGGGAAGCCCCAGAACTCTTGCTGCTTTGTCAAATGCCTCTCCTGCTGCGTCATCCCTTGTGTGTCCGATTATTTCATAGTCGGTGTAGTCGTTGACCAGCATAAGGGATGTATGCCCTCCCGACACCACAAGGGCGTAAAACGGGGGTTTTAGAGTCTCGTGGACAAGATAATTTGACGCCACATGTCCCCTTATATGGTGAACCGGTATTAGCGGTTTTCCGGCAGCGTATGACAGTCCCTTAGCATAGGACAAACCAGTCAGTAACGCTCCGATAAGACCGGGGGCGTATGTTACGGCTATGGCATCTATATCATTTAATGTCATATCCGCCTGCTTAAGAGCGTTATCCACAACCGTGGATATGGCTTCGGTATGGGCACGGGACGCTATCTCGGGCACCACGCCGCCGTAAAGGGCGTGGGTTTCAACCTGGGAAGCCACAATGTTTGATAAAAGCCGCCGCCCGTCAGCCACCACCGCTGCCGAGGTTTCGTCGCAGGATGTTTCTATTGCAAGTATGTTCATATTTCCTCCAGAGTCATAAGAAGAGCGTCGGTGTTTTTATAATACCCCTTACGTCTTCCCGTTATTTTAAATCCGAATTTTTCATATAGTTTAATTGCGGCCATATTACCGTCGGCAACCTCAAGAAACGCCTTTTCGCATCCTCTTGCTTTGGCTTCGTCAAGGAGTGTCCTAAGCAGCCGGGTGGCGATATTTTTTTGTCTGAATGATTCCGACACCGCAATATTGGTAATGGAACACTCCCCTGCTCCTGCGTAGCAGCCGCAAATTCCCACAAGTAATCCGCCGGCAAAGGCACCAAGGTAGATGGCGTGCTCGTTTTTCAAAAATAAAGTCAGCTCACTTTGGCTCCACGGCACTAAAAGTGAGCTTTTTTCAAGTTCTGCCGCAGCGTATGTTTCCTCCGGCAGGATATGCCTTATCTCAATAAAAATGTTGTCGTTCATATTAATGCCGCTTTTACGATTCGCCCCAAAGTCTGGCGGTTACCTTGTAGGGGCAGAGATAGGAATAGCCGGTTGACCGGTCCTCAAGATAGTTAACACCGTTGAAGTCCCGCCAAAAAACCACTTCGTAATACAATCCGGGGTAGTCCGGGGAAAGCAGGCGGATAAACACGGTATAATCGGAATCAACGTCATTAATCGTGGGGGCGGTAAGCAGCACCGGCTCTTGGGTGGTCATTGCGTCCCGGAGGGCATAGGTATATTCGCTGTCGTCCTCTTTATTCCCTTTACCGGTGTATTTTGCCTCAGCCACGAACATATCAATATACAGGGAAACCTCCCCTTCAAGATACAGATAAGCGGCCACCGGATTGAAATTTTTAATTGTTATATCTTCTACACCCTCAGCCCTGTAAACCCGGGGTAAATCCTTGTCGTTGTCGCATAAAAACCTTGCCGGTTCCTCATGGGGGATACGGCAGTATTCGTTACCGTATTGGTCCCGGGCGTAAACCTCCCCCACCTTGAGGGCGTTTACCGACCTGCCGCACAGAATATAGCCTATGCCTGTATCGTCTATAATAAAACCCTTGTCGTCTGATTTTACATCAACCACACTTGAGCAGGCGGTAAAGACCAGTGCAAGGCCTAAAACAAGAAAAAGCGAGGTTAGTTTTTTTAGCATATCAATACCCCATTGAGCCTAAGCTGTCGTCGTTTACAACCCAGTCGTTAACGTTATAAATGGTATAATTATCTTCGTCTTCCCGCACAATGACTCTGCTTATTCCGGCGTTTATGCACAACCGCTTACACATCTGGCAGCTGTTTGTTCCCGGAACGGGGTTGCCGGTTTTAGGGTCTATGCAGGCGAGATACAAATCCGCACCTATCATTGTCTCCCTTGCGGCGGCAATGATGGCGTTGGCTTCGGCATGGACGGAACGGCAAAGCTCGTATCTTTCACCACGGGGGATATTAAGCTTGTCCCTAAGGCAGTAACCCAAGTCGCAGCAGTTGGACCTTCCCCTCGGCGCTCCGGCATAGCCGGTAGATATAATCGAGTCGTTTTTAACGATTATTGCACCGAATTTACGCCTAAGGCAGGTTCCCCGTTTTGCAACCGTCTGGGCAATGTCAAGGTAGTAGTTTATTTTAGATACCCGTTCCATGTCTCACCTTTAGTATAATTTATCTTAATTGGGTTATTCCTTTGTCGAATTATTATACCATTGCTATATTAAAAAATCAATAGAAAAAAGCAAAGACGGTTTTGGCCGTCTTTGCTTTTAAAAGTAATTATTGCTTAAATTTATTTCCTTCTCTTTACCACGACTACGCCGGCAAGAGCTGCAACTGCTAAAATGGCAAAAGCAACAAGGCCGGTGTCTCCGGTGACGGGGGTGCCGCCTGTAGACGTTTCGCTGGAAGCTGCCGCAGAGGATTCGGAAGGCTGGGTAGAAGAAACGGGTTCCTCGGTGGAGGTGGGTTCTTCGGTGGAAGAATCATCACCGCCGGCGGAAGTTGCGCCAAATACCTGGAATTCGCCGATAAACACCCATGCGTTGCCGGTGGCATTGACGAGCTGAGCCTTTACGTATCTGCCGGAAGCGGCAGCGGTAAGGGAGTTGTTAACAATAACATTCTTGTTGACATATTCTTCCCCGTCTTTTACAAAGGGGTCGACGTCATAGGAGCCGGTGCCAAGCTCGGTCCAGTTTTCGTTATCGTTTGACACGAAATACTTGATTTCCGAAGCCGGAGCGATACCGTAGTTCCAAAAGCTGTTAACAACTATATTCACCGAAGATATATCCATGACTTCGCCCAGGTCTATAATGACCGAGCTGAAACCGTTGGTTTTATAGTATTCGGTGTTGGCATTTAAACCCATCCATTCGGGAAGGTTGTATGTAGCGCTTTCGGGGAGAATGCCATCTGTGAGCTCTTTGTTGTCGGTGTCAGGCCATAAATACGAGTTTGTGTTAGAATCGAAATACATGCCGTTTGCTTCATAGGTTTTGTTTAATGCAATGTTTACGGGGTCTTCGTCCGCCGAGGCGGCAAACCCGGCAAAGCAAGCCATAGTTAAAACCAGAGCCGCCAGGAGAGTTAATGATAATCTCTTTTTCATGCTATTCTCCTTTCCTGTAATATTAGGTTTATATAATTATATGAATTATTTTCTTCTAACTATTACAGCGCCTGCGAGGGAAATAACAGCAATTACTGCAAGAACAACGAATCCGTTGTCGCCGGTTCCGGGGGTGCCGCCTGTGGAGGTTTCCTCAGAAGAAGCGGGAGCCGAGGATTCGGCAGGTTCTTCGGCTTCACCGAACACCTGAATTTCGCCTACGAACATCCAGGCATTGCCGGTGGAGTGCTTAAACTGAACTTTAACATATCTTGCAGAACCGGTAACAGCGATGCTGTTGTTAACAATTTTGTTACCGTTTACAAAGGTATCACCGTCTTTTTCAAAGGGATCAACGTCATAAGCGCCTACGCCTACTTCGGTCCAGGTGTCGTTATCAGCGGAGATGAAGTATTTAACTTCCGCAGGAGCACCGATGCCGGCGCTCTGAAGGTTGCTGACTACCATGTTGATGCGGGTGATTGCGGCTACTTCTTCAAGGTCGATAACCACTTCTGCATAACCGTTAGCCTGGTAATCCGGCGAGTTGGCGTTAAAGCCGGTAAGCTGGGCATTGCCGTAGCCGGGGTCGGTGGGGATGATACCGTCGGTAAGTTCGGCGTCATCGGTGTCGGGATAATTGTCCTCAAGCATACCGCTCTTGGTGTAGGACTTGCCCACAGCTATGCCAAGATCCTTTTCGGCTGCTCCACCATAGGGGGTGAGGTAGGAATAAGTTTCATATTCATCGTTGTGGGTTATGTAGTCATAGTTAGCGTCAACAGCATAGTTAGCGTTGACAACGGGGTTTTCAAGGTCAATGCCTACGAGGGTGTAAAGGTCGCCAACAACAAGGGATTTGATTATATTGTTCCATGCGTTGTTCTTGTCGTTGATGAAGTTGGGGCATTCGTCATAGGGAACATCCTGCATATTTTTCGAACCGTACCACCATTCGGTACCGGTAGCGGCTGCTACAAGAGAAGGCCAGTTGTTGCCGATGTTGCTTTCAACAACAAACTGATTTTCGTCGATAGTCCAATCGGGGCCGGTTGCTCCGCCTGCGTAAACGGCTTTAACCATGTAAGCGCCGGTGGCGGGGTCAAGTTCAAACAATGCGGCTGCGCGCCATGCAGAGTTGAAGTTGCCGGTGGTGTGAATGCCGGTAACACCTTCGTATTCAATGTTGTTAGCAAGCATTATACCTATGTCTTTTGTGGTGTCTGCAGGAGCAACTGCAGCTGTTGCGGCAAAGCCTGCAAAGCAAGCCATAACCATAACAAGTGCAGCCAGGACGACTAATGATAATCTCTTTTTCATGCCATTCTCCTTTTCTGCATTTGGGGGGGTGTTTATTTAATTATTTTCTTTTAACTATTACAGCGCCTGCGAGAGAGATAACAGAAATGATTGCAAGAGCAATTATTCCGCTGTCGCCGGTGGAGGGGGTTTCGGTTTCGGAAGTTTCTTCAGATGTTTCGTCGGAAATATCAACAATTTCTCCGCCTTCAACTATAACTGAAAGCTCTTCGATAACTACTTCTGCACCGTTGATGGTGAAGATGGTAATGCCGGTAAAGGTAAGTTCATCGGTATTGAAGGGAGCTGTGCCGGCATATGCGGTTTCGGCGGTAGCTACTGTGAAAGCAAGTTCAGAAAAAGGAACTTCAAGTTCATAAGTGCCGGGAACGTTGATATCGCCGGCGGTGTCAAGGGTAACGCCTTCTAAAAACTGATGAATGAAAATGTCGCCCTTGGAGCCTTCGGTTACATCGTTGTCGGTGTGAATACGAATGGAGGTGCCAACGGTGCCGCTGCCGACAAGGGTGAATTTAACCTTAATCTTAGCTTCGGCAATTTTAAAGGTTACGGGTGTGTTATAAACCAATTTAACGCTGGGCCATGCGCCGGCAGCTTTAACGGTTAAACCGCCGTTGTCGTCGAAGATAGCTTCGGGTTCAATGCCGTTAACGGGGGTTTTGGTAACTTCGGAATCACTGGTTACAAGATTGTATTCGGTGTCGGGGAGCTTTTCTGCCGCAGCGGGCACAACAAGGAAAGCCGCAACAAGGCAGATGACGGTGACTAGAGCTAAAACTTTTTTCATCTTTGTTCTCCTTAAACTTTTAGAAATTTTTCTGTGTAAAGTATAACATGCCGTTATCACTTTGTCAACATTTTTATGACTTTGAACAATCCCTTTTTTAACATTTTATATATAAATGAACAAGCTTTTAATTTTACGTGGGTATTTTGTGCAAAATCGCAAAAAACAGTCAATTATTTTTGGGAAATTTACAGATATTGGAAAGCAATGTTACCGAGTGGTGTCTTGTTAAAAATGCCGAAATATGCCATGGCTATATATTAATAAAGGCAGTTGCCTAGCATTGAAAAACCTAACTATCCCACTTCATGCAGCCGGATTGTTTTACAACGATATTTTTCGATACGTTTTAAGATTACAACCCAAGAAACCAAAGCCGGGGACGGCTTTGGTTTCTTGGGCATAATACATAATTTTAACTGTATCGGTTCTACTCCCCGTTGGGGTTAAATCGCCACAGAAATTGATCAAGGGCAGCATCTTCCGAATACTCTACCGTCCCTTCGCACGGTCCGTATACATACCAGAGAATATAATTATCTATGGTTTGATAGTAGTAACCAAGTATGCCGTTTTCATGATATTCATTAGATACAATTAACCGCTTTTTCTCGGGGATATAATATTCAAACCCCGGCACCATATAATTATCAGACACACAGTAAAAGCTTGTTCCGAAGCAATGTGTCATAAAATGCCGGAATGCGGCTTTTTTGCATAGGAGGAGTAAAGAAAAACATACTGTAAAATATTAAGGTTAGAAATTAGGTTTTTTATCTGTTATGTTTTTATGGATTGCCGCTTTAAGGGATTATAAAGAAGAATTTAATTTCTTCAGACGCTCTGCCTTTTGCATCTAATCGCCATAATTTAATAAATTCCGTAAAATTGGTGTAGCTGTCGGCATACACCAAGGTCTGGTGGTCAACGGCTTTAAGGCATTGAATATACCCTGTGACTTCTAAATCGTCGTATATTTCAGTCCAGGTTTTACCACCGTCAGAGGTATGAAATACATGGTAATGCCCGGTCTCAACTGAGCCGTCGGCAGAAGAAATTGCAAAGCCATTCTGTTTGTCATACCAGACCTCATAGGCTATTTTAACGCCTTTAATTTCAAAGGAGGTGTTTTCTTCCGAAATATATAAACTTATGTCGTTTAAGAATAAATTCGTCAGATATTCTGCCAGACCGGTCCAGTTATAGTATTGCCAGTCGCCGTTTTCCTCTTTACAGGCCAAAACATTGTCATAGGCTCTGATGTTGAAGGAAAGATTGTTTAACGAACAATTAAATTCATAATAGTCACCGAGGTTTTTACCGTCAATATTTGCTTTAACCAATGTCCCGTCGCCTATCATGGTGTTGTAAAGCACCAATGCAAGGTAGCCTTCGTAGGACTTAACATAGTTTTCCATTGCACCGGGAACTTTAACGGGAATTATTTTAAGTTTATTTGTCTGGGCGTTTTGAACTATTTTCGGATGGATGTTTTTAAAACAAGTTTCACTTTGGTATTCTTCCGCATTAAACAGCTTTTCAAGGTCATAACCTTTAGGATTATAATAAAGCTCATAATTGCTGTTTAACAGGTCGCTCATATGAAATTTCACATAACCGTTTTCATAAACCGTCATGTAGATAATATTCATAATAGGATATCCATACATCATATCATCAACCTCCAAGCGGACCATAAAGGTAACCCATGGTATGTTATCGGGTATAACCACGGATGCGTCAGCCTTTGCCAGTCTGCCGCCTTCGATTACTGATGCATATATCTGTGTCATGGCGCTGCCCCTTATTTCATGTGTTATCCCTTTTTTAGCGTAATAAACCATTATATAACCCGTTATATCCAGCTTGTCGGGATGAATTTCGGCATAGGTGTTGCCGTTTTTTGTGGTATTGAGTTTTGTAACCTTGCCCGACCCGTTAATTCTCCATACGGTGGTAACCGGTAAAGATTTGTCGTCATTATCGGTTATTTCGATTGTATATTCAGAGGATAAAACAATAGAGGCAATACCCCCGGGTATGGCTAAATCTTTATTAACCACCACATATTTTTGTGTTGATTTATTATAGTACAACAATGTGTAATAATGAATTCCACCTTTAACTTCGGGTTTCGAAACAAGGAATACAGGCATACCGTCAAAGTTTGTGCTGTAAAAATACTTTACACCGTCAATTGTAATGTCCACATTGGGGGCTGTTATTCTCTCCGGCTTATAAACCCGGATATAATCGTCGGCTACCGGGTCGTAATCAGGCCCGCCGGTGTAGTGGACCTCCATAGAGCAGGGATAGACGTAATATACCCCGTCTATCAAGACATAAAGCAGGGTGTCGCATTTATACTTTGTCCCCCGGAATGTTACATAGTATTCCCCTTCTGTTAAATCCATGGGAATAACCTCTTCGTAATATATACCGTTTATTCTGACACTGGAATCGCCGTATGCGGGGGTGTAGTAGAAGTTTTTGGCCTCTGACGCCAGGTCCCAGCTATTTACATAGTTTTTATCGGAGCAAACGGGATACCATCTTTCTCCGCCGGAGGAATAGCAGGTTACTGATGCAAAAGGATAGGAGTAGCAGGTGTCACCCACATCAAGGTCATAGGTCAGACCGCAAATGCTACTATAACCTATTTCCTTTATCTCAGCCACAGGCTCGTAATCGAAAATCTCAAATACATTGGAGAAAATATATTCATAGCATACGCCGGCAATATAAATAACTTTCTTGTAGTTGGCCCGATCGATTTGCATATAGAAGTTTTCCCTGCCGATTTTGGTTATTATCGTTAAAATCCAGTCAAGGTCGCAGCCGGTTCCCTTGGAGTAATAGTCCGTCTTACCCTTGAAATCTATACGGATAATGCCGTTGCCGTAAACAAATGCCGTGTAGCTTTCCTTGCCGGTTATGTCAAACCTGACATATCCGTCGGATTCGGTGAAAATGAGGGCATATCCCACAGGATCAGCTTTGTAAACCAAGGCGTTTTCCGCAACAATTTCCCATATAAAGTCCGCCAGCTTTGCCATGTTGTCATATTGCCCTAAGCCTTGAGCCGCGATGGCAAACTTCTGTCCGCCGCCAGGTACAAGGCCGGGATGATTATCCTTTAGGGTTACGGTTTTGTCAATCAGGCTAATATCATTAATGAAATACCATTCAGAGCCATCAAGGCACATAAAGTTGTTATCGTAAACCGTCATGGTGTGGCTGCCGACGGTAAAGGTTATAGCCCTGGCATTTTTAACCTCACTTGCTGCGTTTTTATTCCTATATTGCCATACCTGCGGTTTAATTAGAAAATCATAGGCAGAAACGGCCTGTTCGCCGGTGTAGCTTACTTCCTGTTTGCTGCCGAAATCCGGCTTGTAGCTGAATATTGCTCCCTCGGGTAAAGACTCAAGCTCGGGATGGCGTTCAATAAGGGTGTTTCCGATTATATCCTCAGAGGTTTCGGATTCTTCCGAAACTTCTGATACTTCCGAAACTTCTGATACTTCCGATACCTCTGATATTTCTGATTCGTCAGAGATTTCGGACACTTCCGGATCGTCTGAAATTTCCGATATATCGGATATATCGACTTCCGAATATGTTATCTCGGAGCTGTCGGGGTATAAACCGCCGGAATAGGTTGATTGCCCGGGATAAGGGTTCGGGTTACCTTTTAATATAATACCCGCCACCGCCGCTGCAAGTATTATAAAGGTTAGGGATGCGGCAATGGCATATATTCGGCTTGTTTTATACTTAGCCGGCTCGGTTTCGGCCGATTTGATTTTTTCAAGCTCGCTGTCCGAATGGGTGTGTCGGCATGCCTCTTTTTCAATGGCCTGTTTTAATTTAAGTTCGAATTCGTTCATTGCATATCTCCTCGTTTGCCCATGAGGTTAATTGCTGCTATCGATTGCTTTTTTCAGCTTTTTTAAAGCCGATTTATACCGCCATTCGGCGGTGGTTACAGGAACGCCCAGTATTTCGGCAACCTCCCGTACAGCAAGCTCCCCGAAAAGGTGAAGCATTACCACCTGCCGTTCCCCCTCTGTAAGCTTTTTTAGCATGTAGTCTACATAAAGCCTATCCTCGGCAATGGTTCCGGGATCATAAACGGGGGATTTTTGCCTTGTTTCATCTACAATAACCACCTTTTCCCGGTTGTTTTTGGCGTTTATGGCGGTATTTTTGGTAATCTGAATGAGCCAAGCCAGACCATTGGTGCCGGGGCGGTATTTGTTTATGTAACGGTAAACCCGTATAAAAGCATCCTGAACGGCGTCGTCGGCAATATAGGAGTCCCCAACCACCGTCAATGCGTAAATATATAAAAATTCTCTGGTGTAGCGATAGAGGGCGTCAAAATCATCACGGCTGCCATTGTAAAAGCCGCTTATAAGGCTGTCAACCGTGGCTTTTTCTATCTTCACTGTCTGTCCTCCCGTTTGTGATGAAACATGTTTCGTAAAATATATCTTTCAAGCTATGACTTTTCGGAGTATAAATTAAAATTATTTACACTATTATAACCCGACCGGTTTTATTTGCTTGTCAGTTTACCAAAAACAGATTTGAAATTACCCATCTGTTTATTGAGTCGTTGTACTCAAGGGTTATTCCCGCTTTAACGGTTAGCCATTTGTAATCGTCGGGAGCCCATGCGAAGAACACGTTCCACACACCGTCTATGCTTTCGACATGATAGTAAAGCAAATCCTTGGTATAGGCATAAAGACGGTCAAAGTCGCCTTCGTTCCCATCCTTAAAGCCCGTAAGGTATTGCTCTACAATTTCAGGATTAACCTTCACTTTTTCCCCTCCACAATGTTCATCATAAAACATAACGGCTAAAAATTTAAAATCACGAGGGGTTTTTTCAAAAATTATTTTACCATATAAAAATGACAAAAGCAAAGAAAACCGCCTGCAGGCTGTTTCCTTTGCTTTTTCCAATGTGTATAAAAAAGTTTAAGGAGGACTTGTATGTTCCATAAGCATATATTATACTTTATCGTTTGATATTATATACAAATTGTTTGTCGAAAAATGTCTGAATTTAGTCTACATTATACATTTTTACATATTTTTAATATCAACATAAACAGCGTAAAGCGGCGGATTGCAACGACCGCCGCTTTGTTTAACCGCCGGGTATCCAAGTTATGAAAAAAATCATTTCAGCATTAAATTTTTACAATCCCAAGGCAACTAAATGCCACAATCTGCCGTAGTATTTACCGAAATACAGCTCCTATCGTCATAGTCAAAGGACCATTGGCCAGCATTAATGAAAACACCATTGCAGTTAATATGAAAAATTTTTCCGGTGCAACAAAAAACCGCCGTCGGGTGGCCCGGCAGCGGTTAATAATTATTCAGATTGTCCATTGGGTTCGGTTAAAACACTTACTCTTCAATCTGCGGTATCTTTTTTCCTATAAAAACATCCTGCAGATTATCCAATATATATTTATAAGGTTCAAACAAGTAGTATTCATAGGAATAATTTTCGGGCGGGGTGCCGGATTTGGCTGTGGCAATGCGGACAACACCGTCTTCATATATTTCAATACGATGATCTTCACCGTCGTTCCAGGAAATCGTATACCTTGGTTTCACGTCGGCAAGAAGTTTTTTTACCATGCTTGCCCTTTCGTCCGCACGAACCATGTTGCCCGAATCGGAAACTATCCT
Organism: Eubacteriales bacterium; assembly: GCA_050953105.1. Lineage (GTDB taxonomy): Bacteria > Bacillota > Clostridia > Oscillospirales > CAG-382 > UBA1206. The sequence continues at coordinate 520,510 of JBMNMA010000004.1, read as the reverse complement.
CCACAACGAATTTACATGTTTACCGTAGGTGTAAATATAGGATTTATCATTAATGAGAACCCCCATTTGCACCAAAACGACTTTAACGTTATCATCAAATTCAACAAGGTCGGGATGAACATCTTTGAACTTGGTTTCGGTCGGAATCCAGGTTATATCAGGATTTATACACCAATCCATCCCTTGGTTATTAGAAAGCCTGAACACACCGTTACCGAACATATTAATATCATAAACCGGGTTTCCTTCTTTATCGGCAAGTTTTATTTTAATATATACATTCTTACTGCTTACCGCATTTGTGTTTAAAACCATTGCTTTGTCAGGATTTATAACCTGCTTATACCATTGCTCGGCAATGGTATCCGGTACCGTGATATATTCTTCGGAAGATCCCAATGCATAGCTTAACGTCAGACCGCCGGGGAAATCAGCCAGTTCGGGATATTTGTCGGTAAGTTTACCGGAGGGGGCGGGTCTGAACTTTTCCAGTTTGAATCCTTCGGGACTGAAGAAAAATCCAGACACATCATTAGATTTTTTATCATTGTACATTACAGTATAATTCACAATCCCCGACGTATCGATAAGCAACCTTAATACGGCATTATTGCCTTTGAATATAACCTTTAACTCATAACTCCTACTGTGTGGTATATAAATTTCAAAATCAAAGCAGACAAGCTCACCGTTTTTAAAGATGTAATCAAACAATTCCTCAGCCTTGTCATCACTTATATAAACATAATTTTCGTCGCCGAAGGATACGGTAAGGTCCATTTTGGATTTATCAACCTTAAATTCGGGGTGAGCCTCGGCAAAGGTGGATATTCCATTAACCGGCTTGAACATATACGGGTTGTAATAATTCGGGCGTGCCTTTTCCCCCTTTATAAAAGACAAAGTAGCCGTCCGGGTATATAATAAATTCTTCTGAAACATTATCGGCCATAACAAAAGAAAAATTCAAAAGGTGTTCGGGACGGTCCTCTTTAATGGGTTTAACCAAAACCGAATTTTCCGGTGATATGAAATGGTTGTATAATTTTGCATAGTTTTCAAAACTGTCATTTATAAGTTCCGCACCATACCCATTGTTCCTATAATATATTGAAGTAATCCGGTGTTCAGGCATGGCAGCAAGATCGGGGTGCAGTTCGGCGAAGGTGGTTCCCAAAACATACGATGTGTCCGGGTAATAACCACCGGTGGAGGTATCACCGCCGAAAATTCCTCCATTTGTGCCTAAAACTATGCCGGTAATTGCCGCAACCAGAACACAAAAAGTAACGCAGGCGGCTATGACGGAAAGTTTATTTAAGCGGTTGGTCTTTTTGGTTTCATCAATGGATTTCCATATATAATCCATGTCGTTAGGTGCATATTTTTTCGCTTCTTCTTCAAGTTCCTGTTTAATTATGCTTTTAAGTTCCTGATTGTCGTTCATGCTCATTCTCCTCCCGGACTATCGCTGCCTTAAGCTTTTTTAATGCGGAAGTGTATCGCCATTGGGCGGTGGTGTGGGGGATTGACAATAGGGATGCTATTTCTTTTATTGTATAATCCCCGTAAATGTGAAGCATTGCAACCTGCCGTTCGGCAGGTTTTAAGCTTTGGCTCTGTTCGTATTAAAGGTTGATATTTATACTTTTTTATAGAGGAAAAATTTTCTTCTACAAAAAGAGGATTTACTCGATTCTGAATATTAATATGTCTTTGTGGAAATATTTTGAAACTTTTTTCTCATTGAAATCGTATTATTAAATAGAAAGGAGGTTAAGACACCGTGAAAAATATTTCTCTTTTAATCCTATCGGTACTACTTATTGTATTATCCCTTGTTTCCTGCGCGGATAAAAATATTGAAGATATGTTATCAGGTCAGGAATCCCGGAATGAAGACATATCAGATAAACAGGTGTATACTGTTAAAACATATAAAGCCTACAATATCCTTACTACCAGGTGTATGGTGGAATACCCCACAATACTTAAGATTACATCAAAGGCGGAGCTGGATGAACACATTGCCACTGCTGCTTCTTTTATAGATAATTCTACCGGTAAGAGTAGGAATGAACTAGAAAAATGCAAAGAATTTATGGAAGTGGTAAATCAATACGACAATGAATATTTTGAAAACAATATTCTTGTGTTAGTACTCGTTAAGTCTGGCAGCGGTTCACTTAAATTCAGATTTACCGACCTTTTGGATTCAGGAAAGATATATATAGAAGAAGAATATTCTACCTTTGAAATGCCCTTGCAATTTAGTATTATGGCATACTATCATATAGTTATAGAGGTTCCGAAAAATCATCCCACAGTTAAGGCAAATACCGATTTCACCCTTGAGATTTATAGAGTATTAATCCAATACTAACAGGTAATAAAACCTGCTGGATAAGTAAAACTGCATAAATATAAATCAACGCTGGAATTTACTCCAGCGTTGTGTTTTTATAATTAGGCTCTGTTTGTATAAGCAAAAAATAACTCGAAAATCAACCATTAATACGAACAGAGCCTAAGCTTTTCATTATAAATTCCACATAGCTGCTGTTGACAACGGCGTTTTCATGGCTTTTTTGCCTACCTTTTTTGGTAAGCTCATCACTGACCACAATACGCTTTCGTTTTTCCCTTTCGTCTATTGCGGTGTTTTTGGTAATGGTTATTATCCAGGCAAGACCGTTTCTGCCGGGGTGGTATCCGGAAGCATTCTGCCATATTTTCACAAAAGATTCCTGCACCGCATCCTCGGCGGATATTCTGTCGCCGGTTACCGAAAGGGCGTACACATAAAGCAGTTCCTTTGAATAGATGTATAAATCTTCAAAGGCTGCTTTATCTTTTTCTTTTATGCGGGTTAAATACCCGTCAACCGTTGCGGGGTTTAATACCACGTTGTCTTCCCCCTTCTTTGAAGCTCGCTTCTATTGAATATACGGACGGGAGGATGAAAATCAGAGTAAATTTACATTTATTTCATATGAGATAATTATACATCATTTATAATGCAATACAATAATCAGCCGGATTGTTTACTATAAAATTAAACTCGATTTAATGAAAATTTAACCGTAATTGCACTAAAATACCTTAGATTTTTTCCTTTTTCTATTGTTTTTTTCAATTAATCATGCTATACTTGATTGGTGCGGGTTTTCCCGCCTTAACACAATTATCAGGAGGCTATATAATGGCACTTACAAAAGAGCAAATCGCGCAAAAGGACCAGGAGTTGAAGGAATTTATTGAAAAATACAAGGACACCCCGGGGCCCCTTATGCCTGTAATGCAAAAGGCTCAGGAGCTTTACGGCTATCTTTCCTTTGAAACTCAGAATCTTATTGCCGAATCCCTTGGCATTACCGTTTCCGACGTTTACGGCGTCGCCACTTTCTATGCTCAGTTTTCCCTTGAACCCAAGGGCGAACACGTTATAAGCGTTTGCACCGGCACCGCCTGCTATGTTAAAGGCGCTCAGGCCGTGCTTGAAGAAGTTGAAAAGATATTGGGCATAAAAACCGGCGGCACAACAGCCGACGGCAAGTTCACCATTATGGACACCCGCTGCCTTGGCTGCTGCGGTCTTGCACCGGTTATGGTTATAGGCGAAGACGTTTACGGCCGCCTTACCCCTTCGGACATAAAAGGCATACTTGCTAAATATTAAAGGATAAACCTATGAAAATTTCGGAAATCGCTTCAATTTTAAACGGTGAAGTCTTGTGCTGCAGCGAGCTGGTCGACGATGAGGTTTACTCCGCCTGCGGCAGCGATATGATGAGCGACGTGCTGGCATACGTTAAAAATCAGGGCGTTTTACTTACCGGTCTTGTCAACCCCCAGGCTATACGCACCGCTGTTATGATGGACATGAAGTGCGTGGTGTTTGTAAGGAACAAGGTTCCCACCGAGGAAATTCTTGACCTTGCCACCCGTTCTGGGATAGTGGTTTTAAAAACCTCCCACCGCATGTATGAGGCCTGCGGCTTGCTGTATGCCGCCGGACTAACCGATAAAGCGGGTGAATAGCTTGGATAACGAATGCCTGTACTATAAATTTGAGGTTGACGGCTCCAATTTCACCTCCGCCGGAGAGGCCTCCATACAGGTCAAGCGGATTTTACGCCGGGTAGGATTTCCCCCAGAAATTATTAAGCGGGCATCCATAGCCATGTATGAGGGGGAAATAAACATGGTCATCCATGCCGGCGGCGGAATTGCCGAGCTGTTCATATACGAAGACAGAATAGTCATAGTCCTCACCGACCACGGCCCGGGTATTGCCGACGTGGCGCTTGCTATGAAAGAGGGCTATTCCACCGCCCCCGACAATATTCGTGCTTTAGGCTTCGGAGCGGGGATGGGTCTTCCCAACATGAAACGCTATACCGATGCCATGGAGATACAGACCGCCCTTGGACAAGGGACGGTTATAACCATGACAGTTAAAGTATAAGGCCTATTACACAAGTGAAAGGAAGGTGCACATGGCCGAATACAAGCATTCCGTGTCATTGGACGTGGAAAAATGCAAAGGCTGCACCCACTGCCTTAAGCGCTGTCCCACCGAGGCTATACGGGTTCGGGACGGACACGCTGTAATAAACTCCGCCAGATGTATTGACTGCGGCGAATGTATCCGCCAATGCCCCCACAACGCAAAAAAAGCGATTTACGATAAATTTACCAATCTTCCGAAAGATAAGTATACCATAGCGCTCCCTGCCCCAACTCTTTACGGGCAGTTTGAAAATCTTGACGATATCGACTATCTGCTCCAGGGCCTACTTGACATTGGCTTTAACGACGTGTTTGAGGTAGCCTGCGCTGCAGAACTTATAACCGATTATACCAGGCAGTATTTACGGCAGGAAGGCGTGAACTTTCCCGTTATATCCTCTGCCTGCCCGGTGGTGGTTAGACTGGTGTCACTGCGTTTCCCCACCCTGGTTAAAAACCTGATACCCATACTCCCGCCCATAGAGCTTGCGGCAAAAATGGCAAGGGAAAAGGCATTAAAGGAAAAACCCCATCTTAAAAATGACGATATCTGCGTGGTGTTCATTTCCCCCTGCCCTGCCAAGGTGAGCTATGTTAAAAACCACCTGGTGGGGACAAAATCCAACATCGACATGGTAATGGCCATAAGCGATTTGTATTTTGAACTTTTAGGGGTTATGAAAAAGAAAACCACCCCCATTCCCTATTCCCGCACGGGGAATATAGGCGTGGGCTGGGCCATAAGCGGAGGAGAAGCCTCGGCTTTGATGAACGACCACTACCTTGCCGCCGACGGCATTGAAAACGTCATTAAGGTTTTAGAGGATATAGACACCGCCGTTTACCGCAATCTTGACTTCGTGGAACTGTCAGCCTGCTCCGGCGGCTGTGTGGGCGGGGTGCTTACCGTTGAAAACCCCTACATAGCCAGAGTTCGGCTGAGAAATATAAAACGCTATCTTCCCGTTTCACAAAACCATCCCCCCGAAAAAGAGCTGGAAAGGGGTTTCCCCGAAACATACAAGCTTTTATTTGACGAGGAATACAAGGCGGTTTCCTCCCTCGGGCCGGATCGCAGGCAGGCATTAAAGCTTATGGGCGACATTGAAAGGGTGTTTCAAACCCTCCCCGAGCTTGACTGCGGCTCCTGCGGCGCCCCCACCTGCCGGGCTTTTGCCGAGGATGTGGTTAAGGGTAACGCCATGTATGAGGAATGCATTGTGGTAATGAGGGAAAAGCTGAAAGAAATTACTGACTGCCAGAAGACTTAAAGGATGAATACAATGACGGTTGGCGAGATAATTCAAAAAACAGGATTTGAGGTTATATCAGAGAGCGACAAAAGCAAGACTGTCGAAGGCTATTATGCTGGCGACCTGCTAAGCTGGGTTATGGGCAATGCCAAGCCCGGAAGCGTGTGGCTTACCATAATGACTAATATAAACGTCCTTGCGGTGGCTTCACTCCTTGACCTTGCCTGTGTGGTTATATGCGAAAACGCCGTCATAGACGGGGATATTATTAACACCGCAAAGGAAAAGGGGATAAACATATTGCGTACCCCGCTACCCGTTTACGACGCCTGCCTTATGCTGGGAAGTATTTCAAATGCCTAAATTCTATTATGACCTTCATGTCCATTCCTGCCTATCACCCTGCGGGGACGAAGATATGACGGTAAACAACATAGCCGGCATGGCAAAAATAAAGGGCCTTGACATTGTGGCCTTAACCGACCACAACACAGTCAAAAACTGTCCGGCCTTTTTCAAAGCCTGCCAAAGGTATGATGTCATTCCGGTTGCCGGGGCGGAGGTTACCACCGCCGAGGATATTCATACGGTATGCCTGTTTGAACGCCTTGACGATGCGCTTGATTTCGGCCTTCAGCTTGATTCTTTCAGAATCAAAATAAAAAACAAGCCCCATGTTTTCGGCAACCAGTATATACTGGACGAAAATGACGAAATAACAGGCAGCGAGGAGTTTTTACTCCCCAACGCCACTTCCCTTTCCATTGAGGAAGTATATAATCTGGCATTAAAATACGCAGGAATTTGTTTTCCCGCCCATGCAGATAAAAATGCAAACGGCATTATTTCAATCCTCGGCACCATGCCGGATAAACCCGACTTTAAATGCATTGAGCTTTCAAAAAACGCTGATAAAACCGGGTTTTTCTTTAAAAACCCGACTTTAAAGGATAAAATTCTGCTTGTAAACTCGGATGCCCACTATCTTGAGGATATAAGCGAACCGGAGCACTGTGTTGAACTTGACACCTCCTGCCGGGACGGCGATGGGGTTAGAAAACTGCTTTTCGACTATTTAAAAGGCGACGCTTAACATGAAGGAATTATCTTTGTACATTCTTGACATCACCCAGAATTCCCTTGCGGCAAATGCCGAAAACATTGAAATTTCGGTTGAAGAAACACCCGACCGCCTTAAAGTTACAATAAGCGACGATGGGCGGGGTATGGACAGCGAAACCTTAAGCAAGGTGGAAAATCCCTTTTTTACCACCCGCACCACCCGCAAAATCGGCCTTGGGGTGCCGCTGTTCAAGCAGGCTGCCCTTCAGACCGGGGGAACATTCTTAATACAAAGCGTAAGCGAAGCCGAAAACCCATCCTGCCACGGCACAAAGGTGGAGGCGGTTTTTCATAAAACCTCCTTCGATTTTGTCCCCTTGGGAGATATAATATCCACACTGATAACCCTTGTCATGGGACTGGGAGATGCCAATCTGGTTTTCACCCACACCACACCGGGACGTGTTGTTGAGCTTGATACCAACATACTGCGTAAGGCTCTTGGAACTGTGCCCCTTTCCAACACAGAGGTTATGACATGGATACGGGATTATCTTAAGGAACAATATTTAAATTGAAAAAATAAATTTAATAAACCGAAAGGATTTTTGCAATGAAATCATTAGAGGAACTTGCCAAAATAAGAGAGCGCATGCAGTCGAAGATTGCTCTGCGTGAAGGCGAAAACGACATTCGCATAGTCGTGGGTATGGCAACCTGCGGCATAGCGGCGGGCGCAAGACCGGTTCTTAACACCTTTGTTGAAGAGGTCGCATCAGAAGGCCTTACCGACAAAGCCACCGTTAGCCAGACCGGCTGCATCGGCATCTGCCAGTTCGAACCCGTAGTTGAGGTTTACGAGGGCGGAAAAGAAAAGGTGACTTACGTGAAAATGACACCGGAAAAAGTAAAAAGAGTTGTTGCCGAACATATCAAGGGCGGAAAACCCGTGGTTGAATACACAATAGGCAACGCAAAAATATAAACGGAGGACTTATAAATGATACGTTCACATATTCTCATCTGCGCAGGAACAGGCTGCACTTCCTCCGGCAGCGAAAAGATTAGGGCTGCCCTTATCCAAGAGCTTGAGGAAAAGGGGCTTTCGGAAGAAATCAAAATAGTCCGCACCGGCTGCTTCGGTCTTTGCGAACTTGGTCCTATTATGATTGTCTACCCCGAAGGCGTGTTCTATTCTAGAGTTACCGCTGCCGACGTTCCCGAAATCGTGGAAGAGCACCTGTTAAAAGGCCGCCCCGTTACCCGGCTTATCTATTCCGACAGCGGCGAATCGCACGAGACCATATCCCTTAACGAAACCCAGTTCTATCGCAGCCAGAAGCGTGTTGCTCTTAGAAACTGCGGTGTTATCGACCCCGAAAACATTGATGAATACATAGCTATGAACGGCTACGAGGCATTGGGCAAGGTTCTTACCGAAATGACCCCCAATGACGTCATCAATCTTATTCTTGAATCCGGTCTTCGCGGCAGAGGCGGAGGCGGGTTCCCCACCGGCAGAAAGTGGCAGTTTGCGGCCGCATCGGTGTCTGACAAAAAGTATGTTATATGCAACGCTGACGAAGGCGACCCCGGCGCATTCATGGACCGTTCGGTTCTCGAAGGCGACCCCCACTCGTTGCTTGAGGCAATGGCCATTGCCGGCTATGCCATAGGCGCAGATGAAGGATATATTTATGTCCGTGCCGAATACCCCATTGCGGTTAAAAGACTTCAGATAGCCATTGACCAGGCCCACGAATACGGCCTTCTCGGCAATGACATCTTCGGCACCGGCTTTAACTTTGACATTAAACTCAGGCTTGGCGCAGGCGCTTTCGTCTGCGGCGAAGAAACCGCTCTTATTACCTCTATCGAAGGCAACCGCGGCGAACCCAGACCTCGTCCTCCCTTCCCTGCGGTTAAGGGCCTCTTCGGCAAGCCCACCATTATAAACAACGTTGAAACCTACGCCAACATTCCCCAGATAATACTCAACGGTCCCCAGTGGTTTACCGGCATGGGCACCGAAAAGTCCAAGGGCACCAAAATTTTTGCCTTAGGCGGCAAGATTAAGCGCACCGGACTTGTTGAAATCCCCATGGGCACTCCCCTTCGCACCATTATTGAAGAAATCGGCGGCGGCTGCCCCAACGGCAAGAAATTCAAAGCCGTTCAGACCGGCGGTCCCTCCGGCGGCTGCATACCCGCATCCCTTATCGACACCCCCGTTGACTACGAAAACCTCACTGCCATCGGCTGTATGATGGGCTCAGGCGGTATGATAGTAATGGACGAGGACAACTGCATGGTTGACATTGCTAAGTTCTTCCTCGGCTTTATCGTTGACGAATCCTGCGGCAAATGCACTCCCTGCCGTGTAGGCACCCGGAGAATGCTTGACATCCTTACCAAGATAACCGAAGGCAGGGGTGAGCCGGGTGATATTGAAAAACTGGAGGACCTTGCCAACACCATAAGAGCAACCTCGCTCTGCGGCCTTGGCCAGACAGCTCCCAACCCGGTGCTTGCCACTCTCAAGTTCTTCAGGGACGAATACGAGGCTCACGTTTACGAAAAACGCTGCCCCGCAGGCCAGTGCAAGGCTTTGGCGGTTTACACCATAGATCCCGATAAATGCAAGGGCTGCTCGCTGTGCGCCAAGAAATGTCCCGTTAACTGCATTTCCGGCGTAATCAAGTCCCCCTATGTAATCGACCAGTCCAAGTGCATTAAGTGCGGCACCTGTATGGAAGCATGCAAGTTCGGTGCCATTAGCAAGAAATAACGGAGGAAAAGTTAATGGATAAAGTTAATTTAACAATAGATGGCATCAAGGTGTCCGTCCCCGCCAACTATACGGTATTGGAAGCCGCAAGAGAAGCCGGGATCAACATACCCACCCTTTGCTATCTTAAAGATGTTCAGGAATTAGGCGCCTGCCGCTTATGCCTGGTTGAAGGCGGCGGACGTGGCCTTCAGGCTTCCTGCGTTCTCCCTGTAACCGAAGGAATGAACATAAAAACCAACACCCCCGAAATCCGCAAGGCGAGAAAAGTAAATCTTGAGCTGCTGCTTTCCAACCACAATCGTGAATGCACCGGCTGCATACGCAACCGCAACTGCGAGCTTCAGCAGCTTTGTAACGAATACGGTGTCCGTGAGTTTCCCTTTGACGGACCCAAAACCGAATCTGAAATCGACGATATATCCCCCTCCATTGTCAGGGATAATTCCAAGTGCATTCTCTGCCGCCGCTGCATAGCCATGTGCAACGACGTTCAGAATATCGGCGCAATCAACGTAATAAAACGCGGTATGAACACCCATGTGGGTAGCGCCTTCGAAAAACCCCTTGCCGATTCTCCCTGCGTGGCCTGCGGACAGTGCATAATTGCCTGCCCCGTCGGTGCACTCCATGAAAAAGACTCCACCAAGCAGGTGTGGGAAGCTCTTGCCAACCCCGACCTTTTTGTGGTGGTTCAGCCTGCTCCCGCAGTCAGAGCCGCTCTCGGCGAGGAATTCGGTTTCCCCGTAGGCACAAAGGTTACCGGCAAGCTTGCCGCTGCTTTACGCAGACTGGGCTTTGACAAGGTGTTCGACACCGACTTCGGTGCAGACGTTACCATTATGGAAGAAGGCTATGAGCTTATCGACCGTCTTACCAACGGCGGCGTTCTTCCCATGATAACCTCCTGCTCCCCCGGCTGGGTTAACTTCTGCGAAACCTTCTATCCCGAATTTATACCCAACCTTTCATCCTGCAAGTCCCCCCACGAAATGACCGGTGCGCTTGTTAAGACCTACTTTGCCGAAAGAAACGGCATTGATCCCAAGAAGATTTACACCGTTTCGGTAATGCCCTGCACCGCCAAGAAGTATGAAGCAAAACGCCCCGAGCTTTCCAACGAAGGAATGCAGGACGTGGACGCAGTTATCACCACAAGAGAACTTGCTGCAATGATACGCACCGCAGGCATTGACTTTGCCCGTCTCCCCGATGAGGACTTCGACGACTTCATGGGCGAATCCACCGGCGCAGCCGTTATATTCGGCGTAACCGGCGGCGTTATGGAAGCAGCACTCCGTACCGTTTACGAAGTGGTTACCGGCAAGGAGCTTACAAACGTTGACTTCCACGCCGTAAGAGGCCTTGAAGGCGTACGTGAGGCCGAGGTTGACTTAAACGGCAGAACAGTTCGTTTAGCTGTTGCCAACGGCACCGGCAATGCGGCTAAACTGCTTGAGTCGATTAAATCCGGCGAAAAGACCTATGACTTTATCGAAATAATGGGTTGCCCCGGCGGATGCATTACCGGCGGCGGTCAGCCGATTATAAGCTCCAAGGAGTTAAATTACATTAACCCCAAGGAACTGAGAGCAAAGGCACTTTATTCCGAAGACGAAGCCAAGACGCTGCGTAAGTCCCACGAGAATCCGTCGGTTAAAAAGCTGTATGCCGAATTCCTCGGTGAACCCAACAGCCACAAGGCCCACGAACTTCTCCATACCCATTATCATCCCAGATCCAAGTTCAGATAAGATATATAAAAAAACCGGAATGCCAGCGCATTCCGGTTTTTTTATATTTAATTTTCAGCATGGAAAGGTGCTATCTCTTTATATCACCCTAATTATAAACTAAACGCAAAGGGCAGCAGTTGTTTGAAGGTATATTCCCTCATCGTGGTAATAACCGTAAAATCTCCTTTGCAAAACTCGGCCATGACCTGACGGCAGATTCCACAGGGCAGGCATTCATTTTCAAAGTTCCCTTCCCTTCCGCCAACAATTGCAATTGCTTCAAACTCCCGTTCACCCTCTGATATAGCTTTGGAAAATACCGTTCTTTCGGCGCATATAGTGGCGGGATAGGAGGAGTTTTCAATATTGCAGCCGGTATATACTTTGCCGTTTTTGCAAAGCAGCGCCGCTCCCACCGCAAAACCCGAATAAGGTGAGTGGGATTTTTCCGCCGCCTGCTTTGCCATGTTTAACAGTATGTTTCTATCGATTGGCATATCCCGCTTCCTTTGCAAGCCGGACAAGGTTTGACGAACCAAGTCTTTCTGCCCCGGCTTTAATAAACTTTTCACCGTCCTCAAGGGTTTTTATTCCCCCTGCGGCCTTAACCTTCTTACCGAAGCAGTTTTCGTATAAAAGCTTAACATCCTCCAAAGTGGCGCCTCCGGTGGAAAATCCCGTGGAGGTTTTAATATAATCGGCCTTCGACAAGGACACAATGTAGCAGGCTGTAAGCTTTTCTTCGTCTGTAAGCAGACAGGTTTCTATAATCACCTTTAAAAGCCTTCCCATTGCTGCCTTATTTACCTGGTTAATTTCCCACAGCGCCAGGTCTGAGTTGGTTTTTAGGTAGGACAGGTTTATAACCATATCAATTTCATCTGCGCCGTCTTTGACAGCCTGTGTGGTTTCAAAGCATTTGCTCTCGGTGGTCTGATATCCGTTGGGGAAACCTATCACGGTGCAGATTTTTATCCTGCCTTTAACATATTTGGCTGCCTGTTTTACAAAGCATGGGGGAATGCAGACTGATGCCGTACCGTATTCGATGCCCTCGTCGCAGATTTGCTTTATATCATTCCAGGTAGCGGTTTGTTTTAAATTGGTGTGGTCGCATTTTGAGAGGATTTCTTGTATGTTCATTGTATTATCCTTCCTTTAAGGATATTATACCTGCTTATATATGGCTGTGTCAATATAATCATCCCGCCGCCGGCAGATTTCATTATACCCAAAAAGTCTTTGGTTTTTTGGGGACTACGGTTTTTAACAGACTGTGTTCACCCGGATAGATGGATTTAACCCGATTTCCCTTCTTTTCCGTATGCGTATCACTAACCCGCATACTCCACCACACCATAACAAACATAACGTAAGGCAAAAGAAAAAGGGCTTTTTCAGCCCTAGATCTTACTTGTGTTTTCTTTTTCTTGCAGCTTCGGATTTCTTTTTGCGCTTTACGCTGGGTTTTTCGTAGTGCTCTCTTTTGCGAAGTTCGGCTTGAACACCGCTTCTGAGGTAAAGACGCTTAAATCTTCTAAGCGCGCTGTCTATAGATTCATTTTCCTTGACCTTTATTTCAGCCATTTTTATTTCCCTCCCTTCGCGGTATGCGAAGATTAACAAATTGCGATAAACTCAAATTAAAGCGCCTGCCTTGCTTTATCAACAAGGGTTTTGAAAGCCTCTTTGTCGCTTACCGCAAGCTCCGCAAGCATTTTTCTGTTAATGTTTATGCCGCTTCTCTTAAGGCCGCACATAAATTTAGAATAGTTAATGTCGTTTACCTTGCACTGGGCGGAAATTCTGGTTATCCACAAGGCACGGAAATCTCTCTTCTTCTGTTTTCTTCCTACAAAGGCATAGTTGCCGGACTTCATTACGGCCTGTTTGGCCATTTTAAAATGTTTGCTTTTTGCGCCCCAGTAGCCTTTAGCGGCACGAAGAATATTTTTTCTTCTTTTCCTGGTGGATAATGCTGCTTTTATTCTTGCCATTTATATTCCCTCCGAACAATTAAGAGTAAGGAAGCATACGCTTGAGGTCGGCGGTCCTGGCCTTGCCTACGTAGCTTGCTTTACGAAGCATTCTTTTTCTTTTAGGTGTCTTTAAGCCAAGATTGTGACGGTGGCCGGGATGGTTCATTTTTATTTTACCCGACCCGGTCAGCTTAAAACGCTTGGCACTAGCTTTATGAGTCTTGATCTTTCCCATCTTTTTTATTTCCTTTCAAATTAGTGGTTGTTTTGTTGGGTGCTATAAGTAATATCATATTACGCCCTTCAAGGACAGGAGGCTTCTCGGCTTGGCCGTATTCGGCACATGCATCCAAAAAGCGCTGCAACAACACCTCGCCCCGTTCGGTATGAGCCATTTCCCTGCCCTTAAACTTAACAAGAACCTTAACTTTGTTCCCGCCGGTTAAAAAGCGGTGAGCGTGGCTTACCTTGGTCCTAAAATCGTGGTCACCGATGTTGCAGGTTAACTGCAGCTCTTTAAGCTCCACAATCTGCTGTTTTTTACGGTTTTCTTTTTCCTTTTTCTCCCGCTCGAAGCGGTATTTGCCGTAATCCATTATCTTGCATACGGGCGGCTTTGATGTTGCCGCGATTTCAACAAGATCAAGACCTGCGTGTTCTGCAATCCGTATTGCTTCCTCAAGTTTTAAAATCCCAAGCTGTTTGCCCTCAGAGTCTATAACCCGGACTTCGCTTGCCTTGATTTCCTCGTTGATTGACGCTTTTTTACTTATATTAAACACCTCCATAAATTTTGGGCAGAAAAAAATAAAATGCGGAAAACGAGTCCCCGCATTACAACAAACACCATAATAATAAATGCCTATTGACCGCGCCTGCTTATGCGGCGGGTGAGAACTGCGTTCTTCTTCTTTTCATCGGCATATTTTAACACGAATTTTTGCGTTTGTCAACACTTTTTTTTAATAAACATAAATATTTTTGCGTAATATACTGTATACAGAGGAGTTGACGCCATGGCATCGGTATATTTAAGTCCATCGACACGGGAATATAACAAATTTTACGATAACAGCAATTCCGAAGGCTATTATATGCGGATAATTGCCGACTATATGGAGCCCTATCTGGCGGCGGCGAACATATCCTTTACCCGGAACAAGCCAAAAATGACGGCAGGACAGTCGGCCGACCATTCCAACGAAACAAAGCACGACCTTTACCTTGCCATCCGCACAAACACCGGAGAAATGGGAAAGGAAGGCACTCTGCGGGGGGTAAATATTTATTATCTTGAAGGTTCGCCTGAAGGCAAGCGGGCAGCTGAAATATTTATGAGAAATTTCAAAAGCCTGTATCCCAATCCGCAAATGGTAAATATTATTCCAAACACCTCCTTTGTGGAGCTAAACCGTCCTAAAGCTCCGGCGGTTATGGTTGGGGTAGGGTATCACGACAATCCGTCGGACGCCGAATGGATAAAAAACAATCTGCAGTTTATTGCCTGCAACCTTTCCCTTTCGGTAACCGAATTTTTCGATATCGAAGGTTCCCAGCCAAGACAATGCCTGCCGGAGATACATAACGATAAAGAAAATACAGCCGTTCCCCCTTCGCCTAAAGCGGATGAAGAACAAAAACCCCAAAAAATAGCCGAAAACAAGGAAAAGGAGGGCGTGAAAGCCACCGTCAGCACCGGCGGAAGGCGGCTCAATTTAAGGGCAAAGCCTGACTTTAACAGCCGGATACTGGGGCAGATACCCGACAAAACCCTTCTTGAGGTGTGTTCCGCCGGCGACGGTTGGTATAAGGTTAGATACAACGGCATTTTGGGGTATGTTGCCGGGGAGTTTTTAAGCATAAACGGCTGACATTTGCGCATAGTAACCCTGATATTGAAATTTGGGAGTTTACTATGCGCAAAAAAATTATTCATTTTCTGGTTTTGTTTGCTGCCGGAGGACTGGGATATGTCCTACTGGAGCTTTTATACAGAAAGAAAAGCCATGTGTCTATGTTCATTGACGGAGGTATTTGCCTTTACTTTATTGATTTACTGTGCAACCGGGCGAGGATTTCGAGAAAATTATCAATATTTGTCCGGGGACTTATATCCAGTGCTCTAATAACCTGCGTTGAACTGGTAACGGGGTTGATTGTAAACAAGAGGTTAAAGCTTAAGGTGTGGGATTATTCAAGGCTTCCCCTTAATTTATACGGTCAGGTCTGCGCCGGTTACAGCTTGTTATGGTTTTTACTTTCTATACCCGTTATTGCCGTTTGTAAGATGGTTTCGAAAAAGCTGGTGTTATGAGGAATAGCAAATACTGTATTTTTATGCTTTTTTGAACTACCCCATCATACCGCTTTAGTATATAACACCATAGTAAAACGCAAAAAACAAGCAGCATAAGCTGCTTGTTTTTATGGCCTATGGCCTGTTTAATTTAAGTTGATTTAACCTTATCTGGACTTTCTTACAACATATGCGCCGGCAGCGGCGATAACAGCCAGAATGCCGAGAGCGATAAATCCGGCATCGCCTGTGGGAGCGGGTTCATCTTCTGAAGTTTCTTCAGCAGGTTCGCTCGATTCATCGCCGGGATCGGTGTCGGTAACAAGTTCAAGATAGGTGTAGGTTGCGTAGTCGGCGTTGAAGGTAATGTAATCGTAGGAAGGATCTACAACATAGTTGGCAAGAACTTCAAGAGTATCAAAGTCAAAGCCCATAAGGCGGTAGAATTGGCCTACCTGCATATTACCTATGCTGTCATACCATGCCTGGTTTTTGTCATTTAAGAAGTTGGGGCATTCGCTATAGGGGGTACCCCAAACGTTGGACCCGTTGTAGTACCAAGCATCCTCAGTTGCAGTTTCAAAGAGTGCGGGCCAGTTGTTGCCTAAGTTGGATTCAACAACAATCTGGTTTTCTCCTATTGTCCAGTTGGGGCCGGTGCCGCTGGAAGCGTGAACTGCTTTAACTTCGTATGCATTCTTTTCGGCATTGTATTCAAGAAGGGCAGCATTTCTGTATGCGCCGTTGAATGTGCCGGTAGTATGGATTGCGGTAATACCTTCAAATCTATCCTCGTTGACGGCCATAATGCCTATGTCGTCGGCAGAGGCAGGAGCATAACTGGGAGCGTTAAAGGTAAACAGACGCTGGGGCTTGTCGGCAACGGTCTTGCCTATGGTTATAATGTCATTGTAAATGTGAAGTTCGGTGCCTACTTCAAGGAATCTCATTATCCACTTTTCGGAGCCGTAAGCGTGTTCCTTGTTACCGTTGGAAATGGAAACTATAAGTATTTCTCCTTCGGGTATGGTGAGGGTGCCGGTTCTGTCACCGGGGAAGGGATAGGGGTTTACTTGGTTTTCATAAACCACATATGCCTTCTTTTCGGCATCCCATCTGCACCAGGTCCAGTTGCCGCCGGCTACAAGACCGTAGTCACCTTCGGGGAAGTCGTATTTTTCTGTTTCTTCGTTATAAACCGCAAGGGGGAGGGGGTTTTCGGCAGTAACCTTGCTGGTGAGGACAACAATGCTTTCGCCCTCAAGCTTTGTGTTAACGCCGGAAATGCGAACCTGATCAACGGGTTTGCCTTCCTCATCAGCGGTAATAGCTTCGATTTCGGAAAGGAATATCCATTCGTCGTTCATGGTAAGGACAACCTTTACGAAACGGGCATTCAAGGAAGCTCTGACTGCCCAGTTTGCAAAGTAGGTGGCTCCACCTTTGGGTCCGGCAGTTCTATCGGTGGCGGCTACAAGACCGTCAACCGTAGAGGTCCAGGTGCTGGTGGTCATGGAAACATAGTTTACACCGTCGTTGGACAGGTAAATCTTAACTGCGGTGGGAAGGTTTATGTAGGAGTTGAGGTCTTTGTATGCACCGATCTTAACGCCGGTGATGGCCTTTTGTTCAACCAAGTCAAGGACAAAGGCAACGTCCTTGGTGCCGTTGTTGGCGCCTTCGGACTTGTCAAAGTTTTCCCACTGGAAGGAAACAAGGCGGGCATCGCTGAATTCGGTAGCGTTGTCGGCATGGGTGCCGTCGGAAAGCTTGGCAAGATCGGGGTAGTTGTATTTAACATCGCCGTCTACGGTTACGCCCTTAACGGCTACGTCAATGGCAGCGTCGCTAACCCACTTATTGTAGGGGAAGTTTGCAAGGCGGCTTTCGGAATCGATTTCGACCGCAGGATAAAGCAGAGCGTTGTTCTTAATTTCGGGATCTGCCTGTTTGCCGTTGGATACGGTTACGAAATACTGGAAAGCGTTGTTGATGTCAACGTTGGCATAGGGAATCTTATACTGAACAAACCAGTAGTCTGTCCCGACAACGGTTTCAACTTCCATACCTGTGGTGGGAATTTCAACCGAGTTTTCGTTTTTGGTTAAAGAACCGTTCTTTTTGGAAAAGAGGTAGGGGGTGCTGTCTCCGTCATAGGAGATGTCAATAAAGTGGGTGTAAACAGTCGCCTGGGCGTTGGAACGGAACCAAAGGCGAATGTTTGTGCTGTTGCCGTTACCGGTGCTTGATGCCGACCCGAGAGGGGGGGTAAGCACAACGACAGCGCCGTAAAGGTATTCGCCGTCGGTGTAGTCCTGGAACTTAAAGGCGATGTCTTCGGAAAATCCGGTAGACTGCAGCGAGCCGTTTTCTTTGTCAACATAGACAAACTTGTTAACATCGAAATAGCTCTTAAGGGTTGAAAGGTCAGGTTCTGTTGTGCTATCAGCCGCAAATACCAAAGTGCCTGTCAAGCAGATGGCAATTAGCATTACGGATAGCGCAAGGGCCATGAATCTTTTCATTGTGCGTCTTCCTTTCGTTTTTTCATAGGTCATAATGTCCCTATTATTTATAACGAATTATACCATCAGTTTCCGTCTTTGTCAAGTAAATTATTAAAAAAAGCGTAAATGCGTTCACATTTGCGCTCTTTTATGTTAATATTTCACAAAAGGACAGTTAAACTTGTTTCAAGCACATTAATGCCTTTTTCGGTCAGTTCACGGTTATGGTAAATGACGCCTTGCGTAGCCGGTAGGTTACGGTGATGGTATAAGTCCCTTTGACCGACTCAAAGCCAGAAACCACATAATCGGTTACCGCCTGCTTTCTGCCGTCGGTGTATACAGCATTAACCACAAGTCCGTCAAGGTCGAGCTCTTCGCCTTCCGAATAGGTCAGCTTTTTGGGTAGTGAAACAAGCTCAATTGAATTAACGACCGCCGGAAAAACCGTAACGGTAAAAGCGGTTTTGGCGTTGCAGTGACTTATCACTATTATTTTTATCCCCGGCCCCGGGGTAAAGCCTTCATATGTATAGTTTACAATGTTTTTTGTTCTTCCCTTACCGCTTTCCGCCGCAAGAACAAAGCCGTCAAGGTCAAGCTCCTCCCCCTCGGTATATTCGGTTTTTTCGGGATAAGACTGGATAACCAGTCTGTCGTAGCCTAAATTAAAAGGCAGTGCCGAAAGAGTGCCGTTTATGTAATGGAACAGCAGCGCCGCATCGGCTATGGTTACGCTGCCGTCGCAGTCAAGGTCGGCATTTTCAAGCTGGATGGGGGTAATAGTGCCGGTACCGGCTATGTAGTTAAACAGCAGATAGGCGTCATCGTAGTCGGTTTTGCCGTCACCGTTTATGTCCCCGGCTGCAGCCGAGCCTGCGCCCCCGTCTGACGGGATAAAAATAAACACAAGGGAAAGGCTTACAGCCACAGCAAGCAGTTTGATTACTACTTTCGACTTCATAAGCCTTCCCCTCCGGTTGACATAATTATTTTATTTGATTATATAACCCCTGCCGGCCTTTGTCAAGACAATTTTCGCCAAAAATATCCTTAATATTTATTCATTACTTCCCCTGTTTGCTTTGGCGTATCATTTCCTTCAAGGCTTCCATGGCCCTCCCCAGGCTTCCGATTTCGTCTATAAGGCCCATATTAACCGCCTCGGTGCCTTCTATTACGGTGCCTATGTCGGTGGTCATTTCCTCGGTTTTCATCATTAATTTGTATAATTCCTCCTCCTTGGCCCTTGAATTTGCGGTTATAAAGCGGATGATACGGTTTTGCATACGGGCAAAATACTCAAAGGACTGGGCGACTCCGATAACAAGGCCGTTGGTCCGCACCGGATGGAGTGTCATTGTGGCCGAGGGAACGATGAAGGATTTTTTAGTTGACACCGCCAGGGGAATGCCTATCGAGTGGCCGCCCCCCAGCACAAGGGAAACGGTGGGCTTTGTCATGCCGGCAATAAGCTCAGCTATGGCCAAACCCGCCTCCACGTCGCCGCCGATGGTGTTTAACAGCACCAGCAGTCCGTCGATTTCGTCGCTTTCCTCCACCGCCACAAGGGTGGGTATGCATTGCTCGTATTTGGTGGTTTTGGCCTGGTCTGAGGCGGTGTAGTGGCCTTCCACCAATCCTGCAATAATAAGGGCGTGAATTCTGCCTTCGGCTGACTTGGTTGTAATGCCGCCGCTGTTTTTTATATCCTCTGCCTTGGATTCGGGAATGTCGGGAGTTTTGACTTCTTCCATAAAAACCTTCCTTTGTTATGAGTTTCATTACATATGTTATTCTTTTTGAAAAATTTTATCCGTCCGCCTTCCGGCACAGTCATTTATTGACACCCGGCGCATAATATGCTATAATGAATTTTAAATCAATTCCTTCCGATCTGCCAAAAAAAGTAAATTACGGGAGAAGACAATGACAGGACATTTGGGTTTTTCGTATATCGGTTTAATTTATCTGTTTATGCTTTTTGTCCCCAATTTTTTATGGTGCAGAAATAAACCGGCAGGCTATAATCCGTCGGTTGAAAGTAAGGCATTAAGAAGCGCCGAAAGGGCGGGACAGTTTTTAACATCCTGCGTTGCGGTTGTTTTTTCGGATTTCAACTTAAAGCCCTGGTCGGCGTGGAGCTGGTGGCTGATAGCATCGGCCGCCTTTATGGTGCTGTATGAAATTTGGTGGATAAGGTATTTCAAAAGCCAGAAAACCCTTTCGGATTTTTACTCCTCCATTCTCGGCATACCTGTAGCAGGGGCAACACTGCCGGTTGTCGCATTTTTACTTCTCGGCATTTACGGAAAGGTAATTTGGATGATTATTTCGGTGATTCCCTTAGGATTCGGGCATATCGGAATACACCTTGCCCACAGGAAAAACATAGTTAATTATTCCGACCGAATTTGACAGTATTCCTCAAATCTTTACATCATTTTGCCTTTACTTTGCTTTTTATATGTGTTATAGTATAAAAAAATAAAATATAATGCTTATGCGGGCTTACCGCAATATATCTATTCAGGGAAAGGAAGACCGGACCGGGTTTTTTGCCGGCATTAACATATTATGAAAAAGAATATTCTTGTCCTTTTCGGCGGAGCTTCCACCGAGCATGAGGTTTCCTGCATTTCCGCTTCAAACGTAATAAATAACCTTGACAGGGAAAAATATCAGGTTTATCCCATGGGTATAACCAAAACCGGCGCCATGTTTTTGTATAACGGCAGCGTCGCAAACATAGAAAACGCAAGCTGGTCAAACGACACGCCCAACCTTGTTCCGGCGGTGATTTCCCCCTGTTCGGTTCACCACGGACTTATTGTCCTTGACAAAGCAAAAAAAATGTATGATATATTTAAAATAGATGTGGCTTTCCCCGTCCTTCACGGCAAAAACGGTGAGGACGGCACCATTCAGGGGCTTTTCACCCTGGCGGGGATTCCCTTTGTGGGGTGTTCCACCTATTCCTCGGCGGTATGTATGGATAAAGCCGCCGCAAAGGCTATATGCGAAAACGACGGAATAAAGGTTACCCCCTATATAACTGTAAGAAAAACCAACAATCTTGACTTTAACGCCGCCGCCCTTAAGGCGGAGGAGGCTTTTGGCTATCCGGTGTTCGTAAAACCGGCAAACGCCGGCTCCTCGGTGGGGGTTTCCAAGGCGAAAAACCGCAGCGATTTAATAGAGGGCATGAAAAACGCCTTTGTCCACGATAAAAAAATCCTCATAGAAAAGGCCATGGCCGGCAAAGAGATTGAGGTGGCGGTGCTGGGTAACGAAAACGTGTTTGTTTCCATGTGCGGCGAGGTAGAGCCCCATTCCGAGTTTTATGATTACGAAACCAAATATCTAAACGGCAAGGCCGACCTTCATTTCCCCGCAAGGATACCCGACCATGTGGCCGAAAAGGTTAGAACGGTTGCGGCGAAAATATACCAATCCCTTGACTGCACCGGGTTTTCCCGGGTTGACTTTTTCGTCAACGGCGACGACGTGGTGTTTAACGAAATAAACACCATCCCAGGGTTTACCGAGGTTGCCTCCATGTATCCCAAGCTTATGAAGTTAGAGGGACACACTTTCTCCAAGCTGGTGGATGAGCTTATTTCATTGGCGGAGGAAGCCGTAAGATGATAGGAGTTTTTGATTCGGGAATAGGTGGGCTTACCGCCGTAAAGGCATTAATCGACCTTATGCCCGACTGCGATATTGTTTATTTCGGGGACACCGCAAGGGTTCCCTACGGCACCAAGAGCAAGGAGGTCATTGACCGGTATGCCCTTCAGGACTGCCGATTTCTCATTTCCCAAAATGTTAACGCCATACTGGTGGCCTGCGGCAGCGTTTCGTCCAATTCCCTGCCGGTGTTAAACAATACCTTTGACCTTCCCATTGTAGGTGTAGTTGAGGCGGCGTCGAAAAGAGCCTACGAATGCGCCGTCGAGGGTAACGGTGTTATAGCTGTTCTGGGCACTTCCGCCACCATTAAAAGCGGAGCCTATGAGAAGGAAATTAAAAAATACGGCAGCAACGTTAAAATAATATCCCGGGCCTGCCCTCTGCTTGTTCCCCTTGTGGAAAACGGAAGAACAAGTGTGGACGACTCGTTGGCAAACATTGCGGTGGCCGAATATCTTGAGGATATAATTCCCAAAAAGCCGTCGGCGGTGATACTCGGCTGCACCCATTATCCCCTGCTTGAAAGAATAATATCGCTGTTTTTACCCGACAGTGAACTAATAAATTCGTCCTACGAGGCGGCAGAGCATCTCTGTTACCTTATAGACGAAAAAGGAATAAATCCCGGAAACGGCGGAAAAAGGATATTCTACGTTTCCGACGACCCCGAATCCTTTTCTAAAAATGCCAAGGCGTTTTTAGGCAAGGACATATCCGACAGGGTGTTTAAGACAGACATAGAACAATTAATGTGAATGACCGTTTTGGACACGAAAGGAATGACAGACATGAAAATACCCGTTAACATTAATATCATAACCGAAAAGCTTTTGGGAAATCCCCTTGACGGGACAGGAGAGACAGAAACCAGAGAAACCACGGCTTTCGGCTACATACGCACCACCAAGGACGGACTTAAGCTTGAATATATGGAAAACTCCTCCGGCAGTGACGGCTCAATAACCACCGTCAATCTTATCGGCGACAACATCGTGGCCATGAATACCGGGGGAACCAACGGCACCTATATGATTTTTGAAGAGGGCAAAACTCACAGCTGCGTGCTTAGCAACGGCTATTTCCCTATGGAACTGAGGGTTAAGACAAAGCAACTTAAAAACACCCTTTCCAAAAACGGCGGCAAGCTGGATGTCAACTACACTGTGGACATTATAGGCAGCCGGGCAGAAAACAGCCGCATTTCCCTTTCGGTGTATCCCCACGAAGACATTATAACTTCGTAATTTTTTCGACAAAATATCCGGAGGCGGCGTGTGAAAAGCGTTAAGATAACCACCACTACACAAAATAATTTCATAATGCCTGGCGAAATTGTAGGTCTTTTGTCAAAGGTAAACGAAACACAGCTTAAGGTGTTCGTCTACTGCATGGCAAAGAGGGAATTTGACCTTAATGCCGCCGCAGAATTTATTGGAGTTCCGGCAAACGACTTTGAGGAGGCCCTTAAATTCTGGGCTGAAAAGGGCTTAATTACCGACATGGAAAGCAATATCCCCGCCTCAAAGCGGATAAGCCTTATCCAAAGCTATGACGGTGAAACCCTGGCACAGGCCATGGAAACCGAAAAGGAATTCGCATCCCTCAAAGAAACCGTCGAGGAAATGCTGGGCAAGGTATTAAACAAAAACGACATTAATTTGTTGTATAACATATACCATTTCTCTGGCCTGGGGGCGGACTTTGTCTGCACCCTGGTGGCTTATGCCGTTGCCCGGGGAAAAGCCAACATGCGGTATATAACCCAAACCGCCCTTTCCCTTTATGACGAAGGCGTTGATACCTACGAAAAGCTGGAAGCCACCCTGTCGGCACGGCAAAAGCAGGAGGATATGAGAAGCAAACTTATAACTCTTTGCGGTTTCGGAGCGAGAAAGCTGTCGGCCAAGGAAGAAGGCTACATAACCAAATGGTTTACCGAATTTGACCTTTCCTTTGACGTGGTCAAGGCAGCCTATGAAAAAATGGTAGATTCCATAGGCGAAGTCCGTCTTGCCTACCTTGATAAAATCCTCACCGACTGGCATGGCCAGGGCATAAAGTCAAACGAGGATGTTCAAAAAATCCAAACCGGCAGGTCAAAACCCGTAAAAACCCTTCCTGCCGACAGCTTTGATATAAACGAATTTATTGATGCGGCGCTTAAGAGAGGGGTTTAACTTATGAAAAAAACCAACGGTGAAAGGCGGGATATGTAATATGGAGTTTGCATCCCCCACAAGCCTTGAAATAATTGCCGCAAGGCGGAACAAGGCCATTAAGGAAGCCGAGTCCAAAACCGCAAAACTTCACGACATTTGCCCCGAGCTGCGGACGATAGACGAAAAGCTGTCCTTTGCCGCCATAGAAATGCTGGAAGCCGCCCCCGACGGGGATAAAATGGAGCAGGTAAAGGATCATTATGTAAACCTCCGCCGGCGGCGTAACGGTATTCTGGTTATGCTGGGCTACCCCAAAAATTACGATGCACCATGCTTTTTTTGCAAAAAATGCAACGACACGGGGTTTATAAAGCTTGAAAAATGCTCCTGTCTTAAAGAGCTTGAAGCACATAACTTTATGAAAAAGACGGTGTTAGGCAAAGGTCTTTCGGACTATACCTTTGACACCTTTTCCCTTGAATACTGCACCGATCCCTCTATGAAGGGGGTTTTGGAATGCTGTAAAAAGTATGCCGAAAATTTCACCCCCGACAGCGGAAATCTGCTGCTTTTCGGCGGGACAGGCCTTGGCAAAACCCATCTGGCAGCATCCATTGCCCATGTGGCGGCAGGCAAGGGGTATTATGTGGTATATGAGTCGGCCCACCGGATAGTTTCCGACTGCCGCAAGGCCACCTTTACCTCCGACGCCGATGCTGACGAAAAATATTACAAGTGTCATCTGCTGGTTATAGACGACATGGGGGCGGAGGTTAAAAACGAGTTTTCCATTTCTGCCCTAACCAGTCTTATAGACAGCCGGATTGTTACGGGGCTTCCCACCATAATTTCAACAAACCATGATTTGCCCGAGTTAAACACCATATACGGTGCAAGGCTGGTTTCCCGTCTTCTTGGGGAATACAAGCCGGTGAGGTTTCTGGGCAAAGACGTCAGGATGATTAAGATAAAGTGAAAAAGGTTAACATTTACACCGACGGTGCTTGTCTGGGCAACCCCGGTCCCGGGGGATACGGGGTTATTCTTGAATACAACGGGAACATACGGGAGTATTCTGCCGGATGCGCTTCCACCACCAACAACCGCATGGAGCTTTCTGCGGTTATAGCCGGACTTTCAATGCTGAAAGAGCCCTGCGAGGTTATATTGTATTCCGACTCAAAGTATGTGGTGGACGCCATTGAAAAGAAATGGGTTTATTCATGGAAGTCAAAGGGGTGGAAAAAGGCCGACAAATCCCCGGCACTAAACGTGGATTTGTGGGAGGAGCTGCTGCCTTTGCTAGAAAAACATAAGGTGAGTTTTGTTTGGTTAAAAGGTCATGCCGGACACCCGCAAAACGAAAGATGCGACCAAATGGCCGTGGCTGAAGCTAAAAAGTATTCAAAGAATTAATTAGGCAATTTAATAAAATTTCACCGGCGACAGCCGATTTTATCCGCAGCGAAAGCTGCGGATTTTATATGTTCTTTTCTATCAGATATACAATACCAGCCCCTCATCCGTCAGCCTTTGGCTGCCGCCTTCCCCGAAAGTCGGAAGGCTTACTTTATATACACCTCTCTGCCACAATATCAATTTGTTGCAAAATTATAATAAAATAATTAAATCGAACAAAACCCGCAGGGTTTTGAACCGTTTCTCTTCTCTCTTCTCTTCGTTCCCACGAAAAACACCCGCTCCCCTACGGGGCGCGTGGGTTGGGGGGGAATCCTTACCCGGGGCTTCACCCCGGGCTAATACACCTGCTCCCCCTTCGGGGGCGCAAGGGTAAAAGGGGATATTACAGATATAAATCTCATTATTTTAATGAAAGGTGAATTCGATAAAAACAGTATTTGTAATTAAACATAGAAGTTAGCAGTAGTTAAATGTTGTGGTATTAAAATAGGGGTAATTGAAAAGCCTTCCCCTCAAGGGGAAGGCTTTTTTATATTTCATCTCCCTGCCACTACATTAAGATCAAATATCTATCGATTAAAAATAAATATAACTGCACCAAAGGTGCAATATATCTGCCAGGAGGGCAATATAACTGTGCCACAAGCACAAAATAATTGCGAGTGAAACGAGCAATCTAGTCGCCACGAAGTGGCCACACCCCCTCATCCACCGCTGACGCGGTCCCCCTTCCCCGAAAGTCGGAAGGCTTTTTTATATTTCATCTCCCTGCCACTACATTAAGATCAAATATCTATCGATTAAAAATAAATATAACTGCACCAAAGGTGCAATATAACTGCCCGAAGGGCAATATACCTGTGCCGAAGGCACAATACAACTGCGAGTGAAACGAGCAATCTAGTCGCCACGAAGTGGCCACACCCCCTCATCCACCACTGGCGCGGTCCCCCTTCCCCGAAAGTCGGAAGGCTTTGCGCATTATCCCCCTCTCCCTGTATCTGCATTATGCTGTATCTTAATACAACAAAACGGGCGGAGAATATCCGCCCGTAGTTATTATTTATTCGTCCTAGATTTTATTCCGTCTTGGTTTTTATATCCTCTTAACGATATAATACACTTTTATTGCATGTCTATCCGTTTCTTCTTCCTCTATTTTTCCCGAATAGGTGCAAAACACCTCCATGCCACGGGAGATAAAGGATTTAATAAGCGCAGCTTCGGAGCCGGTAACATAGCCGTATATTTCTCTGCCGTCGGTTACGGCAAGGGAGTTTTTAATATCGTTACTTTCTTCAAATGAAAGCCTTGTTTGGCTTATATCCCCCTCCGCCGGCAGAGAGGGGGCGGTCAAGGTGTATATTGCCATTAGTTTAGCCTTCATAATCCACCTCAATGGCTTTGCCCAGCGAGAAGGAATACAGATAGGCTTTTGTTACCTTGCTGCCCGTGATTTTTTCCGCCGCGCGGCAGTAATATTTTATCTGAAGGCTGTGGCGGTTTTTTAAAATGTCCTCGCCACCCTCTTTGGGCAGCCGGTCGGTTTTATAATCAACCACCGTAAAGGTGCCGTCGGGGTTTTGGAAAAAGCAGTCGATAACCCCCTGTATCATCACCTTTTCCCCTGTTTCGCCCGACACAAGGGATGATTCTTCAATAAGATTAAACCGCTTTTCCCTGAAAACCAACTTGGAACGGGAAATTTCATCCTTAAGGGGGGATGTGAAGAACTCCTCCACCGCCTTGACGTCTATAAGGCTGCCTTCCTCCGGGGTTATCATCTTAATACCGACAAGCCGGTCGATTTCGGCAAGGACGCCGTTTTTGTCCACGTTGGCAAAGTCGGCAAACTGCATAAACAGATGGGTTGCCGAACCGATGGCGGTAAAATCCTTACGCCCAGCGGCAAAGGAGGGGATTTTGGTTGCCTCGCTTTTTGAAACGGTGCGGGTATATTCCCCGTCCTCAAGGATTCCCTTTCTAAGTTCCGACACCGCCGCTTTGGCCGGCACCCTATATCCGCTGCCGTAGGGATAAACGAAGTTCACCGCATCAATAAACACCTCGTCGGGAACGGCGTATTCGCCGGTATTTTCGACTTTTGCCTTTACGCTGTAGTAATCAGGCAGGTTATGCCTTATATCAAAGCAAAGACGGTCGGTGGATTTGAGTATGGGTAATATCCAATCCAGATAGCTTTTGCTTTCAAAAAATCCCTTTCCCTCCTCGCCGTAGTCCTTTTTGCTGTTCTGGCTTACACCGGTAACAAACAGCCTTTCCTTTGCCCGGGTAAGGGCAACGTAAAGGCAGCGCAGTTCCTCACGGTAAAGCGCCTTCTTTTCGGCAAAGGCTGCGGCGTGTTTAATAAACGGGATATATTCGGTAAGATTGCCGTTGGAACGGAGGTTGTAAAACACGTAGCCGTCGTCCCTGACTATGTATTTGTCCGAAAGGTCGGTTATATTAAACTTCTTGCCCAATGCCGACACAAAGCAGACGGGGAATTCCATACCCTTTGACTTATGCACCGACATTATTTTAACCCGGTCTTTGTCCCCCTCTCCGCCGCCCAAGCTTGAGCCGTAGGAGCCGGCGATATCGCTTATATAGCTTAAAAAGCTGGAAAGGCCTTTAAAGGAGGACGCTTCAAAGTCAAGGGCATACTGGTATAGGGTATAAAGGTTTTGAACCTTCTTTTTGCCGTTTTCTTCTGCCGCACACAGGGAAACAAGGGAGGTTTGCATATACATATCCCATATAAGCCGGTTGGCGGGGGATTCGGCGGCAAGGGCACGAAGCCGCTTTAGACATTGGGTAAAATCATAGCATTTTTTACGGATAACGGTGTCCGGCCTTTGCCCCGACGGTGTCTGACGAATAATAAGGGGAAAGGGCCGCCTTGTAACACGCCGGAAGTTTTTGTTGGCTTTATATCTTTTTCCGGCGTTAAGAAACCTTTTATAATCTGCGCTGCAGCGGACAACACAGTCGTATAAAAACTCAAAGGCGTAATACCTCTTTACTTCATACAAATCGTTGGCGGTAAAGCCGAACACGGGACTGCGCAGGGCGGCGGCGAGGGATATGTCGTCAATTGGGTTGTCCATAATACGGAGTATGGACAAGGCAAGGAGAATTTCGGGTTCTGCCAAAAAGTCGGATGATTTTTCCACCGTATAGGGGATGGAATGGCGGATAAAGGCCCGTTCGAACTCCCTGCCGCTGGTGGACACCGCCCGGAGTATTACGGCAATATCACCGTATTCGTATCTTTTGCCCCCTTCGCCCTCATTTACAAGGCGGTTTATTGTTCTTGCCACAAATTCGGCTTCGTCCTCGGCGGGGCTTTCCCCGTCCTCAAACAGGTTCACCCAGACGGGATAGGGGTTTTCGTCCTTTTTCCCTTCGGGATAAACCAGCCGCTCTTGAGCATAAGAAGCGTTCATGTTTTCATTGGTGTAAAGGTTGTCAAACAATAAATTGACAAAGTCAAGTATGTATTTTTGGCTGCGGTGGTTTTCGGGCAGGAAAATTTTTGCCTTTTTATCGCTTTCCTCAAGAATGGGAAAATCCTTTAGATAGCCTAAGAATATATCAGCCCGGGCGTTTCTGAAACGGTATATCGACTGCTTGACGTCACCAACCATAAACAGGTTGTCTTCCCTTGAAAGAAGGCGGAAAATTGTATCCTGAAGGGGGTTTATGTCCTGATATTCGTCAATATAAATTTCCGACAGGCTTTGACGTAATTCCCGGCACAAGTCGGTGCGGACTATTCCACCGGGGGTGGGTTGTCCCAACAGTTCAAGGGTAAACTGCTCTAAGTCTGAAAAATCAAGTATTCCCCTTGCTTTTTTGGCGGCGGCATAGGTATCGTCAAGGGCAATTATAAAGGAGTTCATCAGCTTATTAAGTTCATTAACCCTGCGGTAATCGGAAACAACCTCGTCATGCTCTTTGGCAAGGTATTTTACATAGGAGCTTATTTCATTTTTTACCCCGTCCCTGAGGTTTTCATATTCTTTTGAAACCGGTTCGGGAAGGTCGGACTTAAAAAGGGTTTCGAATTTGAATTCAGTTAAAACTTCCCTTATTTCATTATAGGAGGGGTTTTCCCTGCCAAGGGCAAGGTCAAGCTTTTGGAGATTGTCAGCTATGGAATTTAAGCAGTTGAAGCTTTTTTCTTTTGTTGCCACAGCCGACAGGGTGGTATAAAAGTTGTTGGCGTGGCGGCGGAAGGTATCCACCCGCTCCCTCATCATTTCAAGCATAAGGGAACCGGAGGATGTGGCGAAAACACCCTTTTCCCCTGCGCCTTCAAGCTGAGCTTCCTCCTCCTCCACCGCTTTGGATATACAGTTTTTCCAATAAGGGAAGGCACGGAACTTTTTATAAATGCTTGTTGCAATTGATTTTAAACCGTCAAGGTTTTTCTCCCCCGCAAAGGCGTCGCATAAAGTCAAAAAGCCCTTGTCATCGTTTTCAAAGGATTTATCAATCAAATCCTCAAGGCAGGTGTCAAGCAGTATCTGGCTTTCGGCAGCGTCGGCCACCCGCATGGCGGGAGGAAGGGACAGGGCGGCAAAGTTGGTGGAAATAAGGTCAAGGCAGAAGGAATGAATGGTGGATATTTTTGCCGAGGGAAGGTTGTATATTGTATAGACAAGCTTTCTGTCCGAGGGGTTTTTAGCCAGCTCCTCAAGGAGGGTGTTATATAGCTTGTCCTTCATTGACGCTGCTGCGGCGTTGGTGAAGGTAACTACCAGAATGTCGTTAATGTTTACCCCTTCTCTTATCCGTTCAAGTATCCGCCGGGTAAGGACGGTGGTTTTGCCTGAGCCGGCACCGGCGGACACCAGGAGGGTTTTGTTTCTGGTGTTTATTGCTTTTTGCTGGGCTGGGGTAAATTTTACGTCACCGGCCATTGTCAAAATCCTCCGTTTCGTTGAAAAATCCCTGACGCCGCACCACCGATGGGTTGCCCGAAAGCCTGCACACCGGCTGGTACGAGCAAAACTGGCAGGAATCGTGCTGGGTTATTTTAAGCGGTGACACCTTCATTTCTCCCTGATAAATAAGGTCTGCCACTCTTTTTATGTATTTTTTAACCTTTTCCTCAAGCTTGCCAAATTCTTCTATATCGGCAAGGGAGGTGGAGCTTTTGCGCAAACTGCCGTCCTTGTTTACTGAAACCGGCAGAAACTTCTTTTTCTCCCCGGGCTCCATGGCATCGATAACATCTCTGTCGGCAAGGATTATGCCCGAACGCTTGAAGTTTTGGGCGGCAATTTCCTCTATGCTTTCACCTTTGGCTTGGCTTTCGTTTAATGTTTTTATCCTTGCAGGCAGGTAGGTAACCCCTGCGGGGATGGCGTTTTTAATGCCGGCGCAGTAGGCGAAAAGATATACAAACATCTGAAGGTCAAGGCCGTTGTCAAGGGCGGTGCGGTTGAAAACCTTGTTGCCGGATTTATAGTCCACCACCCGGACATAGGTTCGGTCGCCCTTTTTGTATATGTCCACCCGGTCGATTTTGCCGCTAAGGCTTACCTTTACCCCTTTTTCGGTGGTATAGGTGGTCTGTTCCCCCTCAAGTGTTATTTCAAACCCTGCCGGAACAAACAGTCCGGCGGCAAGCTCCTCGCTTATATTTTTCAACAGCAGTTTCAAAGTGATTTTAAGCCTTGACAGTGTGTATCCCAGACGCTTTGACTTTGCCCCGGTAAATCCGCAGACTGCAAGAATATAGTCGTTTGTAAGGCGTTCCACCTCGGTTTCGATTTCTTCGTCGGTGGGCATGACAAAGGCGTTGCCTTTTACCCGGGAGGAAATGAAAATTTCAAGCACCTTGTGGACAAACGTGCCTATTTCGGCATGGGCAAAGTTTGCGGTGGTGTTTTCGGTCAGCTTTAATATAAAGCGGCTGAAGTAGGAAAAGCCGCAGCTTGTGTATTTGTCAAGGCTGGTTGGGGAAAGGTGTATGTAGGAAGATGTAATGTTTTTAATTGTGGCATCCGGGTTGGATATCGGGTGCTCCTTTACCCTTTCGGCGTCGTTTATACCCATGTCAGAAAGAAGCTTCTTTATATTTGCCGACGCATAAACCGCATTTTCCCTGGCTGATGCCTTGGAAAAAACAATGTCTTTTCCGTTTATTACGCCGGTGTTTGCTGTTTTGCCAAATTTCGACACCTTAGCACTTGGGAAAAGCTTCATAAGCCGAATCGCACCCACCGAGGGGCGGACCTTTTCCCCTTCGGAATAAATGCAAAACAGCTTTTCAGCCGGCATGGCCACGGTAAGGTAGAAAAACAGCCTTTCGTTGTCAAGCTGCTTTTCAAAGGAATCTTCAAGGGTTATGCCCTTCTTTTCAAGTTCATCAAGCTCCCTTGAGTCAAACACTCCGGCATGTGTTGGTGATGCGGGGAAAACCCCGTCGTTTACCCCTAACATTATAACCGCTTTGGGATTGTTCCCTCGGTATATGGCGGCGTTTCCTATCTCCACCTCGTCACAGGAGGCGGGGACGCTCCCCACCGTATAGGTGTCAAACAAAAGTTCAAGGGTTTTGGGTAATGTTTGTAATGCAAGGCTGTTTTTACCCGCCACAAGGTATATCTGGTCAAGGGCGTTTATTATAACGTCCCACAGCTCGGTCATTTTTTGGGCGGCGGACTCGTCTCCGGATGCCCTTAACTGCCCCGCTTTGCGCCGTATTGTCCGGGATGCATCGACGCTTTCAAGCAGCTTATACAATGCCTTTGCAACAACTTCTCCGTTCAGGTCATCTCTGGTCAGTTCCGATTCCAGTTCCCCCAAAACCGCCGACACCACCTGTCTTGCGGCGTTAACGGCGGCAAGCAGATTTTCATCGTATTTGCTCATTACCTCCCTGTAGCCGGAGGGGTTCATTAAAAAGTCATCGCCGGACACCCATGCTTTGCCCCTTATCCGCCAGGTGGAAGCATAACGGCAAAGGATATTAACCTGCCTTGCCGAAAGGGGGAGAAAGCCGGATTTTATAAATTTAAGCATTACGTGCAGAGAATAGCCTTCCGCCACCGCCTCGCAAGCCGAAAGCAGAAAGGTGGTAAGGGGTTTAAGCATGATGGTATCACCGGATGAGAAAAAGCAGGGGATGGAATGCTTTTCAAGAACAGCGTCGATTATGCCGGCATAGCTTTCGGGAGACCGGGTAATGACGGCGATATCCTTGTAGCGGTATCCCTGCCGGACCAGCCTTGAAATCACCGACGATACGCATTCCGATTCCTCAAAGCGGTCGGAGCATTGGAAAAATTCCATGCCGCAGTCGCCGTTGTAGGGCTTGGCGGTGTTGTCCCATAAATTAGCCTCAGCATACTCAAGGCTTTTGCTTTTTGCCCGTTTGTTGCCATCAAGGAATATATCGGTTGCTTTATGGTTCCTTGCCACCCGGTTGAAGGATGAAGCGGTGGTGGCGAAGGTAAGGGTTTTATCAGCAGGATCGTAGTTAAAGGTTATATATATGTCCTGGCACTGGGCGGCAATTTCGTCAAGCACCCTGTGCTGCTGCTCGGTAAAGGAGTTAAACGAATCGACAAACACATCCTTGCCCCGGAAAAAGTCCATAGTTTTAAGGTTTTTGGCGTAAATATCCAAAATATTCCTGCCGTCAAGGCGGCTATGGTTAAACTGCCTGTCGTATTCGGAAAGTATTATGTGGACGTCCTTTGCCTTCTTCTCCGTCCGGCTTTCACCGCCGATTGAGTCAAGCAGCGCATGGCTTATGCCGTTTTCCTTCAGTGTCCTGGAGGTGTCAAGCATTTTACGGACAAAGGCATTTTCACCGCAAACAGCGGAAAACTCGTTAAGCTTATCCTTTACATTATGTAGGGCGTGGGCCATTAGCAACGCCCGCCCTCCGTCGTCCACGTAGCTTGCCGCAAGGCCGCCGTATTCCCGGTAGGTGCGGTTGGGAAGTCGATCGAAGGTTAAAACCTCAATATACAGATTGGCCGATGAGCCGAACCGGGTGAATATGTCCTTTTCGTATTCCATTGACTGCTGAACGGGGACTATTACCACGCAGGGAATTTTAGACTGGGACTTTTCCCCTATTAAGGTTTTGATATATTCGGTTTTGCCCGAGCCCGACCGGCCGGCTATGCGGTAAAGCATACCTTACCTCCGTATCATCTGAATATTTCAAGTATTTTTAGTTTGAATTTAATTTTAGAACCTTTGGGGATAATTGTTTTTCCGCCAGAATCCCCAGACCTGATTATAACTCCGGAAGAACCAAAGCAGAGGGGCGGAAACAGCACACACCACCAGTTTTGCCCTTTGCCTTCCCCCAGCACCACCCGCAGCGAGTAATATTTGCCCGCAGGGTAGGTTTGCCCGTCGTATTCCCTGGTGGGGTAGTCCTCGTTGCCCAGCTCAACCCGGACATTATAGTAAAGGCCGTTTTCTGCCAGCACCTGTCTGGCAATGGCGGTAAGCTCGTCTGTGGAAAGGGTTGAAATTTCAAGAGCCTCGTCCATTGTCTTGCCCGAAAATATGTGTCCGGCTTCAAGGAGAATGGCGTCCCGCACCTTAAGCTTGACCTGCTGGTCTGTGTCGCTGTCGGAATTGGCGATTACGTGAAGGCGGATTACGCTGTCATAAACCTTTTGCTCATGGATGGGCAAAAATGCCGAAGACAAAAGGGTTATTATCATGGTAAGGGACAAACATACGGCGAAGGATATAAACTTGTTGTTTTTCATTTCTTTTCACCTCAATGTGATTATTGACGGCAAAAAGATTTGACATACAACTATAACATAATTTTCATTTTTTGTAAAGGCAGGGACGAGGGTAATTAATTTGCGCTTTAAATAAAACAGGAAGGCTTACCTTCCTGTTAATATCTGCTTATAGGGGTTGCCGCTACGGCAAAGGTATGGTTTTTAATGTTGTTTTCGGCTTGAATTGCTTTTTCAAGGGATTCAAATACCCCGAATAATCCGGTGCCCGAACCGGTTAACGACACTCCAAGAGCGCCGTTTTGATAAAGCTTCTTTTCAAGTTCACCTACTTTTGGGAAAAGGGCTTTACACACCGGGAAAAAGTCATTATGTAAACATGACGCAATATCGCTTGCGTTACCGTTTTCAAGGGCGTCAAGCATTTTGCCACTGTTTCCATGTGGCAGATTATGTTTATCCGCTTCTTTAAACATTTCCTTTGTGGACACACCGGCATCGGGTGCGCAAAGGCAGTAGGCTAAAGAGGGTATGTTAAATTTTACAGGGGTTATAATTTCCCCTATGCCGGTGCAGCGGGCGGTTCCCCCTTCGATAAGAAAAGGAAGGTCGGCACCTATGCTTTTTGAAAGTGCACGCAAGGTATCTGCCGGCAGGTTGGTGTTATAAATAATATTCAACCCACGCAAAACCGCCGCTCCGTCTGCCGAGCCGCCGCCGAATCCGCCGCAGACGGGAATATGCTTTTCGATTTCTATCTTTGCCCCGCCGGAAATGCCGGTGTGGCCGAAAAATGCAGCCGCCGTCTTGTAGGCAATGTTGTCCTTACCCGAAAGGACGCCGCATTCCACCGAAATATCGTCACTTTTTGAAATGCGCACCACGTCATGCAAAGACACCGTCTGCATAACCGTATCAAGGGTATGATAACCGTCATCCCGCCTGCCGGTTATGTTCAGTGTCAGATTTATTTTGGCATAAGCCTTTAGGGTAATCATAATTTGTGGAATACCGGCTGACGCTGCCGGAAGGTTACTATATGCTCAAAACCAAGGGATTTCAGGTTTTCATAGGTCGCCTTTATGCCGTTGGCAAGGTCTTTGGGGTAATGGGCGTCGGAGCCTACGGTTATAAGCCTTCCCCCAAGTTCTTTGTAGAACAAAATCAGTTCGTTGTGGGGGAAGGTTACGCCGGTGTCCTGCCAGAGGCCGGAGGTGTTTACCTCAAGGGCAATTCCCTTTTGAATTATCTTTTTTAAAATAACCTCAAAATACTCTTTATCCTTTTCAAACAGCTTAATAACTCCTTCCCTGCCGTGGCGTTTGAAATAGCGGTAGGGATAGGTTATATGGGCAAGGGTATCTATGTTCCCCCAGTCCACCAACTCCTCAAGCTCACAAAGATAAAGCTCCCAGGTGTGCTTAAGGGTGGCGTCGGAAACGTTGGCATACTCCATGTCCGAAAAGTCGGGGAACCCCCTTACGGCGTGGGCGGAGCCTATAATAAAATCATACTTATATTTGGATAAAATGCTTTGGGTTTTGGCCATATCATGGCAGGCCTGAGCCAGCTCGGTGCCGTAAACCACTTCAAGGGTTCCTTGATATTTTTCCTTTGCCTTTGTTATGTCCCTTAATATTCCCTCATTGTCAAGGGGGGGGAAGATGTTCCCCATGGTCTGCTGGATTTCAAGGTGGTCGGTTATTGCCAAAGATTCAAGACCTATTTCCACCGCCCGGCGGCAAAGGTCGTCTATGGTGCCTCCCCTTTCCTTGTCCACGTCCCCGGAATAGCGGGAATGGCAATGGGTTTCGTGCATTTTATATTACTTCCTTTCTTAAAAAAGCGTAAGCTGGTTGTTTTCGGGAAGGTCGCCTATACAGCCGTTTTCCCTTAGCGTGTCAAGCAGGGTTTTGGAAATGCCCGAGGCGTTTTTAAGTTCCTCCACGGTGTTAACCCCCGACTTGACGGCTTCATAGATATTTTGCGCCGCCGTCAGGCCCAGGCCGTTTAGGGCAATAAGGGGAAGGCGAATTTTGCCGTTTTCGGGGACAAATTCGGTTGCCCTTGACTTGAAAATGTCAATGGGGAGGAAGTAAACTCCCCTGGCATACATTTCGTAGACTATCTGAAGGCAGGTGAAAACGTCCTCGTCCTTCTGGGTGGGGTTTTCCATGGCTCTGATGGCTTCCATCTGCTTTTTTATTTCGTTTTTAGGTTTCATAACCAGCTTAAAGTCTATGCCGTCGGGCCGGGCGGTAAAGTAGGTGGCGTAAAACTCAACGGGATAATACACCTTAAACCAGGCCAGCCTGAGGGCGGATATTACGTAGGCCGCAGCATGGGCCTTGGGGAACATGTATTTTATCTTGCGGCAGGAGGCTATATACCATTCAGGCACTCCGTGGGCAAGCATTTCTGCCTCAAAAGCTTCGCTTACCCCCTTGCCCTTACGCACCGACTCCATTATTTTAAAGGCAGAAGATGAATCAAGGCCTTTTTGCAAAAGATACAGCATTATGGAGTCTCGGGTTCCTATAATGGTGTCGATGGTGCAGGTGCCGTTTTTAATAAGCTCTTCCCCGTTGCCAAGCCAAATGCCGGTGCCGTGGGAAAGGCCGGATATCTGAACAAGGTCGGAAAAATTCTTTGGCTTTGCCGCCACCATCATGCCCCGGACGTAGGATGTTCCCATTTCGGGAAGTCCCAGAGTGCCTGTATCACAGTCGATATCCTCTGACGATACCCCCAGCGCTGCTGGCGAGGTAAACAAAGACATAACCTTTTTATCGTTCATGGGAACGGTGCGGACGTCTATGCCGGTATAGTCCCCTAAAACCTTATACATTGTGGGAACGTCGTGGCCCAGCATATCAAGCTTAAGTATGGTTTCGTGGAGATATTCAAAAGCGAAGTGGGTGGTTATAACGTCGCTGGATTCTTTATCCGCCGGGTGCTGGACTGGGGTGAAGTCATACACATCGTTGGTTTTGGGTATTACAATTATACCTCCGGGATGCTGGCCGGTGGTGCGCTTAACTCCCACGCAGCCGCAGGTAAGACGGTTTATTTCGGCCTTTGAAAGCTGAATATTCTTATCCTCAAGGAATTTTTTAACATAACCGTAGGCGGTTTTGGAGGCGATAGTGCCCACCGTTCCGGCCCGGAATATGTTTTCCTTGCCGAACAGCACTTCGGTGTATTTGTGGGCGTCAAGCTGAATATCCCCCGAAAAGTTAAGATCTATATCCGGGTCCTTGTCCCCTTTAAACCCCAAAAAGGTTTCAAAGGGAATGTCGTGGCCGTCGTAATACAGCTTTTCGCCGCACACCGGGCAGTTTTTGTCGGGAAGGTCGAATCCCGAACCCACCGAGCCGTCGGTGAAAAATTCCGACCACCTGCATTTGGGACAGCGGTAGTGGGGGGGAAGGGGGTTAACCTCTGAAATATCCGCAAGGTTTGCCACCAGTGAGGAACCAACAGAACCACGGGAGCCGACCAGGTATCCCTTGCTTTCGGAATTTAACACCAGTTTACGTGCGATTATGTAAAGCACCGCAAAGCCGTGCTTTATAATTGAGTCAAGTTCCCGCTTCAGACGGGTTTCAACGATTTCGGGAAGGGGTTTTCCATACAGCCGGTGGGCCTTTTCCCAGCAGCAGTTTATCAGTTCGTCCTCTGCGCCGTCGATTTTAGGGGGATATTTCCCTTTAGGTATGGGGCGTATTCCCTCCTCTATCATATCGGCGATTTTACGGGTGTTTTCCACCACCACCTCATAGGCACGATTTCCCAGATAGGAAAACTCCTCAAGCATTTCGTCGGTGGTTTTAAGATACATTTCGGTATCCCGCATGGCGTCGGAATATTTTTGTCCGTATTTGAGTATCTGGCGGTAGATTTCGTCCTCCTTGTTTATAAAGTGGACATCTCCGGTGGCAACGCAGGGCTTTTTCTGCTTGTCGGCAATTTCAAGTATGCGCCTGTTTAACCGTTCAAGGTCCTCGTAGCCTTTAACCCTGCCCTCCTCAATAAGAAAGGCGTTGTTGCATTTGGGCATTATTTCAAAGTAGTCGTAAAAGTCGGCGGCTTTAAGCTGGTCGGCATAGGTGCGGTTTTCAAGGACAGCCTGAAAAACCTCCCCCGCCTCGCAGGCCGAGCCGATTATAAGTCCCTCTCTATACCGTGAAAGAACGGTTTTGGGTATAAGGGGATGGCGGTAGAAGTAATTGAGGTAGGAGAAGGAGATAAGCTTGAATAAATTTTTCATCCCCGTCTGGGTTTTTACAAGTATTGTTATATGGTAGGGTTTAAGCTTGCGGGGATCGGTTTTGCCCGACATTTCGTTTATCATCTGAGACACGGTGGTAACCCCGTCGGGTTCCATCTGCTTAACCATGCAGCCGAATATGCGCCCCAACATTTCGCAGTCGTCGGATGCCCGGTGGTGGTTGAAGGAGCCTAAGTTGTAATGCTTTGCCACCGCATCAAGGGAATGGCGGGTAAGGTCGGGGTTTAGATATCTTGAAAGGCTTACCGTGTCAAGGTAGGGATTTTCAAGCTTGTATTTATTGTCGGTGGCCACCTTGCGGATAAACCCCATATCGAAGTTGGCGTTGTGTGCCACCAGTATGGAATTGCCGGCAAAGTCAAGAAAAGCTTTTACCGCCTCGCTCTGGGAGGGAGCGTCCTTTACCATGTCGTCGGTAATGCCGGTCAGGTCGGTTATGTTTTTGGGTATGGGCATACCCGGGTTGACGAAGGTCTGAAAAATTTCAACAACTTTTCCGCCCTGGTATTTAACCGCGCCTATTTCGGTAATGCCGCAGCTTACCGGCGAAAGGCCGGTGGTTTCAATGTCGAAAATCGTAAATATTCCGTCGGCAAAGGTGCGGTCGTATTCCGGTGTAAAGTCGTAAATCGCCCGGGCGGTGTCGTCCACCAGATACCCTTCCATGCCGTATATGGGTTTTATTGAGGGGTTTTTGTCGGCAAGGTGCATAATTTCGGGGAACACCTGAACGTTACCGTGGTCGGTAACGGCTATGGCCGGCATACCCCAACGCAGGGCGGTGTGGATTATATCATCCGGTGTGCATAAAGCGTCGTTTGCCGAAAGGGTGGAGTGAAGGTGAAGTTCCACCCGCTTGACGGGAGCGTTGTCCTGCCGCAATACCTCTTTAACCTTGTATATTGATACTGCCCTTACCTTGACTTCTCCGTCAAAGGAATCCACCGAGGCGGTGCCGCACACCAGCAGGGCGTCCTTTGGGGAGGGGACTTGAAAGTCCGTATCCTTTTCCACCGTAAAGCGGACTATTATCGAAGCGTCAAGGTCAGTGCAGCCGAGGGTTATATTTACCTTGGTGCCTTCCCGGTTTTCCTTTTCCTCGGTCTGGAACACCCGGCAAAGGAAGGCCTTTCTTTTATTCTGGACAATATCCCTTATAGGGACAGGTTCGGTGTTGGATTCAAGCCCGTATATTAAGGTTTTATTTGAAACGTCAAAGGTAAGCCTTCCGCTTTTTATAATGCTGCTGTCGGCAATTTTTTCAATGGGGGTGCCCTCCACCGGGTTAAAGGAGCGGTTGTCGCAGCCTTCGGGAACCTCTTTCTTTTGCTTTGCCGCCTGGGCTTCAAGATATTTTTCAAAGTTTTTGGCCGAAATTTCCCTTAACCTTTCCTCCGCCTCGGAGGCACGGTCAAGTTTTGCCTCGCCTATAAATTCCACCTTTATTTCCCGGTTAAACCTTGCTTTGACTGCGTCCTGAAAAAATATATTTATTTTGCTGTCATATAGAAATTGGGACGCAAGGCCGTCTCTTAACGTTATGGTAAGGGTGTCGCCGTTAAAGGATGTGGAGTATTCGTCAAGGAAACCCCGGGCATACCCTTCGCCGTAATATAGGGCAAGAATGTCCACCAGCTCGTCGGTATAGCTTTGGGTAAAGGCAGAGTTTTCAAACACCGGGAAAATGCGGCATTCCGAAAGGTTATACGCCTCCTTTATTCCCTGCTCGATTTCAAACAGTCTTTTTTGGGGGACAATTTTTAAAAACGCACAGTCGCAAAACACGCTGCGGTTTTCCTTGTCCACCTTAAGGGAAAAGGAAACAAGGCTGTCGGTGGCAGAAAATGCCTTTTCACTTGGTGTATAGCGGGGAAATTTTGAAAAAAACTCGGCTTGCTTGCTCATTTGACTATCCTTTGCTTATATATGTAAAAAAGCAATTTGAAAATTGCTTTTTTGTCCTTATAAAATCATTTGTTTAACTTCATCAACCAGGGTTTGGACTATTTTGTCTTCCGGGACTTTTCTTTTTACTTCGCCCTTGAAAAACAACAGTCCCTCCCCTTTGCCGCCGGCAATGCCAATATCAGCTTCCGCTGCCTCGCCGGGGCCGTTGACCACGCACCCCATAAGGGCAACCTTTATTGTTCTTTTTGGCTTTATGCCCTCAAGCTGCTTTTTAAGCTGCTTGGCAAGGGGAATAAGGTTTATTTTTGTCCTGCCGCAGGTGGGGCAGGAGATTATATCAATATGGGGTTTCAGGTCAAGGGAGTAAAGCAGCCTGTTTGCCGCTTCTATCTCTTTTGAAATGTCGTCGGTAAGGGATATGCGTATGGTGTCACCAATGCCGTCGGCAAGAAGAGCGCCTATACCCACCGAGGATTTTATAACCGCATCTATTCCCACCCCGGCCTCGGTAACACCGAGATGGAGGGGATATGAGCATTTTTCGGCAATTATACGGTTGGTTTTTATAACCGTCTTAACGTCGGAGGATTTTACCGAAACCACTATATTGTAAAAATCAAACTGTTCCAGCTTTTTTACCGCCATTAGGGCGGATTCTGCAATAGCTTCAGGCGTGGGGGAACCGTATTTTGAAAGGATTTCCTTTTCAAGTGAGCCGGAATTTACCCCAATGCGTATGGGAATGTTCCGCCTGTTGCATTCGTCGCAGACAAGCTTTATTTTTTCGTCGTCCCCTATATTGCCGGGGTTTATGCGGATTTTGTCTATACCCGCCCGGGCGGCGGCAATGGCCAGCTTGTAGTCAAAATGAATATCTGCCACAAGGGGAATATTAATCCGTTCCTTAAAATAGGGTATGTTTTTTACCCCGTCCGCCGTATTGACGGCAATACGGGCGATGTCGCAGCCTGCCTTTTCAAGCTTTTTAAGCTGCCGTAAGGTAGCAGCCCTGTCGGCGGTGTCGGAATTGGTCATTGACTGGACCGCCACCGGATTATTGCCGCCTATGGCTATATTGCCTATTTTAATTTCCTTTGTCGGGGGCCTTGTCATTAAAACAGCCCCAGTATATCTTTAAGTGCGATAACCGCCATAAAGCCTAAAAGCAGTATCATAAACACGGCGTTTATTATCGTGTGCACCTTTTTGTTTATGGGTTTGCGGCGTATAGCCTCTATAAGGAAAAACACAAGGTGGCCGCCGTCAAGTACGGGAACGGGAAGAAGGTTGCACACCCCAAGGGATATTGAAATAATCACCGTCATAAGGGACAGGTTGCGTATGGTGTCTGCCACTTTTCCGCTGTTTTTAACAACCTCGCCTATCTGTTCCCCCACTCCCACCGGGCCGGATACCGCTTCCCAGCCGTATTCACCCTTTAAGGTGCGCACCAGGGATTCAATTGTCATATCTATTATCGATATAGGCCAGAAGAAGGACTGATATATCACCTTGCCCGGGGTTTTATCAATGGCATAGACCGAAAAGTCAATGTCCCCCATGGCGATTCCGTTGGTAACCGTGGAGGGGAACTGGACGTCGGATATTAGTATCTCCTTACCGTCCCTTAACACCCGGACATCAAGGGGATTTTTGCCTCTTAGTGCCACGATATAGGAAATATCGTTATAAACCCTTATTTTAGAGCCGTCGATTTCAAGGATTATATCCCCTTCCCTAAGCCCCGCCTCGTAGGTTTTCGATTCGGGGGCGAATTTGGCTATCTCAGTGGAGCCTAAACGGGGGATGGATATAACGAGTATGGCCATAATCAAAAAGGCAAGGAGAATGTTCATAACCGGGCCGGCCACCACCACCAGCGCACGCTGCCAGAGGGGTTTGGTATTCAGACCTGCCTTGCCCACGTCCTCGGGTTCGGGTTCGTCGTCGGGATCCTCACCTACCATTGAAACATAGCCCCCTATGGGAAGCCAGCGGATTGAAAACTTGTTGTGCTTAAGGTTCCATGTCTTTATTTTCGGCCCCATGCCGATAGAAAATTCTCTGACACCCACCTTGAAAAGCCGGGCGACAAGATAGTGGCCAAGCTCGTGGATGGTGATAAGCAGACCGAAAATAAATATGGTCAAGAGTATAGTGCCTATGGTGGATAACATAAACAACTC
Source organism: Eubacteriales bacterium (assembly GCA_050953105.1). GTDB lineage: Bacteria > Bacillota > Clostridia > Oscillospirales > CAG-382 > UBA1206. Next base: position 477,986 of record JBMNMA010000004.1, on the reverse strand, counting down.
CTTTGTAAAAAGCCGTTACGGCTTACGAGATCTTTGCCCCGGCAAGGGTGCGAATGGTCTCCCTTGCATGGGTGTCTGTTGACATAATTTGTTCAAGGGTGGGGTTAGGAATAAAGGGTGTGTCGTAAACCGCCCGGTGAACAAAGTCAAATATATCAAGAAATGTAATTTTACCGTCAAGGAACAGCGAAACCGCCTCCTCATTGGCCGATGACATGGCTGCGGGCAGGTTGCCCCCCTTTTTAATGCAGTCCTTTGCAAGACGCAACAAGGTAAAGGTGTCCTCGTCGGGTTTTGAAAAGGTCAAAGCCGATATTTTTGAAAAATCAAGCTGTTGGGTTAATGACGGCCTTCTTTCGGGATATGTCAGAGCGTATTGGATGCAAAGCCGCATATCAGGCTTTGAAAGCTGGGCGATAACCGAGTTATCATCAAACTGCACCATGGAATGGACAATGCTTTCCCGGTGGATTAACACTTCTATCTGTTCGGGCTTTAAGCCGAAAAGCCAGACAGCTTCAATAATTTCAAGGCCTTTGTTCATTAATGTGGCCGAATCTACGGTTATTTTAGCACCCATGCTCCAGTTGGGGTGCTTGGTTGCCATTTCGGGGGTAACGGTTTTTAAAAATTCAACATCTTTTCCCCAAAAGGCCCCCCCGGAGGCGGTTAACAGTATTTTACTGGGTTTTGCCCTGCTTATACATTGGAATATGGCAGAATGTTCGCTGTCCACGGGATAAATTTCAAGTCCCTTGCTCTTTGCCTTATCCATAACAAGGCTTCCCCCCTCCACCAGCGCTTCCTTATTGGAAAGGGCTATATTATGCCCCCCCTCCAGTGCGGCAAGGGTGGGTTTGAGTCCGGCAATTCCTAAAAGAGAGTTGCACACAATGTCGGCCTTGGTTTGACAGGCTATTTCACAAAGCGCCTCGTCACCGGTAACCACTTTGGTTGGGGTGTCGGCAAGGAGGGTTTTTAAGTTTACATAATTTTCCTCGGCTATCCATGCCATTTGGACCTTAAACTCCCGGCACTGGCTTTCAATCAGTCTGTAATTTTTGTTGCCGGTAAGCTCGGTTATGCCAATGCCCAGATGGCGGGCAACCTCTAAGGTCTGCCTGCCGATAGAGCCGGTGGAGCCTAAAACCGAAATGGTTTTTGTCATGTTTTTCACCATATTTCAGAAATTTCGGTAAGTATAAAGGCAAGGAGGGTTATGGGGAGTATCGAATCAAAGCGGTCGAGAACTCCGCCGTGTCCGGGGAACAGTTTTCCGAAGTCTTTTATGCCGAAGTGGCGTTTAACCACAGATGCCGCAAGGTCCCCTATCTGCCCGGCGGCCGATAGGAAAATTGAAATAACGGCAAGCAGGACAAGAGAATAATCCAAGGCAAAGGCAAGGTTAGTTATAAGGCCGAAAACCACAAAGCTTACCATACAGCCTATGGTGCCGCCTATGGCTCCGGCGATGGTCTTTTTAGGTGAAATTTCGGGACACAGCTTCTTTTTGCCAAAGGCAAGTCCCGAAAAGTAGGCAAAGGTGTCGGTGGTCCAGGCGGCCACGAAAATAAGCAGGTATCTCACCGGCTCCCGGTCCCGGACAACAACCAGCAGCGTAAAGCCCAAAAGGGTTACAACCGTTTCAAAGCCGGTTAAGGCCAGTATGTCGATTTTATATTTTGAATGCTCCAGCACAGATATCACAAGGGCGGCAAGCACCACAAGGACAAACAAGGACAAAGCCACCCTGGGCTTGTATCTTGCTATAACCGGCAAAGCCAGCCCCAGAACAAGGGAAAGATAAAACATTCCACTGCATTTTTTCATACCCATGCAGCCGTAAAGTTCATATATGCCAACGGCGCAAAGGATGGCTATTGCTATGGGAAAGGCTATGGTTCCGGAAAAATAAAGTATGGGAAAAAAGGCCGAAAGGGCGATAATTGCCGTTATTATTCTTGTCAGCATGATGTAGACCTTTCTTGTTTTGGTAGAGACGTTACAGGCCGTATCTTCTTTTTCGCCCCGAATAGTCGGCTATTGCCTTTTCAAGCTCGGCTTTGTCGAAATCCGGCCAAAGGGTATCGGTAAAATACAGTTCGGAATAGGCCGACTGAAACAGCAGAAAATTGGAAAGCCTTTTTTCCCCGCTGGTGCGGATAATAAGGTCGGGGTCGGGTATATCTGATGTGTATAAATACTTTTTAAAGGTGTCCTCGGTTATTTCCGTTTCTCCGCTTTGAATGGCTTTGTTGACGGCGTTTATGATTTCCTTTCTTCCGCCGTAGCAAAATGCAATGCAAAGTGTCATGCCGGTGTTTTGGGAAAGGCGGGAAACACAGCCTCTTATCTCTGTCGCCAGCTTTTCTCCGGCCATGTCGATATCCCCTAAAACCACACCCCGTATGTTGTTTTTCATAAGCTTGGATTCATACATGGTTATGGCTTTTGCGGCAAGGGAAAACAAGGCCGATACCTCCTCCGGATCACGCTTGGCGTTTTCGGTGGAAAAGGCATAGACGGTTAAGTATTTTACCCCCAACTCTCTGCAGTTGGCAACAAGATCGGCAAAGCGTTCAAAGCCGGCTATGTGGCCGGCCGTGCGGGGGAGATGACGTTTTTTCGCCCACCTGCCGTTGCCGTCCATTATGACGGCAATATGGCCGGGGATGATTATATTGTCCATGTTTTTTACAGCTCTAATATTTCTTTGTTTTTCTTTGCAACCACGCCGTCCACTTCCTTAATATACTTGTCGGTAAGGTCCTGGACAGTTTTTTCGGATGCCTTCTGCTCGTCTTCGGTCATATCGCCGGCCTTTTTAAGCTCTTTGCACTTTTCGTTGGCATCTCTGCGTATGTTACGAAGGGCAACCTTGGCGTCCTCGCCCATTTTGGCGGTCTGCTTGGTAAGCTCTTTACGACGTTCCTCGGTAAGCGGGGGGAACACAAGGCGGATTGATTTGCCGTCGTTCTGGGGGTTGATACCCACGTCGGAGGCAAATATGGCCTTTTCGATATCCTTTAATATGTTGGCTTCCCAGGGGGTAATTGTGAGGGTACGGGCGTCAAGGGCTTTAACCGACGCAATGGCGGAAATATCAGAGGGAGTGCCGTAGTAATTAACCTTTACACGGTCAAGTACCCGGGGGGATGCCCGGCCTACCCTTATTGCCGCAAATTCATCGCTTAACAGGGCTATGGTCTTTTTCATTTTTTCTTCGAATTCACGAGTGTCAAGTTTCATTTGAATTTCCTCCCGATAAAATTTATGATACCTATTAATTTTGCTCTATGACCGTGCCGATTTTTTCGCCCTTTAGCACCTTGTAGATGTTTTCCGGGTCGGCAAGGGAAAAGAGATATACCTTAATGTTGTTGTCCCTCCCCAGCGCCGCCGCTGTCTGGTCCATAACCTTCAGGTTCTTCCGGAGCATAACGTCGTAGGTCAGGGAGTCGTATTTGACTGCGTCGGGATAAACATTGGGGTCTTTGTCGTAAACCCCGTCCACGGCTCTTGCCGAAAGGACTATGTCAACCCCAAGCTCGGCGGCACGCAGCATCATGCCCGTGTCGGTGGAAAAGAAGGGATACCCCACTCCGCAGGCAAGGAGGACAACATGGCCTTCGCTCATTAGCTTTCTTGCCTTATGCTGGGAATAGGTTTCGCAAAACTGCTCAACTGGGACTGCCGACAAAACGGTGGCTTTAAGCCCCTCTTTTTCAATATAATCAGAAAGCCCCAGGCAGTTTATCAGCGTGCCTAACATTCCCATATGGTCGGCACGAACACGCTCAACGGATATGCCGTTCTGCCTGCCGCCCCGCCAGATGTTGCCGGCGCCTATGACTATTGCTATTTGTATTCCCTCGTCGGCACATTTTTTAATCTGTTTTGAAATTTTTTCAAGCATTACCCCGTCGAGAATGCCATCCTCGCCAGCCAATGCCTCGCCGGAAAGCTTTATCAGTGCGCTTTTATACATCCGGTCTTCCTCCTAATCGGTTAAAAAATAAAACTGTTCGTCCAAATAATCGAGCCAGCCCATGCGATAGGCGGTGAAGGGGGATACCGAGGCAAGCTCTAAGTCAAGGGGTATTACATTCATTATGTCGTTGGGAAAATAGTTGTCAAGCAGCTTGGCATCCTCGTCGGAAATATACGGCGTATACAGGTCGGAGGCGCCGAACAGGTGAAACAGCTCGTGGGCATACACGCCGGGGGAGTTGTAATACTGATAGCTCTGGTCGGTGGTATGGAACACCACGCAGCGTTCGGCATAATAATGCTGCCAGTCGGAGTTTGCCTTGTCGCAGGGGATGGCATAGGACCGTCCCTTTTTATTTAAATGAAATAAAACGCACCAGTTGTCATAGCTTTCAAGGTCGAAATGGCTTTCGGCATATCCTTCAAGGGAGCCGTAAACCGTGTCGCAAAACAGCAGGTCTATCCACACAAAGTCGCTAATGTCGGTTGGGATTTTATCTTTGGTTTCAATATACAGTGAGGTTGTCTGGTCGGTTGCCGTTAAATCAAGGCTGCCGCCATAGAAGCTGGCAAGGCTTACGGTAAAGTCCCGGGCCTTGTTTAGCCTTGACAGGGCGACTTTGATGTCGTCGTCCTTCCATGATGACACGCTGTCGGACAGGAAAACGTTTATTACAAGGCATTTTCCCGTAAGCGTCTTGGCGCTTCCCATATTCATGGCGGTTGACTTTACTTCATCACCGGAAGGAACGGTGTGCTTAAATTCGGTTACTGCCTGATAAAGTCCCTTTGACATTCGCCAGCCGGCGGATGTGTTTTCAAAGTTAATGTTAACGGTGTAGCCGTTTTCTGTTTTAACCTCCACCCTGCCGGACTTTTCGTTAAGGCTTATAAGCTTTATGGATTTGGCGTGGTCGTTAAAATCCGGGGCAAAGTGGGTGGAATACCAGGTCTTGCCCGACACGCTCACCACCCGGCCGGTGCCGTAGGTGGGAAAGTTTATGATATATTCCCCGCCCTCTTTTGTGTAAACCGAGTAAACAAGCTCTTCAAGCTTTGAAAATTCGTAGTATTTATTTTCGGCAGACAGGGGGTATAAAACCGTTCCCCCGTCTTTTTTCTGCTCGTCTTTATAAATTTCCCCGTTTATGATAAGGGAGGTAATTTCGGCATCCGCTTCAAGAAGCCTTCTTGCATTGGCAATAAATTCTGCCTTTTCCTGCTCGCTAATACCGCTGTCAATGGACAAATCCGAAACTTCATTTACTTCGGATATTTCCGAAACATCGGCCGAAATTTCGGAAAACAATCCACTTTCGTCGGTTGTTCCCGGCGTGTTCTGGCAGGACACAAGGAGTATTATAAGGACAAGGATTATAGCAAAGTGTTTTTTCAAAATATCACCGATTAATAATTATAGCATTACAATATAAATAAAGCAAGATTTTTTGCAAACAGATTTATTAACAAAAAACACTGCCGTCTTTGGTGTAAAGCATGGTGCGGGTTATGTCATAATCGGTTATAGCATCAGCCAAAAAGTCGATTATATACTTTATGTTCAAATGCTCATTGACGCCGCAGGAACATTTTATAAACACCTTTACCCTGCCGCTGTCATTGACACACCGCTTTTCCTTTATAAAAGGTGAAATATCCGTAGGTTTGTCACCTTTTTTTGACCTTTTAACCACCACGATTTCTCCCGAAAGCAACCTTTCGATTTCCTCTGCCGGAAGTTTGGTTGTAAGATTGACTTCATAGTCGGCAAGGGCAATTTCCTTTTGGTCTAAAACGGGTTTTGCCGCTTTTATAACCTTAAGTCCCGCCGGGAAAGCTTCCTTAAGCTTTGATGTAATTTCCTCATAGCTTATGTCGTCGGCAACATAAAAATCAAATATCTCATATTCGCTTTTCTGGTAAACCGAAAGGGGGCAGGCAAAGGCCGCCTTTATATGGGGGTTATAACCCTCTGTGTGGACAGCGTTTAAGCCCGATCGTTTTATCGCCCTGAACACCGAACGTTGAAGGTCAAGATGGGAAATATAGGACGCATCGCCGGTTTTGGAAAAAAACACTCTTACGGGCAGCATGATCTTACACCTCCCATTTTGTTTGCCCCGCAGGCCGAGCATTTTGTCCGGCAGTCGGGTGTGGTTATGCCCTCTTTGGCTTTTTGATATTCTTTAATTAAAAACTTCTTACTTACTCCGCAGGATATATGGTCCCAGGGGAATATTTCGTCTATATCCCTTTCCCGGTTGGCATAGAAGGAGGGGTCAATGCCGCATTCCTTGAAAATATCCATCCAGTTGTCATAGGAGAAAAACTCGTCCCAGCCGTCAAGGCGCTGACCGCGCTTTACGGCGTGTTCGATTGCCTTTGACAGCCGTCTGTCCCCACGGGCGAATACCGCTTCGATAAAGCTTACCTTTGCGTCATGGTAGTTGTAGGTTATCTTTTTGGTTTTGATTGAGTCTTTAAGCAGCCTTTGCTTGCGTTCAAGCTCTTCCATGGTGTCCTGTCCGCACCACTGGAAGGGGGTAAAGGGTTTGGGAACAAAGCAGGAAACCGAAAGGGTTATGTTTAAAAACTTGCCGTTTAATCTCAACTGGTAGAATAAATCTACGATTTTTTGACCGAGTAAGGCAATGGCCGCAATGTCCTCGTCGGTTTCGGTGGGAAGGCCGTTCATAAAGTAAAGCTTTATGGACTGGCGGCCGTTTTCAAAAGCCATACGGCAGGATTTTAGTATTTCTTCCTCTGTTATGTTTTTGTTTATAACGTCCCTTAATCTCTGGGAGCCTGCCTCGGGGGCAAAGGTTAAAGCCGATTTTCTCACCGACATGACCTTGTTCATAAGCTCCTCGTAAAAGGCATCTATACGCATGGAAGGCAGGGACAGGCTTATTTTTTTGTCCTCCGTCCAGTTTACAAGGCGGTTTATTAGGCAGTCGATTTCGGTATAATCCGACGTGGACAGGGATGAAAGGGATATTTCGTCATAGCCGGTGTTTTTAATGCTTTCTTTGGCACATTCGTCAAGCACCTCGCTTGACTTTTCCCGGCAGGGGCGGTAGATCATACCCGCCTGGCAAAACCTACATCCCCTAATGCATCCCCTGAATATTTCAAGGGTAATCCGGTCGTGAACGGTTTCGATAAAGGGAATTTCGAAATTGGTGGGAAAGGGGGCTTTGTCAAGGTCGGAAATTATACGCTTTTCCACCACTTCGGGGACGTCGGGATATTTGGGTTTAACCGACTTTATAGTCCCGTCCGGGTTGTAACCCACCTCATAAAGCGACGGCACATAGGTGCCGGGAATATGGGAAGCAAGGCGTAAAAATTCTTTTTTTGTCTTACCTTCCTTTTTGCATTTGCGGTAAAGCCCGGCAAGCTCGCAGAGATGCTCCTCACCTTCGCCTATAGAAAACAGGTCGAAAAAGTCGGCCACCGGCTCTGGGTTGTAGGCGCAGGGCCCGCCGCCTATTATAACGGGAAACTCCTCTCCCCTGTCGGCTGCATAGAGGGGAATGCCGGCTAGGTCAAGCATATTTACCGCATTGGTGTAGGAAAGCTCATACTGAAGGGTGAACGCCAGAATGTCAAATTCCTTAAGGTCGTCCCCGCTTTCAAGGGCGTAGATGGGAAGGTTGCTTTGCCTAAGCAGCTTTTCATAGTCCTCCCAGGGGGCAAAGCTCCGCTCGCACCAGACAAAGTCAAGGCTGTTTAGGCAATGGGTGAGTATTTTCATGCCCAGGTTGGACATGCCTATTTCATAGATATCGGGAAAACAAAAGCAGAACCGCACGTCAACATCGGATTTGTCTTTATAAACGCTGCCGTGTTCCCCGCCCGAATATCTTCCCGGCTTTTCCACCTTTTTAAGGAGGGGCTTGTATTCGTCCTTTATCATTTTTCTTCTAATACCTTTCGTAAATATTCGCCGGTGTAGGAGGCTTTGTTTGCCGCCACTTCCTCCGGGGTGCCGGTGGCCACTATGGTGCCGCCGTTGTCCCCGCCCTCCGGGCCGAGGTCGATAATATAGTCTGCGGTTTTTATAAGTTCCAGATTGTGTTCTATAACCACCACTGTGTTTCCGGCGTCGGCAAGGCGGTGGAGTATTTCCCTTAACTTGTCCACATCGGCGGTGTGAAGACCGGTGGTGGGTTCGTCTAAGATATACAAGGTTTTGCCGGTTGACCGCTTTGAAAGCTCGGTGGCAAGCTTAACCCTTTGGGCTTCGCCCCCCGAAAGGGTGGTGGCGGGCTGGCCGATTTTTATATAGCCCAGCCCCACTTCCGAAAGGGTGAGCAGCTTTCTGTATATTGACGGGTAGTTTTTGAAAAACTCAAGGCCCTCGTCCACCGTCATTTCAATCACGTCGTATATCGACTTGCCTTTGTATTTTATTTCAAGGGTTTCCCGGTTGTAGCGTTTTCCCTTGCACACGTCGCAGGTGACGTAAACGTCGGGCAAAAAGTGCATTTCTATGGTTATGGTGCCGTCACCCTCGCAGGCCTCGCACCGGCCGCCCTTGATGTTGAAGGAAAACCTGCCTTCCTTGTAACCCCTTGCCTTTGCTTCCGGCGTGGAGGCGAAAACCGCCCTTATGTCGGTGAACATTCCCGTATAGGTGGCGGGGTTGGAACGGGGGTTGCGGCCTATGGGTGACTGGTCGATGTTTATAACCTTGTCGATTTCCTCGGCACCTTCGATTTTGTCGTATTTACCGGGGATCAGGGTGTATCTTCCCAGCTCCTTGGCAAGGCCTTTATACAGTATGGAGTTAACCAGGGAGGATTTGCCCGAACCGGACACGCCGGTAACGCAGATGAATTTCCCCAGGGGGAACGTGACGGTAACATCCTTAAGGTTGTTTTCCTTTGCTCCCACAACGGTTATAAACTTTCCGTTGCCTTCCCTTCTTTGGGTGGGAACGGCAATTTTCCTCCGGCCAGAAAGATAATCACCGGTTATTGATTCCTTGCAGTTTAAAATTTCATCCGGTGTGCCGGCAAACACCACCTGACCACCGTGAACCCCTGCGCCGGGGCCGATATCCACAATATAGTCTGCCTGCCGCATGGTGTCCTCGTCATGCTCCACCACAATTACGGTGTTGCCTATGTCACGCAGTCTTTTAAGGGTTTCTATAAGCTTGCCGTTGTCCCGCTGATGAAGGCCTATGGAGGGTTCGTCAAGAACGTACATAACCCCCACAAGGGCGGAACCTATCTGGGTGGCAAGGCGTATGCGCTGTGCTTCGCCTCCGGAAAGGCTTCCCGCCGATCTGGCAAGGGTGAGATATTCAAGGCCAACAGCATTTAAAAATCCAAGTCGGGCGGTTATTTCCTTGACAATTTCCTTGCTTATCACCTGTTCGGTGGGGGTAAGCTTAAGGTTTTTGAAAAATTCAAGAGCCTTGCTTACCGGCATGCGGCAAAGTTCCATAATGTTAAGTCCGCACACCGTTACCGCCAGTGATTCCTTTTTAAGCCGCATTCCCTCGCAGGTTGGGCAGGGGACGTGTTCCATGAATTCTTCATAGTATTCCCGCTGGTCGAGGGTTTGGGCGGTATCGTAACGGCGTTTTATGGTTTCGATTATACCCTCATACCTGGGCTCACCTATATTTCTCCGGCGGACCGAGGTGTTTTTAATATTGCCGTAAAGCAGGAGGTTTAACGCCTCAGGTGAGTAGTCCTTTATGGGGGTGTGTATGTCAAAGCCGTAAAAACGGCCTATAAGGTTAAAGAAGTTGCCCGAATAGGTGCCGGGTTCTATTGACTTAAATCCGTTTACCACCACCGCACCGTTAAACAGGGACAGCTCTTTGTTGGGGATAATTTTTTCCGGAGACACCACAAAGGACATGCCAAGCCCCTGGCAGGTTTCGCAGGCTCCCGCCGGGGCATTGAAGGAAAACATTCTTGGGGTAAGCTCCCCTATTGAGGTGCCGTGGGTTTTACAGGCGTAGTTTTGGGAAAACAGCATTTCCTCGTCCCCGTCCTCGTGGGGGATTAGTATCTTAATAATCCCGCCGGCAAGGTTGGAGGCGGTTTCAAGAGAATCGGCAAGGCGTTTTCTTATGTTTGCCCTGTCCATCACCAGCCGGTCTACCACAACGTCTATGGAATGCTTTTTATTTTTGTCAAGATCTATCTTTTCGCCGGTATCATACATCACCCCGTCTACGCGGACACGGACATAACCCGAACGGCGGACTTCCTCTATAATTTTTTCGTGCATTCCCTTCTTGTCGGTAACCACCGGAGAAAGCACCATAAAGCGGGTGCCGTCCTCAAGCAGCAGCACCCGGTCAACGATTTCATCTATCGTCTGCTGGTCGATAACCTCGCCGCATACGGGACAGTGGGGTATGCCTATGTTGGCATACATCAGACGGAGATAGTCGTATATCTCGGTAACCGTGCCCACCGTTGAACGGGGGTTACGGGAGGTGGTTTTTTGGTCAATTGAAATCGAGGGGGATAGTCCCTCTATAATGTCCACGTCGGGTTTGTCAAGCTGCCCTAAAAACTGCCGGGCATAGGAGGACAGCGACTCCACAAACCGCCGGTGCCCTTCGGCATACAACGTGTCGAAGGCAAGGGAGGACTTGCCCGAGCCGGAAAGCCCGGTCATAACCGTAAGCTTGTCCCGGGGGATTGTAAGGGAAACATTTTTCAGGTTGTGAACCCTTGCTCCTTTTATGATTATATCTCCTGCCATGTTCGTCCTTTCCTAACCCATAAGCTGCTTTATCCGGTCCCGGATTATTGCAGCAGATTCGAAATCCAGTTCCTTTGCAGCCTGTTTCATATCTTTTGTGAGTTTTTCTATTAGTTTTTGCTTTTCTGAAGAAGACAGCCGGGATGGGCTTATCTGCTTTGCCTCCTCCACCGCCGAGACGGCAAGGGGCATTCTTATTTCTTTTATTATTGTCTTGGGCGTTATGCCGTGGGCCTTGTTGTATTCGTCCTGAATCTTGCGCCGGCGGTTGGTTTCCTTGATTGCCCTGTCCATGGAGTCGGTTATCCGGTCGGCATACATTATAACCTTGCCGTTTACGTTACGGGCCGTCCGGCCGATGGTCTGGATAAGGGAGGATTCGCTGCGCAAGAAGCCTTCCTTGTCGGCGTCAAGGATTGCCACCAGGGACACCTCCGGCAGGTCAAGCCCTTCACGAAGCAGATTTATTCCCACAAGCACGTCGAATTCACCTTTGCGAAGGTCCCGGAGTATCTCCATACGCTCTATGGTGTCAATGTCAAAATGCATATAGCGGCAGCGGATGCCGTAGTTTTCCATGTATTCCGAAAGGTCCTCCGCCATGCTCTTTGTAAGGGTGGTTATTAGCACCCTTTCGTTTCTGGCCGACCTTTCCTTTATTTCGCCTATAAGGTCGTCTATCTGGCCCTTTACCGGACGCACCTCTATTTCGGGGTCGAGAAGTCCGGTGGGGCGGATAATCTGCTCGGCGATACGGCTTGACAATGATTTTTCAAAGTCGCTTGGGGTGGCTGAAACATATACGGTCTGTCCCTTCTTTTCAAGGAATTCGGCAAAATTCAACGGCCGGTTGTCATAGGCCGAAGGCAGGCGAAAGCCGAAGTCTATAAGGTTCTTCTTTCTTGCCCCGTCGCCTCTGGACATTCCCCTAATCTGGGGAACGGTAACGTGGCTTTCGTCTATGAACATAAGGTAGTCAGCCGGGAAATAGTCAAGAAGTGTGTACGGGGTTGATCCGGACGGGCGGCCGGAGAGCACACGGGAGTAGTTTTCAACCCCCGAACAGTAGCCGATTTCCCTTATCTGCTCTATATCGTAATTAACCCGTTCGGTTATCCGCTGGGCTTCTATAAATTTGCCCTGGCTTTCAAACCATTCGGCCCGTTCAAGCATTTCAAGTTCAATTTCCTTTAACGCCTGTTCCCGCCGTTCCTTGCCGGTAACATAGTGGGATGCAGGGTAAACCGCAACATGAGAAAGGCGGGCAACCGCCTCGCCGGTGACGGTGTTTATAACCGAAATCCGTTCGATTTCGTCCCCCCAGAATTCCACCCGGACGGCGTCTGCCTCGGTGTTGGAGGGGATAATCTCCAGCGTGTCCCCCCGGACACGGAAGGAGTTACGGGTTAAGTCCATGTCCCCCCGGACATATTGGATAGCCACAAGGCGTTTTATAACATCGTCCCGGGAAATGTTCATGCCAACCCTTAGTGACACCACGTGGCGCTTGTATTCCTCCGGGTCGCCCAACGAATAGATGCAGGAAACCGAGGAAACGATTATAACGTCCTTGCGTTCAAACAATGCGGAGGTGGCGGAATGGCGGAGCCGGTCGATTTCTTTATTTATTGATGCGTCTTTTTCGATATATATATCTTTGCCGGGGACGTAGGCCTCCGGCTGGTAGTAGTCGTAGTAGGACACGAAGTATTCCACCGCATTGTCGGGGAAAAATTCCTTAAACTCCGAACAAAGCTGGGCGGCAAGGGTTTTGTTGTGGGCAAGCACAAGGGTGGGCTTGTTTATATTGGCTATTATGTTTGCCATGGTAAAGGTTTTACCCGAACCGGTAACACCAAGCAACGTCTGGTCCCGGTAGCCCTTGATTAAACCTTCGGTAAGAAGTTCAATGGCTCTCGGCTGGTCGCCGGTGGGCTTATAATCGCTTTTAAGTATAAACTTGTCCATTGGCTGCCTCCTGCAAATAATCCCGCCGCAGGCGGATTTTATCCGCAGCCTTTGCTGCGGATCTCACTCCTCCCCGCACTAAAATAAAAAAGGTAAAAAAGCCGGGAAGTTATCATGGTATTATACCACAAAACATCCCGGCCTGTCCATACAAAAAGGGAAATTCCCCCATATATTTTTTAAATTTTCTGTAACGGTACATTGTCGTTTTTTTATACGCCTTTACAACAGAGAAATAAGCTTTTCCAGGTCCTCTTCCCTGGTGGCCCAGCTTGTTACAAAGCGGACGACTGTATGGTCTTTATCGATTACCTCCCAGTCCTCAAAGGTGGCGTTTTGCCTTAGCCTTTTAATGTCCCTGTTTTCCATTAGCACAAACTTTTGGTTAGAGTGTGCTCCGTACATCATGGTGTAACCTCTGGACACAAAGCCGTTTTCAAGTTTTTTCGCCATCTCAACCCCGTGGCGGGAAATTTCAAAATAAAGATTGTCGGTAAACAGAGCGTCAAACTGAAGACCCAAAAGCCTTCCCTTGGCAAGAAGTCCCCCGTGGCGCTTTATCATAGTGGTAAAATGTTTAAGTCTTCCCCCTTTGGGGACAACCACCGCTTCACCGAACAGCGCTCCCACCTTGGTTCCGCCTATATAAAAAACGTCGGTGTTCTTTGCTATAAAGGGCAAATCAATGTCATTTCCGTCGGTAACAAGGGCGTAACCCAGCCTTGCGCCGTCAAGGAAAAGGGGAATGTCATATTCCCGGCAGATTTTATAAAGGGACGACAGTTCGTCGGCGGTATAGAGGGTTCCCTTTTCGGTGGGGTGGGATATATACACCGCTCCGGGATAAACCATATGGTCCTTTGATTGGTCAGCATGGAAGGCGGCAAGGTAGTCGCCGAGTGCTTTGGGGGTTATTTTTCCGCCGTTGTCGGGGATGGTTATAACCTTATGTCCCGTGGCCTCCACCGCTCCTGCCTCGTGGACTGCGATATGCCCGGTTCCGGCGGCCACCACACCTTCCCAGGGGGAAAGTAAGGCGTCAATAACCGTGGCGTTGGTTTGTGTTCCCCCGACAAGGAAAAACACGTCGGCATCCGGGGTGTTGCAGGCGGCCTTTATCTTTTCCCTGGCCATGGCGCAGTAATCGTCGCTGCCGTAGCCGGAGGACTGGACAAGGTTGGTTTGGATAAGCTTTTCAATTATTTTGGGGTGTGCCCCCTCCATGTAATCGCTGTCAAAGTGTAGCATATTTACTCCTGTATTAGAATGTCTTTTAATTTGGCAATTGATAAGTCCATATCGGGTGAATTAGGTGTCCAGCCGGTGTCATAAGCGTTCGGCAGCCCCAGCCTTTCCCGTTTGCCTTCGCCGTAGGAATGGCATTTAAGCAGGCTGACTCCGAGACAGTTTTTTAGGCTTTTATATGTATCCCTTATGCCCTCATAATGGGAATCGGTCATGTTTACCCCCTTGACCATAACACAGCGCAGAATGGTTTTTATCCCCAGGGAATCGGCATAATAAAGGTTTTCTAATATTTTTTCATTTGATTTGCCGGTATATTCCCTGTGCCTTTGAGGAGAGGTGTCCTTAATATCGAAAAGAATAAGGTCGGTATAGGGGGATATTTGCTCAAATACCGATTTTTCGGCATAACCGCAGGTTTCAACGCAGGTGTTTATCCCCTCCCCTTTGGCGGCTTTGAGGAGAGATAGGGTAAATTCGGGGAAAGCCAAGGGTTCACCGCCGGATATGGTAATCCCCCCTTCGCTGCCGTAAAAGGGTTTGTCTCTTTTGATAATGCTTATTATTTCTTCTACCGTATGGCTTTTGGCGGTGGCCGTCAACGCACCGGAGGGGCAGATTATAGCGCATTTTCCGCATAAAATGCAGTTTTTTCTGTCATAAATATGCCCGTTTTCGCATTTATGGCAGCCTGCCTGGCAGACGGCGGCGCAAAGTCCGCAGCCAATGCAGAGCGACGGCGAATAAAAAACACCGGGGGTATAAAGTCGGGATTCGGGGTTGTGGCACCAGCGGCAGTCAAGAGGGCAGCCGGACACAAACACCACGGTGCGCAGTCCCGGCCCGTCATGGGCGGAAAAGGGGATAATGTTTGAAATATAAGGGGTTTTCATTGTTTCTTTTCCGCCTTTTCGATAATCATCTGCTGCCAGTTTTTATCAAGGGTTACAAATCTGGCATTCCAGCCCGAAACCCGGACGGACAGGGATTTATATTTTTCGGGGTTTTTCTGGGCATCGTGGAGGGTTTTGGTGTCCACCACGTCAAGCTGCATGAAAAATCCGCCGAGGGCGCAAAACCCGTCAAAAAGGGATATAAGTGACTTTATTCCGTTGTCCCCTTCTATTGCCGAGGGGTGGACAACTATGTCAAGGGCGGCCCCCGTCCCCTGTCTGGCAAGGTCAGCCTTGCAGTAGGACCTTATTACGGCGGTTACCCCGGCGGTGTCAGTGCCCGGAGTGGGGGATGCGTTGGGGGCAAGGATTTCCCCTGCCTTGGTGCCGAAGGGGGTGGCTTTGCGGCTATCCTTCCATTCCACCTGCCGGCCGAAGGTGGAAACACCGGGGGTGAATATAAATGGGGTTGTTTTGTTAATTTCATCGCAGATATCTGCAAAATCGTCCATAAGACGGGCATAAATGACATCTGCCCCGTCGGAGCCGCTGCCGTAATAGTCCTGGCGGTTTTTTATGTACTGCCGGATAACTTCATATCCTTCCCAGTTGTCGGCTAAGGCTTTTATAAGGTCGGTGTAGCTGATAAGCTTTTCCTCAAAAACCGCCTTTTTTATGGCATAAAGGCTGTTAACCGTGTCCGCCAGGCCGCCGAAATGGGGGGAACAGACAATGTATCTGGCGCCGCCGCCAAGATAGGACCGGGCGTTTTGAATACAGTCATCCTCAAGCATGGACACCACGGTGGAGGGACATTCCTCCTTAAAGCTGCCGTCGGGATTATAAATTCTGTTATATTCAAACTGCCGGATATATTGAACTCTCTCAGCGAGTTGGTTTACATAATCAAAATATAGATCGTTGTAATCGGTATATACGGGAGGATTTGTTTCGCCTATTTTCAATGTATCGTCAAGTAATATTCTAAGTCCGTCAAAGGGGTGGTAGGCAAAGCAGGTTTTACCGGGTATCTGCACCTCCCAGCAGCCGTCGTTGGCAAAGTCGACAATTTCGTCTTTGGGGTAGCCCAAAAGCTCAAACGCCCGGTAAACGGTGTCCTCGTTGTAAAATGCCACCACTCCCCCGCCATGGCGGACGACACGGGCAGCCTTTTCTTTGAACTTATAAGGAGTTTTGGCGTTTAACCTTATTGTAATGGGAAAGTCGCCAATTGGCAGCTCCTCCACCACATCAAGGACAAGATATGACATCTGGTTGGTAATATCGTTGCTGTTCAAGTCGGTGCCGCCTAAAATCAGATTTTGATAATGCTGGGCATCCCCGGTGGCGGGAACAGGATTTGATAAAATCCATTCGCACCCCTTTATAAAAAAGTGGGCGGTTATTTCCCTTGCTTTTTCAAGGGTGATTATACCCGATTTTAAATCGTTTTCAAGGTAGGGTCCCAGCATTTGGTCTATACGTCCGATACCGGGCCAGTTGCCGCAAAGGCGGACAAAGGCAAAGGTAAACCATATTGACTGGATAGCCTGATAAAAGGTTTTTGGGGGATTGAAAGGGACTGTTTGCAGGTTTACATAATTTTGCGGCAGTTTGTCTTTCAGCTCTGCCAGATACCGGCTGTGCCAGATACGGAACGATTCTATGGTGTTTAGCACCGATTGTAAAAACCGTTTCTGCTTTTCGTCAAGGTCTCCCCGGCAAAGCCTTTCGGAAGTTTCTTTTTCTATACCGTTAATACCTACTTTAAGCACCTTTTGAAAGTCCAGGGTGAGGTGGGAAACCGACCAGAAAACGGCGTGTCCCTTGTATTTGGCAGGGACACGGTGGTAAATGGCATGTCCCAGGGTGGCAGAACCCGACAAAAGTTCGCCATCGCATATCCTTACGGGAGCGTTTTTGGTGATTTCCCGTATGGCAACGTCGTATTTGTCGTAAGCGTCAAGCTCGGCAAAGCCGGGATAATCGTCAAGGACAACGCTGTCGAATGAAACAGCCTCGTCACCGTATTTGCCCTGTAATGACCGGCATGCGAAAAGCCGGGTTTGGTTTGAAAGCCTTACCGGTCTTGGGGTGTCCGCCGGGGTATGGAAAAGCATAATCAACCCTCCCTTTGGCAAAATTATACCACCGGCAAATTGAAAATACAAGTGGGTTTGATATGTTGTAATTGGTATATGTGAAGTCAGGAAAATAAATACGGCCCGGCTTGCGCCAGGCCATATTCATAAAGAGGAGAAGAGATATATTTCATTTCAGGAGGAATTTGTGGAAATATCGTTTTTCAAGGGATATTTATGTCATTCAACCGGCGGTTGCACAGTAAAAATCGGAAGTATTTTCCGTTAACTTAGTCTTCAATTGCCGAACACAGGTCCTCAAGGCCGTCCTCAAGCTCTTCTATTTTGCCCTTCAAGTCGTCTATATCGTCAATCTCGTTAACCTTGTCCTCTATTTCCTCAAGCCGGTCGTCAAGGTCGTCAAGCCGGCTTTCTATTTCCGAAAGCCTTGCCTCTATTTCGGCAACAATATCATTTACGTTGTTTTTGTTTACGAAAGGTTTTCCCCAGTTACCTCCCCGGTATTGGCTCTTTATGGCCTGTCCTAAATCAACTGCCTGCTTAACGTCGTTGGGAATATATCCTTTAACACCCTTGTCGGCAAGGAGTTTCTTGACATCATCACTTAAAAAGGGCAAAACGGGGGTAAACACCTTGGGGTCGCACCTGTCAATGCGTTCCTTGATGGCGCTTTCCATAATTGTCCTGTCGGAGTGGTCGTAATAATAGGCGATATCCTTCCATGCCTGGGCGTTGTTGCCAAAGTGGTCGGCGTAGCCTATAAACATTCTGGATATAATACGCCTTCCCAAAAGCCCCCACCAGGCGTTGAATGCGGATGTGCCGTGCCTTATCATATAATCGGTGCCCTGCTTAACCAGGACATCGGGCGGAAAGCGGTTTATAATATGCTTCCACACGTTCCAGTTGCCGGTGGCCTGAACGGCGTGGGTAAAGGTTTCGTTTATGAAATTCTCATCTTTTGAATATATAAGGGTTTCGCCGGCCTTGCGGTAATACTCGTCAAGGGTGTATCTGTTGGGTGAAAGGTCGGCGGTGGTTACAAAGTTTATAACCGCCCGTTTTATTGCCCGTTCGTCGCCATATTCTACCAGGCTTGTGTCGTTATTGGCAAGGAGCTGGCCGGCAAGATCGGACAAATATTCCCTGTCCGCATACTGGAACAGCATTGATGCGGCTCTCGCCCCTTTGGCGGATATTATGGTGTCAATAGCAATACGCAGCGTTTCCTTTGACAGCTTGGGGGCAAGGTAATACACATCCCCCACGCTGGTTTTATCAGGGAGAGAATAATATTCGGCATCGGCGTTTTGATATGACTTTTCCTCGTTCTTACCCTCGTCGCCGGCATACATGGCGGAAATGACCTCCTCCGGCTGGACACCCAAGGCTTTGGAAAGGTCGCCTATTTTGCTTATTTCCGGCATCGCCTCTCCCCGTTCCCATTTAGACACTGCCTGATGGGTTACCCCCACAAGATCGCTGAGCTGGTCCTGGGTTAAACCCTTTTTCTTTCTTTTGGTTGATATAAAATCGGCAAACTTCTTCATGTCGAACATATAACATTCTCCTTGATGTTTCATTCGGTCGGCCTTCCGTTGTGGCAATTCTACTCTAAATAAGTTTGAAAATCAATAAACTTCTGTTTGAAAAGGTGTTTTGGGGGGTGTTTTTCGGTTGAATTTTTTGCAACCGCCGGTTGACAGGGGTGTTTTTACGGTTTTTGCCATAATTTGCTCTGCCCGGCCGGGGGGTGTTATTAAAACTTTATCTATTGACATTTAGGCATATAAGTTTTATACTAATATGTAAAATTATGATAGCGGGGGAAGTATGTCGGAAGTAAAAGTTGTGGCTTTTGCCAATCAAAAGGGCGGGGTGGGAAAGACAACCTCGGCGGTAAATATGGCCGCCTTTGCGGCAAAAGCGGGATACAAAACCCTGCTTATCGACGCCGACCCTCAGGGTAACGCCACCACCGGCATAGGGATAAACAAGAAAAGAGTTTCTGCCACCGTCTACGACCTGCTTATAGGCCGGTCAAGGCCGGAGGACACCGTTTCCAAAACCTGCGTGGAGGGACTGTATCTAATCCCATCAAGCATGGACCTGGTGGGGGCGGAAATCGAGCTGGTGGACATGGACGACCGGGAATACCGGCTTAAGTCCGCCGTCACAAAGCTAAAAGAAGATTTTGACTTTATTTTTATAGACTGTCCTCCCTCCCTGGGGTTGATAACGTTAAACGCCCTTGTGGCCTCCGACGGATTGGTTATACCGGTGCTTTGCGAGTTTTATTCCCTTGAGGGATTAAGCCAGCTTATGAACACCGTGAGATACATAAAGGGAAAGAAAAACCCCTCCCTTGAGCTTATAGGCGTGCTTTTTAACATGTATGACGGCAGGCTGACGCTGAATGTCCAGGTTATGGAGGAAATAAAAAAGCATTTCGAAGGCAAGGCATTTAAAAAGCCGGTGCCGAGAAATGTCAAATTAAGCGAGGCCCCCAGCCACGGTGTCCCTATTTATATGTATGACAGGTATTCCAAAGGGGCGCTGGCCTATGAGGACGCCACAAAAGAGCTTATAGAAAGATGCAAAGGATTGGATTGATAAAAAATGGCGAAAAAAGGACTTGGCAGAGGGCTTGACGCCCTGCTTGCCGAAAACACCACCGAAAACGCCGAGGGGATAACGGTTTTAAGGCTTGCCGACATCGAACCCAACCTAAAGCAGGTTAGAAAAACCTTCGATGCCGAATCTATTGCCGAACTTGCCGAATCCATAAAGGAACACGGGCTTATTCAGCCCATAGTCGTCCGCAAAGGCAAAAACGGTTTTTATCAGATAATAGCCGGTGAAAGGAGATGGCGGGCCTGCAAAATGGCGGGACTTGCCGAGGTGCCGGTAATTATAAGGGATTTTGACGATAAATCCTCCTCCCTTGTGGCGCTGGTGGAAAACCTTCAGCGTGAGGATTTAAACCCGGTGGAAGAGGCTTTCGGCTATCAAAACCTTATGGAAACCTACGGTTTCACCCAGGAAGAGGTGGCCCGGAAGGTGGGAAAATCCCGTCCGGCCATAGCCAACGCTTTGCGTATCCTTTCCCTTCCCGACGCCATTCTTGCCCTTGTAAAGAAAGGTGAGCTTTCTGCCGGTCACGCAAGGACAATTTTACCCCTTGCCGGCGTAATTAACGAAAATCAACTTACCGAACTTGCCGAAAGAATTATAAACGAAGGCCTTTCGGTGCGGGAAACCGAAAATCTGGTTAAAGCAACCCTTGAAAATAAAAACGCCAAAAAGACTGCCTACACCTTTTCACCGGTTAAGTCGGAATACTATAAACGCCTTGAATCCGACGCCTCCTCACGCTTGGGAAGGCGTATAACCATACACGAAAGCAAGGAAGGAAAAGGGTATGTGCGGCTTGCCTATTCTTCACCCGAAGACCTTGAAAACCTGGTGATTGCCCTTTGCGGCAGGGATTTTTTTGAAAAAGAAAATTAGAGTAAATTTTATACCCCGAAAGGAATAAAAATAAATGATTGATATTAAGCTGCTCCGCACCGAGCCCGAAACCGTAAAAGAAAATATAAGAAAAAAATATCAGTTTGACAAGCTCCCCCTGGTGGACGAAGTGCTTTCCCTTGACGAAAGAAACCGCAAAATCAAGGTAGAGGTAGAATCTCTCCGGGCAGAGAGGAACAAATCTTCAAAGCTAATCGGCGGCCTTATGGCCAAGGGACAAAAGGAGGAAGCCGAAAAGGTTAAAGCCGAAATGGCATCCTTGGGTGCAAGAATTGACGCACTTTCCATAGAGGAAAAAGAAGTGGAGGAAAAAATCAACTCCATTATGCTTCGCATCCCCAATATTATAGATCCGTCGGTGCCGGTGGGCAAGGACGACAGCGAAAACGTTGAGATCGAACGCTTTGGCGAACCCGTTGTTCCCGACTTTGATATTCCCTACCACACCGAAATTATGGAGCGCTTTTGCGGCATAGACCTTGACTCGGCCCGCCGGGTTGCAGGCAACGGTTTTTATTACCTTGTCGGGGATATCGCCCGGCTTCATTCGGCAATTATAACCTTTGCCAGGGATTTTATGATAGACAGAGGGTTTACCTATGTTATTCCCCCCTTTATGATAAGATCCAATGTGGTTACCGGGGTTATGTCCTTTGCCGAAATGGATGCCATGATGTATAAAATCGAGGGCGAGGATTTATATTTAATCGGTACTTCCGAACATTCCATGATTGGAAGATATATAGACACCATACTTGAAGAAAAAGATCTTCCCCATACCCTTACCAGCTATTCCCCCTGCTTCAGAAAAGAAAAAGGAGCCCACGGCATAGAGGAACGGGGCGTTTACCGCATACACCAGTTTGAAAAGCAGGAAATGATAGTAATCTGCCGTCCGGAAGATTCCATGAAGTGGTATGACACGCTGTGGAAGAACACCGTAGACTTCTTCAGGCTTCTTGATATTCCCGTAAGAACGCTTGAATGCTGTTCCGGGGATTTGGCGGATCTGAAAGTGAAATCCTGCGACGTAGAAGCCTGGTCACCCAGACAGCGGAAGTATTTTGAGGTAGGCTCCTGCTCCAACCTGGGCGATGCACAGGCAAGACGGCTTAAGATAAGAATTAACGGCGAAAACGGCAAATATTTCGCCCACACCCTAAACAACACCGTGGTGGCTCCCCCCAGGATGCTTATTGCCTTTCTGGAAAACAACTTAAACATTGACGGCAGCGTTAATATACCGCAGGCATTGAGGGTATACATGGGAGGGCTTGAAAAGCTTATCCCCAAAAAATAAAGTGTTGCCCTTGTTTTGAAAGGAAGGATAATTCATGAGCAGCTTTGAGCAGATATTAATTGCCTTTATCGTCGGTGTTACTTTTTCGGCGGTTTACACCTATTATGTAAAAGCCGTGCTGGGCAGCCTTGTAAGAGGGCTTTTCGAAAGAAACGCCTTTGACGAGGCTTCGGCGGTTACCATTGAGGAGGCAGGCTGCAAAAACTCAATTTTCCTTAAATACTCCCTCCGTCCGGGGACGGATTTTTCCGAAACGGTCAGGTCGGTTAACGGGAAATATTATATACCCGAGGACAAAATCGACAAGGCGGAAAACAAATATAAAAGCGAGGGAATAACGGTTTTTGTGGTGCTGCTCACCATCCTTGCCTTTGCTATTATAACCCTTGTGTGCATTTACGTTTTCCCCGAACTTTATAACTTGGTTAGAAGCATTTAGCCCCGGCAGAAAGGACAGGCTTGGTTATGTATAAACGCAAACAGGGTATTCATCCCGTTGTTCTTATTCTTATTTTGGCGGTGCTTTGCGTGGCGGCAACCGTGATTATCCTACTTGCCATGGGTTACAGGTATGTAACCAACGACGACGGTTACAAGTTTTTCGGCAAAGTGGTGGGCAGCCAACCGGTAAGCGGAACGATACGCTATCCCGAGGGGGGAATGGCAAAGCTTGACTATTACAACTCCACCATAACCTATTCCAACGGGGACAAATATGTGGGAGACATATATCAGCTATACCGCCACGGCGAGGGGGAGATGACCTACTACGCCACCGGCGATAAATATGTCGGCTCCTTCCAGGCAGACGTTATACACGGCAAAGGCACCTTCACCTACCGCAACGGCGACGTGTATTCGGGTGATTTTACAGAAGGAAAAATGAACGGCAAGGGAACATTCACCTGGGCCGACGGCTCGTCCTACACGGGGGATTTTAAAAACGGTGTCCCCGACGGATACGGGATATACACCTTCGCCCATGCGGCGGGAACAACTGCGGCAAGATATGAGGGGGAATTTTCCAACGGCGTAAAGCACGGCGAGGGAACCTATTACTTTGACAACGGTGACGTGTATATCGGCTCATTCGTCAACGACAAGCGTGTGGGAAAAGGCGTTTACAAATATGCGAACGGCGAAACCTACACCGGCAACTTTATAGACAACAAGCTTGACACCCGTCTTAAGGATGAAAACGGGGAATTTATATTAAACGATGACGGCTCGTATGCCCACGGCGAAATGGCGGTTTATACCTGGGTCACCGGCCGCAGCTATACCGGCTATTTTGAAAACGGCAAAATCGTAGTGGTTGACAACGGATAAAGGATGGGTGCAACATGGCTGACTTTGTGTTTTCGGCTTTTGCCGACGAAATCGATT
Source organism: Eubacteriales bacterium (assembly GCA_050953105.1). Classification (GTDB taxonomy): domain Bacteria; phylum Bacillota; class Clostridia; order Oscillospirales; family CAG-382; genus UBA1206. Next base: position 454,833 of record JBMNMA010000004.1, on the reverse strand, counting down.
CCAATTTTGAAACACAGCTTATTTCATTAAATAAACTTGATATACCTTTAATAGAGCTTAGGGGCGTCAATGGCAAAAACTTCACCACCCTTACCGACGACGAAGTGGAGGATGTTAAAAAGCTCCTTAATAAATACGGCATTAAGGTGTGGGCGTTAGGCTCACCCATCGGCAAAGCCGTTACCAACTGCAGCAAAAAGGCTCAGCTTGATTTGCTATATCGTGTAATGGAAATCGGCGATAAGCTTGACGTGAAGCGGATAAGAATGTTTTCCTACTATCCTGAAGAAGGAGATTCTTTTGAGGTGTTCGAGGAAAAGGCCTTTGACCTAATATCCGCACTCCTTGACGAAGCTGAAAAACGCGGCTTTATCCTCTGCCACGAAAACGAAAAGGACATTTACGGCTATTCCCCCGTTCTTGAAAAGAAAATGCTCGACCACTTCGGCGGCAGGCTTAAGGCGGTGCTTGACAACGGCAACTTCCCCTTCTGCGGCCAGTCGGCCAAGGGGGCATACGGACTTCTTAAAGACTATATAGAATATTTCCACATAAAAGACTGCGACAGCGAAGGGGTTATTGTTCCCCCGGGATTTGGCGACGCCTGCCTTGAGGAAACCCTAAAGGAAATAAACGCCGACAGGCAAGGTAAAGTGGTGATTACCATGGAACCACACCTTATAAACTTTACCGGACTTTCCTCGTTATCTAAATTAGACGACATAAAACATAAATTTTCCTTTAACTCCCCTTATGAGGCATTTGAATATGCCACAAGCTGCGTCAGGAGAATGATTGAAGGGCTTTGAAAGACAAAATCATTGCAACATATAAACGGCTTTTTGCCCGCACCGGATTATGGTGTGTTATAGCGGGGCTTGTATATTCCCTTTCCTTTGTAAGGGGATATCTGTTTCTTTTTGGCTTTTTGGGGCTGTTTATGCTATATCTTAAGCTTTTTGAGGGCGAACCCGGCCAAGCGCCGGCAAAGCTCTTTAAAAAAGCTTTTTTGTTTGGAATAGGCTTTTTTATACCGCTTTATTCCTGGTTTTTCGTCCTCTACCCCTTTGAGGCTTTTGACTTTACCAAGGTTGAGGGGATGTTTGTGGTTGTTTTTGCCGACATCGGCCTTTCCCTTTACCATTCGGTTATACTTGCGCTATGCTTTTTACTGTTTAAGCTGTTTCCCAAAAACAAATACATACTCCCTTTTGGTGCCGGGTGCGTTATGGTGCTGTTTGAGTGGGTTATTTCCCTCGGCTCATTTTCCCTGCCCTGGGGGGTTACGGCGGTGGGGCAGTATAAATTTTTACCCCTGCTTCAAAACGCATCACTGTTCGGCTGGCTGTTTATTGCATTTATAGTCAATCTTTTTGCTTCGTCTGCGGCGTTGTTTGCCCAAAAGCAAGACAAAAAATTTATCCTTTACCCTGTATTGTCTATTTTTGTTCCCCTTGTTGTCGGAACAATACTTCTTATTATTCCGGTTAAAAACAAAGCCGAGATAAAGGCCGCAGCCCTTCAGGGAAATGTGCTTTCCATGGAAAAATGGGATGAAAACAGGCTTGAGGATATTATAAATTTATACGAGGATTTAGCCGCCGACGCTTCAAACCACGGCGCAAAGCTTATTGTCCTTCCCGAGTCGGCAATTCCCACCTATTACGACAGTAATATCGAAAAACGGTTTTCACAAATATCAAAGGAAAAAGACGTAACAATAATAATGTCGGTTATTATAAAGGACAAAAGCGGCAAATACAATTCGGTGTTTGCCCTCTTCCCCGACGGCAGTTCGTCAGAAATTTATTCAAAACGCCATCTTGTTCCCTTTGGAGAATATCTGCCGGTAAAGGATGTTATTATTAAGCTCTTCCCCTTTGTAAACGAAATCAACCTGTCCAAATCCCCGTTTACCCGGGGGAACACCACCGGTTTTACCCTAAGCGACGGCACCCGGGTAGGCTGCCTTATCTGCTTTGACTCCATATTCCCCTCCCTTTCTGCCGACAGCGTAAAGGACGGGGCCGAGATTATGCTTGTTTCCACCAACGACAGCTGGTATGAGGACTCCACCGGCGTTTATCAGCACATGGCCCATTCGGCTGTCCGGGCGGTGGAGACGGGAAAATGGGTTGTCAGGGCGGCAAACACGGGTATTTCCTGCTTTGTGTCCCCTAAAGGGGTGGTTTATTCCCAAACCAAGCCACTGGAAAAGACGATAGCATATTACACCGTTTACACCAACCAAAGCCGGACGCTGTATTCATACGTGGGCGACATTATTGTGCTATTGCCCTTTGCGCTTATTATTTTCAGCATTATATATAAACTTAAAGAAAAGGGAAAGAAAAATGGAAATTGTTAAGCTTTACGACAAAAACGTTTATGACGGGTGCGAGAATGTTTACATGGAATGTTACGTTAAGCGTCCCTCCCGGGAACTTACCGTTGAGCCTAAAGGGGCAGTGGTAATCTTCCCCGGCGGCGGATACCAGTTTACATCCGACCGGGAAGCCGAGCCTATTGCCCACCTGTTCCTTTCCGGCGGCTTTAACGCCTTTGTGGTGAGATACACCGTCGCCCCCAACTGCCATGAGATTAATCCCCTGCTTGATGCGGCAAGAGCGATAGTTTATTTAAGGGAAAACGCCGAAAAATTCAATATAGACAACCATAAAATAGCCGTCTGCGGCTTTTCGGCCGGAGGACATCTGGCCGCATACATTTCCACCTGCTGGGGTGACCGGCGGATTTATGAAGCCCTTGGCATTTCCGGCGAAGACGCAAGACCGGATGCCACAATTTTAAGCTATGCGGTTATTTCCACCATAAACAATCCCCACGAAGGCTCTATAAAAAATCTGCTTTCCGATGCCAATCCCTCCGACGAAGCCAAGCTCAGGGTGTCCCTCGAATACCGTGTGGACAGCCAGACTCCTCCTGCCTTTATCTGGCATACCGCCGAGGACGATGCGGTTAAGGTTACCAACTCTCTTGATTACGCCTCGGCGCTGTCAAAGCATAAGGTTCCCTTTGAGCTGCACGTATTCCCCATGGGACTTCACGGCATTGCCCTTGCCACGGCGGAAACATCCCCCGACTGGGCAAAAGACCGGTATAACAAACCCTATGTGGCCCGGTGGGGTGAATGGGCAATAAAATGGCTCAATTTTACCTTTTATGGAATGGCATAACGGCAAAATAAATGCCTGCAACCGCAATTATTCATTTATGACAACCCAAGTTTACATTTTTTTACCCCAAAAGGCCCATTTGTGAATTAAAATGTATTGAAATTCCCTTTTGGCCTGCGTATAATTTAAACAGACTACTTAAAGGGAGACCGATTATGAATATCGAAATGGCAAACCGACTGTATAATTACCGCAAGCAGTCCGGCCTTTCTCAGGAGGAGCTTGCCGACAAGCTTGGAATAAGCCGGCAGTCAGTTTCCAAATGGGAGCGGGCCGAGTCCTGCCCCGATACCGACAATTTAATAAGGCTTGCCAAGCTGTATGGGGTATCCATTGATACCCTGCTAAATGTTGACCCCGACGAGGTTATCACCGACACCGATGAGCCGGAGGATACCCAATCTGCAAATGATAATTCATCCGGCGGAGCAAATACTGAAAGCGGTTATACCGACAATAATGTAAACGGTGAAACCGTTGACGGCCTTGTTCACATTAAAGATGGAAATGATGAAGTGATAATAGACAACAGCGGGGTTCATATATCCGACGGCAAGGACGAAGTCCACATCGGCAGTATAAGCGGAGCGAATGTTAAGAAAAAGGGTAAAAACCATATTCAAATTTCCTTTGGTGACAAGAAAGCCGAAAGCAATGACGGCGGAGAAAGACAAGAGGGTAACAATATTCATCTCAATTTCAATTTCAAGGATCGCAGAAGGAAGTATTTAAAGGACATCCCGATAGGGGTTATTGTGACCTTTATCTACATTATGATCGGTTCGGTGTTTGGTCTGTGGCACCCGGGTTGGATATTGTTTGTGGCAATTCCCGTTATCCACAGCCTGTTAAACGTGATTTATTACAAGTCCATAAGAAAGTTCAATTACCCCGTGTTTGTGGTTGTGGTCTATCTGATTTTAGGATGCGTCTACAACTACTGGCACCCCGGCTGGGCATTGTTCTTGACAATACCCCTGTTCTACTGGATATTCTAACAAAAAAAGCGGTTGCAAAACCGCTTTTTATTTTATTCCGCCGTATTTTGTGTAAAAATGCGGACTTTATTGGGGAAAAGCCGAAGATATCATCTTTTTTCTTCACCCCCGTAAACACCCGCTCCCCTCCGGGGCGCGTGGGTGGTGGGGTGCCCCCTCTCCCCGGGGCTTCACCCCGGGCTAATACACCTGCTCCCCCTTCGGGGGCGCAAGGGAAAATGGGATATTACATATATAAAGAGCATTATATGTTTGAAAGGTTAATTCCATAAAACAGTATATTTGAAGGCAGCAGTAGTTTAATGTTGTGGTAATGAAATAGGGATATATTGAAAAAGCCTTCCCCTCGAGGGGAAGGTGGCAGCCGAAGGCTGACGGATGAGGGGTTGTGGCGGACTTACGGAGGAGATAAACAAATAAATACAATATGGTATCTCCTTGGGAATACCCCCTATTTAACATAAAAATTTTAGCAAGGCAGTTTAATTTAAAATATAATTATATCACCCAGCAAGATAGACTTATTTCATATACACATATTTCCCGGGCATACATTACTAACCCCTCATCCACCGCTGACGCGGTCCCCCTTCCCCTCAAGGGGAAGGCTTATTTATATTTCATCTCCCTGCCACATCATTATAAACCGGCTGAAAAAAATAGTAAAACTGCACCGCAGGTGCAATATAACTGCCCAAAGGACAATATAACTGTGCCACAAGCACAATATAACTGCGAGTGAAACGAGCAATCGAGCTGCCGCGAAGTGGCCTTGCCCCTCATCCACCGCTGACGTGGTCACCCTGCCCCGAAAGTCGGAAGGCTTTTTATATTCATCCCATGTCGCTGCTACTGCATTAATTTATTGCTAACTCTTAATGGATACAATTATATCATGCATAACCCGCGGGGTTTTGCGATTTCTTTTTTTACCTACTCAATACTCTTTTCTTTCCTCTTAAGCGGAGTTTTTATCCACTCGGTGACGCTCTTGGTGCTTTCCCCCACAAGCAGGCCGAAGGCGGAGCGGAGGGCCTTTTTGGTTTCGGCGTCGGCGCTGGTAATGGCTTTTATCAGCGCTTTTTTGTTTGCCACAAGGTCTGTGAGGGTGGAGGCGTTGGTGGCCTCAAGCAATCCGAAAAAGCTTTCGGTGAATTTTTCCCGCTGGGTATTGTCCATATTGTTTATCCACGACGCAAGTATGCCGTTTATCTTCATCATCTCCGGGGAAAGGCCGTCGGCATATTCAAACCTGTTTCCCTTTACGCACCAGGATAATGCGTCATGCTGCCAGATACCCTTGCGAGTTGATTTTACCACCGAAAACCTGTCCTCGTGCTCCATAAACATTCCCACCACCGAACTTTCGGGAACAATGGTGCGGATTCGGCTTTTCACAGCCTGATAGCCGTCGGTTGACCGGAAATCCACCGCAAAACCCGGGCCGTCAAAGTTGAAAACCACCAAAATGCGGTCCGTAACATCCGGCGAGCAGTGGGTTGCCGCCCAGACTGCAAGGTTGCCTCCCTTGCTGTGCCCACCCACAATAAGATTGCCGTCGAAAAATTTACCCACGCTTTCAAGATACTCGGCAGCTCTTAGCTGAGCAGGAACGGGAGCTTTGAAAAACATATTAAAGTCCTCACGCCAGCCGACGATAGTGTCGTCAGTCCCGCGGAATGCAACAAACAAGGTCTTTTCGTTTATATGTACGCATAAGGCGGAAAACTGCTCCTCACCCTGGGTATCGATAATGTCCACATAGCATGACATGGGCAAAGGCCCGAAACGGGAGCATGAGGCCGCCTTTTTTAGCAGGTCAATAATTTTTACCGGCATAATGGCTCCGATTTTAACTTCTTTTCCCGCATGCTTTTGGAAAAACTGCCTTGACGCCTGATTTATGGTTATAGATCCCTCCTCGCCATGTGCGGGGACGATACCGGTGTAGTTAATGTAGGACAGCTCGGTTAAAATCAGAGCGTCAACCGAGCAGAAGGGGGAGCGGGCGAAGGTCAGGTCCCCCCGCCAGTCGAGGTAGTCAAAAATCGTTGTGTCGGACATTTGTGTTACCCTCTTTATAAAAGCATTTAATTATATCTTTACTGCTGACATTTCCGGTTGAACTGTTGTTGCTTTATATTAATCTTTGAAAACAAACGTTTCGTTTTCCAAAAGCCTTACCAGCTTTGACAGAGAGTAAAAACCCTTTGATATTTCCTCCGCCAGGGCGGGGGTGTAGATTGTTTCGTTTATGGGAAACTCTACGCCTATATAGAACATTTTACGGTTTAGCATGTCTTTTAGCGGAGAGTCGGGTATATCGGGATAATGGTCTTTTTTATATTTTTCGCCCCCTATGGAAAGTCCGGCGGAAAGGGCATTTTCAAATGCTTTAGAATAATCACTTTGCTTATCTATCATACTCTCATGCAGGGCCTTGATGCCGGATGTGGTGCGCTTGAATATCCATATACCGTAAGAGAAATATTCCGAACCCATGTCGAAATATAATCCGGGGCAGTTTTCCTCCCTGCCGTATAGTCGGAAACGAATATACACATACTCCCTTAAAGGTGCCTTGGGGGAAAACCGCATATCGTTGTAGGGGGATGAAACACACCTTGCCTTTTTGGTGTCAAGGTTTTCCGAAATTTCATAAACCGCAGGCAGCAATGCCTCATACAGCTTTTCCAAAGGACGGGTGATTAGTCTTTTATAATCAATTATATTCTCCTCTTTGGCGGCAAGAGTATTTGAAAAGGGGAGATTTTCAAGAAATTCCTTAACCCCTTTGGGAAAACCGTCAAAGGAGCCTTGTGGCGTTGTCATTTTAAATAAACCTCTTTTATTTTTTAACTTAATGTGTTTTTAAACCAGGTCGCATAAATTTTCGGGTTTGGCTGTTCCCACATCGCAGGATAAAACAACGGTGTCGAAAATATGAGGGAAAATACCTTCATGGTCAGTCCGATTATATGCCGAAAAGCCTGTTTGATGCCTTTTTTTATTTACACTCGAACACAATATCGTTGTTGTATTTTTTGTTATTCATTTCTTCCTTTACGGGAATAACCCTTTCAACGTCTATGTCATAGAGATTGGCTATGGCAAGGGCGTAGTAAATCACGTCCCATATCTCCTCGTCAATGGTTCCCTTTATGTTTCCGTCCTCATTTGGGCGGTGGTTTTTGGCCATTGCCCGGGACAGCTCCCCCACCTCCTCGGCCAGTTTCATAAAATAGGCCTCCTTGGCGGCGGTGTTGAAATCCTTGCTTTTAATGTATTCCTGAAGATATTTTATGGTTATTGCCATTTTATACTCCTGCTTTTCCTTCTATATACCACTTGGGAACAATATTTCTCATATTGTCATACCAGTCGAGGACATCTCTCGACTGGTTTAGCATAACCTCAACCTCTTCTTTGCCAAAGGGTATTGCCCACGGAACGGAGGACAGCATATTTGCCGAAATATATAAGGCAATGTGTTCCCAAAACAAGGTGGGTATATCACCATTAAAATAACCGTCCACCATGCCTGCGGCAAAGGGGTATGAGGCCTGGGCGCTCCAGACAATGCGGTTGAATTCCTCCCAGGGGTCGCCGAAATCGTCCCGGTCAAAGTCGATTACATATATCTTCCCATTCGAAACAATCATATTGCCTATATGGTAATCCCCGTGCTGGTAGCATTGAGGACGGTTTTTTAACAGAGCGTGGCGGTTTTTGTTTATATAGTCAAGAAGATACTCACCGCCGTCAAATTTAATTGGGCAGTCAATATATGAGTTTACCTTGCGGTCCAACTTGCGGCCGAAACGGATTTCCCAGTCCTCTATATCCGCCGGGGCGGGGATGGACGTAATGTCTTTGAAGTATTTTACCGGCTTCAAAGCCCAGTTCATACTGCCTGCCGGCGGGAAGAGTTGGTACAACATCCTTGGCATCCTCACCCTCTATAAAGCTTTGGAGTATATACACCCCTTCCCCGCAACTGCCTATCTCCACGGGAATACACATGGGAACGCCGAGGGCAGATACTCTTTTTGCCATGTCAAACATTTTTCTTTTCCGTTCAAGCTGTTCTATGGGGGATATGCGAAGAAGATATTTTTTTCCGTCAGTATCGGTGGCAATATATTTTTTATCAACCGACCAGCCCTTGTTCAAAGGCTCCTTTTTGATTAGTCTTATCATAAATCACCTGAAAATTATGCCGTATGGATTGGGTTTTGTCATGTCGTATTCGGTATCGTCGTTCCATGAGCAAAACCCTTCGGTAAATTTATCGCCGAAAAAGACGGGAAGGTATTCTTTAAAATTGCCGGGGGTGTTTAGGGTGTATAAATCCTCCGGGTTAACCCAAAAGTTTTTTCCCTCGTCGCAGCTTTTCGGTTAAAACGCCGGTAAAGTCGGTGGTTTTGTAAAAGTAGACAAAATATCTGTCATGTGTTTTATTATTATACCAGTGCATAAAACCGCAGGGGACAAGGTTTGTTACGGTTAAACCCGTTTCCTCGTAAACCTCCCTGACGGCGGAGTCGTATATACTCTCCCCGTTTTCCACATGTCCACCGGGGAAAGCAATCCCTTTCCAGCTTTTTATCCTTTCCTGCACCAGCACCTTTCCGGTGGATTTATCTTTTATCATAACCATGTTGGTAAGTTCGATATTAGCCATTATTTTCTCCGTTTTTTCTGTTCCCAATGATTTTTGAGATATAATAATAGCACAAACCAAAAAATAAATCAATGAAATTTTGGGAATATTTAAATTTAATATTGACATTTTGTGTATATTATGATATTTTAAGTTAGATACTAAATTTTACAAACGGAGGTGTGTTTATGTCCGTAATATCCAAGGTGGTCTTTGTAAATTAAATACCTTTATTAAAACGACCTTTCGTGAATACTGTTTGGTATGACACGTCCGGCGTGTCTTTTTTCGTGCCAAAATTCAGGTAATGGAAAACCGCACAAAACAGCCGAAGGAGCGTTTTATGCGGTATTTTTATGCCCATTTTTAAATTTATAGGAGGTAATTTTATGCTTGAATTACAAAAAGCTTTTTATAATAACTCAATTTTAACTAAATCTACTGGGAGGATAACAGTCATTGAAAATACCGGATTTTTACCACGACTATATAAAGAATTACCCTGATAAAACCGTCGCCCGCATAACCGCCGTCCACCGGGACAGGTATGAGATTTCCTGCCCCATGGGAAACGGTCTTGCGGTGCTAAAAAAAAGCGAATACCGTTTTGTAGGCGAGGACTTCCCCGCCACCGGCGACTATGTTTTAATTGACTTTGTGGAGGGCGGCGAAAGCCGGATTGTCAAAACCCTACCGAGAAAATCGCTGTTTACCCGGCTTGACCCGTCGTCATCGGGGAATGCCCCCCAGGCGGTGGCGGCAAACTTTGATTACGTGTTTATAATACAATCGTTAAACGGTGATTTTAATGTAAGAAGATTAGAGCGTTACCTTGTCCTTGCCCGCCAGTCAGGGGGACTGCCGGCGGTGGTGCTGACCAAAACCGACCTTGTGAATGATTTTGCCCCCCAGGTCCGGCTTGCCGAAAAAACCGCATTGGGCATATGCGTCTTTGCGGTGTCAACGGTAACCGGTCAGGGCCTTGACGAGCTTAAAGGCTTTGTCAAGCCCGGCAAAACCGTGGTGTTTTTAGGCTCCTCCGGGGTGGGTAAATCCACCCTTGTCAACGCTCTGGCAGAAGAGGATATTATGGCCACCGGTCATATCAGGGAATCCGACGGCAAGGGCAGGCATACCACCACCACAAGACAGCTTATAACCTTAAAATCCGGCGTGTGTATAATCGACACCCCCGGTATGAGGGAGCTGGGTATGTGGGATGCCGGTGAGGGGATTGACAAAAGCTTTCCCGAAATTGAGGGCTTGTTCGGGCAATGCCGTTTTAGCGACTGCCGCCATCAAAGCGAGCCGGGGTGCGCCGTCAAGCAGGCAATTGCCGACGGAAGTCTGTCACGGGAACGGTGGGAAAGCTATTTAAGGCTAAAAAAAGAATCTCAATGGACCGAGGACAAGGCAAAGGCATTGAAGAATAAACACCAAAAGTTCAAGGATATTGCAAAGCAACAGAAGAATAAAGAAAAATCGTCTTTTAGCTACATGGGGGAGGTAGAAAGGGCAAAACCAAACTACCGTCACGACCCCTGCGACGATATATTTGAATGCAAAAGCTGCCACGCAACCGTTTATCCGGAGGGGGCAGGTAGCGACCACCGTAACCATTGTCCCAACTGCCTGTGTTCCCTTCATGCGGACATAACTCCCGGGGACAGGGCGTCCTTATGCCGGGGGATAATGGACCCGATAGGCGTTTGGGTAAGGAAAAACGGGGAATGGGCAATTATTCACCGCTGTCGGGAATGCGGGGAGCTTTCCTCCAACCGTATTGCGGCGGATGACAACCCGCTGTTGCTTATGTCAATTGCCGTAAAACCCCTGGCCGAGCCTCCGTTCCCCTTGGGAAAGACAATAGCCTTAGGCCAAAAACCATAAACAGAATAAATAAAGGCAGGATTTTTTCCTGCCTTTTTTGCCTTCCGCCTTCCGGGGGAGGCTTTTTTATTTATATCTCCCTGTAATAACATCAATATATTACTAACAAAATATGCTATCAAATTAATAATAATCTGCAGGGTTTTGCAACCTTTTCTCTTCTCTCTTCTGTCTAATTTTTTCTCTCTTCACTCCCGCAAACACCCGCTCCCCTACGGGGCGCGTGGGTGGCGGGGCATCCGTTACCCGGGGCTTCACCCCGGGCTAATACACCTGCTCCCCTTCGGGGGCGCAAGGGGTAAGAAATATGTTATTCGTCATAAACATGGCGCAAGGGTAAGGCTTTATGCATTCATCCTATGTCCCTGCCACTACATTATAAACCAGCTGAAAAATGATTTATATAACTGCACCAAAGGTGCAATATAACTGTGAGCAAAGCGAGCAAAATAACTGTGCCGAGGGCACAATATAACTGCGAGTGAAACGAGCAATCAAGCCGCCACGAAGTGGCCGCACCCCTCATCCACCGCTGTCGCGGTCCCCCTTCCCCTCAAGGGGAAGGCTTTTTTATATTTCATCTCCCTGCCACTATATTAAGAATAAATACAAACCGACTGTTAAAAAAATATATCTGCACCGCAGGTGCAATATCACTGTGAGCAAAGCGAACAATATAACTGTGTCGAAGGCACAATATAACTGCGAGTGAAACGAGCAATCGAGCTGCCACGAAGTGGCCATCACCCCTCATCCACCGCTGTCGCGGTCCCCCTTCCCCTCAAGGCGGAAGGCTTTATGCATTCATCCTATGTCCCTGCCACTACATTAGTCAAACCAGCGTGAAAAATGATTTATATAACTGCACCAAAGGTGCAATATAACTGTGAGCAAAGCGAGCAATATAACTGTGTCGAAGGCACAATATAACTGCGAGTGAAACGAGCAATCAAGCCGCCACGAAGTGGCCAGCACCCCTCATCCACCGCTGTCGCGGTCCCCCTTCCCCGAAAGTCGGAAGGCTTTTTTATATTTCATCTCCCTGCCACTATATTAAGAATAAATACAAACCGACTGTTAAAAAAATATATCTGCACCGCAGGTGCAATATCACTGTGAGCAAAGCGAACAATATAACTGTGTCGAAGGCACAATATAACTGCGAGTGAAACGAGCAATCGAGCTGCCACGAAGTGGCCATCACCCCTCATCCACCGCTGTCGCGGTCCCCCTTCCCCGAAAGTCGGAAGGCTTTATGCATTCTTCCCATTTTACTGCCACATATCAATTTGCCGCTAATAAATAATAAATATAATCAAATCGTCCAAAACTCGAAGTATTCGGTAAAGGTGGCTGATACATAAAAAAGCGGGTATAGTCCGCTTTTTTTACAGATGCTCCGCAATGTCGTAGATAAGTCTTTCGGTTTTTTCCCAGCCGAGGCAGGGGTCGGTGATGGATTTGCCGTACACGTTGTCCCCGACGTTCTGGCAGCCGTCCTCTATATAGCTTTCCACCATAAGCCCCTTTACCAGTTTTTTTATGTCCGGGTTTGACCTGCGGCTGTGGAGGACATCCTTTGCGATACGCACCTGCTCAAGATGCTTTTTGCCCGAGTTGGCGTGGTTGGTGTCGATTATTACGGCGGGGTTTTTAAGTCCCGTTTTCAAATACACTTCGTTTAATTTAACCAAATCTTCATAATGATAATTGGGAAGCGGTGTTCCCGACATATCCAGATACCCCCGTAATATGGCGTGGGCATAGGGGTTGCCTTCGCTTTTTACCTCCCATCCGCGGTATATGAAGGTGTGGGGGAGCTGGGCGGCATAAATGGAATTTAGCATAATCATTGTATCCCCTTCGGTGGGATTTTTCATTCCCACAGGGATATCAAGGCCGCTGGCGGTAAGGCGGTGCTGCTGGTTTTCCACCGACCGTGCGCCAATTGCCACATAGGCCAAAAGGTCGGAAAGGTATCGGTGGTTTTCGGGATACAGCATTTCGTCCGCGCAGGAAAAGCCGTAGTCCCTTAGCGCGCACATATGCAGTTCCCTTATTGCGATAATCCCTGCAAGCATATCAGGATTATCGTTGGGGTTGGGTTGATGTAGCATACCCTTGTAGCCTGCCCCGGTGGTGCGGGGTTTGTTTGTATAAACCCGGGGAATTATAACAATGCCGTTCCCCACCTTTTCCTGAACCACCCTGAGACGGGAGATATAGTCAAGCACCGCATCCTTGTCGTCTGCTGAACAGGGGCCGATTATAAGGAGAAATTTATCCGATTCCCCCGAAATTATTTTTTTAATTTCATTATCTCTTTGCTGCTTTATTTTTCCCATCTCCGGAGTTAAGGGGAACTGCTCCTTAATGTCCTTGGGGATGGGGAGTTTTCTTAGAAAAACCATATTCATAAGTCAAAACCTGCCGTTTGTTATTTTTTATCGAACTGTTCTCTGCGAGTGGTGGATGTTCTCATCATTTCCTTCATGCCCTCGGCATTACCTTCGGCAAGGAAATTTCTGAGCGTTGTCATTTTTAACATAAAGGCATCTATTTCGTCAAGCAAAGCGTCTTTGTTAAGTAAAAACAGCTCGCTCCACATATTTTCGTTTATTTTAGCAATCCTCGTCAGATCCCTGAAAGAGTCGCCGGTGTAGTCGGAAAGGCGGGGGTTGTCGCTGGCGTTCATCAGGGCGACGGCAATACAGTGGGTAAGCTGGGAAAGGAAGGCTATCATTTTATCATGCTCTTTGGGGCTTAGGACGGAAATTTTACGAAAACCCAGCTCCGCTCCAAGGGATTCGCAAAACTCTATTGCCTCTTGGGTGTTTCTTTCGGTGGGGACGACAATATAGTTTGCCTGCCTGAAAATGGCGTCGTCGGCGTTTTTAATCCCGTAAACCTCTTTGCCCGCCATTGGGTGGGCGGATATAAACTCCACGTCATTGCGGAGGATTTCCTGTATTTTATACACCACGCCGCATTTAACCCCGGTTACGTCGGTGATTATTGCTCCGGATTTGAAATAACTTTGGTTTTCCTCTATCCACTTTATAAAAACATTAGGATATAGGGCGAAAACCACCACATCCGCCTCTTTCACAAGGGAGGGAGTAACTTCGGCCGAGCCTTTGTCGATTATTCCCTTATCAAGGGCATAATCTATGGTGGATTGGGAACGGGTTATTGCCGAAACATAATAACCCTTCTTTTTTAACGCCATGGCGTAGCTGCCGCCGATAAGGCCAAGCCCTACTATAAGTATTTTCATTCTATTGTTTATTTTCATATATTTCCTCTGTGTCAAACCTACCGCCTAAGGCGGATAACTTATCAAAAAAGTCGGGCATACTTTTGTCAACCGCCCGGTAGCCTTCGATTTCACCGCCGTAAATTGTGCAGAGCACCGCCAGTGACATTACAATCCGGTGGTCGGAATGGCTTTTTAATGTTTCGGTTGGCGTATGAAGTTTTTGAGCCTTTACGCTTACCGAATTTTCGTATATCTTAACCTCTGCGCCGAATTTCAATAGCTCCTCGGCCATGGCTTTTCCCCGGTCGCTTTCTTTTAATTTAAGCCTGCCGGTTCCGTTAAATTCGCCGCCCCCCTTGTATGCCGCAAGGGCAAAGAGAATAGGGGCAAGGTCGGGGCAGTTTTCAAGGTCAAGTGTCGTTTTGCCTATTAGATTAAAATATTCCTTATATATTTTGTCCCCCTGGAGGGAATTTTCGTCAAGCCCGATAACGCTGACCTTATGGCCTAAATGATTTAGGGCGTCGAAAAACGCTGAGTTGGAATAGTCCCCCTCCACAGTTGCGTTTTTGGGGATATATTTTTGATTGCCGGGAATTTTTATTTCTTTGCCGTTAAAATAAGCCTTTATGCCGTATTCGGATAAGGTCTGTATTGTCATTTCAAGATAGGAAAGGCTTTCGGCTTTTCCTTCTATTTCAATGCTGCTATCCCCGTCAAGAAGAGGGAGGGCAAAAAGGAGTCCGGTGAAAAACTGGCTGCTTATATTGCCGGGAATTTTAAATCTGCTCGGATTAAGCTTTCCCCTGACTGTTAGATAATCATTTCCCTTTTCAAAGTAAATCCCTTGTGAAGCACATATATTTTCATAAACCTCAAGGGGGCGGGCAAAAAGCCTTTCTTTACCCGTAAAGGTGATTTTTTTGTCTGTCAAAAGACATAGCGGGATTAGAAAGCGAAGGGTGGAGCCGCTTTCGTTAACAAACAGCGTATCTGTCGGATTGGCGGAAAAAATATCAAAACCGGTTATATTAAGCCTGTCGCTGTTTGCTTTGATTTTCCCACCAAGGGAATTTATACACCCTATGGTGGCATTTATATCGTCGGAAAAGGCTATGTTTTGCAAAGCCGACACTCCATCCGCCAGGGATGCGGCGATAATATGCCGGTGGGCCATGCTTTTTGAGGGCGGGGCGGCAATTTCACCCGAAAGGGATGAGGGGTAAATTTTTATTTTCATAGCCTACACCCTATATCCTGCCAAAAAATCGATTGCTTCAAGGTAACCTTCAAACCCCTTGTCGGATACGGTTATTTTGCAGTATTGCCTGATAAAGCTTATTTTTCTGAAATCCTCCCGGCTGTTTACGTCGGAAATATGCACCTCCGCCGCAGGGATTCCCACCGACGACAGAGCGTCAAGAAGACAAACGCTGGTGTGGGTAAGTCCCCCGGGATTTATGACAATGCCGTCAAATTTTCCGTAGGCATTTTGAATTTTATCTATAATCTTGCCTTCATGGTTGGATTGAAAAAATTTAACCTTAATTTTTTTGGCTTTGCAGTGGTTTTTTATAAGGGAAATTAAGTTTTTATAGTTCTTATTGCCGTATATTTCCGGCTGGCGGATACCCAGCATATTAAGGTTGGGACCATTGATGACTAGTATTTTCATGTTATTCCCTCCCGTCGGCCAAAAAGTCGGTGCCGTAGCGGCCGCAAAGGATGTCGCATATCACAAAGGCGGCAAGGCTGTCTATAACAACCCTTGCCCGGTGGACAATGCAGGGGTCGTGGCGGCCTTTTATTTCAAGGTCGGTATTTTCTCCTTTTATAAAGTCCACCGTCTGCTGAGGTTTGTAAATTGAAGAGGTGGGTTTTATAACTGTGTTGAAAACCACCGGCATTCCGTTGGTAATACCCCCGTTTATACCGCCGTTGTTGTTGGTTTGGGTGTAGATGCTGCCGGTATCGTCAACACGAAAGCTGTCGTTAGCTTGGCTGCCTTTCATATTGGCAAAGCCGAAACCAGCGCCGAACTCTATCCCCTTTACTCCCCCCACCGAGAAAACAGCATGGGAAATAAGGCTTTCCATACTGTCAAACCAGGGTTCCCCCAAGCCTGCCGGCAGATTTATTATCGCCGTCTGGAGTATGCCCCCTATGCTGTCCCCTTCTGCTTTGGCGGCAGAAATGGCGTCTTTCATAAGCAGGGCGGCATTTTGGTCAAGGACGGGAAACGGGGAGGAGGCCAATGACTTTATATCATCTGAATAATTTTCAAAATTCCGGTCGGAAATGCCGGCTAAAGATAAGATATGGCTGCCGATATGGATATTCTTTTTTTCAAGGGCATCCATGAAAATGGCACCGGCGGCAACCAGTCCGGCGGTAACCCTGCCGCTGAAATGTCCGCCCCCCCGGTAGTCGGCAAAGCCGTGATATTTACGATAGGCGGCATAATCGGCGTGTCCCGGTCTTGCCTTGGTTTTGATGTCGGAATAGTCCCCGCTTTTTACATTCTGATTGGGGATGCGGATGCAAACGGGGGTGCCGGTGGTGTAGCCTTCAAACACTCCGCTTTCTATGGTAAATTCGTCGTTTTCAATGCGTGAGGTGGAAATATCCCCTGCCGGACGGCGAAGTGAGAGAAAACGGCTTATTTTATCAGTGTCAACCTTTATCCCCGGGGCAAGGCCGTCTATTACCACCCCCACCGAGGGGCCGTGGCTTTCGCCGAATATGGTAAGCGTTATGTTATTACCTATGGTATTTTTCATTTTCGTCCTCCCCGTTTTTCAAAATGCCGACATCAGCATTTCCCTTAAGCTGTCTATGGGTTTTTCGATAATCTTAAACGAGCCGATTTCCTCTACATACACAATGTTTATATTGTTCCCCGACGCCTTTTTGTCATGGGCTATGGCTGCTATTAGTTTTTCGGCGTCATAGTCATAAAAAGAAGGCAGTCTGGTGTTTTCAAGGGCTTTGATTATTTTTGCCCTTGCCTTGGGAGATGACATGGGTATCATCCCCAGCGCCACACATTCGCCGTGAAGCAGTCCGGTATTCAGGCTTTCTATGGCATGGCCGACGGTGTGGCCGAAGTTTAACACCCGGCGAAGGCCGGATTCCTTTTCATCCTTTTCCACCACTTCTTTTTTGATATTAAGGGATTTTACAATAATTTCGTCTATTTTGCCTGTGATGTCTTCTTTTTCGAATATTTCAAACAGCTTTGCGTCGCAGGTAGCTGCCATTTTTATTGCCTCCGCAAGGCCGTTGGAAAAAAGCCTCGGGGGGAGAGTTTGTAAAACGTCCGGGTCGATTATTACCCTTTTCGGCTGGTAGAAGGCCCCCACAATATTCTTAAAGCCGCCGAAATTTATTCCGGTCTTGCCCCCAATGGAGGAATCTATCTGGGAAAGGAGGGTGGTGGGGATATTGTAAAAATCAACCCCCCGCATATAGGTGGCGGCGGCAAAGCCGGCAAGGTCGCCCACAACCCCTCCGCCCACGGCAACGACACAGTCGGTGCGGGTGAAGTTGTTTTCAACCATGTAGGAAAGAATGTTTTTATAAGAATCAATATTTTTGCTTTCTTCCCCGGATTTTATGGTAAAAACAAAAGGATTTTTGCTTTGTCCTGCGACTTTTTGCGCATATTCTGCCGGAACGCCGTCATCGGTAATTATAAGCACCCTGCGATTAAGGTTTAAAAGGCTGCCGATGCTATCCAGCATTCCCCTTTCAACCAGTATATCATAGCTGTTTTGGCCTAAAGACACGGTTAATTTCATGCTTTTCCCCCGCTTTTAATTTTCGAGCCTTATTTCCCTGTCAAAGCTCCCCACCACTTTTAGGCTGGAGCATACTTCCGAAAGCTTTGATAACATTTCTCTACCCTTTTCACCGTATATATTACCATAACTTTCGACAAAAAAATAGTAGTCCCAAATAAGTTCTTTTGTGGGGCGGGATTTTAACGCTTTCATGTTAAATCCCTGCTCGCCTATGACGGATACCGCTTTGCCGAGGGATCCTGCCTCGTTTTTAACGGTGAAAAACATTATAAAATGGTTGTGGCTTTCGCTTTCCCGGTTGGGGGCTTTGGAAAATACGGCAAAACGGGTGGTGTTTGTGCTGCTTTGGTTTATTTTTGTGTCGATAACGTTAAGTCCATACAGCATGGCCGTTTCGATAGAGGCGATTGCGGCAATATCCGTCCTGCCGGAGGATGCCACCTGCTTTGCGGCAACGGCGGTGTTGGCGCATTCCGTCGGCACAAACCCCTGCTTTTCAATATATGGCATACACTGTTCAAGGGCCTGGGGGTGGCTTATAACCTCTTTCACTGTGTTAATAGTGGCTCCGGCGTTGCCAAGGAGATTATGCACCACTTCAAGGTCATACACCCCGGTAACAAACAGGGAGCCGAAAAACATTAAATCCAAAACCTGGGCCACGTCACCGGCAAAGGAGTTTTCAATGGGCAGCACCGCACAGTCGCATTCCCCCTCCTCCACCGCCTTATAGGCTTCGGCAAAGGAGTTATAGGAAACGGGAACGCTTTCGGGGTATATTCGCCTGGCTGCGATATAGCCGAAGGCGCCGGGAACGCCGGAATAGGCGATTTTCATGCCCTCAAGCAGCCGGTGCTGATAGTTTTTGGATAAGGTCATGGTGTATTTTAAGAAGGAGATGTAGTAGGGTTTAAGCTCGTCGTCGTCGAAATTTTTGGCGTTCCGCCAGATTACCTCCTCTTCCCGGGTGGAATCGAACACGGCAAGGCCGTTTTCCATTTTGTATTCGGCGGCCATGCGGGAGGCGGCCATCCGTTCCTTAAAAAGCCTTGCCATCTCTGCGTCAATGGCGTCTATCCGGTGTCTTGCTTCCTGAAGCTTGTTCATAGGCTGCTCCTTTTATATATAAAAGCGGCTTTTCCGCTTGGGAAAAGCCGCTTTACTTATACATGCACATTTTGTCAGACCCCTGCGGGTAACAAATACCTTTTTGGCTTTTCCGTAAAATATTCAATTTTGCCGCTAAAATAATAGTAATAGCGGTAAATAAAAGAAAAATAAAAAGCAAAAAAAGACACCGAAAAAGTGTCTTTGTTGTTATAGGCATAGTAAGATACCCTATCTGTCATAGGGGAAAGACGACAACTATTTGCTTTGCCCTTTAACAGCATGGCGTATCCTCCTAAACGTATTTGTTGTATTATATACCCGATATCATGGGTTTGCAAGTGTCAATTTAACCAAAATTCGTAAAACCGGCGACTTAAATATAATGGTTTTTTAACTATTGTTAGGTAATCACTCTACCATATGCATAAAGAAGCTATCGTTCCACCTGCTAATAAGCCGGTTGCCATTGTCGTCAATAGTTAAAAACGACACTCCTCCGGGTAAGCCGGTATATCTTAGTTCGTGAATATCATTACCCAGCCAAATCGATTGAAAATCGCTTAAAAACACTCCGTGGGAAACGATTACAATACTTTCCGCTTCATCATTAATTATTTTGTCACATGCCTTTTTAACCCTGTTCCAGAATTCCCGTCTGCTTTCGGCACCTCTAAACTGCCGGTCGTCAAAGGTTGACACAGGCAGGGCATTTTCCATTGCCCACCGGCCGGATTTTCCCACAGCTTCGCCTAAATTGTGCTCCCTGAGATCAGAGTCATAGCAAATATCGACACCCAGATACCTTGCAAGGGGTGTTGCGGTTTGTTTTGCCCGGAGAAGGTCGGAGCAGTAGATTTTATAGCCTTTTCCTAAAAGTAGTTTAGACAGATTTTTGCCTATGTTTTCGGCCTTTTCTTTTCCGTTTTCGGTAAGTTCCCAGTCAGTCCAGGAGCCCACCATTCCAAGGTTATGGTGAACCGCCTCGGTGTGCTGAATGGTTATAATGGATTTCATAAGCTACCTCATCACTCTATTGGTTCCTTTATAAAGGTTATCGTATCATATTTTTCGTTAAACAAATTGTCACTTTCTTTTTCAACCTTCAAAATCATTTTATCGGGATAAAACTCGCAAACACCGTTTAATAAAGAATCATAGGAAGCAGAATTTGATTTTATCAAATCAATAAACAGTTGATTCGTTTCTGTTATAAAACGAAATGACACTTCTATCGTTTGATTATCGATTATAATTTCACCTTTTGGAGAGTAATACTGCTCATCATCAATATCAACTACAAACCATATTGACGGTTCTTTACTAACCCATTTTGCATTGCCGTAGTCAAAAGGACGCTTGCCATAATACAAGTCAAAATTACATGCGCTAAAAATAAGCAAGACTTGCACTGTAATTAAGAACAAAGCTATCTTTTTCAAACTTATCACCATTCCTTTTACCAAAATAACAATACAGAATCATTGGTCAGTAAGCGTTATTTTTTAAACATAAAGAAACAGCCGTTAAGGATTTTTTGCCCCGGTTTGATTTGGTAATTTAAAAAAAGCCAGTTACCGAACCCCTGTTTATTTATCGAATATTTATCATGTAGCAAAATTCTGTAATCAAGATTCTGCGGTGCCGAATATTGATTTATAACACTTTCTTTATTATCAAGCCCGCTCATATACTTTCCGCCACGTCAAAGAGCTTTTTCATTCCCTCTGAAAATTCGTTTTTCAATATATATCTTAAAATCTTCAGGTCATGGTCATGGCCTTCGAAGGTGTAAAGCGACAGGTTGGTTTTTCCCAGACGGATAAATTCGTTGTAAATATCCTGCGCTTGCCATATAGGTGTCATAAAGTCGTATTCTCCGGCAAAAATGTGTATAGGCAAGTCAAGTTCGGGTAAAACCCGGCTGTTAGGGGAAAGTGAGGCGTGATCCTTAAACCATCCGCTGGTAAGTCGTATGCCGTGATTGTTTTTAAGCCATTCGTCGTCATTTTCCTCTATGGCTTTTAGCATATTGTCAAGGTGGGGCTTTGCCAAAGGCAGGGTGTCGGCGGTGGTAATTTTTCCGTCCCCGTCAAGGTCAAGGGAGGAAAAGGGGGTGTCGCCGAACATGGCCTGCCTGACACTGTTGCGGTCGGTGATATAGTCTTCTTCGGTTATATAACCCTTTTTGTCATAGTCAAACAGGCTGCGCCACAAAATAAGGGTGGAGTTGCCGGTAAGCTGCCATTTCAGGATGTCAATGAGGTTTAAATTTACATATCCGGCAAGCATAAGGGCGTCAACCTTTATGCTTTTATTTTTCGCCACCAGCGGGGCAATAATCGTCCCCTCGCTCCAGCCCAAGAGAATTACCCTTGATGCGGGATAATTTTCGTTTATGTATGCGGTTATAAGAGATATGTCAGACACCGAATTGGAAGGCAGATAGGTTTTATATGCCTCATCGTCAATATCGGCAAAAAACGGCGGATTTTCCCCGTCGGTTACGCCACGCTGGCTGTAGGAAATAAAACCGATGTTGCGCTTTGTAAACTCATTGGCGAAAATGTCAAAATAATTAAAGGTAGTTCCGTCGGGAAGCCGGCGTTTGCAGCTATATGTCATAGGCCCAGAGCCGTTGACGTAAATGACAATTTTATCGGGAACATTGTTTTCAGGAAGGCAAAGGCGGACATCAAGACAAAAGCCGTCGGTTGCTCTAATCGGTAGCATTTGAGTTATCATGTATCCTCCTGTTTCTAAAGCTGCGTTCATATTAACATAAACCGGTTAAACAATCAATAATATTTGTATATTGGTTATAATAGCAAGGCAAATATTAAATTTATGTTCATAGTTTGTTAAATGTTCCGGTTGACAGCGTTACGGCGGCGTGATATACTTGTAAAAATTTCACAAGGAGGGTAGATTGATATGGAAGCATTTGAGGCATTGTCAAATTACTATACCGTTTATAATGAGGATTTACGCCTTACCTCAAAGCATGGCGGTATAGAATTTCTTACCACGGTTAAATATGTTGAAAAATACCTTGCCCACGGAATGAAAATTGTGGAAATAGGAGCAGGGACGGGTAGGTATTCCCACTATTTCGCCCGTAATGGCTATGCCGTGGATGCGGTTGAGCTTGTATCTAATAATATTGAGGTTTTCAAGCAAAACACCAAGCCCGGGGAAAACGTAAATATCTATCAAGGCAATGCCGTGGATTTGTCCTTCCTCCCTCCCGATAGCTATGATATAACCTTGGTATTAGGCCCTATGTATCATCTGTTTACCGAAAAAGATAAGCTTGCCGCCCTGTCAGAGGCAATCAGGGTAACCAAAAAGGGGGGTGTGGTGTTTGTGGCATACTGCGTGTCCGACCCTTCAATAATCGATTACGGCTTTGCAAAGGGAAACATTAAACGCCTTTTGGAAGAAAAGCTTATTGACCTTGAAACCTTTACGGCTCTTTCCACACCAAAGGAAGTATTTGTGCTTCACAGAAAGTCCGACATTGACAAACTTATGAAACACTTTAACGTCACCCGGCTGCATTATCTGGGAACGGATATGATTTCAAGATATTTAAGGGATGTTCTGCCCCAGATGGATGACGAAACCTTTGATATATACTTAAAATACCACTTTACTATATGCGAACGGCAGGACATGGTGGGGCTGTCCCATCACACCCTTGATATTTTCAGAAAAGAGGAATAACAATGAGTCAGGATAATTTTTTATTTGCCGCCAGCGGAGTGGTGGTAAAAGACAACAAGGTGCTGCTTGTCCGGCACACCTACGGTGGAGCAAAGGATAGGCTGCTTATTCCCGGCGGGTTTTGCAAATCGGGGGAGCTGCCTGAGGAGACGGCGGTAAGGGAGGTTTTGGAGGAAACCGGGGTAACGGCAAAGGTAAAAGGTCTTCTTGCCGTAAGGTTTTCAAGAACAAACTGGTATCCGGTATTTGTAATGGAATATATATCCGGAATTCCGGTATCAGACGGGGTGGAAAACAGCGAAGCGGTGTTTATGGACATAGACGAAGCTTTGTCAAGGAACGACGTTACCGAAATGACAACGCGGTGCCTGCTTATGTATAAAAAAGGCAGGGAGAACTCTTTACTCCACTACCCCGAATACGGGGCAGAAAAGGGTTATTCTCTTTACGGAACGGAGATGTAATATGATTCATATAGGAACACAGGAAATAAGGACAAAAAGGCTTACATTAAGAAGATTTACCGAAAATGACGCCGACACCATGTTTAATAACTGGGCATCCGACCCGGAGGTTACAAAGTTTTTACGCTGGCCCACACATAAAAGCGTTGAAACAAGCAGACATATACTTGAAAGCTGGATAAAGTCCTATGAACAAAACGACTTTTATCTGTGGGCGATAGTCCCCGACGAGGTGGGGGAGCCCATAGGCTCGATAGCCGTGGTGGAGCAGGATGACCGGATCGAAATGGTTCACATAGGCTACTGCATAGGCACAAAGTGGTGGCATAAGGGTTACACCAGCGAAGCGATGGCAGCCTTAATTGAGTTTTTCTTTGAAAAGGTGGGGGTAAACCGGATAGAGTCCCAGCACGATCCCAACAACCCCAATTCGGGAAAGGTTATGGCAAAGTGCGACATGAAATACGAAGGCACCCACCGCAAGGCGGATTTTAACAATCAGGGTATTGTGGACGCCAGCATTTATGCTATTTTAAGGGATGAATGGAAAAAGTTATAAAATTTATATTGTGTGTTAACCTTTTTTGTGTATAATAAAAGAAAAACAAAAGGGGGATTAAAATATGAAAAAGGCCGTTATCACAAAAGTAATCGGCAGACAGATAATCGATTCAAGGGGAAACCCCACCGTTGAGGCAGAGGTTTTCCTTGAAAACGGCATATCCGGCAGAGGGGCGTCCCCCAGCGGAGCCTCCACCGGCGAATTTGAAGCTCTTGAGCTTAGGGACGGTGACAAAAGCCGTTACGGCGGCAAGGGAGTTACCAAAGCCGTTAACAACATAAACACGGTTATTAACGATATCCTTATTGGCATGGATGCCACCGACATTTACGCCATTGACAAGGCCATGATAAATGCCGACGGCACTAAGGATAAATCTAATCTCGGCGCAAACGCCATTCTTGCCGTTTCCATTGCCTGCGCAAGGGCGGCGGCGGAGTTTTTAGGTGTTCCACTTTACAGGTTTTTAGGGGGAATTCAGGCCAACCGGCTTCCCGTTCCCATGATGAATATATTAAACGGCGGGGCCCATGCCTCCAACACCGTTGACGTTCAGGAATTTATGATTATGCCCGTAGGGGCGGAAAGCTTTGCCGAAGGCTTGCGCTGGTGCACCGAGGTTTTCCATACCCTTGCAAAGATACTCAAGTCCAAGGGACTTGCCACTTCTGTGGGGGATGAGGGGGGCTTTGCGCCTAACCTTGCCAGCGACGAGGAGGCAATTCAGTATATTATCGAAGCCATAAAGACCGCCGGCTACGTTCCCGGCAAGGACTTTGTGCTTGCCCTTGACGCCGCCGCCAGCGAATGGAAAAGCGGCGCAAAGGGGGAATATCTGCTTCCCAAGTCCGGCAAACGCTATACCTCCGCCACTCTGGTTGAACACTGGAAAGAGCTTGTGGAAAAATACCCCATTTACTCGATAGAAGACGGTCTTGACGAAGAAGACTGGGAAGGCTGGAGGTTAGTGACATCCACCCTGGGCGACAAGCTGCAGCTGGTGGGGGACGACCTGTTTGTTACCAACACCGAAAGGCTTTCAAAGGGAATTTCGTCCGGCTGCGGCAACTCCATATTGATTAAGCTAAACCAGATAGGCTCGGTATCCGAAACCCTTGAAGCCATTATGATGGCCCACCGGGCAGGATACACCGCCATTGTTTCCCACCGTTCTGGTGAAACCGAAGATACAACCATTGCCGACCTTGCGGTGGCCATGAATGCCGGCCAGATTAAGACCGGTGCTCCCAGCCGCAGCGAGCGGGTGGCGAAATACAACCGGCTGCTCCGCATTGAAGAAGAGCTTGGCGAAGGAGCCTTCTACCCCGGTTTTAACGCATTTAAGATTAAAGACAGATAATAAAAAAGAAACTTCCCCGGACCACCGGGGAAGTTTTTATTGCTATTCGGTTAATAACGAAGGATTAATTTAAGTCGATAAGTTTTGCGGTTATTCCTTTAAGGCTGTTTAATTCCTCAACAAGGGTTTCCACTTCTTCCCTTTCGCCAATTGGCTGTAAAATAATAAGACCGTCGTTGGCGCAGGCATCCTCGCTTGCTTCGTGCAGTCCCAACCGGGTTTTGATTTTGCATCCGTTCTTTGTCAGCGCTTCCTGAAATTTAACCGCGTTGCTTACCCGATTGTCCATTCTTATGCCGATAATGTAATAGCTGGACATAAACGCACCTCCAAATATTTATTTACATTTATTATAACACTTTTCGGCAATTTATCAAGTTTTATTTTAATTTTTTATCTCGGATATGGTAATAGATATAAGTTATTACACTCCGGACACTTCCCCGCGTTGCCGGGGAAGTTTTACTAATATTAATGTGCTTTGCGGGGATAATATTTTTATATAAAGGGGGATTTTGTTATGGCAAATCGTCTTAAAAATCAATCAAGTCCCTATCTGCTCCAGCATGCGGAAAATCCGGTGGACTGGTATCCCTGGTGCGAGGAGGCCTTTGAAAGGGCAAAAGCCGAGGATAAGCCGGTGTTTTTGTCGGTGGGTTATTCCACCTGCCACTGGTGCCATGTCATGGCACACGAATCCTTTGAGGATGCCGAAACCGCCGAAATATTAAATGGAAGCTTTATATCAATTAAAGTGGACAAGGAGGAACGGCCGGATATAGACGCCATTTATATGACCGTCTGTCAGGCTTTGACGGGAGGCGGCGGCTGGCCCATGTCTGTCTTTATGACACCCGATAAAAAGCCCTTTTTCGCCGGCACCTACTTCCCCAAGTCCTCCCGCTATGGAATGCCGGGGTTTGTTGACCTATTAAAAATTATAGCAAGCAAGTGGAAAGGTCAGCGAAATGAGCTGGTTTCCTCCGCCGAAAGGATTGTAAATGCTCTAAAAAACGCCGAAAACGAAGGATATGATGGCAATACCGGCTTTGACCTTGTTGACGAGGCAATAGGCCATTTTAGAAAATCCTTTGACAAAAAATACGGCGGGTTCGGGGTTGCCCCCAAGTTCCCCACACCCCACAACCTTTGGTTTTTATTAAAATGCTTTGAACAGGGTATGGGGGATGACACGGCTGAGATGGCCTGTTTCACCCTTCACCGAATGTCCCTGGGCGGGATTTTCGACCATATCGGCTACGGCTTTTCCCGCTATTCCACCGACAAATATTTTCTTGTTCCCCATTTTGAAAAAATGCTCTACGACAACGCCCTGCTTATAATCGCCTTCTGCAAGGCATACGGAATTACAAAAAAGAAGGTTTTTCTTGATATTGCCCAAAAAACGGCTTCTTATATCCTCCGGGAGATGACCTCCCCCGAGGGGGGCTTTTACTCTGCCCAGGACGCTGACAGCGACGGTGAGGAGGGGATGTATTATGTCTGGACACCGGATGAAATAATTTCGGTTTTGGGTGAAAGTGACGGAGAAAAGTTCAACCGCTGTTTCGGAATAACCGAAAAGGGGAATTTTGAGGGAAAAAGCGTTCCCAATCTGCTTGACAAGGGTGAGCATGGCGGAGATGCGGATAATCTTATACCAAAGGTTTACGAACACCGCAAAACCCGGACAAGGCTTCACCTTGACGATAAGATTTTAACCGGCTGGAATTCACTTATGATTGCCGCCATGTGCCGGCTGTATCGGGAAAGCAAAAACAAAACCTATCTTGACGCCGCAATAAAGGCGGAAAAATATATTAGTGAAAATCTTTGCACCGGCGATACCCTGTTTGTCAGCCAAAGGGGTAACACAAAGGGATGCGTGGGCTTTTTAGACGATTACGCCATGTATGTCTGGGCATTGATTTCCCTGTATGAGGCAGACTTGAATATATCTTATCTTGATAAAGCCAGGGTGTTTTGCCAGAAGGCGGTGGCCGACTTTTTTGATAACCAAAAGGGCGGGTTTTATATGTCGGGCAAAGGTCATGAAGAGCAGATATTAAAGCCTAAGGAAACCTACGACGGGGCAATACCTTCCGGCAATTCGGTTATGGCATATAATCTTGTAAGGCTTGGCATAATAACAGGGGATAAGGAATATAAAGATGTTTTGGAAAAGCAGATTGAGTTTATGGCATCAAGGGCGGCGGTTTTTCCTACCGGGCATTCTATGTTTCTTATTGCTTTAATGGAGTATAAAACACCGCCGGAGACGGTAAGCGTGGTATATGAAAATGAATCGGAAATAAAAAGCCTTCCCTTTGCGGTGTCGGCCGACAGCGTTATACGTCTGGTGGGAAAGCCCACAAAGGAATATCCGCTGTTAAGCGGTAAGGCAACCTTTTATGTATGCAGGGATTTTGCCTGCCTTCCGCCGGTAAACGACATAAACAGATTGTAGAAAGGAGTTTTATGGAGGAAAGACACGGACTTAAAATAACCACCCGGGACAGGGTTTTGCGGGCATGGCAAAACACCACCGAGCTGGTGCGGGATTTTGAAACCTACTCAAGGGAAATTGACGACAACGAGGAAGTGGCGGCTATGTTTGCCGCCTTTGCCGAGGACGAGGGACATCATGCCGCAAGGCTTATTGAGGTTTTAAGGGAACTGGAGGGGATAAAACCAAAGAGGTGCTGCAAGAAGAAAGGCGAATAACGAGAATGCCGCTTTCTGCGGGAATAAGTTTATAAAGTTTAAGTCAGACACAACAGGGGCGGATATTTTTCCGCCCCTGTGGTTTTTGCTACTTAAATGAGAATTTAGTAATTAGAGTATATATTTCAATAAGTTTATATGTTATTTCTAATCTTCGCTTTTATATCAAGTTGTTTTTGCGGGAGAAGATATACATACCTATTCCGGCAGCAACGGCAAGATTAAAGGAATCCACGTTTGGTGTAAAGGGGATTTTAATGCTTTGCCCTGCATCTAAAAATGTGTTGTCAAGGCCGTGGGCTTCGTTGCCGAAGATAAGGGAAAACCTATCACATTCAGGGGCGTCCTCAGGCGTTGCGGTTCCCTTTAGCATAAAGGGGAAAAGAGCGTGGTCGGGGAATTTGACTTTGTAGTCCGAAAAGTCGGAAAACAGTTCAAAGTTAATATGAAACAGTCCCCCCATGGCGGCCCGTATGGTTTTGGGGTTCCATATATCTGCAGCAGGCTCGATAATGGCAAGGTCGCTAAAGTTCATCCCAGCCATGGTGCGGATAATGGTGCCCAGGTTACCCATGTCAGAGGGGTTTACCAGCACAATATGGGGTTTTTCTTGTGATATTTCGTCAATATATTTTTCGACTACGCCGAAAACAAAGCAGTTTTCTTTGGGACTTACAATGTTAAAGGCCTTGTCGGAAAATATAACGGGAATGTTTTTGCTTTTACAAATAGTTTCAAGGCTTTCTCTGTCCCGGTAGGACGAATGGATATATACCTCACGAACGATCTCCGGTCTGGTGTTTACAAGTTCAATGGTTATGCTTGCCCCCAGGGTGAAAGAGTGGGGGTTTTCTTTTTTATAAGACCTAATTTTAGTTGACATAATATTCATCTTCCATAATGGTTTTAGTAAATTCCACTTCCCGGATATCAGGCAGAAGTCCGTCCTCCACATTCCAGCAGTGGGCCATACTCATTTCAACAAACACAAGCTTTTTTATATCTATTTCAGGAACTGACAGCTTGTTTGACAGGGTTTTTATTATATAAAGGTATTTTCCCTTAAAATCCTCCGTTATTTCATCCCCGAATTCATTGAGTATAAAACGGGGGATATCGAACACCCTGCCACCCACAACCCCCTTGGGGTCAATGATGTAGTATCTGCCGTCGGCACCAAGTAGTATATTGTCATGGTGTAGGTCGCCGTGGAGGAGGAAGTTACCGGGGTATTTTTCCCATAGCTCCTTGCAGATTTGCTCGGCCTTGTCCATATAGGACGACAATGTTTTATAATCGTCCCTTTGCCGCATATATGCCGCAATCCGGGTAACCCAGTCTTGGTAGGTGGGGTAAAGAAATTTATCGGCGGCGGTTTTATGCAGGGTGTTAAACAGATAGCAAAATATTTCAAGCCTTATGTCAAGGCCGGGAATATCCCTAAGGCGGCGGCCAGGGGTGATTTCCTCTATAAGCATTACGCCGTTTTGAATATCCGCTTCATAAATACGGCAAAAGGGGTAGCCGGCATATTCGTTCAGGGCATTGTATTCGGTTTGGGTTTGCCGGCATGGTTTACCGATTTTTAAAATACATCTGCCATGTGTTTGGGACAGGCATTTGAAAATGCTATTTACCGAGTAATAGTCTATCTGTTCAAGGTTTGAAAGGTGCCATTTGGCAGCATATATGTCAAGCTTTTCAAGGAGGGTATTAAAAAAAGATTTTCCGAAATGGGATATTATTTTATCCGTATCCATTTTAACCAGGGTTGTCAATGCTTGACCTCCTTTAGCTTAATGAATTTAATATACCATACCTGTAAATGAAAAACAATAGGCGGTAATAAAAACCCGGTATCTATTAATGCTTATTTGCCGTTGAACACCTGCTCCCCTACGGTGTGTTTTATAGTCAGATAGCAAAAAAAGGCGGATGGTGTTCCGCCTTTCATGATTATTGATTATTTTATAAACGATATGATTTTTTCCGTCATTTCGGCAGTTCCGAGGGTGCCGCCAAGGTCGGGAGTTAAAAAGCCTGCGTTCAAAGTGTCGTTTACCGCATTTTCAATGGCGGCCGCCTCTTTTTCAAGCCCCAAGGAATGCCTTAGCATCATTGCGGCCGAAAGAATGGTGGCGGTGGGGTTGGCTATTCCCTTGCCGGCAATATCCGGCGCAGAGCCGTGTATAGGTTCGTATAACCCCCGCTTTCCCTTGCCAAGAGATGCCGAAGGAAGCATTCCGATTGAGCCGGTAAGCTGGGAGGCTTCGTCGGACAGAATGTCACCGAACATATTGGAAGTTACCATAACGTCAAACTGGGCGGGATTTTTTATAAGCTGCATTGCGGCGTTGTCAACAAGCATGTCGCTGTATTCAATGTCGCTGTATTCGGCGGCAAGGCGGTGCATAACCTCACGCCAGAGTCGGGAGGATTCAAGCACGTTTGCCTTATCCACACTTATAATCCGTTTGGATCTTGCCCTTGCCAGTTCAAAGGCCACCCGGCCGATACGCTCTATTTCTGTTTCGCTGTAGGCTTCGGTATCGAAGGCGGTAGCTCCTTTTGCGCCAATCCTTCTTCCCCGTTTGCCAAAATAGATTCCTCCCGTAAGCTCCCTGACTATCATAATATCAAAGTCGGGGGTGTTTTTAAGGGGGGATTTGTCTTTCAGGGCATTAAACAGCTTTACAGGACGGAGGTTTGCGTAAAGTCCCAAGGCTTTTCTAATACCAAGCAATCCCGCCTCCGGCCTAAGATGCCCCGGCAGGGTGTCCCATTTTGGGCCGCCCACGGCGCCAAGGAGCACTGCGTCTGCTTTGAGGCAGGCCTTTATGGTATCCTCCGGCAGGGGGACACCCGTTTGGTCAATGGCTATTCCCCCCATAAGCAGGGGAGTATATTCAAAAGCGTGGTTGTAGATTCCGGCAACCTTGTCAAGGGCCAATAGGGCACTGTCAACAATTTCGGGGCCTATGCCGTCCCCTTTAAGCAAAGCGATATTGAACTTCATTATTTGACAATTCCTTTCTTGACGCCGTTTACCAAACCTCCGACGGAAATTATCTCCTGAATGAATTCGGGGAAGGGGGTGGTTGCATATTCCCTGCCGGTGGTGAGGTTATATATGATACCCTTGTCAAAATCCATTCCCACTTCGTCCCCTTCGGAAATGCCCTCCACCGCTTCGGGGCATTCTATAATAGGTAAACCGATGTTTATGGAGTTGCGATAGAATATACGGGCAAAGCTTTTGGCTATAACAAGGGAAATTCCGCTTTCTTTAATGGCTATTGGGGCATGCTCCCGTGACGAGCCGCAGCCGAAGTTTGCGCCTGCCACCATAATATCCCCGGCCTTTACCCGGCTGACAAAGGTTTTGTCAATGTCCTCCATACAGTGGGAAGCCAGTTCCTTTTTGTCGGTGGTATTTAAATACCTTGCGGGGATGATGACGTCGGTGTCCACGTTGTCCCCGTAGACTATGGCGTTTCCTTTTACGTTGTATTTCATATTACATAACCTCCGAAGGCTGTGATATTTTGCCGGTTACCGCCGACGCAGCCGCAACGGCGGGGGAGGCAAGGTAAACCTCCGAACCCGGGTCGCCCATGCGGCCTACGAAGTTGCGGTTGGTGGTGGCGACGGCACGCTCGCCCTTAGCCAATATACCCATGTGTCCCCCAAGGCAGGGGCCGCAGGTGGGGGCGGAAACCAGTGCGCCTGCTTCAATAAAGGTTTTCAAAAGTCCGTTTTCAAGGGCTTTGAGATATATTTTCTGGGTGGCAGGGATGATAATAGTTCTGACATACTTTGAAACCCTTTTGCCCTTTAATATATCTGCGGCAATTTCAAGGTCCTCATATCTGCCGTTGGTGCAGGAGCCGATAACCACCTGGTCTATTTTAATATCCCCGATGCTATCAAATGTTCTGGTGTTTTCGGGCAGGTGGGGGAATGCGACGGTGGGGGTGACGGCTGACAGGTCTATTTCATATACCTTTTCATAATCGGCATCGTCGTCGGCTTTATAAACCACGGGAGTTTTTGCCCCGGCTTCTTTTAGAAATTCCGCCGTCTTTTCGTCAAATTCGAAAATGCCGTTTTTTGCCCCCGCTTCTATTGCCATGTTGGCCATGCAAAGCCGGTCGCTGACGGAAAGGGATGAAACACCGTCCCCGGTAAATTCCATGGACTTATACAGCGCACCATCAACTCCGGTCATACCGATAATGTGAAGGATAACGTCCTTGCCTGAAACCCATTTGTTTAATTTGCCTTTAAGGACGAATTTTATAGCCGAAGGCACCTTGAACCAGGCTTTTCCCGTGGCCATGCCCACCGCCATATCGGTGGAGCCCACGCCGGTGGAAAATGCCGTCAGCGCACCGTAGGTGCAGGTGTGGGAGTCGGCGCCTATAATCAGATCCCCTGCGGTAACAAGACCCTGTTCGGGGAGCAATGCGTGTTCAACGCCGGCGCAGCCGCCTTCAAAATAATTTTCAATTTCCATATCGCCGGCAAATTCCCGGCACATTTTGCACTGTGTCGCCGCCTTGATGTCCTTGTTGGGGGTAAAGTGGTCCATAACAAGGGATACCTTGCTTTTGTCAAATACCTTATCAAATCCAAGGCGGTTAAATTCGTTTATAGCCACGGGGGAGGTGATGTCGTTGCCCAACACCATGTCCAGGTTTGCCAGTATTAGCTCGCCTGCCGTAACCTTATCTTTTCCCGAATGGGAAGCTAGTATTTTTTGACTTAGTGTCATTCCTGCCATATTCATACTCCTTTGTGTGTCTGGGCAAGTTTGTATTCGATAGAGTCCACAAGGGCAATAAGGGACGCTTCGATAATATCGTCGGAAACGCCTACGGTAGTCCAGCGGTTTTTGTCGTCGGCGGTGTCGATAAGCACCCTTACCTTAGCTGCGGTGGTGGAGTTTTGCTCAAGAACACGCACCTTGTAGTCGCTAAGCTGGATTTCGGATATCTGTGGGTAAAATACCGCTAGGGCTTTTCGTAAAGCCAAGTCCAAAGCATGGACGGGACCTCTGCCCATAACGGCGGTGATTTCTTCCTTGCCGTCCACCTCGATTTTTATGGTAGCCGCCGCCGGCATTCCCCCCTCCGGCACCGGGTAGTCGCTCATGGTTTTATATAAAACCAGCTTAAAGTGGGGTTTATAGGTGCCGAGTATTTTACGGACAAGCAGTTCAAAGGAAGCGTCCGCCGCCTCGAAATGGTAGCCGTCGTGCTCCATTTCCTTTAGCTTTTCAAGTATAACCGACACTTCGGGGGAATCCTTTGTAAGATTTGGGGCATAGGACTGGATTTTGGCTATAACCGTCGACCGTCCGGCAACCTCGCTAAGGAGAAAACGCCTTTTGTTACCCACCAGCGCCGGGTTTATATGCTCAAAGGAGCCGGAAATTTTCAACACCCCGTCAATATGCATCCCCGCCTTGTGGGCAAAGGCCGAGCCTCCGGTGTAGGGTTTGAAGTCATATAGCTGGGTGTTGGCAATTTCGGCAACTGTCCTTGCGGTAGCGCATAGCGTTTCAAGCTTACCCTTTGTTTCATAGCAGCATTTAAGCCGCAGATTGGGGATAATCACCGAAAGGTCGGCATTGCCGCAGCGTTCGCCTATGCCTATAAATGTCCCCTGAACATGGGCCGCCCCTGCGTCCACCGCCAGCATTGAGTTTGCCACGGCGCAGCCCGTATCGTTGTGGCAGTGGATGCCGATTTTAAGGTCGGGGAACATATTTACCACTATTCCAGTAACCTCGGCAACACAGGACGGCATTGTCCCACCGTTGGTGTCGCAAAGGGTTAGGTTGTCGGCACCGCCGGATGCGGCGGCCTTTAGCACCTCAAGGGCGTAAGCAGGGTTGGCCTTGTAGCCGTCAAAGAAATGCTCGGCATCAAAAATTACCTCTTTGCCTTGGGATTTAAGGTAGGCGACGGTGTCTTTGACGATTTTAAGGTTATCCTCAAGGGTAATTTTAAGCACTTCGGTAACATGCATATCCCAGGACTTGCCGAATATAACCACCACCGGGGTGTTTGCCGACAGCAGGGATTTTACATTGGCGTCGTCCCGGGGGTTAACTCCGTGGCGGCAGGTGGAGCCGAAGGCGCATAGCTTTGAGTTTTTCAGTTCCAGTGTTCCTGCCTTTTGGAAAAATTCCAAATCCTTGGGGTTGGAGCCGGGGTTGCCTGCTTCTATATAATCAACCCCGAAATCGTCAAGGGCCTTGACAATTGATAGCTTATCGTTGACCGAAAAGGAGGTGCCTTCCCCTTGGGCTCCGTCCCGCAGGGTGGAGTCAAGGATTTCTATTTTGCGGTTTGGCATATAATGACCTCCTTTACCTGTCGATTAGTTTGTTAATGCCGTTTATATATGCAAGAATAGATGATTCAATAATGTCGGTGGAAAGACCTCTGCCTATCACCGTCCGCTCGCCCGACCTTAATTTGACGGTAACCTCGCCCAGGGCGTCCTTGCCTTGGGACACCGAATGGATTGAGTAGTTAGATAGCTCGTCGCAAAGGTTGCCGGTAATTTTGTCAATGGC
Source organism: Eubacteriales bacterium (assembly GCA_050953105.1). Taxonomy (GTDB): domain Bacteria; phylum Bacillota; class Clostridia; order Oscillospirales; family CAG-382; genus UBA1206. The sequence goes on along the minus strand of JBMNMA010000004.1, from coordinate 420,494 downwards.
GTTGTAGGCGGCGTTAACGGGACCGTCTCCCAGTGAAACTTCTTCATAAATTTTATCGTCTTTGTTAAGCCGTATAACGCAGGTAGAAAAGTTTGCCTTTGAGGAGTGAACGTCGAAAAATTCAAGCTTGTAATGGCTCTTGACGTATTCCCTGTCGTGAACCAGTGCTTCAAGGTCGGAATCCACAATGGTTTTCTTTTTGTCGCAAAGTTCCTTGAACTTGTTGTAAACCTCGGTGAGCTTTTCGGCGTTCAGCTTATAGCCTAATTCCCTCAACCTGTCTTCTATTGCGTGTTTGCCCGAATGCTTGCCAAGGACAAGCTGGCTTTTGTTTATGCCCACGTCCTCAGGAGCCATGATTTCATAGGTGGTTCTTTCGGCAAGCACCCCGTGCTGGTGGATGCCCGACTCATGGGCAAAGGCGTTTGCCCCCACAATGGGCTTGTTTATTGACGGTGTCTGACCGATAATGCCGTAAACCAGCTTGCTTGCCCGGGTTATCTGCTTTGTGTCTATTCCGGTGTAGCAGCCGAGGAATTCTTTTCTGGTCTTTATGGCCATTACGATTTCTTCAAGAGCGGCGTTGCCGGCCCGTTCGCCAAGTCCGTTTACGGTGCATTCCACCTGTCCCGCACCGGCACGGATGCCGGCTATGGAGTTGGCCACCGCCATGCCCAGGTCGTTATGGCAATGGACTGATATAACCGCTTTGTCAATATTGGGGACGGTGTTTTTAAGGTAGGTTATCATTTCAAACATTTCCTCCGGGGTTACATAACCCACCGTGTCGGGAATGTTTATTGTTTTTGCACCGGCGTTAATGGCGGTTTCCACAACCCTTGCCAAAAACTCCTTGTCGCTGCGCATGGCGTCCTCGGCGGAAAATTCCACGTTGGGGCACAGCCTTGACGCATACTCCACCGCATGGCGGGCATGTTCCAGCACCTCGTTCGGTGTCATACGCAGCTTATATTTCATATGAATGGGAGAAGTGGCAATAAAGGTGTGGATAAGGGGGTTTTGTGAATATTTGACCGCCTCATAGGCTGCGTCAATATCCTTTTCCACCGCCCGGGCAAGGGAGGCTATGGTGCAGTTTTTAATTTCCTTAGCTATGGTTTTTACCGAGTTGAAATCCCCGGGGGAGGAGATTGCAAACCCTGCCTCGATTATATCCACCCCCAGCCGTTCAAGCTGGCGGGCGACTTCGAGTTTTTCTTCTATATTCATTCCGCAGCCCGGCGCCTGTTCGCCGTCCCGGAGGGTGGTATCAAAAATAAGAATTTTTCTGTCCTTGGGGCTTACCATAGGGTCCATAATACATCATCTCCCGGTTTAGTCGTTGTTGTCGTAAATCACCGCACCCTTATCGGCCGAGGACACAAGGCGGGCATAACGGGAAATATAGCCGGCAAGGTTGGTTTTAACCTTGGGTGTCATTTCCCTTTTCCGCTGTTCCAGCTCTTCGGGGGGTATGTCTATATCTATTTTATAATTGGGAATGTCTATGCTTATCATATCCCCGTCTTTTATATATGCTATATTTCCGCCCTTTGAGGCCTCCGGGGACACATGGCCTATCGAGGCGCCCTTTGTAGCCCCCGAAAAACGGCCGTCGGTTATCAAAGCCACGGTTTTGTCAAGGCCCATACCCGCAATGGCGGAGGTGGGGGACAGCATTTCCCGCATTCCCGGGCCGCCGGAGGGGCCTTCGTAACGGATTACCACCACGTCCCCGGGTTTAATCCGGCTGCCGTAGATTGCGGTTATGGCTTCCTCCTCGCTGTCAAACACCCTTGCGGGGCCGCGGTGGGTGAGCATTTCAGGTGCAACCGCCGAGCGTTTCACCACCGCTCCGTCGGGGGCAAGAGAGCCGAAAAGGATTGCGATTCCGCCGGTTTGGGAATAAGGGCAGGATATAGGACGGATAACGTTGGTGTTTGTAATATACAGCTTTTCTGAAGAAACCGTTTCGGCCATTGTTTTTCCCGTTACCGTCATGGCGTTTCCGTCAATCAGTCCTGCGTTATAAAGTTCAAGCATCAGCTTTGTTACGCCGCCGGCGTTATAAAGGTCCTGAACATGGTGGGTTCCCGCCGGGGCAAGACGGCATAGGTTGGGGGTAGTTTGGGAAATTTCGTTTATCTGATTAAGCGATAATTTAACCTTTGCCTCGTTGGCTATGGCAAGTAGGTGTAGCACCGAGTTGGAGGAGCAGCCCAATGCCATGTCGCACCTTAGGGCGTTTTCAAAGGCGGCTTTGGTAAGAACATCCCTCGGGCGGATGTTATTTTTCAGCGTTTCCATTATCTGCTCGCCGGTCTGCTTGGCAAGGCGGATTCGCTTTGCATAAACCGCCGGAATGGTGCCGTTGCCGGGAAGGGACATTCCCAGCGCTTCCGTAAGGCAGTTCATTGAGTTTGCCGTAAACATACCCGAACAGGATCCGCAGCCGGGGCAGCAGTTTTCCTCAATTTCAAGTAAATCTTCCTCGGTTGCCGTGCCTGCCTGGTAGGCCCCCACCGCTTCAAAGGCGGAATTCAGGTCAAGGCATTTGCCGTCTTTGCCCTCCACAGACAGCATGGGGCCGCCCGACACGAAGATTGAGGGAATGTTCAGCCTTGCCGCCGCCATTAGCATGGCAGGGACGATTTTGTCGCAGTTGGGAATAAACACAAGGCCGTCAAAGCCGTGGGCCATTGCCATGCATTCTATTGAGTCGGCAATAATTTCCCGGGATGCAAGGGAGTATTTCATACCCTCATGTCCCATGGCAATGCCGTCGCAGACAGCGATGACGTTAAATTCCATGGGAGTGCCGCCGGCGGCAAGGACACCGTCCTTTACCGCACGGGCGATGGTGTCAAGGTGAATATGTCCCGGGACAACCTCGTTTTTGGAATTTACTATCCCTATAATAGGGCGGTTTATCTGGGAGTCGGTATAACCTAATGCCTTAAACAGCGAACGGTGGGGGGTACGGTTGATTCCCGACTTAACATTATCGCTTTTCATAATTGCCTCTTTTATAAGTTATTTGCCGTTGTTCCAGTTCATTTTTGATCTTAGTTCTTTGCCAACCAGTTCGGCAGGATGTTCTGCTTCAATTCTCCTCATGGCAAGGAAGGAGGGGCGGCCGGCCTTGTTTTCAAGTATCCACTTGCGGGCGAATTCACCGGTCTGGATTTCGGAAAGCACCTTTTTCATTTCCTTTTTGGTTTCGTCTGTAATAATCCGCTTACCGGTGGTGTAGTCGCCGTATTCTGCGGTGTCGCTTATGGAATAGCGCATAAAGGAAATGCCGCCGGAAACAACAAGGTCTATAATCAGTTTCATTTCGTGAATGCACTCGAAATAAGCCGATTCGGGCTGATAGCCGGCTTCAACAAGGGTTTCAAAGCCTGCCTTCATTAGTGCAACAACGCCGCCGCAAAGCACCGCCTGTTCGCCGAAAAGGTCGGTTTCGGTTTCTTCCTTGAAGGTGGTTTCAAGAATACCGGCTCTGGCTCCACCTATTCCCATGGCATAGGCAAGGGCGGTTTCCTTGGCGTTGCCCGTTACGTCCTGATACACCGCAACAAGGCAGGGAACGCCTTTACCCTCTACAAACTGGCTTCTGACGGTGTGGCCCGGCCCCTTGGGAGCTATCATAACCACGTCTACATCGGCAGGGGGGACTATCTGGTTGAAATGAATGTTAAATCCGTGGGCAAAGGCAAGGGTGGCACCTTTCTTCAGGTTGGGGGCAATGTCGTTTTTATACAGCTCGGCCTGCTTTTCGTCATTAACCAGTATCATTACCATATCGGCGTTTTTAACGGCGTCGGGGGTGTTCATAACGGTTAGTCCCGCTTCCCTGGCCTTGGGGGCGGACTTGGAGCCTTCGTATAGTCCAACGATAACGTTGACACCGCTGTCATGCAGATTTAGAGCGTGGGCGTGGCCCTGGCTGCCGTAGCCTATAACGGTAACGGTTTTGTTTTTAAGCACATTCAGATTGCAGTCGGATTCGTAATACATTTTAGCCATGGTTAATACTCCTTTTTATTTAAAAAAATTAAGGTTGTTTGTCTTAAAGGGAGGTCGGGCCCCGGTTTATGGCTAGGGCGCCGGCACGGCACATTTCGATAATTCCATAGTTGCGCATGAATTCGATAAAGGCGTCAAGCTTTGATGAATGTCCGGTTACCTCAATGGTCATGGCATCGGCATTGAAGTCGATAACCTTTGCCCGGAAGATGTTTGCCGCCTCGGTAATGTCCCGCCGTGTGTCGGGGGTAACTTTTACCTTTATAAGCAGCATTTCCCGCATAACTGCCTTTTCTTCGGGAATAAGCTCTACTTTTTTTACGTCATGCAGCTTTGCAAGCTGCTTTACTGCCTGATTTTTAATATAGTCGTCACCGGTTACGATAATTGTCATACGGGAAAACCTGGGGTCTTCGGTTTCGCCTACATTAAGGCTGTCTATGTTATAGCCCCGGCGGGCAAACAGCCCCGCCACCCTCGTCAGGACACCGAACCGGTTGGCGACGATAACGCCGAGTATAAACTGGTCTTTTCTCATGGCAAGCCTTCCTTTCAGTTATTCTGTGACAATGATATCCTCTATCGAGCCGTTGGGGGGTATCATGGGGAACACTTTTTCGTCCTTGTCGATAATACAGTCGATAATAACCGGGGTTTTTGATTCAAAGGCTTTGGGAAGCACTTCGTCCAAATCCGCCACGCTTTCCACCCGGTAGCCGGTGGCACCGAAAGCGTCGGCCAGTTTTACAAAATCGGTCTGGCGGTTCAAGGTGGTTTCGGCATAGCGTTTGTCATAAAACAGCGTCTGCCACTGGCGGACCATTCCCAGAACACCGTTGTTCATAACCACCACAACAAGGGGGAGGGAGTTTCTAACGGCGGTGGCCATTTCGTTTAAATTCATTCCGAAGGATCCGTCGCCGGTTATAAGCACGGTTTTGGCTTTGTCAGCGGCAATACAGCCGCCTATTGCCGCCCCCATGCCGAACCCCATTGTGCCGAGTCCGCCGGAGGTAAGGTATCTGCGGGGAGCCGAGAAGGCGTAATACTGGGCCGCCCACATCTGGTGCTGGCCCACGTCGGTGGCCACTACGGTGTTTTCGTTACAGTAGGCATTGATTTTATCAAAAACGGTTTTGGGTATAAGCCGGTCCGATTTGGGGTAGAAGGATTTTTCCGCTTCTCGGTAGGACTCTACTTCCTCCTGCCATTCAGGGTGGGTTACCGAGGTAAGGCGGTTTATGATTTCGTTTAAGGTGGTTTTGATATCTCCCACAATGCCTATATAGGCATTGATGTTTTTGTCTATTTCCGCAGGGTCTATATCAATGTGGATAACCTTTGCCTTCTTGGCGTAGCTTGAACGGTTGCCGGTAGCCCGGTCGCTGAAACGCACCCCCACGGCAATTATAAGGTCGGCCTCGGAGTTGGCCTTGGTGGAGGCGTATCTGCCGTGCATACCCGTCATGCCCAAATTGCGTTTGTTTGAAACTGGAACCGCCGAAAGGCCCATCATTGAAAATCCCATGGGGGAATCGATTATTTCCGCAAGTTTTTCGATTTCCTTACCCGTGTCGGATATAACCACCCCGCCGCCGCTGTAAATATAGGGTTTTTGGGATTCCTGTATATATTTCACCGCCATTTCCACAAGCTCTTTGTCGGGCATTGGCGGAGTTTCCTTTTCAACTTCCTTGGACTTGGTAAATTTGCAGGTGGCAAGCTGAACATCCTTGGGAACGTCCACAAGGACGGGGCCGGGCCGGCCCGATTTGGCAATCTGAAAAGCCTCTCTTATGGTGTCGGCCAAATCCCGGACATCTTTTACAATGTAGTTGTGCTTGGTTATAGGCATTGTAATGCCGGTGGAGTCTACCTCCTGGAAGGAGTCTTTGCCGAGTGCGCTTAAGGGGACGTTGCCGGTAATGGCCACAACGGGGGATGAATCAAGGTAGGCGGTGGCAAGGCCGGTTATAAGGTTGGTTACTCCGGGGCCGGAGGTGGCCATAACAACCCCCACTTTGCCCGACGCTCTGGCATAACCGTCGGCGGCGTGGGCGGCACCCTGCTCGTGGGCGGTTATAACATGCTTTATGCGGCGGCTGTTTTTGTATAATTCGTCATAGATGTTAAGCACAAATCCTCCGGGATAGCCGAATACCACTTCGCACCCCTGCTCAATAAGTGTTTCAACAATTATCTGTGCGCCGGTCAAAATCATTACTTTTCCTCCTTGTTATGGGAATTTTGCAATTAAAAAACCCCACAGCTTGCACTGTGAGGATTTGGATTATATTAAGCTTATACGGGTATACCTATGCTTCTACCCCGTCCTAGCCTTCCAATTTGTTCACAGCACAAGAAAAAAAGTCATCACCAATTACCCCAAGGCCAATAACTAGGCTTAGGACGACGGTAATGACTATAATAATTATTACGTTGGCTGTAAACATTATAGCTTATCTCCCATTGTATTTGCTACATAATATCACAGGTGGCTTTATTTGTCAACTGTGAAAGTTACATAAATTATTAATTCATCTCGAACAAATTATTTATAATCCGTACAAAATGACAAATTTCATCTGTTTTTTGTGTCACGGTATAAGATTCAGGCGTCCGCTTTAAGTTCTAAACCGTCACCGTAAAGGTCAATGTTATCCATTTTAAGCTTTTTGACAGTCCCCTTGTTAACAAGGAATGGAGCGTTGCCCACATTATTCTGGTAGGAACAGTCGGTAATTACCAAATTATCTATAACCGTATCCTGGTCAATGAAAATGGTGGGAATGTCGGTTTCGTTTTCCCTCCGGTGAAGTTCCCTTATGGTCAGGTTGCCTATGTCAAGCTCCCTTTCGATAAATATCAGGGGGAAAACATAGCTTTCGGATGTATAGAAGTCGGGATATCTGTAATGCTTTGAGGCGTATATGTTGCGAAGGGATATCATGTCATACTTACCCCGTTTGGTCTGGTCACCTATGTGATAATATTTGGTTATGCCTATGCAATACTGATAAAACGTGCCGAAAATATTTTGAACCGAAATGCGGCTTACGTTGCTGCCTGTAGATAAAAAGCGGATAGCCGAATGTCCCCCGTCTGAGAATATGCCATCAACCGAAATGTCGGTAATGTCGCCGTAATAAAAGTCATCGGCGTTAATGGCAAGCAGGTCGTCGAAGGTGCGGCCTTTAAGGTTGGTTATAGAGCCGAACCTGCAGCCGCTTTCAAGGTGCACCCCGTCCATGGTGCCGAGAATGGGGTTGCCCACATGGTAGTCAAAGGTTATGGAATCAACGGTAAACTGAACCACCTTGCAAAGCTGAATTCCGAAGGTGACGGGGTTTCTGATGGTTACATTCTTAAAGGTGAAGTTGAAAATGTCAAAAAACCTCATGGCCACGCCCAGATAGCGGTCGTCCATGTCGTCGTGCCTGACAGGCCCGTAGGTGTAGGTAACAAGGGGGTTGGGGGCCTGAAGGGTGTTTTGCATATCCCATTTTCCCCCGTCGATAACCACGTTTTCAAGGTGTTCGCCGCAAAGCATCATGCAGTTGCTCCCCGGCGCAAGGCGGATAACGGTGTTGGGGTGGATTTTAAGCACAAAATCCGAGTGAACCTTCAGCGGTTTTGAAATGAGATAGAAGTTTTCGGGAACGGGGAGTTCCACAACCTTTGAGGAATCTATCAGCTCCTGTATCGCTTGGGTGTCGTCATGGATTCCGTCGCCATAAAGTTTCATAATTTTACCTCCGATTGTTATTTATTGAAATTATAACAGATGCATATTAATTGTCAAGGGCAGCAAATTTGATATAACGGGTTTTGCTTTACATCGTATTGACATTGTGTGTATACTGTCATACAATATGAATACACCCTACGATGGGTAAAGAAAGAGGGGGAAAGATATATGAGGATCTTATCTTAACCTTTCCACCGCAATAAACATCTTTTTACGCCAGATTATACGGGTAAAAGGTATTCCCTTTGAATTAAAGCTGAACATTATAAACGAAACCGCCACCGTCATCGAGGAAAGCCGGCAGAATGACAATGATAAAAGTAAATAGGTTACTCTGATATGGAAAGCCTAAAAGCTGCCCTTGATGTATTAAAAGCTGAATAGTCAAAACCGGTCCCTGCGTGCCGGTTTTTTATTACCGCAGTTATTAACGAAATATGATAATATTAAACAAAATATGTTGACAAATTGTATATAAAATGGTATCCTATCGACAAATTTCACCATAATACGACTTTGAAAGGATGGCTTTACCGTGAAAAAAGCAAAATCACTACTCGTTTTTCTTCTGGCACTTGATTTGCTTTTGGTCTTGCCGTTAGTTTGGTCCTGCGGCGAGCAGGGGTCTGACGAAAGTTTTGTTTCCACACCCGGCGATAACACGGTTTCGGGGGAAACGTCCGGGGAAAACACAGACGAAAGCTCAAACCAGACACCGATTATAGAGGACAATATTCCCAAAGACCTTAAATTTGACGGTGAGACGGTTACTTTTCTGGTGCGTGCCGACGATGTGTTCCGCATGGAATACGGCACCGAGGAGATAGACGCCTCCAGCCTTAATTCCCTGTTAATAGAACGCACAAAAAAGGTGGAAGAACGGCTGGGAATAAAAATTAAAACAATTGTTCAGCAAACCGACCCGGGAGCATACTGGCCCTTTAACTTTAACGAAAAGGTTATGACCGCCATATTGTCCGGCGATCCGGGATACGACGTTATATCCTTCTACGCCTATACCGGTGTGATTTTGGGTAATGACGATTATTTATTGAATCTAAAAGATATTCCCTACCTTGATTTTTCAAAGCCCTGGTGGAATCAGGATTACATAAACGAAATAACCATAAACGATAAACTGTATTTTATAACCGGGGACGCCTGCTTTACATCCACTTATTACACCTACGCCACGTTTTTCAATAAAAATCTGGCTGAAAGGTGGTATCCCAATGTAAACCTGTATGAGGTTGTGGACAACGGGAAATGGACTATCGACTATTTGCAGATACTGTTAAAGGACACCTATGATGACCTTGACGGGGACGGACTGAGGTCTGACGGAGACTTTTACGGCTCCTATATCCCCACCGCAGCCGAGCCGCTGGATGCCTTCTTTATGGGGGGCAACCTTAAAATAACCACCAAAAACTCAAACGGACTTCCCGAGCTTAGCTTTAACAACGAAAAAACCATTAAATTCTTTGAGAAGATGTATGACCTGCTGTTTGAAACAAGCGGTGTTATGGCCGGTCATTATACAAGCGAATCCATTGACCTCGGCCGCAAAAAGTTTATCGACGGCGAATCGATTTTCTTGGTTTCCAAATTATCATCCAGCGAAATGTTCAGAAACGTAAACTTTACCTACGGCATACTCCCCATTCCCAAGCTGGAGGAAAGCCAGGACAACTATTACTCCTGCACAGCGGATATATATTCCATACTGTCGGTTCCCTCCTGCACTCCCGAGGAACGGCTGCCGCTTATCGGTGCGACACTTGAGGTTATGGCATCCGAATCCTACCGTATAGTCACCCCGGGTTATTTCCATAAAATCGTCAAATACGGTTATATGGACACCGAAGACGATTTAAGAATGTATGAAACCATATTGAACGGAACTGTATACAACTTCGGCGTTGTCCATTCCATGTCGTTGGATAATATTCAGCACCTTGTACGCACCGTACTTGACGGACGGAGCAAAAACTTTGTTTCGGCCTATGACTCCAAGGCAGACTTGGTCAAGGTAAAGCTTGACGAGCTGCTGGAGATATACACTAACAAATAATTAAAAACTGTAAATAAAAACCGGTGCCTTGCGGCACCGGTTTTTTAACGGCCCGAACAGTGTTGCCGCCGTCAACGACTGTGCCAACATTGACAGCAGCTTGCCATACCGATTTGTTTAGTTAATATTTAGGGTTATTGTCCCTGTTGCAGCATCGCTTCCGTTGGAAACGGTGTAGGTAAAGGTAACGGTGCCGGTATAATCCTTAAGAGGATAATAGGTAAATGTGCCGTCGCCGTTGGACTTGACGCTGCCGTATACCGGGCTTACGTCTATTGTGTAAATAAGATTCTTGTCGGTATTTTCACCGAAGCTGCCCTTGAAGGTTTTGTTCATGGGAATATCGAATTCCATATCGGATGCCGAAAGGGACTGGATGGTGTATTTGCCTTTTATAAACTGATATGTATAGTCGTATATCAGACGGCTGTACTTCCCTTCGCCCTTATAACATTTATAATACTCGCCCGGCATACCGCCCTGATAGTAGAACAGTATTGTGCCCATGTAACCTTTTTTGACACCCTGGTCAAGGTATTCAATATACTTGGCAAAGTATTCGGCCGAATCCATTGCGGAAGGATGAATTTCTATCTCCACCGACATACCCAGCTTTTTGGCTTCGTCTGCGGTTTCGGCAACGATTTCTATGGGGAAGTCATACCAGGGATAGTTGGGCTGCATGTTAACCACATCAAAGCCAAGTTCCTTCCATTCCTGATATCCCGTTGCTCTCAGCCAGGGGATAAAAGACAGGGAATAACCCTTTTCGTGGCATTTATCCGAGGTGTATTTTATAAGCTGTTCTTCAAAGGGTTTGTGGTATTCCACCGTTTCCGGGGGCCAGTAGTAACCCGTAAGCACTATGTTTTGATAATTTTGGTTGGCAAACAGAGCTTCGCACCTGTTCATAAACCAGTCGGTGATTTTTTTAAGATCCTCGAAGGTATCAAACCTTTCGATTTTCCCATCCCCGTCATAGTCCCCGGGGGTATAATCTCGGTTGAATGTTCCCGGCATGGCTATGACAACCGCAACCTTGTAATCGTTAAGGCCAAGGGCTTTTTTAACTTCGCCCACGGTCTTTTCAAGAGAATTTAAGTTAAGGTCTGCCGCAAACAGATAGTCAATGTAATTGTTGACGGTTGTGGGGTTATATCCCTGATCAAAGGTAACCCCGTAGGCCGCCATAACAACCCCGTCAAACATGGTGTCTTTTATCTTGCCGTCTTTGTCAAGGTAGGCAATATAAGGCAGCCAGATATCTCTGGTAATACCCGCATTGGGGGAAGCGGCATTTTGAATATAGGGGGCAAGAAGTATATTGGTTGCGCCGTTATATATGCTTTTATCGGGCTTAATATATTCGTCTGGGAATTGGGTTTCATAGCTTCCGGTAGGCTTAAGTGCTGCAGCGTCGGAGCCTACGAACTTGGTGCCGTAAACCTCGATTTCATCTATATAAACAAAGCAGGACACGCCGAACTGGATGTTTATAAAGCGGGCCTTGTATTTTTTGCCGAAATCTGCCCTGTAATCCATTCTGCCTTCTGCGTTATGTGGCTGGGGATCGTTATCGGCATAAACTTGCTGCCAATCCACTCCGTTATCCGAAAGCCAGATGCGGATATAACGGGGAAGGTATATCCCCGCGCCACCGGAATGGCCGATCCCCATTACCACATGGGAAACGGAAGAGGTCTTTTGGAGGTCGAACACAACATTCCGTTCAATGCCGTGCACCGACCTGAACCAGCCGTCTCCCCATACACTGGATGCTTTTTTACCGTCGGTAAGAAGAGGAGAGTTTGCCTCGGAATTTTTATAATTTGTGGCGTAGAAGCCGCTTAAATTTACAGGCACATAAACTCTCTGGGTAAGTCCTGCCACAAGGTTTATGGTGTCTTTGTAATCGGGTTCGGATGCATCCCAGAAAACCTCGGTGGTAACCTTTTTTATAGGTTCAGATGTATATAGCTTTTTCCCAAGCTCGTCATATGAGGGCTGGGTTTCACCAGTGCCGTCACCGTAGGAATATACCCCTATCTCTTCCATAAACAGCCACCATACTCCGGATTTTTCAATAATTACTTTTACATAGCGTCCCTTAACGGTTTTACCAAGCTTAAGGGTGGATTCAACCTTTTGAAGTGTCATCGGGGTTTGGTCGTTGTAAACCTTGCCAACCGAAATATAGTTTTCCCCGTCGGTTGACACCTGAAATTCCACTACCGGGGGAATGGCTATGCCACAATCCTTCCAGGCAAGGAACGATACCTGAAGGTCGGCGATATTGGTGAAAACTTCTCCAAGATCAATGGTGATGGCAATATCTGCACTTCCCTTAAGCTCGTAGCCGGACCACTCACCGTAAAATCCGGCTTCGCCGGTTTTACCGTCGGTAAGCTCGCCGCCGCTGTCGGGATATATATCAGATGCTTTGAAATCCGATTGATATGTCTTGCCTATAGAAAGGCTTACTTTTTCCTTTGTTCTGTCAACATTTCCGGTTATAACCGAATCAATCGGAAAGGTTTTTACCTCTCCAGGATTACCGGAACTATCCTCCGAGGTGTCCTCGGAGCTGTCTTGCGAATTGTCGCCGCTGTATTCCGAATTATCCCGTGAAGTGTTTTCGGAATTGTTGTCCGATGGTGTTTTGGAGTCAGCATCACCCGAGCCGCCTCCTCCGCAGGCTACAAACCCGAAGAGAATGACAGCCGCGAGAAGCATTATTAAAATGTTTTTTATACGCATAACCGCCCCGCCGCCATAAATATATCCATGGCAGGGCAATCACCTACCTTTCCGATGATGTGGTCAGTTGCAGGTTAATACTTTATGTATTCCTATCGTTTTTCTTTAACGAACTTCGCCTTTGCGTCTGTTGAATGCAACGGCAACGCCTGCTATGATAAGAGCGAAAGCGGCAAAAACAATAATCATGCTGTTTGTGTTGTCGCCGGTTCCGGGGGATACGGTGGAAGTCTCGCTGCTTTCAACGGGCTGGGCGGATACTTCTTCGGATGTGGCAGTGGATTCTTCCTGGGACTGGGGTTCTTCAGTCGAGGATTCCTCGGTCTTTGCGGTGCCGTTAACAACTATTTCGTCAATGCCGTAGAAGGTGTTCCAGGAATAGTCGTTGCCTTCGAAACGAAGCTCGACATAACGGGCATCAGTAGCTGCGGCAAGAGCTTTTTCAAAGGGAACTATATCTGTGGCGGCTTCGTTGGAATCATAGGTTTCGGAAGCGATTTCGGTAAGGTTATCAACATCGGTACCTGCATAAACCTTAAAGCTGGCAGGAAGGAAAGCGCCGCTGGCGGAATCGCGAAGCATGTTGACTGCAACCGAGGTTATGCTGTAAACTTCGCCAAGGTCAACACGGATGGTTGTTGCGGTGCCGGCGGAATTGCTGATAAATACTACCCATGCCCCGTTCCAGAGGGATGCAACGCTGCCGGTTTCGCCGTCGGTGAGTTTAACTCCGTCGGGGTCTCCACCGTTGGTTTCAATGGGCTGGTTAACAACATAGGTATAGGTTGCGCCTTCGGCAACATTAACAACATCTTCGGCAAAGCCGATGGTTGTTCCTGCAACCAAAACCATAACAATGGCTGCGATAAGTGCTAAAGCTTTTTTCATTGTGTTCTTTTCTTCCTTTCTTATACTTGATAACAAACGGCATTATACCGATTGTGAATATCATAATAAAGTTTCATTGCCAAAAAGTCAATGAAACGGGTTTTAGATGAATGAATGACCACGCATTTCGGAAATTACATATGTTTTTTTGCTCAATTCGTTCATCAAACGGTCATATATGAAATATTATCTTGTAATTATTACGGTTTTATTATACAATATGACTGCTTTATTATAAAACCATTCATTTTTTCAAATAAATTAAAGGGAGCAAATGCCTATGCCCGGCGGCAGCAGAGAAAACGAAATCCTTAAGCTGTTAATGAGCCAGCGAAGCAAAACGGTAACGGTTAAGCAGATATGCAGCCATTGCTTTATAAGTGAATCTTCAGCCCGCCGGGATCTTCATAAACTGGAGCAGGCGGGGCTTATAAAACGGGTTCACGGAGGCGCAAGGCTTATATCCGTGGAGGATGTATATAAAACCGACAATGCGGAGGACAGCGGCATCGGCGGCAAGGTGGCTGATGAGGTGGTCAGCCTTGTTTCGGACGGCTTTGCCATTTTTTTAGATTCCTCCGCCATATCCTGCAGCATTGTGCCGCTGTTACAGAATTTCGACGACATTACCGTCATAACCCCCAACATAAAAGCAGTTACCCTGCTTTCCAAATACCCTGCCGTTAGAACAATCTGTGTATGCGGTGTGGTGCAAAACGAGCTGCTTTCGGCATCAGGCTCTTATGCCGAAAATTTTATAGACAATTTCAATGTAGACCTGGCCTTTGTATGCGGCAGTGGGTTTGATACAAACGCCGGACTTTCGGACGTTTCAATGAACGAGGCCAATATAAAGAAAAAAATGCTGTCAAGGGCAAAAAAGCGGGTTATTGCCTGCCCCAGCGACCGGATAGGCAGTGTCTCACGCTATCTTATATGCGACACCAAGGGGTTTGACACCCTTATAACCGACAGTAAACTTACCCCCGAAAAAGCCGAATCACTTATGGCCGAGCGGATAAGTTTCAGGTGCGTATAATATATAACCAAAGCTCAAACACGTAAAAAAAAAGGGGTGATAGGGTTGAAGGAGTTTTTTCAGGATACATATTATATAAATGAAAAGTTCCCGGAAAATGCCGCCGTCGATAACGACGGGGACAAAAGCCGGCATAATCTGCTTTTACATAAAAAATATATTGTCCGCTCCCTTGCCCCCCTTGATCTTGCCATGCGAAACGAGCATATGAACACCCAGCCGGGTAACGGCATACTCACCAACGGGAAATATTATTCTGAGGACGAGGACTTTTACAGCAGGCAGCTTTTCCGGATAAGTATAGGCGTAGCCCGGGATATAGTCTTTGACATAGGCTGTATCTCCACCGCCGACACATTACGCATAGGTTTTGTTTATATAACCGAAGCGGGTATAACCCTGCCGTCGAAAATTGCCCTTTCGGTTTCGGATAACGGCAGGGAATGGCATACGGTGTTTACCGACAACCCCAAGCATAACGGTGAGGCGGCAAAGCAGATTTACGAAAAAAGCTTTACCCCCTTTACGGCAAGATATGTAAAGCTCACCCTTCATGTTTTTTCCTTTATAGCCATGGACGAGGTGGAGCTTTACGGGATAAAAGGCGTTTCAAAACGGCATAAAAGAAAACCGTTGCCGGATATAACCCCCTCTTTCCCCGACCGTTTTCCGCCGCCGGATACCCTTGACGGCTGCCGCAACATTTTATTGATTATTAACTACCTTCCCGACACAGGGGAAAGCCGCCGGTGGAAAAAGGAGTATTTCTTCCCTCTTGTCGCCTACTGCGGCAAAAACGGCGCTATTAAAGACACAATGTTTGACACCTTTTTGTTTCTGCCAAAGGACTCAAAATGCGATAACGGTGCATATGTTTCAATGAACCCCTATGCGCTGGCCACATCCGGTGACCGGCTGAAATACAAGGACTGGCTTTTTGATAAAAACGATAACCTTCACGCCTTAAACGACGCTGTTCTTGAATACCGGCGTTATACCGGCGACAATAATTTCCGGGTAAACGTTATTTTACCCGTGTTAACCTCCGTCCCCCGGGGGGTTAACTTTGGCGATATTGACGGCGACAGCAAGGCGGAGGATTATTACACCGCCGAAGGCAGGACAAAAATCCTTTTATGGTGGACAAAGCTGCTCACCGACACATATACGGCCTGCAATTTTAAGGGATTAAAGCTTGCCGGCTTTTACTGGTATGACGAATCGATTCCCTATGACGACGATATTTATCTTGACTGTCTGAAAGACTTTGCGGATTTTATTCACCGTCAGGGTTATAAGCTGGTTTGGGGGCCATGGTATCAGGCACCGGGAATTGGCTGCTTCAGTGACTACGGCATTGACTATGCCTCCATGAAGCCCAACTATACCTGGAACGACGAATTTACCGTGGAAAGGCTTAAATCGTCCATTGCGGTTTCCAAATTCATAGGCGCCGGAGTTCAGCTTGAAATTCATCCGTCAGCGGTGGAGGAGGAAAAGCAGCTTAGAAAATACCGCCAACACCTTAAATTTTGCTTTATGGCAGGCTGCCACAAGTCTATAAGCACCTTTTATCAGGGGATTTCACCCGGTGAGTTCTATAAGTCCTATATCGCCTCATCCCCTCTCTACCGGTGTATATACGACGACACCTATAAATATATAAAAGGTAAGCTAAAAGAACACGACTTTGAGCTTAAACAAAAGGTTTTTACAACAAAAATGAATAAAACCCTGCGTTTAAAGCTTAGTTTGGGTAGGGGCAGGGCGGACGCCATATTTGCCATATCCGGCTCGGCCATGCATGGCAGCGTTAAAATGTCCTGTGACGGGCGGATGACCTATTATCCCGACCGGGGCTTTACCGGCATAGATTCCTTTATAGTCAACATATCCGATACAATGAACTCCAGGGACGAAAAAATCCTTATTAACGTCAGAGCTTAAAAAACGTATAGTCAGACTTAACACAACTATTTGATTTATGAAAGGAAAGATTGTATGACCAAATCCAAGCGAATTAACAAGCTACTCGTCTTAATTCTTGCGGTCTCCCTTACGCTAATGCCTTTGCTTGTATCCTGCACCGACGAATACAAGGGCGGTAACAATTCCTCCGAACCTTCTTCATCTTCTTCTCCTTCCCAGACCGAGGACAGCTCAACCGAGTCCTCCGAAGCCGACGTAATTGAGGACAGCGTTCCGAAAAGCCTGAAATTTGAAGGCGAAACCGTTACCATTCTGGTGCGGGACAAGGAAATATTCCGTATGGAATACGGCACCGAAGAAATTGACGATTCCAGCCTTAACGCCCTGCTTATCGAGCGCACCAAAAAGGTGGAAGAACGGCTGGGAATAAAAGTCAAAACCGTGGTTCAGCAGACCGACCCGGGAACCTACTGGCCGGTTAATTTTAATCAGAAGGTAATGAACTCCATCCTGTCGGGTGACCCGGGATATGACATTATATCCTTCTACGCCTATTACGGAGTGCTTTTGGGAAGCGATGATTACCTGCTTAACCTGTATGACCTTCCCCACCTTGATTTTTCCAAGCCCTGGTGGAATCAGGACTACATAAACGAAATAACCATTAACAACAAGTTGTATTTCATAACCGGTGATGCCTGTCTAACCTCCACCCACTACACCTTTGCTACCTTCTTTAACAAAAATCTGGTTGAAAGATGGTATTCGGGCATTAATCTGTATGAAGTGGTTGACAACGGTAAATGGACTATCGATTATTTAATGATGTTAGTAAAAGACACCTATGATGACCTTGACGGGGATGGACTTAAATCCGACGGGGACTTCTACGGCGCCTATATACCCACCGCATCCGAACCGCTTGACGCCTTCTTTATGGGCGGCAACCTTAAAATAACCACAAAAAATTTTAACGGACTTCCCGAACTCAGCTTTTATAACGATAAATCTATAAAGTTCTTTGAAAAAATGTATGATCTGCTGTTTGAAACCGGCGGTATTATGGCCGGTCATTACACCGGTGAATCCATTGAACTTGCCCAGCAAAAATTTATTGACGGTGAAACGGTATTTTTGGTTTCCAACCTTTCCACCAGCGAAAAGCTAAGGGATGTTAAATTCACCTACGGTATACTCCCCATACCCAAGCTTGAGGAAAGCCAGGACGACTATTACACCTGCGCCGCCGACCTTTATTCCATTCTGTCGGTTCCCGCTTGTGTTCCCACAAAACGGTATGAGCTTATCGGCGCAACCATGGAAATTATGGCTGCCGAATCCTACAAGATCGTTACCCCCGGATACTTCTATAAAACCGTTAAATACGGCTATATGGACGACGAGGACGACCTGAGAATGTATGACATCATCCTCGGCGGCACCGTATACAACTTCGGTGTTGTTCACTCCATATCCATTGACGACGTTCAGCACCTTGTCCGCACCGTGCTTGACGGACGGAGCAAAAACTTTACCTCGGCTTATGAAGCCAAGGCAGACGCAGTCAAGGAAAAACTTGACAAACTGCTTGAAATTTATAAAAACAAATAAAGCCAAACAAAAAACCGGCGCCGTGGCGCCGGTTTTGCTTTTTATGATTTTAATGCGGGGTATTAGTTTGCAATATTATATTTTCAGCCGGAATATCACATAATCGATTTTGTATATTCGATTACATCCTCCACCGGATTTTCACTGTCAAGCCAGTAGTCGGGTAATAATCCCTTCCCTTCATCAAAACCATCCATGTTAAACACCTTGTAGCCCATTCGGAACCTTAGCTTTGAGTTGTCAAGCTCATAGGTGACATTGTCGCCGAACTGTCCGCAGCCCGCTGTGGCACTGCCGACAAAGCATGCGTTTTTCACATTCCGGGCATACATTATGGCGGCTTCGCCAGAGGAGGCAACCACCTTGTTTTGCAAAACGAAAAGGCGGCCGTTGTATTCGGATTTAGTCATATCCGGCTTGGGTATGTTGTAAATATCATACTTTTTAACCGGAGGTAAAGAGGAGTCAAAGGCGGCGTTTCGTATAACCGCAAGGTCTACCTCCCACACAGCGTTGTTGTTTAAGCCCAGCATGAAATGCATTGGGTAAGTGCTGTCACCTCCGCCATTGGAAAGGAGCGACCAGACAAGGCAAGGTGAATCTTTAAGGCCAAGGCCCGAGGCTTTATAGTCGTCAGGGGAGTGTTTAACCTCGTATCTGCCGTAGGTGGTATGGTAAACCACAGGAATGTTTTTAATGTATTCTGTTTTAATATCATCATCGCAGGGCGTAAAATTATCGGTTTTGCAGCTGTGAAGGGGCAAGTTAAAGCCGGCGACGGTAATGTTTTTAGTTATGACGGGAGAATACACCCCTAATAGATACCGCCTTTTGCCGCTTTTGGCCGGCAGTGTTTCAAAAAGGTAGTCCTTTACGCTGTCATGGGTAAACAAATAGCCTAAGCTGACGTCTGCTTCCGGTTACATTATAGCTTGTATATTTATCTTTGAAAAGATATTGTTCGGAAAGCTTGTGTAAACCGTAGGTTTAATTTTTGGCTTGCGGGTAAAATCGGGCGGTTAAAGTACTCCAAATTAATTTATATCCGTTTCATGGGACGAAGGCAAATTCTGCTAATAATTGATATGCCGGCTTAAACCTTGGGATTTTTATCACTACAAAAAAGTTGTAGCAATAAATTTATAACCGGACAAGAACGCCCCTTATTGCTCGATTCCGTTTACCAAATGATAAATAATATTGATAACGCCACCATGTGTTACAACCAAATTGTTTATTTCCCCCAAACGCTCATCGGCTTGAATATGAACCTCCAATTAGGCAGCGATTAGATAATAAGGAAAAATCCCGACTGCGTTTGCATTCGGGATTTTTGGTGGGGGAAGGTGGATTCGGACCACCGAAGTCACTGACAACAGATTTACAGTCTGCCCCCTTTGACCACTCGGGAATTCCCCCATGTATTAAATTTGGTGTTTTTGCTGTTGGAGCTGGTGAAGGGAGTCGAACCCCCAACCTATTGATTACAAATCAATTGCTCTGCCATTGAGCCACACCAGCACATCGGCTTAGGACAGCGTCAAGAATTATAACACACCTTTTCGCTGTTGTCAACACCTTTTTTAATTTATTTTGCACTTTTAAAATAAATTAAAAATTACCGTTTTACACAATCTTTCATTAATAAACCTGTGATTTTATGGTATTGTGCCGTTGCATATCTACGACATATGATAAAACTTAGTGATAGAATAATTAACATGGAGCAGAACAACAATCTTGGCATGTTAGCTTTAAAACAGGCGATTAAAGAAGAGCTAAAGCAGAGGCTTGCCGAAAAGGTGATTAAATGCATCGACAACAACGACCGGCTGAACATACTCCTTGCGATTTTAAAAAAACCATAACGGTTGCCCAACTGGCGGAGGAGTGCGGCTGCAACTCCGCCGGGCAGGTTTACCGCCATCTCATGCTGCTTGTTGCCGCCGATTGGGTTACCGAGGACAGCGCCAACGAAAGCAAGGGTGTTTTTTCGTTTATATCAGATATGGAGCGGCTATGCTTCTCCGCAGGGGAAATTATTTATTATTTATTTTTGCAACTTGCTTAAAAAATCCCTGTAATCGGTGATTGAAACAACCGAAAAGGAGGATAGCTCGTCAAAGGTTTGGCTATGCCTGTCATAGACGGCGGCAATATCAAAGCCGTCGTTGTGAGCTGCCCTTGCCCATTCGGTGTTGTCCTCAAACACCACCGCATCCTTTATATCAAATCCTTCGCTTTGGGCGACAAGTCTGTAAAACCCGTCGGTTTTTTTGACACCGAAATCGTCGCAGCAGTAGGCTTTATCAATATATTTGTCATATCCCCATTTTGTAATGCAGCTGCCGCATACCTTAAGGTTTGTGGCGGTGGCTATATAGCACTTTTTGCCGGCGTCATGGCAATACTTTAAAAATTCCAGACTGCCCGGGATGGGTTGAATCAAATCCTTATAAATATCCTTCATGTATTCGTAAAACTGGGCCAAAACCGGCTTTGAATAGGTGTATATGGCCCAAAACTCCATTGAATCCACAAGAGTTCCGTCGAAATCGAATATAAAACACTTTTTGTCTTTGAAAATATCCACGTTTACTTCCTTTTTACCTTGTACAGTTTAGACGGTGAGACTGATATGATAGTTTTAACGACCTTGGCCTTTGCCGTTGCCGGGGTGAAGGCTATGGCAAAGGGGACAACTTCTGCCACACCTGCCGCCCTGAGAGCCGCTTCGCAGGCTTTTATGGTGGCGCCGGTGGTATAGACGTCGTCGATAAGCAAAACACGGTTTGCGCCGGCAAGTTTATTTTTGTCCGCCACAAAGGTGCCCATAACGTTTTTACGCCTTTGGGTGGCGGAAAGCAGCTTCTGCTCGGTGGCCTTTTTTATACGCTTTATTGCATCCGCCGCAGGGATGCGCAGCTTTTTCGAAAGGCTTTCCGATATAACCCTTGCCTGGTCAAAGCCGTATTTTCTAATACTCTGCCTTGTGCGGGGAGGATAGACTATGCAGTCGAATTTCTTTGAGTCTTTTAAAGACCGGAAAATAAGCTCCGCCACAAAATCCGCAGTGTTTTTGTCAAGGTCATGCTTTATTGTAGAAATAGCCGCCTTTGAGGCGGGGGTATGGTAATAAAACAAAAACCTTTCCCGTTTTACTATCTCCCCTCCCCCGCAGGCACATTTCCGCCTTGCCCTGCGGCATACCGGACATCTTGAGCTAAATAAAGCGCAGAAATCCTCCATGCAGTCGGGGCATACGGGGACGTCAAGCAATGTAACATCCCTGCAAAGCAGACATTTGTCGGGAAGGAGAAACTTTAAAATATTAATCGGCATGTTCACCACCGCAAACAGTTTACTTTATCGCCGGCGGGTTTGTCAACGGGTATATTTTCCATATTTTTGAGTATATTAACCATCAAGACAGGGCAAAACGGAGGAAATAGGCAAAAATCATGGAAGATAATCTGACTAAACTCCTTAATTCATCCTTTGGAATAATTAAAAAATTCAGTAAAAGCACAAAGGACACTCCCGAACACATTACCGTTTCGGAAAACTATTATATTGTTCACAAGGCCTACCACGACGCTAACAAGGCCTTTTTAAAGAAAAAGCATTTGTACGCCATGTGCCGGAGATATCTTGCCCGGCATATGTTCACCCTTTCAAACGAATCGTTTTTTAAATATTTCGAAAACACGGATTTTTCCATAAGCGATATTTACGCCTTGGGGACGATGCTTGCGTTGTGCTTAATTTCCTCGGCCGCCGAGGAAATAACCGCCCTTAATCAAAACAAGCGTTGCAATTCGGCAAAGCTTATTGCGTCGATTCTATCCATAAGGAAGATTTACGACATAAAAACCGAGGAATGCTTTAAAAAGCTGTGCTCCACCGAAAAGCTGCTCGAATCAAGGCTTGAGCTATATTCCAAAATGGACAAGCCCACAAAAGACCTATGCCGGGGGGCATTGATGAAGTATGCCGAAAAGCATGGCTTAGGTGATGGCGACGCGCTTAAACACCTTGCCAAAAAAGGGCTTACCGTCTATGATTTAATACAGGGGAAAAGAAAAAGTTCCCTTCCTTTTTTTGTTGTGTATGCCCTGCTGTTTATTGTCATGGCGGTATTACTGTTTAAGTTTTTCGGCCTGATAGCCATTTTTATGCTGTTGCCCTGGTATATCGCCTGCGGGCAGATATGCGACAGGGTGTTTTCCCATATATACAAAGCTTTTCCGCCGCTAAGGCTGGGACTTACCGAGGTGCCCGACAACGCCGTAACCCTTGTGGTTATAACCACACTGTTTTTCGGCAACGGCAAAGATAACGCCGCCTTTGACAATCTGGAGGAATTTTACCTTAAAAACAGAAAGAAAAACCTTTATTTCGGCATTCTCGCCGACTTCCCCGATTCCGACAAGGAAGTTGAACCCGAGGACGACGAAACCATTCGTTATGCCGTTGAGCGGATAAACACTCTAAACCAAACCTACGGCAACGTGTTTTCCCTGTTTCTTCGCCCCCGTGTCCTTAACCGGCGGGACGGCATTTACTCCGGCAGGGAACGAAAGCGGGGGGCGGTGTGCGACCTGGTAAAAGCCATAAAGGAAAACGCAAAACCCTTTAAGGTGGCAATAAACGACGAATATTTAAGCCGGGTGAAATACGTCCTCACCCTTGACTCGGATACCTCCCTCCCCCTGGGGGGCGTGATGGATTTAGTAAACATTATGCTCCACCCCCAGTATAAACCCAGGGTGGAAAAGGGCCGGGTTGTGGAGGGCTACGGCATACTCCAGCCTAAAATGAAAACAGGCTTAAAACCCAGCTATTCCACCTATTACACCCTCCTTCGCTCCGATGACGGGGGTGCCTATGAACGGGCAACCTTTGACCGGTATCAGACAATTTTAAAAAGCGGTGTGTTCTGCGGCAAGGGGATGTTTGACGCGGATTTATTCTATTCCCTTGTTATTCCCGCTTTTCCCGACGGAAAGATACTTTCCCACGACATCCCCGAAGGGTGCATATTGCGCTGTATGGCGGTTCCCGACACGGTGTTTACCGATTCGGGGCCGAGAAGCGTTGTTTCCTACTTTACCCGCCTGCACCGGTGGATAAGGGGGGACGTTCAAAACTGCACCTTTTTAAGGTCAAAGATAATATCAACAAGCGGAAAGTATAAGCTTTTAGAAAACATCATCCGCCACCTAACCCCGCTGCTTTCGGCGGCAGGGATGATAGTTTCATCCTTTATGCCGGGGTTGTCCCAGGCTAAGGCGCTGCTGCTTTTCCTTTCCCTGCAGTCTTATAATGCGGTGGCCGCCATACTTGCCATAATAGCCATGGTTGCCGGCAGAGCGTATACACCAAGGCGGTTTTTTTCGGTTGCCATAAATTCCACCTTCCGTTCCGGGGCAAATCTGGTGCTTGAATTTATGACGGTTTTCGAATATGCCGCCCGGGGAGCCGACGCCTTTTTACGGTCGCTGTGGCGAATGGCGGTTTCAAGGAAAAAGCTACTCCAGTGGGTGACCTTTTCCCAGTCGGATATGTCCCCCGACGGACTGTTGTTTCATATCGCAAATTTAATGGTTTCGGCTTTGGCCGGGACGGTGATGCTGGTGTTTTCCCCCTATTCGGTTTACCGGCTGGCGGGACTTATTGTGTTTTTATGCCCTCCGGTGTCCTATGCACTGTCGTTTAAGATAAAAAGCGGGGTTAAAGAACCCAACCGTTCACAAAAAAACGAGCTGACAGCCTATGCGGCGGACGCCTTTAAATTCTTTAACGAAAGGGTTACTTCACAAACAAACTACCTTCCCCCCGACAACGTTCAGCTTTCCCCGTCGGATGTTACGGCGGAACGGACTTCACCGTCCAATATAGGATTATACCTGTTAAGCCTTGCCGCCGCAAAGGATTTCGGCTTTATCACCGCTGCCGAGGTGGTGTCACGGGCGGGGAAAACAATAAAAACTATCGAAAAGCTTAAAAAATGGAAAGGACATTTGTATAACTGGTATGACACAAGGTCCCTTGAGGTGATAGGCAACGGTTATGTGTCTACGGTGGACTCGGGGAACTTTGTGACAATGCTGGTGATATTGGCAAATGCCTTGAGGGAATATAAGCTGCCCGAGGCAGACCAGGTGGCTGCCAGGGCGAAAGCCATTGCCGACGGAGCGGACTTTGCCGCCTTGTATAACCCCGACAAGGAGCTTTTCTGGCTGGGCTGGTCGGAAAGGGAGGGCTACGGGGAAATCTGCTACGACCTGCTAATGAGCGAAATCCGCACCACCTGCTATTATGCCCTGGCAAAGGGGATTGTCCCAAAAGCCCACTGGCAGGCCCTATCAAGGGCTATTGTGGCCAAAAACGGGTTTATAGGCATGGCGTCCTGGTCAGGCACCGCTTTTGAGTATTTTATGCCCGAACTGTTCTTACCCACCTTTGAAAACTCGTTTATAGACGAAAGCCTGTCCTTTGCATTTTATAATCAGCGTTTGTTCAGGCGAAACCGTGTCTGGGGGGTGTCGGAAAGCGGTTTTTATTCCTTTGACTCTGACATGAACTACCAGTATAAGGCCCACGGTGTTCCCTCCCTTGCCCTTAAAAAATACCGGGGGGACGAATTTGTGGTTTCACCCTATTCATCCTTTATAATGCTTTGTAAAAATCCCGAGGCGGTTATACGCAACCTGCGGAATTTAAAGGAGATTGGGATGTATGGGGAATACGGCTTTTACGAGGCCATTGATTTGTCCTCCGAACCGGGGGGGATAGTGCGCAGCTATATGTCCCACCATACGGGGATGATAATGATTGCCTGCGCAAATGCCTGCTTTGGAAACATCTTTCAAAGGCGGTTTATGGCCGACAAGGCCATTGCCGCCTGCAAGGAGCTGCTTTGCGAAAAAATCCCCACCGACGTCCACCTTTACCCCACCGCCTTCAACCCACCCCGCAAGGAAAAGACAAGATATCCGGCGGCCGAGCCTGCCGACGAGGTGCATACCCTCGCCGCGCCTGACGTTTACCTTTCCCAGCGGGGAAACATTACCCTTGCCGCCTCAAGCGACGGGCGGATTTCCCTCCGCTACGGCGCCTACCTTATAAACACCGCCGAATTTGTCCCCTTTTCGGAAAAGCGGGGGATGTGCTTTGGCTTTGCCGAGGACGGGAAAATAAACTGCTGCACCCCGGGAGATAACCCGTCGGCGGGGGTGAGATTCAGTTCGGAAAAGCATAAAAAAGGGTTTGCATTTATTTCCTCCCATCCCTCATATCCATCGTTGGTGAGGGGTTATGTTTCGGCAAACGGAAAGGTTTTTGCCTTTGAAACCCGCACCGACCGGCGGTGTATGCCTCAGGTTTGCCTTTACTTTGAGCCGGTGCTTGAAAAAAGTGAAAATTACCACTCCCACCCTGCCTTTTCAAAGCTGTTTGTGGTTTCCTCTTACCTTGAGGAGGAAAAAATCATCATATTCAAAAGAAAGGGAAAGCCGGCGTCGGGGAGATACCCCGTCTGCGCCGTAGCGTTGGGGGATAAAAAGCTTGACTTTACGTTCCGCACCGACAACGAGGATTTACTTGCCCATTCGGGACTTGGGGCGGCAAATATGTTCGACCGGGAATTTGACAACAATACCGGCCTTTGCATAAACCCCGCCTGTGTTATAAAAACCCAGCCCGTTCAGGGGGGTGAGGTGAGGTTTATAATTTCCTGCGCCTACACCGAAAAGGAGTGTATTTCCTCGATTATCGAGGCAAGACGGCAAAAGGAAGAGCCGCACTACGGGGACTACCTCCCGCCGCTGGCGTCAAAGGCAATATCAAACGCCTTTTTTGCAAAGGGGGCAACGGCCTACCACAAGTTAAATGCCTCCTGTTTATGGAAAGCGGGTATTTCGGGGGATTATCCCCTGCTTACTCTTGCGGTTTACAGCGAAAGCCTGCGGTCCGCCGAAGGGTTTATAACCGCCTTCCGCACGCTGTCGGGCTCCTTTGTCCGCTGCGAGCTGCTGTTTTTGGTATTTGAAAAAAGCGGTTACATTACCCCTCTTGCCTCATTTATGGCCGACTGTGTCGCCGAGCTGGGGTGCGAACGGTTTTTAAGGCGAAGAGGCGGGATATTTATTGTCAATGCTGCGGTGTTTTCACCGGAGGAACTTGCCTTTATAAAGGACTTTTCCGCCTTCTACTACGAAACCGACTCCCTGCCCGGCGGGGATATAATTCCCTGTCCGCCGCTGCCGCCGGTGGTGCGGAAAACCCATAGCGATAACGGAAACGAAAAGCTAACCGAAAATGCTGCCGAGGTGACGGGAGGATTTTATCTGCCTAGAGCCTATGTTATGGCCGGCCATGAGCTGGGGACGGCGGTAACCGCCAAAACTTTGGGATTTACCTTTTACCAGAACGCCCGGGACGGACGGGTAACCGCCTTTAATTCCGACCCCTATGCGGCCGCCTATGGAGAGGATCTGTTATTGTTTGACGCAGGTAAGGTGTTTGACCTTATTTCCCTTTCAGACAAGTCGGTGTTTTCCGACGGAACGGCGGTTTACACCGGGGCAGTTAACGGTAACAGCTATACCGTTACGGTGTTTGTTATGCCTAAGTTCCCGGTTAAGGTAATTATATGCGACTTTGGCGAAAAGGCTGTCCAGACAGGGTTTGCGGCCACTCCCCAAGATGCACGGAGTATTTATTTCCCCCTCCACGGCGGCAAGGCCTTGGGATTTAAGTCAATGGAAAGCTCGGCTTTTGGCCAGGTCAACTTTATTTACGCCGAGGGGGGAGGGTATTTTACCGACTACTATCAATTATTAACCGGTAACAAACCGGGGGTTAATAACTCCCGGTGCGCCGCCGGCGTAACCTGCCATGGCCAAAAGGCAGTCTACTTTATTGGCGCTTCCCCCACAACTAACTCTGCCGAAAGGATAATATCCCTTTTAACAAAAGACAGAGCCTTTGCCGAGCAGACTAAGGCGGTTAAATTTGCAAAGTCCTTTATTCCCGATTTCAGGCTGTTTAGCCACAATGCCATAACCAACTCCCTTTACACCCCATTTACCCCCTATCAGGCCGCTTTTTCAAGATTTTTGGGAAAGACCGGTTTTTACCAGACAGGAGGTGCATACGGATATAGAGATCAGTTACAGGACTGCCTCTGCCTTGTATATTCAAGGCCGGATGTGGTGCGCACCCATATAATAAGGTGCGCTTACCACCAGTATTTGGAAGGGGACGTTATGCACTGGTGGTTTTTTAAAAACGGCAAGATCTATGGCATAAGGTCTAAATGCTCCGACGATTTGCTGTTTTTACCGCTGGTGACAGCCGATTATATACGCAAAACCGGGGATACCGGGCTGCTTAATGTTCCGGTAAGATACCTCACCTCCCATCCCCTTGAAAAGGGGGAAAGGTTTGAAACCCCTGCAAGGGCGGATTTAAAGGAGTGCGTCTACCTTCACTGCATGCGGGCAATATCAAGGGCGATATCCCTTACCGGGCAGCAGGGACTTTGTCTTATGGGAAGCTGTGACTGGAACGACGGCTTTTCCGCCGTGGGCGCCGGAGGAAAGGGCGAATCGGTGTTTACCACTTTGCTTTTGGGTTTGGTTTGCCGTGAGTTTTCGTCAATCTGCCGGCTTTACGGGGACACCGAAGGTGAAAAACATCTTTTACAAAAGCATGAGGAAATAAAAGAAAAAATTAAATCCATTTTTACTGTTGACCGCTTTCCCAGAGCCACCTTCGACGACGGGACGGTTATGGGAGTTGAGGATGCCCTTGAATGTAAAATCGACATTCTAAGCCAGTGCTTTGCCGCAATACTGCTTGGCAAGACCGAACAGACGGTTAAGGCAATGAACACCGCCTATGAAAAGCTGTTTGACAAAGAACACGGGGTTTTCAAGCTTTTTGACCCGCCCTTTGAAAAAATAAACGCCGGATATATTTCTGCTTATCCCCCCGGTGTCAGGGAAAACGGAGGTCAATACACCCACGGGGCATTGTGGGGGGTATGGGGATTTGCCGAGTGCGGCGAATACCAAAAGGCGACGGAGGTAATTGAAAAAATAACCCCTTCCTTCCATTGTTCTGACTTCGACAGGGCAAAGGTTTACCGGCTTGAAAGCTATGTGCTGCCGGCGGATATTAATCTTGCCTGGCGGGGCGGCTGGAGCTGGTATACCGGGTCGGCGGCGTGGTATTTTAAAATAATGACCGAGGTGATTTTAGGGATTGACTTTACCAACAACTTCAGGTCCGTAACGGTAAGTCCCCTTTGCGAATACACCCTTATAGTGGAAAAGCATAACTACCGGCTTAAAATTATATCCTCCCTTAAGGAGGAAGATACCACCCTTGACGGGAATGTGGTTTCATTCCCCCTTGAAATTCCAGAAGGGGACCATGTGCTTAAAGTTAAGCCTTTGGGTTGACAAGGGTTAAATTTTGTCTTATAATGGCTTTCATTAAGGAGGGGTAATTATGACATTAAACGAGGCAAAGCAAAAGCTTGCCGAATATGAAAAAACCGCCTTTGCCCTTGGCCATTCCATGGGGCTTATGTATTACGACGGAGCAACCATCGCCCCCAAGGGGTCAGCGGACGTGCGGGCATCAACCCTGGGAGAGCTTTCCCGCTTAAGCTATAATCTGGCCACTTCCCCCGAAACGGTGGAAACCCTTGAAACCCTTATGGCCCACAAGGACGAGCTGGATTTTGTAACCGCAAGAAAGGTATCCGAACTTTACCGGGACTACGACCGGATTAAACGGATTCCCGTGGACGAATATGTGGCTTATCAGGAGCTGGTGACAAAGGGCGACGCCGTATGGCATGAGGCCAAGGAAAATAACGATTTTTCCCTGTTTGAGCCTTATCTGCAAAATATATTCGACACCGTTAAAAAGCTGGCCCTTTATATGGAGCCGGACAAGCATCCCTACGACACCATGCTGGACATGTTTGAACGGGGACTTGACCGGAAAAAGTGCGACGAATTTTTCGTTCCGTTGCGCCAGAAGCTGGTGCCACTTATAAAGAAGGTTACCGACAACGCCGCAAAGGTTGACGACACCCCCTTAAACCAGTCCTTCCCGGTGGAAATCCAGCGGAAGTTTTCCGACTTCGTAATGGATATAATGGACATCGACCGGAATTACAGCCTGCTTGGTGAAACCGAGCATCCCTTTACCATTCATTTTTCCAAAAAGGATGTCCGGCTTACCACCCATTACTATGAGGATATGCTGGCTTCTTCGCTATATTCGGTTATCCACGAAGGTGGACACGCTTTGTATGAACTGCATGTTGGCGAGGACATTACCTATACCAATTTAGGTGCAGGTGCCTCCATGGCCATGCACGAAAGCCAGTCGAGATTTTACGAAAACGTAATAGGCCGCAGCAGGGAGTTTTGCGGTCTTATCTTCCCGTGGCTTAAAAAGGAATTTGCCCACAGGCTGGATGGAGTTACCGAGGACTTGTTCTACCGGATGATAAACAAATCCACCCCGTCCCTTATCCGCACCGAGGCCGATGAGCTGACCTACTCCCTTCACATTATGGTGCGGTATGAGCTGGAAAAGAAAATGTTCGACGGCGTCATAACCGCAAAAGACCTGCCGGCCGAATGGAACAGGCTTTACAAGGAATATCTCGGCGTAGACGTCCCCAACGACAAAAAAGGCGTGTTGCAGGATTCCCACTGGTCAAACGGGAATATCGGCTACTTCCCCTCCTATGCCATAGGCTCGGCCTATGCCGCCCAGTATCTTACCGTAATGGCAAAGGATATGGATGTCAAAGAGGTTGTAAAGTCGGGCAAGCTGACTCAAATAAACAAGTGGTTTGAGGAGCATATCTGGAAATACGGCAAGCTCTACGATCCGGGCGTGCTGTTTGAAATGGTGTGCGGCAAGTTCAACCCGGATGCTTATATTGAGTATCTGGAAAATAAATTTACCGAAGTTTACGAATTACAATAATAAAGCAATACCGCCGGCGAAAAGCCGGCGGATTTTATTTTCAACCCAAAAAGACTTCGGCTTTTCGTGGGCTTCGGTTTTTAACCGGTTGCATTCACACGGATGGGTAGTTTTCAGTTTAGCCGGCATCTCTCCCGCATTGATGGCTCACCCCTCATCCACCGCTGACGCGGTCCCCCTTCCCCGAAAGTCGGAAGGCTTTTATGCATTCATCCCATTACTCTGCCACAGCATTAAAATGCAGCTACCTCTAATATATTCAATTTATCCTCTCTCTTCACTAAAAAAACGAGCCTTGCGGCTCGTTTTTTTGTATTATTTCGGTATGACTTTGATTGCCGTGGCGGGAAGGCCCGATTGCTCCACCGCTATTTCAAGAATCTGGGCGGCTTCGTCGGGCAGAAGTTCGGTGGCCTTGACTATTACCGAGCATTTGTTACCCGAAATTATGGCAATGCAATCTTCAAAGCCCTTGGATTTCACCAGCGTTTCGATATTGGCCTCGGCGTTCATTTCCGCCACCATGGCGGCTATGGACAGCAGCGCCTCCTGCCTTGCGTCGGGCATTGTGTCGGGGGAGTCGGCGATTGTTTGTAGCACCTCCATGGCTTCGTCCCGGGTTCTTTCCCGGTTGATTACCGATACGGCAAAGAAGGAGTCCTCCACTTCCTTATCGGCATCCGTCTCGGAGGCATCGCCCCCCACAAGGACGGTGTTGCCCAGCGTCTTTGAGCCGCCGGTACCTATATCTTTACCGCCGGCCGTGGCCGAATAAACGATAACACCGGCAGCAAGAATTAGGACGCAGCAAACGATAATGAAATTCCTGCTTGTAAAAAATGCCTTCCAGTTGATGTTTTTTATTTTTTTCTTAACATCGTCGAAGTTCATTGCATTCCCTCCATAAAATATATCTTATCTTGTTACGCTTATGCGGTTTGCCGGCAGGTCGAAAAGGGCCGACAGCATTTGGATTATTTTATATTCGGCAGTTGCCGATATTCCGGGGCATACCACCGCCACTCCGCTTACCTTGGGCATACGCTCTTCTATAAGCACCGGCTGCTCGTTCCCTCCGTAGTTGGCAAGGACGTATTCCTTACGGCTGTCGGTGGTAGATGAGCCTTGGGTTATCTGCTGGTCGGTGGCGAAATAGTATTCAAACCCGCTTTTTAAGGTTACCATCACTTCGCAATCCTTAACCCCCGAAACGCTTTCCACTACCCGCCTGACGTCGCTTTCAATGGTTTTACGGTAGGTTTCGGTCTGGCTGTATTTAAATTCCCCGTCGGATGACGCCTTTTTTTCTCCCGTCGGCCAGACAAGAAGGACGATTCCGGCTATCAGGGCGACTATTATAAACCCTATGCCCTTTACGTTTTTAAGTTTTTCAATGCCCGTTATGGGAAATCACCACCTCCACGGTTGTGCCGAGAGTTTCAAACAAAAAATCCCTTACCTCTTCTAAATGCCCTTCGTCGCTATGGTCAAGGGTTACGGTAGTTTTCCCCACAACCACCTCATTACCTTCGCTATATATTTCTATGCTGACATTGGTGGCGTATATGCCGAATTTTTCATAAACTGTTTGTTTTATATGTTCACATATCTTTTTTTCAGCCTCGGCGGATATGTAGTCCTGTTTTGAGTATTCCCCCATCTCCGCCGACAAGTCAAATTCGGCCTTTGCCCCGTCACCGATAAGCTTTACCACCGGCATTACCACCGCCACAACGCAGATAAGGGAGCAGACATATTTGACATATTTTTCAAGCCCCCCGGTGGCAAGGGAGGAACAGATTGCCGACAGCACCGACGCTATAAGTATGCAGTAGAAATAATCCCTCATCAGTCCCCTACTCCTATACGAATAAACAGCGCAACGGCTATTACAAAAATTACCCCCGTCCCCACAAGTATTGACATAAGGACGGACATAAATGAATTTACGTCATACAGTATTGCCGACTCCTTTTCAAGCCCCAGCATACGGGCGGTAATGGCCGCAAGGAGAATGAAAATTTTATACATTATCACATAGATGACCGGCGGCAGCACCAGCGCCATTATGGTTACCAGCCCCACCGCACCCACCGTTGACTTTACCACCCCCACCGCCGTGGACACGGTTTTGGCCGCCTCGCCGATAATATTGCCGATTACGGGTATAAACACACCGGAGGCGAATTTCACCGTCCGGTAGATGTAGTTGTCCGCCGCCGCCGCAATTATGGTCTGAAAATACATCACAACCCCGAAAAGGGTGAAAACAAAGGACAAAAGGGTGGTCAGGGAGCTTTTAATAAAGTTGGTTACCGACCGCATATCCACAGAGCCGGGCAGGGCGGACATAAGGGAAATTACAAAGCCGGTTTGTAAAAGAGGCTTTAACAGCACCCCCGAAAACCTTAGCGAAACGGTAAGAAATACTATAAGGGATGAGGAGCCTGCCACGCCGGTTGAAATGTTTCCCCCAAGGGCATACAAAGATGCGATAACCGGTAGGAAGGAAACCATATACATACACAGATTGTTTAGCGAACTGGCGGCAAACTCAAACACCGGCGCCAGATTGGCAAACAGCACCCCCGCTAGCACCAGCACCGAAACAAAGTCGAAAACCGTTTTAACCGAGGGGTTGTCGCTTGTCCACCTGAAGGTTGAAAGAATTGCCGAAATCACTATCACCGCAAGAAGGGAATAAAAGAATTTAAGACCGGATTTATAAAAGCCGGTTAGCGACTTTTTTATAACGGTAAAAATCTTGTCGGCAATGTCAATACGTTTGTCCCCCTCCCTTTCGGCGTCGGTAACATACTCGTTCTCAGGCAGGTTGTCCGCACCGGCCCGGGAGGCTATGTCCTCTTCCGTGGAATTGTCATAGGCCATAACTCCCAA
Source organism: Eubacteriales bacterium (assembly GCA_050953105.1). Lineage (GTDB taxonomy): Bacteria > Bacillota > Clostridia > Oscillospirales > CAG-382 > UBA1206. Next base: position 387,497 of record JBMNMA010000004.1, on the reverse strand, counting down.
GGGGAGGAGGAAAACAATCAAAACGGCGGCAAAAACCGCTATTGCTTTCAAAGCAGTTCCCTCGCAAAGGAAATAAGGTTTTTAAGCACCGGCAGGGATATGATTATTATCGCCGCCTTGCCGGCAAGCTCTATCCGTCCGCCCACGGCGTTTTCCCCGCAGTCCCGGCAGATTTCCGACGCCATCTGGCACACCAGGGCAATACCCAGGGACTTAACCGCCACCCCGAAATATTCGCTCATTCCGCTTTGGTAGGATAAATTTCTCACATATTCCAGAACGGGGACAACCTGAATCGCTATGTATGCCAGCATTATCACTCCGGCGGCGGCGGTAACCATGGGGGAAAAGGATGTCCCCATTTGCTTTAAAATGATTGATATGCAGGCGGCGCATATACCCACGCCGCAAAGGGCGTAAATATTCATAGTCCGAACACGCTCCTTATTGCCGAAAACAGGGAGCTTATTTCGGATATAAGCATTAGCATTACTATAATTACCCCCGCCACCGCCACATAGGTCGACTGATCATCCCTGCCGGTTTTTGAGAGTATCTGGCAGGCGATGGACACCAGCAGCCCCACCCCTGCGATTTTCAACACCAGCGTTATGTTCAAGCCTTAAACCATTCCTTCCTGTGTAAACATTTTGCCCCAAAGGCGTATTCAGTATAAAACTATGGCAACCAGACAGCCTGCAAGAAACCCCAGCCAGCGGTAGCTTTTAAGCTTTTTCTCAAGGCTTTCCCGCAGCTTATCCCGTTCCTTTGTTAAAAATTCCAGACAGCCGTCAAGCTTTTCAAGCTGACTGTCGCAGTCGAGAAGTCCCAGCGAATCCCCCAATGACGACAGGACGCTTTTTATGTTACCCTCCAGCGAAAGGCATTCGAGGGCGGTATTCCAGATTTCGCCGGCAGGGATAGTGTCGGTGCTTTTTAAAACCTGCAAAAACCCGCATTCATCAAGGGATTTGTCAGAAAAGGAGGAGAAAATACCGTAAAGCTCGGTGCGGGAATAGGATATGGCGTTTCTCATAGCCTCTATCAGGTTTATAAGCCCGCAAAGCTGGTTATATCCCTTTTGCCGGTAATCGGAATAGGCTATTCCGCAAAACCAGCCGGCGGCAATTATTATTCCGCATGCAACAAGCTTTGTCATACTAATTAATTCCTCTCGGACGGCGTAAATATTTCGCTTTTATAGCCGTTGTCAAACCAAAGGCGGACAAACAGCTTAAATATACCCTTTTCGGTCATTTTGGCTACATGGGGCCGGCGCATTATCCCTTCAAAGCTTTCCCCGTGGGTGGAGGCGATAAGGCATACACCGCTGTTCTGGGCGGCTATAATGCCGTCGGCCTCGGTGTCGGAAATTTCGTCGCAGATTATAATCTGTGGGGACATGGTGCGGGTTAGAAGCTCTATCCCCTCCCGCTTTGTGCAGCCCCTGACATAATCGATAAGACAGCCAGTCATTTCGGGAACATACAGTTCGCTCCTTTCGTCGGCAAGGCAGACACGATAGGGCTTTTGCCCCCTTGACAAAAGGTAGGCGGCCGAGCGGAGGTAGGTGGTTTTGCCCAGTCCCGGCGGGGAGAAAACCAGGGTGCCGCAAATGCCGTGGGCAGCAAAATAGTCGGCAAGGGGTTTGGCAAGATTGGGATAAAGCCTTGAAATTCGTATCGACACCGACCGAATGTTGGAAAAGGTTTTTATGCCGTTTTTGCCCCCGATGGCGTCGCCGCATATTCCGGCACGGCTCCCACCCTCCAGGGGGATATAGCCGTATTTTATGGTGTCGTCGTAGGAGTATAGCGAGGAACGGGTAAGCCTTGACAGACATTCCTTCATTTCCTCACCGGTGACGGTTATACCCTCCTCCGGCCGGCACAGCTTTCCCGACACGTTTATGGACAAATTGCGGTTGCCGATGGACAACGACAGGGGGTTTCCCACCCTAAGGCGGATTTCGTTAAGTTCGCCTGCTACCGCCGGAGGGAGCTTATTCATTAGTAAACCAATACGCATTGGAAGGTATTTATATACTTTTTCGGCTTCCAATTCTGTCCACCACTGTAAACATGGCAAAGTAGATTAAAATAAACGAAAGGCATCCGGCTGATGCAATTATCATGGGAATATCGGTGTCAATAAGTCCCGTTACCGCCCTTGACGATATTCCGGCAACCGCGGCGCAAATGAGGGGGGTGAGGAAATAGCGGATAAAGCCTATCTTTACCGTGCTTACTTTAAGAATACGCCACAGGCACATAACAAATGCAAAGGTGTTTGAAATTATAAGCAGCCACAGATACCCCGTCGCCCCGGTGTGGGGGATAAATAAAAATACAGATGCTATTCGAAGAATACAGTTATACATGGTTACCTTCATTGTCCACTTTTGCTCGCCTATTCCCTTCAATAGCCCGTCGGTTATGGTTTCGATATACATAAATGGGGTTACAATGGCAAGCAGCTTAAAGGCGGTGGCCGATTCGGCGGAATGGTAGAAGGCAAGGCTTATTTCCCTTGGATATACAAAGAATATCCCCCCGGCGGCCATGGAAAACACAAAGGTCAGGCGTAAGGTTTTTTGTATTTTCATGTCCCTGCCGGTCTTGTCCGAAAAGGTGTTAAGACGGGAAATTTCGGGAATAAGTATTGAAATAAGGGCCGAAAGGAAGGCAAACGGGAAAAACAACAGCGGTATTACCATACCCCTTATAAGGCCGAAGTCGGACAATGCCTTTTCCTTTCCCCCGCCGTAAAGGGAAAAGCAGTAGGGGATAAGAATGTTTTCGACGGTGTGAAGTCCGCTGTTTAACCAGCCTGCCGCCGCATTGGGAATAGCCACCTGGGTTATCCGCTTCAGGCTGCAGAACCTGCTTTCTCCCTTGTTAAATCGGTATCGCTTTGAGAAAAACCAAAACAGATAAACATAAAAGAAGGATAAAATCTCGCCCAGTGCAAGACCTGCGGTTATACCCACGCACAGCCTGCCTATATCGGTGGTGGAGGAAAGGAGAAAGGATATAATAAAGATGTTAAGGCCGATTTTGCATATCTCCTCCGCCAGCTGGCTTGAGGCGGGGATCATAACCTTGCGGGATGCGATAAAGTAACCCTTTATACATGAGGACATTGCCATAAAGGGCATGGATAACGAAAGGATGCGTAACGGCAGAAGCGTTCTCGTGTCGGCCATAAGCAGCTTTGAAAGGGGGGCCGACAGGCCGATGAGGAGGGCCATTGAAACGATGCCCAGCGTCAGGGCAAGGCGGATGGCGGTTTTAAGCACCTTTTCGGCGCCCTTGGTGCCTGCGCCTCCCTCAAGTTCCTCGGCGGCGATTTTTGACACCGAAACCCCTATACCTGCGGTGGCGAAAGAAGAAAACAGGGAGTAAATTGACAAAACCAGCTGGTAAAGGCCGATTCCCTCGCTGCCGATACGATTGGAAAGATATAGCCGAAAGAGCATTCCGCTCCCCCTGCAGGCAAGGGAAAATCCGCAGATTATCAAAGCGTTCCCCACCAGGCTGCTTTTTGACTTCAAGGGACGTCCTCCTTTCCACCCCGAAAAAAACCCTTTGTTTTAACATTCGGCTGGTTTATCGTTTAATTTTATGGGCAAATTAATCAAAAAAGACTTGTTATTTTAAAGGTTAAATGCTATACTTAAAAAAGGTGTTGATTAAAATGGCAAATAATAGAAGAGTGTTTCTGATTGTCCTTGACAGCGTGGGCGCCGGGGAGCTTCCCGATGCAGCCAAATACGGCGACGAGGGCTCGAACACCATACTTTCCCTTACCGGTTCAAAAAATTTCAGCTGTCCCAACCTGCAGTCTGCGGGACTTTTCAATATTCCCGGCCTTGAATGCGGGCTTGAGTCAAAAACCCCCTTTGCCGCCTACGGCAAAGCAGGGGAAAAATCCGCCGGCAAGGACACCATTGTGGGACATTGGGAAATTGCGGGTGTGGTAACAAACAACCCTTTTCCCGTCTACCCCGACGGATTTCCCAGGGAAGTTATAGAAAGGTTCGAAAAGGCAATCGGAACAAAAACCTTGTGCAACAAGCCCTATTCGGGAACCGAGGTTATAAAGGACTACGGAGCCGAGCATATTAAAACAAGCTGCCCCATTGTCTATACCTCCGCCGACAGCGTGTTCCAGCTTGCCTGCCATGAGGATATATATCCAATTGAAAAGCAATATGAAATGTGCCTTATTGCAAGGGAAATTTTACAGGGCGAGCACGCCGTTTCAAGGGTGATTGCCCGTCCCTTTGCCGGCAAAGAGGGGGAATTTTACCGCACCTCTAACCGAAAGGATTTTTCCCTGACTCCCAATGAGGACACAATTCTTGACATGATATCCCGCCACGGCCAAGACGTTATAGGTGTAGGCAAAATATACAACATCTTTTCGGGCAGGGGGATAACCAGGGATATTCATACCTCCTCCAACGCCGAAGGGATTGAATGGATAAACAAGCTACAGGGCGAAGATTTTAACGGCCTTTGCTTTGTAAACCTTGTGGATTTTGACATGGTTTACGGGCACCGCAACGACATTGACGGCTATGCCAAGGCTCTTTCGGTATTTGACGAGGCGCTGCTTGACATACTCTGCGACATGAGGGACGGCGACCTATATATTATCACCGCCGACCACGGCTGCGACCCCAAAACCCCTTCCACCGACCATTCAAGGGAATATGTTCCCATCCTTTGCTTCGGGGTTAACGTAAAGCCCGGGTTTATTGGCACAAGAGAAAGCTTTGCCGATATCGGAGCCACCGTCTGCGAATATCTGGGGGTTCCCGGACCAGCAAACGGAAAGTCCTTTCTTGATAAAATTATTTAGAAACTAATAAAAATATGCCGGTTGTTATATGAAACTTACTTTTACATCAAATTCTCCCGACCAAACGGCGGAGATTGCAAAAAAAATTGCCCCTGTGGCCAAAGCCCGGGGGATGGTGGCTCTTACGGGGCCGCTTGGGGCTGGAAAAACCGCCTTTACCAGGGGACTGGTGGCATCGTTGTGCCCGGAGTGTGAAAATTTAGTTCACTCCCCCACCTTTGCCATAGTCAACGAATATATAGGAAAAGAAAATTCGGTATTCCATTTTGACTTTTACCGGATAAAATCCCCCGACGACCTTTATTCCACGGGATTTTACGATTACGAGGAAAGGAACGGGGTTATTGTTATCGAATGGGGCGAACTGTTTGGCGACTGCATAGCCGAAAATGCGGTTTTTGTCGAAATAGTGCCGCAAGGAGAAACCCAAAGAGCAATAACCATAACATATAAGGATTAACAATGTTTGTATTGGGACTTGACACCACCGCCGTTACCGCCACGGCGGCAGTTTGCGAATTTACCGAGGGCGGAAAAATTAAAAATTACTGTCTGTATTCAAGAAAAAACGGCCTTACCCATTCTCAAAACCTCCTTCCCCTTATAGATATGGCCATGAAGGCATTTGGTATTGGTGTCAAGGATTTGGGGCTTATAGCCGTATCGGCAGGGCCGGGGTCCTTTACCGGGGTGCGGATAGGCGTTGCCACCGTAAAGGGACTGGCATTGCCCTTTAACACGCCGGTATGCGGAGTTTCCACCCTTCAGGCGTTGTCCTGCAACGTTACATTTCCGGAAGGGATAATCTGCCCGGTGATGGACGCAAGGCGAAATCAGTTTTACAATGCCCTGTTTGAGGGAAAAAACCGCCTTACAGACGACAGATGCGTGGCGTTTGAGGAAATATATGCTGATATTAAAGCTTCGGGCAAGCCGGTTTTGGTCTGCGGAGACGGTGCGGCACTTTTTTATTCGCTATGCGAAAACAAAGACAACATATATCTTTCATCCCCGGCGACAGCCGACCAGAACGGACTTTCGGTATGTTTGGCCGGGTATGAAGCCTATTTTAAGGGCGAATATACCACCCACACAGAGCTAAGGCCGGTGTATTTAAGGCCGTCCCAGGCAGAACGGGTAAAAAACGAAAAGGAAGGTCAGGAAATATAATGAAACTTGCCATAGGTTCCGACCACGGCGGATTAAATTTAAAAAACTCTCTTGTTGAATTTTTAAAGGCAGGCGGCCATGAGGTTTCCGACGAGGGAACGTTTGACTGCGAATCCTGCGACTACCCCGTATTTGCCAAAAGGGTTGCCAACAAAGTGGCGTCGGGCGAATGCGACTTTGGTGTGCTGGTTTGCACCTCCGGCGTAGGCATGGCCATAACCGCAAACAAGGTTAAAAATGTCAGGGCAGTTAACGCCCATAACGAATACGAGGCCGAAATGTCAAGGCGTCACAACAACTGCAACGTCATCTGCTTTGGCGAAAAGCAGGTAAGCTTTGACCTTGCCGCCAAATGCGTTGAAATATTCTTATCCACCCCCTTTGAAGGCGGACGCCATACAAGACGGGTGGAAATGTTTGAGGATAACGAATAAAATCTGTGCTTAAGGGAATTAAGGTATGAAATATGTTGTAATAATAGGCGACGGCATGGCGGACTACCCGGTAAAAGAACTGGGCGGCAAAACGCCCCTGGAGTATGCCGACATTCCGTATATGGATTACATCTCCCGGCGGGGTCTGTTCGGTCTGGTGCAGACGGTGCCGGAGGACATGGTCCCCGAAAGCGACACCGCCAACCTGGCGATAATGGGGTATGACCCCAAAATCTACTCAAGGGGAAGGTCCCCCCTCGAGGCCATGGGAATGGGTATAGAGTTAAAAGACGGCCAGACGGCCATAAGAGCAAATCTGGTTTCACTGTCCGACAACAACGAGCCCTACGAGCTTAAAACAATGCTTGACCATTCGGCGGATGAAATTTCAAGCGAGGATGCCAAAATTCTTATCGAATGCTGCGATAAGTTTTTATGCAAGGAAGGCCAGCGTCTTTTCCCGGGAGTAAGCTACCGGAATCTGCTTGTTTACGACAACGCCCCCGAATTTACCGACTATACCCGCCCCCACGATATTCTGGGCCGGACAATCGACAACTACCTACCCAAAAGCCAAAACAGCAAACCCTTTCTTGATATAATGAAAGCCTCCTTTGATCTTTTAAACAGCCATCCGCTAAACATAAAACGGGCCGAAAAGGGGCATAAAAAGGCAAACTCCCTCTGGTTCTGGGCCCCCGGCAAAAAGCCGGCGCTTCCCCAATTTAAAGAAAAAACCGGCCTTGACGGCTCGGTTATCGCAGCGGTGGACCTTATTAGGGGGATTGGCGCGTGCGCCGGACTGGATGCTCCAAAGGTTCCGGGTGCCACCGGCGGCTGCGTTACAGATTATTCCGCAAAGGCAAGAGCGGCAATGGCAGAGCTTGAAAAAGGCAAGGATTTTGTTTACATACACATCGAGGCCCCCGACGAATGCGGACACAAGGGTGATTTGAACGCCAAAATCGCCGCAATCGAAAACATAGACGAAAAAGTAGTGGGGTATGTAATGCAAAGCTTAAGGCAAAAGGGAGAGGATTTTAAAATCCTCCTTCTCCCCGACCACCCCACCCCGGTTTCGGTGCGAAGCCATACCCATGAGCCGGTTCCCTTTGTAATTTATTCGTCAAACAGCGAAAAACCGGACAACAATCTCAGCTACACCGAGGCCATGGCGTCAAAGACAAAACTGTTTATCGACAAGGGTTATACCCTTATGGATTTCTTTCTTTCCAGGGAGGACTAAATGAAAAGACTCGCTTGCATTCTTCTGATTGCGGCAACCCTCCTTGCCGCAGGTTGTCAAAGGGAAAATGTTATTGATAACGGTGAAGCTGTTGATAAAAGCTATTTGCCGGAAAGCGTTCCCCCTTATGAAGAGGAAAACGGTGAGGTAAAACCCTACACCATTGCTTTCCCCGCCGTGTCGTCAAGCGGCATCAAACTGCCCGAAAGCATACCCCAGGAGCTGCTGACAGCCCTTGAAAACCAGCTTAACTCCTCCAACTTTGCCTGCTCCATGTATTACTGCGACCTGGAAACGGGCTTTACCATAACCTACAACGACACCCGTCTTTTCGGGGCGGCAAGCCTTATAAAGGCTCCATACCTGCTGTATGTTCTGGACATGGTTGAAAAGGGTGAGCTTTCCCTTGACGATAAGCATACCTACCGCAAATCCCAGCACTATTTCGCCGGCACCGGTGACGTTAAAAACATGCCCGACGGGACGGTGCTTACCCTAAAGCAGATTATTGAATATATTGTCTATCTTTCTGACAACACTGCCTTTAAGATGCTTTACAATACCTCAAGTGCCTCCGGAGGGGTGCTGTCTCTGGCCGATTTCCACTCAAAGGCCTACAAGGACTACAAGGCTCCCTACTTAAGCGGCAACATAACTGTTTTAAATGCCGGCGGTGTGGGACGCATGTTTACCGAAATCTACCGCCGCTCAAAGGAAAGCGAACTGTTTGCCTGGTATGTGGACCTGCTCAAAGACGCCAACGAAAACGTGTTTATAAGAAAGGGACTCCCCAAAAATGAAAAAGGGGAATACCTGTATGAGGTAGCCCATAAATACGGCATGGATATAAAAGCGTCCAACGACGCGGCCATTGTCATGTACGGCGACCGGCCCTATGTGCTGGTGGTGCTTACCGACTATTTAAACGAAGGCAACAACTCAAGTTTTATCGCCCAGGTTTCGTCCTATGTATTTAAAATCCACGAATATATCTGTGACGAAACAAAGTGGAAATAGGCAATACACAATTATTGCTTAAACTGTAATAAAACGGTTTTATGTAATAGCTGCCGGTTGTAAGAAGTGCACAATAAATTTCTTTGATTTTTTAGCAAATGCACAAATATAAACTAAGGCAATTATTTATAATTGATATTTTCTCCCCAGAGTGCTATAATGCAGATGAATTATTATGCCAAAATGCTTGACGGCTGACGGTAATAACCGCCGGTCGTTAACGTATGCTGAAGGCTCACGCAGCATATGTCCAAGCGCATTACCATAAAAGTGGGCCGGAAAGGCATTGGTATCCCGTATGAAAAAAATTGTTGCGCTGCTTTTGATTTTGTGTATGTGCATTCCCGTATTAGCAGGCTGCACCACACTTCAGGGCGACAATGACAAAGGCGCTAATATCAATATGTTTATATCCACCTTCCCCCAGAGTCTTGACCCTGCTGCGGTTCAGCTCTCGGCGGACACCGCTATGATATTAAGCCTTATATATCAGCCCCTGACCACCATTAACGAAGACGGCAAAGTAAAAGGCGCTCTTGCCGAAAGATGGTATGGATATTACGATAAATGGGATGATGTATACAAAATGTATTTCGTGCTTAACGAAACGGCCTGGAGTGACGGTATTCAGGTTACCGCCCAGGACGTGGCCTACGCATGGAAACGTATCTTGTCCCCCGAAATGCAGTCGCCTTATGCCTCACTGCTTTTCCCCATCAAAAACGCAATAGCGTACAAGTCGGGCGTTAAGACCGAAGACGACTTGGGTGTGGTTGCCGAAAGTGAAACTCTGCTTTGCGTCACCTTTGAACAGGATTACGACATAAACCTGTTTGCCGAAGCGGTTTCCTGCATTGCTCTTTCGCCGTTAAGGGAAAACATAATCGAAACGGCCATGAAGAACAACCCCAAGAACGATCCCAACAAAAAATATGACCGTGACCAGGACTGGGACAAGAACGCCGCTATTATGGTGTGCAACGGCCCCTACAAGGTTCAGGGCTATGAAGAAGGCACCAAGCTGGTGCTTGAAAGAAACCAGTTCTACTATCGTGATCCCGAAGACGATTATCTTGACAAAAGCGTTGTTCCCTATCGTCTGACCTGCATTTATCAGGAAACCACCATTATAGGCGACGTGGCCGAACCCATTGACGAATTTACCTACCAGTATAATAAATATCTTGCCGAAAAATGCTACTTCCTCGGTGCCTTCTCACCTTCAACCTATGAAGGCCTTAAGGGTAAAATAACCACCAACCGCACTCTTTCCACCTATACTTACTTCTTCAACACCAAAAAAGAAGTGCTGTCGGATGCAAGGGTACGTCAGGCCCTTTCTGCCGCCCTTGACAGAAATGAGATTGTTAAACTTCTCGGTACCGGCATGGTAGCCGCCACCGGCTTTGTTCCCACAGGAGTGTTCGACACCAAAGCGGGCAGCGACTTCAGAAAGGCCGGCGGCAACATTTATTCCACCACCGCAGACGTCAACAAGGCCAGAGAACTTTTGCAATCAGCCGGTGTTTCGGGCGGAGAACTCAAGCTTTATTACCTCATTCCCTGGACATCCCTTATGTACAGCGAAGATGACAAGCATAAGAAAACGAAAGACAAGGTTTCCCACTACAACCCCTATGAGGAAATTGCGAAATATGCCGAACAGGTTTGGGAAGACCTTGGATTTACCGTAGAGCTTAAGGGCGTTTACGCCGAAAATTACCTTGACGAGCTTTCTGCCGGCAACTGGGACGTTTTCGGAATCGATTACTCTATACAGTCGGTGGACGCATTTGCCTGGCTTGCTCCCTTTGCAACCAAATTCTCCGGCAACTATGTTTCGGTATCACTTGAATCCGAAACCTTCACCCCCCACTACACCGGCCTTGAAGACGAAGATTACGACAAGCTTTTGGAATCCATCGTTTATGTAAGCGACAGAGCCAAGAGAGCCGAAGTCCTCCATCAGGCGGAAGCCAAACTTGCCGAACTCTGCCCCGCCACCGCTCTCTTCCAATATACCAAGAGCTATGTGGCATCTTCCAGGATCGACAATCTTGAAGTCACCGGCTGGTACAAGTTCTTTGACTTTACCGATTTAAGGCTTGATGATTATATCGAGGTTAACTCTAGAGAAGTTAAGGAAAGCCTTGAAGCCGCCGAACGTGCCGCATCCTATGAAGAGGCTCACTCAATAGTCGAGGAATAATTAATAACAAATAAAACGCCGTCATCACGACGGCGTTTTTTGTTGGTTTGTATGATACAGTTAAAAGCAGATAACAAAGCAGGCAGCGTGCGAAGGCTGCTTTTATATAATTCTAACATCAAATTCGGTAGAGCATCTGGGACATTTGGCGGTATGTTTTCCTTTTAGGGCGGGAAGGCGGAGGGTGGCCCTGCAATTGGGGCAGGTGCGGTAACGGTAAAGCTTGCGTTCCTTAAACCGGGTATACCGGGTGGCAAACCACTTTTTCACCGGGTGCCAGATGCGTAAAAAGGAAGCGTTTTCCCTCTGACGGGCGTAATGCTTTTTTGAAAAGGCCCTATATGTTTCCCATACCAGCAAAAATATGATTATAAAGGTTAACACATAACTGTTTATGAAAATATCTAAAAAGCTTAAAATCGCAGCTGTGATAATCAGGGCGAAATTAAGCTGGTCAAAGCCGTATCTGCCTAACATGAAGTTTTGGAATTTTCTTGTAAACATAGCTAACCCCATTAAAATTTGTTTATTAAAAAATATCATTAAATATTAAAACCGTAAAGGTGTAATATGTAAACAGGCTGTTAAAAAAGGCATAGGCAACCCTTGTAAAAAGCATGAATTTATGCAAAATAAAATTTCGGTTTGGTTTTATCTGTATTCCAAAGGAACACTTTACCCTATGACTATCGAATAGACACAAAAAACGCCGCTTATGCGGCGTTTTTATGTTTTAACATACTGTTATATCCGAACCGTTGGGGGTGTAGTAAATTTTGCTTCCCGGTGGAACCGAATGGGTAAGCCAAACATTACTGCCTATAATGCTGTTGTCCCCCACCACCGTGCTCCCCCCCAGAATGGTGGCGCCGGCGTAAATAATTACGTTGCTGCCGATATCGGGGTGACGCTTTATGCCTTTAACGGGATTACCCTTATCGTCAAGCTTAAAGCTTCTTGCGCCCAGCGTAACACCCTGATACAGCTTAACATGGTCCTTTATGGTGCAGGTTTCACCGATAACCACCCCTGTGCCGTGGTCGATAAAGAAATACTTCCCTATCTCCGCACCGGGATGAATGTCTATGCCGGTTAACTGATGGGCGTATTCGGTCATCATGCGGGGGACTATCTTTACGCCAAGCTTATACAGCTTGTGGGCGATACGGTAGATGGATATTGCCTCAAAGGCGGGGTAGGCAAGCATAATCTCGGTTTCGCTGGAAGCGGCAGGGTCGCCGTAATAGGCTGCCTGGATGTCTGTTTCGAGATATTCGCATATTTCGTCAAGGCTTGCCATGAAGTTATGGACAACCTCCTCTATTCCGGCGCCGGCTTCGTTACCCACACCCGAAAGTATGCCGTGCAAAAGCAGCGCCGAACGGCGGAGGTTTATTTGTATGTTATCGGGTAAAAATTTGTCGTCGTCGCAGAATTCACCGAAAATGGAGGGATACATGGCGGCCCGTATAAGCCTTATAAAATCCTCCACCTGTTTTTTAAGTCCCGGGCGGTTTAGGGGACGGCGGTTATTTTGACTGCGGGCGGCCAGCTTTTTCGACACCGATATTATTTCATTGTCCAAATTGGGTATTTTGTCCATTTTGGCCTCCTTTAAATAAAATCAAGACGCTTTATTATATATAAAATTCCCGCTTTTTGTGTTGCGGGAATTTTAATTATTTTACATAAATAGCAAACAACCCGCTATCTTGAATTCCTCCACCTTCCGCCGTATAAGCGCTTCTTCCACGTTGAAATAATCGGCAAGGCAGGGGATGCAAAAATACTCACTGTCACCCCGGTTTATAAGCTTTCTGTGGGCGCCGATATCGTCCTTGTCAAGGGGTTTGCCGCATTTTATGCAGGTTTTATTATTCATACACCACTTTGCAGCGGAGCATGATGCATTCGTGAGGCCCTATAAGGCGGGCGCGGTATTGATCCCTGAACACGCCCAGCTTTTCGCCGGTCCACAGGTCGGTGATTTCAAGATTTACGCCGCAGGAGCGATTTAAACCTATGTCGGAGAATATGAAGTAGGGTATCTGATTGCTGTCGGTCATGTTGAACATGCCTATGGCGATGTCCCCGCCTTCAAGGAACTTGCACCAGACGGTGTTGCCGTAGCTGTTGTTGGCCATAAAGGGCTGACGCTGGGCAGGATCCTGGTTAATGGCAATTATGTCTTTGTTGGTTAAAATATCAACAATTTCGGGCTTCATGCTGCGTATGTCGCAGCCAATCATAAGGGGTGAGTTGAAGAAGGCCCAGATGGAAAAGTGGGTGCGGTATTCCTCGGTGGTGCAGCCGCCCAGAGCCACGTTGCCCTTGCCGCCCATGCCGACTACCAGCATATCCATGTCGTTGAAGCAGCCCTTGCCGTTGTAGGCCTGAAGCTCTATCTGTCTTTCATAAAGGTCTTTAATGGATTTCCAGTTGTCGGTTATGTCTCCGGTGGACCGCCACATGTGGGCGCCGGTGGTCTTTATCCATTTATGGGTTTCGTCCACGCCCCAGCTGCAGGCGGAAAAGAGGATATCCCTGCCGCAGTTGGCAAGAGCCAGACCCATGCGCTTATACAGCAGGTGGCCCTGCTCGTTGTTGGGCTTGAAGCAGTAGTCGTATTTCAAAAAGTCAACGCCCCATTCGGCAAAGGTTTTGGCGTCGATAAATTCGTATTCGTAGGATGCGGGGTAGCCGGCGCAGGTGAGGGTGCCCGAGCAGGAGTAAATGCCGAATTTAAGTCCCTTTGAGTGGACATAGTCGGCAACCGCTTTCATTCCGTTGGGGAATTTGGTCTTGCTGGGAACAAGGCGGTGATTTTCATCACGGGTAAATTCCGACCAGCAGTCATCTATTACAAGATAGTTATAGCCGGCGGCAAGGAGTCCGGTTTCCACCATAGCGTCGGCGGTGGTTTTAATAAGCTCTTCGTTGATGTTGCCCCCGAAGGTGTTCCAGGAGTTCCAGCCCATGGGAGGAGTTCTGACTACCATAAAATTCTCATCCTTTCGCACTAAACACTTTTATTTTATTAAAATTAAGGTCCGCCAACATTTTAACAGAATACATAAAAATGTCAATATAAAATTGAAATATTCTTGTAAACGGGTATATTTTATGTTATAATGCTAAACATAAGTGTAAATAGCAAATCAATTATCATGTCATGACGGGAATTTATCCCTCTTGAACGAAAGGATGGTCTATTTATGCTTAAAAAAACTGCAATTATACTGCTTTCCCTTGTTATACTGACAATAGGCATCAGCTTTTCCGCCTGCACCGACGGCGATGACACCAGCAAATATGAAAGCTCGATGTATTATTCAAGCAGCGAAGCCACATTCGAAAGCAGCTATATATCCGAAGAAACCAGCGACATTTTAAGTGAAGAAAGCGAGTTTGACAACGCTTCCATTGGCGACAACGAAAGCGGAATATTCAGCGATATAGTAAGCGACATAGTCAGCGACATTGCCGGTTAATATGGTCATATGCAGGCTGATGCCTGCAAAATACATAAATTTAAGCGGAAAGAGGGCTACATACAATGAAAAGGCTTACGGTTTTAACACTGTTGACCGCAGTTGTGACGGTTTTCGTCCTTTCTGCGGCTTTTTCGGTTTCTGCAGAGCTGGTAACGGTTTACGAGCGGAAGGACAACGTGGCATTAAACAAGCCATACACCGCATCAAAGGCCTATACGGCTACTCCCCCCACCTTGGGCTACCAGGACATTGACGGCAAGGAGCTAACCGACGGGGTGCTTTACACCAACGACCTGTATGCCTCCTGCTGGCACGGCTTTGACTACCGTCTTGAGGAGCCCGTTTACGCCACCGTGGATTTAGGGGCTGTTACCGGAGGACTTATAGAATTTCGCATGCAGTTTATCAATCACGCCAACAGCGGAATAGACGCTCCTTCTTCCCTTGAGTTTTACATATCAAACGACAACTCCAGCTGGACAAAAATAGGTGACGGCAAACCTGAAAGCGGGGATAAGATAGCCTTTCACCGCCTTAAACTTAAAGAACCCGTATCGGCAAGGTATGTCAAGGCAGTGCTGGGACGTCCCAAAAGCGGGGTTTTTATATTCTGCAGCGAGTTTCAGATTTATAATTCCGTAGCGGTTCAAAAGGACGCTTCCGAAATTACCGAGGAAAGCGAATACGACCCGTCAAAGGAGGTCTCCGAAGTGTCTGAACTTATAGATAAAACCGAAAACTTAAATACAAGCGATTATCCCGTTAGCTTTAGAGACGGTTCGAGATTTAACACAAAAGACGGCTACATATACGGCGTTAAGCCAAACGACACCCCGGCCATACTCCTTGAAAACCTGCGGTATATTGCAGGTATCAAGATTCTTGCCCCCGACGGCAAGGAGTTGACCAAAGGCAACCTCTACACCGGATGCCAGTTAATTCAGTATTCGGGGGGTAAAGCCAAGAACACCTATACGGTTATGGTTGCCGGGGACGTTGACGGCAAAGAGGGCGTTACAGAAAGCGACGCCGCCGTTGTCCGTAAAGCTATATTAAACGACAAAAAACCCGAAGGCCTTGAAGTAGCCGGTGATATAAACGGCAACGGAGCCTTTGGCGTTGTGGACTATATAGGCATTAAACTTCAGGCTGCGAGAAAAATCGACCTGTATTCCCAATATAACGATCAACCCGAAGTTTGGGATATGAAAATTAAGCAAAATTCCGCATCCCTGTTCACCATGTCCTGCACCGCCGAAAACGGCAAGGCCCTTACCCTTACCTTTGACAAAAAGGAATGGGGAACCTGGAACATAGGCACCCTGACGGTGGGAGGAGTATATCTTGCCGGCGGCGGCACCGACTGGGAATACGTCTACCGGGCAGGCAGCAAACCCGGTGAAACCGTCTGGTCCGGCGGCAACCACGGCAACGAAAATCTGGTTGAGCTTAAGTTTTATGACGGTCTTACCGGAAATGAGCTTGTCTTTGACAAGGTGGGCAAGGAATTTTCAGTTAAAAGGCTTGAAATTGTTGAAAAGACAAAGCTTCACTGGGGTGACAAAACCACCACCTACTGCGACGTGGTAAGGCATTACACCATTGTGGGGCAGAAGATATCTCTTAAAGTTTCCTATGACTTCACAAAGGACTGCTATTATGCCCTTTCATACACCTGTATGTTCCCGGTGGCAAAGACGGTGGGATTGTATATAGACTATCTCAACGACACCGGCACCGTCAGAACGGTGGAAACCTTAAAGGTGGGCAAATCCGATTACTCCGGACCCATGTATAAAGGCAACAACGCCATATCCTGCAGGATTTACGGTTATCAGAATACCGAATATTCGTTCTTTGTGAACGTTTACACCAAAAACGACTCATTGGATAACTTTAAAAATTCCGATAAAACCTTCTACTGGGATATGAATACATCTCAAAACAAGCTGTATTTTTCTAAATTTTCAGGGGATAGTACCTCCACCAAGGTTGCTGCCGGCACCCATTGGGACACATCCTGCTCCTGGGAGCTTGTAATAGACAATGGATAAAAATAATAAGTCATTAAATATAATTCTGATTCTACTTGCGGCGGTAACGGTGGTTTTCAACATTGTTATGTTCTTCTTCCTCCCCGACAGTGTGGCCACCAAAATATCCTTTGAGGGAAAAGCCGTACAGTACATGAACACCACGCTTTATCTTATACTGTCGGCAGGTCTGATTGCCCTTTCGGCAGCCACCGGAATATTCTTAGCCGATAAAAAAACCAAATATATAGTCGTAACAGCTATACTGTTTGCCGCAAACATAGCGGTATCGGTGGTGAATTTATAGTGGAAAAGCTTAAGCTGGTTTTAGATGTTCCCCTTTTCGTTGATTTTATCCCCGAACATGCCAAAATCCGTCCCGGGCTTGTTCCCGAATGTAAGAAATACATAGTTATCCACAACACCGGCAACTACAATTTGTGCTGCGACGCAAGGTGGCATAACGAATATATCCACGCCCAGGCGGTTTCGCAAACGCCGCGGGAGGCGTCGTGGCACTTTACTGTGGATGACAAGGAAATCTGGCAGCACATACCCGACCATGAGTCGGCGTGGCATGCCTCCGACGGATCCTACGGCGAGGGAAACTACTACGGCATTGGCATTGAAATATGTGTAAACGGCTTTCCCGGCGTTTATTCCGGCTTGGAATATGACAGGTGGGAGGAAAAATTCCTCCTTGCCTGCCAAAACGGGGCGATTCTAACAGCGTCACTTATGAAAAAACATTCCATAGGGCTAGACGGCATAAGGCAGCATTACGACTTTGCTCCGGATAGGAAAAACTGCCCCATGCAAATGAGGTATGATAAGGAAAACGGTGTGTTTTCAAGGGATAACGGAACAATTTATAATTGGTTTATCGAAAAAACGAAAGGTTATACGTTGTTATGAGCAAAAAACTGTTTATATCTGCCGATATTGAGGGCAGTTCGGGAATATGCCACTGGGACGAAACCAACCTGAACGATACATATTTTCGCACCATTATGACAAAGGAGGTTACTTCCGCCTGCGAGGGGGCAAAGAACGCCGGGTTTGACGAGGTTTTAATTAAAGATGCCCACGACACCGCCCGTTCAATATACCCCGATAAACTTCCGGAATATGCCAAGATTATACGCAACTGGACTCGTGATCCCTTCTGCATGGTAAGCGGCATTGACGAAACCTTTGATGCCGCCGCCTTTACGGGATACCACGCCCCCGCCTTTTCTTCGGGCAGTCCACTGGCCCATACCATGACCACTTCCCTTCAGTACATAAAGCTAAACGGCGAATATGTAAGCGAGTTTGTTATAAACGCCTATGCCTGCGCCTTAAAGGGAGTGCCGGTGGCATTTATATCCGGCGACGAATATGTATGCGAAATGGCAAAAAAATATATACCCGGCATTACCGCCGCCCCGGTCAATAAGGGAGTAGGTGGAGCCTCCCTGTCCTCCCACCCGTTAATGGCCCAGGAATATATAAAGGAACAGATGACAAGAGCCCTTTCGGGTGATTATAAATCCTGTGTTGCAGCATTGCCCAAGCATTTTGAGGTGGAAGTTCAGTATAAAAAGCAGGAATCGGCTAACGGGTATCAGTTTTTCCCCGGTGCAAGGCTTATAAACCCCTATACGGTAGGTTTTGAAACCGATAACTATTATTCTGTTTTAGTATTTTTACATTTTTGTGCTTAAATTAAATTAATAATTGCTTCTAAGCGAAGGGAGTAACTACATAAATGAATGTTTTCAAGCGAATCGGTGTTTTAACCTCCGGCGGGGACGCCCCGGGCATGAATGCGGCAATCCGTGCCGTTACCCGGCTGGCTTTACTCAAGGGCAAAGAGGTTTACGGCATTTTCAACGGCTATCAGGGACTTATTGATGGCGAAATAAAAAAGCTGGGCGAACGGGACGTTTCCTACACCATCGACCGTGGCGGCACCATGCTTTATACCGCCCGGAGCAACGAGTTTAAGACAAAAGAGGGCGTTCAGAAGGCGGTAAAGGTGTGTAAGGAATTAGGCCTTGACGGGATAATAACCATCGGGGGCGACGGCACCTTCCGCGGTGCGGTGGACCTTACCGATGCGGGTATTCCCTGCATAGGCATTCCCGCCACCATAGACAATGACATCGCCTCCACAGACGCCACAATAGGCTTTGATACCGCCATGAACACGGTTATGTCATTGGTGGACAAGCTGAGGGACACCGGTGAAAGCCATGCAAGGTGCAATGTGGTGGAGGTTATGGGCCGTGAGGCCGGAGATATCGCCCTCCATACCGCAATTGCGGTGGGTGCGGTGTGCGCCGTTATAAAAGAAATGCCCACAAATTTTGATAAACTGTTTGAAAAGATGATTCAGGCCCGTAAAAACGGCAAGCGTAATTTCATTATCATCGTGGCCGAAGGCATAGGCAGCGACTATTCAGAGCATTTGTGTCAGGAGATTATTGATAAAACAGGCATAGAAAGCCGGTTTGTCCGCCCTGCCCATATCCAGCGCGGTGGCGCCCCCACCCTGCGGGACAGAGTGCTTGCCACCCAGATGGGCTGCGCCGCAGTTGAATCCCTTGTGGGGGGACAAATGAAAAAGGTGGTGTGTCTAAGGGACAACGCCATTGTTACCATGGAAATTCATGATGCGCTGTATCTTGACAAGATGATGAAAAACACCCTTACCCAAAAGGAAATGGACAATATCCCCCCCAACGTGCTTTATGAAATGCGCCGCATGGTGGCCGACAGGATGGCTTATAAAGCCTATCTCAACTACATGATAACAAACATAGTGCTGTAAAAACATATCAGGCAGTGACAATAAAGTCCCTGCCTGAATTTTTTGGCTCTATAATAAATGTTGGGGTAAGGGAAAATAATCTACAAAACAGAAACAAAAAAAGTAGAGCATATTTTTGACGAATCCGTTAAAATGGGAATTGCACAACACCATGAAACGGAGACGAAAATATGCCCTGCAATGATAATAGCACAAAACTTATTGATTTAAAAGATGTAATTGTAAAAAATGTAGTTCAAAAAGCACAAATTACAGAAATTCACATCGAGCTTACTCAAAAAGAACACCGCTGTCCTTGTTGCGGCGCCGCAACAAGGACAGTGCATGACTACCGTATCCAGCATATCAAGGATATACCTATCCTGGGTAAGAATGTCGAACTCATATTAAGAAAACGGAGATACCGCTGCCAATGCGGCAAACGCTTTTTCGAGGAAAACAGCTTCCTTCCAAGATACTTCCGCATGACCAACCGCCTTTCCGCTTTCATCATCAACAAGCTGGCAGGCGTCTCCTCCTTCACAAGCGTAGCCAAAGAGGTTGCGCTCTCCGTCTCCACAGTAATACGGGTGTTTAACCTTGTAAACTACCCCTCGGGAACCCTCCCCCAGGCAATAGGCATTGACGAATTCAAGGGGAATACGGGAAAAGATAAATATCAATGTATTATTACAGACCTTAACAATAACAGGGTAATAGATATCCTCGAAACAAGGTATAAACAAGATTTATTCAGCTATTTCAAGCACTTTGACAGATCGAAAACGGCATATTTCGTAAGCGATATGTGGGAAACCTACAGGGACGTTTCGAATACATACTTTAAGAAAGCCACCTATGTTATCGATAAATATCATTACGCAAGGCAGGTGTTCTGGGCGTTCGAGTCTGTACGCAAGGAGGAACAAAAGAAACATATCAAGGAAACCCGTCTTGCTTTCAAGCACTCAAAGGGTATTCTTTACAAGCGTTATGATAAGTTGACACCTGATGAAAAGATAAGGGTTGACACAATTCTGTACATCGGCTCCGACCTGCTGGAAGCGCATTATATGAAGGAGCAGTTCTTAAAGCTTTGCGGCTTAAGGGATCCGGATATCAAGAAAGAAGCCCTGAAAGAGTGGATTACAATGGCTCGGGAATCGCACATACAACGGTTCAGGGATTGTGGCGAAACCTTTTCCCGTTGGTTTGAGGGGATTGTCAACTCTTTCTACTGTTCATATTCGAATGCTTTTACAGAAGGTTGCAACAACAAGATCAAAGTGCTGAAAAGAAACGCTTACGGATATCGTAATTTTAATAGATTCCGAAACCGCATTCTTCATATGTTTTCTAATCAAAACAAAATTCAGGCAGCGACCTGACAGCCGTTACCTGAATTCCTTTTTACGGGTTCACCCCAACTATTGACAAAGAGCCAATTTTTTATATTGAATGCCTTTCAGATACGGTTATAGCATAGATATTTACATTAAAGTCCACATAAATTACAATAATAACAATGATATGACTATCTTGAAAATAAGAGTGAGCAAGAAACTTTAAAATAAATTTAGAAGTAAACTGCGTTAATTAATAGGTGTTGCCGGTGAGATATGGTTAATATCTGTATGAAAGCATAAAAAAGACGGTCTTTGACCGTCTTTTAACTTATGTTCTTTTATGGCTGTTTGGCAGAGCCTATGCGTTCACCTAAACGGACGACGGTTTCAATTCCCTCACCCGAGTTGGCCATAATGTCCCCGTCTATGACGGCGGCATTTTTCTTTAAAAGCAGCACAATTGTGGAGCCGCCGAACTCAAACATTCCCTTTTCGTCCCCCCGTTTAAACGAGCAGGGGCCGTGGTTGTTCTTTATCCGTCCGATAAGCATTGCCCCAACCTCCACCTGAACCGCCTTGCCGAAGTTGGCCGTTTCCATAACTGTGTATTCCCGGCAGTTTTGCTTGTAGAAGTTATATCTGTCAAGGGCTATTGGATTTACGGTATGTAACACGCCCTGGATGTATATGTTTTCGCCCTTGGTGCCGTCGTCAAAGTATATGTAGCGGTGATAGTTGTCTACGGTCAGCCTGAATATAAGGCACAGGCCCCCATTAAACTCCTTGGCAAGCTCCTCGTTTTTTATAAGCTCCTTTACGTTGTAGGGAGCGTCTTTAATAAAGAAGATGCTGTCGTCGTTGATGGGATAAACCCTTAGTTTTGAGTCGCAGGGGGAAACAAGAGCATCCTTTTCCATACAGATGCATTTGCATTCGGGCTTTAAGTTGCGGGTAAAAAACTGGTTGTAGCTTTTATATTCCTTGTCCTCGTAAATGGACATGTCTATATTGTTTTTTTCAATAAATCTGTCAATAAGCCCTTTGGAAAGCCGGGAATTCATATATTTGCCCACCAGCTTTGCTGTGGAACGGCGGTTGACCACTTTTAAGCAAATACGTCCTGCAACGCTTTCATACAGAAATGAAAGCGCTCTTTCTTCACGGGTGGATATCATTTCTTCGCCTTCGCGGTTTCTGATAATTGAATCCATTATTTAACAACCTTTTTTCTTTTAAATGAGTTATAAATGTGATAAATTATTGTTGTGCCTGATGTCACAATAAGTCCGAAATAGTAGGTTATAAACCTTATTATAAGCATTGCGCCGGCGGCCTTTTCCGGGCCGAAGGCGGGCTTATACATTAAAATCATGGCAAGCTCGTTTGCCCCCATTCCACCGGGAAAAGGAAGGGAATCCACCGACAGTGCGATAAAGGCCTGTATTGCCACAAAGAATAAATAGGACTGCCCCGTGTTACCCAGCGACCGGTAGACAATAAAAGCAACCGAAAAGTAGGCAAGCCTTTGGACAGACACTATGGCAAACAGCCTTACAAGCAGCTTTTTTTTACCTGTCAGTTCCTTTACCGCATTTTGATAGTCGTCAACTGATGATGCGAATTTTTCGGTATTTTTGGGGACATCCTTTATTATTTTAATTTTACCAAGCAGCCTTATTACGCCTGTGCCGAACTTGACAACCGCGTCCCGCTTTATCACCGAAAGGAGGGTAAGCAAAATTACACCTAGCGACAGGGCAAGGCCTAAAAACCAAAAGCATATAAAGACCCAGCCGGAATTTATAAACACCTTGGGGTAAATAATAAGCGATGCCAGGTTTATGGTCAGCAGTGCCACCTTGTAAACGATGGTGTGGAGTGAGGTGGAAAGAAAGCCTTCGGAAACGGGGAGTCCGTCTTTGTTCATATAATATATCACAAAGGGCTGTCCCCCGGAAGCCGAAGGGGTGATTGCCGAATAATAAAAGTCGGCGGCGGCATACCTGAAGGCGGAAAGGGTTTTTACGGCATATCCCCTTGATTTAAGCAGCGTTTTTGTAAAAAAACAGTAGCAAAGGAGATAGATAAATATCATCCCAAAGCCGATGGCTATAAAGGGAAGATAAGCGTCGTTTATGATTTCAAGCAGTTCGCCGATTTCAAACCGAGAAAACAGCAGCCAGTAGGTTACGGCGATAAGTATTATCAATATAGCGACGCTTGCTATTATGCTTTTAATACCCGATCTTTTCTCTTTCAAGTATCCCCCGCTGGTGCGGCGTTAAAGCACCGCATATGTTATCATTTTGATTATACTATTAATAAACTATGTTGTCAAGACAAAATAAATTTTGTGCAAAGGTAGGCGTTTTTGTTAAAATTTTTCAATAAATGTTGTTGCGATAACATAATACTTGACATTAATGGCTAAAAATTATATGATATTATATGCTTATGTTGCATAAATAATAAATATAATTATATTTTTCCCGGGAGTATCTTGTGAAGAACCGTAATATAAAAAAGAGAAAGCTATTTGTGCCAGAAGGCATGTATAAGGATATATACGAAATTGACGCCAAGCTTCTTTCCTCGTTGGGAAAGGAGGGGGTTGTGTTTGACATTGACAACACTGTTGCCCCCTACGAGATATTAAGGCCCACCCAGGAAATGAAGGATTATTTTGCCTCCCTTGTAGCGGCAGGCATAAAGGTGGCATTTGTGTCAAACAACAAAAACGACCGGGCCGGTATGTTCAATGAAGAACTGGGGTTCTTCTGCGTTTCCGATGCCGCCAAGCCGTCTCCCAAGGGGATAAAGCGCTGCGTCAAGCACATGGGCCTAGATAAAGATAAAATGCTTATCGTTGGCGACCAGATATTCACCGACTGTCTGGCGGCCCATAGAGCAGGCATTGACTTTTTCATGGTCAAACCCATTAAAGATAAGCAGACGTTATTTTTCAAAACAAAGCGGTTTTTGGAAAAACCCTTTATTAACATTTACAAAAGATTGAAGGTAAAAAATGAAAGCAGGACGTAGAAGTTTGTTCGGCCCGGCGGGGAACTCCCTTTCCTTCTATGCGGACGGTAACAAGTCCACCCTTCAGGCTTTTGCATGGCTGAAGGAGCGGGGCCTTGACGCCTATGAGTATCAGGCGGGAAAAGGACTGTTTATTTCAAACGAAACCTGCATGGCCATACGGGACAAGGCAAGGGAATACGGCATAGCCATGTCCCTTCATGCACCCTACTTTATTTCCCTGTCATCTGCAGACGAGGAAATACGCAATAAAAGCGTTAAATATATTATACAATCAGCCTCCGCGGCCGACCTGCTTGGCGCGGATATTTTTGTAGTCCATTCCGGCTCTGCGGCAAAGCTTGACCGGGAGGACGCCATGCGCAAAGCAGAAGATACCCTTGAAAAGGCTGCTAAAGCCATGGCTGAGGGGGGATATCAATCCAAAGCAGGGCTTGAAACCATGGGCAAGCACAACCAGCTCGGCACCCTTGAGGAGGTTATAAGGCTTTGCAAGGTTGCCCCCGAATTTTATTACCCTGTGGTGGATTTCGGCCACCTAAACGCCCGCACCCTTGGGGGGATTAAAACCGAAGATGACTATAAGCGGATTTTCGAAACCATAGCCAGGGGGTTAGGTCCCGAACGGGCCGAAAATTTACATTGCCATTTTTCAAAAATCGAATATACCGGCATGGGGGAGAAAAAGCACCTTACCTTTGAGGACGAAAACTTCGGCCCCGACGAAAGGCTGTTTATAAAAGCAGTGGTTTCCCTGGGGGTAACCCCCACGGTTATATGCGAGTCCGACGGCACCATGGCGGAGGACGCAAGACGGCTTAAAGATATATACGAGGAAATGATAAATGAAGTTTGATGAGATAATTATAAAAACCAACACCCAGGGGTCGGAATTTCTTGCCGGGGAGCTTATAATCAACGGCATTACCACCTTTGCCATAGATGACCCCAAGGATTTTCTTGATATAATAATGGACAACTCCATTCCATTCGATTATTATGACGAAGGACTTATCCCCACCGACACCGAAACGGTTACAATTACGGTGTATCTCACCCAAAACGAGCAGGGCAACGCACGTAAAGCCCTTGTTCTGGCGGCTGTCGAAAAAATGAAGGAAAACGGCGAGTTCGGAAATGTGGAAGTTTCTTTTTCCGAATCCGACGACAAGGACTGGGAAAACAACTGGAAGGAATATTTCCACCCCATTGAGATAGGCGAAAAGCTTATAATCAAGCCAAGCTGGGAGGAATGTCAGCCTAACGGCAGGATAGTTCTTGAAATAGACCCCGAATCCTCCTTCGGTTCGGGAAGGCATGAAACCACAAAGCTTTGCCTTGAGCTTTTGGAAAAAGAGGATATACAAAACAAAACCATCCTTGACATGGGCTGCGGAAGCGGTATTTTGGGCATCGCCGCCTGCCTTATGGGGGCAAAAAAATGCGTTGCCGTTGACATTGAGGAAAATGCCGTTGAGATTGCCAAAAAGAACGCTAAAATAAACAACATCGACGAAAACGCCCTTGCCGCCTATGCGGGAAACGTGCTTGAGGACGAAGGTTTGGTAAATATTATATCCGGCTTTGAATATGATATTATCCTTTCAAACATTGTGGCGGACGTGCTGGTGGCCATGATGCCGCTGTTTGAAAGGTTTATTAAGAAAAACGGCAGCATTATTTTAAGCGGCATTATTGCCCCCAGAAAAGACGACGTGGCTTTGGCTTTGGAAAACCACGGCTTTGAAATACTTGACGTTAAGTTTGAAAACGACTGGACGGGGATTAGAGCTAAAAAGGTGTGATTTTTATGGAAAAAATCATAGAAGAAATGCGTTCCCTTGAAAAGCAAATCGAATATCATTCCAAAAAGTATTACGACGAGGATTCGCCGGAAATTTCCGATTACGAATACGATATGCTCTTTGAGCGGCTTAAAGCCCTTGAGAGCCAGTATCCCCAATATGCCTCCCCCGCTTCCCCTACCCACAGGGTGGGAGGTCATGTGGCCGAAAAATTTGAAAAGGTAAGCCACCCGGTAAGACTGGGAAGCTTAACCGACGTTTTCGACTACCAGGGAGTTGCCGACTTCTACCGGCGTGTAAAGGCCCAGTTTAACGACGCCGATTTTGTGGTGGAATGTAAAATCGACGGTCTTTCGGTTGCCCTTGAATATATCGACGGAATCTTTGTCCGGGGCGCCACCCGGGGAGATGGTCTTGTGGGCGAGGATGTTACCCAAAACCTTAAAACAATCCGCTCGATTCCGCTAAGGTTAAACAAAAAAATCCCCCGCATTATTGTCCGGGGCGAGGCTTATATGCCCAAAAAAATATTCGCCCGCTTAAACGAAAAGCGGGAGGAGGAGGGGCTTCCCCCCTTTGCCAACCCCCGTAACGGGGCGGCAGGTTCTTTACGGCAGCTTGATTCGCGGCTTTGCGCCGAAAGAAAGCTTGAAATATTTGTTTTCAATGTCCAGCTTTGCGACACCCCAATGCCGGCAACCCACGGGGAATGCCTTGAATATCTGAAAGACTTAGGCTTTGTGGTTTCCCCGGATTTCAGGGTGTGCAAAAGCTATGAGGATATTGAAGAAAGAATAAAAGAAATAGGCGAATTACGGCAGAATCTTCCCTTTGACATAGACGGAGCGGTGGTAAAGGTAAACAACCTTGGCTATCGTGAGAAAATGGGGGAGGTAGGCGCTGTTCCCAGGTGGGCGGTGGCCTTTAAATATCCCCCCGAAACGGTTAAAACCACCGTTACCGACATTGTGATTCAGGTAGGGCGGACAGGTGTGCTAACGCCCAAAGCCATATTAAAGCCTGTGCCGGTTTCCGGCTCTATTGTGTCGGCGGCAACACTTCACAATATTGACTTTATAACCGAAAAAGATGTCCGTATAGGGGACAAGGTGTTTTTACGCAAAGCCGGGGATATAATACCCGAAATTGTGTCGGTGGTTAAGGAAGAACGGCCCGAAGGAACAAAACCCTTTGAAATGCCGTCGGTCTGCCCGTCCTGCGGGGGAATAGTTACCCGGGAGGAGGGCGAGGCGGCAACAAGATGCACCAATTCGTCCTGCCCGGCCCAGCTACTCAGAAACGTTGTCCACTTTGTTTCCCGGAGTGCCATGGATATTGAAACCCTGGGTGAATCCACCGCCGAAAGGTTTATTGAAGAAGGGTTTATTAAATCCGTTGCCGATATCTATAATTTAGATAAATCAAAAATCGCTTCATTGCCCGGTATGGGGGAAAAGTCGGCGGAAAACATAATAACCGCAGCCGAAAACTCAAAGTCACGTCCGTTATCCAAGCTTATTTACGCCCTCGGCATACGCCATGTGGGGGAAAAGGCGGCTAAAACCCTGGCAAAGCGGTTTTTGAATATGGAAAGCCTTATAAAGGCCACCCATGACGAACTTACCTCCGTTAACGATATAGGCCCCGAAACGGCGGACAGTATTATTAACTTCTTTTCTTCCGGCAACAATATTGCCGTTATAGAAAGGTTAAAGGAACTTGGGGTAAACATGACCGAACAATTGGAAAAGCAGGGGTCCGCCTTTGCGGGCATGACGGTGGTGGTTACCGGAAAACTTGAATCTTTGTCAAGGGACGAGGCGGAGGAAATAATAGAAAAGAACGGCGGAAAAGCCGCTTCATCGGTTTCGAAAAAGACCTCCCTTTTGGTTTGCGGCGAGGATGCCGGCAGCAAGCTTGACAAGGCAAGGGCTTTAGGAGTAAAAATAATAAACGAAAGCGAATTCCTGAATATGATAAAAGGAGAAAGACAATGACAAAAAGGCTACTTAAAAAATATGCCGAACTTATAGTTAAGGTCGGTGCAAACGTTCAGAAAGGTCAGGAGGTATTTGTATACGGCTCCGCCGACCAGTATGAATTTATTACCCTTGTGGTTGAAGAGGCCTACAAGGCGGGGGCAAAGCAGGTAGACGTTCAGTGGTCATACCAACCCATAACAAAGCTCCACTACAAAAAGATGTCGTTAAAGCAGCTTTCCAAGTTCCCCAAATGGAAAGAGGAAAAGTTAAAGTATCAGGTTGAAAACCTCCCCGCCTGCATACACATCCTTTCCGACGATCCCGACGGACTTAAGGGGATAAACTTTGAAAAAATGGCCAAATCAAGGCAGGCCACCTTCCCCAAAATAAAGCCCTACCGGGAAGCCATGGAAAATAAATATCAGTGGACTATTGCTGCGGTTCCCTCCCCCAAGTGGGCAAAAAAGGTGTTCCCCAATGACCGGACAAGCGTTGCGGTAAGCAAGCTGTGGGATGCCATATTCACCACCTGCCATCTTACCCCCGACAACGACGCAGTTGACGCCTGGAGAGAGCATAACCGTATTTTCAAGGAAAGAAAAGAGTTTTTAACCGCCAAGCATTTCGATTACCTTGAATACAAGTCCTCCAACGGCACCGATTTCAGGGTTGGTCTTATGCCCAATTCCAAATGGGGCGGCGGCAGCGACACCACATTACAGGGAGTTTCTTTCAACCCCAACATGCCCACCGAAGAAGTTTTCACCGCTCCCAAAAAAGGCGTTGCCGAAGGACGGGTTGTTTCAACAAAGCCCTTGTCCTACAACGGTGTGCTTATTGAAAACTTTGAATTCACCTTTAAGGACGGCAAGGCGGTAAGCTGGAAAGCCGAAAAGAACGGCGAGCTTCTTGACAAAATGCTTACCATGGACGAAGGCGCCTCCTACCTTGGCGAGGTTGCCCTTGTTCCCAAGGAGTCGGGTGTTAACAAGTCGGGCATACTCTTTTATGAAACATTGTTTGACGAAAACGCATCCTGCCATCTGGCCCTCGGCAAGGGATATTCCGACACCGTTGAGGGTTTTGAGAACATGACCGAAGCCGAGCTTAAGGAATGCGGCCTTAACGATTCAATGATTCACGTTGACTTTATGATAGGCGCCGACGACCTGTCCATAACCGGATACAAAGACGGCGTTGCATTTGAGATATTCAAAAACGGCACCTGGGCATTTTAACACAAGTAAATAAAATTCAACCCGGCATTGGCCGGGTTGAACTTATTTATGACATATTTCACTCCATTGGCAGTCTGGACAGATTTGGTCGAATATATCTGTATTAAATATCTTTTCGGTTAAAAGGCTTTGAAAATACTCCCATTTTATTTTGTCCCCTGCCAACAGACCGGTATGTAAAAGCACGGCGGTGTCATAGCCGTTAACTTTATCGATGCTTTTACAGCCTGCCTGACTGTCGTTATTGGGGCAGCAGGAGCATAAAACATCGCTTGATAAAACAAGGGTGATTTCGGGGTTGTCTTTCAACTTGCCGACAATCATATTCATGTTATTTACAAATTCCCTGCTGTAGCCTTTGCCGGCGTAAAACCTTACACAAAGACCGTGGTGGGGGCGAAGACAAACTTCCTTCATATCAGTCAAGGCGGTTTCGCCGCCGGCCCGAGTAAAAGGCTTTAATGTTTTCAATCATTTCCCCAAGCAGACGGTTTCTTGCCTCCACCGAACCCCAGGCCATGTGGGGAGTAAGACAAACGTTGTCAAGGTGAAGGATTTTATTATAGGGGTGGTTTTCGTCAAAGGGCTCGGCGGAGTAAACGTCGCAGCCGAAACCACCGATATTGCCTGCCAAAATAGCATCCGCCACCGCCTTTTCGTCGGTAACGTTCCCCCGGGCGACATTTATTAATACTGCCGTCTTTTTCATTTTGGAAAGGCGGTTTTGATCTATTAAGTGCCTTGTTCCATCATTTAAGGGGGTATGGATGGATATTATATCCGCCCTTTCGCAAAGCTCGTCAATACCAACGCATTCATAACCCTCTTTGGGTGTCCGGGTGTAGGCTATAACCTTACAGCCGAGAGCGGACGCCACCGACGCCACCTTTTGGCCTATGTTGCCCAGTCCCACAATACCCCATACCCTGCCGGCAAGCTCGTGGTAGGGAGGAACAAGCCGGTTGGCGATACCGCTTTGGATGTAGTCCCCCTCCCGGACATAGGAGGTGTATTGTTTAAGGCAGGTGGAAAGATACAAAGCCATGGCAAGAGTGACCTGACAAACGCTGTCGGTGGAGTAGCCCACCACGTTGGTTACGGCTATCCCCCGGCGGCGGCAGTATTCCAGGTCAACATTGTCAAAGCCGGTGGCGGCAATGCAGATAAGCTTAACACTTGAATCCTTCAAGTTATTCTCATTAAGTTTAACCTTGTTTATCAACACCACATCAACGTCCGAAAGCCGCTTTGCGACCTCATCGGGACGGGTGGCGGTGTAGGTTATAACTTCGCCCAGTGCACCAAGTGGGGAAAGGTCAAGGTCATCCCCCAAGGTGGCGGCGTCAAGCACGGCGATTTTTATCATAGACATTCCTCCGGATTTGAAATAAAGAAGGAAAAGGAAAAGCTTTGCTCTAAAAATCGGTATTTTTCATTGGCCTTCGGCCCGCAGGAGTTGGAGCCTATGGCAGCCTGACGGTAGTCAATGTTAAGATACACTCCGTCTTGGGGAATAAGGTCATGGTTGTGTAAAGTTTGTGTCAGCACCTTTGAGCCATAGCGGTTGAAGTTGAACGAGAAGGGCTTTTCAAGGCATGTAAATTTCACCTTTTCCCTGCCGTCGGTAATTTCAACAAACTCGGTTTCGGCGTGTGCCATGTTTTCCTGGGGTTTTATATACGGTTCGAAATTTTCGTCCGCAGCAGTGTGATATAACCCCATTTTACTTGCATGGCGTTTGTCGGCATAGCTTTCATACTTACCGAGGCCGAAATAGGTTAACTTATCAAACCCGGGTTTAAGCTTAAATTCAAGGCCGAAACGGGGGAGCTCGGGAAGGTTGTCGGCTTTTGAAACATCAATATCAACCTTTACCCCTTCGGCATAGGGGGTATATGTTATTTTACCTTGTATTATTTCCCTATCCCCGTTTTTAAGCTTGAAATTATAAAATAAGGTGTTGCCCTCAAAGCCGGTGCTTTCGATTTCGGTTTGGGCGTCAAAGTAGCCTGCTTTAAGCCATTCGGCTTTAATATATCTGTCGTTGTCGGTAGGAGCCCGCCAGATAGAAATAACAGCAGGCAAAGCAAAACACCTTGCCTTTGGCATACCTGACTTTTTGTCGATTTCAATACTACCGCACCCGAAAGAATATGCCGTTTCGGTAAAGGAAGCAGGATTTAATGCGGATTTTTGGGTTTTGCCGCCTATATAAATCTGCTCAAAGCCATATTCATAGCCGATATCTGCCCAGGGGAGAGGGACTTTTGATTTTAAGTATATGTTTAAATATGCTTTACCGATAGTGTTTTTGTTTAAGTCAAGGTGAATTTCACATGTTTCCTGCGGGGGGACATTAAGGGTTTCTATAACGCCGTTTTGTATTGTCTTTCCGCCGTCGGTTACTTCCCATTCAAGATATAAATCCGAAAAGTCCTTAAAATAACGGAGGTTTTTGATTTTAAGCGTGTTGCCGTCAAACTCCGCCTTAAAGGGCTTTATAACCTGCTTGTATTCAAGAAGTCCCGTATGGTATCGGCGGTCGGGATAAACCAGGCCGTCAACGCAAAATTCCCCGTCGTTGGGAAAATCGCCGAAATCCCCGCCGTAGGCGTAGATGTCTCCCTTTTCGCCTTGTCCCTTTATAAGGGCATGGTCGCAAAACTCCCACACGCAGCCGCCGAAAAATGAGTCGTAGGAGTAAATCAAATCCCAGTAGTCCTTAAGGTCTCCGGGGCTGTTGCCCATGGCGTGGGAATATTCGCATAGAAAAAAGGGTTTTGTAAGATGGGGGTTTTTAAGGTAGTCGTTTTCTATTTCATAAGTTGACGGATACATCCGGCTGTCGATGGTGATATAGGGACAGTTTGCCTTTTCGGGGTTGTCTTTAAGATAATGAGCAAGGCGGCGGGTGGCGTCCTCGGAATGGATAAGCCGTGTTGTATCTCTGGTGGCAAAATATTCACCCATTGCCTTGTGGTTGCAGCCTGTTCCTGCTTCGTTACCCACCGACCACATTATAACCGACGGGTGGTTTTTGTCCCGCTCCAGCAGCCTTGCTGCCCGGTCAAGGTAGGCGGCGGCATATTCGGGATTATCGGTAAAATAATCCCAGTTGCCGTAGACCTGCATTCCGTGGGTTTCAAGGTCCGCCTCGTCGCAGACATAGATGCCATATCTGTCACACAATTCGTAAAACCTGGGGTCGTTGGGATAGTGGGAGGTCCGCACCATGTTAATGTTGTGGGCTTTCATTATGAAAAGGTCTTTTTCCATGTCCTCCACCGACACCGCATACCCCTTTACCGGATGGGAGTCGTGGCGGTTTACCCCTTTTGCCTTAACCTTTTTGCCGTTTATAAAGACGGTGCGGTCTTTTACCGAAATGTCTCTGAAGCCAATATCAAAGGGGATAAACTCGTTCCCGCTTTGTATTATAAGCTTATATAAATTGGGTGTTTCGTCACTCCATAGAAGGGGGTTTTTAACTTCAAGGGTGTTTTTCCTATCGCCATCCGGCGAATACAAAAACGCCTTGTATTCCCCGTCGGTTTCAATGCTTATACTGCCTGTCGCAAAATCCGCCGAAAGGGCGGGCTTTACATAAATATCGGTCAAATGGGTTTTGTCCCGGTAGAGAATATAAACCTCTCTGAATATTCCCGAAAGTCGGAACTTGTCCTGGTCTTCAAGATATGATCCGTCGCACCACTTGAAAACCAACACCTTAATATCGTTTTTCCCTTCTTTTACAAAGGGGGTAATGTCTATCTCGCTTGTGGAGTGGGACACCTGGCTGTAGGCTGCAAAGACGCCGTTTATATAAAGATAAAAGCAGGAATCTACCCCTTCGAAGTTGATATACACATTTTTGTCGGTGTGTTTTACATCGAATTTGCGGGAATACAATCCGCAGGGATTTTCTTCAGGAACATGGGGGGGATTTACCGGAAAGGGGTAGACTATATTGGTGTAATGGGGAACGTCATACCCCCGGTCAAGATACATCTGCCAGCAGGAGGGGACGGTTATAGTCTCCCCCGGTGCATAGCTTTCGTTAAGAAAATCGGGAAGATGCTTTTGCGAGGCAAACCAATCGAAACCCCATTGGCCGCAAAGGGACTGGAAAAAGGCAGATTGGTTGCGGTTTCCGGCTCTGGCCTTTTCCTCATTTTCATAGGGAATATAATATGCCCTCGGAGGGAGGGTGTTTATATGAAGGGTTTTAGGATCGGTGTGATGTAAAAAATCCATTTTAGTCCTCAATATAGCATAATGACAGCGGGGGCATGGTCAGGGTAAAGGAGCCGTTTTTAATCTGAACGGTTTTCTTAACATCCCCATTTAGGGTATATTCACCATCAGGAAGTATGGTTTTAACTTTGGCTTTAACCTTTTTGTCCCCGGAATTTACAAGGAGAAGGGCCTTTTTGCCGGTTTTCTTTTCCTCCCACAGCATACCGTTAACACAAGCCGATTCCACAATTCCGTCTATGGCTTCACGGCACTTGGTTAAAACTATTTTACCGCCGTCGTCGGTGATTACGGGCGGTCTAAGCACCCTGCCGCCTATAAAGTATTTGCGGAAGGTTTCCCTCTCGTTAACCAGCCGGACAAAGAAATCTCTGTGGGGCATGTTTTCGAAAAGCTGGGTGGTTATCCAGCCCATCTGAATGCCGTATAAGAATGACTGGGCGGCAAAAACTCTAACGCCCCCCTCGTCCAGGTGGCCGTCAAGGCGGAAATCCATGTTGCCAAGTCCCCGGTAGTCGGTGCCGTAGGTTAATATTTTGTCAGAGAAAACGGCGATAAAGGCGGGAACCTGGTCATTTCTTATCCATATCCAGGTCAGATAGGCGTCAAGGTGTTTCATAAAGGGGTCGGCGGTGCATTCGGTGGTAAGCATTCTGTCGGCAGGCTTGTTTCTGACAATCCGTTCAAGCATGGTATTGTATGCTCTGCACCACCATTCGCCGCCGCCGGCGGGATGCTTGTGGCCTTTGTCGGTGCAGGGCTTTGCCTCTGCGGCGGCTATCTGATCTACATAAACCCCGTCAAAGCCTATTTCAAAGAGTTTGCCTACAATTGACGCAACCTTGTCCTGCCACAATGTGGTGGCCGGACACATAACCGCAAGCTTAACCGGAGAACCGTCCGATTCTTTGGAAGCGTAGGTTTCGGTTATTACTTCCCCGTTTATATCCTTGGTGGCCCAGGGCTTTGCAACAGACGTAAACTGGTAGTCTTCCGCACCCTTGTCCCTTGTGTCCCAAAGCCTGCCGTTTATGTAGGGCATAACCCTTATGCCTGCGGCGTGAAGCTTGTCAAGCTCCTCCTTGACATGGGGTTTCATGGGGAAATAGTGGGGGTAGTCGTTATCGTAGGGTATCTGGTGCCAGTAATACAAATGGATTGCCGGCTTGTTTCTGAATTGGCTGGAATTTGCTATAATCCGCTCGGCAAAGGGCTTGTCGTCGGTAACCCGGTGGTTGAACCAGCAGTCTATATTTTTAAACCATTCGGGAGTGTCGGATTTACCGTAATCGCCGTAGTCGGGGCAGTAGTGGGCTTGGCTTTCCACAAAGTCACGGTAAAGCAGGGCGGCATCATACCAGTCCCCGTCATAAGCCTTAAGCTTAATCGAGCCGCAAAGGCTCTGGGAGTTGCATCCTGTGGTAATGTCGGACAAAAGCTGCCATGCGCCAAGGGAAAACACGTCATCATCCTTGGCGTGGTGGGTGCATATCTTTTTCGAAGCGGGATACGGGTCGTGGCAGCCATAATAAACGCCCCTGCCGGTTTTTTTGTTCCAGAAGCAAAGGTATTGCATTGACGCCCCGTAGGAGGGGTATGACCATTCGTGATGCCAGTCACCCACTGCGGCGGAGTTTTTAATTTCGCCCGAACCGTAGGGATAGAAAAAGAAGGTGTCATTGTTTACATTAAAATAAAGTCCGGGGTGGGAGCATTTGTATAATGAAAGCTTTTCGTTGTTATTTATTATCCGGGTATCAGCCGATAAAAAGTCGCCGCCGGTGAAATTTACCGCCATCGTTACGCCGGGGATAAGGGGGTTTTGTGAAAACATAACGCTGCCGGCATCACTGCTGCCGGAAACGGATATATTACCCCAGCCGGATTGGGAGGTAACTATAATTTCTTCCTTGGTGTCAAGGTTGCGGCAGACAAGGAAGAAAATATCCCTTTCCCCCGCAAACAATGTTTTGCCTGTCTTTGTGTCCTTTAAGCTTGTGGCGGCGGCCTTGGTATTGTCCTGGCTTACGGTTATGCCGTAAACAAGATTTCCGCCGGAAAACCGGTATGTTTTGCCTTTCATATTCTTATCCTTCCGTGTATTTAATTTACATTTTTTAGCAGGTAGGGTAGAAGGGTAAAACGCTTGTCCTTCTTGTCGTTTTTAACCATGCGGTTTATAACCGACACATCCCCCACGGCCACAAGTATGGCCTTTGCCCGGGTTACCGCAGTATAAAGCAGGTTTCGTGTCATAAGGGGGTAGGGGCATTTAAGCAACGGGACAATAACCGCATTGTATTCGCTCCCCTGGGCTTTGTGAACGGTGATGGCATAGGCCAGCTCAAGGTCGTCGGTGATGGTCATATCGTATTCGCAAAGCCGGCCGTCAAAGTCTATGGTCATGGTGCCTGCCTTGTTGTCGATACTCACGATATAGCCTATATCCCCGTTGAAAACGCCGGCTCCCTCCTCGCCGTCCTTTATCCAGACAAGGTCGTAATTGTTTCTTACCTGCATAACCTTGTCCCCTTCGCGAAAAACGGTGTCCCCTGTCTTTTTTTCTTTTTTAAACCTTGAAGGGGGGTTGAGGGATTCCTGGAGAATTTTATTTAACTCCCTTGTGCCGCATTCTCCCCGGCGGGTGGGAGTTATTACCTGAATATCGTCAAGGCGGTTAAAGCCATAGGCCGCCGGCAGCCTGTCCCGGCATAATGACGCCACAAGGTCTTGAAGGTCATTGGGATTTTGCTTTTCAATAAAGAAAAAGTCCCCGTCTTTTTTCTTTAAATAGGGTTCCTCGCCGTTGTTTATCCGGTGGGCGTTTACTATGATAAGGGATTTTTCGGCCTGACGGAAAATATGATCAAGGCGGGTAACCTTAAATATGCCGGAGGAAATAATATCGTTAAGGGTGTCCCCGGGGCCTACCGGGGGTAGCTGGTCGGCGTCGCCTATAAACACAACCATGCTGCCCGGGTTGACCGCCCTTAGGAAGGCTTCCATAAGGAAAACGTCCACCATGGAGGTTTCGTCGATTATATATGCCTTGGCGGGGAGGGGGTTGTCCTCGTTGCGGGAGAAAACGGGCTTGTCTTCCTCGGAATAAACCACCTCCAGCAGCCGGTGGATGGTTTTTGCGTCCCGGCCGGAGGCCTCGGACATCCGCTTGGCGGCTCTGCCGGTGGGGGCGGCAAGCATGTATTTTATCCCCAGTGATTCGAAAATATCAATAATTGCCTTAATAACCGTGGTTTTACCGGTGCCTGGGCCGCCGGTAACCACGCTAAGTCCGCATGTAACGGCATTTTTTATGGCAGTTATCTGTTTTTGGTCGTATATTATACCCTGCTTTTCCTGGGACAGGGCAATCTGGCTTTCTATTCCCTCCACCGGGAAAGGGAGGGTGTTTTCCCCAAGCAGTTTCAGCTTTGCAGAGATATAGTTTTCGGCAAAATAAATGTTAGCCAGTGCATATCCGCTTATACCGTCAAATTCCGCCTTTATTATCTCCCGGCGTCTGACGCAGTCGTCAAGGACTTTTAATATCAGTTCCTCGCCTGCCTCAAGCAGCTTTTTGCTTTCGGCTATAATAATATCCGCCGGCAGGTAGCAGTGACCGTTTTGGTATGCTATATCCATAAGCACATGCAAAAGGCCGGCTTCAACCCGTTCCGGTGAATCGTAGGGGAACCCAAGGCTTTTTGCCACCTGGTCGGCCTTGGAAAAACCGATGCCCGAAATTTCGTAGCACAGCCGGTAGGGGTTGGTTTTTATTATGTCTTTAGCGGCGGAACGGTATTTTTTATAAATTTTAACCGAAAGGGAGGGACCGAAAAATGAGTTTAAAAAAATCATAACCTCCCTTGCCCCGAACTGAAGGGCAAAGGAATCGCCTATCTCCCTTGCCCGGGAAGGGGATATTCCCTTTATTTCTGAAAGCCATTCGGGGTGGTTTTCTAAAACCGAAAGGGTTTCTTCCCCAAAGCGGTCGATTATCCGCCTTGCGGTTACCGGGCCTACCCCCTTTATCGCCCCCGATGCCAGATAGCGGTAAACGGCATCAACGTCCTCCGGCAGCTCTTTTTCAAACACCTCTACCTTAAACTGTCTGCCGAAGGTGGGATGGTTCTGCCAGCCACCCCTTGCCTTTATCTTTTCCCCTTCCATAAGAAAGGGCATAACACCCACCACGGTTACCTGATTTCCGGCATGGCTTACCGCGCAGACGGTATAGCCGTTTACGGGATTGGAATATATTATTTCTTCTACTGTTCCTTCGATGAATTCTCCGTATTCTCTGTCCACTGGCCATCCCCGTAGCGAATATATATTTTTCCGTATTTTTCCCGCAACAGTTCCATTATTTTATCCTCTTCCGGCGAGAATACGGCAACGTCCCACTCCCCCCTGTTTACCCGGTCGGGGGTGAGATAAATATAAAGCTTTCCCTTTTTACGGTCAAAAAAATAAAGCAATATGTCGATTAAAGCCGAAAAAAGACCGTATGTTGCAAAAACCGTTATGAAAACCTCAA
This sequence comes from Eubacteriales bacterium, assembly GCA_050953105.1. Lineage (GTDB taxonomy): Bacteria > Bacillota > Clostridia > Oscillospirales > CAG-382 > UBA1206. The sequence goes on along the minus strand of JBMNMA010000004.1, from coordinate 350,030 downwards.
ACCAAGTTTCCATTTTATCACCTCATTATAGTTTATGGCCAAATCAAAATCAAGTCCATAAGCCAAAAAAGGGTAAAATATAATCTGATTTATATTGAAATTATCAGTCTTGTGTGATACAATAAAACTAATTGATTTGGAAGGATAATAAATGAAAAAGACGGCTTTTGCTTTAATTATAATAATACTTGCGTCATCCCTTAGTGGTTGTTTTTTGCAAAATTCCGGGCAGGGACTTACACAAACCTCCTTTGCCATGGGTTCACCGGTTATTCAGACTATTTACGGCGGCAGCAAACAGGTGCTTGACGACGCCGCAAACGCCATAGCCGAGCTTGACAACGCCATATCATACCGCAATCCGAACAGCCCCGTAGCACAGTTAAATAGCGAAAGAAGCCTTACTTTGTCGGGAAAAGTGCTTGAGATGTTGAAACAGTCGGTGCTGTTGTCGGATGAAACCGAGGGAAAATACGACATTACCGTACTCAAGCTTATAAAGCTATGGGGTTTTGACACCGACACCCCCTCCCTGCCCTTTGATGAGGACATTAAAAACACCCTATTAAATACCGGGTATGAAAATATAAAAATCGAAAATGATAAAGTAACCCTTACGGGAAATATAGAAATCGACCTTTCGGCGGCAGGAAAAGGCGAAGCCAGCGAGGTTGCAATTGACATTTACAAAAAAGCCGGCATTACCGGAGGCGTTGTTGCGGTAGGCGGCAGCGTAGGGGTGTTCGGCACCAAAAACGGGGAAAACTTTTTAATAGGCATAAGAAACCCCTTTGACACCTCTTCACTGATAGCCACACTTGAAATAACCGACGCATTTATTTCCACCTCCGGCAGCTATGAAAAAAAGTTTACCAAAGACGGGACAACCTATCACCATCTCCTTGACCCGGACACCGGGTATCCTGTTTTCAACAACCTAATATCGGTAACGGTGGTTTGCGGCGACGGCGGGCTTTCGGACATGCTCGCTTCGGCTTTTTTCTGTATAGGTATCGAAAAAGCCCTTTCCCTTGCCAAAGCCTATAATGCGGAGGTAATTTTTATCACCACCGACAAGCAGGTGTTTATTACAAAAGGTCTTGAAAAAATATATAAGTCCTCCTTTGACTATACCGTACTTGATTCATGAAAGAAAAATTACTTAAAAAAACCGACATTTATATAGCCGCAGCCATTCTGATTATCGGCATTATTGCTCTGTTTATACTTCGCAGCGGCGAGGGAACAATAGCAATAGTCGAATACAACGGCAAAGAGGTAAAAACAATAGACCTTGCAAAGGTGGATGAAGAATACACCTTTATTGTGGAAGGGGACATTGAAGTCGAAATAACCGTCGCTCCGGGGAAAATCGGCTTTACGAAATCCTCCTGTCCGGACAAGCTGTGTATTCGGTTCGGAATGCTTGACAAAAGAGGGGACATAGCATCCTGTGTGCCCGCCAGGGTTTCCATAAGGATAACCGGCAGCGATAAAAATTCCCCCGACGGTATTACGGGGTAGAGCCATGGCAAAAAAGAAAACATTTAAAATAGCCATAGGCGGCCTGCTTTCGGCCTTTGCAATAGGAGCCTCCTTTCTTGAAGGCATGATTCCCCTTTCCCCACTGCTTCCGCCGGGTGTAAAGATAGGCTTTTCCAACGTGGCGGTTATGGTGGCAGCAAAGAACGTTTCGTTTTGGTCGGCAATCACCATAGCCATTGTAAAAAGTCTGTTTGTCCTTGTAACCAGAGGTTTTACCGCCTTTATACTGTCCCTTTCCGGCGGGCTTGCCTCCACTTTGGTGGTTATACTTATTTTCAGCGACAAAAAAGGCAGGTTCGGCTGCATTGGTGCCGGACTTATAGGGGCAGAGGTGCACAATATTGCCCAGGTGGCGGTGTATTCCCTGCTTATAGGCAAGGCCGCATTCTATTATTTGCCCATCCTGCTATGCTTTGGCGCAGTCTGCGGAGCGCTGACCGGAATAACATTGTATTTTACTCAAAAGCTGCTTACGGATAAAGCTTTTTTGAATAATTAACCGAAATGCCCTAAAAGCATGGAAAGGATAATTATCTATGAATAAACCCCTGTTTCCCAAAAAACCCTACCGGCTGTTCGGCGGGGTTAAGGTGAGGCACAACAAAAACACCGCTGCCAGTCAGTCGGTGGTTATGCCCGCCCCCAAAATGGTTATACTGCCCATGTCACAGCATATCGGCAAGCCCTGCACCCCCTGCGTTAATGTGGGAGACAGGGTGTTTGTGGGGCAAAAAATTGCGGAACCCACATCCTTTGTGGCATCCCCCATTCATTCCTCGGTTTCTGGGGTTGTTAAAAAAATAACCCAGATAAGAATGCCGGGAGGGGAAAAATGCGACGCCGTTTTTATTGAATCCGACGGGCTTATGGAGATATTTCCGGATATTACCCCGCCCCAGGTTAAAACAAAGGACGACCTTATTGCCGCCGTTAAAAATTCCGGCGCAGTGGGTCTTGGGGGCGCAGGTTTTCCCACCCATGTTAAGATAAACGTTGACAAAGACAAGGTTGACACGCTTATAATCAACGCCGCAGAATGCGAACCCTATATCACCTCCGACCACCGGGAGATACTTGAAAATTCCTGGAACATTATGTCGGGTGTTTATACCTTTCTTGACATTTTCGGGTTTAAACGGGTGATAATAGGCATTGAGGAGAATAAACCCGATGCAATAGAGCTTTTGTCGAATATTGCCGACAGCAAGGAACACGACCCCGACGACAGGGTTAAGGTTATGAAGCTTAAAACACGCTACCCCCAGGGGGCGGAAAAAATGCTTATCTATGCCACCACCAAACGGGTTGTCCCCGAAGGCAAGCTTCCCCTTGATGTTGGCTGCGTGGTAATAAATGTAACCACCTTGTCCTTTATCGCATCCTACATTAAAACGGGTGTTCCCCTTGTTACAAGGCGGATAACCGTTGACGGCTCGGCGGTGGGCAGTCCCATGAACCTTATTGTTCCCATAGGAACTCCCATACAGGATGTTTTGGATTTCTGCAAAGCGGAAAACCCAAAAAAGGTTATAATGGGCGGGCCTATGATGGGAATTTCGATTTCCGACACCTCTACTCCCATAGTAAAGCAAAACAACGCCATTCTTGCCTTTAACGAAAAGGAAGCACAGGTTCCCGAAGAGTCGGCCTGCATACGCTGCGCCAGATGTGTCTATGCCTGCCCGATGAAGCTTCATCCGGTAAATATAGCACTGGCTGCCGACCATAAGGACATAGCGGCTCTTGAAAAGCTTAAGGTAACAAGCTGTATTGAATGCGGCTGCTGCACAGTCGCCTGTCCGGCGGACAGATATATGACACAGCGGATGAGGATTGCCAAATCCATACTCCGTGATTCCAAGCATAAATAAGGGGGCTTTATATGAATAATTTGATTGTTTCTTCCTCGCCCCATATAAGAGGCAACACCACCACACGGCGGTTAATGGCCGACGTGCTAATATCCCTTGTTCCCTGCCTTATTGCGGGAACCATATTCTTCGGTTTCAGGGCGCTGCTTGTGGTTGTAATAACCACCGCCACCGCTGTTATAACCGAGTATGTGTGCCGTATAATAATGAAACGGCCCCAAACCGCCTTTGACCTGTCGGCGGCGGTTACGGGTATGATTTTGGGGCTTATTTTACCCCCCGGCTGCGACTTTTTTGCCGCCATGTTCGGCTCGGTTGTGGCTATTGTGGTTATTAAGCAAATGTTCGGCGGGTTAGGACAAAACTTTGCCAACCCAGCCAGCGCCGCAAGAATTATCATTATGCTTTCCTTTTCATCTATGTTAGTTTACTCGGGGACAAACTTTATGGCCGACGTAACCACCGCTGCCACAACCTCCGCCACCTCCGGGGCTACCGACGCATTGACCTCGGCCACCCCTCTTGCCGCCGGCAGCGGAGTGTATAGCTACCTTGATTTGTTTTTAGGCAACCGGGGCGGCTGTATAGGCGAAACCAGTATACTTGCAATACTGATCGGCTTTGTCTATTTGCTTGTCCGTAAGGTTATAAACCCCATAATACCCCTCACCTTTGCAGGCAGCGCCGCCCTTTTGGCGTTGATAAGCGGTGAAGACGTGCTTTATACCGTGATGTCCGGTGGGCTTATGTTCGGGGCGGTGTATATGGCCACCGACTATTCCACTTCGCCCATGACCAACTGGGGGAAAGTGGTTTTCGGTATCGGCTGCGGCATTATAACAATGGGCATACGCATCTACGGCAGAACGCCTGGAGCGGTGTCCATGCCCGAGGGGGTTTCTTACGCCATACTTATAATGAACATCATTACCCCGCAGATAGACAGCCTGTTTTCCCCCGTTCCCTTTGGTTCTAAAAGGAGGGCAGTAAAATGAAGGAAAGCAAGATAAAGACAATTTTATACCCCACTCTTTCCCTTTTCCTTATTTGCCTTGTGTCGGTTATCCTCCTTGCAGGAGTTAACGAACTTACCAAGGACAAAATTGCCGAAAACAACAAAAGTAAAGAGGATATATTGCGGCAGGTGGTTTTTCCCGATGCCGACAAATACAGCGAAAAGGCCGATTATGTGGAATGCCTTGATAAGGACGGTAATATAGTAGGCTACATTTTTACCACCGCAGATACCGGCTACGGCGGCGATATAACCGTTTTGACGGGTATTAACACCAACGGAGTTGTTACCGGCGTTGCGGTAGCCAACCATACCGAAACCCCAACTGTGGGCGGAAAAGCCATTGACGAAGGTCTTACCGACCAATACAAAAACAAACAGGCCACCACCTTTGAGGTAGGCAAAAATATTGACGGCGTTACCGGAGTTACCCGCACCGCCAAGGGCGTTGCCGGAGCGGTAAACAAAGCGGTTGAAAAATACAATTCGATAAAAGGGGGAGGAAATTAAATGGCAGCAAAAGGTTCACTCAAAGAGCTGACCAAAGGAATTATAACCGAAAATCCCACCCTTGTGCTTTTACTTGGCACCTGTCCCACCATTGCCGTATCCAAAACGGCATTAAATTCGCTGGGGATGGGTATAGCCGCCACATTTGTGCTTATAGGCTCAAATGCGGTTATTTCGGCCTTAAAGAAGTTTATACCCAGTTCGGTGAGGATACCCGCTTTTATAACGGTTATCGCCTCCTTCGTTTCAATCGTACAGATGGTGATAAAAGCCTATGTTCCCGCCCTTGACGAGGCGCTGGGTGTGTTCCTGCCCCTTATAGTGGTCAACTGCATAATTCTTGCGCGGGCGGAAATTTTCGCTTCCAAAAACAAATTTATCCCCTCCGTCCTTGACGGTGTGGGAATGGGCCTGGGCTTTACCCTTGCCATAACCGCAATGGGTATAATAAGGGAACTTTTAGGCTACGGAACAATATTCGGCCTTACCGTAACAAAGTCTTTTATGTCCCCTATCAGCGTGTTTACCGCCACCGCCGGAGGATTCTTCGTCTACGGCATTCTTATTGCCGCGGTAAATAAAATCGCAAAGCGGAAAAATCCCGAAGTGCTGTGCGACGGCTGCCCGTCAGCTTCGATATGCAAAATGAATAAAAAGGAGGAAATGACAAATGAATAACCTCCTTGTTTCCCTTATAGCCATAGTAATATCCTCGATATTAACCGAAAACTACGTTTTACGGCAGGCTATCGGCATCTGCCCCTTCCTTGGCGTTTCAAACAAAATGAAAACCGCCGTGGGTATGTCCCTTGCGGTAATTTTCGTCATGACAATGGCGGTTGGGGTTACCTGGCCGATACAAAAATTCATACTCACTAAGCTTGGACTTGAATATTTACAGACAATAGTTTTCATTCTGGTTATAGCCGCCCTTGTCCAGCTGGTGGAGGCGGTGCTTAAAAAATATATCCCCGCCCTTCACAAAGCCCTGGGGGTTTATCTTCCCTTGATAACCACCAACTGCGCCGTCCTTGCCATTACGGTGCTTTGCGCCGACCGGACGGGATCGATGCTTTACGGCGCCCAATACGGCTATCTTTCCGCCCTTGTAAACGCTGTGGGTGCCGGTCTTGGCTATCTTGTGGCAATGGTGCTGTTTTCGGGAGTAAGACAGCGGATAGAGCGTTCAGAAATACCCGAGTTTTTAAAAGGAATACCCATAACCCTTATTGCCGCATCCATCATTTCGGTGGCATTTTTAGGTTTCGACGACAACATAGTTAAAAACCTTTTGGGAGTGAAGTAATGGAAACTATACTTGTTGCGGCAGCGGTGGTTGCAGGATTAGGTCTTGTGCTTGGCATAGGTCTTTCGGTAGCCTCGGTGCTGCTCAAAGCAAAGGTTAACGAACTGGAACAACAACTAATTGAGGTTTTACCGGGTATAAACTGCGGTGCCTGCTCTTTCCCCGGCTGTGCCGAATACGCAAAAGCCCTTGCCACCGGTAAGGTTAAAACAACCCTCTGCCCCGTGGGCGGTGACGAAGGGGTTAAAAAGATTTGCGAAATTTTAGGTGTAGAAGCCTCAAAAGCAACAAAAAAGGTGGCCTTTGTTCAATGTCAGGGCACACCTGAGCATACGGGCAAATCAAAAGATTACAAAGGAATTGAAACCTGTTACGCTTCAAGTTTGTTATGTAATGGGGAGGGCGAATGCGCCTACGGCTGCAACGGCTACGGTGACTGCGTAGAGGCCTGCAATTATGATGCCATTCATGTTATAAACGGAGTGGCTGTAGTTGACTGCCAAAAATGCACCGGCTGCACACTTTGCGTATCGGCCTGCCCAAAAAATCTTATCACAATGGTTTATGCCGGCAATTATGCCAAAAATGCCTGCAAAAACACCGACAAGGGGGTAGAAACCCGCAAGGTTTGTAAAATAGGCTGCATTACCTGCGCCAAATGCGTTAAAGTCTGCCCCACCGACGCCATTGTCATAACCGACAACCGGGCGGTGGTGGACGGGGATAAATGCATTTGCTGCGGTGAATGTGTAAAGGTATGCCCCACAGGCTGTCTTATTCAATAAACTTTCCTTGCGAGGATTTTGTAAAATGGCTGTAACGACAGAAAAAATCGCCGGTTTTATCCGGCGGCATACTTGCTTTTTAATTCTTGTTGTATTGGTTTTGACTTTATGCGTTATACCCTTTTCAATATCCGATATTTACAAGGGCCATGACTTTCAATTCCATATCGGCCGGGTATGGTCGATTTCTCAAAACATAGAAAACGGTATTTGGTTTTCACCTATACACCATGCCTATCTCGACGGTTACGGCTATGCCTCGCCTTTATTTTACGGGGATATTTTTCTACATATCCCCGGCTATCTGGTGACACTTGGCGTTTCCCCCGGAAGAGCGCTGGGGACATTTATGATAATGGTGCTGGTTGCCACCGCCTTTGTCAGCTACTTTTGCGGAAAATATGTGTTTAAAAACAAGGCAGCAGCCTTAACTGCTGCGGCGGCTTACACCTTTTCATCCTATTTCTGTGCGGATATGCTTATCCGCTCGGCGGTGGGTGAACTGCAGGCTTTTATCTTTTTGCCCCTGATTTTTACCGGATTTTACTCTATAACCTTCAGGGACGGGCGAAAATGGCTTATGCTCCCCTTAGGCCTTGCCGGATGCATTATTAGCCACGTGCTTACCGCAGCGGTATCGGTTTTAATTCTATTTATATTCGCTCTTATAAACATAAAGAAATTTATAAATGAGCCTAAAAAAATAGGCCAAATAGGACTTTCTGTTTTAACCTTTTGCGGTGTGGCCGCTTTTTTCCTGTTCCCTCTGATGGAACAAATGTCATCCTACGACTTTCCCATAACCAACGGCCAGGCGGCGGTTGCCTGGGGAAAGCTTACCGAACGGGCAATGCCGGGATGGTTTATCTTTTTAGACTTTGCAATAAAATTCAACACCCCGGCATGGATTCCCAACGGAATCGGCCTTTCGGCGCTTGTAAGCATAGTAGGGGTGTATTATTCCCAGCTTAAACGGTGGAAGCCGGGCAAAATCACCTGGGGGGTGCTGGCAACCGGGGGAGTGCTTCTCCTTGCCACCACCAACGCATTCCCCTGGAAATGGGACTTTATTCAGGATCTTGCCGGATCAATGCAGTTTCCCTGGCGGCTTATGATTTTTGCAACCTTCTTCTTTGCCGCCGCTGCCGGATTTGTTCTTGCAAAACCCAAGCCGGAAGTGTTTTCTTCCCTTTTCATGGTGCTGGTTATAGGTTTATCTGTGTTTTCATACGTTATGACCGGTGCGGACACCTTTACCGATATGTATAACAAACGCAAGGAAAATCCCGCCGACAGCCTTGAAATCAAGCAGTATATAGGCGCCGGGGAGTATATGCCGGTCAACAAGGATGCCAAAGGCAACTGGGTTTCGGCCGGCACAATAAAGGGTAGATTATTCAACCGTGGGGATAAGGTTACATCCAACAACATTCCCTCAAGCACCATAAACTGCTCCCGTGACTACAATGTTTTAACTGCCGAGTTTTACGGCAACAACTACACAGACACCTATATTGAATTCCCTCTACTTATGTATAAGGGCTACCATGCAGAAATAAACGGCGTTCCCGCAAAGGTGGAATACGGAAAAGACAATATTGTTAGGGTTTATCTTGGAGAAAACCAAAGCGGCGAGGTGGTTGTGTGGTATAAGGGAACCGCAATACAGCATGTGTCAAGGATAATTTCACTCATTTCCCTCGCCGCAGTGGTGTTGTATATTATTTTCAGAAAGAAGAAGGCACCTGCTGGAAATACAGTTGACGTGGAAAACCTGCCCGAGCAGGAAGTGGTTACCGCCGACCCTTTGAACGACAATATGCGTTAAGCTCGTCAAGGGTGCCGAAACGGTAGCCCATGGCCTTTAAGTCGGTTATCACCCTGCCCAACACCGCAACGTTGGTGGCCGAGGTGGGGTGAAGCAGCATAACCATTCCGTTGTGGACATTTGACATTATTTTATTGTATGCCCAATCAACATCCTTTTGGGCGCGGTTGTCCCAGTCGGGGTATGCAAATGACCAAAAAACCGGTACATAACCCGCTATTTGAAGGTGTTCAAGATTTTTTTCGGAAAACACCCCTTTCGGGGGACGGAAATACTTTGCCATTGCCACACCGGCGGAGTTTTGGCATACCTCCTCCAGCTTTGTCAGCTCTTCTGAAAATTCGTTATAATCGGTTATGCCCGATAAATCACGGTGGGTGTAGGAGTGGTTGCACACCAGATGCCCTTCGTTAGCCATCCGCCGGACAAGCTGTGAGTAATTACGGGGCAGTTCGGGAAGGATAAAGAAGGCTGCCGGCACCGAATGTTCCTTTAAAATATCAAGAATTTTTTCCACATTGCCGTTTTCGTAGCCGGCGTCGAAGGTAAGATATATTACCTTGTCGTCCGGGGAACCCAGGTATATCGCTCCGTATTTGTCGGGCATTTTATTACCGCCGAAAACCACCGGCTGACTGTGGTCGGAAACAGCTTTAAAAAACCAGTTGTAGGCTTTACCGGCCAAAACCGGGATGTCTGTCAGTAACGTCAAAATAAGCAGAAAAAGAATATATTTTAAATATTTTTTCACTAAATTCACCTTCATTTGCCGTAAAAAGCATCGAACGGAATATTTCACAAAAAATATACACGGCTTTTGTTGATTTTGCATTATAATCCTTTATTATTTTTGAATATAATAAAAATAAAATACATAACAAAATAAGGAAGTAAATTATGGACATTCGTGAGGAATCACTTCAAAAACACTATGAATGGCAGGGAAAAATCGAAATAAAAGCCCGCACCGGCGCAAAAAGCCGCAAAGAGCTTTCCCTGGCCTACACTCCCGGCGTAGCCGAACCCTGTCTTGAAATTCAAAAGGATATTTCAAAGTCCTTTTTACTTACAAGAAGATGGAACACGGTGGCGGTAATAACCGACGGCACTGCGGTTTTAGGTCTTGGCGACATAGGCCCCGAAGCGGGAATGCCGGTTATGGAGGGCAAATGCCTGCTGTTTAAGGAATTTGCCGGCATTGACGCAATTCCCCTTTGCATAAGAAGCAAGGATGTTGACGATATCGTAAACACCGTAAAACTTCTTTGCGGCTCCTTCGGCGGCGTTAATCTGGAGGACATATCTGCACCCCGCTGCTTTGAGGTGGAAAGACGGCTTAAGGAAATCTGCGACATACCCATATTCCACGACGACCAGCACGGCACAGCGGTGGTGGTATCCGCAGCTCTTATCAACGCCTGCAAAATCACCGGCAGAGAAATAAGTAAAATTTCTGTAGTCATAAACGGGCCGGGAGCTGCCGGACTTGCCATAGGCAAGATGCTTAAGAACATAGGTGTTACCGACTTAACCTACTGCGGCAAGGACGGCGTGTTGTATGAGGGCAGAGAGGATATGAACGAAGCCCAGGCCGAAGCGGTTGTGGGCACCAACAAGGCAGGAATCAGAGGCACCCTTAAAGATGCCATTGTGGGTAAAGACGTGTTTATCGGCGTTTCTGCGGCCAATGTGGTGGACGAGGACATGGTTAAATCCATGGCTAAAAACCCCATTGTGTTTGCCCTTGCCAACCCCAACCCCGAAATTATGCCCGACAAAGCCAAGGCAGCCGGCGCTGCCGTAGTGGGAACGGGCAGAAGCGACTATGCAAACCAGATAAACAACGTGCTTGCCTTCCCCGGCATATTCCGCGGTGCATTGGACGCAAGAGCCAAGCAGATAACCGAGGAAATGAAGGTTGCCGCAGCATTCGCACTGGCTAATCTGGTTACCGACGACAAGCTTAATTCCGAATATATTTTACCCGATGCCTTTGACGAAAGGGTTTGCCCCGCAGTTGCCCTTGCGGTGTTCAACGAGGCAATGAAGGCAAAAAAATAAACCGTCCAGGCATAGAAAGGCTTGATATAAATGATTGTTTCTGTTCCGGTGGCCCATATTTTCCGCTATCCGGTATCTTCTTCCGAGCACGTGGACGAAGCCATGTTCGGAACCGGGGTGGAGGTTCTTGATAAGATCGAGAGCTTTGTAAAAATAAAAACCGAATACGGCTATTCGGGTTGGGTTAATGAGGGGGATATTGCCCCGGAGCTTGCAAAACCCAATAAAATGGTTGTCCTGCCCTGGGCGGACCTTTTGCCTAACGACAAAAACTTCAACGCCCCGGTTATGACTCTGCCTTTGGGTTCAAAGGTGGATGTGGGATTTTCCGACATGTTTAAAAACCACGCCTTTGTGGTGCTGCCCGACAAGCGGATGTTTTATATACGCAAAGCGGCCATCGGGGACATTCCCCGCGGTTTAGACGAAAAAACCGCAAGGGATATTATATGTAAAACCGCACTGTCTTTTTTGGGTGTTCAATACCGCTGGGGGGGCAGAACCCATATGGGAATCGACTGCTCCGGCCTTGCCTTTACGGCCTACCGTATGGCGGGTATAGACATCTGGCGGGATGCCGACCCGGACAAAACTCCGGGACTTAAAAAGATAACCCTTGACAATGCATGTCCCGGTGATACGCTGTTTTTCCCCGGTCATATGGCAGTTTACCTGGGTAACGGGGAATTTGTCCATGCATCATCGTCAGCCGGGTGTGTTACGGTGGCGTCCTTTGACGAAGGCAAATCCAATTATTCCGAATGGTGTAACCAAAACTTAATTTGCGCGGGAACGGTATTCTAATGGGAGTTTATGTTTCAAGAGAGGAAGTATTAAATCAAAAAAATATTGCCGAAAGTGTAAGGCAGCATTTTGAGATAATGGGGGTTACGCCGAGGGTGTATATTCAAACCTTCGGCTGCCAGCAGAACGAGTCTGACAGCGAAAAGCTGTACGGACTGGCAAGGCTTTGCGGATATGTGAAGGCGGACAGCGAAAAGAACGCCGACCTTATAATCGTAAACACCTGCGCCATACGGGAACATGCCGAGCTTAAAACACTTTCCATAACCGGGGGCTATAAACGCCTTAAGGAGGAAAAGCCGGGAATGCTTATTATGCTTTGCGGCTGTATGGCCCAGCAGGAGCATGTAAGGAAAAAGCTGTATAACTCCTACCCCTATGTGGATGCGGTGTTCGGCACCGACATGAATTACCGGCTGCCTGAAATTATTCAAAAGGCACTTGGTTCAAAAAAACGCCTTTCCTTTGTCAGCGACTTGAAGCACAATGAGTTCGGCGTTATTGCCGAGGACACTCCGGTGGAGCGGCTTTCCAAATACAAAGCCTGGGTATCCATAATGTACGGCTGCGACAACTACTGCACCTACTGCGTTGTTCCCTATGTGCGCGGGAGGGAGCGGAGCCGTTCGGCGGATGAAATCTTTAAAGAAGTAAAGCAGCTTATCGCCGACGGCTATAAAGACATAACACTCCTCGGGCAGAATGTAAACAGCTATAAAGGGGAATACACTTTCCCGGAGTTACTTAAAGAAATTTCCACCTTTGACGGTGATTTTATACTGCGGTTTACCACCAGCCACCCCAAGGATGCATCAAAGGAGCTGGTTGACGTTATGGCGTCGTCAGATAAAATCGCAAAGCATTTCCACCTGCCGGTGCAGTCGGGAAACAACCAGGTGCTTGAGCGTATGAACCGCCGCTATACCCGGGAAAAATATCTTGAGATTGCAAATTATATTAAAGCCACAATCCCCAATGTTGCCCTTACCACCGACATTATCTGCGGTTTTCCCGGCGAAACGGCCGAACAGTTCGAGGACACCGTTTCCCTTGTAAAAGAGGTGGGGTTTGACATGATATACACCTTTGTATTTTCCCCCCGTCCCGGAACGGCGGCTGCCAAGATGGAAGGCCAGGTTCCCCATGAGGAAAAGGTAAGGCGGTTTGCCTATCTTTCCGATACCCAAAACGAAATGGCCCTAAAGCTGAATCAGGCTTATGTGGGCCAAACCCTCAGGGTGCTTTCGGAAGGGGACAGCGGAAGGACAAGCTCAAACAAAATAGTAACCTTCGACAAGCCATACATAGAAGGTCAGTTTGTTAACGTTAGAATAATTTCTTCCCGTCCCTACGGGCTTGACGGCGAAATTATATAAATATTGAAAGGATTTTTTCAAATGAACGAAAATTTGCACAGCTTAATCGAACAGTTAAAGTCGGTTATAGCCACCCATCCCATTATCGTGGAGTATCTTGCCGCCAAGCAGGCATATATTGACGATAAAACCCTTATATCCAAGGCAGGCGAATACAACGTCCAGCGTCAGGTGCTGGAGATGGAAAGCCAAAAAGAGGAAAAAGACGAGCAGCTTTTAGAGTCGGTAAGAGCAAGACTTGAAGTGCTGTATAACGAAATTTCCGAATCCCCCACCGCAAGACGGCTTATCGAAGCCGAGGACGACGCCAACGAATTTTACGGCGAAATCGTAAGAGAGCTTCAGTCGGTGGTAAATCCCGAAAGCGACTCTTCCTGTGGCGGCGGCGACTGCGGTGGCTGCTCGGGCTGCAGCGGTTGTCATTAAGCTGATTAAAATCCGCCCTTCGGGGCGGATTTAGTCCCAAAAGTGAAAAAGACGACGGTCATAATCCGTTTTAAGACAGTTTAAGTATCAAGGAGGTAGGTTATGCCCCTTTCGCCCATGATGAAGCAATATTTTGAAATAAAAAAGCTTCACCCTGACTGCATTTTAATGTTCAGGCTGGGGGATTTTTACGAAATGTTCTTTGACGACGCTAAATTAGTGTCCAAGGAGCTGGAGCTTGTTCTCACCGGCCGGGACTGCGGTACCGAGGAACGGGCCCCCATGTGCGGAATTCCCTACCATGCGGTGGAAAACTACCTTTCACGGCTTATTTCAAAGGGCTACCGGGTGGCTATCTGCGAGCAGATGGAAGACCCAACCACCGCCAAGGGGCTTGTGAAACGGGACGTGGTAAGGGTGGTGTCCCCGGGGACGGTTATAGAATCCACCTGCCTTGACGAAAGCAAAAACAACTTTATCTGCTCGTTATACTACGACGGATTTGGCTACGGTGTGGTGTTTGCCGATGTTTCCACCGGCGAACTCCACGTTACCGAGCTTGAAAATGCCGAGGACAACGAGGCATTATACTCCGAGGCTGCGGCTTTCAACCCCTCGGAACTGGTATTTAACAAAGCCGTTCCCGAGGAGGTCAGGTCTTCTTTCTCCAAAAAATTCAACACTGTAATTACCCCTGCCGACGAATCTAGCCTTAACGGCGAAAGGGTGGGGGAGGACGTTGAAAAACGCTTCGGCGAAGGGGTGGTAAACCCCTCATCAAAGGCGGCCTTTGCCCTTTCGATGTTAATGACCTACCTGGAGGAAACCCAGAAAACCGACCTTTCATACATGAAGTCGGTTACCTTTTATAAAACCGACAAATATCTTGCCATAGATTCCTCCACCCGCAGAAACCTGGAACTGTGCGAAACCATGCGGACACGGGAAAAGCGGGGTTCTCTGCTTTGGGTGCTTGATAAAACCAAAACCTCCGCCGGGGCAAGACTGCTAAGACGGTGGATTGAAAAACCCTTGGTTAACGTCAAGGATATTCAGGCAAGACAGAGCGGAGTGGGCGAACTGGTGGGTTCGCCGGTGGTAAGAAACGAGATTGCCGAAAGCCTAAAAAAGGTTATAGACATAGAACGCCTTCTCACTCGGCTTATCTACGGCACCGCCAACGCCAGGGACGTGCTTGCCTTAGGCAACACCATATCGGTTTTACCTTCCATAAAGGAAAACCTTAAGTCCTTCAATTCCCCGCTTATAATTAATTTATACAGGGATTTCGACCTGCTGTCGGATATAGGACAGTCCATACTTTCTACCATAGATGACGATCCGCCCGCCACCCTCAGGGAGGGGGGGATCATCCGTCCGGGAGCCTCCGGCGCAGTTGACGAGCTGCGGGAGATGATGACCGACGGCAAGGCCTTTATTTCAAAAATCGAGCAGACCGAAAAGGAAAGAACGGGAATACGCACTCTAAAGGTGGGCTACAACAAGGTTTTCGGCTATTACATAGAGGTTTCCAAATCCTTTATAAACCAGGTTCCCGACACCTACATCCGTCGCCAGACGTTAGCCAACTGCGAGCGGTATGTAACCGAGGAGCTTAAGGAAATGGAATCAAGGGTTATTTCTGCCCGGGAGCGGGACGCCAACCTGGAATACGAGCTTTTTGTCCAGCTTAGAGAGCATATATTAAAATCAAAGGACAGAATACGCCAGACGGCGGATATTTTAGCCCAAATTGACGCTATTGTTTCCCTTGCCGCCGTGGCGGACGAAGCAAACTATGTCTGCCCCGAGGTGGACTATTCGGATGTCATTTCAATAAAAGACGGGCGGCATCCGGTGGTTGAAAAATTTATGTTTGACAAATACTTTGTCCCCAACGACTGCGAAATGAACTGTTCGGGACAAAGGACAATGATAATAACCGGCCCCAATATGGCGGGTAAATCCACCTACATGCGCCAGGTTGCCTTAATTGTGCTTATGGCCCAGATCGGCTCCTTTGTGCCGGCTGCCGAGGCAAGGATAGGCGTGGTGGACAAAATTTTCACCCGAGTGGGGGCAAGCGACGACCTTTCCAGCGGAGATTCCACCTTTATGCTGGAAATGAAGGAGGTGGCCAATATACTAAAAAACGCCACTTCCAAATCACTTATAATCTATGACGAAATAGGCCGGGGAACATCCACCTTTGACGGTATGTCCATTGCCCGGGCGGTGCTGGAATACACCAACCGCAAAATAATGGCAAAAACCCTGTTTGCCACCCATTATCACGAGCTGACGGTGCTGGAAAACACCATTCCCGGGGTTGTAAACTATAATATCGCCGCCAAAAAGCGGGGGAGCGAAATTGTATTTTTAAGAAAAATCATCCGTGGCGGCACAAACGACAGTTACGGTATCGAAGTCGCCCAGCTTGCCGGTGTCCCAAGAGAAGTGGTTTCAAAGGCAAAATCAATTTTAAAGCAGCTTGAGGAGGAATCCCCCAGGCAGGAAAAACCGCAAATAACCGACAACGGCAACATGACTTTAGAGGATATGGCGTCAATTCGGATAGCAGACAGGTTAAGGGGTATTGACATTAACACCCTTACCCCCATTGAGGCGCTGGGAATACTCTACGAAATGAAAAACATGTTAAAGCAGGGGGGCTAGTCTGAATGGGAAAGATTAATATTCTTGACGAAACCTCCTCCAATATGATTGCGGCAGGGGAGGTTGTTGACCGCCCCGGCTCCGCATTAAAGGAGCTTATTGAAAACTCCATAGACGCAGGTGCCAGAAACATATCGGTTTACCTTAAAAACGGGGGCAACAGCCGGATAAGGGTTAACGACGACGGGGAGGGCATACTCCGGGAGGATTTGCCTAAAACCCTGTATCGCCACGCAACATCAAAAATAAAGTCGGGTTATGACATAAACGGGGTTAAGACCTTAGGGTTCAGGGGAGAGGCCCTTGCCGCCGCAGCGGCGGTCAGCCGGCTTGAGATAATATCCAAAACCCGGGTTGAAAGCATGGGCTCCCGTCTTGTTTCCGACGAAACAGGGGTTGAGCTTTATGAGGAAGGCTGTCCCGACGGCACCACCGTAACCATTGACGATTTGTTTTATAACGTTCCCGCAAGGCGGAAATTTATGAAAAAGGATACCGCCGAAGCGGCCTTTTGCATATCCGTCTGCGAAAGGCTTGCCCTTGGCCACCCCGAAATTTCCTTTTCTGTATATTCCGACGATTCACTTAAATTCCGTACCTCCGGTGACGGAAAGCTGTATTCGGTAATATACGCCATATACGGCAGCCAGACCGCCAAAACCTTTAACCCGGTAAACTACACCCTTGACGGCATTACCGTGGAAGGATTTATTTCCTCCCCCGAATTTCCCCGGGGAACAAGGAATATGCAGTCTTTTTACATAAACGGCAGATATATCAAGTCAAGAACCATCCAGGCCGCCCTTGAGGAGGCATACCGGTCATATATCCCAAGCGGCAAATATCCTGCGGCGGTGTTAAATATCGGGGTTGACTATAACGATGTGGATGTAAACGTTCATCCGGCAAAGACAGAGGTAAAGTTTGCCGACGAAAAAAAGGTGTTTTCCGCCGTTTACTATGCTGTTAAGTCGGTGCTTGCGCCAAAGATAGAAGAAAGAAAAACACCTGAAATAAAGCATAATTTCACCGAAAGGCAGTCATATACCCCATTTATAGAAAAGGAGAACACTACCGGCTACGATGTGTTTTCCCCAAAGATAATGGATAGCGAAATATCCCACATAAGCATTGACAATTCGCCGGAGGTAGAGGTAAGAAGTCCGTTTGCTTTGGATATTCCCGTTATAACCGAATTTGAATATGAGTTGCCCATTCAGAAAAGCCTTGAAACAACGCCGGAATTTAAAATCATCGGAGAAGCATATAACCTATATATTTTTGCCGAATGCAGGGACAAAATCATAATAGTGGACAAGCATGCCGCCCACGAGCGGATATTATACGAGCGTCTTAAGGATACAAAGCAGGTGTCCCCCCAGACGCTGCTTTTCCCGGTCACCGTTACCCTTTCCCCGTCGGAGGTGGAAACCTTGCTTAAAAATTCCGACTATTTAAACCAGTTCGGCTTTGTTATAGAAGAATTCGGCCCGTCAACGGTGGCGGTAAGGGAGGTTCCCGCAGCTTTGGGAAAGATTGACGGTGTTTCCCAGATTCTCGAAGGCTTTGCAAAGGACCTTGCGGAAAATTCGGCGGTAAAATTTGAGGATAAGGTGGACAAGGCATTGTTTACCCTTGCCTGCAAGGCCGCTGTAAAAGCCGGAGAAAAAACAAACGAAATTGACAACGAATATATAATTAAAAATATTTTGGAACTTAAACTCAAATACTGTCCCCACGGCAGGCCCTTTATAAAGGAATTTTCCCGGGGGGAAATTAGTAAATACTTTGACAGGCAGAATTAGGATGGCTGAATTTAAATTACTCAAAACAGAAGGCAGAGCCCGTCGGGGGCAGTTTGAAACGGTCCACGGCGTTATTCAAACCCCGGTGTTTATGAACGTGGCCACCTCGGCGGCAATTAAGGGGGGCATTTCGGCATTTGACTTGAAAGAAACCAGATGTCAGGTTATGCTTTCAAATACCTATCACCTTCATGTCCGCCCCGGCGAAAAGGTGGTTAATACCTTGGGCGGAATACGCAAGTTTACCGGCTGGGAAGGCCCTGTCCTTACCGATTCGGGGGGATTTCAGGTCTTTTCCCTTTCAAGCTTAAGGAATATTACCGAAGAAGGGGTGGCTTTCCAGTCCCATGTGGACGGGGCAAAGATATTCATGTCCCCGGAAGTGTCGATGCAGATACAATCCCGTCTTGCCTCAACCATTGCCATGGCCTTTGACGAATGTCCCTCCTCGGTGGCGGAATATTCCTATATAAAAAAGTCATGTGAAAGAACAACCCGGTGGCTTTACCGCTGCGTTGATGAAATGAAAAAGTTAAATGCCCTTGATGACACGCTAAACAAAGATCAGCTCCTTTTCGGCATAAATCAGGGGGGAGTTTACAAAGATTTACGCATTGAGCATATTAAGCATATAAACGAGCTTGACCTTCCCGGCTATGCCATAGGC
Organism: Eubacteriales bacterium; assembly: GCA_050953105.1. Taxonomy (GTDB): domain Bacteria; phylum Bacillota; class Clostridia; order Oscillospirales; family CAG-382; genus UBA1206. The sequence continues at coordinate 331,355 of JBMNMA010000004.1, read as the reverse complement.
GGACTGGCGGTGGGTGAACCCAACGCAAAAATGTATGAGGTAATCGAGGAAACCGAACCACATATGTTTGCCGACAAGCCCCGCTATCTTATGGGGGTGGGGACACCGGTGGATATTCTTGAAGCGGTGGACCGGGGGGTTGACTTTTTCGACTGCGTGCTTCCCTCCCGCAACGCAAGGCATGGGCATCTTTTCACTTCTAAGGGTATAATCAATTTAAACAACAACAAGTACATGACCGACGACAGGCCCTTTGACGAGGACTGCGGCTGCGAGGTGTGCAAGCACCATTCAAGGGCTTATGTCCGCCATCTGTTTAAGGCAAAGGAGATGCTTGCCATGAGGCTGTGTGTCTACCATAACCTTTATTTTTACAACACCTTTATGGAAAAGATAAGGTGGCATATCGACAATTCCACCTTTAACGCGTTTAAAAAAGAAAATATAGAAATATTGGGAAAGCGGGTTGCCGATTAGGCAATCCGCTTTTATTTAATACTAAACATTGCTTGTATGTTAATATTTTTGTGTGAAATTGTGCTTTATTTGTAAATATTCTATTGACATTGATTTGGTTTTATGGTATGCTTTACCTAGATAATTATTTTATTTTGGAGGTATGGCGCACATGAAAAAGCTTTTATCCCTTATGCTTGCCTTCGCTCTTATCCTCTCTTTAGGCGTTCTCTTTATTAACGCTGAAGAGGGCGATGCGGATGAAGGCCCCTCATCCTATCTCTGGTTAAAGGCAGAATCGCAAGACTCAGCTCCCTACATAATCTTTAAAGTTGACGGCTCCAAATTCCAAAACAAAACCTACAAGGTCCGCGCTTATGTTTATTTCGGCGAAGATATCAACGCTGAATCCGACGGCGCGGTTTACGTTAACTACTACTCTTATTATGATGACACCAAGTACGACGATTTCTCTTACCTTATAAACTTTAAGGATTTCGCCACCCAAAAAGAAGAAGGCGCCTCAATAGGTGCATGGGCGGAATACTCCTTTGAATTCAATCCCTATGAAGTTACTTACGGCGGCGGAACAAACGTTCAAAAAACCGGCACCACAGCCAACCAGGTTGGTATGGTAACCGTAGGCATAGGCTTCTGGCATGCCACCGGTACAATTAAGGTTTCCTCCATACTTATAAGCGACGACGGCGGCACCCCCGTTTGGTCAAGAGGCTTTTCCACCGGTCTTGATCCCGAAACCGATGCTGAAATTGTAAGCTCCAACATGACTTCCGAAAACCAAGGCACCGCTTGGGACGTTGTTGTTCCCGAAGCCGGCTCCAAGGGCAATCTGGCAAAAAATGCCACCGCTACATACCCCGCCGGTTTCGGTGCATACACCGCCTCTCTTAACGACGGCGTTGCCCTTGACCAAGGAGCATATACCGGTGACTGGTATGCCTTCTACTACAACCCCAGCAACCCCGACGCACAAAATACCGAACGTTTAACAATCGAAGGTATCGAATACAGTGTAGGCACCGTGGTCTTCGACTTCGGCACAGTCAAAAATTGGAACCAAGTCCGTGTGAATGTTTGGGACGGCAACGGTACATCAGGCATAGCCTCTCCTGACATGATACTTGTTTCCTACTCTGACAACGGCACTGACTGGACAGAAGCAGGCGACCTCCTCCTTGGCGACCCCGGCACCATTTACTGGGCCGAAAAGGATTTCGAGTCCACCGCCTCCCGCTATGTGAAGGTTCAGATCTGCTGGAAAGCTAACGGCGTTTTCCTTATGATCAATGAAATCGAAATCATCGAAGCCGACTTTATTGACATAGACGAATCCGAAGATGAAAGCAAAACCTCCACACCGACCAGCCAATCCGAAACCAGCCAAGGCGGCACCGCCCCCACCGGCGACAACGGTCTTGTTGCTCTTGCAATTATATCTGTTATCGCCCTTGCCGGCGCAGTTGTTGTTAAGAGAAGATAATTCATTGAAATGTAAAAAAGCCGCTGCGGTAAACCGCAGCGGTATTTTTTATATAAAGATACAGTTGATAAAAAATTTTTTTAATTTTGACAAAAATATTTCATAAACCCCTTCCCTTTTATTAGCTTTTATGGTATAATTGTTCAGATTTATCAAATGGAGGTTAATATATGAAAAAAACAGTATTGTTTTTGCTTGTCTTTTTACTTATAGCCCTTGTATTTCAAACGGCTGTTGCGGCTGATGAAGAAGACGTGTTTACCGATGGCGGCGTAAATTATCCCAACATCTCGCTTAATAAGCCCTATACCTCCACCGGATCTGTCTATGACAACCCCACATGGACCGACACTGGTACAGACGAACAGCCCATTGGCAAGTTTACCGACGGTATTTGGGCTCCCAACGGCGGAGGCGATGCCATAGGCTGTTATCAAGGCGCCAACCAATCCATAACCATTGACCTTGGAGAAGTTAAAGCTATAAAACACGTGGCCACCGAGTTGTACGGGTTAGAATCCTGGGCAATTCCCAATCCGGCTAATGCGACTGTTTCATTATATCTTTCCGAAGATGGCGGAGATTTCGGTAAAGTCGGTGAATTTTCAGGCGAAATGACCGACAAAGACGGCTGGCAGTATCGTCCCCTTACAATAACTTTGGACGAAACCGTTAACGCCAGATATGTTAAGGTTGAATTTGCCCTTGCCGGCGCATTCCTGTGGTCAAGCGAAATTGCAGTTTACGGACTTGATGTGGGATCGGGCGGAGAAAGCTCCACCGAAGAAACATCCACCGAGCCTGACGAATCCTCCGTTGTAAGCGAAGATACTTCCGAGCCCGCCAGCGAAGCCCCCAGCCAGCCTTCCACCTCTTCTGAGCAAAGCCAGGGCGGCACCGTCCCCACCGGCGACAGCGGCATTGTTGCCCTTGCCATAGTTTCGGTGATAGTCCTTGCCGGCGCAGTAGTGCTTAAAAGAAGATAAATTATAAAAAAACATAAAAAGATACCGCCGCAAAAACGGCGGTATTTCTTTGTTTATTACCAGTGGAAATAATGAAGCAGTTGTTCAAAAAAAGCGTTTTGATGTATGTTGCTGGTGCCGAACACAAGCTCTATAATGCCGATTATAAAGCCGGCTATCATAAATCCTTTTCCAGCACTTGAATATATGGGGGCTTTGGTATATTTGTCTTTTTGGTCATACAGGTAATAAGCAATTCCGGCAAGGGCCATGCTGACAATACCGCAAATTATGGCATAAACGGCAAGTCCTATAAGTGATACTAAAAAGCTTGCTGCCGAAAATATGTTATACCTGCTTTTTGACTCTTCCTTTGGCACCTGTCTTTGGGTGGTGCCGCAATATGGACATTCCTGTTTACCGTCGGGGATTGATTTATCGCAGTTAATGCAATTCATATTACCACCAAGTTATCTTATTCAAGATTATGCCAGACATTCTGAACGTCGTCGTTGTCTTCCATCAGTTCAATCATTTTTTCAAATTTTTCGAGCTGCTCGGAGTCGGTAAGGGTAACGTATGTGGAGGGGATTTTCTCGATTTCTGCCGAAAACAGCTCATACCCTTTTGCCTTTAACCCCTTTGCTACCTCGTCCACGTCTTTGGGATCGGTGTAGATTACAAAGGAATCCTCCTCGGTGGTTATGTCGTCGGCGCCGCATTCAAGGGCGTCTTCCATAAGCTTTTCTTCGTCTTTTACATTTTCGGCTTCTATTACGATAACACCTTTGTCGGAAAACAGAAAGGAAACGCAGCCGGTTGTACCCATGTTGCCGCCGTATTTGTCAAAATAATGGCGTATATCGGCAGCGGTGCGGTTACGGTTGTCGGTGGTGGTTTCCACTATCACCGCCACGCCCCCTATGCCGTAGCCTTCGTAATATACCACTTCATACTGGGTGGCGTCGGCGCCGGAGGCTTTTTTGATAATACGCTCAATATTATCATTCGGTACGTTGTTTTCCTTTGCTTTTGCGATAAGTGCCTCAAGCCTTGAGTTGGTGGCAGGATCCGGGCCGCCTTCTCTTATGGCAATGGCCATTTCCTTGCCGATTTTGGTGAAAATCGCCCCACGCTTTGCGTCGGCCTTTTCTTTTTTATGCTTTATATTGTTCCATTTGGAATGTCCTGACATAATATATCCTCCGGATTAAATTTCTTGAGTTTTAGTCATGCCCATAAGGTCAAGGCACCTGCCGGCGATTTCCCTAAATGCCCTTGTAAGAGCAATACGGAATGCCTTTGTCTGCCCGTCTGCCTTTAACACCGGTGAGGTGTTGTAAAACTGGTTAAACAGCCAGCAGCATTCAAGGAGATAACGGGTGATAACCGAAGGCTCGTAGTCCTTCATGGCTGAAGCCACCCTTTCACCAAACAAGGTAAGCTGCTTTATAAGGCGGATTTCATCGGTATTGGGAACATAGTCATTAAAGGCAAGTTCCCCTTCCCCGTTATCCCCTGCTTTGCGCAGCACGCTGCAGGACCGGGCATAGGTGTATTGGACATAGGGGCCGGTGTTGCCCTCAAAGGAAAGGGCGGTGTCCCAGGAGAAGTCCACGTCCTTTATACGGGAATTAAACAGGGCGTTGAAAATAACCGCGCCTACGCCCACCGCAACGGCGGTTTCGTGCCTGTTTTGCAATGCGGCGTTTTTTTCCTCAATAATTTTTTCCGCTTTTTCTATTGCCTGGGAAAGCAGATCGTCAAGATATATGATGTTACCGGTGCGGCTTGCCAGCTTTTCCCCGCCGAAGGACATGGTGCCGTAGGGAACGTGGACAAGGTTTTTTGCCCAGTCATAGCCCATAAGCTCCACTACCTTAAACCATTGGGCAAAGTGAAGTGACTGCCCGGCCGAGGTAACATAGATGCATTTGTCAAAGTCGTATTCCTGCTTGCGCCACTTGGCGGCGGCGATATCCCGGGTGGGATATAGAGTGGTACCGTCCCTCTTTAAAATAAGCACAGGGGGCATGTTAAATTCCGACAGATCAACCACGCTGGCACCGTCGTCGATTTTAAGCATTCCCTTGGCCTTTAATTCCTCCACTACCGCCGGCATTTTGTCGGTAAAGAAGGATTCGCCGTTGAAGGAATCGAAGGTTATTCCCATAAGGTCATAGGTTTTCATGTATTCCTTAAGGGAAATTTCTTTAAAGTAGCGCCAGATTTCAAGGTATTCATCGTTACCGTTTTCAAGTTCTCTGAAAGCGTCCCGGGCGAGCTGATTTAAGGCGTCGTTTTCGTTTGCCTCTTTATTAAACCGGGCATAAATGCGTTCAAGCTCTATAACCCCTTCGGTTTCAACCTTTTCCCTGCTCGACCACATTTTATAGGCACAGATAAGCTTGCCGAAGTTGGTTCCCCAGTCACCCAGATGGTTAATGGCCACCACGTTGTAGCCACAATATTTGAATATGTTGCGGAGCGAATTGCCTATAACCGTGGTGCCAATATGGCCTAAGTGGAACTTCTTTGCTATATTGGGAGAGGAAAAGTCAATGCATATGGTTTTGCCTTTGCCGATGGACGTAACTTCGCCGTCGTAGGTAACGGTGTTCATGAGCTTGGTGTAATATTTAGGGCTGAGATAAAAATTAACATAGCCCGAAACCGCCTCTACCCTTTCCACATCGGCAGGTAAAGACAGCTTTTCGGCTATTTCCTTTGCTATAACCGGCGGAGCTTTTTTGAATATTTTAGCCAGCTTAAAGCAGGGGAAGGAAAGGTCCCCGTTTTTATCGTCGGAGGGATATTCCAGCGTATTTAATATTTCCTGCAGGCCAAAGGTTTCGACGGCATCTATGGCCTTAAAAAGACAGTTGGCCAGTTGAGTTTTAATTTGTTCCATATATAATCGCCTTTTTTTGTATTTATCAATTTATTTTATCACAATGATAGCCTGTTTTCAAGGGGAAACAGCATTTTTTTGCCCTTTGTTCCAAAATGCTATTGTTTTTTGTATTAATTTTCTTATAATTATATTCAAGGAGGTCTGAAAAATGAACAGCTGTTATATTTACAAGGTTGTGGTTTCGCCGCTTAAGACGAACTGTTATATATTAAAATCCAAAACCACCAAAAACGCCCTTGTCATAGATCCGGGTGGAGATTATGCCCTTATAAAGGCTAAGCTTGACGCCATCGGGGCTTCCTGCCGGGTGATACTTCTTACCCACGGCCATTTTGACCACATTCTCGCCACCGATTCCCTGCGCAATAAACTGACACAGGTGGCAATCCACAAGGACGACGAAAACTGCCTGTATGAAACCGACGTGTTTTCATCCATGATCGAAAACGATCCCCGGCCAATGTATCCGGCGGAAGTGGTTTTCACCCGTGAGGGAAAGTATAAAATAGACGAGTTTGAATTTTTCGTTCTCCACACACCCGGACATACCAAGGGTTCGGTGTGCTATATTATAGAGGACTGCATTTTTACCGGCGACACGTTGTTTAAAAATTCCATCGGCACAACCATCTTCGGCGGGGATGATGACGAGCTTAACGAATCTTTAAAACGGTTGTATTACTATCCCGGCGACTACGCGTTACTGCCCGGGCATGAGGAAGCCACCACCCTTTCCGACGCACGCATAAACAACCCCTTTTTGCTTAAATTTAAAAAGGGTTCCCAATATTTCTGAAATTCAAGGTATAAATTAACACTTGCCCCTTTTATTTTGCCGGAAATTATGGTATGATATAATGAGGTTTTGTTAATGGCTTTGGATTTTTTGGATAAACAATTCAATACCGTCCAAAAGGAAGGATTTTGCCGGGAGCTGTCGTCGGGCGTCCTTTCCCACGCCTATATTGTGGAGGGGGAAGAGGGCTTTGGCAAAACCTTTTTTGCTTTTTTTGCGGCTGCCGCCATTTTATGTTCGGGGAACAACAAGCCCTGCGGAGTGTGTTCAAGCTGCAAAAAGATAGGCCAGAATTCCCACCCCGACCTTATTGTCATTGCCCCCGACCGGGAGGGCGGTATTATAACCGTAGGAATGGTAAGGGAAATAAAGCGCAGCATCTATCTGCTACCCAACGAATCGGATAAAAAGGTATATATAATAAAAGACGGGCATAAAATGAATATTCAGGCCCAGAACGCTCTGCTGAAATTCTTTGAGGAACCGCCCCCATCCGCCGTATTTTTTATACTTACCGATAAAAAAGAATCCCTCCTTCCCACCGTGGTATCAAGGGGGAGGATTATAACATTATACCCGTCACCAAAGGAAAAAATCGCCGCCTGGCTGGCGGGAAAATTCCCCCGGAAGGATAAGGAAGAAATCAATTACGCCGTTGCCATGTCGGAAGGTAGTCCGGGCAAAGCGGTTTCGTTGCTTGAAAAAAAACAGTCGGATATTAAAAACGACGTAACCGATTTTGCCAAAATACTGTTCACCGGATCGGATTTTGACCTTGTGGCCTTTTTAAAGGCAAAAAAATACGACAGGAACAAGGCAAAGGAATTTCTTTCGGCAGTCATTACCCTTGCCGATGATATTTTACGGGCCAAGCAAAGGTATAACCGTTATACCCTGCTTACTCCCGAGGCAGCTTTGGAATATGCCGGCAAAACCACCGACAAAAAGCTGTTATGCCTTGCCGAGGAAGCCATTTTGGCCTATGAAAGCATTAACGCAAATTCCAACATAAACCTTACCCTTGCCTCTATAGCAGCAAGGTTAAACGAAATAAAGAGATAAAATCCATATCCCGAAAGGATGATAACATGAAAAACAACGAAAACAACGAGCTTAACAACACGCCAAGCGTTAACATAAATAATCCCGCCACCGAAGGGGAAAAGCAATCTATTGCCCCCGGTGAATACGAAATAATAGGCATACGCTTTAGAAACGCCGGAAAAGTTTATTATTTTTCACCCAACGGCCTTGTATTTGAAAAGGGCGACCACGCCATTGTGGAAACCGTACGGGGAATGGAATACGGCCAGGTGGTTATACCCAACAGGATAGTGTCGGAAAAGGAGATTGTTTCTCCCCTAAAACCCGTTATCCGCAAAGCCACCGAGGCAGACACCGAAAAAAACAACCTCAACCGCCAGCTTGAGGCAGGGGCCCGGCCGGTATGGGAGGAATATGTTAAAAAGCATAGCCTTGACATGCAGCTTGTAGACATTGAATACACCTTTGACAACGCAAAGCTTATATTTTACTTCACCGCCGAAGGACGGGTGGATTTTCGCGACCTGGTAAAGGATTTGGCGTCGGTGTTCCGCACAAGGATTGAGCTTAGGCAGATAGGCGTGCGGGACGAAGCCAAGTTTATAGGCGGAATAGGCGTCTGCGGAAGGCCGTTCTGCTGCAAGACCTTCCTTTCCGACTTCAGTCAGGTTTCTATAAAGATGGCAAAGGAGCAAAATTTGTCCTTGTCCTCGGCTAAAATATCCGGCACCTGCGGGCGGCTTATGTGCTGCTTAAAGTTTGAGCAGGAGGTTTACGAACGAGAATACGCCACTTTCCCCAAGGTAGATTCGGTGGTGATTACCCCCCAGGGCAAAGGGGTTATTGTGGAGTCCAACTTTTTAACGGGTAAGGTTAAGGTTAAAATGCAGGACGCCAACGGCTCCATTAAAACCTTCGGGCCCAACGATGTAAAAATCATAGGGGAGGTTAAGAGCGATACGGTAATAGACAAATCCCTGCTTGAACTTGAAGATAAATGAAAGTCTGATTGAAAGGATAATAGGCCGTGGTATTTTCTTCTTTGATTTTTATTTTCGCCTTCCTTACCACCCTTATGGTGTTGTATTTCGCCGTCCCCAAAAAGTTCAGAATGCTGGTTCTGTTTATTTACAGCTTTGCCTTTTACGGCTGGGGAGAACCGCTGTTTATAATCATAATGGTTATTTCGATTATAAACGCCTACGTTTTCGGCTTTCTAATTGATAAATACAGGGATACCGATAAAAAGAAGGCCAGAATTTTTTTAACCATATCCCTATGCATTAACCTTGCATTTTTACTCTTCTTTAAATACACCAACTTCTTTATTAAAAATATTTCGGTTTTACCATTCCTGTCAAATCTTGAGCCGCTTGATTGGCTTAAGCTGCCTATAGGTATTTCCTTTTACACTTTCCAGATAATGTCCTACTCAATTGACCTTTACTGGGGAAACTGCAAACTTCAAAAGAGCTTTATAGCCTTCGGCACATACGTTACCCTTTATCCCCAGCTTATTGCAGGCCCCATTGTCAGATATAAGGACGTTGACGACCAGCTTACCTACCGGGAAGAAAACATAGACAAGTTTGCCGAAGGGGTAAGGCGGTTTGTGGCAGGTATCGGAAAGAAAATCCTCCTCGCCGACTCCATGGCGGCGATAGTCCGCTACTACAACTCATCCCTTGAATTCGAGGCAACCACCCTAGGCGCATGGATGCTTATTCTTGCCTTCTCTTTCCAGATATACTTTGACTTTTCGGGTTATTCCGATATGGCCATCGGCCTTGGCAAGATGATAGGCTTTGAATTTTTAGAAAACTTCAATTATCCTTACATTTCAAAGTCAATAACCGAATTCTGGCGCAGGTGGCATATTTCCCTTTCCACCTGGTTTAAGGAATATGTTTATATTCCCCTAGGCGGAAACCGCAAGGGATTCCCCAAGCAGATAAGAAACATAATCGTTGTCTGGCTGCTCACCGGCTTTTGGCACGGTGCTTCCTGGAACTTTATTATCTGGGGCGGCTATTTCGGCTTAATATTAATTGTGGAAAAACTGTTCCTATTAAAAGCCCTTGAAAAGGTTCCCTCTTTCATATCCCATTTGTATGCGTTATTCCTTATAGTTATCGGCTGGCTTATCTTTTACTTTACCGACCTTTCGGCAGGTTTTGCCTGCTTTAAAGCAATGTTCGGCATTGGAGTGGATGCGGGAGCAACCGCCACCAATGTCTACGACCTGGTAAGATTCCTCCCCGCCTTTGTCATATGCGCCGTTGCCTCCACACCGTTACCCAAAAAGCTGTTTGACAAGGCCAGGGAAAAGTTTACCCCCTTTGCCTATGCCGTTCCCGTGCTTATGGGATGCCTGCTGCTGGTGTGCGTGGCCTATATGGTCAACTCCACCTATTCGCCCTTCTTGTATTTCCGCTTTTAGGGAGGTTGGGACATGAAAAATCAAAAAATAATCTCCATAATCACAATTGTAATATTTATCGGCATTCTTTTCGGACTTGCCGCAGCCTTTGTAATTAAGCCGGCTAAGGATTTTTCCCCCGAGGAAAAGCGTAAGCTCCAGACTTTTCCCGAATTCAAATGGCAGGATTTTATAGACGGTAAATTCACCGCAAAAATAAACGAATACCTAAACGACCAGTTCCCTTTCAGGTCAGCCTTTGTGGACTTTGAGGCCACCGTTGAAAAGCTGCTTATGAAAAAGGAAAACAACGGCGTGGTTTTCGGTAAAAACGGTCAGCTTGCAGTCCGGCTATTTTCTGCCCATGACGGAAAACCCCATGACGAAAGCTACAACTACCCCATGGTAGACTTCTTTTATGAAAAGCATGTAGCCGCACAACTTTCGGTGGTTAAAAATTACTTTGACAAGTTTGACGAGCTGGGAGTAGCCTTTACCGCATTGATTCCTCCCCGCACCATCGACGTGGCTTCTTCGGCATTTAACTATCCTTCTGAAAAAAGCGACAAGCTGATAGCCTTTGTCAAAGAAACACTCAAGGGCGAAAACTATATCGATTATTACAGCAACTTCCGGGCATTATACGACAATGGCGAATACGTTTACTTTAAAACCGACCACCATTGGACCACCCTGGGCGCTTACTACGCCTATGTAGAGGTTATGAAGTCTTTCGGTATGGAGTATTACTCTAAAGAGGATTTCGACGTGATTACGGCCTCTGACAGCTTCTACGGAACCACCTACGCCAAGGCCGGGGATAAATCCATACCCGCCGACGTGCTGGATTACTGGGTGTTAAAGGGGGACAGCCCCGACAATTACACCATGGAGGTTTACGACGGCAAGACCTGGACAACTTTTTCGGGGTTTTACGATTTTGACTACCTTGACAAAATCAAGGAAGGCAGCGATAAATACAGCATGTTTTTATCAGCCACCAACCCCCTTACCTATATAACCAAAAACGGCGATGAGGGCCGGGAAACATTGCTTTTGATAAAAGACTCCTTTGGCCATTCCCTTGCTCCTTTCCTGGCGCTGCATTTCGATTTGGTTATAGTAGATATTGGCGATGTAGCTAATAAAGTGTTAACAACCAACACATTTGACGTTGACCGGGTATTGCTTTGCGTAAACCTTGAAAACGTGGTTACAATGAACTTTTTAGGCAAGGCGGTTAACGCATATAAGCTGGTTAAAGCAAAATAAGGTTAATACGACAAAGCAATAAAAAAGGGCTTCATTTTTGAAGCTCTTTTACTTTTTTACGCCTTTCGGCCATTTTAGATATTATTGAACGGCGGGTTACAATGCCTATAAACATATCCCTGTCATCTATTACCGGGACAAAGTTGTCGTTTAGCGATGATATCACCAGCTCTTCGTCGGATATGTTAATTGACACCGGCTTAAAACGCTTGGTGTTTATTATGTCCCTTATAAACACATTTTTCATATCGGTGGTAATATCCGTCGAGCCGTTGCGGATAAGGTCGTATATAAACCAAAGCAGGTCTCCTTCTGTGGCTACGCCTATGTATTTTCCCTCCCGGTCAATGACGGGTACGGCGGTATAACCATGGCTTTTCATTTTTTCAAGCCCCTGCTTAACCGTCTGGTCCCCATACAAGTAAGCCAGACTTGATTTGGGAGTAAGGTAAAATGCCGCATTCATACGCTTTTTCCACCCTTTTTGTTTTTTCAGGCCGTTTTTATCATTTTACCATACTTTTAATTAAATATCCACTAATGTGTTGTTAACAATTTTGTCCTTTTTGGGGTATATATAAATAGCTTAGCCTTTTATATGATACAAGGCATAATACCGACACGATAAGTCCCTTTATAAGTGTAAATGGAACATTGAAAATTAGCAAAGCCGATTCAAGGGAACCTACTGACGGCAGAATATCCTGATACGCTTTGATTATGGTGTCAATGGGCATAAATTTGGAGTAAAAGGGGTATGTGATAAATAAATTTACCGGAAAACTTATTGCCGCCATGGCAATGCTGCCTGCAAAACAGGCGATTACACTCCCCTTAAAGCTGTTAAAACGCTTGTATATAAACCCTGCGGTCAACACAAAGGTAGCGCCTAACATAAAATTGGCAAGTTCCCCTATACCCCCCGAATAGGTTGCGGCAATATGAAGGCAGTTTTTTATAAGGCAGACCACAATCCCCTCCACAGGGCCAAAGATAAAGGCAGCCACAAGGGCGGGAAAATCAGAAATATCCAGCTTGATAAAGCTGGGGATCAAGGGAACCGATATTTCAAGCATCATAAGTAAAAAGCCGATTCCCGATAGGAGGGCGACTACTGTTATTTTGCGTATATGCAAATATTTCATATAAAACATCCTTTCAGTATTATTTATGTTATATGATGTTCTCTATCATATCCTCAGGAACCCGAAATTCAGCCAGCACCTCTCTGACCGAATTAAAGTCCTGCTCGGAGGGCATATGGACACGAATGCAAAAGTTGTCATAGGGGGTGTTAAACAGCTTTTCTTTAATGCCTATAAAATCATCGTCGGGTGAATAGACGGTTTGAGTTTTATCGTCGGCGGAAAAAATTTCAAACTTATAGCTGCGGGCCAGCTTTTCAAGCTCAAGGGAGCAAAGGCCGCTTTTGGAATACACCGAGGTAAAGGAGCAGGAATTTAGTTCGAGTATGATGTTCCCAAGTCCGTGGACGGTTATAACCGGCAGTGGGTAATATCTAATCTCCCCGTCTCCTTCACCGTAAAAGTTGGACCAGCCCCAGGAGCAGTCAAACCCTCCGGAGGCAAGCTGGCTTTCAAGCTTTGCCGCCCGGTTATGCAGGTTTTCATAAATTTTGTTCAGGGTATTTGCCGTTTCTTTCATGGTGTTCCCCCTTTTGCAAGAAATTATAAAAAATGCGCCCCCATAAAGGGGGCGCAAAATTACAGTTTTGATTTTGCTTCTATCATCCGGACTTTAACCGTCGGTGCGGGAATTCCACCCGCTCGGCGCAGGGGCTTAATCCTGCGTTAGCTGACTTTGACAGCCGGTGGGGATTTTCACCCCGCCCCGAAGCGTATATTCAATTTTTTAAAATTACTCGTTTATTTCAACAACAACGCCCGAGCCAACGGTTCTGCCGCCTTCACGGATAGCGAAGCGAAGTCCCTTTTCAATGGCGATGGGGGTGATGAGTTCAACGTACATGTTTACGTTGTCGCCGGGACGGCACATGTCAACGCCTTCGGGAAGGGTGATAACGCCGGTAACGTCGGTAGTTCTGAAATAGAACTGGGGACGATAGTTGGAGAAGAAGGGTTTATGACGGCCGCCTTCCTTTTCGGTAAGAACGTAAACCTGTCCCATAAACTTCTTATAGGGCTTAATGGTGCCGGGTTTAGCAAGAACCTGGCCTCTTTCAATGTCTTTCTTGTCTATGCCGCGGAGGAGGCAGCCAACGTTTTCGCCGGCTTCTGCGTACTCAAGCAGCTTACGGAACATTTCAAGACCGGTAACAACGGTGGGTTTAGCCTTTTCCTGGAGACCAACGATTTCAACGTTGTCGTAAACCTTAACGGTACCACGGTCAACACGACCGGTAGCAACGGTACCACGGCCTGTGATGGAGAACACGTCTTCAACAGGCATAAGGAAGGGAAGGTCGGCTTTTCTGTCGGGGGTGGGGATGAAGGAGTCAACAGCATCCATAAGTTCAATAATGGACTTGTAGCAGGGATCGTTGATGTCCTTGGAATCGCACATAAGAGCTTCACGGGCGGAACCACGAATAATGGGGGTTTCGTCGCCGGGGAAGTTGTATTCGGAAAGAAGTTCACGAACTTCCATTTCAACGATTTCAAGCAGCTCTTCGTCGTCAACCAGGTCGCACTTGTTGAGGTAAACAACGATGGCGGGAACGCCAACCTGACGGGCAAGGAGTATGTGTTCACGAGTCTGCTGCATGGGGCCGTCGGTAGCGGCAACCACGAGGATGGCGCCGTCCATCTGAGCAGCGCCGGTGATCATGTTTTTAACATAGTCGGCGTGGCCCGGACAGTCAACGTGAGCGTAGTGACGCTTTTCGGTCTGATACTCAACGTGACGGGTATTAATGGTTATACCTCTTGCCTTTTCTTCGGGAGCATTGTCGATCTGGTCATATGCCAAATATTCAATGGAAGTGTCTTTAAGGGAAAGAGTCTTGGTTATAGCTGCGGTTAGTGTGGTTTTGCCATGGTCAACGTGACCAATGGTACCGATGTTAACATGCGGCTTTGATCTTTCAAATTTAGATTTTGCCATTTTTATCCTCCTGAGTAAGATAATAATTTAATTTTTAATTTTTCGTATGGTTTCATTATATTAAATTTTTCCTGCAAGTCAAGGCTTTTTTGGAAAAATATATACTAAATGGCTGTTTTAGGGTAGTTTTTACCCTTAAAGCCTATGCTTACTGATTGGACTTAGCCATGTTGGAGGTTATTTGTTCCTGAACGGACTTGGGAACCTCTGCATAATGGCTGGGCTGCATGGTGTAAACGCCGCGTCCCTGGGTCTTGGATCTCATATCGGTAGCGTAGCCGAACATACAAGACAGGGGCACGTGAGCCGAAATCTGCTGTACGCCGTTATCCGAATCGATACCGGTGATGCTGCCTCTGCGGGAGGTAATGTCGCCGATGATGTCGCCGATATATTCGTCGGGGCATACCACGTTAACCTGCATAATGGGCTCGGTAAGCACGGGATCGGCTTTCTGCATTGCCTCTTTGAAGGCCATGGAGCCGGCGATCTTAAATGCCATTTCCGAAGAGTCAACTTCGTGGTAGGAACCGCCTTCAAGGGTGGCGATAACGTCAACTACGTTGTAGCCGGCCAGCACGCCCGCCTGCATAGCAGACTTTATGCCGTCTTCCACTGCGGGAATATATTCCGAAGGAATGTCCCCGTTCTTGACGTTGTCCACAAATTTAAAGCCGGCGCCCTGCTCGTTGGGCTCGATTGTGATAATGACATGACCGTATTGGCCTTTACCGCCCGACTGGCGTATAAACCTGCCTTCTGCCTTGGCCTGACGGCGTATGGTTTCGCGGTAGGAAACCTGGGGATTACCCACGTTGGCCTCTATGCGGAATTCACGCAGCAGACGGTCAACGATTATTTCAAGGTGAAGTTCGCCCATGCCGGCGATTATGGTCTGGCCGGTTTCGGAGTCGGTGTAGGACTTAAAGGTGGGATCTTCCTCTGCAAGGTCTGCAAGGGCAAGAGCCATCTTTTCCTGACCGGCTTTTGTCTTGGGCTCAATGGCAACCCTTATAACGGGTTCGGGGAAGTCCATGGATTCAAGGACAATGGGGTTCTTTTCGTCGCAAAGGGTGTCGCCGGTGGTCATGTTCTTTGCAGAAATGATGGCGGCTATTTCCCCTGCGCCCATCGAGTCAATTTCCTCACGGTGGTTGGCGTGCATAAGCACCAGACGGCCGAGACGCTCTCTCTTCTTGCGGGCGGGATTGTAAATGGTGTCACCGCTCTTAATACGGCCCGAGTAAACCCTTATATAGCAAAGCTTGCCTGCCACAAAGGGGTCGGTCATTATCTTGAACACAAGAGCCGAGAAGGGTTCGTCCTCGGTAGGATGCCTTTCCTCCTGTTTACCGGTATTGGGGTTTACACCCTCGATAGCGGGAATGTCAACGGGGGAGGGCATGTAGTCAATGATGGCGTCAAGGAGCTTCTGAACGCCTTTGTTTTTATATGATGTGCCGCAAAGCACAGGGATGAATTTGTTGTTAATGGTGGCTTGACGGATAGCGTTCTTTACCTCGTCAAGGCTTAATTCTTCGCCTTCGAGGTATTTTTCAAGCAGGCTGTCGTCAAATTCAGCCACGTGTTCCAACAGATTGGTGCGGTATTTGTCGGCCTTTTCTGCATATTCGGCGGGTATATCGGTTTCGATTATATCTATTCCCATATCGTCGTTGTAGAAATAGGCCTTCATTTTCACAAGGTCAATGATTCCCTTAAAATCGGACTCACTGCCTATGGGAAGCTGAATGGGAACGGGGTTGGTCTTCAGCCGGTCGGTCATCATGTCTACTACCCGGTAGAAGTTGGCCCCCATTATATCCATTTTATTGACATAGGCCATCCTGGGAACTTTATATTTGTCTGCCTGACGCCAAACGGTTTCCGACTGAGGCTCGACACCCCCTTTGGCGCAAAAAACCGCAACTGCGCCGTCGAGTATACGCAGGGAGCGTTCCACCTCGACGGTGAAATCCACATGTCCCGGGGTGTCTATAATATTAATGCGATGTCCCTTCCAATGACAGGTGGTGGCGGCCGAGGTTATGGTTATACCTCTCTTTTGTTCCTGCTCCATCCAGTCCATGGTTGCAGCGCCTTCGTGAACCTCCCCGATCTTATGGGTTTTTCCTGTATAAAACAGGATTCTTTCTGTTGTTGTGGTTTTCCCCGCATCTATATGCGCCATTATTCCGATGTTGCGCATTTTATTAAGGGGATATTTTTCCGTAGATGGCATATTTTCTCCTTCCCGCAATTACTACACCCGCAAAACCGGGTGTAGTTCTGCGGAATAAATGTTTACCAACGATAATGTGCAAACGCCTTGTTTGCTTCCGCCATTTTATGAGTGTCGTCTCTCTTCTTGACGGCGCCGCCGGTGCTGTTGACAGCATCCAGAATTTCGCCGGCAAGTCTTTCGCTCATAGTCTTCTCGTTCCTAGCTCTGGCATAGGTTATAAGCCAGCGCAGGCCAAGGGTTTGCCTTCTTTCGGGGCGCACTTCCATAGGTACCTGGTAGTTTGCGCCGCCGCGGCGGACTGCTTTAACTTCAAGATTGGGCATAATGTTGTCGAGAGCCTTTTTAAACTGCTCAAGGGGATCAGCCCCGTTTTTGGCTTTGACGATTTCAAATGCGTCATAGATAATTTTTTGAGCAACGCCCTTTTTCCCGTCAAGCATTATATTGTTTATAAGCTTGGTAACCAATACGGAATTGTATACGGGATCGGGGAGGACTTCTCTTTTAAAACCACGCACTCTTCTTGGCACTTTTCTTCCCTCCTTCATTAGCGGCCTTACGGCCTGATGAGTTCACAGGTACTCGAAAAATAAATCCCGTCAGTGCCAAGAAGCGTTATATATTTATATATAAATCGCGTTCCTGACACGAACTTATTGATTTTCGCTTTACCAATGAATGTAATTATTATTTCTTTTTGGCTGCCTTTGCGCCGTATTTGGAACGGCCCTGGTTTCTCTTGGCCACGCCCTGAACATCAAGGGTACCACGAACGGTATGGTAACGTACGCCGGGGAGGTCTTTTACTCTCCCGCCGCGAACAAGGACAACCGAGTGTTCCTGAAGGTTGTGACCTATGCCGGGGATGTAGGACCATACTTCGATACCGTTGGTTAACCTTACTCTGGCAACCTTTCTCTGCGCCGAGTTAGGCTTCTTAGGGGTTTTGATGGTTACCTTGGTGCAAACGCCCCGCTTCTGGGGTGAAGGAAGGTCAATTGAAGAATTCTTAAGAGTGTTAACTCCCTTCATAAGCGCAGGGGATTTGGACTTGTAGAAAACCTTCTGCCTGCCGTGTCTAACCAGCTGATTAAATGTAGGCATTGTATTCCTCCTTTCCGAATTTTTTCACAACAAATTGATTATATATCAAACTATCGATCAAGTCAATAGTATGATGCATAGAATATAACCTAAAAAAGGTGTCCTTTTTAAGTCAATTTGGCTTAATCGGCGGAATACAGCCCTTCTTCATACTTATCGCCGGTGTCTATTTCAACTTCCCGATACTTTCTCATACCGGTTCCGGCGGGTATAAGCTTGCCGATTATGACGTTTTCCTTAAGCCCCACCAGCGGGTCGATTTTGCCCTTAACCGCAGCTTCGGTAAGCACCTTTGTGGTTTCCTGGAAGGATGCTGCCGACAGGAAGGAGTCGGTGGAAAGGGATGCTTTGGTTATACCCAAAAGCAAAGACGTTCCCTCGGCCTCCATAAGCGGGGTGGAACCGGGATTCTTGGCGTTGGCCTCTCTGATCTTTTCGTTAGCGGCGTCGAATTCGGAAATATCTACCGAAGAACCGACAAGGAATTCAGTGTCGCCGGGATTGTCTATGCGGATTTTCCTTGTCATCTGGCGGGCGATAATTTCGATATGCTTGTCTGCAATCTCAACGCCCTGCAGACGGTAGACCTTCTGGATTTCCTTAATAATATATGAGTAAACTGCGTCAAGGCCGGAGATGCGGAGTATATCGCCGGGGGTTTCGGTGCCTTCGGTTAACTTCTGGCACTTTCTCACCTTTTCACCGTCTTCCACTATAATCTTGGTCATATAGGGTATGGTGAACACCTTTTCTTCACCGGTGTAATCATCCTTGACAACAATATGCTTTGATTTTTTGACCTCTTCTATCCGGACAGTTCCGTCAAATTCCGAAAGAAGGGCGGATTTTTTGGGCTTGCGGGCTTCGAAAATCTCCTCAACTCTCGGCAGACCTTGTGTGATGTCGCCGCCGGCAACACCGCCGGAGTGGAAGGTTCTCATGGTAAGCTGTGTGCCCGGTTCGCCTATTGACTGGGCGGCTATAATACCCACCGCTTCGCCGATGGAAACGGGACGTCCGCTGGACAGGTCGGCACCGTAGCATTTAACGCAGGCACCGTGTTTTGCCTTACAGTTAATAACGGAACGGATATGAACTCTTTCGATACCCGCTGCCTTAACCTCGGCGGCCTGTTCCTCGCTTATCATTGTGTCGGCGGGAACTATTATTTCACCAGATACGGGATTTATAACATCATCAACCGTATATCTGCCAACAAGGCGTTCTTCGAATTTTTCGATAACCGCTTCTTTATTGCCCTGATATTCGGCAATTTTGCTTACCCAAAGGCCACGCTTGTCGCCGCAGTCTTCCTCACGGATAATAACATCCTGGGAAACGTCAACAAGACGCCTTGTAAGGTAACCCGAGTCGGCTGTTCTAAGCGCCGTATCGGCAAGGCCTTTACGGGCACCACGGGCGGCGGTGAAGTATTCGAGAATCTTCATGCCTTCGCGGAAGTTTGCCTTAATGGGCAGCTCTATGGTCTGACCGGAGGCGGAGGCCATAAGGCCACGCATGCCGGCGAGCTGTCTTATCTGCTTTATAGAACCTCTCGCGCCTGAAACCGCCATCATGTTAATAGGATTGTAGCGGTCAAGGTTGCGCTGAAGGGCGTCGGTAACGTCCTTGGTGCATTTTTCCCAGATTTCTATGACACGCCTTGAACGTTCCTCGTCGGAAAGAAGGCCGCTCTGGTAGTATTCGTTTATAATATCAACCTTTTCGTCGGCTTCTGCAAGGAGGTCCTTCTTTTCAGGGGGTATGGTCATGTCGTAAACCGATATGGTCATTGCCCCTCTGGTGGAATACTTAAAGCCCATGGCCTTAATTTTGTCAAGCACTTCGCAGGTAACGGCGTTGCCGTGCTTTCTAATGCAGCGGTCGATAATCTGGGCAAGCTCGTTGCTGGTGGTAACGAAGTCGATTTCGGGCTTTAACAGATTGGCCGGGTTGCTGCGGTCCACAAAGCCAAGGTCCTGGGGTATGGGTTTGTTGAATATAAGGCGGCCGAGGGTGGTATAAACCTCGCCTGTTACAGGCTGGCCGTTAATTAGCTTGGTTATGCGGACGTAGATTTTGGCATGAAGCGACAGATAGCCGTTTTCAAAAGCCATAACGGCCTCGTCTATGTCGGCAAAATGCTTGCCTTCGCCTCTTTCGTTTTCCTTGTCAAGGGTTAAGAAGTAGGAACCAAGCACCATGTCCTGGGAAGGAACGGTTACGGCGTGGCCGTTAACCGGCTTTAACAGGTTGTTTGCCGAAAGCATAAGGAACCTGGCTTCTGCCTGGGCCTCTGCGGACAGCGGAACGTGAACAGGCATCTGGTCGCCGTCGAAGTCGGCGTTGAATGCGGGGCATACCAGAGGATGGAGCTTGATTGCTCTGCCTTCCACCAGTATGGGCTCGAAGGCCTGAATAGACAGTCTGTGAAGGGTAGGCGCACGGTTTAACAGAACGGGATGTTCCTTAATTACCGCATCAAGGGCGTCCCAAACCTCGGGGGTTGCTCTTTCAACCCGTTTCTTGGCGTCTTTTATGTTGGTGGACTTCCCGGTGGAAACCAGAGTTTTCATAACAAAGGGTTTGAAAAGCTCGAGAGCCATCTCTTTGGGAAGACCGCACTGATAAATCTTGAGTTCGGGGCCGACGACTATAACCGAACGGCCGGAATAGTCAACACGTTTGCCCAGTAGGTTCTGCCTGAAACGTCCCTGCTTACCCCGTAGCATTTCGGAAAGGGATTTAAGCGGCCGGTTGTTGGGACCGGTTACGGGACGTCCGCGGCGGCCGTTGTCGATAAGGGCATCAACGGCTTCCTGAAGCATACGCTTTTCGTTTCTTATAATTATTTCGGGAGCCTCAAGCTCGATAAGGCGTTTGAGGCGGTTGTTACGGTTAATAACACGCCTGTACAGGTCGTTAAGGTCGGAGGTGGCAAATCTGCCGCCGTCCAGCTGGACCATGGGGCGTATGTCGGGGGGGATGACGGGGAGGGCTTCAAGTATCATCCATTCGGGGCGGTTGCCCGAAAGGCGGAAAGCCTCCACCACCTCAAGGCGCTTTATAAATCTCACACGCCTTTGTCCCTGGGCGGTTTGAAGTTCCCGCTTAAGGTAGGCTGCAAGCTCCTCAAGGTCGATTTCCTGTAACAGTTCTTTTATGGCCTCAGCGCCCATTCCCACCCGGAAATCGTCTTCATATTTTTCGTAGTTGTCCTTATACTGCTGTTCGGACAAAAGCTGTTTCTTTTCAAGGGGGGTGTCGCCCGGATCTATTACTATATAGCTTGCAAAGTAAAGAACTTTTTCAAGAAGCTTGGGGGAAAGATCAAGGAGAAGGCCCATTTTGGAGGGGATTGCCCTGAAATACCATATATGTGATACGGGGGCGGCAAGCTCCACATGGCCCATGCGTTCACGGCGCACCTTGTTGGTGGTTATTTCAACGCCGCACTTTTCGCATATTTTGCCCTTGTATCTTGCTCCTCTTTTATATTTGCCGCAGTGGCATTCCCAGTCTTTGGTGGGCCCGAAAATCCTTTCGCAGAACAATCCGTCCCGTTCGGGCTTTAAGGTTCTGTAGTTTATGGTTTCGGGCTTTTTAACTTCGCCGTAGGACCAGGATCTTATCATTTCCGGGGATGCGAGACCTATTTTAATGGACTCAAATTCCATATTTTCCATATATATTCATGTCCCCTTTCTACATATCTTCTAAGCCGTCGTCGCCGAAGCCTATATCGTCACCCGAAAATTCCTCAAGGAATTCTTCCTCGTCATCGCTTTCGGGAACAATTCCCTCCTCGTCGTCATACATGAGGGATTCGGTGTCGGCGTCAAGCACGTTTTCGCCGAGCTCGGCTTCGGAATATCTTCTTTCGTCGACGTCGTCGCTGTCAGAGTATTCTTTAAGGTTGATTTCCTTATCGTCCCTGTCAAGCACCCTGACATCAAGGCAAAGGGCCTGGAGCTCTTTTACAAGCACCTTGAAGGAGGCGGGAATTCCCGGAGTGGGAATGTTCTGGCCTTTGACGATTGCCTCGTATGCCTTTACCCTGCCCTTAACGTCGTCGGATTTGACGGTAAGGATTTCCTGAAGGGTATAGGCGGCGCCGTAGGCCTCAAGGGCCCAAACTTCCATTTCGCCGAAACGCTGGCCGCCGAACTGGGCCTTACCGCCCAAGGGCTGCTGGGTAACCAGCGAGTAGGGACCGGTGGACCGGGCGTGAATCTTATCGTCAACCAGGTGATGGAGCTTAAGGAAGTACATATAGCCGACAGTAACGGGGTTGTCAAAGGGTTCGCCCGTTCTGCCGTCATAAAGGGTGGTTTTGCCGTCTACCACTCTTATGCGGTTTTGCGCCCGTAGCTCTTCAAATTCATCCCGGTTTTCGTCTATCCATTCGGGGGCAATGCGGCTTAAGACTTCTTTACCGTTTTCGTCAAAGTCCTGTCTGAACAGCTCTTTGCCTGCGGTGGTTTCTTTATTATCAAGGGGACGGTGGATGTGAGCGTCTTTAAGCAGCTCAACTATTTCGTTTTCCTTGGCGCCGTCGAACACGGGGGACATTACATGCCAGCCCAGCTGCTTTGCGGCAATGCCAAGGTGAACCTCAAGCACCTGCCCGATGTTCATACGGGAAGGAACGCCGAGGGGGTTTAACACAATGTCAAGGGGGGTGCCGTCGGCAAGGAAGGGCATATCCTCCGAGGGGAGAATTCTTGAAATAACGCCCTTGTTACCATGGCGTCCTGCCATTTTGTCCCCGACGGATATCTTACGCTTCTGGGCAATATAAACCCGTACGCATTTTATTACTCCGGGCTGGAGGACATCACAGGTTTCCCTTGAGAATACCTTTGTATCAACAACAATACCCGATTCGCCGTGGGGGAGCCTCAGAGAGGTGTCTCTGACTTCTCTGGCCTTTTCGCCGAAAATGGCTCTGAGCAGACGTTCTTCGCTGGTAAGCTCGGTTTCGCCCTTGGGGGTAACCTTGCCTACAAGGATGTCGCCGGCTCTGACTTCGGTGCCTATGGTAACCACGCCGTTTTCGTCAAGGTCTTTAAGCACGTCTTCGCCCACATTGGGTATATCTCTTGTAATTTCTTCGGGTCCGAGTTTGGTGTCACGGGATTCGCAGTAATACTCCTCAATATGTATTGAGGTGTAAACGTCATCCCTTACAAGACGCTCGTTTAACAAAACGGCGTCTTCGTAGTTATAGCCTTCCCATGGCATAAAGCCTATAAGAACGTTTTTGCCAAGGGAAACTTCACCGTGGTCGGTGGCGGGGCCGTCGGCTATAAGGTCGCCGGCTTTAACCCGCTGGCCTTTGCTTACCACGGGACGCTGGTTTACGCAGGTTCCCTGGTTGGAACGCTTAAATTTTATAAGGGTATATTTATCCATTTTGCCGGAGTCGGTGAATACCACAACTTCGTCTGCGGTAACCGATTCCACAACGCCGCTTTCACGGCACAAAACCACTACCCCTGAGTCAACGGCAGCACGGTATTCCATACCGGTGGCCACTATGGGGGCTTCGGTTATCATAAGGGGAACCGCCTGCTTCTGCATGTTGGATCCCATCAGTGCTCTGGTGTTGTCGTCGTTTTCAAGGAAGGGGATCATGGCGGTTGCCACCGATACCACCATCTTGGCCGAAACGTCCATTAAGTCGATTTCCATGGGATCGTATTCGGCAATGGTTTCGCGGTGTCTTGCCACAACCTTCTTTTCAACAAAGTTGCCGTTATCGTCAATAACCTCATTGGCGGTGGCTACAACGTATTCGTCTTCCTCGTCGGCGGTTATATAAACCACTTCTTTGGTAACCACGCCGTTCTTAACCACCCGGTAGGGTGCTTCGATAAAGCCGAAGCGGTTTACCCTTGCATAGGTTGCAAGGCAGGATATAAGGCCTATATTCGGTCCTTCGGGGGTTTCTATGGGGCAGACACGGCCGTAATGGGTGTAGTGAACGTCACGCACCTCAAAGGAGGCTCTGTCCCTTGACAAACCGCCGGGGCCTAACGCCGACAGACGGCGCTTATGGGTAAGCTCCGACAGGGGGTTGGCCTGGTCCATAAACTGGGACAAGGGGGACGAGCCGAAGAAGTCCCGTATTACCGAAACAATGGGACGTATATTAATAAGGGATTGCGGTGTTACAGTTTCAATGTCCTGGGTGGTCATCTTTTCCTTGACGATTTTGTCCATACGGGAAAAGCCCACACGCAGGTGCTGGATAAGCAGTTCGCCCACCGAGCGAAGCCGACGGTTGCCGAGATGGTCGATGTCGTCGGTTAAACCGATGCCGTGGTAAAGATTTATAAGGTAGTTAACCGAAGCGAAAATATCGTCAACAGTTATGGATTTAGGAATAAGCTCATCTCTGCGGAGGGCGATAGCCCTTTTCAGCTCCGCAAGGTTTTCCCTGCCCGTGTCACGGAGAATTTCGAAGAGCACGTCCACATGAACCTTTTCGTCAAGGTCCAGTTCCTCGTTGGTGTAGCCGCAGATAGCGGAAGCGTCAACCATCTTGTTGGAAAACGCCTTGACTTCTACAAACTGGTCGTCTTCTTCCACCAGCAGGGTAACGTTCCATATGCCCGCCTTTTCGATTTTTTCGGCATCGTGGCGGGTTATCTTGTGGCCCTTATCAAAGAGGATTTCCCCGGTAAGCGGGTCGGCTACGGGTTGGGCAAGGGAATGGCCCTCTATCCTTCTGGCAAGAGCAAGCTTTTTGTTGAATTTATATCTACCCACGGGAGATATGTCATATCTCTTGGGGTCGAAGAAAAGATTTTTCAAAAGGTTAATTGCCGATTCAACCACTGGGGGATCGCCGGGACGGAGTTTTCTGAAGATTTCCTTCAGCGCTTCGTCTCTGGGGGTTGAGCCGGGGTATTTTTCCGCTTCCTGGGGCATTAAGTCTTTTTCCAGGGTGGCGTTTATAAGCCTTTCCTTTTCACCGAAAAGCTCTATAATATCCTTGCTTTCGGAAAGGCCGAGAGCACGCAGCAGAACAGTTACGGGTATCTTGCGGTTTTTGTCTATTCTGACATAAAACACATCCGAGGTGTCGGTTTCGTATTCAAGCCATGCGCCCCGATAAGGGATAATTGTCGAGGTAAACAGCTGCTTACCCGATTTATCGGTTATTTTGTCGTAATAAACGCCGGGGGACCGGACTATCTGGGATACGATAACACGCTCGGCGCCGTTTATAATGAAGGTTCCAGCGTCGGTCATTATGGGGAAATCCCCCATGTAAATTTCCTGTTCCTTAACCTCCTCGGTTACTTTGTTGGTTAGTCTGACCCTGACTTTAAAGGGCACCGCATAGTTGACGTCCCTTTCCTTACACTCCATTATGGTATATTTGGGAGGACCGCTTAAGCTGTAACCGATAAAGTCTATTACCAGATTACCGGAATAGTCGGTCATTGGGGAAAAGTCGTCGAGAACCTCTTGGATACCGTGTTCAACGAAATCACGGAAGGATTTTTTCTGAACCTCAATGAGGTTCGGCATTTCAAGAACTTCCTCGTGCTTTGAAAAGGATTTTCTTTCGCGGGTGCCGAGATAGCAGGTTTTGACCATTAAACCGTTCACTCCTTTAAGACGCCCTTTGCTAATTTTTTGTAAACTTTTTTCACTATCCTAATTAAAACAAATGAAAAAAAGTCCCACTGCGGGCAATTTAGTGCAGTTTATTATAATAGCACATTTTATTAGGCTTGTCAAGCACTTTTTTTCAAAATGTATAAATAAAAATTGGCAAAATAAGTGTGGACTGTTGACAAACAAAACGGGCAAGACTATAATTGATTGAATAAAAAAATGTCGGAGGTTAAATTATGGCAAAAGTTGTTTGCAGCTGGGATATACTGATTCCCTTTGTTACCGACGCCTTTGTTGGGGTTGGAGTGCCGAGGGCGGACGCCGAAATATGCGCCGATGTCCTCCTTGAATCCGACCGCCGGGGTATCGAAAGCCACGGGGTAAACAGATTTAAACCCATTTACATTGACAGAATTAAGGCGGGAATTCAAAACCCCGTAACCAATTTTGAGGTTATACGTGAAACCGCCACCACCGCAGTGGTTGACGGCCATGACGGCATGGGCCAGGTTATCGGCTACAAGGCCATGGAAATGGCTATTAAGAAGGCCAAGGAATACGGCATGGGTATGGTAGCGGTGAGAAATTCCTGCCATTACGGCATTGCCGGCTACTACGCCACCATGGCCACCAAAGAGGGCATGATAGGCATTACCGGGACCAACGCCCGCCCCTCCATTGCCCCCACCTTCGGTGTGGAAAACATGCTGGGCACCAACCCTTTAACCGTTGGTTTACCCACAGACGAAGATTTTCCCTTTGTTTTAGACTGCGCCACTTCCATAACTCAGAGAGGTAAAATCGAATATTTCGCCCGCATGGGTATGGACACCCCCGCCGGCATGGTTATCGGCCGCAACGGCGAAGCCCTTACAAATTCCGCGGAAATATTAAAGCAGCTCAACACCGGCGAGGCAGCCCTTGCCCCCCTCGGCGGAATAGGCGAAGATCTCGGCGGATATAAGGGCTACGGTTATGCCACCGTGGTTGAAATACTGTCGGCAGCGCTCCAGCAGGGCAACTACCTTAAGATGCTCACCGGAATTCAGGACGGCAAGCTGGTTCCCTACCATCTCGGACACTTCTTTATCGCCATAGACACCAACGCATTTATGGGTGTCGAAGAGTTTAAGAAGACCGCGGGAGACATTCTGAGAGAGTTAAGGGCATCCGACAAGGCTCCGGGACACGACAGAATTTACACCGCCGGCGAAAAGGAATGGGATATTTGGAATGAAAGAAAGAACACCGGTGTTCCCATTAACGAAGCGGTTCAAAAGGAATTTTCCGCAGTAAGAGACGAACTGAAATTAAGCTATGTTTTCCCCTGGGAAAAATAAATAAAAAAAGCCTCCGGTTTTTGCCGGAGGCTTTTTGTTAAGTTAAAAACAAGGGATAAGAGAAAAGATGCAAAACACTTACGGGTTTTGTGCTTTTTTACTTTTGTGTGCCGTAAACTGATATTTCGTCTATAAACAGCCAGTTGCGTAATGCAAGATATTCGATCTTGACATATCTTGCCCGTATTCCGCCGGCGTCAAACTCTGCAACCGCCCAGCCGGCTTCGGTGGGACGGGAGGGGCCGTCAAGGGTAATGGCATTGCCGAAATTCACCCCGTCGGTGGAGAATGATACCCTTACGGTGGTGGGAATAACAGCTCCGCCGCTGCCGCTGTTTAGCGCTCTGGCGATAACCGAGGTTATGGCAGCTTCCTTTTCAAGGTCTATTATAAAAGAAACGTTTGAATTTCCGGCAAAGCCCGAAGATGCATGGTCGGAATATTCTGAAGTTGTTGCATACTTGCCGTCGGTAAGTTTTTTGCCGTCGTCGGGATAGGTGTCATAGCCGGTATAGTCGGTGGTATATTTTTTGCCTATGCTTATGCATTCGGGGACGGAAACTTGAACGGTTTTAGCCGCCGACTCCACTATCTCCCCGGAAAAGGCGTAGACTTTGGCGGTATATGTATATGAGCCGTTTTGGGTAACGGTTTTGTCGTAGCCGGTGAGGGTGATTTCCCCTTTGGCATAGTCGCTTTCGGCGTTTACCACGGTGGCGACAAGTTCGCTGCCCCTGTAAAATTCAACCTTATAAATACCGTATTTACTGTTTTTGACTTTGACTTCAAGCTTCACACCAGAGGTGGCCGGGGTGTAGCTTACCGAAATTATAGAGGGGGATTGGCTGTTTCCGTAATAATCGACTTTACCGGTGTTGTAGTATTTCACATAGTCGTTGTGGAAGGTGCTTGTGCCGGCAATGTCGGGGGCGTAGTAGTGGGAATAGGCAAAGGAAATAAAGCCTTCCACATATTCCGCCGCTTTTTCAAGCTGAAGAACATAGCGGGTAACGGGGGCGGTTGACCAGTTGGCCTGGACAAAGTTTTCGGGGTTGCCCCAGAAGGAAAGATTTTCGTATTTATCTATAACCTTTTTGAATTCCGAATAAAATTCGGTAAAGCTGTTTATTTTGGCAAGACCGCTGCCCACGCAGTCCTGGGGACAGAAAATGTCACCTTTGCGGAATTTAATGCCCGAAAAGATTTTATCCCATGCCGCAGCCGTGTCCTTGGGGCTTGAATAGGGGGCAAAGTCGGCAAAGTAGGGGGAAAGGAGGAAGGGCATGGACTTGTCGATTTTGTTATATCCGTCAAGCAGGGCGTTGAAAAAGTCCCAGGTGTTTTGATACAAAGTGTTGTCCCAGTAAGTAAAGTAGTTTGCAAATTCGGGGGCAAAATACCAGCCGTAGAAGGTGTCGCCGTATTTGGTCTTGAATAAATCATACATTTCCTTTGATATTGCAAGGGTTTCGGTTACAAAGAGGTTAAGTTTATCCTTTTGGCCCACACCCCAGGTGCTTCCCCAGCCGTCCATGTTAATAGGGGTTATATATGCCTTTATTCCATGAGATTTGCATTGGTCAAGTATTTTTTCGGTTATATTTTTATATGTATCGTTGTAATTTGAGGCTTTTTTGGTTTTGGCGTGTTCGGAGGGATAGTAAAGGGTGGTGTATTTGCCGTCCTTGTCAAGGGATGCCGAGGTATACAGCACAAGGTATTCTATACCAGCCTGTTTTAAATAGTCGAAATGCTTTTCAAGCTGCTTGTCGGTATAATTTAAAAAGGGACCGTATTGAATAAATGAACCGTTAATGTATGGCCAGTTTTTCACAACTTCCTCCCCGGATGATTCGTCTGATGACGATTCATCCTCTGACGATTCTTCCTCCGACGTTTCATCATTTGATGATTCTTCCTTGGATGATTCTTCTTTGGATGGTTCTTCTTTGGATGGTTCTTCTTTAGATGGTTCTTCAGTGGATGATTCGGTTTCGGACGATTCATTAACGGATGACTCATCCGCAGTTGATTCTTCTCCGGTCAGGTCGTCACACGAAGATTCGTTTTCAGATTCTTCCGCCGACGGTTCGTTTGATGATAAGGGTGAAGATGTTTGGCTTGAACCGGGGACAGAGCTTTCGGCTTTATCTCCGCCGCCGCAGGCGGTAAGCAGCCCGAGGGTGAATATGGCGGTTAAAATTAGGATGATTGTCTTTTTAAGTGTAATCATAATATTCACCTGTAAAGTTTTTTGGTATTTTAACATGAAAGGGAAAATTAGTCAAGGACGGATGAGAGCTGCCAAGCCGGTTTGCCTTTAACTACCCTTTGTTAAAATTAAAGCAAAAAAAGAACTGCCGGCTATTGCCAAGCAGCTCTTTGTATATTGATAGCTAAAAAATAAGAAAACCCGTTACGGACTTGCCGTATAAGGTCAGTTAACAGTTTCAAACTGTTAACTGCAGTTTATCATTAAAACCCCTTATTGTCAACAATAAATAAAATTAAGTCGTTAAAAACTGCGTTTTGCACAACAGCCGGGGGTTGGCGCGGATTTTTTTGCGCACAATTTACAAAATATACACAATATACTTGTCCGTAAAGATATTTCAGGCGAAAACCTCATTTACTATTTCAATAAATTCCTCATATCCGGTGGCGACGTTCAGTCTGCTTCTTACCGCAGCCGAGCCCGGCATACCCTTGGTATACCACGCAAGCTGCTTTCTAAGTGAAAGCATGTTTTCTTTTTTATATTCTTCCTGAAGAAAGATATGCCGTTTTATAATTTCGCCTATTTCATTAATATCCGGCAACTTATATTCCCTTCCCTCAATGGTGGCGGCAATTTCACCAAAAATCCAGGGCCGGCCCAGACTTCCCCGGGCCACCATTACCCCGTCGCAGCCGGTATCATTAAACATTGCCAGGGCGTCTTCAGCCGTAAAAATATCGCCGTTTCCAACCACGGGAATGCTGACCGAATTTTTTACCTTTTTTATTATATTACGGTCGGCTTTGCCCGAATACATCATTTCCCTTGTCCTGCCATGGATAAATATGGCCGATGCGCCGCCTTCCTCGCAGTATTTGGCCACCTCGTCGGCATTTATATGGTTTTTGTCAAACCCCGCCCTTATTTTAACGGTTACCGGAATATCAACGGCGGATTTTATGGCTTTTACAATCTCATAGCATTTATAGGGATATTTCATTAATGCCGAGCCTTCGCCGTTGGACACCACCTTTTTAACGGGGCAGCCCATGTTAATGTCAAAGAAATCCGGTGAGTATTCCATTAGCATTTCGGCGGCTTTGGCCATGTAGTAAGGCTCGGAGCCGAAAAGCTGTATGCCTGCGGGGCGGACATCCCTTTCAAGGGTGGCAATGGACGTTGTTTTTTTGTCCCCGTAGCACACCGCTTTGGCCGACACCATTTCGGTTATAACGCATTCGGCACCGAGGGAGGAACAGATTTCTCTGAAGGGATAGTCTGTAACCCCTGCCATGGGGGCAAGGAATATTCCGTTTTTTATTGTTATTTCGCCTATTTTCATTTTAATTAAATATATTTCTTTTCAGATTGCTTAAATAAAGCTTTTCGGATTCTTCGTTTATAAGGGAGTAATCGTTTTCCAAAAGGAGATTTTTATCTATTATCACATTGGCGCAGGCCCGGGTTTGTTCGATTAAGGGAAGGTCTGCAATGCTTGCCACTTTGAATTTTATTTCACCCGACTGCCTTTCGCCGAAAAAGTCCCCGGGGCCGCGGAGTTTCAGGTCGGCTTCGGCTATTTCAAAGCCGTTGTCGGTGCGGCACATGGTTTCAAGCCGTTCCTTTGACTTTTTGGACTCTTTGTCATATATAAGCAGGCAGTAGGATTTATCTGCCCCCCGCCCTATTCTTCCTCTAAGCTGATGGAGGGTGGAAAGGCCAAAGCGTTCGGCATTTTCTATAACCATAACTGTGGCATTGGGTATGTCCACCCCCACCTCTATGACGGTGGTGGAAACTAAAATTTTTGTCTTCCCCGCCTTAAAGTCGGCCATGATTCTGGTTTTGTCCTTACCCTTCATTTTGCCGTGAAGGAGGGCGCATTCGTATTCGGGAAAATCAGCCTTGATTTCCTCAATTTTTTCCTCGGCCGACTGGGCGTCAAGGTTTTCCGATTCCTCCACCAGCGGGCAGACCACAAACACCTGATGTCCCTTTTTAATTTCGTTTCGCAAAACAGAGTTGATTTTATCCCTTTCCCGTTTTTCAAGGGCGTAGGTTTCTATCTTCTTCCGTCCCGGCGGCAGCTCGTCAAGCACCGACAAGTCCAGGTCTCCGTATAAAATAAGGCTTAATGTCCTTGGAATGGGTGTTGCTGACATAACCAGGGTATGGGGGGTGATATCCTTTTCCCCCTTGGTTATAAGGGAAGCCCGTTGGATTACACCGAAACGGTGCTGCTCGTCGGTTACCGCAAGGGCAAGGTTTTTAAACTCTACATCCGATTGTATGACGGCGTGGGTGCCGATTATGACACTCACATCCCCCTTTAAAATGGCGGCCTTGGCATTTTTCTTTTGAGAAGCAGTCATTCCACCGGTAAGGAGGGCGGTGGGAATATCAAACTTTTCAAGCATTCTGGTAATGGTGTTGTAATGCTGGACGGCTAATATTTCGGTTGGTGCCATTATTGCCGCCTGATAGCCGTTTTTGGCGGCAAAGTAGGCCGCCGCAGCGGCAAGGACGGTTTTGCCCGAACCCACGTCCCCCTGAACAAGCCGCATCATGGGGATGTCCTTTTGCATGTCGGCAAAAATTTCTTTAACCGCCCTTTTCTGGGCCGATGTCAGCTCAAAGGGCAGGTTTTCGAAAAACAGCCTGACGCCTGTTCCCTTTTGAGTCATTTCCGCCGCTTTTTTTATAACCTGCTTTGACCTTAGCTTTGACAGGGCAAGCTGGAATATAAGCAGCTCCTCAAAGGCAAGGCGGCGGATTGCCTGCTTTGTATCCTCCATTGTTTCGGGGAAATGGATTTTTTTAAAGGCGTCCGCCTTTGATATAAGGGCAAACTGGGTTAAAACATTACTCGGCAATACCTCCGGCAGCTTTTCAGCCAGGGGCAGAATGCTTTTTATTGCAGAGGATATAACCCTTTGGGTTAAGTTGCCTGTCTGGGGGTAAACGGGGATTATGGAGGGTAAATCGGGGGTATAGGTTTCGATAACCGGGTTGACAATCTCCCGCCCGTAGGGTGAAAAGGTTATTCTGCCGTACAGGCGGAACAGCCTTCCCGGCACAAGGGAGGAGGAAATCCATTTGTTGTTGAAAAAGGTGATGTACACCGTGTCGGTGTCGTCGCTGCCGCTTGTTTTGACAAAAAATATTCCGGTTTTACCCCGTCCCTCTTTGGGGGGACTGTCGATTCTTACAACCACCGAAACAACTTCACCGTTAAAGCATTCGATAAGCTTTTTTACGTTCCCCCGGTTTTCGTAGGTCCGGGGGAAAAAGCATAAAAGGTCGCCGGTGGTGTGGACGCCGAGTTTGGCAAAGGCCTTTGCCCTTGCGTCGCCTATTCCCTTAATGAAGTTTAACGGCGTTGACGGTTCCATTCTGTCCCTCTTTAAAGTTTCAGCACATTTACGTTATCGGTTATTTCCTTAAGAAGCTCGCTTTCCCGCTTGTGGCAGGTGAAGATTAACACCTGCTGTTCCCGGGACAGGGCGGCAAGGGATTTTAACATTAACTTAAGCCTGCCGTCGTCTATCCTTGAAAAAGCATCGTCAAGGACTATAAAAGGTCTTTGACGGTCATACAGCAAATCCACAAGGGCATATCTTAAGCACAGATAAGCCGTATCCTTGGCTCCGCCCGACAGGAAGTCGGCGGATTTTTCCCCTTCCGGTGTGTCAACCGACATAACAAGGTCGGTGGTAAGCTGTATGGAGGGATATCTCCCTTCGGTTACGGCGGTAAAGTAGGCAGAAGAAAGCTGGGCCAGTTTGGGGGATATGGTAGCCTTCATATAGTCGCCGGCTTCTTCAAGCACCTCAAGGGCAATCCCCAATGCGTCGTATTTAAGCGTATATTCGTCAAGCTTGGTTTTAACCGCCTCCCGCTTGCCGTAAAGCACCGACGGGGAGGGGGTTTTGGCCTCAAGGGATGCCTTTTGTCGTTCAAGCTCCATTTCCTGCTTTTTTAGCCCCTCGTTGGCCGACTTGTAAAATTCAATCTCCCGCTGAACCGTTCCCGCTTCACGCAGCGGTATTGCCGCACCTTCGGCTTTTTGCTTAAGCTCGTCTATGTTGACTTCCTTTAAGGCAAGGTCAAGCCTTTCCTCAAGAGTCATGCACTCGGCTTTAAGATTACCCGCCTCCACCGAAAGGTTAAGCAGCTTTTGAATGGCAAGGCCGTAGGTAATGTCCTCTGCGGCCATGTATTTCTTTATTCGGCTGTCTATCGACCGTTTAAGCTCTGTGTATTTTTCGGATTCGTCGGCGTAGATTTTTTCAAGGGATTTTATTTTTTTGGCAGTGTCCTCAACCCGCATTTTAATAACCGGGAACTCCTCCATTGCCTTAATAATCTCGGCCCGGTTTTCAAATCCCAGGGATTTTACAACGGAGGGTGTTTTAAATGTTAACACCATGCTTATTAAAAAGGTAAGGGCAAATCCGCCGCCTAAGGCGTATATTACCGGGTCAAGGCCGACGATATAAAAACGGTATGCCCCAAAGGCAAGGAGGGAAAGGCTTAGGACAAACTTTATAAAGGCGAAAACCCTGCTGGTTTTAAGTCTGCGCTTGATTTTTGCCGGGTCGTTTTCAAAGAATGGGGTGGAATCCTTTGCGATTTCAATGCGTTTGGTTTCGTCCTTTATGTCCTTGCCTATTTCGTCAAGCCGTTTTTCAAGCATTGAATACCTGGCGTTGTCGTCGATAAGGCCCTGGACAAAGGCGGTTTCGGGGGCTTTTCCCCCTTCAAAGGCTGAAATGCATTCCTTGTATTTCTTTTCAGCATCCTCCTTGCGCTTGGCAAGGGCGATAAGTCCGTCAAGGCGTTTTTTGGCTTCGAACTTTAATATATTTTCTGCTTCCCTTTCAAGCAAAGACAGCTTTTCAAGGTTAAAGGCAATCTTTTGCTTTTTCTCAACCAACGACTGGTTTACTCCGTCAAGCTCCCGCTTTACCTCGAGGGAGGTGGCAAGCTTTGAGTCGTAGTCCTCAAGCTGGGATTCAAGATTGGGGATAAGCCCCCGCTTTTGGTTGTTTTTAAGAGCGGCTCTTGCCTCCCTTAACTTCTTTTCGGTGTTTTCGGCGTTGGTTTTTTCGTCAGCGGAAAAAATTAGATTTTGAATCTGCCCAGCCAGCGCCTCGTCCCCGTTTTGGGGAATGTAAAGCTGCTTGAAGAACAGTATCTTTTGGAAGGATTCTTCACCGATGCCGAAGAACACCTCCCCCGGCACCATGCCGGTAAATGCGGGCTTGCCGGTGTTGACGTCATACACCACCAGCGTTTCACGGTTTGCGCTATGGGAACGCTCAACCCTAAACCTGCCGTTAGGGGTTACCAGGGTTATACCCCCGGAAACCGCCGTTTTTCCCCAGGGGGTGTATAACAGCTTTTCGTTTTCTGATATGCTTTGCTTTCGTCCCCCGGCAAAGCCGTAGAAAATGTATTTTATAAAGGCTGCTACGGTGGATTTACCCGCTTCGTTTGGGGCGGTAAGGATGTTTAATCCCTTTGTGGGGGTTATGGTAACATTTTTAAGCCTGCCGAAGGAGGTAATGTCTATTTTTTCTATGTAAATGCCGTTAATCATTGCCTTCCCCTCCCCCAAAGTCTATAATATTTCTGCAGTAAAGAGCCGAAATGCCGTATTTCAAGGCCATAAGCACCTTTTCGTATTCCTCGCTCCCTGGGGGGCATTTGGACAGTCTTTCGGTCATTTTGGTGTAGAAAACCCCTTTTAAAGTGGTGTCTCTTTCAAGCTGGGTAAAGTCTATTGCCGGGACGGTGGCATCGACTATTTCGATTCTGAAGGGATATTCGTGTCCCCTGCCGACTTCACCTGGGGTGATGATATAGGGCTCGGCCACCGTGCCTGTAAGGATAACCCTGACGGCGGTGTCGTTACCCAAGGGGCGGACAAGGCTCCGTATGGTTTCGATAATGGCGGACTTGCCGTAGATGCCGGTGACGTCCACCTTAACTATTTCGTATCTCCGCCTTGAAAACCTTACAAATTTAAGGTTGGCTTCCCCTTTGGATATTGTCCCCATCAGGGCGCCGTGGTAGCCGGGTTCGTCAAAGCTGCGGCCTTCCAAACATCCGGGGTAGGCATAATAGGTGCCTCCCTCCTTTAACACCCCGGAGGGGGAATGGATATGGCCGAGAGCGATATAATCAAATCCCGACTGGGCGATTTCCCCTTTTGTTATGGGGCCGTAGGTGGATAAGGGGGAGGATGTGTCCCCGTGGCAGACGAGTATGTTAATTTTGCTTTTATCAAGGTTGCCGTAACCCACCACAGGGCTTGACATACAGGAAGGCGAGGTAAAGCCCATGCCGTAAACATCCACGTTCAGTTCGGGGATTTCCACCTTTTCCTTGTCGGTGAAAATGTGGACGTTGGAGGGGAATGCCAGGGTTTTATAGGGTGAAACGTCGTTGTAGGGGTCGTGGTTGCCCGGAGATATGAAAAAACGGCAGTCGGGAAAAGAGTTAAACTGGGAAATTATAAGCTCTGCGGTGTCCCGGGTGACGTATTCCGAGTCAAACAGGTCCCCGGATATGAAAAAGAGCTGAATGTTTTCCTGCTTCGCCGCCATAATGGCTCCGGTAAAGGCGGATCTTAGTTCGATTTTCCGCTGCTCCGCCTGATCGGGGGTGGAAAGGGAAAAGGGGGAATCAAGGTGCAAATCGGCACAATGAAATATTTTCACGGACATGTTTTTAATTTCCCTGCCTTTCGTATTAATTAAACGGCTATAAAGGCCGCCATTGTTCCCCGGTTTGGCCCCTGCCGCCGGTGGGAAAAGAAATATTCATCCTCACAGCAGGTGCAAAGGGGGCATATATCCATATTTTCGTTTTTGATTCC
Organism: Eubacteriales bacterium; assembly: GCA_050953105.1. Taxonomy (GTDB): domain Bacteria; phylum Bacillota; class Clostridia; order Oscillospirales; family CAG-382; genus UBA1206. Next base: position 295,482 of record JBMNMA010000004.1, on the reverse strand, counting down.
TATATTAATTAAATCTTTGGCTATAATATCAGTCAGTTCAAGATAAATTTTGCTGTTTTTAACCGAAAAGGTGGAAAGGTGTCCGGGAAAATGGTTATAAAACTCCTCCCCCACCTGATAACAGCAGCTTTTAATGGCAGGGCCCATGGCCACCAAAATATCCTCAGGGTTGCTGCCGAAAGACTTAAAAAGCTCCACCGCTTTTACTGAAATTTGCTTTTTTGTCCCCAGCCAGCCCGAATGGACCGCTCCGGCAATATCCTTTTTTACATCATATAGCAAAACCGGAACGCAGTCGGCCGACCTTACGGAAAGCAATACCCCCTTGTCCCGGGTGACAAGCCCATCCACGTCATAATCAAATTGCGGCTTTGAAAGTCCTATCCCTTTATGGCTGACACCCACTATCTCCACCACGTCGGTATGTCCCTGACGGGTGCGAACAATGTCGTCTGCCCCAAAGCCTATGGCATTTGCAGCAATGGCGTGGTTTTTAAACAGGTTTTCAAAGCTGTCACGTTCATCCCCGCTGCCGGCGGCGAAATTTAGGCTTTCAAAAACTCCGGTGCTTACTCCTCCGTGCCTGGTGGCAAAGAGGTGGGGTATGCCGTATGAATCCAACAAAGGGGAGGTAAAATATGGAACGGGTGACTTATGATATGCAAAAGAAGGTGCCATTGCAGCCTCCGTTAACTGACTTTTGTTCATTATAACAGACGGGTATTTTTTTGGCAAGATGGCTAAACAGAAATTTTTATTTTTTTGAAAATTACTCTTGACAACGATAAAGTTTGCTGTTATAATACGAAAGCTGCACAGCGGAGGTAACATGGCGGAATAGCTCAGCGGCTAGAGCAACCGGTTCATACCCGGTAGGTCGTGGGTTCAAATCCAACTTCCGCTACCAAATCTCCGTAGTGCAGTCTTAGATGACGGCAACTTAATTATATATAAATACGGCCCGTTGGTCAAGTGGTTAAGACACCGCCCTTTCACGGCGGTAACAGCAGTTCGAATCTGCTACGGGTCACCATAAAAAGCCTCGCTTAATAGCGGGGTTTTTCAGTTTTATTTTTCTTTTTCATTCAAATTAGCACCACCGGTTAGCTTTATTAATCTACTTACTTTTCAAACACCTTGATAAAATTGTAAATGTATGCTATCATATTTATAATTTATAAATAAACTAACAAAAAAGGCGGTTAAAATATATGCCCAACCATCCTAAAATACTTGTTGTCGGAAGTTTTGTAATGGATTTAATATTGTCTGCCCCCCGGTTCCCTTCATCCGGCGAATCGGTTATCGGCACCTCGTTTTCCACCGCACCCGGCGGCAAGGGAGCTAATCAGGCAGTGCAGGCTTCCCGCCTGGGGGCAAAGGTTACCATGGCCGGCCGGGTGGGTAACGACGATTTCGGCAAAGCCCTTATAAAATCCGCCAATGATAGCGGCGTTGACACAAAGTATGTTACGGTTTCCCCCTCCACCCCCACCGCCATCGGCAATATTCAGCTTCAGGTAACAGAAAGCGGCACCGAAAACCGGATTATGGTCTATCCCGGTGCAAACATGGAAATTACAGTTGAAGATATGGCATTTCTTGAAAAGGAAATAAACGCCTATAACATGGTGGTTTTACAAAACGAAATCCCCACGGAGGTAAACACATATATTTCTTCCATAGCAAAAAAAGCTAATGTTCCGGTTTTACTTAATCCCGCTCCCTCTTCAAAGCTGCCGTCAGAGCTTATTTCCAACCTGACATTTATTGCCCCCAATGAGCATGAGGCAAAAGACCTGACGGGTATCGAGCCCGGCAGTGAACAGGCCATAGAAAACCAGCTTTACGCCATACGGGACATGGGGGCAGAAAACGTAATAATCACCTTAGGTAAGCGGGGTGCGGCCTTTTTAGGAGATAACGGTATCGCTTTCAGCCAAAGTGTCGACTGCGGTAGGGTTGTCGATCCCACCGCCGCCGGAGATTCGTTTATAGGTGCCTTTGCCACCGCGGTGGCGGCGGGCATTCCGGTAAGCTATGCCCTTGTTTTTGCAAATTACACCGCCGGCATTACCGTAACCCGTATGGGCGCCCAGACCAGCCTACCTGACATAGACGAAGTGTTGAACCTTATGGCGCAAAAAGGTTACGACTCGACACCCTTTAGAATATTAAAGGAGGGTTGACATGGGAGCGCTGGAAAATTTTATTGAAATTGCCATAGAGGAATTTACCAACACCGCCCAGACCCTTGACAAGTCAAGCCTTGAAGCGGCGGCGGAATTGATTTTTAAGGCAAAGCAGGAAAAAAACCGGCTTCACGTTACGGGGATAGGCAAACCCTCCCATGTGGCTTCATATATATCCTCCCTGCTTTCCTCCACCGGGACGCCGGCATACTTTCTTGACGGCACCGAGGCGGTTCACGGCTCAAGCGGTCAGCTGGTGGAAGGGGACGTGGTTATTGCCATTTCCAACTCCGGCGAAACCGCAGAGCTTAAGGTAACCATTACCGCCATTAAAAGCAACGGCTGTAAAATTGTCGGGGTAACGGGTAATAGAAATTCCTATCTTGCCAAAAATTCAGATGTCTGTCTTCTTGCCAAAGTCAGCCGTGAAGGGGACGACCTTAACCGACCGCCCAGGACATCTGTGATTGCCGAAATATTCGTTCTTCAATGCCTGTCGATTATTTTACAGGAAAAAGCCGGCCTGACCGTGGATAAGTATATAAAAACCCATCCCGGCGGAGCATTGGGAAGACCCGACGGGGCAAACAAATAACTTTATATGTCAATATTCTTGACAAACCAAAGGGTTTATGCTATATTTAATTGATAACAACAACGAAGAAGGAGATACATATATGAAAAGAATCATAACCTTAAAGAGCCGCAATCTTAACGAAAGCCTTAAGAAGGGCGGCTGCGGCGAATGCCAGACCTCCTGCCAGTCGGCATGCAAGACCTCCTGCGGAGTGGCAAACCAGCCCTGCGAAAACAAAAAAGAGGAAAAGTAAACTCAATTTAAAAAACAGGGACTTGCGGTGTAAAACTCACAAGTCCCTTTTGCATTTAAGGAGTAATTAATGGTCCATCAGTTTAAGCTAAACGGCTACAATATCGTCCTTGACACCGCCTCCGGCTCTGTCCATGCCGTGGACGAGGTGGCTTATGATATGATTTCCCTTTTCGAAGGCCATAGTGAAGGGGAAATTATTGCAAAAATGGCCGAAAAATACGGTAATACCGTGTCCGGAGAAGAACTTTGTGAATGTCTGGAGGATATAAAAAGCCTGGTTGAGTCAAAATTGCTTTTCACTCCCGACAATTTTTCACCCCTTGCGGATAATATAAAAAATAAGGAAACCGTAATAAAGGCCATGTGCCTTCATGTGGCCCATTCCTGCAACCTGAACTGTTCCTACTGCTTTGCCAGCCAGGGAAAATACAAGGGTGAAAGGGCGTTGATGAGCCTTGAGGTAGGCAAGCAGGCCATTGATTTTTTAATTAAAAACTCCGGCAGCCGGCGAAACCTTGAGGTTGACTTTTTCGGCGGCGAGCCGCTGTTAAACTGGGACGTGGTTAAGCAGATTGTAGCCTATGCCAGAGAGCAGGAAAAGATATATAACAAAAATTTCCGCTTTACCCTTACCACCAACGGACTGAACATAAATGACGAGGTTATAGACTTTGCCAACAGAGAAATGTCCAATGTGGTGCTAAGCCTTGACGGGCGGAGAGATGTTCACGACAGATTCCGCAAAACCTACACGGGGGAAGGCAGCTACGACCTGGTGGTGCCTAAATTTAAGGAATTTGTGTCAAAGCGGGGGGACAAGGGCTACTACATACGGGGAACCTTTACCCATCACAACACCGACTTTACCAACGATATTTTACATATGGCCGATCTGGGATTCACCCAGCTCAGCATGGAGCCGGTGGTATGCTCCCCCGACGATCCCTGCGCGCTGACCGAAGAAGACCTCCCTGTCCTTTTTGAGCAGTATGAAATACTGGCAAAGGAAATGCTAAAGCGAAAACAGGAAGGCAAACCCATCACCTTCTACCACTATATGATTGACCTTGAGCATGGCCCCTGCATTTACAAGCGGATTTCCGGCTGCGGTTCGGGCACCGAATACCTTGCGGTTACCCCCTGGGGGGAACTTTTCCCCTGCCACCAGTTTGTGGGGGACAAAAACTTTTCCATGGGGAACGTGTGGGACGGGGTTAAAAATATTCCCTTAAGGCAGGAATTTGCCGGCTGCAACGCCTACTCAAGAAACGAATGTAACGACTGCTGGGCAAGGCTGTATTGCTCTGGAGGGTGTGCCGCCAACTCCTATCACGCCTGCGGCAGCATAAACGGCATTTACGAATACGGGTGCAGGCTTTTTAGAAAGCGTATGGAGTGCGCCATAATGCTAAAGGTTGCCGAAAGTCTGACGGATAGCGGTGAAGGCAACGAAATGTCCTGTGAGGCCTGCGAAAATGAACACGCCTGTCATTGATTTTATAAAAAAATACCGTAATTCCAGCTCTGCCCGCTTTCATATGCCGGGCCACAAGGGGATTAATTTCACCGGCCACGAGGAGGGCGACATTACCGAAATTACCGGCACCGGCAGCGCCTTTGACTATACGGGTATAGTTTCACAAAGCGAGGCCAACGCTTCTTCCCTTTTCGGTTTCGGCAAAACATACTACTGCACCGAAGGCTCCACCCAGTGCATAAAGGCAATGATTTACCTTGCTAAGCAGGCGGCATTGCTTTCAGGCAGGGACGGAAGTATTATTATGGCGTCCCGGAATGTTCACAAGGCCTTTGTGTTTGCCTGCGGACAGAACGATGTGGACGTGATTTGGCTTGACGGCAGCCTTACCCCGGAAAAGGCGGAAAAATCCCTTGAAAATATAGACAAAAAGCCATTTGCTTTATATGTTACGTCCCCCGACTATTACGGAAAAACGGTTGATATCACAGGACTGTCGGAAGTTTGCAACAGATACGGCATAATGCTTTTGGTTGATAATGCCCACGGGGCATATCTGAAGTTTTTATCCCCCTCCCTTCATCCGGTAAGCCTTGGCGCTTTTATGTCCGCCGATTCGGCCCATAAAACCCTGCCGGTGCTTACGGGCGGAGCATATCTTCAGCTTTCGGATAAAGTGCCGGAGGAAATTTCCGGCATGGCAAAGGAGGCGCTGGCAATGTTTTGCTCCACCAGCCCATCCTGGCTTATTTTACAGTCCCTTGACGGCTGTAACGCCTATCTTGCAAACGGTTATGAAAAAAAACTTGCGGAATTCACCGCAAAGTTAAGTAACCTGAAAAATAAGCTGACAATAACCGGGTGGAATGTACTATCCTCCGATCCGCTAAGGCTTGTTATTGATACCCGCTCTAAAGGCTATACCGGCTATGAGGTATATGAAATACTTGAAGAAAAGCAAATTCAGGGTGAATTTGCCGATTTTGAGCATTTGGTGCTTATGCTAACCCCCGAAAACACTGACAATGAATTAAAAAGGCTGGAAAACGCCCTGCTTTCAATCCCACCTTCGGGGAAAATACCGGACACCGCACCTTCGGTTTCAAAACTCCCAAAAAAGGTTATGCCCATCCGTCAGGCGCTGCTTTCAGGCTGGGAAAAGGTTGACGCCGACAAAGCCGTCGGCCGGATATGCGCATTCCCCGTTTCACCCTTTCCACCGGAGGTGCCTATTGTAATAAGCGGCGAGGAAATTGACCAAAATACCGTCAGCCTTATGAAGGCATACGGAATCGAAAACGTGTTTGTGGTAAAAAAATAGGGTGAAGGCCATACGGCCCCACCCTTTTATTTTTCCGGATTTGCCGGATTTTCGTGAATCATTATATGTTTGACGTTGGGATATTTGTCCTCTATTTCGTTGTGAAGCTCCTCGGCCACCCGGTGTGCTTCCTCAAGGGTCTGGCTGCCGTCAACGGATATTTCGGCATCTACATAAATTTTGTCCCCGAACATACGGGTGGAAAGCATATCGATGCCGAGGACGTGCCGGTGGGAAAGGATTAGGTTTCTTATTCCCTCCTCGGTTTCACTGTCGCAGGCCCGGTCGGTCATTTTGCGGACGGCATCCATGAAAATATCCACCGCCACCTTTAAAATGAACAGGCATATTATAACGCTTGCCACCGGGTCAAGAATGGGCATACCCATCCGGGCGCCGGCGATGCCGATAAGAGCACCTACCGAGGACAAGGCGTCGGACCGGTGGTGCCAGGCGTCGGCCATAAAGGCGGAGGAGGAGATTTTTTTGGCCTTCGCTCTCGTCCACCAGTACATCCACTCCTTGACGGCAATGGAAAGGGTGGCGGCCACAAGGGCAAGGAACCCGGGGGAGGAAAGGTTAGCGGTTTTATAGGAAATTATTGTTTTAAGCCCCGAATAGCCGATACCTGCTCCCGTGGCCAGTAAAAGGCCTGCTAAAATTAGGGAAACAACGCATTCGAACCGTTCGTGACCATAGTTGTGGTGGGTGTCGGCTTCTTTTCTTGACATTCTAACCCCGATATAGGCGATTATGGTGGTTAAAACGTCAGACAGAGTGTGGACGGCGTCGGATATCATGGCGCCGGAGGTTGCAAAAATTCCGGCAAACAGCTTTAAGGCTGCAAGGGCAACGTTTCCGGCAACGGTTACATATGTTATTTCGGCAATGGTTTTTTTAACCTGACTGCTGTTATCCCTTGTCATGTCCGGCTTTAACCTCCTTACGATAAAATTGTGATTTATAATAGTATAAAAAGACGCCCGCAGGACTATGTGTAAACTGTCCCGCGGACGCATATTGCGCACGCTGTCACCAAAGGCGACCCGGCGGACAAAATGCCGCCTGCTCAGTTTGGAGCGGATTTGGGCAAAGCCATATCCGGCAAAGTGATTTCTTGTATTTTACAGCCAAAAAGCGGAAATGTCAAGCAATTTCATTGGTTTGCTTAATTCTTTGCATTTTATTTCCATTTGGTTTGATATAAACCGTAACCGCCCTGTTGTATATATATGATTTTGGTTTGGGTAATGTTAAACTGCAGCAGTGGCAAACCCGAAAAATAACACTTGATTTTTTAATATCGCTGTGATATACTTTGTCTTGCTGTAAAGCCAAATATACGGAGAGGTATCGAAGTGGTCATAACGGGGCTGACTCGAAATCAGTTTGGGAGCAATCCCACGCGGGTTCGAATCCCGCCCTCTCCGCCAAAAAGTCCGGGAACCTATGGGTTTCTGGGCTTTTTCTTTTTTCGCAAAACCCCACTTTTCGCTGATTTTTATCGTTTTTTCGCGTTAGAACTGCGTTAGAACTGCGTTAGAACAGCTTGTTTCTACACAAATTAAGGGTTCGAAACCGCTTCTTCGTCTTCATCCGTCTCCGTAATCTCGCTCCATCGGCTTTCTAAGCCGGCCGCACCCGGAAGATTTAATCCTTTTTCCATGGCCTGCGCCGAGGATATCTTGGATGTATAGTCCAGATGAGCATAGATGTTTGCCGTGGTGCTGAAATCGGAGTGACCGAGCCAATCCTGAATTTGCTTAAGCGGTACACCGTTGGCCAAAAGCAGGCTGGCACAGCTATGGCGCAGATCGTGAAAGCGTATCTTTTTCATGCCATGCTTCTGAAGATACTCGGGGAAATAGCTTGTCAGGTAATTGGGCGTCATCCGCTCGCCCAGCTCATTCACAAATACATACCCGTCGTACTTGTAGTTGTAGCAGTTGCCGCAGACCTTTTTGTTGAGCTCCTGGGCTTTTTTAACCTCCAGGAAGTACTCTCGAAAGCTTCCCACCAGGGGCAAGGTACGCAGGCTGGCTTTTGTCTTGGCGGAGTCCTGCTCAATGATTTGATACTTTCCGTCAACCTTTACCTGCGTTACGGTGCGTTTAATGGTCAAGGTTCCGCGGTTGAAATCAATGGCATCCCACTTAAGCCCCAGCACCTCACCACGACGCAGACCATAGAAGGCCGCCACCAGCACCGGAAGCTCCAGTCGCGTTCCCTTTACAATCTGGAACAGCTTCTGCATCTCGTCGGCATCCAAAAAGCTTGGCTGAAAGGAATTCTTCCGGGGACGATCCACCTTTTCCGCCACATTCTGCGGAATCATATCCGTTTTCATGGCGTACTTTAGCGCCTGATGGATCACGGCATGATAGTGAATGACCGAGTTAGGCGTGACGGTCTTCAGCTTATCCGAATAGAACTGCTGAATGTGCCGTGCCTCCAGCTCATTCAGACGAATGCCTTTCTTGGCAAAGTAAGGGCTGATGACACTCCGCACCATATCCTGATAGGAGCTGAATGTGGTAATTTTCACCCTGACCTTCACAATATCCAGCCACCGCTCCAAATAATCGGAGAAGAGCATATCGGAGCCCAACTCCTGAATTACTTTTGGCGGTTCAAAGGTGCTGCGCAGGCGGGAGAGCTCAATCTCGGCCCGACGCTTATTCCCCTTTTGAGGAAGCCCCGTGGCAATCCATTTTTGATGACGCCTTCCATTCACATCAACCCAGCTTAGCACTGCATAGTAATAACCTTTTTTGATTGCTAGAGTTCCTGATACCATTTTAGTAATACCTCCGTTAATTAAATTTGGTACGCAGGCAGTCTCTCACCGATGGGTATATTGTACTGCATCGATGAGAGACACGCAAATGTGCGATTTGTAAAAAACGCTTTCAGTTCGAACCTTGGCTTTGATCCATGACATACTCAATGACGTTTGCTTTTGGAATGCGGAATGCATTGCCGATTTTCAGCCCCTTGATGTAGCCGCTGTTAATCAGGTCATAGGCTAGATGGCGGCTTATGCCAAGCATGGTTTGAAGCTGTGTTATGTTCACGATGTCCGGATAGTCCGGGAACATCATTTGATACAGTTCTTTAAGTTCTGATTTTTTCATGACTCCACCTCATCTGCATTCCGTAGCAGCTTTTTATATCTAAGCCAAGAACAAGCGATTTTCAGCCGTTTTAGCGCCTCGGTCTTTTTTTTATGCACATACGACTCACAAATGCCCAGCATCTCGCCATATTCCTTAGCAGAAACGGGTCTGTCGGAGAGGTACAGCAGTCGAAGAATCGCCTGCTCCTCTTCATTCAACAGCGCAAGCGCTTCATACAAAAATTCCTTCATAATGTTGCGGGATACCTCATCTTCCACATTTACCGAAGGGTCGGGGATCATGTCCTCGCCGCAGCGGTCCTCGTTGTTTAAAAGCGGATAGTCGTAGGAGGTGGTTGTGTATGCGGCATTAAGCCTTCTGCGGTAAAGCCTGCACAGCCGCTCGCATTCCCATGTTCGCGCTGTTTCTTCATCGCACTCTATGACGATGTCATAATCATTACCATCGCAACGTTCAAGCTTAGCGAAGTTCTTTTTTCTTTTTTGTCCGTCTTCCGTCTCCATGAACCTGGCAAATTCGTACCCATTCATGATAATCCAGTTATCGTTATCGCCGGGAAGATCAACGTTCTTCTTGACTAAATAGGTTTTATTTTTCTTCATTATAATATAAATCATCGTGAGAGAGGTCTTATTCAATAAAATTCCGACTATAGATATGACAACTGAATCAAGAAAGCGTATGTATTTTCAAATGCACGGGAAGCGACTTTAAGACCTTCAGAAGTGCAAACAATTGATTTGGAGCTATAACATAAAAAGCAGTCTGACCGAAAGTGTTCTCATATCCTTTCAATCAGACTGTTATTATATTATACCTGTAAGCAAAAATTTAAGTGAAGCTACTCAAGGCTGTTTACCACCACCTGAGTCCAAATTTTTGTATTTTAACTTTATTTAAGTATTCTGTTGTATTTTTTTAATAACCAAAGGAGGTGTTTGGGATTGCGAATATTACTTGCTGAGGATGAAAAAGCACTTGCAAAGGTTCTTGTTAAAATTTTTGAAAAGAACAATTACTCTGCCGATGCGGTTTATGACGGTGAAGAAGCACTTGCCTACTTAGAAACCGGAAATTATGATGTTGCGGTTCTTGATGTTATGATGCCGAAGATGGACGGAATTACTATATTGAAAAACGTCCGAGCCAACGGTAATCAGATTCCGATTCTGATGCTGACTGCAAAATCTGAAATTGAAGACCGCGTCCTGGGTCTTGACAGCGGAGCGAATGATTATCTACCAAAACCCTTTGATACCAGGGAATTGCTTGCCCGTATTCGTTCAATCACGCGAAGCAAAACCGATACAACTACAAAGCTGACATTCGGAAACATCACACTTGACTGCGCTACATTTGAACTGTCATCACCCACTGGTAGCTTCCGTCTTGCCAATAAAGAATTCCAAATGATGGAATACTTTTTAATGAACCCTCACTGTATCCTTTCAGCAGAACAGTTTATGGATAGAATTTGGGGGTATGACAGTGAAGCCGAAATCAATGTAGTGTGGGTATACATTTCCTATCTGCGCAAAAAACTTGCGGCACTTCACGCCAATATCTACATTAAAGCATCAAGGAATGCCGGATATTCCCTGGAGGATTGTGATGATAAATAAATTAAAACGAAAATTTACACTTCTCGCAACCGTCTCCATGCTTGTGTTAATGGTGATTCTCGTGACTATTATGAACTGTATCAACTTTTTTTCGGTTGTATCCGAAAGCGATGCGGTTTTGGATCTGCTTTCGCAGCCGAATGCACCCTTCTTTGAAAACAACGCACCACCCGAAAAGCCAAGCATACGAATAGAAGATTTCATACCGTACGGAATGTCTCCCGAAGTACCATACGAATCCCGTTTTTTCATTGTTATGGTTACAGCAGACGGAGAGGTGAAGGAATCGGATTTGTCCAGAATCATATCGGTTGACAGTGATTCCGCAAAGGAATATATCCGCCAAGCAATCAATAGCGACAAAAGTCGCGGCTTTATCGGTCAATTCCGTTATGACAAAACTACCGATGGGCACATGACGCGCATTTTGTTTCTTGACTGCGGAAGAAAGTTAAACACTTTTTATACTTTTCTATGGACGAGTCTTGGTGTTGGAATGCTCGGCTGTATCATTGTTTTTGTGGCATTTTTGTTTGTCTCCGGTAAAATTATGAAACCGATTGCCGAAAGCTACGAAAAGCAAAAACGTTTTATTTCCGATGCAGGGCACGAAATCAAAACGCCTTTGACTATTATTAGCGCCAATGTGGATTTGCTCTCCGGTGACGGTGAAAAAGAAGAACTGAACGAAATACGGCAGCAAACCAGACGGCTAACGGAACTGACCAATAATCTTGTGTATCTATCCAAAATGGATGAATCGGAGCACAAAATCCAGAAAGTCGAACTTCCCTTGTCCGATATCGTCGGTGAAACGGCAAATTCATTCCAACCGGTCGCGATGTCAAACCAAATCAATTTTAGTATGAATATTCCGCCGAATATTTCGGCAAACGGGTCTCCAAATGCGATTCGCCAGTTGGTTACCATTCTCTTGGATAATGCCGTCAAGTATTCTCCTCCCGGCGGTTCAATCGTGCTTTCTTTGTCGAAGAACAAAAAGACAGTAAAGCTTTCCGTCTGCAATACGGCAAAATACAAAATAAATGAAAAGGATTTACCGTATATCTTTGACCGTTTCTATCGTACCGATATATCAAGAAATTCGGAAACAGGGAGTCACGGCATCGGACTTTCAATTGCGAAAGCCATCGTGGAGGCACATGGAGGCAGCATCACAGCATCTACTGCGGGGCAATTTGATTTTTGCATTTCAGTAATCATTCCACAATAGTTTTTTAAGGATGAAAACTTTTTCGGTTTTCATCCTTTTTCTTTTAAGTACAGTTAAGCATTTGTAAATATAATAACCGTGTCACGCTGATAAGCACAGCAAATAAAACAGCACTAAACTGATTATAGGAGTATGGAAAATGTATATCATTAAAAATGCGATGCGATGCATTTCAAGATCCAAGGGGCGTAACATCTTAATTGGAATTATAGCTCTTGTTATAGCTGTCTCTGCCTGTATAGGGCTTTCAATCCGGCAGGCGGCGGAAAGCGCAAAAGCAGCTGCCCTTGAAGGAATTAATATTACTGCAACAATTTCTTATGACCGTGCCGGAGCAATGGGTCAGTTTACCGGGGGCGACAGAAGCGGCGGAAGAGGCGGCTTCGACCGAAATCAGTTTGCAGATATAATGGGTAACGCATCCTCGTTGACACTGGAAGAATATAAACGATATGCAACTGCCGATTCGGTTCGGGATTTTTACTATACGCTCACCTCATATTTCAACGGTTCCGATGATTTCCTTCCTGTCAGTGACGAAACATCGGATGATAGTGAAGGTGGCGGAACGCTTAACGGAAGCAATGAATCCGATAACTCTGTCCCCTCGAAAATCCCCGGTGGCATGGGTGGCGGAATGTTCGGAGGTGGCTTCTCGTCGTCCGATTTTTCTGTTATAGGATATAGCAGCGACACTTCCATGACCTCGTTTTTAAACGGTAATGTATCCATCCTTGAAGGCGGTTCCATGTTTGAAGAAGGCACAAACGAACATGTCTGTGTCATTTCAGAGGAGTTGGCTATTTATAACGATATTTCTGTCGGAGATACTGTCACAATAACAAACCCCTCGCTTGAAAGCGAAAGCTATACTTTAACTGTTGTAGGAATTTATTCAAGTTCACAAAGCAATGATTTCTCTATGTCCATGTTCGGAAAGAGCCAGGATCCCGCAAATCAGATTTATATGAGTGCAAATGCGTTGCAGACAATTCTTGACGCATCTGAAGCATCATCTACCACTATTACCGATTCAAACTCGGGTAAAGAAACCGAAAGCAAAATCACAAGCACACTTGCTGCTACTTACACTTTTGCTGATATCGAATCATACAACTCCTTTGAGGCTGAAGTACGGGCTCTTGGGCTAAGTGATTCCTATGTCGTTTCCTCCGTCGATCTTACAGAATATGAGAACAGCCTTACTCCTCTGAACATGCTCAGCACCATGGCGAAATGGTTCCTAATTGTAATCTTGATTATCGGAGGAATTATTCTCGTAGTTCTAAACATTTTCAATGTCCGTGAACGCAAGTATGAGGTTGGTGTACTTACGGCAATGGGAATGAAAAAATGGAAGGTCGCCGCGCAGTTTATGTGTGAGATTCTCGTCATCACGATGCTTGCCGTTGTCATCGGCGCAGGTGTTGGAGCTGTTGGTTCGGTTCCTATTACCAACGCTTTGCTTGAAAATCAGATAGAGAGTCAAAGCTCTCAGAAGACGCAGGTAGAAAATAATTTCGGACGCCCGGGCAATACAGGAGGAATGCCGGGAGGAAGCTTCTCAGGCGGTATGCCTTCCGATATGCCTGATATTCCTGACAATACAGGAGGCAGGAACAACCCGTTTGGAAATATCTTCGGTAGCGCTGCAAACTATATTACCGAAGTTGATTCCGCAATGAATCTGACTGTTGTGTTTCAGATGATTGGCGTCGGACTTTTCTTGACGCTTGTTGCAAGTGCGGCATCGATTCTGTTTATTATGCGATACGATCCCTTAAAGATCCTCGCAAACAGAGATTGAGAAAGGAGAGTGTGAATATGTCTGTATTATCGCTTCAAAATATCAGTTTTTCTTATGATAGAACGCCGGTACTGAAAGATATCTCCTTTGAATTTGAAAAAGGAAAAATGTATTGCATCATCGGAAAGTCGGGTGCCGGAAAAACCACCTTACTCTCCCTGCTTTCAGGACTTGCAACACCCAGTTCCGGTGAGATCTTTTTTGGAGGAAAGGGTATTTCTAAGATTGATAAATACATCTTTCGATCTAAATATATAGGCGTCGTGTTTCAAAGCTTTAACCTGATTACAAAATATACTGCTCTTGAAAATGTCATTCTTTCCATGGATATAGCTGGTTATAATACGAATAACAAAACTGCAAGAGCCCTTGAGCTTCTTGAAAGTGTCGGGCTTGACGAAGACGAAGCGAACCGCCGGGTATTAAAGCTTTCGGGAGGACAGCAGCAGAGAGTTGCCATTGCCCGTGCACTTTCTTACAATCCGGACATCATCCTTGCCGACGAACCTACGGGCAACCTTGACAGTGATACGCAGAAAGATATTATGAATATTTTCCGTAGCCTTGCAAATCAGGGCAAGTGTGTAATATTAGTCAGCCATTCCCCCGAGGTCGCCGAGATATGTGACGAAAAATATGAGCTAACGAAACTATCCGGAAAAGCTCCAAAAAAATAACACAAGAAACTGCCCTTATCGCAATAGATTGGGGCAGTCATTGTTTATTCACTTCCGTTCAATATTGTGCCCTTAAATATTATCAAGAGCGGAGACTGGGCTTTGGTCAATTATGTATTCAAACGCTATGAATTGAAATTTCAGCTCAACGACGTACAATATGCTTCTGTCTAATCCGGAATCACGAATGTTAAGGTTGGCGGAAACATGGTCCCTTCCGCAACAATGCCATGCCAGCTCTTAGCGCTTGTCATTTACCTCGGAGCATCCGGTGTAAATTTATGACAGAACATAAAAAGACATATAGCAGTATGTTACTCCATCGTGTCGGTGATATTGCCGTTGATATCCGTCACAGCGATAACGCTTCCGCGGTAGTCGTAGTGGTAAATCTTATATTCCCCATTACAAAGTGACCAGATCAATCCGTCTGCACCGTAGCCGTAGGTTGTAACCGTATAAGTATAATCGCTTGTCCACACCAAACGACTTCTGCCGCCGGAGCAGTCGTAGGTGTATTTCATATTGGTACTTCTGTTTTACATGTCAATGCGGTTATTGTCTACGTCATACCAGTATTCGTGATAATCTCCGTTTACCTTTTTTAGCCTGTTCTTTGCATCATAAGGTATTTGCCAGGGCAAGCAGTAGCAGCGAAGTCGCCCCTCATGCAGGGGCGTGGATTGAAATTAGATTTAAATAATGAAAAATGCCCGTCACAACTCACATGCTATGACGGGCTTACTCTTTACTGCCGAACTAATCTAGGAAAATGGTTAACAGTATTAATACTACATTCCCCTCCGCCGCTTTACAGCTCTAACTTGCGTAATAATTATAGCAAGTGTGATAGCTCCAAGCATGTACCAAATAATCGTATATGTGGAATCTCCCGTCGCCGGAATCGAGTCGATTTTTATAAAGGAGCCCGGCTTCGCCCAAACGGTGTTTGTGCCGTCTGTAAAGGTGTAATAACCCGCATAGACGGATTCTTTACTGTGCTCGCTTTCCTCAACAGGCATTGCGTCAATCATCAGGGGCGTGTAAGCGGTGATTTTGCCGTCGGCTTTCACCATCGCTCCTACGATGGGATCAACCAGATCCCACGCCGAAACGCTGATTCCCGTACCGCCTGTTCCCTTAGAAATCACATTTCCGCGCAGCTGCACCATTGCTCCTACTGCGGATACTGCAGTTGCGGTTTCATCCGTTACCGTCACATTTCCATATACGCGGACATCAGCGTTGTCCCAAGCATTCACTGCATCCATAGGAGCATTGATATCACCAAAAATGATGGCAGTACAACGATTTTCTGCATTTCCTCCGCCTGCGGAAATACCCGAAGAGCCTGTACCAGTGACCATAACATTACCTTGCACTTTTAACGCTGTGTAATCTGCGTTCAGAAAAGCAGCCTGGCTGTTATCTCCAGTTACAATGATATTTCCGCCGACCTCGACCAATGTCCTCTGTCCGTTATAGGACTCCGCATACACACCGCAAGAGGTATTGCCATCGACGCTCACATCGCCTCCAACCTTGACTGTGCTGCCTTCAAAGCACTCTATGGCATATGCGCTTTCGCCTTTTGCCGAAACATCACCTGTGATTTCTACAGAGCCGCTGTCAATAGCGTAAACCGCTGTTCCGCCATCGGTGGAAGTCACGCTGCTTACCGTGATGCTGCCACTTTCACCCGCATAAACCCCATAGGCGATACCATCACTGGCGACGACATCTAGCGTACCATCTCCGACTATACTTAAACTGCCGAAGCACGCATAAATTGCAGCGATCTCCTCATGGTCGGACATGGGATTAATATTCGGTTCCGCATTACTGTCCGGCTGTACGGTCAGCGTATGTCCATTTAAATCGATTGCAACTTCACGGCCACCGGTTAACGATATAGGGTACGGATAGTTAATGTCCTTTGTCAGCTTTAGGGTATGATTGTTCCAACTGCCGTCCGATACTTTATCCAGAGCGGCTTTGATTTCTTCCGCAGTGCCTACCTCATGCACTGTCATGGGATCCGAGATGCCTTCTCCGGCGAGGACAAGGATCACAGGAGCTGTGAGGGTATAGTCCTCCGAACCGCCATCCGGTTTACTGATGATGCCACAACGGTACATCCAGCCGTTCATATTGGCTTCCAGTACCGGGAGAGTATATCTTGCATTTATTTCGTTCTCAATCTTCACAAAACCTTGATCGTCATTCTTATTGACAAACCATTCGTATTCCGCACCTTCTTTTTCATCCACCGAGAGTGTTACCTCATCATTGCACGGCAGTTCGTAGGGACCGTCCATGCCGGAAATCAATCCGTCAGACAGCACGGTCGGGGATGTAAAAAGCGCACCTTGTTTCACGAGACCTGTATACTGCTCTATACTAAAAAAATAGTCAGTGTTTAAATACGCATGATCAGTGTATCTCCCCCCTCGTGAAACCTGTTGGGCAAGACGTACATTAAATACCAGTTCTCCGTCGTTATTAAATGCTTCGGTTTTCCATTCCTTTGTTGCACAGAATATGTCTATCCTCCAATGTGAATAAACATGATAATCAGTTGCAAACCAAGCCCCTTTTTTGGGACCATTATCAGTAGTAAAATCTATAAATCCACATTTATTAAAAATGATATCATAAAGATCGATTTTTTGGTCGCTATGCTCTGATTTATAATCTTCAATTATTCTCTCAAAGAAATCTCTTGGAGCTTGCTCGGACCTTATTACAGCGCCTCCGCTTCTATATGTTACTTTCAGATTTGCAGTACGCATAAAAGAGAATGAAAAGAAACTATTTTTTGTTACTTTCTTTTCAAAATCATCCCATTCAGGAAGCCCATCTACATTTGTGAGATTGCATTGGCTAACTCGCTTATAAAAGGCATATAGATCCACACCATTAACAGTATCACGGTAAATGCACAGATCAGGATGCTTTATAATTGCACACCGTTTATTCATTTCATTTACTAATTTCGCATCATTTATTAATTTATTCAGCTCAATTTCCCGTTCTTTATAAAGATAGCTTCCCTCCGGGACATCTTCCATTGCGGTTTTGCATGCCAACTGGCTGAGAGCCATAAATGCAGTATAAAAAGTGAGCACAGAATCGCGAAATTCCTGTCTTGACTCGTAGCCTTGATGTTCCCATTTGTTGATATGGCGATCAAGCTTGTCAAACGCCCCAAAAAGATTATACTCGTTATTGTTTACCTGAAGCAATTTTTTTGTCAGCTTTAAGGTAAGCATCAACATATTGTCTCCGCCTATCCTGTAATTTGCCTTCTCGCCTTTGTAAATATCCATCAAAAATTCCTTTGTTTCGGCAGGCTTGTCAGCGAACGCTTTACTTTTTTCCATCAGAAGATCAAGCAAGCCAACATAAGGACCTATAAAGCTTTGATACTCGTTTAAAACATTATACAACTGCCCTGTCGCATACTGTTTTCTTAAAATATCTAGGTTTTCGTTTATACGGTCTATTTTCGATAGCATCTCGTTCAATTTTGCCAACACCGCATCTGTCTCGGAGCCAAAAATCGCCGCGAATGCCTCATTTATGCCCTTTCCGGCGATTCCGGATATTACCCCTCCTCCAAGTTTTTCGAGCGCCCACATTCCGGCACTGCTTCCGAGCAATTGCGGTGCAGACGCTTTCACTAATGCTTCATCTCCTATCGCATTGACGGTAAATACTGTAGACAAGACTGATACAACCATAATTAACGCCAACAGGAGCGAGATTGCTTTACACATTAATCTGAAATGTCGTTTCATAAAAATCACCTTTCTTTTAATTTCTAATAACTTATTTTAAATAAGTAATATAATTGCAAAATCAATAATTCTCGGAAAAGTAACTCCATCCTGTTCCCTTATCAGACAGATGCTGCTGGTACAAACGCTTTTTTATTGTGAAAGAATGGAAAAAGTCTATATAAATAACCAGAATATTTGCTTTTTACAAAAAGAATATCCGATACCAGCTTATCACCTCACTATCTTTTACAATCTGAAGAACCCGACGTTTTCTCAGCAGATTGCCTTTATATATAAAGGCAAAATCATGTGGCTCCGACGATTAAATCCCGAGCGTCTGAAGTTACTGTATACCAGAACCCGCTTTATTTTGCTTTAGTTCATATTCCCGCTAGTTCAGACCGACTCAACCATTTTGTCTGTCTCTAGCATGATTGTTCTTTCTGAAACGATGAGAAGAAGAACGTATTCTGAAATTTTGTCACCTCTGATTCAAAGCCTGTAACTACATATGTAATCCCCCATCATTTGATCTCACTCATATTGTTACAATTCATTATATATTTTTTATAAAGATGCGATACTCCATTCATTGCTAATTTTCCGGTGATTTTTGCTATATAAAAAAGCTTCCAAAGCGTTGACGGCTCGGAAGCTTTTATTAATATATTTTATTTATCAGTCGCTATCGCCCGATATTCCGAAGGGGACATCCCTGTTTTTTGTTTGAAAACTTTTACGAAGTTCCCGTTGTAATTCACACCGCATTCAGCAAATACCTGCGGAATGGACAGATTACTTTCACACAGCTTTTTCTTGATTTTTTCAATCTTTACCTCTTGATAATAACAGTAGGGGGTCATTCCCGTATACTGCTTGAACAAACGCGCATATCGGTATTTGCTGATATATACAGCCTGTGCCAGCTTATCAATATCAAATTTCTCATTCCAATGATTATCTATATATTCCTTGCCCTTAATGATTTCTTCTTTTCCCTGATATTCTCTGGATGTAATGAAAATAAACACAACATATAGCAACTCGTTGTTGCCACCCCGTATGGGTAAAGCGGTAATATCATGATACAGACTGCCCGTTAACAACGTTTTGTCATCACCCAATCGCTCAACGATTTCCTGATACGGTACCTTGATATCATATATGCGTACAGCCTCTCCCTGAAACGCACGAACAACAAAATCTTTAACCCCCCAGCTTTCAAGGTTTGGGTTTGATAAAATATTGTGCTTTTTATAGAGTTTTTCTGGATTGGATATTTTAGCGAACCGTAAAAACGCTTCATTTGCCAAAAGCATAGTGCCGTCCGGTGCGCAGATATGCATCGGATAGGGGAAATGCCTTATAATCTCTGCAAACAGCTCCTTGTTTTCATACAGGGATTGGAATGGCCATATATTTTCGTGTTTTCTTTCTTCATCTGATCTGGGTATATCATGGAATAATAACGGTTCCGTTTTTTCTTGCATTACGGGCTTTTTTCGCCGACGGTCAACTGGTTTCACGGCGTTTTGAGGGATAAGCCAAAGATTTCCCTTTTTTATCGCACCTTCAATCCGTCCCTCCGTGCAACATACCGTGATGATACGAGTACCAACTCCCCATTCTGCACTAGCTTCTTTAATAGTCATGTAATCCACAATCTGCATCCCCCTAAAAAATAGTTTGTTTTCATCTGCATTATACTGCATTTACTTGCATAATGTAAAGAACAACATTTATAATTATAGATTTACTCGCTTAAGATTTTAATGAGTATTCATATTTCTTCGAAACAAATTAATCGCATACAATTTTTCACATGTTCTACTATAAGATCAGCATATGCTTATATATGTAGTATAAAAATGTGGGCACTGTGACGCTCCGACAAACTGGAAGCGGAAGGGTTGCCTACACCTACGGCCCGCCCGAACTCACAGAGAACTGGAGGGAATGTACATGATGAATGTGTATTCAGTTGTCAAGGATTTGAATGTTTATTGGTCTTTTCACTTTATAGATGTAAAAATTCCCCGCTAAATAAGCGAGTGCATTCGTCCGCTGTGTAACAGGGCGGAATTTTTTATTTCACATTGATTTTTTCGATTTAAAGTATATAATACATATCGAAGATTATAGATTTGAGGTGTTGTTATGGATTACTACTTGGAGAACACGAAAGTATTCAAAGCGTTGGGCGATCCGAAAAGGGCCATGATCGTGGATATGCTCTCCTGCGGTGAGCTTTGCGCCTGCATGATCTTGGAGAAGTTTGAAATGTCCCAATCCACACTGTCTCATCACATGAAAATCCTGTGTGAATGTGGGATTGTTAAAGCGCGGGAAGAAGGTAAATGGACGTATTACTCGCTGGATGATGATGTCATCAGCAAAACAAAGCAGTTCTTCTGTGCTATCACATCAGATAAAGAAAATTGTATGTGCAGAGATAACTCAAATTGTTGTAAGGAGTGTAATGAAAATGAGTAAATGTTGTTATTCTTCCGATAACTGCTGCCAGCCACAGCCGAAAAAACTGATCAACATTGATTTTCTGTATCTGGACACGACTGTTTGCGGCAGATGCCAGGATACTGAAAAGGCACTGGACGAAGCAGTTTCCAGCGTAGCCGTGGTACTTAATGCGGCGGGATATGAAGTTAAGGTAAACAAAGTAAATATTGCAACGAAGGAGTTGGCGATAGAGTATCAATTTATCAGTTCGCCTACTATCCGCGTGAATGGAAATGACATCGCAGTAGAGCTTAGAGAATCACTTTGCGAGGATTGTGGAACGCTTTGCGGAGATAATGTTGACTGCCGTGTATGGGTATATAACGGAGTCGAATATACATCCCCTCCAAAGGAATTGATTGTAGACGCCATCCTGCGCGAGGTATATAACTCTGGTCAACGTGAGCCTGAGCGCAAAGCCTATCAGCTTCCAGAAAACCTTGAAACATATTTTATAGCCAAGGCGCACAAGGATGAAGCTGAACTGCAGGAAAAAGGCGGTAATACGCTATGAGCAGAGAAAAAACACAAGGAATCGGTTTCTTTGAAAAATACTTAACGGTTTGGGTCCTTCTTTGCATGGCGGCGGGTATCCTGATCGGTAAGTTTTTGCCCGGAATCCCGGCATTTTTAGGACGTTTTGAATACGCGAATGTATCAATTCCTATGGCGATTTTAATCTGGCTTATGATATATCCGATGATGCTGAAGGTGGATTTTCAAAGCATTAAAAATGTAGGCAAGAATCCTAAGGGGCTTTTTGTTACATGGATAACCAACTGGCTGATAAAGCCTTTTACCATGTTCGGCATTGCATGGCTGTTTTTCTTCGTAATTTTTAAATCTCTGATTCCCGCAGAATTGGCAAAAGACTATCTTGCGGGAGCAATACTTCTCGGAGCGGCACCGTGTACGGCAATGGTATTTGTATGGAGTTATCTGACCAAAGGCAACGCGGCTTATACTGTTGTGCAGGTGGCAACAAATGATCTTATAATTCTCTTCGCTTTCACGCCCATAGTTGCGTTTCTTCTGGGTGTGGGTGGTGTAAACATACCCTGGGACACTCTTATTTTGTCTGTAGTATTGTTTGTTGTTATCCCGTTGGCCGGTGGGATAATTACCCGTAATTACATCACAAAAAAGCGAGGACTTGATTACTTTGAAAAGAGTTTTATACCGAAGTTTGGGAATGTCACCACAATAGGTCTATTGCTAACACTGATAATAATCTTTTCATTCCAGGGCGATGTAATTTTGAATAATCCACTGCATATCGTTTTGATTGCGATACCATTAATTATTCAGACTTTCCTGGTATTTTTCATTGCATATCTGGCAAGCAAGGCTATAAAACTACCCCATGAGATAGCAGCGCCTGCCGGTATGATTGGTGCCTCTAACTTTTTTGAACTGGCAGTTGCCGTCGCGATTTCATTATTTGGAACACAAAGTCCAGCTCCACTTGCTACCATTGTAGGTGTTCTAACAGAAGTGCCTGTTATGTTGATATTAGTAAAGATAGCGAATAATACAAGGCATTGGTTTCCTGCGGAAAGGAGTGCTTAATATGAAGAGTAAAGATTATTTTGACGGAATCTCAAACGAGTGGGATGAAATAAGACAATCTTTTTTCTCCGATAGTATTCGGGAAAAAATGTGTGAAGCGGCACAGGTAAAAGAAGGTACAACAGCAGTCGATATCGGCGCAGGCACTGGCTTTGTAACTCAGGAACTGCTTAACAGAAAGCTTCGTGTAATAGCTATAGATCAGTCACAGGAAATGCTTGATGTATTGGAGCAAAAGTTCGGTTCAAGCGGTGCAATCACCTGTATTCAGGCAGACGCTTATACGCTACCTTTAGAGAGTGAAAGCGTTGATTGTGTAATGGCAAATATGTTCTTGCATCACGTTGAAAAACCGGGGCAAGCGATTTTAGAGATAACACGTATATTAAAGCCCGGTGGTAAATTAGTAATTGCCGATTTAGACCGGCATGATTATGAGTTTTTACGGAAAGAGCAGTTTGATGTTTGGCTTGGTTTTGAGCGCTCAGATATTAAGAAATGGTTTGCTGAAGCAAACCTATCCAACATAAAAATTGAAGATTTAAATGAACAATGCTGCTGCGATTCCTGTGAATCCTGTAGTAGTGCAGCAATTAACATCTTTATTGCTTCAGCCGAAAAATCATCTATATAAAAGGAGTTGATCGTTATGAAAAAAATGAAAATATTCGAACCCGCTATGTGCTGCCCAACCGGACTCTGTGGTATGGGAGTAGACCCTGAACTTTTGCGTATCTCTACAGTGCTTGATATTTGCCCTGTAAACACCATGAGGATTCGGGGTTTGAATGATCCCACAGGGAAAAGTGATGAAGAACTTATTGAGATTATACAGCGGATTGAAAGAAATATTTTTTCATTAAAAAGACGACTTAAAACTTTGTAAGTATATCCCTTTTAAATAGCAATCGAAAAATGCCAGGCACTCTTTGTTGATTAGGCGCAGGCAATCCTCTGCACTGACAGATGCAGCGTGCCCGTTCAAAATGCGCGTAAGAATAGGGGAAGCAAGGGATAGATCGGTTAGCGAGAGATGCCCTACTCCTGCGATATGCAGGCTGTAAGCATCCTTTTCTGAACCGGAGAGCAGATGCAAGTTTTTTTCGTACTGCGGCCACTTCGCAAGGTGAGTCCATAAACTGTCTGAGTACACATTTAGAACAGGAACAGGATATGCAGTGCTTTCAAATACAAACTCATCGTTTTCTATATCAAGGATATCACACATGAAAGGTGCTTCCAACGCAACAACAGCCCCGATGTCACTTCTCATGCGTCCGATTCCTAGTGCTGCTGACCCGCCCAGCGAATGTCCTATCACGCCGATTTTATCGGTGTTGATAAGCCCATACAGTATATCTGAATCTGCTTTGATGGTATCAATTACAAAATTGATGTCTCCCACACGGACATCCATCCATTTTCTATAGAGTTCAAGACTCTTCTGCTTATCTTCTTTTGCATTCTCACTAAGGATTTCACCCATAAATTCACTACTCATCAACAGAACATTTCCGGATTTATCAGTGGTGTAAAAACATTGGTAGGTATGATCTATGGAGCAGACCACATAGCCGTGGCTCGCCAATTCGCGGTAAAGCGTTTCGTTGCTGGTACGTGTTCCAAATGAACCGTGCGAAAATACGACCAGAGGAAAATTGCCCTTTGCATCGCTCGGATACCAGAACTCCGCTACCAGCGTTCTTGCGCCGTCGTGCTTAGCGTAAGTTTCGATTCTGCTCTCGTCGCACAAATATCTCGTCGTCGTTACGACTTGGTATTCGCCTGTTGTCGGAAGAGGCCGGTATTCCGGGAAGATAATTGCCGGAATCATCGAAATAATAAGCAAAGCTGACATTCCCACTGTTTTCAATATGATACGGGTAGGTTGAAGCTTTGTTGCGGTTACCATTTTGTTCAGGAATCGTGCAGCGTTCACCGCCGCTGATATCACCAGCACAGCAGAAAGAGCATAATAGCGAAAACCCCATGTTAAAACCGATAGAGTGCAAAGTGTGATCAAAACGAGAAGAAATGCTGTGCGCAATACAGCGGTCTGTCTCTGCTGCATAGAATGTGTTTTAATACGGTAAACTGCCAGTACCACTTCTAAAAGCAAAAGCAATATTAAGAGTAGCATAGTTATATACATACCTTTCTATTAAGCTGGTGGTACACATGATTATATGTGTTAATAATACTGCGAAAAAAGTTGATTTTGTCAAGCAATCCATATTCGGAGGAGCCGATGTCCCGAAGGGTGACATAGCCGGGATTATAAATTTCGGGATTGCTCCCCATATATGCGCTGAGATAGTTGAGACTTTTCCATGTGACATCCTTGCCGTAATAGGAAGGCTCACCGTTTGCCTTGAGCTTATTTATTAAGTCTGCGTTGCCATTATTTTCGGCAATTTTCATAACCTTGGCATAATCCATTCTCTCGGAAATATCAAAGCAAGTTATATATTCATGCGTAAGCCGTTTTGCGGTTAAGTGTGCAACCGTTCCCTTGCCGCACCCGAAGTCAAGTACCCGCTCATTACCGTTAAGTTGCAGACGTTCTGCAAATGTCTTGTAGACAGACTTGCCATAAAAGAGAAATGCAAGCCTTGTCAGAAATATCTCAAAACGAGACGGTTATGCAGCGTTATATATCACCTCAGTAAATTAATGTTTTAAATCTTATACCTACAATATTAGTAAGATAACAAGCCCCATCCAAAAAAATTCAGCTGTATTTCAGATCCATTACTATCATAGCAATGGAACCTGTCATACAGCTGAAACGAACCTTAAACTAACCTTAAGTTATTGGGATTGTTATCTTAAAATTACAGCCTTTGTTGCCGCCTTAACACAAAATCAGATCCCCTCCATGCGCCTGTGCATCTTTTTTGGTAATGGAAAGACCAAGTCCGCTGCCGCCAGTCTGGGAATTATGCGAGTCATCCGCATGCACAAAGGGTTTGAAAATATCCTGCGTGAGATGGGAGGAAATGCCGATCCCTTTATCGCTGAAATCAATTATGGTTGTTATATTATGAACCGTCAGACTAACAGAAATAGTTGTACCCTTTGGATTATACCGCACTGCGTTGACCGCAAGATTCTAAATTAGACGCCCAAAGTGGCTGGCGTCCAGCATAACGTAAATACTGTCCTCGGGAATGTCGAATTAATATTTAAAATTCACGCTTTCCAGCTGAGGCACAATCTCGGCCATATCTGCCGCAGCGTTTCACAGATGTCCGTCTTGACTGGTTAAAAACAAAATCAGGGCTATCCAGTTTAGATAGTATATCCATATTCATTGAGTTGTTTTTGCAAATTATGAAACCTTTGATAGGTCGGAACTTTTGAAAAAAGCTCAGCGAGTTTACTTTTAGGAATAAAAAATATATGCGTGGTTAGTGGCGCAGTATAGAAAATAAAGCATGGAGTGGACCCGGTAATATCCCGCTCTCCTACGCATTTCCCATCACCGCCATGCTCAGCCTTAAAATTATAGGCACACTCTCTAAAATTGATAAAGCCGCCCTGATAACTTATTCCGGCATTGCTAACATTAACAATATCTTTTTCTGATATGCTGATATAATCAGAATAATCAATACAGATATTTTTAATGCTGTCTGGGGTGGCCGTTTTAATTTGATCTTTTAAACGAAACCACTCATTTTTAAATGCTAAAAATCCGCTTTTTTCAGGTTCTTTCTCAGGAATAATACGATGAGGACTGTCTGAGAAAAATCGTTCAACTTCATCTGCAAACGCAGCTGCAATGTCACGATACTCGTAAAATGAATATCTATAAGCTTTTGAATCATTCGTTTTTACAACGATATGTTCTCCGTCATGCAACACATCAAAATCAATCCCATTGCTACAACCATAAATGCCTACGGACTGATTGTCTTTCGATGCAACCATAAAATGCCCACAGCACGGAAGCATATGTTGCTCTTCACCCATAAAATGATTTGAGAACACCGACCGCATAAATCTCAGAGCTGCAGCACTGACGCAACATTCTTCATTGCTGATAATATCGTCATCCAACTTCAGAAACACATGTCCGTGCAAACAAAGATCTTGCTGCTGTTCTTCAGGTGTATCGCCAAGCCAGTGGAGATTAGATAAATGCAGTGTAATCATTTCAACATCTCCTTTGCGGCTGCGATGGCTTTTTTCTTTGTATCAAAGTAACTTGCAACTCCATGATCTAAAGGCATCCAGTAATACATACAATAATAATCGTCATATTCTTTTTGCCAAATAGTAAAAGTAAACGCCTTTCGTTTTTCAAAGATTTCAATATACTTATCAGCTATTTTTATAACCTCAACAGCATTAGGATCGGGCTTCCATGGCTGGGCGGCAGTAAAGCAGTTCTTTTTTATATCGTAGTACCATGTTGTAAAATTAGTATGTTTTTTAGCAAAGGGATTGATCAACTTAACCAATCCATACCACGTGCCACCTATCCGCTCTTCTTGCCCGTCAGTCATTACAAAAAAATACTGATCGGATACTAGGGTTTTACCCCTATATTTTTCTAATCTACGAATAGGCATGGTGAATAGTTGAACGAGAAATTCTCTTGCCCTTGTAACAAAATCCGGTTCACCATCTTCTAAGTCAAAAATATAGTCCTCAAAGTGAACATGATCTGTAAAGTAGCTGATAATTATTTCATTATCAAACACTTCGAAAGAGACATTATTTTTATCAATAAGCTTGACAAAATCAGATCGATAAGAGCGCCCCTTCCAATCTTTGTTTTCAGTTGTTATAGTTATGCCATTTAAATCGAAATATGGAGAAATAGCGTCTAATAATTGCTGTGTGATTTCATAGTTCAATATATCCACCCCCATATGTGAAGTCACGTTATTACATAATATACAACTGCTTGTGAATTATTTAGTTAATTATATCATAAAGCCGTAGTGTATTGCTACCACTTAATGAAATATGCCAGCATAAATCCGGCAGCCAGATATGGAATAAGCGGAAATCCCTCCGCTTTGTCTTTTCTTGTTTGTATAATGAGATTGACAATAATGCCGAGCGTTAATCCTGTTATTAGTCCGAAGAAGCCTTTTGCCGTTCCGAGAAGGAAAGCACAGGCGGCGGACAGCTTCGCATCTGCACCGCCGATTGACTTACTGTTGCAGATTATTGCAGTTGAAATAACGTATATCCAATGATATAATAAAATGAATGTTCCTTTAATAAATATATGGAGGCAGTTATGGATTTTAAAAATAAAACCGTTGTTGTAACGGGCGGTGCGTCGGGAATCGGAAAAACAATATGTGACGAATTTAAAAAATACGGGGCTAATGTTTGCGTAATCGATAAGCAGGAAAATAATTATTTTACAGGGGACATTGCAGACGAAAATACCCTACGCCTGTTTGCGCATAAAGTTATAGATGATTATAACAGCATTGATTATCTTATAAATAATGCCATGCTTTCAAAAGGCGGGATTTTTGACTGCTCCTATGATGACTTTAATTATGTCCTAAGAGTCGGTGTCACCGCTCCCTTTATGTTATCAAAGCTTTTTATGAATCATTTTAACCAAGGCGGATGCATTGTTAATATTTCATCAACCAGAGCGTATATGAGTCAGCCCAATACCGAAAGCTATACCTCAGCCAAAGGAGCAATTTCCGCTCTTACTCATTCTCTGGCAATTTCTCTTTCAGGCAGGGTGCGGGTAAATTCTATCTCCCCCGGCTGGATTGACACAAATTTTACGGTTTATGAGGGACCGGATGCAAATCAACATCCTGTTAAAAGAGTTGGGAATCCCCTTGATATTGCCAACATGGTGCTTTATCTTTGCAGCGATAAAGCAGGTTTTATTACCGGACAAGACTTTTGCATTGACGGAGGTATGACAAAGCAAATGATATATCATAATGACTTCGGCTGGACATACGGTTAATAATCTATTTATTAGCGCTTTGTGGCATTAAATAAATTTATATGCAGGAGTATTATAATGAAAAAAATTGCAAAATTCAGCTTTTTCTACAGTATATTAGGGCTGTTTCTTGGCGCTTTTTACAGGGAATTTACTAAGTTCAATAACTTTACCGGAAAAACTGTTCTAAGCGGTGTACATACCCATGTATTGGTCTTGGGAACATTGTTTTTATTAATAGTATTATTACTGGAAAAATCCTTTGAGCTAACCGGGCATAAAAGATTTACTTTATTCTTTATAATATACAATATCGGTCTTTTGCTATCTGTTATAATGATGGCTATACGCGGATGTGTAGAGGTGTTAAACCTTGATATATCAAAAATGATGAATGCCTCAATTTCAGGCATTGCGGGAATAAGCCATATCATTTTGACAATAGCCTATATAATATTCTTTCTGATGTTGCTTAACAGAATTAGTGAAGCAGAAAGAAAAAATAAATAGATCTTTGTAAAAAATAATATAACGAAAAATAAGATAGCAATAAAGCAAAGCAAGGCTTATCCCCTCACTTTTGGGAAATGCCTTGTTTCTTTTTTATCTGATTTATTATTTAAAACCGTCATTGTAAGGTGGAATTTAATCAGATGTTTATTTTTTGTTTGTTAATGATACTACAAAGCTGTTCTTGAAAATTTTTTATTTTCCTTTGTCGCCGTTGTGGTATCTTGCGTAGCGCAAAAGCTCCTTGCGTGAGTTGATACCCAGCTTGTCATATATGTTCTTATTATGGAATTTAACCGTATTTTGGGTAATATCAAGCAGAACTGCGATTTCATGTGCTTTTTTACCCTGAAGATACAGGTCATAAACCTCACGCTCCTTTGGTGTGAGGGTATGCAGCCGGATGTTAAACGCAGCATGCTGTTCCGGTGTTATATCGTTGCCGTAAATTCCCTGTATTATTTCAATCTCGGCTGCCGCCTTTTGCTGCTGTTCAAGCGCTGCCTGACGCTCTACCTCGGCACGGTAAAGCTTCTCCTCATTTTCTTTATCACGCTCGGAAAGAAATTCAAACAGGTCGTCTATCTCACGCATGCCGGTTTTTTCAAGATATATAGATTGGCTTTGGCGCATATGCTCGATGGCACGTTTGACGGGTTTCATATTGCGGCGTATCAGGGCTACCGACGCAGCGGTGGCCAGCAAAAACAGAAGGAGCAGACCGGTGATATATTTGATGTTGTTTTCCCTGTTGATTGCTGTGATATATTCTTTTGGCGTAAGCAAAGCCGCGGTAAAATTGTTTCCGGCATGAACAGAGGAAACCGAGTATAGGGAAATATCGGTGTGTCTGCCTATAAAAACGCCTGCATCACCGCAGTTGTAGGTGAGCAGCCCTTTACCCGACGGTTTTTTTGCCGTGCCCGACGGCTGTTCAGCTGTAACGGCATAGTTTCCGGCAAACATGGATTTTTCAAAGTAAATATTATCCGTGTCAGATGGTGCAAGCATAAAAAAGGAATAATTCTGCCCGTTTATAACCGGCGCATATGTTCCTTTAAACTGCATTACATTTATTTCATAGCCGCATATACCTATTACTTCCCCGTCAACGATAACCGGCACACAGCAGTACATCCCATAGTCAATACCGCCGTCCGACTCCTTTGCTGTCCAGTAATACAGCTGGGATAACGGGCGGTTTTTGTTTTCTTTGGCTTTTTGCATAATCATACCGTATGCCGCTATCTCAGAAACATCATATTCCATCTTCCATGCGGGGAGTATCTGGATTTTACGGCTTTGGGCAACCGACATGGGACCGTAAAGATAACGAAGGTCATAATATGACACAGACAGATTGTTTTGTGCGGCAATATTGCGGATAAAAAGACCCGCACGGGAATTCTGGGCGTTTTCAAGCGTGGGATTTACCGTTGCGTCAAGTATTAAAAATATGCCGCTGGAGTGTGTTGAACGGATCTCCGCTGCCATAGTCGGAAAAACGCCGTCGAGCAGATCGGTAAGTATTTCGGGGTGATTTTTAAGATCAAAGGCTTTGACATTTTTTTCGTCAAGCAGAAGGTCAAGTTCATACTTTAAGCTTTCCGACAAATTGATGGTACGGGAGGCGACGGATGCATAATCTTTTTTTACTTGCTCAGACAACCTTACAAGTTCATGTTCTATCAATGCCCTGTTTTTTGAACTGTTAAGGTCAAAAACGCCGGCTGCCGACAATACAATTATAACGGCTAACAGCAGCGTGACAATCAGCGTAAGGAAAGTGGCTGTTAACCGCATTTCAAGCGACTTGCCGCTTTTACGGCTGGCATGTGGCTTTTCTTTGCTGCTTTCCGAATGTGGCACTTCCTTACACTCCCTTCCTCTGATTTATATTGTCATGTCGTTTACATATTGGTTATTTGACCGGAGAAAGTGCGCCTGCTTTTTCTTTGAAATTGTTTTCGAATTCTTTGCTTTGCGTATCGAATTCATCATAGACAGGCGGAATATAAAACTTGTAATCCCTATGCATTTCCACCGCCACTGCCAGCAGCTTAGCGATATTGGGGTTTTTCACCTCGGGCATTTTTCCGAATACTATACTGTTATAGGCTTCTTTGGTTACGGGAAGATAGCCTGTATTTGAAATAAACTGAATATTTTGTTCCGGCTGTGTCAGCCATTCAAGAAACACCGCACAGGCATATTCCTCGGCTTTGGTTGCTTTTTTCACCATCATGCCATTGCCCCGTTGAATTGCGATTTTTTCGCCGCCTTCTGCGGTGGGATAGGGCAGGATGGTGTATTCCACCTTTTCGGTGGTATTGTCCGGGTAGGTAATGCTGTCACCGTAATATAAAATACCCGCCGTTGAACCGAGGGAGCAAACAATCTCACCGGTTTTTGAAAGATCGGAGGAATAGCCGTCATAGATACGGATTCCCCCTTTTTCCACCCCATCACAAAGAAGCGAATACAGTCTTTTATATGTATTGCTATTTGTTTGAAGTTTGCCGTCTTTAATAAAGCTGTCACCCATCTGCTGCCCGGCTACCGAAAACAGATTAAACCAACTGTCGGCGGTAAAGAAGGTTTTACCGCACCATTGGGCATACCTGACTGATACTTCACATATTCCCTCAAAGGTGGAAAGGTTTTCGATTTTTACTCCCGTTGCCGCGGAAAAACGGTCAAACAGCGTTTGATTGACAAACAGCACCTCGGTGGATTTTGCCACGGGAAAGACATATAATGCGTCCCCGATTTTACCCTCCTCGATAAATTCATCCACATAAAGATTGATCTTGTCTTTTGTAAAGTATGTTGTCAGATCGGCAAGAAGATTTTTTTCGGCAAACTTTATTGCGGTTTTCGGATAAGAAATTGCTATATTCGGCAGTTCGGGGGCGCCAGGTGTTTCGTCAAGTATCATTTCAAGGTTTTTTGTCAGCTCGGACGAAGACGAAACCGCATCAACACGGACGATAATTCCCTTCTCTTTACCCACCGTGGCGTTGAAGGTATCGATAAGCATGGTCATTGCCGTCTGCATTTCACCGCCGTAGTTATGCCATATTGAAATGGTTGTCGGATTTTTTTTGTTAAGGGGTGACTTGTCAGATGAACACCCAGAAAGTGTTAGTGAAATTAACATTAAAAGTGCAAGCAGCAAAGAATGAAACTTTTTCATATATACTTCCTCCAATTCTCTAATACCTACCCATTTCCCTACCCGCTTTTACAAAAACCAAGAAAAAAACTCAAATTATTTGTTATTTTCACCTATCCAAAACGGGGATTGGTGTGGGGACAAATGAAAAATTTTAGTATAAAATTTAACTGTAAAAGTAATGGCGAAAGTTAAAAATACCGCCCGAGAAGTAAAGGAGATATATCTTTTAAGATTTATATAGTTGAATGCTAATCAACACCGTCTGCAGCTTTCTTAATAAAATTCGGTTTTTGTTTCATATTGTTAAATATTATACCATATTTGGTTTTGTCAGTCAATCAAAACGATATAGAGTTTACAATTGTTGAGAATATTTCTAAAAGAAAGATGGGGAGGACAGTTGATTGAGAGTAAAGTAGGTAGTGTAAAAAGAAAAGCTGCTGCATACAAAGTTGAAGAACAAAAAGACGGCAGCGTATTTACGTTTTTTTGCGACTTGTCGGGAGCGATATTCTGGAAATCCAGGCCTATAAAGGCCGAAACCGTTGATGTGGCATATGAAATTGCATGGAATGAAGCCAAAAAGCATATCAATGCCTGCCAGAAATGCGGGTGTAATGTAATTGACGCCTTATATAATGTCGATACATTGCAATGCGTTAAATGCTCGCCATGGCATAAATCGCCCGTATATTGCCCCGACTGCGGCGAAAAATTGATGGGTTCGGACTCGTTCTGCCGTAATTGCGGCAAAAAAATATCGGAGGAAGGAGTGGACGATGATGCTGACTGTCAACAGAAGTAGGGGCGAAGATAATGGCAGTAAAAGCAATCTGACCGAATCACGCCGAAAAGCTCGGTTATATTACGGTTTTGGCGTGATACCTGCCAAAAGCATCAAGGTTTGCTCCCAGTGCAAAACCATATGCAAGGCAGATGAAAACTTCTGTAGCGACTGTGGCGCAACTCTCCCGGAAAAAAACTTATATGAGTTTTCAGTCGAAGACGCAAAACGGTGTGGATATTGCAATTCCATTCTAGTGGGCAGCGAAAAGTTTTGTCCCATATGCGGGAAAAATCTTAGAACAAATCTATGTAGCGAAGGCACGGGCAGAGGCAATGCGCCGCAACATTGACGAGGCCGGACAAACCGCAACGGTATGGTCGGGAAAGCTTGAAAGCAAAACCACCATCTGCCCGAATTGCGGCAAACCCGCCGGAAGCGGTAAATTCTGCAACAATTGCGGCAACAAACTGTAATAAAAATAATTTTAGGAGGAAAACCATGAAAAAATTTCTAGCTTTAACCCTTGCCCTAATTTTGGTGTTTACCCTTGCTGCCTGCGGAGGGGGAGATGACAAGAATTCGTCAGGCAGCACAAGCAACCCCGGAAGCAACACAAGTAAACCCGGTAACTCAGGCACAGAATCCAAGGATACCAGTAATCCCGTAATTAATGCTCCCGGAAAGGATTATGCAACCAGCTACGAGTTTTACGCCGATTTGACAAACAAACTGGCAACAACCATAACCGATATCGTTGAGGAAAACAATAAGCGGTTGGAAGAAGAAAAACCCGACAGTTACATCAGTGATCCATCTTATATACTTATATTTTTGTATATTCCTTTCTTATCCATTGACATGGCTTTTACCGCAGCCGTAACTGATGATATCGACCCTGCCGGTTTGGCACTGGCATACAGCTTTTTCGGAATTGATGATGCCAAGCTTACCATCCAATCCCACGGTCGATACAAAATTACCTATACCCTGCCGGACCGGGACGATGATACCAAAACCAACTCGATTGAAGAATTGCTGCGTTATGAAAACGGAAGCATCCGTTATGAACAGCGTATCAACGGCGAACTTGATGAGTTTTATGAATTTATTTCCCTTGGCGGCGACCGCTATGCGCTCCAGGGCAAAAGAGACCGGGCTATTATTAAGTATAAAAACGGTGAAATCATCGAGGTGATCCACAGCGAAACTATGTATGAGAAGGATTCAAAAACCGGTGAGCTTAAGGAATGGTCGGTTCTCTATGACCCTGACTCCGATTCTATCTGGGGAAAGAGCAATCTGGACGAAGACTGGGTCCGGGAACTGGAAAGCAGCGGCGGATTGAAGCGTATTTATGAGCTGAAAGACGGTAAATTGACTATATCCGGACAAAACAGCAATTACGATTGGCAAACAGGCGAAACAACCATTGAGCCGATGACGCCTATCGTTATTTCGGTAGATTAATGTAACGGAAAAGATGTCATAAAAAGGTATTTGACGAAGATTCTGCCTTTTAGCAATAAAATCATTTCGTCGAAAATAATATCCGGAGGTAATATTATGGCAAATTTTTGCACCAACTGCGGAAAAGAGATAACCGAAGGCGTAGCATACTGTACAGGATGCGGAACGCCGATAGCTGCCGAAGAAGCCAAATCCCCACAGGCGGAACCGGAGGTAAAGCAGGAAAGCCAAGCGGCACAGGAAAAAGAAAGACCGCAGCCTGCCTACACTGCGTCGCCACAGCCGGCATATCAAGCACAAGCTCTCCCTATTGCAGAGAAAAGCAACACCGTCAGCACAGGCTATTTCTTTGGTATGATGTTTTTGTATGCCATCCCTGTATTGGGTTGGCTGGCATGTCTTATAACGGCACTTGTGCCTAAGAACCCCACCAAAAGGAATTTTGCAAAAGCAATAATTATTTGGTTTATTGTCTCTCTTGTATTATCAGTAATCGGATATTTTGTGTTCAAGGGATTGTTTTACAAGCTACTCGATATAATAAAAAACGAATACGGAAATGAGTTCGAAGATTTTATCAACACCATTGGGTAACTCAATACAAAAAAATAGCGGAATAATCCGTTATAAATTTTAGGAGGTATATTATATGGCTTTTTGCGGAAAATGCGGTAATAAACTTGAGGAAGGGGTAAAGTTTTGTTCCCAATGCGGAACATCGACAGTCCCATCGAATGAAAATCCCGCCCAGCAGAGCAGGATACATAATTTAAGCAACACCGCCGATTCTACAGCGGAGTTTGACGCCAGGGATATTGAAAACAACAAGGTTATGGCTGTGCTTGCCTATTTGTCATGGCTAGTACTTATTCCCTTGCTTGCGGCAAAAGATTCAAAGTTTGCCAGGTATCATACCAATCAGGGCCTTATACTGGCCATTGCAGAGGTTATTTACGGTATAGCTTATTTTATTTTAAGCACAATTCTTTTAAGCATATCGTGGTATCTGTATTTTATTATCTCAATTATCGGTCTTTTCGGATTAGTGTTCCTTGTGCTTGCCATAATCGGTATCATCAATGCCGTAAACGGAAAGGCAAAGGAGCTGCCTATAATCGGCAAATACAAGATACTTAAATAATAAAGTTTACAACCAAAAAAATCTTGCAAGGCCGACACCAATTCAGTGTAAGCTTTGCAGGATGATAGAAAAATATTTATTTGAAGTATTAATAAGATGCTCTGTAACGGTTGTTACAGAGCATCTTTTATTTTTATATCCGCTTATCTGCCTAAATCGATAATGTTTTGGATAAGGGGCTTGCATTTGCCGCAGGGTTCGCCGGTTTCCTCGTTTATACCCGTGCCGGCGCCGGTAACTTCCCCGACCTTTTCCACCGTGTCGGCCCCGTTTTTAACCGCATTTACCACTGCTTCCAGGGAAACCTTACGGCATCCGCACACCGATGAAAGAATCCAGCCAAGGTTTTCCCGGCATCCTTCGCATTCGCCGCAGACTCCCGCAAGCTTTGCAACCTCATCGGCTGTCCTTGCGCCGGCTATCATGGCTTTTCTTATGGAAATATAATCTACATTGTTTTTGGTGCATATAATTTTATTCTGCGCCATATTGCTCTCCTTTAATTATGCGTTATTTAATCTATAATAACCGCAATTATTTATATAAGTCAATGAAAAAAGATTAAATATTTATTTTTAATAGATGGGAACTATACACGAAATTAACTTGTGAATAAGTTCCTGCCTTATTGCAATACTAATTGGGAGGTGATTATATGGCAAAAGCCGGAATGAGGCGTCCCGATCCCAAGGAACCCCACGGAACCGAGGGAACACAAAAATTCAATGACCCGAAAAACGACCTTCGCCCTGTTCCCGAACTTCAGGGCAAGGCCAAAAGCGGTAAAGATAAGGCAAAACCGGTGCAAAAATAAAAGGGGTATAAAATATTGGCGAAATCTTTGTATATGCCGGATAATAATTATACATGGACGGATATTACAGACCGGTTGTAAATCAAATTTTTATAAACAAAAGACACTCTGCTCTATAACAGAGTGTCTTTTTTTAAGTTGAAACGCTAAGATTATTTCCCCGTTTTTTTACGGTCGGCGGGGAGACCTAGGCGGCTTAAAAGCTTATCGAAGGAAATCTTTTTAGTCCTGCGCTGTCTGAACATACAGTTTAACAAGGATAATCCCATGGCGGTGCCGGCTAAGGCGGCTATGGCTACGGCAATATCTATTTGTCCGCTGTTTTGGGTGTTTGTGTTATTTGCTTTTGCGCCGCAGTTGGGGCAGGAATTGGCTTTATCCCCAAGATTGGTGCCGCAATTTTGACAAAACGCCATTTGCATTCATCCTTTCTGTTTTATTGATGTTTTCGAACCTAAAATACATTACTCGGTTCTGAGGGCAACCACCGGGTCCTTCTTGGCTGCACTGCGGGAGGGAATTACACCTGCAATAAGGGTAAGGAACATGCTTATTGCAATAAGTCCCAAAGCGGTGGTAACAGGCAGGGCGGCGGAAAGGTTGCTAAGTCCGGTAAGGCTGTGGAGGATTAGGTTAATTGGAATACACAGAAGGTAGGTAACCACCACGCCCAAAAGTCCGGCGGTAAAGCCTATTATCACAGTTTCGGCATTGAACATGCTTGAAACGTTCCGCTTTGACGCACCTATGGCACGCAGAATTCCTATTTCCTTTGTCCGTTCCTGAACGGATATAAGGGTGATAACGCCTATCATAATGGATGACACTATCAAGGACACCGAAACGAAGGCGATAAGCACGTAGGTTATGGCATCAATTATCGTGGTAACCGAGGACATTATAAGTCCCGCATAGTCGGTGTAGGTAATTTCCTTAAGGTCGTCAACGCTTTTGTTGTAGTCCCTTATAGCGTCCTCGATAACGTCCTTATCGGCAAATGAGGAGGCATAAAGGTTTATGGACGCAGGGGAGTCAAGGTCTACAAAACCCAGTTCTATAAGGTTTTTTTCATAGGTTGATTCCGAGAATTTAAGCACTTCGTTGTAATAGGCAGCGCACATTTCGTCGGTAAATCCGACAATAGCCATGTCAAGGGCGGCGGCAAGCTGCTCGTTGGTCATGGAGTCGAGCTCTTCTTTGACTTTAGCTCCGTACTGGGCCTTAAACTGCTCGGTAAGTATACGGGAAATATATTTTGTCAGGTCTTCGTCGCTCATGGAGGCAATATAGCCGGCTATGGTTTCTTCGTCAACCCCCATCTGCTGAGCTATTATGGGAGCGATTGTTTTTTCCATTTCTGCTCGTGTCATGCTTTCAAGAGCAGACGAAATAAACTGGTTTATCAATTCCACAGGAGGTATGGACATTATCTTAACATAAGCGTCGGCTTTGCCTGCAACGTCAAGGCTTGCGATATGCTCTCTGAAAGCCTGGGCTTTCTTTTCTGCCGATACAGTCCCGTTGATATCTTTAAAGGGAAGGCCGGTGAAAATATCGGTGTCGGGTTTGGCAAGCTGGTATTTAACCGCATCCGTCTCGGCAGCATGTTTAATGATGTATTCGGTCAGCTTGTTGGTGTAGCCGATATAGCTTTTATTTGAGGAAACTATGGAATCGGCGTTAGGCTTGACTATGCCCACAACCCTAAGCTTAAGGGCGTTATCATAGAGATATTTAAGCCCCGCTTCGGATTTGCGAAGATCCACATAAGTACCGGTCTTTTCGTCGAAGGTGTAGCAGTCGGAAGAAAGGATGGTGCGGAAATCCATGCCACAGATTTCTTCATATGTCCATTTCTGCAATTCGTATTCGATAATAGTCTGGTTAACCGCAGCCTCCATCAGCTTTTTAATTTCTTCCTCTGACTTAAGGCCCAACGCATACAGCGTCATGTCGTCGATTTCGTTGTTTTCGTCTACAAAGAGGACAATTTCGTTATAGCTGTTAGGCCAGCTGCCGTAGATAAGGTCATACTGCTTTTCTACTATGTCGTTTACCAGTTTACCGTTATCACCGGGTAGAATTTCAACCCACAGCTCTCTTGACGATGACATAAGTGAGGAAAAGCTCCCCATGGCGGATTGTTCACGCAGGGCAATCATGGCGGAAAAATCCACGCCTAAATATCTTTTGAAAAGCTCAAGAGTCAGTTCCTCGGTATCCGAACGGAGTATGGTGCCGTCCACGTTCTGGGTGTATATCAAAAGGTCGGCGTTGTAGGTGTATTTAACGCCTGATAGCGCTTTGCTTAACTTGTTGTTCGGGTCGGCCTTTGCGCTTTCGATAAATGCCTTGAATGCCTTAAGGTCGTTTTCCTGGGTTTCAAGAGAGTTCATGGCGTTTATCATATCGTAAAGCATTGCCTTTTGATAAATGGCATCGTTTTCATGCTCGGTAATAGACTTGGCTTTTCCCATAAAGGTGGAAAGGAGGGAGGTAATATCCATGGTTTGCGCCTCTATGGTTATTGGGTAGGAGGTAAGGGTTTCTTCCTGCACCGAATTGATAAAGGATGTGGTGCCGTTGGATACCGCATATATAAGGGCTATGCCGATTATGCCTATTGAACCGGCAAAGCTGGTAAGGGCGGTCCTTCCCTTTTTGGTTATAAGGTTTTTCAAAGACAGAGCGAAGGAGGTGAAAAAGGACATTGAGGGTTTCTTTTTCCGTTTTTCCTTTTTGTCGGGCTTTTTGATTTTGGCGGCTGCTTTTGCCTTTTCCTCTTGGGTAATGGGCATTGAGTCGTCGGTAATTTTACCGTCAAGCATTTTTACTATACGGGTGGAATATCTTTC
The DNA here is from genome assembly GCA_050953105.1 of Eubacteriales bacterium. GTDB lineage: Bacteria > Bacillota > Clostridia > Oscillospirales > CAG-382 > UBA1206. The sequence goes on along the minus strand of JBMNMA010000004.1, from coordinate 256,622 downwards.
CGCCAGGTCTGGGTTATGGGTAACCATTATGACAAGGCGGTCTTTGGCGATTTCTTTTAACAAGTCGATAACCTGGGTGGAGGTTTCGGTGTCAAGGGCGCCGGTGGGCTCGTCGGCAAGTATAATGTCGGGGTTGTTTACGATTGCCCGGGCAATAGCCACACGCTGCATCTGTCCGCCGGAAAGCTGGTTGGGCTTTTTGCGAAGCTGGTTGGCAAGGCCTACCTTTTCCAGCGCTTCTTTTGCCTTTTTGCGCCGCTCCTTTTTGGAAACGCCGGTAAGGGTGAGGGCAATTTCCACGTTTGCCAGCACCGTCTGGTGGGGTATAAGGTTATAGCTTTGGAACACAAAGCCTATGGAATAGTTGCGGTATGTATCCCAGTCCCTGTCTTTATACTCTTTGGTGGAAACTCCGTTTATAACAAGGTCCCCGGAGGTATACTGGTCAAGGCCGCCTATTATATTTAGCATGGTGGTTTTTCCGCAACCCGAAGGGCCGAGGATGGAAACAAATTCGCTGTCCCGGAAGGTAAGGTCTATGCCCTTTAGGGCTTCCACATCCTCGCCGCCGGTATGGTATACCTTTGTTATTTGTTTAAGTTCTAGCAAGGTTTTTCCTCCTGTAAAATTCCTGATTTATATCTTTTTTCATTGGTCATCGGCTTAATTAAACACACACGGGTTTGGTTTTATTGCTTTTTCTATCTCCTGTGATAGGGTGATAAACTGTTTTAACCTGTCAAATCCCACTTTGTCGATTATGCGACTAATCTGATTATATAATTCTTCATGTATTTTTGATATTGCCTCCTCCCCGAAAGGGGTCAGGGTAACAATGGTAATCCGTCCGTCCAGAACGTCCTTGCGTTTGGCGATAAGCCCCTTGGATTCCATTGTCTTAAGCAATACGGCAACTCTGGCTGAGCTTACCCCCAGCAAATCGCTGATTTGCCCGGAGGTTACGGTTTTGCCGTGGTCGTAGAGGATGCGAAGCACCGCACCTATGCCGGCAGTGTTTGCATTGAGTGCCCGGAATACTTTTTTAAGCTCCACGCCTTTGATTATTTCCATTATCTGCTCAACTTCATCTCTGTTTGCCATACTGCACCTCCTTTAACAAATTTGATTGCTAACGGTGTTAGATTATAGTTAGCAATCCCAATTATATCAATTACGGTTTTGTAAACAATATATAAATTATTGGGTTTGGTCAAAAAGAAACAAAAAAGCGCTTTTAGCTCTTTTACAAAAAGCGCCTTGTTTTTAATTTGGTTTTTCTATTTTACCGCTATACGGTTTACCTGCCAAAGTCATGGTTTGCCGTATCTTTGTAATTTTACCACTTGATTATAGATATTCCAGCCGGGTAATGTTAAATTTGATGTTTTAATTAAAATGTTTTTCTTAATATCATTGAAATATTTCAATTTATTATTATAATACGAATAAAGGCTAAATAAGTAATAAAACCTGCAAGGATGGATTAAAAATGGAAAATACCAGCCGTCTGATAAAGTTTATCAGCCTTAATAACACCAGAGATTTAGGTGGGATAAAAACCAGATACGGTTTAATTAAAAGCCGCTGCCTTTTACGAAGCGGAATGCTGTCGTCCGCCTGCGAAAACGACCTTTTACTGCTTGAGGAAATGGGTTTACGGAAGGTTTACGATTTTCGCACCAGCGGCGAAAAAGCCGAAAGACCTAATCCCGACATTAAAAATGCCTTATACATTCATCTGCCGGTAATAAACGAGGTGACGTCCGGGATAACCTGGGACGACCGGTCGGTTAAAGAAACCATGAAAAAGATATTTGAAATGGCTGCCGAAAACCCCGACTACGGCAAACACTACATGGCTAATCTGTATGTAAACCTTGTAAAGGACGATCACTCGGTAAAACAGTATTCCCTGTTTTTAAAGGATCTTATTGAAAACGAGGGATGTTCCCTATGGCATTGCACCGCCGGCAAGGACCGGACGGGGATTGCCGCCATGTTTGTGCTGGAGCTGCTTGGGGCAAGCAGGCACGATATTATAGCCGATTACACCGACACCAACCGCTATACCGGTGTTTACCCGAACTCGATAGCGGTTAATATGGAGGGCGTTAATGACAACGAGCTTATAAAAAGGGTTGTCCGTGACATAACGCTGGTATACCCCGAATACCTTTTAGCGGCGTATGACTATATTGAAAACGAATACGGCAGCATAACGCAATACTTTAACGAAAGAATGGGTATAGGAAAGGACGAAATTTCGTCTTTTCGCAAAATGTATCTTGAATAAACACACCGGCAAATAAAATTGCCGGATTTATTTTCAAAAGGCCAAAGGGGGTATGGAAAACATGACTTACACGCCTGAAAAAATAAGGGAAATCATAAATAATCAAAGGGTATTTTTTAAAAGCGGAAAAACATTGGATGTAAAATGGCGCATAGAGCAGCTAAAAAAGCTTAAGGCTGCGGTTTTAGCATATGAAGAAGAGCTTGAAGATGCGCTGTATAAGGATCTCGGGCGAAGCAAGGTCGAGGCCTATTTGTGCGACATCGGCCCTGTAATTGCGGAAATAAACGAAACAATACGGCATCTTAAAAAATGGGCAAGGCCGGAAAGGCATTTTTCTGGACTTATGTGCTTTCCCAGCATTTTTACAAGGGTTTACAAGCTGCCCTACGGGGTTACCCTTATTATAAGTCCCTTTAACTTCCCTATTCTTCTTACCCTTGGCGTCTTAACAGCAAGCATTGCCGGGGGGAATACGGCGGTTATCAAGGCGTCCTCCAAGTCGCCTGCATCAACTTTAGCGCTAAAAAAGCTTATTTCGGACACCTTTGGCGATGATTATGTTACGGTTATCGACGGCGGGCATGACATGGCGGATATGTGCCTTGACGAGAGGTTTGATAAAATATTCTACACCGGTTCCCCGGCGGTGGGAAAACACGTGCTTGCCAAGGCGGCGGACAAGCTTACTCCGGTAGCCCTTGAGCTGGGGGCGGAAAACGGCAACTGGTGTATTGTCCGGTCAGACGCCGATATAAAGGACGCCGCCCGTAAAATCGCCTTTATCAAGCTTTGCAACGCAGGGCAGATTTGCATTAATATTAATCAGGTGGCGGTAGCCGAGGAGATTGCAGGCGGGTTTATAGAGGCACTAAAAAGCGAATTTATCCGTCAGATTGGTCGAAATGCCGTGGAAAGCGACGAATATCCCAAACTTATAAGTGAAGCTGCCTACGACAGATGTCAGCATCTTGCCGATAAATACAAAGACCGTATAATTTATGGCGGAACCGGAAACAGGCAAAACCGCAAATTTTCCCCAACCATCATATACCCTGTAAACATTGACGAGGATATTGTAAACCAGGAGCTTTTCTCCCCGCTTCTTCCCATAGTCCCCTTTAAGGACAGCGAAATATATTCCCTGACGGCAGCTGTTGCCGAAAGGGAGCATCCCCTTGCCATGTATGTGTTTACCAGGGATAAAAAGTGGGCGAAAAAGGTTATGTCCACCCTGCAGTACGGCGGGGGATGCATAAACGAGGTGTGCATTCACATGATGGTAAAGGGTGTCCCCTTTAACGGTGTGGGACATTCGGGAATGGGGGCATATCACGGGGAATGGGGATTTAGGGAGTTCACCCATCCCGTAACGGTGCTGACGGGAAAAACAAGGTTTAACCTTTCCCTGCGGGAGCACCCCTATACCGGAAAGGGTGAAAAGCTTAAAATGAAGCTATTGAAAATGTTTGAAAAATAGAAATGTCTGCTGTAAATCGGGGTAACACCGTATTCCTTATTGCAAACGATTTTTATAAAACAAACCGTTGTTCCTCCAATTTGCATAATTTTATTATCCCCCTATTACCATTTTATTAACTGATTCTGTATAAATTATACAAATAACTCAACTAAATGTAGAGTAAAACCGATAGTATTACGCTTGAAATTTGTATTGTAATATAGTATTATTATGATGTGTTTTTGCCGCTTTTGGGTTTATGTGGGGGGTGGAGTGGCAAAAATAAGGTATACGGATGGTTTTTCTGTCCGTAAAAGACATAACGGTAATTTTTCCGGGACATATTGTCCCGAGGGTGTTAGAAATATGACTGAGCTTAAAAAATTTACCCCGTCGGTAGTGGCGTTTTTCGGTGAAAAGGGCATACCCCTTGACGAGTGTATAATCACCATGGAAAGCGACATGGGAAAAGACGGGGTTTATAAAAACGTTTTCGGCGTCCTTACAAAGGAAAAAATAGCAGTAGCCGAAGGGTTTATAACCTTTGAGGGAAAAGCCAAGTCCCATAACCGTACCGAATACTTCAAATGCACCGATTACAATGAGTTTGTCATATCGGAATGCAGTGATTTTACGGTAGAGCTTTTTATATCCGGCGGACGGGCCGTCTGCACAAAGGATGGCAGGGTGCTTGAGGTAATGAGGTTTTCCTCCACCTGCAAGCATGACGTAAATGTCATCTGCGATGCCGCCAACCAGCTTAAAAAAGACGGCAAGGTGGACGAGGAAAAGCTGAAAGGGGAAACCGAAGAATCCCACTTCTGCCCCAAGTGCCACAGACGGTATCCCGATATAAACCGTAAAATCTGTCCCAAGTGCATGGAAAAGGCAAAGCTTATAAAACGCCTTGCCAAAATGTTTTTAAAGTATAAATACTTTATTTTACTTATTTTTGTTGCCTTTGCCCTTGTGGCGGGGCTGGGGATAATTTCCCCCTATGTTTCCAACCAGATATTCTACAATGAGGTCTTGAACAAGGAAGGAAGCATGTACGGCCAGATATGGCAGATTGTCCTTATGATTATAGGCGTCCGCCTTATTTCCATGGTGGTGTCCCTTATTAACGGTATTATAAACGCCAAGGTTGCCGCTGAGGTGGTTTATGACCTTAAAAAGACAATTTTCGACACCGTTGGCCGGCTTTCCCTCAGGTTCTTCACCTCCCGCCAGACAGGCGGTCTTATGACACAGATAAACTCCGACGCAACCACCATATACTGGTTCTTCTGCGACGGATTTCCCTATCTTGTAACCAACATACTTCAGCTTATAGCCGTCCTTATTGTCATGCTGACAATGGATCCGTTATTAACGCTGTATACCTTTATAACCGTTCCCATATTTATAATTGCCTTTAAGCTTACCTTCTCAATGTTTTCAAAGCTCCACGCCAGATCCTATTCCAAGCGGCGGGCCTTTAACTCCCTTATTTCCGACGTGTTAAACGGCATGAGGGTGGTTAAGTCCTTCTCCCGGGAAGAAACCGAAATCAAACGGTTCCAGGACCGGGCCAAAGCCCAGGCCGAAGCCCAGACGGTGGTGGGCGTTACCGCCAACAAGGTTTTCCGTATGCTCGGCTTTTTAATGCGGATAGGCATTTACGTGGTATGGGCGGTGGGCGGCTGGCAGGTGTATAAGCACACCGGACGGCTTGACTACGGTCAGCTTATGACCTTTATAGCCTATGTGGGTATGATTTACGACCCCCTTGACTTCTTTGCCGACGTTTCAAACTGGTGGTCGGAATGCTTAAACGCCCTCCAGCGGCTGTTTGAGATAAGCGACACCACGCCGGAAATTAAAGAGTCCGAAAACCCCGTTACCCTTGAAAACATAAAAGGCGAGGTTGAGTTTAGGGACGTAACCTTTTCCTACGAGGAAAACCGTATAGTAATAGACCATATTTCCTTCAACGTGCCTGCCGGCTCAACGCTGGGAATAGTGGGGCAGACGGGGGCGGGTAAATCCACCCTTGCCAACCTGTTAACCCGGCTTTACGACCCGGTTTCGGGGGAAATATTCATTGACGGGGTTAACCTTAAAGACCTGTCCTTTGAAACCCTCCGGTCAGCGGTGGCCATAGTTTCCCAGGAAACCTACCTTTTCAGGGGAACCATAATGGAAAACATCCGCTACGCCCGCCCCGACGCCACCAACGAGGAGGTTATTGCGGCGGCAAAGATAGCCTCCGCCCACCAGTTTATAATAAAATATCCCGACGCCTATGAAACCATGATCGGCTTTGGTTACAAGGACCTTTCAGGCGGCGAAAAGCAGCGGATTTCAATAGCAAGAGCCGTTCTTAAGAACCCCTCTATCCTTGTCCTTGACGAAGCCACCGCCGCCATGGACACTCAAACCGAGCGGCAGATTCAAAACGCCCTTGACAGCCTGACCAGGGACAGAACCACCATAATCATTGCCCACAGACTTTCCACCCTTAGGGACGCCGACAAGCTGATTGTGCTTGAAAACGGCAAGATGCCCGAGGAGGGTACGGCGGTAGAGCTGCTTAAAAAGAAGGGCAAATACTACGAGCTGTATAAGATGCAGGTAGAAGCCCTTAAGACCATAGGCATTGAGGAATAATACCCGTTTCAAACCGCAAGGAGGGTTGAAAAATGGAAAAAAATGATTTTCTTGATATAGTAAAAGTGGTGTATCTTACACCCGAAAACGCAAAGTTTTACGAAACCGAAAACGGTTTCCCCTGCGTAAACGCCTTTATTCCCCCGGTAAAGAAGGACGACCTTGATGTCTCGGCGTCCGACGAACCGGTGTGGCAGGACTTAGGCAGGGTATTCTTCCACCGGGCTTTCCCCTACGATTCGGCCGACACCTTTATTTCGGTAACCGACAAGGAAGGGAACGAATACGGAATAATCAAAAATATATCCGATTTCGACGGCAACGGCCGGGAGATTATTGAAAAAGAGCTTAAAAGAAAGTATTTTACCCCTAAGATTAAAAAAATAAATTCGGTTAAGGAAAGGTTCGGATATTCCTACTGGGAAACCGAAACCGACCACGGCGAAATGTCATTTGCCATGTACGACACCTACCGGAACATAGCCAAGGTATCAGAAACCCGGCTGGTGCTTACCGACGTGGACGGCAACCGCTATGAAATTCCCGACGTAATGGACCTTGACCGGAAGAGCTTTAAGAAAATTGAGCTTTATCTGTAACGGTAAAGCATTTTTAACCCGAAAGGTTAAAAGCGGGAGAAAATTATGACTCCGAAATTAAAAACAACCATTAGCATTTATGACAAAGCCATAGAGCAGCTACACAACTCCTTTGACACCGAGCCTTTGTTTGTGTTCCGTTTCAACCTTACCCGGGAAAACAAATATGTAATAGGCGCCGGCGGCGTTGAAGGGAAAACTGTTCACATACTTACCGAAAACGGAAAGGTTTCGTCAATTTCCCTTGACGTCATGGAGGAAATAGAGTATATTCAGTATATAGGCTGCGCTGCAATCGAATATACCTCAGACGGCAAACGGTTTGAACTTTGCCGTTCGGATATGAAAAACGCCGTTGCCCTTCAAAACACCGTAAAGCGGCTTAAGGCCGTTAAAAGCGGAAGGGTTACGACAAAGCTTTCCACCGAGGAAGACCAGACCGCCTGTTCCCACTGCGGGACACCCTACCGGGCAGGCTCAAGGGTTTGCCCCAACTGTGCCAACCGTAAAAAGCTGTTTGCAAAGGCCCTGCCCTTTGCCAAGCCCTATATGGGCGCCATAATTTTTACGATGGTGCTTTTCTTTGCGGTAACCGCCCTTAACATTTACGCTCCCCGCATTACCCGGGACCTTATAGACAAATATCTGTTTGTTCAGGAGGGAACCCCCGGGACAACAACGGGATTTTTCCTCACCATCGCCGCCATGGCGGGCATAACCCTTGCGGTAACGCTGCTTGCGGCCATACGGCAGATTATTCTTGTCAAAGTGGGCAACAAAATGACGGTTGACCTTAGAGAAGCGGTTTACCGTAAGGTGCAGGAAATGACTCTTTCCGGTATATCCAAGCGCACCGCCGGAGAAATTATTACAAGAATTACCCGGGACACCGAAGTGGTGCGGGACTTCCTTATGTCGGTTCTCCCCGACATTCTGCGGATAGGCCTTACCTTTATAGGTGTAAGCGTTATAATGTTTATCCTTAACTGGAAGCTGACGCTGCTTGTCCTCCTCCCCATTCCTGTGGTAATAATGATTTTCTACTTCTGCCGCAACTTCATGCATGCAATATACACCCGTCAGTGGCATGCCGAATCTTCGTTAAACTCCCTGCTTCACGACGTATTTTCGGGAATACGGGTGGTTAAGGTGTTCGGCACCGAAAAGCATGAATCGGGCAGATTCAGCAAAGCGGCCAGAAAAGTGGCCGACATTTCCCAAAAGAACGAGCGGACCTGGAACACCATAATGCCCTTTGCCTTCTTCCTTCTCGGCATAGGCGAATATGCGGTGTTGTTGTTCGTGGGCTTTAAGGTTATCGAAGGCACCATGACCGCCGGTCAGCTTATACTTTTTATGAACTATGTAGCCCTTATATACGGGCCTATCCGTCAGGCGGCGTTCCTGCCCAGACAGTTTGCCAGATCAATGACGTCGCTGGCTAAAATCTTTGACCTGCTTGACGAGCAGCCCGAAATTGCCGACGACACCGAAGCGGTAAGCCGTACTATGGAAGGCAACATTAAGCTTGACCGTGTGTTCTTCGGCTACAATAACTATGAGGACATTCTTAAAAACATAACCCTTGACATAAACAAGGGCGAAATGGTAGGTCTGGTAGGCCGCAGCGGCGTGGGCAAGTCCACCCTAATTAACCTTTTAATGCGGCTGTACGACGTTACCGACGGTTCGATTAGCATAGACGGTGTGGATATACGCAAATACGAACAGCACTGTCTGCGGTCACAAGTCGGCGTGGTGCTGCAGGAAACCTACCTGTTCAGGGGAACGATATATTCCAATATAGCCTATGCCCTTCCCGGCTGTACACCGGAGGACGTAATACGGGCATCCAAGCTTGCCTCTGCCCACCAGTTTATAATGCGCCTTCCCGACGGATATAACACCATAGTGGGTGAACGGGGACAGACGCTTTCCGGCGGCGAAAAGCAGCGGATTGCCATAGCCAGAGCTATATTGAGAAACCCCAAGATATTAATTCTTGACGAGGCCACCGCCTCCCTTGACACAAAAACCGAAAAGCAGATACAGGATGCAATAAACAAGCTCATTTCCGGCAGAACCACAATAGCCATCGCCCACAGGCTTTCAACGCTGCGTAACGCAACCAAGCTGGTTGTACTTGAAAAGGGCGAGATTGAGGAAGTGGGAACCCACGATCAGCTTATAGCCAACGGCAAGCGTTATTACAAGCTGGTTATGGCCCAGCGGCAGATGTCGAAAATGAGGAAGAACTAAACCAAAGCAACAACAAAAAACCGAAAGGAAACCTGATATGGAAAACACCCAAAAAACAATGGACAAAATAGTCGCCTACTGCAAAAACCGGGGAATAATCTTCAGCGGCAGCGAAATATACGGCGGACTGGCCAACACCTGGGACTACGGCCCCTTGGGGGTTGAAATTAAAAACAACATTAAAAAGGCATGGTGGAAGAAGTTCGTTCAGGAATCCCCCTACAACACCGGCCTTGACTCGGCCATTCTTATGAACCGGGAAACCTGGGTGGCATCAGGCCATGTGGTAAGCTTTAACGACCCGCTTATAGACTGCAAGTCCTGCAAGATGCGCCACCGGGCCGACCAGCTTATTGAAAACTGGGCGAATGAAAGAAATATTTCCGTCCATATCGAAGGTATGTCCAACGAACAGCTTTCGGAATACATTACCCAAAATCAGGTTTCCTGCCCCGGCTGCGGCAAAAGCGATTTTACCCCCATACGCAAGTTTAACATGATGTTCAAAACCTTCCAGGGGGTTACCGAAGAATCCCAGAACGAGGTATATCTCCGCCCCGAAACGGCTCAGGGCATTTTCGTTAACTTTAAAAACATTCAGCGCACCACCAGAAAGAAAGTTCCTTTTGGCGTCTGCCAGATAGGCAAATCCTTCAGAAACGAAATTACCCCGGGTAACTTCACCTTTCGGACAAGGGAATTCGAGCAGATGGAGCTGGAATTCTTCTGCAAGCCCGGCACCGACCTTGATTGGTTTTTATACTGGAAGGAATTCTGCAAGAACTGGCTGCTTGGTCTGGGCATGAAGGAAGAAAACCTGCGTCTCAGGGACCACGACCCGGCAGAGCTTGCCTTCTATTCCAAGGCTACCACCGACTTTGAGTTCCTCTTCCCCTTCGGATGGGGTGAACTTTGGGGTATAGCCGACCGGACCGATTACGACCTTAACGCCCATATTACCCACTCGGGCGAGGACCTTTCCTACTTTGATCCCGACGACAACAGCCGCTATGTTCCCTATGTTATAGAACCCTCCCTGGGTGTTGACCGGGTAATGCTTGCCCTGCTTATCGACGCCTACGACGAGGAAAACATAGGCACCGACGGCAACGAGGATATACGCACCGTGCTTCGCATCCATCCCACCCTTGCCCCCTTTAAGGCAGCGGTGTTCCCCTTGTCAAAGAAGCTTTCCGAACCTGCATGGGAGCTTTACACCCAGCTTTCAAAGTATTTCATGGTTGATTACGACGAAGCAGGTTCAATAGGCAAACGCTACCGCCGTCAGGATGAAATAGGCACCCCGTTGTGCATAACCTACGACTTTGATTCCCAGACCGACGGCTGCGTTACCATTAGGGACAGGGACACCATGGAGCAGGTGCGCATAAAGATTGAGGACGTTAAGGATTATATTGAAAAATATATAGCCTATTAAGGCATAAAAAACACAGCCAGCGTAACCGGCTGTGCTTTTTTATATACTTTTCAAGGATTATTTCCCTAAGCAGCAGCCGCCCTTGTTGTCGTCCTTGTGATGATCGTCGGCAAAGGGGAAGAATTCGCCAACCGGGAAGGGTATTTTGCCGAATACCGAGCAGGGGTCGGTGCAGCCGTGGGGGGTGGATTCCTTATCGGGAACACAGTAGTTGCAAGCGGGGAGTATGAGCTGGACAACCCGCTCCATGCGGATGATGGTGAACATACCGATGGTAACGAAAACCTTTTTGGATCCGATATCGTCGGTAAAGTTGCCTTCGAAGTATTCCCTTATGTCGTCGGGTATTGCATCTACGGATATGCAGCAGTTGCCGAAGGGATGGCATCTTTCTTTTACCTTTACATCCAGACAAATGGGATCGGCCACCTCTACCGTTACGGTGGGGAGAGTGGGTTCGGTCTTGCACTTTAAGTCCTTGGGAGTGGGGCAGAAGGTATTATTCTTGGGATCGGAGGTGAACACAGAAACATTTTTCTCCGAACCGAAAAGAATAATCTTCTTGTCGTGAACCGCAAGGCCTTTAACTATTTCGGTCTTGCCCATGCACAGGCAGCATTCAAGGGTAACGCAGAAGAAGAAGCGGATGATTACCTGATAAAAGCCCCTGTTGAAGGGTACGGGTTCCAGACTTATATGGGTATTAATAACCTCGACATTCTTGCAGCGGATAGCGGTGGAGCGGTCGATTATCTCCTGAAAGCAGTCACAAAAATGAACCTTGATGTCCTCAAGACAATCTTTATCTTTCGCGGAGTCGAATATTTTGTTCACGCTGATGCAGCAAAGAGGGTCGGAGGGTTTCCCGCAGAAAGAGCGGGGAGGGGTTTTGTCGATCATATATTTATTCCTCCTAAGTAATGTGTGCGGAAAAATTGGCTTCCTTGTAACAGATTATGCCGCCATGCAAAATATGTGAAAATTTTGTAGAAAGAAAGGATATTGCATACCGGTTAATACATTTTATGCGATTAAACACTTACGGGACACCCCGCCTGATTTTATTTGTTAACATTTTGTAAACATTGGCATATAGACACAACGAAAAGGTCTTGTAAAGTGTTTATATATTGAAGGCATTTATATGCATTTGCGGCATTTTTTACAAGGTTAAATCATACATATATTGTCGGCTTTGGCAGGGGTGGTGTTATGAGATGTCTTTATATGTTTGTTTCCTTAATATTAGTTACCGCATTGATTGCGGCTTTGCCGGGATGCCGTTTAATAGGCGGAGATGACGGCAGTTATATTTCCATGGTTGAAAGTGATGCCAAATCAAACGAAGGCAGCGTCGATGAGTCGGGGGACGGCGATTTGAATGATAACATTAAGTTTACCCCTTTCTTTATAAGCTGGCCCTGTTATAAAACCGTGGAGGAAATTACCTCCGCTGTCACGGATATTTTTGAAGGGAAGGTTATACGGGTATTCTTTGACATTGTGGACATACGGACGGGGAAACCCACGAGTAATTCGGGTGAAAAATCCTCCCTGTGGCTATATACCGTGTATGAGGTGGAGGTTGAAAAGCAATACAAGGGAGAATGCAAAGAAAAAGTGTATATAGGTGTTATCGGCGGAAAACAGGGATACATGGAAGCCGAACAGTGGAAAATTTTAAAAAACACCGGCATATTTAATGAAAGAATCGGAATACCTGTTATGAAGGACAATGTAAGCCTTGAAACGGGGGACAGATATTTGTTTTTGGTTAATAACACCCCCGGCACCTATCACGGGGTGGTTGATATAAACCACTTTGCTCTGCCGGTGGACGATCAAAGCAACGGTGAGATTTGCTATGCATCAGTTGTAGAGCATATAAGCAAAAGCGATAAAGCCAATGAGTATTAAAACAAAGGTTACATATATAATATTAAATCCCGCTTGTGCGGGATTTTTTATTTAGCCAGCGTGTGTAAACACTTGTTTGCTGAAAATTACTGTGTTATACTGGATAAAACAGCAATTTTTATCAATCGTTGCTTGTGGATTAAGGATATAATGGGTTAAAGATATGGAATACATGGTTCATATTCAAAAGGCTATCGATTATGTTGAAGAAAATCTAACGCAGGATATTGACCTTACGGTCTGCGCAGCCGTTTGCGGATATTCCAAATACCACTTTTTAAGGCTGTTCAAATATTTAACCGGACTTACTCCGGCGGACTATATAAGAAAACGGCGACTTTCGGAAATCGCAAAGGAAATGGTAAGGGGAAATAACCATATATCAGACCATGCCTTTAAATACGGCTTTAATTCAAAGGAAAACTTTATACGGGCCTTCAAGGCCGAACATCATATACTCCCCACCGAATACAGGGCCGCCGAAAACAGCCTTAAGCTGTATAATAAAATAACCTTTGAAAATACCGAATTCTATGTAGCATACGAAATTGTAACCATAGACGACCTTAACCTTACGGTTTATAAAAGCGACGAGGACTATATTCCAAACTTTTGGAACAAATACAATGCCAAAAAGCTGTCGCAAGTTTTATCTGGCGGGGAAATTGTTAGGGACTACGGCGTGGTTTTGTGGAATGACGAGGAAAAGCGGAACAATTATTATATAGGCATACAAACCGAGAAGGCAAAAGGGGACCTAACCGGCACCTGCCGTCTTGCGGTCAAAGGAGGGCTTTACGCCCTGTTCCCCACTCCCCCGTCGACTCACTGCGACTTTATAAACACCATACACAAAACCTGGCGTTATATTTTATCCACATGGCTGCCCCAAAGCGGATACCGTTATACCGGCGGACCGCAGTTTGAATGCTATGTGGAGCAAAGCCGCACATACTCCGAGGACATTTACATACCCATTGAAAAGATATAAACAGAAAGGAAAATACTATGAAAAGGCTTGATATTACATGGAACGGCGTTTTTGATTCCACCGGCTATCTTTTTTCCTTTGCCAAATCCCTTTCCTGCGCGGTTAAAAATTCCCCCTACAGCGAATATGCGGAGGATATTGTTGCGTCCAGCGGTTTTGCTTTCCGTATGTGGATCGCCGCCGACCTTTGCCCCAGCGAAACGAGTATATGGGAATTCGGCCGCCAGCCTGCATGGATATTAAACGGCGGTCTTGAGGTGGCATACGCCAACTGCTGCTGGCAGCCCGAAAACGTACTTAACCAGGCAAGGCTTGATATTTTACCCAAAATCAAAGAAAGCATTGACAAAGGTATTCCGGTGGTGTCCTGGGAAATGGGTGTGCTTGAATGGGGCCTGATAACCGGCTATGACGACGAAACAAAGCATTTTACATACCTTTCTATTACCGGTGAAACAGGAGAGTTGGAATACGAAAAACTTGGCAACCGGGAAATGCCAATGCTTAACGTAATTGCAATAACCGGAAAAACAGATAAATCCAAAGAGGATATTGTAAAAGACACCAAAGCGCTGGCAAAGACGCATTTAAGCGGCGGGGAATGGTGCGATAACGCATCCGGCCTTATGGCATACAAACGGCTGATTGACATTCTTAAAAGTGACGATCCATCCCTTGCCGCCGGCTGGGGTATGGAATACGCCCTCGGCACCTTTGCGCCGTTAAAATGGTATGCCTGGAAATTCTTTGAAAAATACAATGAAGCAACACTTGCCGGACTGTATAAAACGGTTTACGAAAGCTGGATACAAGCCTTTGAACTTAAAAAGACTTCCGGTATGTCCGACGCTGATAGCCGTAAAAAAGCAGTAGAACTATTACAAACGGCATATGACGCCGAATGCAGGGCGGCCGAAATAATGTAAAGAAAAAAACCGATAAAATCCGCCGTTTTTAGGCGGATTTTTAATTATATTAACAATAAAATTATTGACATAACAAAAATAGCGTGATATAGTATATTGAAAATTCTTATCAAGAGTGGCGGAGGGAACTGCCCTGTGAAGCCCGACAACCTGCGCCGCCTGCGGCGTAAGGTGTCAATTCAGCGAAGGATAAAATCCTTCGAAGATGAGAACATAGGCGCTAACATATCGTCTGTGTTCACAGACGATTTTTGTTTTATATTAGGGATAACCACCAATACTATTGAGGAAAAAACAGCAAAGAAAGGACATTACTCATCCATGTCAGCCAAAAGCGAATTCATTAAAAGCTATTTTACATCCGAATCGGTAACCGAAGGACACCCCGATAAAATTTGCGACCAGATTTCCGACGCAATCCTTGACGCAATTATAGCCAACGACCCTATGGCAAGGGTGGCCTGTGAAACCGCCGTAACCACCGGCCTTGTGCTGGTTATGGGGGAAATAACCACTTCGTCCTATGTGGACATCCCCTCCATTGTCCGGGCAACAATTAATAAAATCGGCTACGATTCCTCCGAAAAGGGATTCGACGCCAACACCTGCGGTATAATTACGTCAATAAACGAACAGTCCCCCGACATTGCCTTAGGCGTTAATAAGGCCCTTGAAGCAAAGGAAGGCGTCATCACCGACAAATACGACATAGGCGCCGGCGACCAGGGCATGGTGTTCGGCTTTGCCTGCGACGAAACCGAATCCCTTATGCCGCTTCCCATATTTCTTTCCCACCGCCTTGCCGAAAGGCTTTCCCTTGTAAGAAAAGAAGGGATTATTCCCTACCTCCGTCCCGACGGAAAAACCCAGGTAACGGTGGAATACCATGACGGAGTTCCCGTAAGGGTGGATGCGGTGGTGGTTTCCACCCAGCATTCCGCTGATGTCAGCCTTGACACTATACGCGAGGACGTTATAGAACACGTTATCAAACCGGTGCTTCCCCAAAAGCTTTTCGACGATAATACCAAGATCTACGTCAACCCCACCGGACGCTTTGTAATAGGCGGGCCTAACGGGGATTCGGGGCTTACCGGCCGTAAGATTATCGTTGACACCTACGGCGGCTATGCCTGCCACGGCGGCGGCGCTTTCTCGGGCAAGGACCCCACCAAGGTTGACCGCTCGGCAGCCTATATGGCAAGATACGTGGCAAAGAACGTGGTTGCCGCAAAGGTTGCAAAGAAGTGTGAAATTCAGATAGCCTACGCCATAGGCGTTGCCCGTCCCTTGTCGGTAAGGGTTAACACCTTCGGCACCGGCAAATACGACGACGAAAAGCTTGCCCAGGTGGTAACCGAGCTTTTCGACTTCCGTCCTGCGGCTATTATAGAAAAGCTGGACTTAAGAAAGCCCATATACTCCTCCCTTGCATCCTACGGTCATTTCGGGCGGGAAAACCTGAACGTGAAATGGGAAGAAACCGATATGGCTGCAGCCATAAGGGAAAAATTAGAATAAATACAGGAACTAAAAAACCCCGGAAGGTCTTTGGCTTTCCGGGGAATTGATAATAAGAAGGGAGTAATAAATATGAAAAGGGGTTTGTCCCTGGCCCTTGTGCTGGTGTTTATACTCGGCTGTGTTGTTTTTACCCCTGCTACCCCCTCTGCCACGGCGGCAGGGGATGCCTATCAGGCCATAGAGCAGGCGGTGGAAAACCTAAATGACCGTGTAAACGTTTTATCCTATAAAATTCCTTTTTAAAAACTGGTGATTCGGGATCTTCTCCTGAGCTGTCTTCCTTGCTTGAAAAGTTAAGATTCACAAGACCTGACTTTTTTTATATAAACTACGAAATGGCATATAGTGCTCTATCCTCCGATGGGGGTAATACATACTATGTTAATGAAATAACAATTAATTACAAAATGAGCAAGCAAAATATTCCTGCAGCAAAAAATTATGTAAAAAATCAGATCAACACCATTATTACTTCAATTCCAAATTTACAAAACCTTTCGAAGCTGGAACAAGTTTTAGCGATCCACGATTATCTGGCAATAAACTTTAACTACGACGATTCTTTAAAAAATGCCGATATTTACTCAATGCTTATTGAAAGAGTAGGGGTGTGCGAGGCCTTTACCGGTCTTTATACTCTTATTTTGAAAAAATTAGGTATTGAAGTTTCATATTCATTAAGTACAGATATGAAGCATGTGTGGAGTTTAGTTAAGTTAGACGGTAAATGGTATCATGTAGATACTACTTGGGGCAATTCTCAAACAACAGGAAGAGTTTATCATTATTATTTCATGCAAAGTGATAATGCATGGTCAACCGCCCCAGGAGATAATCTTTATCCCCATTACAACTGGAAAGATGAATTTATATGCAATGACACAACCTATGACAACTACTACTGGTCGGACGTTAGTCACCCCCATTCTGTTTGCAAATGCTGGAGAATAGCTATTACATTACGAGCCAGGCTATCCAGAGGGTGAAGTTAATCAAGCGGACCGGAACATACCGAAAGCGGTTGTGTTGACCATACCCGACAGATGGCGTGGTTTCGAAACTCCTCCATGGCATATCAGGGCTGCTACTCGGGGCTTGGGCTGCACATGGCAAATATCTGTATTACAACACCCCAAATGCGGTTATGCGGTATGACACCGAAAAAAGGGAAAGCCAGACGGTTTATCAGCTTTCCTCAACCTCGGAAGGCTATATATACGGCATTCAGGTAAGTGCCGGTTCGTCCAATGTTAACATCAAGTATGAGGTTTCCAAATCCCCTAACGAAACGGGAAAGGTTTACACCATCACCGATTCCCCCAAATGTGCCTTCGGCCATACCTACGGCGGATGGATTGTTTCAAAGCAGCCCACCCAGACGGCAGCGGGGACAAGGAAAAAAACCTGCTCGGTGTGCGGAGACACGGTAGAGGAATCCATCCCCTCCCTTACCACCCAAAACGGCTACGCCTATTCGGTGGTAACACCACCTACCACTACATCCGACGGGCAGGCCAAGTGGGTGCACCAAACCTACGGAACCTTTTATACAGTCATCCCCAAGCTGGAAGGAACGGTTGTGGCTACTTTAAAGGAAGCCTTATCTAGTTCTCTTGTGTTTAATCAGGGCATTGTTTCCGGCTTTACGGTGGGGACAAAAATTAGCGGTTATTACGAGGGCAACCTGAATATAACGGTTTACGAGGCCGACGGCACCACCGTCGCCACCGGCAAGAACCTTGCCACCGGCTATGTTATAAAGCTGTTTGATAATAAAAATAACCTCCTTGACACCGCAACGGTGGTTATTATGGGGGACGTCAACGGTGACGGGACAATAAGCGTCAGCGACTATGTGGCAATCAGATTGCACGTCCTCGACTCCTCTCCCCTTGCCGGTATTAATCTTGTGGCTGCAAATGTGGACGGCAAAGGCGGCATAACGCTGGTTGACTATATTGCTATACGGCTGCATATCCTCGGCGAGGTTATTATTAATCAGAAATAAATGTGAATTAATCCGCCGGCTTCCCCCGGCGGATTTATTCTCTCCTACTTGTTCAAAGTGACAGTGTTAACCCCTCATCCACCGCTGACGTGGTCACCCTTACCCGAAGGTCGGAAGGCTTTACTGCATTCCCACCTCCCTGCCACTACATCAATATGCTGCTGACTTATTCATCTCTCTTTTGTCTAATCTTTTCTCTCTTCATTCCTGGGCGTAAACACCCGCTCCCCTCCGGGGCGCGTTGTTGGGGGTGCATCCTTTACCCGGGGCTTCACCCCGGGCTAATACACCGGCTCCCCCTCCGGGGGCGCAAGGGTAAAAGGGGATATTACAGATATAAAACACATTATTTGATTGAAAGATGAATTCGATAAAAACAGTATTTGAAATAATGTTAAACTTTATGTGTATTTATGTGTTGAAACAGGGGCAGTATAAACGTATTGTGAGTTAATTGTTATTTCACATAGTGAGCCAACCCCCTCATCCGTCAGCCTTCGGCTGCCACCTTCCCCTCAAGGGGAAGGCTTTTTGCATTACTCCCCTATTTCAGCCTGAGATAAATAAACATCACCATCTAATAGCAAAACTCCGCAGGGTATGCCCTTGCGGAGTTTAATTATACTTATTTCACTTATGTATTCATCTTAACCCATTTTGCGATAACCGCAAAGACTTTCCAGTTTTCTCTCCAGATTTTGGGGTACTGGCTGTCGGGAAGGGGGGTGTCAACGCTGCCCGTTTCAACAGTCAGGGCAGGAATACCCACCGATATTGCCCAGTCTTTATATCCTGCCTGCACCTCGTTTGCGGGGCTGACGGGAGAATATCCGGTGGCGTTGGACACCGCTTGGGCAAGGGATTTGCATTTATTTATCAATTTCGAATCGTTGCCGTATTTCCAGTATATTACCTCCCCGTAGGAGTGGTAGGAAACCACCACATCAAAGTCGTATTTAAGGGTGTATTCCATAATTGCCTTTGTCTCCGGCTCGGATGCCGGTGAAGGGCCTTTATACAGCCAGTAGTTGGGAACCCATACCGTATCGTCATATTCCTCCCAGCCGGCGGGGAAATTGCGGTTTAGGTCAACACCGTTGGCGTTGGATTTCCAGACACGGAAATACTTTGACAGATTATCGTTTAAAATGCCCCGGTCAAGAAGGAATTTGGCAACCTCCGCCGTAGCCGACGCCTTTTGAGATATGGTTACTCCGTCGGGATTTATCATGGGAATTATGTGAAAGCATACCCCATCAACATAGTCGGACAGCAAGGTGCCGAGGTAGGTTTCCCCTTCACCTATGGTGTAATACTCGATAAGGTCAAGCATAAGGGTTGTGTTCATATACTCCTTGCCGTGCATTGCCGCCCCCACAAGGACGTGATGGTTGGAGTCATGGTCACCCAAGATACAGGCATAGATGTTTCGTCCCTCCACGCTTTTGCCCACAATCTCAACCTTTAAGCCGTAACGGGATGTAAACTCCTTAAGGGCTGATTCGGTTTCCTCATAGGTGTAGGTGGTTTTTCCCCGCTTTATTACCTTGGTTGTTTTGGTGTCCTTGACAAAACCGCAGTCAGGGCAGGTGAAACGATCTGTGCCGTCCTCGTAGTATGTATATTTTTTAACCACTTTGGTATATCCGTTGGGGTGGTCACAGGGGGTTATTTCACTGACTTCGCTTGATTCGTTAACCTCGCTCGATTCGCTAAATTCGCTATTCTCGCTGTATTCCTCGCTTGGCTCGCTGATTTCACTCTCATCGCTAATCTCGCTTATTTCGCTTTGATCACTCGATTCGTAGGATACCTCGGATAAATTTTCCGCCGAAGTTTGGTCTGACAAGGTTTGCTCGGATGATAAGCTTTCCGGCGAAGTAATGCTTTGAGTTTGTGATGATTCGCCGGCGGCAGAGCTTATACCGCCGGAGGAGGTATTCCCCTCCCCCGCTTTGCCGCCGCAGGAAACAGCGACGGTGACAACCAACAGCAAAGCAAGAAATGCAAAAATCTTTTTTAATTTAAATGTATGATCCTTAACATGCATAGTATCAGTTATTATTATAATTTTCAAACACGGTGTAATCGCCTGTAAGATGAATTTCGTCAAGGTAGAACTTGTTGCCGGTATAAGAGCCGTTGTCGGAATAATCCCAGAACATATATATGCCGGCGATCTGGTTGTAATGGTAGGAAACACCGCTTCCCTCACTGACAGTGCCGGTGCCGGAACGATAGGTGAAGTCTTTAACCGGGAACGCAAGCCAGCCCTTGAAGTTTCTTACCGACGAGCCCTGGGCGTCGCCGAAGCAGCCGTCGCTGCCGTGCGTGTATTCCACCCATTTATCCGACTCTTCGGCCATATACCAGAAGGATAAATCGCTTCTGCCGTCGGTTTCGTCGGTGGTGAACAGTCCGCCGTAGGGTGACACCAGACCGAAGTTGGCCTTGCGGAAATCTATGCCGGTAAAGTCAACCCACACCCTTAAATAAACCACGTCGGGGAACAGGGTGGTGTTTTTGTTGTCGTCGGTGGCGAAGATATAAAGGCCCTGATTCTGGCTGTCGGTTGACCATACCGCCAAAGCCGCCGAGCCGTTGTATCCTTTACCCTTTTCAAGGGCAGCTTTTGAGTTGGAGTTTAGGGATCCCGATGCCCAGTCACCCACGAAAATGTCCCCGTTAATTTTTCCGCCGTAGGCAAATGTTGAGGTTGAAAACTTAATTTCATCAAGGGAGTCAAAGTCGGTGAAGGTGCCTGTAAAGGTTACGGGGTTTTTGGAGTTATAGATAATATCCTCACCCTCAAGAGTGGTGAAAGATGCAGTTATTGCAGAACCCTTTTTGCCGTAGCAGTCGACCGGATAAATACTTACCGTATATTCGGTTTTGGGCTTAAAGCCCGACAGCCTGAAGGAAAGGGTTTGGGGCATGGGTTCGAAATAATATTCGGAAAAATATTTAAAGGTGATGTTCCCTTTTTCAGAGGCGCAGACAATCTCGTAGCTGTAAACGCAGTCATTGTCTTTTGCCTGGGGGAAGGATATAAACGCAGTGTTTTCGGTTATCTGCGAAACTGAAATTTCTGCGTCACCATCAAATGCGGGGATGTCAGCGGCTTTGAGCCGGTCGGATATGCGGTAGTTTCTCTCCCCTGAGGGGATGTCTATGTAGTAAACAAGGTAGTTATCATCATCGTCGGTGTTGGATGGGGTTTTGAAAAAGTCGCCGGTAAGAAGGTTGTAGGGCATTATTCTTACCAGGTTGTTTTCATCCACCTCGATTATGTAATACTGGGCAGCGTTGGAAGCATCGGGGGGTATGGTGCCGTAGGTCATGCCAGTGGTCATTTCAAAGTAGGACAATGTGCCGGTGCCAAGGCAGGTGAAGTCTCCCTGCCAGATGGAGGTGGGGTTGTTAACCGGCCCGTGGGAATGGCCCGAAAAGTTGACCACCTGGGGATATTTTTTATATATGGATTTTAGCATATCCGATGAGGATGTATACCATTCCGCCGATACATAAACGGTGTCTTTTAAATGATGGTGCTGGAAGGTGAATATGGGCTTGTCGCCGTCCTCTGCGGCGGCACTTTGAAGGGCGTTTTCAAGAAAAGATTTTGAGGATGAATAGTTTTCCCCGTCGGTAGGGGAAATACATATAAAGTGAAAACCCTTTATATTAACGTCCTTGTCAAGGTTTTGGTCCATGTATTCCTTATATACGGTTTTTCCGCCGCCGTAAAACTCATGGTTGCCCATAACCGTAATAAGGGTGGTTTCGTCCTTAATGTTGGCCTCGATTACCTGTTTAAGGGCGGCATATTCGTTGGCGTTGCCGTTGTTTGTCATGTCCCCCACAATAACAAAGGCGTCAAGGGTTTTGTAGTAGGGATCGGATTGAGAATAGGCATAGGCCGATTCAAACAGCTTTTTAAGCCTTAAAGCCTCGGTAGAACCTGCCGAGCTGACATGGGTGTCGGAGGCAACGGCAAACCTTATAACGGGGACAAATTCCATTTCCTCATTTGAAGTTTCGTTTGATACATCAATTATTTCGGATACTTCGCTTGTTATGTTTGAGTTTTCCATAGATGCTAAACTTTCATCCTCGGTTGTGTTTTTAGAGTTGTCTTTGGTACAGGCGGAAAGAACAAGCAGTCCGCACAGTAAAATGCATAAAAGCCTTGCTGTCAGTTTCATAACAATTTCCTCCAATCTTTAATATATTTATGTTCTGAAGCCTTTGCCTATAATTTCGCTGGTGTTGGTTATGAAGGTAAAGGCGTCGGGATCTATCTGCTTTACCTTCTTTTTCAAAGGCAGCGCCTCACCCCGGCGGCAGGCCACCAGCACCAGCTTTTTACCGGTGTTGGTAAAGGCCCCCTTGGCATCGGTCACGGTGGCACCGTGATTCATAATTTTCATTATATATTCGCATATTTCGTCACTTTTCGTGGTAACGATGACAAAAAATTTGCACAGTGTGAAGTTTTCGATAAACATATCGATGGCGGTTGTTTTAACCAGAAGCCCCATAAGGGAAAACATGCCTGTTTTAATATCGAACACCAGAAAGGACATGGATGCGATTACTCCGTCACAGATAAGCAGCGCCTTGCCTATGTCAATTTCGGTGTATTTCTTTAAAATCATGGCGGTTATGTCGGTGCCGCCCATGGATGCTCCGGTGTTGAACACAATTGAGGAACCGAGGGCAACCAAAAGCACCGCATAAATAAGCTCCATAAAGGGCTGGTCGGTTAACGGCGCCGTCATGGGGAACAGCTTTTCGAAAACAACGATTGCGAAGGAAAAGAGAAGGCTTGAATATACCGTTTTAAATCCGAAGGACCCGCCTACAAAGGCAAAGCCGGCAATAAGCAGGATAACGTCGGTTATAAGCACAAAGGTTCCGGAGGATATATCCGGCACAACGCTCCCCAATATTAGGGAAAGTCCCGATATACCCCCGGTGGTGAAGTTGTTGGGAAACTTGAAAAAGTATATTCCCGCCGCCGCAAGGATGGTGCCAAAGGTTATAAGAAGATAGCTTTTTATGGTTTTGGAATTAATCCACTTCATATTTTTTATATTATTTAAATCAATTTTTTCCATACACAGTAAAAGTCCGGCAGGCCGGACCTTTACCCCTTATTTTCAGAATATATAGTTAAAGTCGGGGTTTTGCCGGTGAGCCTCCCGGGTTACGGCAATCTGCTGACGGACATGCTCGGGGCGGACGTCGTGGGGGGTTCCTTCGGTAAACAGCCGATAAATCTGGTTATAATAAATCTTAACAGCTTCGATGAAGGGGGCCTGGGGATCCCCGTCCCAGCTTTCCTCATACCATTTAAGGGTTTCGGAACAGTATGCGGGATATTTCTCAGCAGTGGTGTAAAGGGTGCCGGGGACGTTTTCCTGCTTGGGGGCTTCTTCCGGCTTAAAATATTTCCAGTCGATATGGGACATATTCCCCTTTAAGCCGCCGTTGGAGCCGTGGATTTTATATGTAAACAGCGGATAGGCATCGGCGGAGGAAATTTCAAGGTCAATCAGGGGCTTGCCGGGGGCGGTGAGTATAAGCTTGCAATAGTCCTCGGCGTTGCCGAAAACGTTTAGCTTATCCATTTTGCAAAATACATCGGGCATGCCGTCGTACATATCCATAAGGTTTAACGCCTGGTCAAGGGGATGGGGACCGGTGTTGGCAAGGGCGCCGCCATTGTTTTCGAGCAGGCACTGCCAGTCCCAGCGTCTTGCAAAGCCGTTGAACTGAATATTTATCTGTGCTATTCTACCCAGCACACCGGACGCCAAAATTTCCTTAACCTTAAGGAAATAGGCGGCGAACCTTGACTGCTGGAAGATAAGCATTTTGCAGTTGTTTTTCTCGGCGGTTGCTTTTAAAATGTCAAACTGCTCCACCGTGGGGACAAAGGGCTTTTCGGTAAGCACGTTAAAGCCGTGTTCGAACAGCTCTTTGGTTATTTCGAAATGGAGGTTGCTGGGAGTGGCGTTTACCACAAGGTCAATATCCTTGCGGTTTAAAATTTCTTTATGGGAGGAAAAAACCTCGCAGTCAAACTCGGCTTTCGCCCTTTCACGGCGTTCGGGAATGGGCTCTACCACACCCACCACCTTAAAACGCTCGGTATCTTTTTTAAGGTGAAGGCCGTGAATGTCTCTGCCGCTTCTTCCCTGCCCGAGTATGACAAGCCTTAGCTGTTTCATTCAGGTTACATCCTTTCATTAATTAATAGAAGGTTTGACGTAATTATAACATGATATATTAAAAAAGTAAATAGAATTAACCTATTTGGTTGTAAATTTTTCGGCCTTGTAGGTGGTTATAAACACCTCGGGAAGGCGGGAATCGGAAAGCTCGCCGGGGGCATAGTAAAAGGCATATCCGTTGGGGACAAGATAAAACCTTGAAAAGTCGGCATGGGTTTCTATAAGATTTTCAACCCCCTTTTTGTAGTCGGCCAATCCCATGGTTTTTTTCCGCCCGACCTCGGCAGTAAACAGTGATATAAGCCTATCCCGGTCGGCCCGGTTGAAAAAGTCATTGAAATTTAACAGCCTTCCCTCGTTTTTAGACCACACCTGGGAAAGCCTGGCCACTTTGCTGCGGACTTTTCCGTCAAAGATAGATGCGTCCACAAAAGCCGAAAAGAAAAAGTCGTTTTCAAAGGACACGGTGTATTTCATCACCCCGCCCCTGGGATTGAAGTCTTCGCCTGCCGATTCCTTTAATGCTTTTTTATATAACCGCTTTTCGCAGTAGGATAAAAAGCCGTCGAATATGCCGTTATACAGCTTTTCGCTGTTGCGGCGGAAAGCCTCGTTGCCGGTAAGCATGGGAAGAGTTATGTTAACCAACATAACCGGTCTTCCCTTTTCGTCTTTATATTCTTTTCTTAAAGTTTTTTCGCTTTTGATAGCCGTTTCCATAATACCACCCCGAATATTCTATGCGTTTTTAAAGGCGGATATTACGAAGGCGGCATGGGTTGCCCCCACCGTAAACAAAACCGCATAAAGATATACTTCGTCAAACACTCCGCCGCCATAATACACCGCACCTCCAACCAGACCTCCGATAAAGGTGGACACAAGCACGGCGGCGGATTTTTTGCCCGAAATGTTAACACAGGATATGCCCGAAAGAGCGGACAGGGGCAAAAAATATTCCTTTGCGGCGATATTCCTGTCCCCTTTGTAAAATATTGAAATTATAACAAGAAAAATTCCTATGGCAAACATAATGTCCCCGTTTCGCTTTACGCCTTCTTTGCCGAAAAATCCTGCGGCAACAACGCAAAGCACCGAAAATATGGCAGCTTTAAGGCCAAGCAGGTCATATATAAACCAGGAAAAATAGGCAAAAACTATTATCCATACATATCCCAGCGGCTTTACCGACAGCTTTTTAAACACCGACGCTACAGCGGCAAAGACGGCATAAAGGATAAAAGAAACCACGGCATATTTTCCGGTAAAGGCAAAGGCGAAAAGGGAGGCGGTGAAAATAAGGTAAAAGGATATCACATTTGTTCCTTCCTTCCCAGTGTCTTTTGGGGTATTGAAATGAGAAAGTCAAGCATTCCCTCTTTTTTATAAGGGGTGACCGGGGACATATAGGGAACATTAAGGTTTTCCTTGGCACACAGGGCGCATAATGTCACGCCTGAGGCAAAGACAAGGCCGGGAATTTCCGCTATCCACACCGAGGTCAAAAACACCAGCCGTAAAATGGAGGTGCTGTTCATATAGGCGGGGACTATAAAGTTGGCCACCGCCGATATTGAAATGACTAAAATTACACTGGTGGAGGCCACCCCCGCCTCGGTGGCGGCGTCGCCGATTATTATCGAACCCACAAGCCCCACCGCATTTCCCACCGGCCGGGGCATACGGATACCCACCTCACGGAGCATTTCGAACACCAAAAGCATGAGGAGAAGTTCGATAAACAGCGTAAACGGTATGTCGGCCCGCTGTTCGGTTATAATATTCTTAAGCTGTTCGGGGAGATATTGGGGCCGTTCCTCGGCGAATATATAAAATAAAGCAGGCAAATACAAAGCTACCAGCAGCGACGCAAGGCGCAAAAGCCTTGAAAAGGTGGCGTAATAGGGGGAGCGGAGATAGTCTTCCGAGGATTGGAGGGATTCCATAAACACATAGGGTGCGGTTATGATAAAGGGGGAGCCGTCGCAGATTATGGCAACCCTTCCGGCGGCCAGCAGGCTTGCCACCTTGTCCACCTTTTCGGTAACCCCGAAGGAGGGGAAAAAGCCATAACGGCGGTCCTGTATAAGCGTTTCTATATTTGCCGAGTCCACTATAACCGATGCGGAAATCTGGTTTAGCTTTTGCCTTGCGGCATCGATAAGAAGCTGTTCCGCCCGCCCTTCTATATACAACAAGGCGATACGGGTGTTGGTTATGCTGCCTTTTGTAAAGTTTTCGATTTTTAGCGAGGGAGAGCGGATAATTTTACGGATTGAGGAAATATTTTTATCAATATCCTCCACAAAGCCGGTCTGGGGCCCCCGGACTGTTATATCGGTGTCTGATTTATCAGCTGACCTGCCGAAATAAGCGTCCGCCGGGATTACGGCAATATATAAATTCCCGTTATCCACCGCCACCATAGCGCTGCCGTTGCACAGCATGCTGCAGATATCGTCTATATTTTCACAAGTTTTAATGGCGGTAGTCTGCAAAACGGCGTCGAAATTGCCGTCAAAGGAGGCAAAATCCCCTTTTAAAAACATGGGTTTTATAATTCTTTCTGCTATATAGTTTTTATCGGCCATTTCTTTAATACAGCAAACCACCCCCCTGGCGTTGGTCAGGGCAAGGTGCCGGACCGAAAAATCGCTGCATCCGGCAAATTTGGTGTTAAGCTCGTTTTCAATTTCGTCAAGGTTTTGTACGTTCAATTTCATCACCCGTGTTATTGTTTTCCTGATGTAAAATTTTATTCCAAAACATTATTGTTTGGCCCAACATATTGACAGGGGGGATTTGACGGGTTATAATATTATGTAAATCGGCAGTCTGTATGAAACGAAAGGTGAGGCCATGAAAATTAAAATTTTAACATTATTTTTGTCATTAACTGTCATTTTTTTAACCATTGTGGCGTGTGTAAAACTGCCGCTTGAAGAAACCAGCAAGGACCCGCTTTCAAGGCAGGAGGAAAACTCCAATACCAGCAACATATCCGACCCCGGCGACTCAAGCGAGCCGGACACCGGCGATTCCTCTGAGGATGGAACCACTACTTATCCCGCAGACAGCTCGGAAGAGGACCAGTCGACTGACGACAGTTCGGAGGAAAGCTCCGGTGAAGAATCCTCCGGCGAAGAATCTTCCGGTGAAGAATCAAATCCCGTTGAAATTAATCTTCCCTACCCCAATGTAAAAGATGTAACTGTGTCAAGCCTTACCGCTTCAGAATACGATGCTTACTTTGCCGATTCCATGTTTATAGGCAACTCGGTGATGTATCATTTCTCTCTCTTTTACTCCCAGATGAAGTATAAGATGCCCACCTTTTTAGGAGGAGCCAATTTCTTTGCCGCATCCAGCTACTCGGCTTTAAATGACAGACAAGAAATTACCACCACTTCGCCCCACCCCAAATACAAGCAGGTTAAGATGAGGGGCGCCGATGCCGTCAAAGAATCGGAGGTAAAGCGGGTATATGTATCGTTAATGGCATTAAACGAACTGGCTCTCTACAATCTGAATACCTGCGTGGATGACACATTCAAGTCGATGGTAAAATACATCAACGACATAAAGCAAAAAAGCCCCAATGTTGAAATAGTTGTTTTAAGCAACACATATATGGTATATAACTTCAACGGTATGGCAAGGCTTAACAACGGCAACATATCGGCGTTAAACAATAAAATGCTTGATTACTGCAACCAAAACGGCATTGACTTTATCGACCTTTCCACCTTCCTTATGGAAGGCAACGTGCTTGCCGACAAATACTGCACCGACTATGAAAAGAAGGACGGTAACAACGGCTGCCACCTTACCAATCAGGCCTACGCCATGTGGACGGCTGCATTAAGGAACTATGCCTACCTTAAGCAGGCAGGCGCCTGGAAAAACCCCACTTCAATGCCTACCTATACAAAAAATCAGTAATTTTCAGCCGGAAGGATAATCAAAAATGAAGAAGATAATTGCATTGGTTCTCACACTTACAACCCTTTTTGCAGTCGCCTGCTCCACAAAGGAAAAGGAATTAAGCTGCACCCTGGACGAGCTGTTTGAAAAAATAATAAATGCAAACGCCGAAGGTGACATGTTCCCCTTTGACAGCGACAGGCTGTCTAACGACCTGCTTTTAACAGACGATTTGTATTCTGAAGGCTACTTTATGGTTCCCACGGAGGGCACCAGCGTTGAAACGGTAGCATTTTTCAAGGCCACCAGCAAGGATAACGCAAAAAAAATAAAGGAATGCCTTGACACCTATAAAAGAGACACCATGACCTACGAGAAAAACTACAACGCCGACAACTATGCAATTGCCTCAGCCGCAGTTACAAAAATCGAGGGACTGTATGTGTATCTTGTAATGTCCCCCAAAAAGACGGCGATTTTGGATATAATAAACGAAAACCTGAAATAGTCATTTCCATTTAGGCAGTAAGATAAAGGACGGTCATTGATATGAGCCACAGACACCGGAGCAGGAAGGCGCTTATATATTTTCTGCTCTGTTTACCGCTGGCGTTTATAGCCTATCTCTGCGTTGCCTACTACACCGACGGCATTAACGTGGGAGAGGTTAAGGCCATTGAGGTTACGGTTCCCGGTTTGAACCCCGCAGAATACACCGATAAAGAAAACATTGACTTTTTTGTCGGTCTTGTAAACAACGCCACCGAGCTTTCCGCACCGCTTCGCACACCCGACGAATCGGGCTGCGTAACGTTAAAGTGCATAGGGGAAACCGACACGAAAATATATAAAATCTACCCCGAACTTTCCCAAACCGGCTGCATGATAATGTCACCGGGGGGAAAATACTACCTCATTCAGGCCGACGATGCCGTCAACCTTCTTTCCCGCAGCGAAATGGAATATCTTTATACCGGTTCGTTCATTCCCAACATGTTTGTGGTAACCGGTCATCTTGAAAAAGAGGTTGTGCCCTCGTCCTACGAATGGTATTACAAAAAACAAAACGGGGAAAGCGCAAAATACACCGGCAAGGAAACCACCGAACAAACCCAGCTTTATTCCATTTATTCCGACCGGGTAAATTCAATAAGCTTTACCCGCCAGCCCGACGACATCACCATAACCATTGCCGACACCGAGGGAAATTTGATAGGCGAAACCGATTTCAATTCCCTTATCTTCGGCAGGGATACCAGACTTACGGTTACCGTTGAGGCAAGCTGGAAGCAAAAAAGCGACTCAAAATACTACGGCTCTGCCAGCTATGCCTTTGATGTTATATACGACATTCCGGCGGAGGTAACCTTCTCGGCAACCGAAGGTGTTATTGGCGGTTTTGTGTATATTAATGTCAAGTATCTAAACGAAGGAGAAAGCCTGGCTATATCCTCCCCCCTTAAAACCGGACTTCTTCAGTTTACCGAAAACAACGGAGTAAAAACCGCCGTCCTTGCCATTGCCGACGATAATCTACCCGGCGATTACGACATAAACTACACTGCAGGGGACAACAGCGGCACAGTAAAGCTTACGGTTACCGGCACTCCCAGGGAGGAGAGGAGTGACATCTACCGGCTGGGTATATCGGCCTCCGACTATGAAGAAAAGTTCGGCAAGGATGCCACCGACGAGCTTGAGGCAATAATGCAGGCGATATTTGAAAGCTCGGGCAGTCAAACCTATTCCCTGCTTTCCGCATTTGCCCTTCCATCCCAAAGCGCAACCCTTTCGGTGGGATACGGCACAAGGATAATCGTCAACATTGACGACACCGCCGACACCCATCTGTTTTACGCCATAGGCAACTCCTATGACGTTATCGAAAACTCAAAGATTACCGCTGCCGCCGACGGAAAGGTGGTTTATGCGGGTAACACCAAAATGCTTGGCAACCTTATAGTTATTGACCATGGCTGCGGTGTGGCAAGCTGGTATTACGGCCTTGCCAATATAGAGCGCAGTGTCGGCACTCTGGTTCAAAAGGGCTCGGTGCTGGGCTTTGCCGGTGAGAATTCTTATACCGGCACACCGTCGTTAGGCTTTTGCGTTTCCGCCGGCAAAGCCTTTATAAATCCTCCGGTGGAGTAAATAGAATAAAATAAACAACATGCCGTGTCACCAATGACACGGCATTATTATTTAAGAAAGGTAATTTTTACATGAAAAGAAAAAATATACCCCTGAACATACTCAGGGCGATAACGGTAATATCCACGATAGTATATGTTTTATACATATTAACCGCCAAGGGCGATTTAAGCTTTGCATCAAAATTCAAGCTTGCCACCGAGGTTTATTCCGCCTGCCTGCTTGAAGGAGTGTTCTTCTTCGTTTTAACCGACATAACAGGTGTATTTTCAGAAATAAACGAAGCATAAAAAAACAGCAGGGGCGATGAACTGACCCCAAAAAGTTAGACAAAGATTTATTAAGAAACTTGTGCAAAGTGAATATTAAATAGCATTAATGGCTTGAGATCTGTATTTGGCAGGTGTCAAGCCATTAAGTTTTAGCTTTATCCTGCAATTGTTGTAATAGTCAAGATAATTCTCCAACTCCGAACGAAAATGTTCAAGAGATTTAAACTCCTGTAAATACAACAACTCACTTTTAAGTATTCCAAAAAAGTTTTCAATCACCGCATTATCAAGACAGTTTCCTTTCCGGCTCATGCTCTGACGGATTCCTTTTTCTTTTAACCTTCTTTGATACTGCTTGTGTTGATATTGCCATCCCTGATCGGAATGAAGAATCAGATTTGTATTATCCGGTATTTCTTGAAACGCCTTTTCCAGCATATCTGTAACCATATACAAAGAAGGATGTTCTGAAATAGTATAGGAAACCAAACTTTCACTATATAAGTCCAGTATTGGTGAAAGATAAAGCTTCCTACCAAACAAGCTGAATTCTGTAACATCAGTAACCCATTTTGTGTTCGGCTTTGCTGCATAAAAATCCCGTTCAAGCAAGTTTGGCGCTACCTTACCAACTTCACCTTTGTAAGAACGATACTTCTTCATTCGTACCTTACAATTAATCCCCAGTTGTTTCATAAGTCGTTGAACGGTTTTATGGTTAATTACATAACCGCGGTTATGTAATTCGGCTGTTATACGCCGATAACCATATCTGCCTTTGTTTTCATGATTAATCGTAGTGATCTGTTTTTTGATTTCACTGTATTTATCTTCTTTGTTTCTGTGTTTTACATAGTAATAGTAGGTACTACGGGGCAATCCGGATACTTCAATTAACAGTGATATCTTATGTTTATGCCTTAGTTCCCAGATCACTTCCGCCTTTTGTTTTGGCGTTCCTCTTCCATAACCAAGGCTTTCAATTTTTTTAAGTAATCATTCTCCGCTCTTAATCGTTGGACTTCAGCAATTAAGTCTTCTTCTACCTTTTTATCAAGTTTTGGCGGTCGTCCTTTCCTTGTGCCTGTGGCAGAGTTGGCTTTCCCTCGTCGCTCGACATACAGCCCTTCCGGTCCTTCCTCAAGGTAGATACGCTCCCAGTTAGCAACCATACTATGATTGGCAACCCCAAACCGTCTGGCTGCTTCGCTGTAACCCAACTTCTCCTTCTGCATGGTTTCGACTACCTTTTGCTTGAACTCGCCTGTGTACTTCTTATTCGCCCTTCCTTTGGACATAACAAAACTGCACCCCTTTCTGTCGTTCATGTGTTTATTATACCACATGTCTAACTTTTTGGGTGCAGTTTACGACCCTGCTGTTTTCATACCTCAATTAGCAGCTTTTTCAGTTGATTGTAAAACTCTGGGATTGACTTTGTAACGGTGTCATAAATTACGGACAAATCAACAATGCCGTAATTATGTACAATGGTATTTCTCATTCCCTTTATTGCCCGCCAGGGGATTCCGGCATTTGCCTCTTTGAATTCTCTCGTTAGCTTTTCGCTGTTTTCGGCAATTTGAATAAGACGGAACATAACCGAATCGGTAAGTATTTCGTCTCTTTCGATTTCCGACTGGGTTTTTCCGTCGGTTATACGCATTATATGCTCAAGGTCTGCAAGGATTTTATCGAGATAGTAACGGTCGTTTTTTATATTATCTTATCCATATATTTTTATACCGTCCCTTAAAATCTCTTTGACAAGGGTTATGTTATTTTCAAGCTGGGAAACAAGCACCAAATCGATTTTCTTTTTTAGCTCCTCCCGCAGGTGTTCGGCCAAGTCATAGTATAAAACACCTTGTGCCGGCATTGAAACAAGCAAGTCAATGTCACTTGAAGGAGTGGCTTTACCCTTGGCATAGGAGCCGAAAAGATAGCCGTATTCAACTTTGTAATTAGTAAAAATTCTTTGGCATATACTTTTTATTTCGTCCAAAGTCAAAATGCCGTGATTTTCGTCTATAATACCGTATTTGTTAAGGGTGTCAAAAATAAAAGCATGCTTTGCCGACGACGGGTCAAGGCCGCCGTTTTCATATTTTATATAAGTCCTTCTTGTAACGCCAAGCAAGGCTGCCGCTTGTTCCTGGGTAAGCTTTTTGCTTGACCTCAGTTCTTTAAGAGTCATATCAATCACCACTTATATTATTACCACACTTCACATAAATAGTCAAGTATATTGTGAATTTTTTTCACATTGATATATTTTTTGTGTGTATTAAATTCACATTACATGAATATTTTATGTGAATGTATTAATGGTGATGTTTTTTATTAAATCGGAGCCTCACGGCAGGATTTTTCAAGGAGCATAAACAGCTTTTGGGCGTGGAAACCGTCGTTTACGCAGTGATGGAGTTCGGCGGTTACGGGTAGAACAATTTTTCCGTCCTTTTCGTAAAACTTCCCTATTATAAGAAAGGGGATAAAAGCGGTGTCCGGCTTGTTGTAGGCCGAAAATTCGGCGGGTTTGGACATGGCAAGTGAGGTGTGGACTATATTCGGCATAACCGAAACATGAACACTGTCGGGCTGTGGAGTGTCGTAATTGTATAGCTTTCCGCAACCCTCGGCTGCCGTTTTATCTTTTTCAAACTGTTTATAAAAAGCATCAAAATCCTCGTTAAAATCGGTTACGGCATGAGTGAACAGGTTGGTTCCGTCGTTGCGGAGCATATTGTAATGAACCTTTAAGTGGTCATAATATCCGGGCCTGCCGTCTATACGGGCAAAACGGAAGTCTTGGTCGGAATTGACGGTTTTGCCTATCGCCCAGCAGATAGAGGGATAAAACTTATAGCCTTTTTCCTTGGTTTTGCGGCGGAATGAGGTAATATCAATCTCTGTGGTAAGAGAAAAGGTGTAACCCAAAAATTTGTCGTAGATTTCTCTGCGGTTCCAGTTTTCATAATCGATAAAATTAAACATAATAACACCCCTTTGGAAATAATTATACACCCGTTTATAATATTGTCAACACGGTTATTGACACTCTCTGTTCCATAGTCTATAATGGCCTTGGTAAAGAGGTGGTAATATGTATAGAAAACCCAAATATTCGTTTTTTGAAATGACAGATATAAAGCCCGGCGGATGGCTGAAGAATGTCCTTATCACCCAGGCCGAAGGCCTTGCGGGGAATCTGGACAAGGTCTGGCCGGACGTAAAGGACAGCAAATGGATAGGCGGCAGCCGGGAGGGATGGGAGAGAGTTCCCTACTGGCTTGATGGATTTATTCCCCTTGCAT
Source organism: Eubacteriales bacterium (assembly GCA_050953105.1). Taxonomy (GTDB): domain Bacteria; phylum Bacillota; class Clostridia; order Oscillospirales; family CAG-382; genus UBA1206. Next base: position 222,653 of record JBMNMA010000004.1, on the reverse strand, counting down.
ACCTTCTTGACAATGACGACATGAAAAAACGGGCAGACAGATATATAGATGCCATTATATCTTCTCAACGGCCTGACGGATGGATTTGCCCCTGCTCCGACGACGACAGGGGAAACTATGACGTCTGGGCGGCGTTTTTAATATGCAAGGTGCTATCCCTTTACGGCGGCAAAAAAGGCTTTGAAGCCGCAAGAAAAGCACTGAAAAACCTCAATGACCATATTGATAAATATCCCTTGACAGCATGGGGGAAATACAGGTGGTTTGAATGCCTTATCCCCATTTACCGCATATATGAAGAAACCCGGGAAGAATGGCTGCTTGATCTTGCATCAAAGTTAAAGGCCCAGGGGGCAGGTTATGAAGTTATATTACATGACGATAAATTTAAGGTTCCCAATAAAAAATGGAACTTTGAAGGGCATATTGTAAACCTTGCCATGATGTTAAAGTCCGCTGCCCTTGAATCCCAGACATCCGGCGGGGACGAATTTAGATTTGCCGAAGAAGCCTACCGGTTTCTTATGGAGTATCATTCCTCCATGCCCACCCATTTTAACGGCGACGAGGTGCTTGCGGGAAAATCCCCCATCAGAGGCACCGAGCTTTGCAGTGTAGCGGAAGCCATGTATTCCTATGAAATTCTCTTTTCAATAACCGGGGACACGGTTTGGCTTGATCGGCTGGAGGACGCCGCTTTCAACGCTTTCCCTGCCTATTTTACCAAGGATATGTGGGCACACCAGTATGACCAGATGGCAAATCAGATAGGTTGTGTACCCTTTAAGGACGGCTCAATCTTTACCACAAATTCGCCGGATGCCCATATTTTCGGCCTTGAGCCCAATTACGGCTGCTGCACCGCCAATATGGGGCAGGGATGGCCGAAGTTTGCCTTGTCGGCCTTTATGAAATATGACGGGGGGATATTGTCCTCCCTGCCTATACCGGCATCCCTTGATACAGAAGTTAACGGCGTTAAAGTAAATATAACCCTTGAAACGGGTTATCCTTTCAGAAAGCTTGTCAAATACACCGTAAAGGTTCAAAAAAGCGTTGCCTTTGAGCTGGGAATACGCATTCCGGAATCGGTGGAATATGCCCTCATCGACGGCCGCCTTGCCGTGCCGGGAGGGATATATACCATAAACCGGCTGTGGGAGGGGGAAACATCATTTGAAGTGATGTTCGACTTTGATTTTGAGTTTGAACCTGCTGCGTTTGATATGTTTGTGCTGCGTCACGGCCCGCTGCTTTATTCCCTGCCCATTGAATACGAGATGGTCAAACGGGAATATGAGTTAAACGGAGTGGCACGTAAAGAGCCCTACTGCGATTATGATTTATACCCGAAATCCGACTGGAACTATGCCTTTGCCGGTGACTGTTTTGATGCGGTGGAAAAAGAAATTGACTTTTACCCGTTTTCGGATAAAAATCCCCCGGTTGAGGTAACGGCGAAAATGGTTAAAATAAATTGGCCGAACCACGAAAAATTCGATTATCTGTGTGCCGAAAAGCCCACAGATTTGAAACCTTTAGGTGAAGTGGTGGAAAAGACTCTTATTCCCTACGGCTGCACCCTGCTTCGCATGACGGTTATGCCGAATATCTGCCGTTAATTTTATTTTTACAAATGTCATAAAGTGCCTTGACAAAGACAAAAGCCGGTGTTATAATATTAAAAATCTTTAAGGGCAGTACGGGATACTGACAAGATGGCAATATTAAATTCGTTAATATGGGCTTTAACGCCCGGTTCTTGTCGTCCCGCTAAAAAATGCGGGGCTTTATTTTGCCCGGAAAGGGTCAGCATGGATTTTAAAAATCCCAAAAAGGCCGAAAGTCTTATTTCCCTGTTTGAAAAAAGTAAATATGTCGTTCTACCCGGTTTCGCGGATGTTCATGTTCATCTGCGTCAGCCGGGTTTTTTTTATAAAGAAACCATAAAATCCGGCGCCATGGCTGCAGCCAAAGGGGGTTATACCGCCGTCTGTGCCATGCCCAACCTTAACCCCACACCGGACAGCATTGAAAATCTCACTTTTCAGCTTGATATTATTAAAAAAGACGCCGTTGTTTTCGTTTACCCCTACGGGACTATTACAAAGGGCGAAAAAGGTGAAACCCTTTCGGACATGGAGGGTATTTCAAATTTCGTCTGCGGCTTTTCTGACGACGGCAGGGGCGTTGAGGACGACTTTTTAATGGAAAAGGCAATGGAAAAGGCAAAAGCACTTGGAAAAATCATTGCCGCCCATTGCGAATATAAAGATATTTCGGTTTACGACAGTGAAAGCGAATGGAAAATGCTTGAGCGGGACATTCGCCTTGCTATAAAGACGGGGTGCGCCTATCATGCCTGCCATATTTCAGCAAAAGAGTCGGTAAAGCTTATCCGCCAGGCTAAAGCCGCAGGAATTGACGTGTCCTGCGAGGTAACCCCCCACCATCTTCTGCTTGACGACACCATGGTTAAGGACGACGGCAGATATAAAATGAATCCGCCGTTAAGAAGCCGGTCAGACCGGCAGGCATTGATTGAGGGGCTTTGCGACGGGACGATTGACATTGTCGCCACCGACCATGCCCCCCACTCGGCAGATGAAAAAAGCCGGGGTTTTGATGGCTCGGCTTTTGGAATAGTCGGGCTTGAAACCGCCTTTCCCCTGCTTTACACACACTTAGTTAAAACCGGCAGTATAAGCCTTGAACGGCTAATTCAGCTTATGAGCCATAATCCCCGGAAACGGTTTGGAATAAAGGCGGACATCGGTTTTACGGTTTTTGACCTTAATAGCGAATACTATATTAACCCCAAGGATTTTATATCAATGGGAAAATCCACCCCCTTTGAGGGTTTTGGCGTGAACGGAAAATGCATGGCAACAAGCTATAACGGCAATTTTGTCTGGCTTTCGCCTGAAATAAAAAAGCTAGCAGACGGGATATAACAATGGAAGAAAAGTTTTTTACGGTTTTGGAAAACAACCAAATTGCCCCGGGGGTGTTTGAGCTGGTTTTGTCCGGGGACATGACGGGAATTGACCGCCCCGGCAGGTTTGTAAACATAAAGCTCGAACCCTTTTACCTCCGCCGCCCATTTTCGGTATGTGATGTAGAAGGTAATAAGCTGACGGTCATTTACAAAGTGGTGGGAGAAGGGACTAAATATATGTCCTCCCTTGAAAAGGATGTAAAGCTTAATTTGCTTACCAATCTGGGTAACGGCTTTGACACGGCCAAAAGCGGCACCCACCCTCTGCTTATAGGCGGCGGCTGCGGACTTCCCCCAATGTATCTGCTTGCCAAAACCCTTGTCGGCGAGGGGAAAACCGTTACAGTAATAATGGGCTTTAACACAAGGTCCGAGGTATTTTGGGAAGAAAAGTTTAAATCCCTTGGGGTAAACGTGATTATAACCACTGCCGACGGCAGCTACGGCATTAAAGGCTACGCGGCGGATGCCATAAGCATGTGCGGCAGCTACACCTACACATACGCCTGCGGTCCGGAAGCCATGTTAAAGGCGGTGTATTATAATTCACAAAGCGGCGGGCAGTATTCCTTTGAAGAAAGAATGGGGTGCGGTTTCGGTGCCTGCATGGGGTGCAGCTGTAAAACCTTATACGGCACAAAGCGGATATGCAAAGAGGGTCCGGTGCTTGAAAAGGAGGAGATTATATGGCAGACACAAAAGTAAGCCTTTGCGGTATAACCCTTGACAACCCGGTTATCGCAGCCAGCGGCACCTTCGGCTACGGCTATGAGTTTGCCGAAATCTACGATATAAACATCCTCGGCACCTTCTCCTTTAAGGGAACAACCCTTAACATAAGGTTTGGTAACGACACACCCAGGATAGCCGAATGCCCTGCGGGATTGCTAAACTCGGTGGGACTTCAAAACCCCGGAGTTGACAGGGTAATTGACGAGGAACTGCCGAAACTGAAAAAGGTATTTAATAAAAAGGTAATGGCAAACGTAAGCGGCTTTACGGCGGAGGAATATGTTAAAAGCTGCGTAAAGCTGGATAAGGAGGACATGGTGGGGTGGATTGAGCTTAACATAAGCTGCCCCAATGTCCACAACGGGGGCCTTGCCTTCGGCACATTACCTAAGACGGCTTATGAAGTGGTTTCGGCGGTTAAAAAGGAAGTTAAAAAGCCTGTTATACCAAAGCTTTCGCCTAATGTAACCGATATATGCGAAATCGCATCAGCCTGCGAGGAAGCAGGGGCGGACGGTATAAGCCTTATAAACACCCTGCTGGGGTTAAGGATTAACCTTAAAACCAAAAAACCCGTGCTTGCCAATATAACCGGAGGACTTTCGGGCCCTGCGGTAAAGCCGGTGGCGCTGCGGATGGTGTATCAGGTTTACAAGGCAGTTAAAATCCCCATAATCGGAATGGGGGGTGTGTCATCCCCGGAGGATGTTATCGAAATGATGTTGGCCGGAGCAACGGCGGTGGAGGTAGGCTCTGCAAATCTGGTAAATCCCTACGCCTGCCGGGATATTATAAACGCCCTGCCCGAAACAATGGAAAAATATAATATTAAGGATATAAAGGAAATAATAGGTGGCGCCCATGTATAGCGACAAAGTTATAATTGCCTGCGACTTTGCAAACGGAAAAGAAACGCTTGAATTTTTAGACCTTTTCGGTGAGATACGGCCCTTTGTGAAAATAGGAATGGAGCTGTTTTACGCAGAAGGGGGAGGAATTGTAAATACGCTTAAAAAAAGGGGACATAAAATCTTTCTTGACTTAAAGCTCCACGACATACCAAACACGGTAAAAAAGACAATGAAAGTGCTGTCAGGCTACGGTGTGGATATGATAAACCTTCATGCCGCAGGCACAAAGGCCATGATGTCCGCCGCCCTTGAGGGGGTAACCCGGCCAGACGGGAGCAGACCGCTGGTTATTGCGGTAACCCAGCTTACCTCAACCGGCGAGGGAGCATTGAATGATGAACTGCTCATATCGTCATCCATGGAAGAAACAGTTATTAAATATGCTCAAAATGCAAGGGAAGCCGGACTTGACGGAGTGGTATGCTCCCCCAGAGAGGCATCAACGGTTCACAAAGCCTGTGGTATAGATTTTATCACCGTAACTCCGGGGATAAGGTTTGAGGACAAGTCGGACGACGACCAGGTGAGGATTGCCACCCCAGCCTTTGCATTGCAGGCCGGGTGCGACTATATTGTGGTGGGGCGGCCCATAACGGCATCAAACAATCCGGTTAACGCTTATTTTCGCTGTATAAATGAATTCAAATAAAGGGGTAATTACAATGGACTACAAAAATCAAATTGCAAAGCTGCTGCTTGACATTAAAGCGGTGTTTTTCCGTCCCGGCGAGGTGTTTATATGGGCAAGCGGAATAAAAAGTCCCATTTACTGCGACAACCGCCTTGCCCTGTCGGATGTCAGCGTAAGAAACGAAATTGAAACCGCCATTACCCAAACAATTAAGGAAAATTTTGCCGGCGCCGAAATACTCATGGGAACATCCACGGCGGGAATTCCCCATGCGGCAATAGCTTCTCATCTGCTGGGGCTGCCCATGGGATATGTACGCACCGGCGCAAAGGACCACGGCAGAAAGAATAAAATCGAAGGCAGGCTTGCTCCCGGACAAAAAGCAGTGGTGGTGGAGGACCTTATATCCACCGGAGGAAGCGTTATTGACGTGGTTGAAACTTTGCGTGAGGCAGGAGCCGATGTGCTGGGGGTGGTGTCGATTTTCACCTACAACATGGCAAAAGGAATAGAACGGCTTGAAAAGGCGGGGATAAAAAACATCTCCCTTACCAACTTTGACACGGTGGTGGAGGTAGGGGTGGAAAGCGGCTATATTGAAAAGGCCGACGTGCCTAAGCTTATGGCTTTCAGAGACAACCCCTCCGACGAAAGCTGGATATGGAAATAATCTTTGAAAGGGAAGGCTTGATATGAGGAGTCTTATCGACATAAAAGACCTTACGATAGAGGAGATTGACGACCTGATAAACGTTGCCGAGGATATTATCGCCAATCCCCTAAACTACCGGGAAAAATGCAAAAATAAAAAAATCGCCACGTTGTTTTACGAGCCTTCCACCCGGACACGTCTTAGCTTTGAAGCGGCAATGCTTGAGCTGGGAGGGAGTGTCCTTGGCTTTTCCTCATCCGACGCCAGCTCGGCAGCCAAGGGTGAAAGCGTGGCCGACACCATACGGACGGTGGCCTGCTTTGCCGACATTATCGCCATACGCCACCCCAAGGAGGGGGCTGCCCATGTGGCGGCAATAAACTCCCCCGTTCCGGTTATAAACGCCGGGGACGGCGGACACAACCACCCCACCCAGACCTTAACCGACCTGCTGACCATAAAGCGGGAAAAGGGGGGCTTTGAAAACCTTACGGTGGGGATATGCGGCGACCTTAAGTTCGGCAGGACAGTTCACTCCCTTATAACCGCCCTTTCAAGGTATAGCGGGATAAAATTTGTCCTTATATCTCCGGAGGAGCTGTGTGTTCCCGAATATGTCAGAGAAGAAACGCTGATTGCCGGAAATATTCCATTTACCGAGGTGCGAAATCTTGAACAGGCAATACCCCAACTTGACATCTTATATATGACAAGGGTGCAAAAGGAAAGATTTTTCAACGAGGCCGACTATCTGCGGTTAAAGGATACATATATCCTCACCCCGGATAAGCTTATAAACGCAAAAAATAATCTTGCCATTATGCATCCCCTGCCGAGGGTGAACGAGATATCGGTGGCCATTGACCATGACAGCCGTGCCTGCTACTTCAAACAGGTGCTAAACGGCAAATTCATCCGCATGGCCCTTATACTTAAATTACTGGAGGAAAAGGCATGGTAATAGGACAAATAACCGACGGAATAGTGCTTGACCACATTACCGCAGGCCGGGGAATGGAAATTTACCGGACTCTGGGGCTGGGAACCCTCGGCTGCACGGTGGCCATGATAAACAATGCCCGGTCAACCAAAATGGGGCAGAAGGATATTATAAAAATCGGTAAAATAATAGATCTGGATTTTACGGTGTTAGGATTTATCGACCCGGGGATAACGGTGAATATTATCAGAAACGGCAAGCTTTTCAAGCGTGACCGGATAACCTTGCCCGAAAAGCTTGTAAATATATTAAAATGCAAAAACCCCCGGTGTATAACCTCGGTAGAGCAGGAAATTGACCAGATTTTCCGCCTGACTGATTCAAAAACAAGGACATACCGGTGTATTTACTGTGATTCAAAGGCAAATTGACATTGACATTTACGGGTTTTAGGGTATAATGGTTTTGCCATAAAAGGACAAAAATAACAGGAGGCATAAAAATGTTTAACGGATTGGGTTACGGAATGCACGATTTAACATTGCTGTCCGATGCAAAGTCAAGGTCAATATCTGCCGAAAACATAACCGGCGAAAAAGGTAAAGGCGGCATGGCCACCGACGGAACCGGAGCATCTGCTGCTAGGGATTTGGGAAAGGGATGGAAGGTTTCCCCCTCGATTTTAATTAAAGCCGGCGAAACGGCGGTTTTGGCTGACGTGGAAGGCCAGGGGGTTATTAAACACATCTGGATGACCGACTCGGCAGGGTCAAACCGTCCCCTTATAATGCGTATGTATTGGGACGGGTGCGAAAAACCATCGGTGGAGGTTCCCACCTCTGACTTTTTCTGCAACGCAGCCAACATGGAATATAAGCAGGTTTCAACCCTGGCAGTCTGCATTAACCCCCGCAAGGGATTAAATTCCTACTTTGAAATGCCCTTTTATAAGCACTTTAAAATAACCCTTGAAAATATAACAAGCTATGACCTTGTGGTTTATTATCAGATAGATTACATGCTAACAAAGCTCCCCGAAAACGCCGGCTATTTCCACGCTCAGTTCAGGCGGGTTAACCCCCTGCCCTACAAAGGGGTTTACACCATTCTTGACAACGTAAAGGGACGCGGCCAGTATGTGGGAACCTACCTGTTCTGGGGCTCTAACAATTCAGGCTGGTGGGGCGAAGGGGAAATTAAGTTTTACCTTGACGGGGACGACGAATATCCCACCATCTGCGGCACCGGCACCGAGGACTATTTCTGCGGCGCCTACAACTTTGACGTAAACGGCAAATATGCTGACTTTACCACTCCTTATTCGGGTTTTCACAAACATGCCGTGGATGAAACCTATAAGTCCCAGGCAAGGTTTTCAATGTATCGCTTCCATATAACCGACCCGGTTTACTTTGAAAAAGATTTAAAGGTTACCATTCAGGCCTTAGGCTGGCGTTCCGACGGAAGGTATCTGCCGTTGCAGGACGACATTTCCTCGGTGGCTTACTGGTATCAGGATAACCTTGACACCGAGTTCCCGCCCTTACCCGACAAAGACGGCCTTGAAATAGTGTAAAATATAATAAAACTAAAACGCAGGGATTATTCCCTGCGTTTTAAATATCGTTGTGGATTTTTTATTCAATAAATATTGCCGAATACCAGTTTTGCTCCTGGTTTTTGTCGGTCAGGGTATATATAGGCAGGCCTAGGTTTGTTACGGTTTTGAATACGTCTATCCCCACCGAGTGGAAAGCGGGACGGGCCTTTTTGGCAAACCGGCAGGGCTTGTTGTCCACGGCGGCGCAGGTTTCGCAAAGGGCGCAGTCTGAAAGGGACATGGCAAAATAATAGCCGTCCCCGAAGGCCATGGATTCGATACCAAATGAAATTTTTTGGGACAGGGGTTTGTCGTGTGTATGTACTATTATACCCCATTTATAACGGGAAAACATCTCCTTATATTCTGCCATGGAGGGAGTTCCCGGCCGGGAGGGGCAGGTGTGGTTTCTGCCGAAATCGGCGCAGCCGTAAAGGCATTTTAGGTATGTTCTGGGGTCAAAGCAAATGTCGGAAATATCAAATTTAATGGCATTAGCCGCACCCTGGGAAAGGGCGTATTTAATGTATTTTTCTGCGTTATCCATAATGATTCCTTTTTATTTTATATTTTTGGGGAATTTCATTGGGTAAATTATTTATCCCAAGCAGTCATTACAACATATTAATATAACATATGAATATTTTATTGTCAATCTTGTCGCTATTGACATTTTATTCCTCGTTTGTTATAATTTATTAACAACGAAAGGGGTTAGATGAATGAAGCTTAAAATAATATCAATTCTGCTTGTTCTTGTTATGATTGCCCTTGCCGCCTGCAGCGACCCCGGAAACGGAAAAGACAACAGCAGTTCGCCGTCCACCGTTTCGGAAACATCGGGAGAAAATTCCGGGGACGAATCGTCTGCCGAATCCTCTGTGGATGAATTTGACGACGGACTGCCCAACGTAAACTTTAACGGAAGAACCTATACCATTCTTCAAAGGTCGGAATTCAAATACGAATTCACCAACGACGGAACCGCATCCGATAAGGTTCAGACTCTGATTGCCGAACGTAACCGCAAGGTGGAGGAACGGTTTGGCGTTACCATAAAAACCATTGAGCAGGAAGGCATTTGGGGAAAGCATGTGGAATTTATGCAGTATGTCCGCAACACTATTGACAGCGGCACTGCCGAATACGATATTATAGCCGGCTATGCGGCCATAATGCCCTCCCTTATTTCCGAAGGGTATTTCGTCAACTGGTATGATATGGACGAATACATAAACTTTGAAAAAGACTGGTGGTCCCAGGACTTTATTTCCGAGCTTACCTTAAACGGAAAGCTGTATCTCCTTTCCGGGGACATTTCCCTTACCTTCTGGGATTCGATGCAGTGTATTTTCTACAACAAAACCCTTGCCGATTCCTACAACGTCAACAACCTGTATGAGCTTGTCACCGAAGGAAAATGGACCTTTGACCAGATGTTCCAGATTATAAAGAACACCCATGTTGAAGATTCCGATCCCGAACGGGAGGTCTACGGCTATGCCACCTTCACCACCGTTCAGATTGACGTTTATCAGGACGCCTTTGACATACCCGTTACCGAAAAGGACGGCGAAGGCAAGCCCGTATTTACCATAAATCAGTCTAAAACCTATGATGCCCTTAACAAGCTGTTTGACCTTATTGTTGATACACCCTACACCAAAATCTGCAAGGACGAAAACGGCAATAACAATACGGTGGAGTTCTTTGGCGAAGGAAGGGCCCTGTTTGCTCCCCTTTGCCTTGCTGACGGTGCAACCCTTCAGAATTATGACACTATTTACGGTATTTTGCCCATGCCAAAATTCAACGAACAGCAGGACAACTACCACACCACCTGCCGGGACTCCTACTCGGTTATGGCGGTTCCCACTTCCTCCGCTTTCTCTGCGGAAAACCTTGACTTTATAGCCATAATAACCGAGGCTCTGTGCGTGGAATCCTCCCGTTCGGTGGTTCCCGAATATTACACCCTGGTGCTTAAGGAAAGGTACACCAAGGACGAAGAGTCTATTGAAATGATAGACATTATCCGAAAAGGCATACTGTGCAACTTCGGCTATCTCTACTCCTACACCCTTGATTGGCCGGCTCATCAGCTTAACGTGTGCATTAATAACAAGATTAAGGATTTTGCCTCCAGGTGGGAATCCCTTGAAGACAATTTTAATGCAAATCTTGCTGAAGCAATTAAATTCTACTTTGAAGATTAGTTTATAAATCAAACGGGGCAGCCTTGACGGCTGCCCTTTTTTATTGCCTGAACACGCCTTTTTTAAGTTTATCTATCTGCATGTCGGTTAATGCCCTGGTTTCAAAGAAGGCGACACCTACCGCACCCGCTCTGCGGCAGGCTTCCACCTGCTTGGTGGACTCTATTACGGGAAGGTGGTGATACATGGGAGCAATGCCCGAAATATTGGGGGCCTTGCCGTAGTTTTCAACCATGTAGCGTATTTCCTTTTCCACGTCCTCGGCGTGGTTTAGATAAGCCATGGGGAAAATATAGTCAAGCCAGCCGTTTTCAACCCACAGCCTCCAGTTCTGGCATTTAAGCTTAAAAGCCTCATCCGGGTTGCCAAACACCGCTGTGGAAAGAATGACGTTTCTGCCGCCGGATTTGTAGCCATTAACAAGGTCAACCACCTTTTTAACGTATTCGGTTACCCTGCCTGCCCGCCACTGGGTGAAAATTTTCCATTCTTCCGAGTCGAGAGACTTAATTTTATCCACGTTTATACCCGTCTGGGCCTTGAACATGGCCTTTGTCTGCTTTTCAAAGCCTGCCGATTTATCTATGCCCTTTATTAACGGGTATCTTATATAGTCAAGCTGAATACCGTCAAAGTCGTAATTGTCAAGGAGATCCTTATACATTTTCAAAAGAAGGTCGTGAACTTCGTCAAGGGCGGGGTTTAGGAAAATGAAATTATCCCAGCCGTCATGCAGATAACCGCTGTCTTTGGTCCGGGCGATAAGGTCGGGACGCAGTTCCAGCATTTTGCAACCGTAGCCGTCAACGCCGAAAAAGAAGTCCTCCACCCAGGCGTGGATTTTAACGCCGTATTTTTTGCCCGCTTTTATAAATTCCTCCATAAGGTCAAAGGCGGTATCCTCAAGTCCGGGGCGTAAGGGGAGAAAGTCATAGACGCACTTTTTGGCATTTGCCCAGCCTTCGTAATTGGTTTCCACAAGCAGCAGGTTAAAGCCTGCGTCGGCAAGGCGTTTTACCGTTTTTTCAACCTCAAGGGAGGATTTTTCCCAGGGTCGGTGCCAGATTGCCCTTATTTCGTCTTTTTTGCTTTCGGCGGTAAGGTAGTAGGCTTCCTCAAGGTTGGCTTTTGCTTCCTCCAAACCTCCCTTTTCAATGGCATCTCTCGATGCCTTTATAAGGTCAAAGGCTTTTTCAAAGTCGAAAAACTCCTTTTTGGCCATTAGGCGGTCGAACCGTTCCTTAACCTCCGAAAGAGTTTTATTTACCGAGTAAAGCTTGGCATCTTTGTCTATTTCAATGCCTATCCGCTGCCTTTTCCGGTCAAGGACAACCTTTGCCCCTTCCACAAATTCCTTTTGAATAATTTCCGCCCCCTTGCCGTGGCCGGATATTACATATCCCCCGTCAGGGATTATATTGTCGTTTGAGCCGATTTTGGTAATAACACCCTTAGCAACCACAGCCTCAAGGCCGTAGGCGTTGGTAGAGGTTTTTTCCCCGGTGTCGTAAATCACCAGCTCGTCGGCAAGCCTTGGCCCGTTGAAATGGGATATATTATAGTACTTCATTTTGCTCCCTTTCTTAAACACGTTCTTGGGTTTATTATAATCCCGTCTTAGACAAGTGTCAATAAATAAAAGGGCGTCTTTACATGACGCCCTTAATTTATTCGGTTTTTGCCTGCCCCGGTGTCATTATTTTGCTTACGGTGTTAATGAAATCCATGGGCAGCGGGAAGATTATGGTGGAATTCTTTTCCGCCGCAATGTCGTTTAGGGTTTGCAGGTATCTAAGCTGAAGGGCCGCAGGGGAACGAGATATAATTTCGGAAGCGTTAAACAGCATTTTTGCCGACTGCTCTTCCCCTTCGGCGGCGGTGATTTTTGCCCGGCGTTCCCGCTCGGCCTCTGCCTGCTTGGCCATGGCCCGCTTCATTGAGTCGGGGATTTCAATGCTTTTAAGCTCTACCGACGAAATGACTATACCCCAGGATGTCATGGTTTCGGAAAGCAGATCCTTCAATATGCGGTTAAGATTTTCCCGGTTGGCTAAAATTTCGTCCAGCTCGTGCTGCCCCAGCACCGACCGCAGGGTGGTCTGCCCCAGCATTGCGGTGGAGTTGTGGTAGTTTACCACCTTGGTTACCACCAGGACAGGGTCCTCTATGCGGTAATACACCACTGCGTCAACCTTTATTGACACGTTGTCCTTTGTGATAATTTCCTGCTGGGGGACATCAATGGTGCGCACCCTTATGTCCACCTTTTTTACCACGTCTATGCCGAAGGGAAGCCGCATGCGTAGTCCCGGTCTTTTAACCGATACGCATTTGCCGAACCTGAAGACAACCCCCCGTTCATATTCGTTTATAACCACAAGGGATAGAATAATAAGTATAATTGCCACAATGGCCGCAAAACCGGCCAGACCTATAAGCGCAGGCATATTACAACCTCCTGTTATTATTTATATAATCAGTCTACATAAAAAAGGTATTTGTGTCAAGTGGCGCCAACGCTGTTTTTATCCTTTGATGCGGCAAACAGGCTGCGCAGCCTTATTTTAACCGCACTGGTGTTGGAAATTTCGTCTATTTTTATTTGGGTATAGATTTTTCCCGTTTTTTCAAGGATGCTCCTTACCTCGTCGCTGGTTATGGCGTCCACCCCGCAGCCGAAGGACACAAGCTGAACAAGGTTTATATCCATATCCGCCGGACATTCGGCCACATACCTTGCCGCCGAATACAGCCTTGAGTGGTATGTCCACTGGTTTAACACGGCGGTATCAAACTTTTTAATATTGCCGCTAATACTGTCCTCGGTAACCACGACTCCGCCAAGGCTGCATATAAGGTTGTCAATGCCGTGGTTTATTTCGGGATCTATATGATAGGGCCGTCCTGCAAGGACAATAACCGGCATACCCGCCTGGGCCGCTTTGCGGATATATTCCTCACCCTTTTTACGGATATTATCCATATGGGAATAATATTCATCAAAAGCCGCTTGGGCTGCTTTTTTTATCTGGCTTTGAGTAAAGGAATAAGAATATTTGTCAAGAATGGCACGGATGCGGTTTTCAAAGGCTTTGGGGTTGTGAAGGCCTATAAAGTCGCTTATGTATTTTGTCTTTTCAAGGGATTTTATGTTTGCCTTTATAACCACCGGATAATATGCCACCACCGGGCAGTTGTAATGGTTGTCCCCTTTGCCTTCGTCAAGGTTGTAGCTCATGTTGGGGTAGAATATGGCGTCGGGGCCTTCCTTTAATAACTCCTCGATATGGCCGTGGACAAGCTTTGCCGGGTAGCACACCGTGTCGGAGGGAATGGTATGCTGACCAGACAGATACAGCCTGCGTGTGGAAGCGGGGGACACCAAAACGTTAAACCCCAGGTTTTCAAAGAACGTGGCCCAAAAGGGCAAAAGTTCATACATATTCAGTCCCATGGGGATGCCTATGGTGGGTTTTGCGGGGTTTATTTGATTTTGGCGGTATTTTTCAAGCAGTTTAAGTTTATATTCAAACAAATTAAGCTTTTCTTGGGTGTTTTCACCTTTACCCAGAGGTTTTTCGCACCGGTTGCCGGCGATAAAAACCTTGCCGGTGCCAAAGGTATTAACCGTCAGCTTACAGCGGTTGCCGCAGCCCTGACAGGTGGTGGCCTTAACCGTGTGGGAAAAACTTTCAAGTTCATTTAAGGTTATAACCCGGCTTTGATTTTTGTTATTACTGTGGTCTTTGGCATACAATGCGGCGCCGTAGGCCCCCATTATAGGGGAAAATCTGGGACGGAGAACCTGACGGCCTATCTCCTTTTCAAAGGCACGCAAAACCGCATCGTTTAAAAAGGTTCCCCCCTGGACCACAATGTTTTTACCCAAAGAGTCGGTATCCACACAGCGGATAACCTTATACAAGGCGTTTTTAACCACGCTGATTGACAAGCCTGCCGATATGTTTTCCACCGAGGCACCGTCTTTTTGGGCCTGCTTAACCGAGCTGTTCATAAACACGGTACAGCGGGAACCCAAATCCACGGGTTTGTCGGCAAACAGGCCAAGGGTGGCAAACTCCTCCACGGTATAGCCCAATGCCATGGCAAAGGTCTGTAAAAATGAGCCGCAGCCGGAGGAGCAGGCTTCGTTTAGGAATATGCTGTCTATTGCGCCGTTATGTATTTTAAAGCACTTAATGTCCTGGCCGCCTATGTCGATTATAAAATCCACATCCGGCTTAAAGCGCTTGGCGGCGGTGTAGTGGGCGACGGTTTCAACCACCCCTTGGTCTACACGGAAGGCGGCTTTTATTATATCCTCACCGTAGCCGGTTACGGCGGAATTCTTTATTTTTATGCCGGGAAAGTCTTTGTAAAGCCCCATCAGGTAATCTCTAATAATGGGAACGGGGTTGCCTATGTTAGGCTTGTAAAGGGGGCGGAAAACATTTCCCTCGTTATCGCAAAGGACAGCCTTTACGGTAGTGGAGCCGGCGTCAATGCCAAGATACATATCGCCATTCGGCGAATCAAGCTCCTTTATCCCTTCCGAAGCTTTTTTATGCCTTTCGAAAAAGTTGCGGTATTCGTCCTTGGAGTTAAACAGCCGTTCGCACATGCTGTAACCGTTATGGGAGGAATAATTTTTTATTTTTTCCGCAAGGTCGGCAAGGTCATATTCTCCTCCCATCTTTGAAAGGGCGGCGCCCAGGGATACGAAATAAAGGGAGTTATGGGGGCATTTGCCCGACGTTTCAAGCACCTTGTCAAAGGCTTTCCTTAGTTCCGAAAGGAAGGTCAGCGGGCCGCCGAGGTAAAGGATATTGCCGCAAATTTCCCTTCCCTGGGCAAGGCCGGCTATGGTCTGGCTGACCACCGCATAAAAAATTGATGCGGATATGTCCTCTTTCCTTGCGCCCTGGTTGATTAAAGGCTGGATGTCGGACTTTGCGAACACTCCGCAGCGGGAGGCTATGGTGTAAACCTTTTCGTATCTTGAGGCGTACTCGTTCATTTCGTCGGGGGTTATGTCCATAAGACAGGCCATCTGGTCGATAAAAGCCCCGGTCCCTCCGGCGCAGGTGCCGTTCATACGCACCTCAAGGCCGTCTAAAAATATTATTTTGGCATCCTCGCCCCCCAGCTCGATAACCACGCTGGTGTCGGGTTCAAGGGCCAGCACCGCCATTCTGGTGGCATACACCTCCTGCACGAAGGGGAGGTTAAGGTCGTTTGCCATGCCCATACCCGCCGAGCCGGATACGGCAACGCTCATTTTTTCGTTAAACTTTGAATTAATTTCAGCCAGAATCTCCGACGCAAGTTTTGAAATCCTTGAAAAATGACGCCGGTAGGTGGTGTATATTATGTTGTTGTTTTCGTCAAGCACCACGCATTTAAGGGTGGTTGAGCCTATGTCAAGGCCGATTCTCTTCATTTGGCTTCCTCTCTTGCAACGGCTAACATTAACTTAATGCGGTTTTCCTGATTAACCCTCGACGCCCCCGGATCATAGTCTATGGGGCAGATGTTGGCGTTAGGGTAAAGTTCCCTAAGCGTTCTTATAACCCCCTTGCCCACAATGTGGTTGGGAAGGCAGCCGAAGGGCTGGGCGCAGACAATATTGCTGTATCCCTTTTCGATAAGCTTTGCAGTTTCGGCAGGTAATAACCAGCCTTCCCCCATCTTTACCCCTTTGTCAATGACTATATTCGCCGCTTTTTTAACATCTTCAAAAGGGGATGGAGGGATAAACCGGGGGTAGTTTGAAAGCACGTCAAGCATTATTTTTTCAAGCTTTTCGCCAACGGCCTGGCCTAATTGGCCTAACAGCCTTGTTTTTTGGGAGGCACCGTAATATTCATAATCGGTTACCATGTTGGCAAAGCAGTATTCGAAAAACCCCAGCACTCCAGGGACCATATATTCGCAGTCCTGGGACAGCAAAAAGTTTTCAAGGTCATTATTGCCGAAGGAGGAGTATTTTACATAAATTTCCCCCACTATACCCACCTTTGTCTTTTTTTCGTCAGAGACGGGGATTTTGGAAAAGTCGTCGGCAATTTTAGTAAGATTTTTTTGTATGCTTTTTAAGGTAAGGCCCTTGTTTTGCTTAAATTGATTTGTAAGCCTTGCCGACCAGTCGGCAGTCAGACTGTCGGTCTGGCCCTTGTTAATTTCATAGGGCTTTACCTGATTTTTCAAAAGCATAAGCATATCGCCATAAACTATCGCCGTTATACCTTTTACCGCCATGGAGGGGGTAAGGCGAAAACCTTCATGCTTTTCAATGCTGTTTAAGCTTATTGAAATAACCGGAACATACCCTAACCCCATGTTTTCAAGGGCTTTGCGAAGGAGCCATATGTAGTTTGACGCCCGGCATCCGCCCCCGGTCTGAAACATGATAAGGGCGGATTTTTTGGGATCATAATCACCGCAGGTTAAGGCATACATAAGCTGGCCCAGCATACAGATTGCGGGATAGCACATATCGTTGTGGAACAGCTTAAGGCCCAAATCTATAACCTTTTTCCCCTGGTAGCGCACCACGTCGATTTTATAACCCGACATAGTCATAATTTCCCGTATTAATTCCATATGAACGGGAAAAATATCCGGGGCGATTATGGTGTATTCCTTTTTCATATCCTTGGTGAATTCAACAAAGGGCATAATTACCTCATAAATGAAATACAATATAAAGGCGGCGTAAATTATTCGCCAATTGTAGGGATTATACAATAAAAAAGCCAATTAATCAACATAATATTTGGGGTGGGATTTTTAAGAAAATAAAAAAAATCGAAAATTTGTTTGTTTTCTTTGAGCAATGTCCTGTTTATTGGACAGTGGTTGTGGTATCATTAAGGCAAAGAAAAGTAAAGGAGCTAAGTCTTATGCTTACATTTATAATTTCGTTGTCCCAGCTGGTTATGCTTTCTATATTACTCCTCGGTTTGGTATACGGTATCCTGAGGGTGCTAATATGGTCCTTTGCCGTGGTTTCAAGGGCAAGGCGGGTGTTTGCCAAGGATTATCCCCAGAAATACCGGCGTTTTAACAAAGAAAAAGCAAGGTAGATAGTGGTTTTTTCATTTCCTTTCATGCGGAAAACCCCGCCCAAAAGCGGGGTTTTTCGTTTTGTCGGATGAAAAATCAGCCGAAAAACAGCTTTTCAAGCTCATGGGTGTTAGAAACTATAACCTTTGCCCCGTTTTGAATAAGAGTTTCCCTGTCCCTGAACCCCCAGCAGACGGTTATAAGGGGAACGCCGGTGTTTGCGGCGGTTTGAATGTCCACCTCGGAGTCGCCGATAAATATTGCCCTGTCGTTGGGACATTCCAGATATTCAAGCCCTTTGAAAATCATATCAGGGCTTGGCTTTTTGGGGGTGCTTTCGGTTAATCCCAGGGCGATATCAATAAGACCGGGGAAGAATTTATCACACAGCTTTTTAACTTCGTTATCCGCTTTGTTGGACACCACTCCGGTTTTTATGCCGTTAGCCTTAAGCCTTGTAATAAAATCAAATACACCGTCATAGGGAATGGTGTTGTCGGCATAATGAACCGAATAGTGGTCCATAAAATCTAAATAAACCTTTTCTCTTGTTTTTTCGTCTATCCCTGCCGGCAGCGCCCGTTCGATAAGCTTTGGTATGCCGTTGCCCACAAAGGTGCGCACCTCCTCCTTTGTCCTTGGGGGAAAGCCTTTATTCCCCAAAGCAATATTAAGGGAAACCTTTAAGTCCTCAAGGGTGTCAAGGAGGGTGCCGTCAAGGTCGAAAATAACGGCATTTATATTTTTTATTTCCATTTGATTCTCCTCTAACAAAAATCCGGGGTAAACCCGGACTTTTTTATTTGTAATACTCAACCGCCGACTCGAACAGCCCCATATTATAGTCGCCGGGGACGTTTTTATACAATCCGTTCCCCACTCTTTCGGTGTGTCCCATTTTGCCGAACACCCTGCCGTCGGGGGAGGTTATCCCCTCCACCGCCATAGTCGAGCCGTTGGGGTTGAAATCAACGGCATAGGTGGGGTTGCCGGCATTATCCACGTATTGGGTGGCTATTTGTCCATTTTTGGCAAGCTCTAAAACAAGGTCATCGGACGCCAAAAAGCGTCCCTCCCCGTGGGACACGGGAACCGTGTAAACCTGCCCTACCGGCGCTTTCATCAGCCAGGGGGATTTATTTGAAACCACCTTTGTTTTAACCAGTCTTGACTGGTGGCGGCCTATGGTGTTGAAGGTGAGGGTTGGCATGTGGGGTGTTGTTTCTATAATTTTGCCATACGGCACAAGGCCCAGCTTTATAAGCGCCTGGAAGCCGTTGCATATGCCGCATATAAGGCCGTCCCGCATTTCAAGGAGCTTTGTAATTTCCTCCTTTATTTCGGGGTTCCTGAAAAAGGCGGTTATAAATTTGCCCGATCCGTCGGGTTCGTCGCCACCGGAAAATCCTCCGGGTATGACAACCATTTGGGAATTTGAAAGTATATTGGCAAAGGCCTTAACCGATTCCTTGATGTTATGCGGGGTAAGGTTGTTTATAACGAAAATTTCGGGTTTTGCCCCGGCCTTTTCAAGGGCCTTTGCGGTATCGTATTCGCAGTTGGTGCCGGGGAATACCGGGATAAGCACCCTGGGGGAAGCCACCTTGACCGACGACACGGGCTTTACATTTGAAACATAGGTCAATTCGGGTAATTCCCTGTTTTCTTGCTTAACCTTTGAGGGGTAAACCGGCTCAAGAACGCTTTCGTATTCCTTATACAGCCGTTCAAGCTCTATGCGGCTGCTGCCGAAGGCAATATAGCCGTTGTCCCTGGTCTTGCCGAGGAGCACCCCTTCACCGGGGTATTCCTCCAGCTCCACCACAAAGGAGCCGTAGGAGTAGGCGAAAATATCCTCTGAGGTGATATTATCGTCATATTCGAAGGAAATATTATTGCCGAATGCGGCTTTTATAACTCCCTCGGCCACTCCACCGTAGGTGGGTGTCCACACCGACAGGGCAAGGCCGCTTTTTATCAAAGCCGACACCTTTTGACAATTTTCGATAAACGATGAGGGGACGGGCAGTCCGTTTTGGGTGTATTCGGGCTTAAACCATACCACCGCATGGCCGGAGCCTTTAAATTCGGGGGAGGTAATATTATTTACATTCCCCAGCCCTACGGCAAAGGATACAAGGGTGGGGGGGACGTCTATGTTTTCAAAAGTCCCCGACATGGAATCCTTGCCGCCTATTGCCCCTATGCCCAAATCAAGCTGGGCGTCAAGGCCGCCAAGAAGGGCGGACAGGGGTTTTCCCCAGCGTTTGGGATCGTTACGCAGTTTTTCGAAATATTCCTGAAAAGAAAGATGGATTGATTTATAGTCCCCGCCGGCGGCGATAACCTTTGAAACCGATTCAATAACCGCAAGGTATGCCCCGTGGTAGGGAGATTTTTCGCTTATATAAGGGTTAAAGCCGTAGGACATAACCGAGCAGGTGGTTGTGTCCCCTTTAAGCACTGGAATTTTATGAACCATGGCCTGAAGGGGGGTGAGCTGTTTTTTTCCGCCATAAGGCATTAGCACTGTGCCCGAACCTATGGTGGAGTCAAAACGCTCCCCAAGTCCCCGCTTTGAGCAGACGTTTAAGTCCTTTACCAAATCAAAGCAACCTTTTTCAACATCTGCAGGAACTTTTTTATCAAAGGCGGCAGGCTTTACCCCGTAAGCGGTGGTATGCTTAGGCGCGCCGTTGGAATTCAAAAAGTCCCTTGAAAGGTCGACGATTACATCACCGTTCCATCTCATGGTAAGGCGCTTTTTGGCGGTAACCTTTGCAACTATGGTTGCCTCAAGGTTTTCTCTGACGGCTAAATTTATAAACTTTTCGGCATCGTCGGCAGACACCACAACCGCCATACGCTCCTGGGATTCGGAAATGGCAAGTTCGGTGCCGTCAAGGCCGGCATATTTCTTTCTAACTTCGTCAAGGTTTATGTCAAGCCCTTCGGCAAGCTCGCCTATGGCCACCGACACTCCTCCTGCGCCGAAGTCGTTGCAGCGTTTTATTAACTTGGAAGCTTCCGGGTTGCGAAACAGCCTTTGCAGCTTTCGTTCCTCAGGAGCGTTGCCCTTTTGCACCTCGGCACCGCATTGGGTTAACGATTCAAGGGTGTGGGATTTTGATGAACCCGTTGCTCCGCCGCAGCCGTCCCGTCCCGTTCTGCCCCCTAAAAGGATAACCACATCCCCGGGTAAAGGCACCTCCCGGCGGACGGCAAATCTGGGAACCGCACCTATAACGGCGCCTATTTCCATACGCTTTGCCACATAGCCCGGATGGTATATTTCATCCACCTGACCGGTGGCAAGGCCTATCTGGTTGCCGTAGGAGGAATAACCTGCGGCGGCGGTGGTGACAATTTTTCTTTGGGGGAGCTTGCCCGGCAGGGTGTCTTCAATAGGGGCAAGGGGATTTCCCGCCCCGGTGACACGCATGGCGGCGTAAACATAGGCTCTGCCCGACAGGGGGTCCCGTATGGCTCCGCCTATGCAGGTGGCGGCACCGCCGAAAGGCTCTATTTCGGTGGGGTGGTTGTGGGTTTCGTTTTTAAACAAAAGCAGCCAGTCTTCTGATCTGCCGTCAACATCCACTTTGATTTTTACGGTGCAGGCGTTTATTTCTGCCGATTCGTCAAGGTCGGTTAGCAGCCCCTTTGATTTAAGGTATTTTGCCCCAATGGTGGCAATATCCATAAGGCATACCGGCTTGTTAACCCCAAGCGCTTTGCGCACCGAAAGGTAGCGTTTGAAGGAGGATTCAAGCTCGGGGCTTTCAAAGGAAACGTTGCCTATTTCGGTTAAAAAGGTGGTGTGCCGGCAATGGTCGGACCAGTAGGTGTCAAGGACCTTTATTTCGGTTAGTGTGGGATTGCGGTTTTCAGATGCAAAGTATTCCTGACATAGTTTAAGGTCGTCCTCGTCCATGGCAAGGCCGTACTGACTTATAAATTCCCGTCTTCCCACGCTGTCAAGGGCAGTAAAGCCTTCGAGGTTTATAATTTTTTCGGGTATCGGATATTCGGTTTTAAGGGTGGAATATTCCTCAAGAGACGCTTCACGGCATTCCACCGGGTTTATAAAGTAATTTTTTATTTTATCAAGCTCGTTTTGATTAAAGCTGCCGTATAGGACATATATTTTGGCGGTTTTGACAACCGGGCGTTCCCTGCCGGTGATAATGCTTATACACTGGGACGCCGAATCGGCCCGCTGGTCAAACTGACCGGGAAGGTATTCCACCCCGAAAACGGCGGCTGAACCGGCTGTGTCAAGGGTATAAGACACCGTATCCACCTGGGGTTCCGAAAATACGGTGGATACGCAGGCAGCAAAGGTATTTTGGTCAAACCCGTCGTCGTTACCCTCTGCATCATAGCGGTTGACGATGCGTATGCTCGTCACCCCTTTAATGTTAAGCAGGTTTTGAATGTCCGACAAAGCGAATGACGCTTCGATTGCAAGATGGGGCTTTTTTTCAACAAATATCCTGTAAACCATTACAACTCCCAAGCCTTTAAGGCCTTTTGGCCTATATCCCTGCGGTAACAGGAATTTTCAAAGTGAATTTTATTAATGTCATTATAGGACATTTTTATGGCTTTTTCAAGAGTGTTGGCAACATTGGTTACTCCAAGCACCCTTCCGCCGTTTGTTACCAGTTTTCCGTCTTTGCTTGTAACGCCGGCAAAGTAAATTTCGCCATTTAATCTATTATCAACGGTAATTTCAAAGCCTTTTTTATATGAAACCGGATAACCTTCCGACGCCATAATGACACAGCAGGCGTGGCCGGATTTGAATTTAACCTCAATATCGCTAAGCTGCTCATCCCTTACCGCCTTCATAATTTCAAAAAGGTCGGTTTCAAGCAGGGGGAGCACCACCTGGGTTTCGGGATCGCCGAAACGGCAGTTGTATTCTATAACCTTGGGACCGGTTTGTGTGAGCATAAGGCCGAAATAAAGGCAGCCTTTAAAGGGACGGCCCTCTTTGTTCATGGCATCTATGGTAGGTATGAAAATCTCCCTCATGCACCTGTCGGCAATTTCCTTTGTGTAATGGGGATTGGGGGCGATAGTTCCCATGCCGCCGGTGTTGGGGCCGGAGTCATTGTCGTATGCCCGCTTGTGGTCCATGGAGGACACCATGGGGACAACCGTTTTGCCGTCGGTAAAGGCAAGGACCGAAACCTCAGGGCCGGTTAAAAACTCCTCAATGACGATATTGTTTCCGCTTTCGCCGAAAATTTTATCCCCCATTATGGATATAACCGCATTTCTGGCCTCTTCCCGGGTGGATGCGATAATAACCCCTTTCCCCAACGCCAGGCCGTCGGCCTTGATGACTGTGGGGAGGGGGGAGCTTTTAAGGTATTCAAGCGCCTTGTTTATATCCGAAAATGTTTGGTACTCGGCGGTGGGTATGGAGTATTTTTTCATAAGGTTTTTGGCAAAAACCTTGGATCCTTCTATCTGCGCCGCCATTTTGGAAGGTCCGAAGGTGGTGATACCGGATTCCTCCAAAGCATCTGCCATACCCAAAACCAGCGGATCGTCGGGGGCGACCACCGCAAAGGAAATGTTGTTTGCTTTGGCAAACGCCACAACGCCGTTAATGTCGGTGGCGGAAACAGCAACGCATACGGCATCACCTTCCATGCCGGCGTTGCCGGGGAGGGCGTAGATTTTATTTATTTCAGGCGACTTTTTAAGGGATTTGATAATGGCGTGTTCCCTGCCGCCGCTACCCACAACAATAATGTCGTTTTTCATATTATCACCGCTTGATTAATGATGGAACAGCCGAACGCCGGTAAAGGCCATGGCGATATTGTATTTGTCGCACACCTTTATAACCTCGTCGTCCCGCACCGAGCCGCCGGGCTGGGCCACATAGGACACCCCGCTTTTATAGGCTCTTTCTATGTTGTCCCCGAAGGGGAAGAAGGCGTCGCTGCCCAGGGAAACCCCGGTTACCTTGCTTAAAAATTCTGCTTTTTCCTCTCTTGTAAGCCTTTCGGGCTTATGGGTAAAGTAGTTTTGCCAGTTGCCTTCGGCAAGTACGTCGTCATCAAATTCAGAAATATATAAATCAATTACGTTATTTCTGTCCGGGCGTCCAAGGGTTTCTATAAAGGGAAGGTTAAGCACCTTCGGGTGGAAGCGCATATGCCAGTTGTCGGCTTTCTGGCCGGCAAGCCGGGTGCAGTGTATACGGGACTGCTGCCCTGCTCCAACCCCTATGGCCTGCCCTCCCTTGGCAAAGCACACCGAATTGGACTGGGTGTATTTTAAGGTTATAAGGGAAATTATTATGTCAACCTTGGCATCATCGGGTATGGTTTTGCTGGCTGTAACCACGTTGTCAAGGAGGGTGTAGTCGATTTTTATATTGTTTCTCCCCTGCTCAAAGGTTACCCCGTAAACCTGCTTGGTTTCTATGGGACTGGGGACATAGGAAGTGTCGACTTTTATAATATTGTAGCTGCCCTTTCTTTTGGCTTTGAGTATCTCAAGGGCACCGTCGGTGTAGCCGGGGGCAATAATTCCGTCTGACACCTCGCGGAATATGATTTTTGCGGTGACCTCATCGCAGGTGTCGGAAAGGGCGATAAAGTCGCCAAAGGAGGACATACGGTCGGTTCCCCTGGCCCGGGCATAGGCGCAGGCTATGGGGGAGGAATCAAGGCCTTCTATGTCGTCTACAAAGCATACCTTTTTGGTGTCATCGTCAAGGATTTTGCCCACTGCGGCGGAGGTGGGGGATACATGCTTGAAGGAGGTGGCGGAAGGCAGGCCGGTGGCCTCCTTAAGCTCTTTTACAAGTTGCCAGCCGTTGAGGGCGTCAAGAAAGTTTATATAACCGGGGTTGCCGTTTAGAACCTCCACCGGAAGATTGCTGCCGTCGGCCATATAGATTCTGGCAGGCTTTTGGTTGGGGTTGCAGCCGTATTTAAGTTGAAGTTCCTTCATTTTATATCCTCCGGCAAATGTTTGTTTATTGTGCGGCAGGCAAAGGTGCCGTCGGTCAGGTTGTCAAATCTAACAAAAAGGGATATTTTATTTTCACCGTTTAAGCTGTTCCAGATAAGGGCGGCAAACTCGTCTATGTCGTTTGTAATTTCCACTTCTTTCGGCTCACCGGTAAAGGAAGGCAGGGGCAAGCCGTCTTTGTCATAGGTATGGATAAAGTGGCCTACACCGTTTATCGGGGTGTAGGTAAAGTAAAAGCGGTTGCAGCCGTTGCCTTTGCCATCCCCGGATTTTAAAATACTTAATTTATAGTTAAAGCCGCCGTCCGAAAAATTGACTATTCCGCTGATACGGGGGGTGAAGTTGGGTTCGTCGGGTTCGAAGGTGCGGGTGTTGAGGGCATCTTCGAAGGTTTTGCCTGAAGTTAAGAAGTCAAAAACGGTGTCCGTCTGGTCCCCGTTGGTAACTATCAGATGGTTTTTATATTTCCTTACCGGGGAGTATATAATAAGGGAGGGGTCCTTAACCTTTGAAACATCGTGGGGGTAGATGGTTACCTCCCCGCTTTTTTCGCTAAATATACGGTTTCTTGAGTTTTCACTCCGCCCCATTATAAAGTAGGCCGAAACGGCATGAGTTCCGTCGGGGGTTTTGCCAATAATTATTCCCCTGCCGGGGTAGGAGTTGCTTAAAAGCAGTTGGTTTATTGTTAAGCTCATATTATGCACCTTTGGATTGTCCCTTTTTAAGAATTTCCTTTGAAACGGTCTCCACCGCCCGGGGGAGGATTACCCATTCGGCGTTTTCCATAACCCGGTGCTGCAATGTTTCCGGGGTGTCGCATTCCCGTATCTTTATTGCCTTTTGGGAGATTATTTTACCTCCGTCGGGGACTTCGTTTACATAGTGGACGGTTGCTCCGGTAACCTTTACGCCGTAGGCCAGTGCCGCCTCGTGAACCTTCAGTCCGTAAAAGCCCTTGCCGCAGAAGGCGGGAATAAGGGAGGGGTGGACGTTTATTATTCTATCCGGGTATTTTGAGGTAAAGGAGGCCGATAGTATGGTCATAAATCCGGCAAGAACTATAAGGTCTATTGAATATCTTTTTAGTTCCTTCAATATCCGGCATTCAAACTCGGCCTTGTCGGCGCAGGCCTTTTTGGAAATTACGCAAACGGGGATGTCCGCATTTCTGGCCCGGGTTATGGCATAGGCTTCGGGATTGTCGGCGATAACAAGGGTTAGCTTTCCGTGCTTGATTATGCCGCCTTTTTGGGCGTCGATAAGGGCCTGGAGGTTGGTTCCTCCCCCCGATACAAGCACGGCAATATTTATTTTCTTCATTGTCCGCCCTCCTTTAGTTTTTAATGATAACCTCATTTTCCCCTTCGGCAAGAACGCCTATGGCATAGGCATCTACGCCGTTGTGTTTTAATATTTCTATGGCCCTGTCGGCGTCTGTAGAATCAACTATAACCGTCATGCCCACACCCATGTTGAAGGTGTTAAACATATCCCGGTCGGGAATATCCCCGGCGGTGGCGATTATGCCGAAAATGGGGGGGATGCGAAGGGTTTTTCTTGATATGACAACGGAAACGCCATCTTTTAGGCAGCGGGGAATGTTTTCGTAAAATCCCCCTCCGGTAATATGGGATATACCCTTTATATTAACCTCGTCATTTAACGCCAGCACGGGTTTGACGTAAATTTCGGTGGGTGCCAGCAGCACTTCACCAAGGGTTTTACTGTTATATTCGGGCAATGTCCGGTTTAAGGAACCGTTTTCAACGTCGAAAACCTTTCTCACCAACGAATAGCCGTTGGAGTGTATTCCCGAAGAAGGAAGGCCGATCACAACGTCACCGGGTTTCATGGTAGAGTTGTCTATTATCTTGCTTTTATCCACTATACCCACCGCAAAGCCGGCAAGGTCGTATTCCCCCTCAGGGTAAAAGGAGGGCATTTCAGCGGTTTCGCCGCCTATAAGGGCGCAGCCTGCCTTAACGCAGCCGTCAGCCACACCCGACACGATATCGGCCACCATTTCGGGGATATTTTTACCGAGGGCAAGGTAGTCAAGGAAAAACAGTGGTTTTGCCCCGCAGCAGATAATGTCGTTGACGCACATGGCCACGCAGTCGATACCCACCGTGTCATGCTTACCCGTTAAAAAGGCAATCTTAAGCTTTGTCCCCACTCCGTCGGTGCCCGACACCAGCACAGGTTTAGTCATACCCGAAATATCGGGGACAAAAAGTCCGCCAAAGCCACCTATGTCGGATATTGCTCCGGGGGTGGTTGTCCGCTTTATATGTCCCTTTATAAGTTCCACCGCTTTGTAGCCTGCGGTAATGTCAACGCCGGCTTTTTTATAGCTTTCGCTGTAGCTTTTCATAATTTTCACCCTTCGGATCTTATTATTTGCTTGTCGTATTTATTAACGTAAACCCGCTGTGGCTTTTCCGCCGGATAATTTCCGTCAAAGCAGGCGGTGCAGAAGTGTTTTATGTTGCAGTCCTTTACGATATCATATATGCGGCTGTTTTGCAGAAATCCCAGGCTGTCGGCGCCTATGATTTTTGAAATTTCATCCTCGCTGTGGTCTTTGGCTATCAAAGCATCGGAATCGCTGACATCGGTGCCGTAGTAGCAGGCATTGACAAAGGGCGGAGCGGTAACCCGCATGTGAACCTCCTTCGCCCCGGCGTCCCGCAGCAGTTTGACTATACGGGCGGCGGTGGTTCCCCGGACTATCGAGTCGTCTATCAATACCACCCGCTTTCCCTCAACCGCAGAGGGAACGGGGTTTAGCTTTATCCTTACCTTACCCTCACGAGTGGACTGTTCTGGGGCTATAAAGGTGCGGCCGATGTATTTATTTTTTATAAACCCCACTCCGAAGGGTATGCCCGATTCTATTGAATAACCTACGGCGGCATCAAGCCCCGAATCGGGAACCCCCACCACCACGTCTGCGTCCACCGGATAGGCTTCGGCAAGGATCTCACCGGCTTTTATTCTGGCCTGCTGAACTGAGCAGCCGTCAATAACCGAGTCGGGACGGGCAAAATATATGTATTCGAAAATGCAAAGTGCTGGCTTTTTGGTGTTGCAGTGGGTAGTTATGCTTTTAACCCCGTCTTTGTTGAACACCACTATTTCTCCAGGCAAAACGTCCCTGACCAAGGTTCCGCCCACGGCGTCTATGCCGCAGGATTCGGAGGAGATTATCCACATACCGTCGGGGGTTTTGCCTATGCACAAGGGGCGTATGCCATAGGGGTCACGGCAGGCGATAAGCTTTGAGGGTGACATAAGCACCATGGAATAGGCGCCTTTAAGTTCGTCCATGGCATGGCATACCGCTTCTTCTATGGAATCTGTCTTTATCCGCCACGATGTTACAAGATGGGCGATAATTTCGGCATCCCCGGTGGAATGGAAGATGGAACCGTTAAGCTCGAATTTTTCCCTAAGTTCGCAGGCGTTGACGATACGTCCGTTGTAGGCCACCGCCATACGCCCTTTCATATGGTCCACCACCACCGGCTGGGCATTGACAATGCCTATGGTTCCCCGGGTGCCGTAGCGGACATGACCTAAAGCTATGCTCCCTTTGCCAAGGCCACTTAGAATGTCGGCGGTAAAAATATCATTTACAAGTCCGTCCCCCCGGTGGGTGGAAAAAATACCGTTGTCGTTTACCGAAATACCAGCCGATTCCTGCCCCCGGTGCTGGAGGGCAAAAAGTCCGTAATAAACCAGGCGGGCAAGGTCTTTGGAGTCAGGCGAGTAAAGCCCGAAAACTCCGCATTCTTCATGAAGTTTTGCCATTTGAGTTTTTCCCTTTACCATCAGTTGTATTTTTCGCTTATTTCCCTGTCCTTGGCCAAAGTGGACATTTCGGCGCTTTTGCGGTATTCGGCCAGTTTTTCCCTAAGGGCTTCATCCGAAAGGGACAGAATTTGAACCGCAAGCAAAGCGGCGTTGGTTGCGCCGTTTATTGCAACGGTGGCCACCGGAATGCCCGAGGGCATCATAACGGTGGAAAGGAGGGCGTCAAGTCCCCCCAGGCCTTCCGACCTTATGGGTATGCCTATAACAGGCAAAATTGTGTTGGCCGCCATGGCCCCGGCAAGGTGAGCCGCCATCCCTGCTGCGGCGATTATTACGCCAAAGCCGTTAGATTCGGCATTCCGGGCAAACTCCATGGCCCTGTCGGGTGTCCGGTGGGCCGATAAAACATGAACCTCAAAGGGAACACCGAAGTCCTTTAAAATGTCTATTCCCTTTTCAAGGTGTACTAAGTCGGATGCGCTTCCCATTATTAAAGCAACTTTTTTCATTTTTAATCCTCCCGAAAAATTAAAAAAGGGCACACCTGTATAAAAAATCACAGGATGCCCAGGCGGTCGGCTATTAAAGGCCTTCGTTCCCCTGTGGTTTATTCCACTTATCCGCCGGTTACGAAAACCCGATATTCATTTTACTTATAAATGATAGCATAATAAGTGGTAATTGTCAAGGTTAAGGGGACAAACCGGCGTAAAATATAACAGGTGAAAAACCGTAAATTTTGGTTAAAATGATGCCTGATATAAAAAAATTGACAATGATTTTGTAAAATGCTATACTGGCAACATTAATATCCGCCGCCAAAGCAAAAAGAAAGGTGTAGTATTTATGAAAAACACAACAAGGCTTATTCTTTGTCTGCTCCTTGCCCTGGCACTTTCTTTTTCATCCTGTATAAAGCAATCGCCGTCGGACGTTTCAGGCGAATACAGCGATGTTACCTTTGACGACTCATCTGTTGTTTCTACGGGAGACGAAAATTCCGGCGAAGAACCGGAATTTTTGCGAAACGGTGTTTATTTTAAGGATTTAAGCTACGAAAGGCCCGACTTTGACGCAATTTACGCAAAAATAAATCATATAGATACCCTTTACCAATCCTCTGCCGATGCCGGGGTGGTTTATGACGAGTTTGAAAGTCTTGTGGATATGATGTGGGAGGCAAACACCGCCTACGGTCTGTTGAACATTTATCAGTCCCTTGACACCGCCGACAGCGTTATTGCCGACGAAATGGTGGTGGTTTCGGAAAGCTTTACAAAGGTGCAGCAAAGCTATTATATTCTTGCCGAAAAGCTGCTTGATTCGTCCTACAGCGATACGCTGTTCGGTGATTTATCCGATGCTGAAAAGGACGAGATACGCTTTAACGCCTATCTTTTTGACGACGAATTTGTTGCCCTCTCGGCAAAGCTTACCGAGCTTGAAAACAAGTATATCGACAGTATGTCCCTTACGGTTTTTGCCGACGGAAAGGAAATGACATTGCAGGATGTTTTGGACACCTACGGTTATTCAAGCTATATAAAAGCCTTTAACCTTGCGGCGGGAAAATTATACCTTGAAATTGTGGATATTTACAAAGCCATAACTAAAAAAGCGGGCTTTTCCAGCTATGCGGATTTTGCCTACAAGTCGGACTATTACCGGGACTATACCCCCGGTGACAGTAAAAAGCTTCACGGATATGTTTCAAAATATATAACCCCCCTGTTTACGGCCATGTCCAAAAAGGTTTCGTATTACGATTCCAAAAAGAAAAACTCCCCCTTTGATAACGAGGAGGTTTTAACAAACTATTTCAACACCGTTTCCCCCGATATGGTCAACGCTTTTAAATTCATGAAAAAATACGGCCTTTATTCCATAGAAAGCGGCGAAAACCGCCAGCAGGGTGCCTACACCACTTTCTTAAACAGCTATGATATACCCTTTATTTTTCAAAATATATCCGATGATTATTCCGACATTCAAACCTTTATCCACGAATTCGGCCATTTCTACGCCTACTACCTCCACGGCGAGGACCTTCCCTTTATGATTGACATTGACGAGATACACTCCCAGGCCAACGAGCTGTTGTTTTTGCCCTATTTTGAGGACATTTACGGCAGCAAAGCCGCCAAGACCATATCTATGTTCACCATTTATTCCAACCTGGGCTCGGTTATATCCGGCTGCCTTTTTGACGAATTTGAGCAGCTTGTTTTCGCCGGAGATTATGACAGTGTGGATGAGTTGAATTTACTTTTTGAAGACCTTTGCGAAAAATACCAGATACCCTATTCCCAGTATGACTGGGTAAGGGTTCACCACCTTTTCCTTTATCCCTTTTACTATATAAGCTATGCCACCTCCCTTATCCCCTCCTTTGAAATTTATGCCCATTCGGTTAACGACCGGGACGGCGGGATAGGGATGTATAACTCCCTTATGGCAAAGTCGGTAAACGCCGGCGGCTTTATGGCTCTGCTTGAATCGTCGGGTTTTTCAAACCCCTTTGACGAAAAAACCATAAAGGATATTGCCGAAACCATATCCGCCCTTAACAAATAGACATATAAAACCAAATGCCGGTTTTTACCGGCTTTTTTTGTTTGCTTTTTATCACTTTTAAAGCCAAAAGACATAGAATGGTATAGATGAAGGGAGGGGAGGACAAATGACAGAAGGACAGTTTTTCGGCAAATGCCGTGTGGTGCTTAAAAAGCTAATCGGCCACACCCCTGCCTGCGGAGCGGTTGTTCAGGTTACACGGGGTAAAACCATTGTGGCGTCAGCCTATGCCGACGGCAGCGGTGAGGTTGAAATAACCCTACCTGCACCGCCTATTATTAATTCCCAAATTCCCAATCCCCCATCTCTTCCCTATAATGTCTATGACGTTCAGGCCTTTCTGGGCGGGCATATTCCCGTTTTGTTTAAGGATGTTTTAATCTTCCCCGGCATTGTTACAATATGCCGCCATGTGTTTGTCCGGACTCCGGATATGCCAAAAAAGCGGCTTTTTGCAATTACCGTTCCCCCCCATAAGCTATCAGCCGGACTTACCGTTCCAAAATCCGAAGGGGCGTTTTGCCGGGGATGTGAGAAAATTGATAATCCGGTGGTTCCCCAAAGCATAACCGTCCGTATAGGCCTTCCCCAGGGTGACGGGGAAAATGTGACTATAAGGTTTATAGATTACATAAAGGCGGTTTCTTCCTGTGAGCTGTTTCCCACCTGGCCGGTCAGTTGTCTTATGGCGGGGATTATTTCAATTGTTTCGGCTGCCTTAAACCGTCTTTCCACCCGTCACTACCGCAAAGCGGGGTATGACTTTGACATAACAAGCCTTGATCAATATGACCGGCAGTTTATAAAAAATGTCCCCACCTATGAAAACATAGATAATCTGGTGTATTCTCTTTTTGACAAGTATGTTGCCAAAAAGGATGGAAATAGTCCCGTCCTCACCTTCAGCCATGAAGGCTATATATCCGGCGGCGAGGGGCTTTCTTTGTGGGGAAGCGTTGAGCTGGCAAGGCAGCAATGCACACCCTATGATATACTTAACTACTACTTTGGCGATATCCGCATAGAAAACGCAGCCGTGGAGGAAACAGTGCCGGGTTCTTATGACAAAGAGCTGTTTTTAACATCCCAAGGAGAAAAGGTGCATGTTCTTCAATACCGCTTAAATAAAATCGCCCTAAGCCGGGAAGGTATGCCCTTTGTAAATATCACCGGTTTATATGACATTGATACGGCAAAGGCGGTGGAGGAGTTTCAGCGTCTTTACGGCAACAAGCCAACCGGCATTACCGACTACGCCACCTGGCATAAAGTCCATTATATTTACAATGCCCAAAAAGCCGAAAATGCAGGTATCGAATGGCAGGAGGGGGAGGGTTATCCCGGATATCCCCTGTCATTAGGGTGCAGGGACCTTGCGGTGGTTAACCTAACAAAGCATTTGAGTGAAATTTCAAAATCATTGGGCAAGGATATAATTTTACCGGTTAAGGTGGGAGGGGAATTTGATGAACGGGTACAGCGGGCGGTTTTGGATTTTCAAAACTACACCGGCCTTGAGATGACGGGGGTTGTCGACCAGAAAACCTGGGACGCCATTGTCCGCACCGGTTTTGATATTCAAAAGGAATCAAGCATTGAGCTGGCCTACCCGGGAAAACCCATAAGATACGGCGACAAGGGCAGGCTGGTGGAGTTTATTCAGCAGGCGTTAAACAAAGTCGGAATCTGCCGCACCGAAATACCTCTCCTTGACACTGACGGGGTGTTCGGCAACAAAACAAGAAATGCGGTAATAGCATTTCAAAAGCATTACGCCCTCTCTCCCGATGGGATTGTGGGTCCTCTTACCTGGGCAAGAATGGTGGCGGAATATACCGGGATATGCGAATACGAGGGGAAATAAAAAAGCCGCATAAAGCGGCGTTTTAGACGGGGTGTTTATTGTTCATCGTCCTTTTTGGCCCGTTCGATTTCCTCTAGCATTACCCGGACAAAAATTTCATTGGGTTCGAATTCCACAAGAATTGTCTTGCCATTGAATTCGCTTATATAAACATAGGATTTACATTTGAGGTTCTGGTTAAAGTTGTAGCGGGTGTTTATATAGGGTATTTCCCCGTTTTTGGCCTTTTCGGCGTATTCCTCCTTGGGAATAAGCATTATTGCGGTGGCAAGGGAAAGGGAGCAGACCTGGGTGCGCTTTTGCCCCACCACCTTTATTACGCTGAAGCTGCCGTTGGCCACCTCGTATTCCATTTCGGTCATGGAATAACGGTAAACAATCATTATCCCCAGCGAAACCACTATTATAAGTAACAGCTCGAATATCCAGTTATAGCCGGATATGGAACAGCGCAGCACCGCTGTGGCGATAAAGGCGGTAACAAAGGTTAGCATTATCAATGTTACCTGCCGGGGATTACGTTCGGGTTTACATCTGTACATCCGACCACCTCAATGTATTTAACAAAATAACCATGCATATATTTTTATGTGAAAGGATTGATTTGTTTGGCATTATCCGAAAACGAATTAAGACAGATACTTTCCATGGATGACGAGTCGTTAAGAAGGCTTATCATGACCATCGCCAAAGCGGCAGGCGGTGACGAAAGCAAGGCAGCCTCACTGGCGGCGGATATCCCCTCATTAAGAGCAATGATGTCCCAGCTAACCCCGGAACAGGCGCAGGAATTACTGGGCAGAGCGGGCAAAGGCCGCAGCGAGGAAATTTACCGCAAAATAAACAGGAGTGACGGCGGATAATAATGGACAGCGGATTAGGGGATAAAATAAGGGAAATATTAAGCGACCCGCAGGCGATGGATAAGATAATGCAAATCGTTTCGGGGCTTACCACACAGCAAAGCCAGCCGCAGCCGCCAAACAACGGTTATCAGACTTCTACACCGGCGTCGTCCACACCCGCCGGGGCGGTAAATCCCCTTTCGGCGTTGTCCTCCCTTACATCCAAACCGCAAGACACCTTGTCCGCTCTTTCCCCGGTACTGGGGGGGAGCGACAAGCGGCTTGCCCTGTTAAACTCACTCCGGCCTCTGCTAAGGGAGGAAAAGCGCCACAAGCTGGATAGCCTTAAAACCGCCCTGACACTGGCAAGCGTCATAGGCAATATTAAAAAAACCTGAAAGGAGGACGGAATGTATAGCAGAAATTACGGGGGTATACAGTCCGAAGGTCAGTTGTATAACCTCCAGAACGAGCTTAAAAACGAACTTCTTTCCGAACAAAAGGAGGAGGAGGTAAATCCACCCTTGCCTGCATTTAAGGAAAACCCCGCCCGTCCTTCGGTTTTCGATAAATTCCGGGGGATGTTCAATCAGTTTGAAATAGACGATCTGATACTTATCGCAATCGGAGTTTTACTCCTCCTT
Organism: Eubacteriales bacterium; assembly: GCA_050953105.1. GTDB lineage: Bacteria > Bacillota > Clostridia > Oscillospirales > CAG-382 > UBA1206. Next base: position 188,163 of record JBMNMA010000004.1, on the reverse strand, counting down.
GACGGGGACCCCGACAACGACATACTGCTTATATTTATATTAGCCCTGCTTTTCCTTTGATTTTTCAAGCAGGAATTTGACAAAGGACTCTACGGTGTTTTTGTCTTTCGGAGAAAGGGAACGGTATTCGGAGTAAAAGTCGTCCCCTTTTTCGGCGTTGTCCTTTACCACAAAGGCTGTGTCGCTTTTTATCATGCCGGCGGCGAACATTAAGTCCTCTAAATCCACCTCGTTGAAGGCGTTGTCGGCGATTTTCTTAATAAGCTTGGGGCGGGGAGGGTTTTCCTGCTCGGCCTGGGCAAGCTTGCGCATTTGAACATAGCTTATGCCGCAGTCGAAGGCAAACTGCCGCCAGGACCGGGGTCCCTTTGCCCTTTCAAGGAGAATTGCGAATATTTTTTTGGAAAATCTGTTGTCCATGGTAAATGTCCTTTTTAATTTAGGGTTTTGGGCTTTTATGAATAAAGGGTATCGTTAACTATTTTATTTACACCGTCGTTGTTTGTGGTAGCGGCATAATAAACCCATATACCGTCCACCTTGACGGTGTAATTTTCAAACAGGGTGGGATCCATTTCGGGATAATTAATGGCATTCTTTAACCATAATGCAATACGGGATTTTATGTAAAGTTCCATTTTTTTGGCGTCGTCGTTGGTTTTCATTTTAAAAATTCCGAATTCCGTGCCGTAGGATTCATAGGAAAAGTAAACCGCATAATCGGCAAACATATCTACAGACGGATAGTCGGTAAGTTCACCGTATTTGCCGCTTAGCATGTCGTCGTTAAACTTTAAATAATCTTTATCGGCTGTGCTGTAATAGATTTCGGCAGCATCATCTTCGGCGGAAACACCAAGCAGGGTGATAATTTCGTCAAACATGGCTTTTGGCGAGGCGTCGTCATTTCTTTTCTTGCTCTCGCCGCAGGCAAACATGGAGATGGCTAAAATAAGCGCAAGTGATAAAGCAAGCAGTTTTTTCATGGTGAAATCTCCTTATAATTCTTCAAGATAAAGCAGTGCTGCGCCTATAACGGTGGCGAAGGAGGAATTTTCGGGTATAATAAAATCCATATCGAACATCATACCCATGTCGCTGTATATCTGGGCCGCTTTGCGGAAGGATGACAAGTTGCCGGTAAGGACAATTTTGTCTAAATTCTTTCCCCTTGCGGCAAATACCGCCATCATTCCTATTGTTTCAAAAACCAGATTTATTATACCCAATGCAAAGTCTCCGTTGGTGGCCATGTCGGATATTTTACCGAAATTTGCGGCGGTGGCCTCCTTGGGCAGGGTGGGTATAATGTTTTTGCTTGTTATATCTTTAATTTTAAGGTCTATGTTTTCAATGTTACCTTCCTCGGCAATGGCGGCAATCTGCTCCACGTCCTCCATGCGCAATATCTTTTTGGACAAGCCCAGTAACGTTCCGCCCCCTATGCCGGTGCCCCCCAGATAGATGGCCTCTTTATCTCTGGCATGAACCATGGCGGTGCCTGTTCCCATGGAAACCACAATGGCCTCATCAAGTCCCGACAAATACAGTCCCCCCCGGCCGGTGGCGGCAAATTCATCCACATGCTCTGTGGTTATGCCGTAGATGTTGTTATCTATATATGTTGAACCTACGCCGGTAATCATTATACGGCCTATCTGGGATAGGGGAATTTTGTTCTGGCTGGCAAACTTACCGAAGGCCCCGTAAATGGAGGCAATGGGGTCGGTGGCACGAACATACATGGGCGAAAGGAGGGTTTTGCCGTTAAACCCCACAATCTTGGTGGTGGAGCCCCCCACATCTATTCCTACGATTATGGACATTTTTTCACTCCCAATACCGATAATATTTAATATATTCCGTATATCATTTTATATTAACCCTTATTGTTTGTCAAGGTAATTCCTTAATTGTTGACAAACCGAAGGTGATATAGTATTATGATATCCGGAGGAAAATTCAATATGACGTTTAACTTGGGAATAGACATTGGCGGAACCAGCATTAAAATAGGGATTACCGACCAAAACCATAACATTGTTTACAAAGACTCATTCCCTACCCGGTCTTATGCCGGAAGTGAGGGAATTATGTCTGATATTAAGGAAAAATGCCGCTTTATAAAAGAACGGTATAACATAGTCAACGTGGGCGTAGGCTGCCCCGGAGACAAAGACGACGCCAACGTTTCAATCCTTTCGGCAGGAAATCTTCCCTTCCGCAACGTTCCGGTGGTTAAAGAGCTTTCGGAGGTTTTCGACCACTGCGAAGTTTTTCTTGAAAACGACGGCAACTGCGCCCTTATTGCCGAATGGCTGGTAGGCAGCGGAAAAGGCTGTCATGATATGGTTATGATAACCATAGGCACCGGAATAGGCGGGGGCTGTATTGTCAACAGTGATGTTTTAAGAGGCCTTCACAACGACGCCGGGGAGCTGGGGCATTTTGTTATAAACCCCGAAGGACCAAAGTGCGGCTGCGGCCAAAAGGGGTGTTTTGAGCAGTTTGCCTCTGCCACGGCGTTAATTTCGGCGGTGAAAAAGGCGGTTGCCGAAAATCCCGATTCCATTCTTGCCCAGTGTGCAAAAGAAGGCATAGACGGCTCCACCGCTTTTCAGGCCTGCCTTAAGGGATGCAGCACGGCCGAAAAAGTTCTTGACAACTACGGCAGATATCTTGCCATTGGCATTAACGGTCTGCGTTACATCTTCGCCCCCGAACTTATCACCCTGGCCGGAGGAATTACCCGGGACGGGGAAACACTGTTAAAATATCTCCGCCCCCATCTCCAGGTTCCCGATATTGTAAAAATATCATCTTTAGGGGATGCGGGTATAATAGGAGCGTCGCTGCTTTATAAATTTGCGCCTTACTACTTGTCATTAAGAAATTAAATATCGGCAAAACCTTTCCAAAATATCGAAAGGACGGTCAAAATGCTTATTATGAAGATAGCCTTAACCGCAGCTTTGGTAATTTCAATGTTTCTCGGCCTGACGGCGGCCTTCCCCTCAAAAGCAACCGCACAAAGCCGGAACATGTCAAACCACAACGGTGTCAAGGTGGCCTATGTCCCCATTGACAACCGTCCCGTAAACCTTGACCGGGCAATTTACCTTGCCGGTTCGGCAGGGCTTGAACTGCTTATGCCCGACGAGGACCTGTTCCGCACCGCCCTGGACAACATGGAGCCAAACTCCAACGGCACCACCTACGGCGACCGACAGGGGCTTGTGAACTGGCTCAAATCGGTGGAGGACGACTGCGAATATTTTGTCCTTTCGGTGGACCAGCTCCTTTCGGGGGGACTGGTTTCGTCAAGATGGCTGTCTAACACAGACCTGACTTTGGAATATGAAATAGCCGATTATATTATTTCTTTATCAAAGAGGAAAACCGTTATACTCTTTGACACTGTAATGCGCCTTGCGTCAACGGTGAATTATCAGGGCTATCAGCTTGAGGAATACAATCAGCTTCGCTCCTACGGCTCAAAGCCCAGGCAGGTGCTTAGCGGTTCAAACCTGACGGTGGAAAATATAATATCCACCTACCGTTACGGCCCCAACGGGGAGATAATATCCACCCCGCTATCGGGAGATAAAATAGACAGATATCTTGCTTCAAGGTCAAGAAAGCTAAGGCTTATAGATTACATTCTTGACAATGCCCTTGACGATATTAATTTCTGCTATATAGGTGTAGACGATTCGTCCAACGGCACAAATATTCAAACCAACGAGATAAACTACATCCGCTCAAAAGCGGGAAGCAAAGCCGCCTGCTTTGCCGCCACCGACGAGCTGGGACTAATGGGGATAACAAGGGTTATTTCCCTGCTTTACGGCGGTGCCGAAGTTAAAGTAACCTACTATGGCGGTGCCGAGGATAACCTTGCCGACGCCTATGACTTTGAAACCTTGCGGACAAACGTTACCACCCATATAACCACCCTGGGCTGCACCATTACGGATAACGGCGGGGTGCATGTGCTGGTGTTTACAAACGGCAACCATCAGCAGGCAGCGGCAGAACTGGTGGCTCAGGCCAAGGCCAACATTGAAAATAAAATCCCCACCATTATAATGGACCCCACCTACGGCAGTGGCAACAGGGCTCTTGAAAGGGCGCTGGTGGAGTCGGATATAAATTTACTTTTGCTTTTGGGCTATTCCAACTGGAACACCGCCGGCAACGCCATGGGCATTGCCCTTGCCAACGGAATAGGCAGATATTTGTATTTATATCATTCGGAGGTTATAACCCCCTCATCCCACGAAGCCTTTATTAAGGCAATGACCTTTTCGTATTTAAAGGATATTTCCTACAAGCTTTACGGCTTTTCAATTTCAAATCCCAATGCAAGCGGCTTTTGCTCGTATAAACAATTACTTGAAAAAATTAACGAAAGCCCCATAATAACTGACCTTTACCCCTACACCCAGTCAGCCCACGGGGGAGTTACCTGCTCTAACTACCGCAACCCCTGGAACAGGGCCTTTGAAATGACCTTTGACATTCATGTCGAGCCGGGAGCGGGACTGTATTACAAACCCGGAGACGTTAACGGGGACGGTAAAATAACGGTTTCCGACTATATAATGCTGAGGCTTTATATTTTAGGCCAAAGCCGCCTTCAAGGCGATGCGGCCCATGCGGCTGACGTTAACGGGGACGGAAATACAGGTATTTTAGACTATATTGCTATACGCCTTCATATTTTGGGAAAGGTATTGATTAACTGGTAAATTTATAAGGGAGGTATGACAATGACACTTGACGAGGCAATGTATAAACGCAGGAGCGTAAGGGCCTTTCTTGAAAAAGAGGTGGAGGAGGAAAAAATCCAAAAGCTCCTTGAATACGCCATGGCAGGGCCTTCAGCCTGCAATTCAAGACCCTGGGAGTTTTATGTGGTTAAATCCGCCGAAAACCGTAGTAAACTTAGAAAAACCTCAAGGCATACCGACTTTAATTCCCCGGTTATTGTAATAGTTGCCGCCAACGAAAAGTTCATGCTTGCCGGGGAGCGGCGGGACTTTTGGATTCAGGACTGTTCGGCTGCGGTGGAAAACATACTACTTGGTGCAACAGCTTTAGGGCTGGGGAGCTGCTGGTGCGGAGTATACCCCAAAACCGAGGCAGTGGAAAACATGAGATCCTTCCTCGGCCTTGACACTTCGATATACCCCCTTGCCCTTATTCATATAGGTTATCCTGCCCAATCCCCCGAACCCAGAACCCAGTTTGACCAAAGCCGGGTGCATATACTTTAATAACAATGAACAACGCCGGAGAAAATTCTCCGGCGTTATCCTTTTGGAACGCATTTTGAAAGGAGCAGCTTTTATCTAGGCATTATATCGCTCAGGTAGTAGACACTCCCTTCTATCGTAAACCCGGTGCCTGCTACAAATGCGGGATGAGTGTTGGGAACCTCAATTACTATATGCCATTCCTCCATAGCGCCGTTTTGCAGCTCCAGGGTGTAACAGTCTAAATGTATCGTCCCGGTATCATCAAGGCTGTTGAAAGCATAGACAGGTGTTGAGCTTTTTTCGGGAATAACCACCATGACAAGGATATTGTCTGTGAAATAATCATCACCATACCGGGATACCGTTTCAATAAATTCCCTGCAGTATTCCAATCCGGGTTCGGTAAGATATTTGTCAAGTTCGTCCTTTGACGTTATCTCCACTATTTTGGGTTTTGTAAATCCTTCGATATACCTATGGGTGCGGATATTATAGGCTTTGTAGGTTTTGGCGGTATCCTCCGGTGTGTCGACGGGAGTTTCAACCGGTAACTCCTCCGGTTTATCATTTGACACAGGGTTTTCTGTGTCGCCGATATTTTCCGGCACATCTGACAGATTGTTATCTTCATTTACACCGGGGTTGTCGACCGTTTCCTTATCGGCAGCCAAAAAGCCTTTTTGCTTTTCCTGGCCTGCTTCATTAACGTCCGAAACGGATTCGATACAGGAAACAAACGATACCGTGAGGATAACCGCCATTAAAATGACTAAAATTGATTTTTTCATGCTTGTCACCTCCTCTATAAAGCAATACGGTTTTGGTATTAAAAAAGTTTCATATTTTCCGTAAAATTCTTAAAATACTAAAATAACTTAACTTTTCCATATAAAAGGAAATTTGTTGACAAGCAAAGGTAAACGGTATAAAATAAAACCGACAGGGGGTTGTAATATGAATATGAAAAAGAAATTTTTTATTTTCGCCTGGGTTTTATTATTACTGCTTGCCTTATTTGCCTATACCAAAGAGTATGTTTTAACCTTTGACTTTAACGGCAGCGGATATCCGGTGGAATATTCGGTTTATTACTCTATAATTGACAAGCCATTATAAAAATGGTATAATCAGTCCATAATGACTATGGAAGGCAGGATACTAATGAGAAAATTTGCTTTATTAGTTCTGGCAGCGATTATGCTTTTCACCCTTGCCGCCTGCGGAGAGGGAGATAAAATCGATTTAAAAGGAATTAATTTTAAAGCCGAAGGGAATGAAAGAAGTTTGACAAATTACAACACCACCAATCCGGTGGCAGCCATTTACGTTAAGGACTACGGCGTTATTGTGGTGGAGCTGTATCCCGACGTTGCCCCCAACACCGTAAACAACTTTATTTCGCTTATTAAAAAGGGATTTTACGACAACAACACCATCCACCGCATGCTGCCGGGATTTGTTATTCAGGGCGGCGACCCCACCGGAACGGGCAGAGGCGGTCCGGGCTATTCCATAAAGGGGGAATTTAGCCAGAACGGCTTTGAAAATAACCTCAAGCACACCAAAGGGGTTATTTCCATGGCAAGATACGACGACCCCGACTCGGCTGGAAGCCAGTTTTTCATTATGCTTGGCACCGCCGAACACCTCGACGGCATACATGCCGCCTTCGGTAAAGTGATTGACGGCTACGATGTCTGCGAGGAGATTGAAAAAATCACCGGCTACAATCCCTACAACGGTCTTCTTTCCAAGAATCTAACTATAACCAAGGCGGTTGTGGATACTAAGGGTGTCAATTACCCCGAACCGGAAATTATAAAATAATTATTAAAAAGCTATTGACAATAAAAATCAAAAGTGATATACTTTGAAAAATTTTAAAGGAGAAACGGCAATGAACTGGTATCTAATAGATATTAATTATATAATGCCTGCAGGTATTAGACAGTTTTCCCTGCATGCGCCTTGCCGTGCCCTTATAAAAGTATATCCGGGTGTATAACCCGTTATATATTGTTTTAGCTATACGGCGGCGCATTGAAAAATGCGCCGCTTTTGTTTTTGGGAAAAACCGTGAACAGCGATATAGAAACCGTAAGACAATATAACGGTCTGACTGTTGAAAACAAACGGGAAAGGTTAAGTAAACACAAGGGACGAGTTTGAAATAATCCGGTCCTGCTTTGACATTTTTATTCGCCCCGGGGACAGGGTGCTTGACGCAGGGAGCGGCCAAGGCAGATATTTGCTGTAACTGACGGTAAAAGAATTTATTGAAGCTATAAAAAGATTCTGCGAAAACCCCAAATATATAACTATTCAAAACATTAAATGTATTTAGGCAGGAAGGTGAACAATGAATGTACAACATAAGCCATGATGACTATATTTTTTCATCGGAGGAATTTTTAAAGGACCGGCTGACTTACGACGTTTTATGGTATGCCAGGTTTAATGCCGAAATTTTAAAAAGCGACTGCAAGTCTTTTATAATATGCCGGTCGAATGATTCTTTCCCGGCGATTGTATGGATTGACGACAATATTACCGACAAGGATTTTAACTCCCTTGCTTTCTGCCTAAAGCAGGTTTTCAGGGGAAAGGTTCCGTATGTAATGGTAAAGGAAAGCTTTGCCGAGCGGATAAAAGGGGTGTTTAATCCCTTAAAGGTGGAAAAGCAGACGGGGCTTGTTGCCTATGTTATGGATAAGCTGCCGGCAAAGCTTAACTACCCCAAGGGTGAGGTGCTTAGAAACGCCACCGAAAAGGATAAGGATGTTTTAATCGAATATATAAAGGGCTTTCAGACCGACTGCTTTGGCTCCCACGGCAGCAGCGAGGAAGTTTTACGCCTTGTCGAAAACCGCATAACCTCCCCGGATTCATATATTTACGATGTGGCGGGGGTTATTGTGGGTATGATAAGCTGCGGCAAAAAAAGCGAAGGCTACTGCCGTATACAGGCGGTGTATATTACCCCAAAATACCGCAATTTCGGCTATGGCATACGCATGACTCTGCGGGCGTGTGAAAAAATATTCGAACAGGGATACAAACCCAATCTTTTCGCCGACGCCGCCAACCCTGTATCCAACCACATTTATAAAAAGGCGGGGTTTAAAGAGGTAGGCCGCCTGGCCGAAATTAAAATGGACGGGATACAATAGAAAGTGTGATTTTATGTTTCTTGAAACACCGAGGTTGATTTTACGCCCGTTTTGTATAGAGGATCTTGCAGATTTCAACGAATATGCCTCCCAGTCCGACGTGGGGCCAAACGCCGGCTGGAAACCCCATGCAAGCATTGACGAGTCAAAGGCCATACTTGACATGTTTTGTAATAACCCCAACGAATCTGCCATTGTATATAAAGAAAGCGGAAAGGTTATAGGGAGCCTGGGGATAAGATACGGCGAAAACGGCCAAACCAGGGTAGGCTATGTAATGAACCACGACTACTGGGGAAAAGGTCTTATGACCGAAACGGTGAAGGAAGTTATCAGGCATATTTTCACCTCCACCCCCACCGGAAAGGTTGTTATAATGCATTTCCCCCACAACACCCGGTCAAGGCGGGTTATCGAAAAATGCGGTCTTAGCTATGTAAATACCAAAACCGGGGGATACACCCTTTATGACGGAACACCGGTAGACTTACTGGTGTGGGAAATTACAAGGCAGGAATGGATAAACGGCAAATAAAAACAAAAACCACCTCATACAATTTTACGAGGTGGTTTTTTTAATGAAAAAGATTATTCAACCTATAATAGCCTTTGTACTGATTTCTCTTGGTGTGGGGTTTATATCAAGCCTTCTTGCCGGGGAGACGGGGGAAATTTACGCATCTCTTATAAAGCCCGACTTTGCTCCGCCGGCAATAGTTTTCCCTGTTGTGTGGACAATATTGTATATCTTTATGGGGATCGGGGCGGGACTTGTATGGCGGTCACCGTCGGTTTACCGGGAAAAAGGGTTATGCCTTTTTGCCCTTCAGCTTGCGGTAAACTTTCTGTGGCCGGTGCTGTTTTTTGCAAAAGGCTGGTATTTTATAGCCTTTTTATGGCTATTGCTGCTTTTGGCCCTTGTCATTTATATGACCTATATTTTTTTCAAGGCAAAGCCGCTGGCCGCATATCTTCAGGCACCCTATATTGTCTGGCTGGTTTTTGCCGGGGTGTTGAATATTTGGATTGCCCTTACCAATTAGTTAGAGGGGTTTATATAGCCGATTATTATCTTTGAAAGGATTTCGTCAACCCTTTCAACCTTGACGGGGTTGTTATCTATTGCTTTGTTGCTAATTTTGTTAAGGTCGGGGACAAACAGGGTTGTTCCCCCGGTTGCCGCTGCAATAACCCGGTAGAGGCTGCTTTGCTTTGACAGGGGATTTTCCTCACGGGCAACCACCGGAACGATATGCACACCCAGCCGCTGGGCTTCGGCTATGGCATGTTTAAGGAAAGGACGGGAATTTTCGTCAAGGGTTATCTGATTTGACAGCACAAGGACGCAAATTTTCACTGCGTTATCGTCCCAGTTTTGGTTGTAAATTGATTCAATGAGAATTTTACCGATATCCCTTTCGGTATAAAAGCTGCCGGTAACTTTTTGCAGAATTTCAAGGTTTTTGGATATATCCGCCGAAAGCGAATTACGCTGAAAGTTGGAAGACTCGTCATGATAAGCAAAGCTAACCGACAGCTTTATACCCGCCGATGTACTTGCGGCCACCTTTTCCATAATGCCGCCCAGGTTGGATTTAAAATAGTTAAACTCGCCTGCCATGGCAGGGGAGGAGTCGAAAACAAACATAATGTTTGCCGTGTCGGGGTTGCTATGGTCTTGTTCGGTTTCTATAACGGCAATGCCGTTTATAACCGAAACGCTTTTACCCAGGGCATTTGCGGTGGTAATGATGTTCATTCCCTCTTCAAACAGACCGCTGTACAGATAGGCGTAGCCGTTGGCATTGGTGCGGGCGACGGCAACGGTATTGCCGGTTCTGTCAATTCCGTAAACTTCGGCATTTGAAACGGGGTTTCCCCCCGACACCACTCTGACCTCTGCCCGGTTAATGATTCCTAAGGGATAGACGGATGAGGGTGTGTTTGTATAAATATCGGTAAGATACTTTGCTAAAATATTGTCGTTTAACTCATAGGCGTAAAGCTGGCCGTTTTCGATAATTCCGGTGTAATAATCTCCGTCAGGGCCGTTATCTTGGGGTTCCTCATATTGATCCTCTTCGGTAGCTTCACACTCTTCGGATATTTCAATTATATCTTCTTCAGAGTTTTCGTAACTGACGGAGGTGTAGCCTGGGCTGCTTTCGGATTTACCTGACACTGTTTCTTGTGTGTTTACGGTAATGTTGCCGTTATAATTGGTGTTGTCATCGATTAAGGCGTTGTTGTTTTCCCACAACGTAAAGGCCATAACAAGGCTTAGAGCGACAACAAGGCAGGCGGCGGCGGAAAGGGTCTTTTTAAAGGCAGCAGTGGCATAAAAGGGCTTTTTCTTAAGGCATACTCTTTTTTGACCTTCTATTATAGCCTTTGCCATTTGCCTTTTTTTGTCTTCCGAAAGGCTTATATTATTAAAGACAGAAATATTTTGTTGTAAATGCTTTTCAAAATTTTCGTCTTTTCGATTCATGGTCAGTTCTCACTTTCAAGCATAGCTTTTAGGGCATCCCGCCCCCGCTTAAGGCGGGTTTTTATAGTGGACTGGGGGGTGCCGAGGGCTTTTGCTATTTCTTCTATAGTAAAGCGTTCGTAGTAAAATAAATATATGACGGTGGAATATTTACGGTCAAGGCGCATAATGCAGTCGAGGAGTTCTTTGTTTTCAAACTCCCTTTCGCAAAATGGAAGATTTTCGTCAAGGTCTGCCCTCTTGCGGGTAAAAGCCTCCCGCAGCTTTGAAATGCCGGCGTTTGATGCCACAACACACAGCCAGGAACGGACATGATCCTCGTTTTTAAAATAGTCCGGCTTTGCCAGATGGACAAACAGCTTTTCGAAAACCTCCTGACACACGTCCTCGGCGTCATGGGAATTATGAAGGCGCATATAGCAAATACGGTAAACCATATTCCCGTATTTTTCGACGAGATATGTAAACAGTTCCTCGCTGTATTCCATTCCGCCCTCCCGTGTCCTCCTTTATAAATACGCTTTGCTATATATAAAAGGTTTCATTTTATTTGAAAAAATTAATTTAAATAAAAGACTGCTTGAAAATAAAACCCCGCAATGCGGGGGTTTTTTTATACTTCGGTTCTTCCCTCAAGGGCTTTGGACAATGTTACCGAATCGGCGTATTCAAGGGTTGCTCCAACCGGCAGTCCGTATGCCAGTCTTGTTACCTTTACCCCAAACGGCTTTAACAGCCGGGAAAGATACATCCCCGTCGCCTCTCCCTCCACCGAAGGGTTGGTGGCGACGATAACCTCCTTTACGCCGGTATCGCTGTTTATTCGTGCCAAAAGTTCCTTAATCTTAAGCTGCTCGGGGGTTACCCCGTCCATTGGGGAAATTACCCCGTGGAGCACATGATACACCCCGTTAAATTCATGAAGCTCTTCTATTGCCGAAACCGACTTGGGATCTTCCACCACGCAGATGACCGATTTGTCCCTGACGGGAGATGAGCAAAGGGAGCAAACGCTTTCTTCGCAGTAGTTCTGGCAGACAGAACAGAGTTTTAGCGATCTTTTGGCGTCGGTTATTGCCGAAACCAGCTCACCGACTTCCTTTTCGTCCATGGACACAATATGATAAGCCAGCCGGGAGGCGGATTTTCTGCCTATTCCCGGCAGGGAGTTAAGCTTGGTTACAAGTTTTTCAAGGGAGGGGGTCATGGCTTAAAATAACCCCGGCAGACTGACATTCCCCGTAATCTTCTGCATTTCGGCGGCGTTGGTGTCCTCCACCTTTTTAATAGCCTCGTTAACCGCGGCGACAATAATATCCTGAAGGGTTTCGATATCCTCCGGATCCACTATGTCTGGCTTTATTTCAATGGTCTTTATCTGCTTTGTGCCGGTTATAACCACCGTAACCATTCCGCCGCCGGCCTGGACGGTGTATTCCCGTGCGTCAAGCTCGGCCTGGAGGGCTTCCATGTTCTCCTGCATTTTTTGGGCCTGTTTTATCATGGAGTTCATGTCCTGGGGGCCTCCGCCCATTCCTTTGGGAAGTCTTACTTTCATACTAAGTTACCTCACTTTACAATAACTCGTTGATATGGCTTGGATTTATTTGAGAAGAAGGCTGGTTTTCGGTAATATTAACCTTCCATTCCCTTCCGCTCGAAAGCCTTGCGGCGTTTTTAATTGAATTTGCATGGCTTAAAAGCATATCCCTGGTAAAGGTGTCCCCGGCGAATATATGCAGCGTGTCGGTGTCCGAAAAAATCTGGCACTTTTGCAACAGCCTTGAAACCGCGGGGATGGATGACAGCTGCTCGATAAGTTCGGATTTTAAGTCATATAGGACAAGCTGACCTTGGGGAGTGGGGTTTTCGTTTATCTCGGCAGACCTTTGGGAAGGCGCTTCTGTTTTTTCGGTCTTTATTTCCTCCGCTTGAGCGGTAAAACCCGTAAGGGCCACCTTTTTTTCAAGGGCGGAAATTCTTGCGGCAAGAGCGGCGGGGGAGTCGGAAAATTTCATATCGCAAAGGCGGATAAGGGCAAGCTCTACAATCAGCCGTTTGTTTGACGCAAAACCCACAAGGCGGTTGCGGGCTTCCTCCGCCACCGAGGCGAAGTATATAAGCTGCTCGTCGGTAAAGGCCTTGGCAAGCCGTGTAATTTCCTCGGCATCAAGGTTGGGGGATAATAAATTGGCTTTTCCTCCCTGCCTTGTGTAAAGCATGTCCCGAATTGCCGAAAGTATATCTTCAAGTAAAAGCGATAATGATTTTGCCGAATTATAATACTCGTCAAGGCCGGCAAGTATGGCGGAAATATCCCTTTTTGATGCGGCCTCGAACAGTTTTACAATTGTGTTGTCCTTAGAAATGCCAAGCTGGCCGGTAATTACCTGTTTGTCGATTGGTCCGCCCCCTGCGGCCTGAACACAGGATTCAAGCAGGGAAAAGCCGTCCCGCATGGAACCGTCGGCAAGTTTGGCGATAAGTAAAGCCCCGTCGTCGGTGAGGTTAAGGCCTTCCTTTTGTGAAGCAAATAAAAGTCTGCCGGCAATATCCTCCGGTGAAAGGCGGCGGAATTCAAACCGCTGGCACCGTGACAAAATGGTGGGGGGAATTTTATTAAGTTCGGTGGTGGCAAGAATGAACAAAACGTGTTCGGGGGGTTCCTCCAGAGTTTTAAGCAGAGCGTTGTAGGCCGAGGAGGACAGCATATGAACTTCGTCTATTATATACACCCGTTTTTTAAGGTAGGTGGGGGGATAGACAAGCTCGTCGCAAAGCTGGCGTATGTCGTCGACCGAGTTGTTGGAGGCGGCGTCAAGCTCAAGCACGTCGGTGGCAGAGCCGCTGTCTATTGCCAGGCAGGCATCACACCTGCAGCAGGGCTCCCCGTCTACGGGCGACAGGCAGTTTACCGCCTTGGCAAGGATTTTTGCCGAGGTGGTTTTACCCGTTCCCCTTGTGCCGCAAAAAAGATAGGCATGGGAGGTTTTTCCTGTCCGGCACTGGTTTAACAGCACCGGGCGGATATGCTCCTGACCTATCATATCCCCGAAGGTCAGGGGGCGGTATTTTCTATATAATGCTTTATACATTATCCGTCCCCCGTAAAAATATTACTGAAATGAATAATACGGCCATGCGTCCGGCATAGTTCAATGCCTACGCGCGTTAAACCGGATCCGGCCTCAAAACAGGCGTCCTTGCGGCACATTGCCGTTACCGCTTAATGCTGCTTGATTCCTCACCTGACATGGTTCGCGGACGTCAATCGCACAAGACCCATTTCTCAACAGCCTCGCCCGGATGCAGCCGCACAGGCAAAAGACCGCTGCCGGCATTTCACCCCTGCTGTAGCGGATTGCAGGCTACAGGGCACCGCTAACTCCCCGGCAAGCATGGCCGTATTACGCATTTCAGTATTGTTCAGTATAACACACACAACCTCTTTTTTCAATACCTTATTGAAAATTTTACTGGAGGCGGATGTTGGATAAAACCAAAGAATATTAGTGAATATTTTGATAATTCAAATTATTATTGTTGACAAAATCAAACAGCGGGATTATAATGGCAAACGCAAACTATTTGCATTTGCAACGGAGGATAAAGGATGTTATCACGAAACATGAAAAAAGTTAAAAAGTATATAATTTTGCTTGTTTGCGCCGTTTTGCTGGTGTTTTTTGCCGGCTGCGGCAATAACGGCAGTAACAGCGGTAAAAAGATTATAGCCGTAACCATTGTTCCCGAGGCGGCCTTTGTAAAGGCGGTATGCGGTGACAACTTTGATATTGTTACCCTTGTCCCACCGGGGGGAAGTCCCGAAAGCTATGAGCCTTCGCCTATGATTATTGAAAAATTCGAGGATGCAGTCATTTATTTTCAGATAGGCGTTCCGGTGGAAAGCTCCTCTGCAGTAACAAACATACCGGCAAATGTCAAGGTGGTCAAGCTTCATGAAGAGGTGGCAAAGGTTTATCCCGATTTGGTTTTTGACGAGGGAGAACGGGACCATCACACCTGGCTGTCGCCTAAACGGGTTAAAGTTATGATTGACACTATATTAGCCGAAATATGCGAAATAGACCCGGAAAACACCCAATTTTACAAAGACAACGCTGCCTCATTTATAAATGAGCTTGACAAAACCGATAAAGAAATAAAAAAGGCCTTTGAGGGGATAGAAGACCCCAAATTTATTGCTTATCATCCCGCTTTCGGCTATTTTGCCACGGAATACAATCTTACAATGTATGCTCTTGAAGAGGAAGGCAAGGAGGTTACCATTTCCCGTTTAAAGGATATGGTTGATCTGGCCAAGGCGGAAAATATAAACACCATATTTTATCAGGAAGAAACCGATGCCGCCAGGGCGAAGGCCTTTGCCGACGAAATAGGCGGCAAGGCGGTAATGCTTTCACCCTTATCCGGCGAATATATTGATAATTTAAAGGATATGGCGGCAAAGCTTGCCGAATCCATGAAGTAGGAAAGCAGGAAAATTATGACCGAAGAAATAAAAACCAATACTCCGGCTATAAGGGTTAAAAACCTCACGGTGTATTACGAAAACAACCCCGCCCTTACCGACGTCAGCCTTGACGCTAAAAAAGGGGAATTTATTGGAATTATAGGCCCTAACGGGGGTGGAAAATCCACTCTCCTAAAAGCCATATTGGGCCTTGTCCCCAAAGCAGGGGGGGAGGTTTTGATATTCGGTAAAACCGCTGCCGAAAGAAGGGGGGTTATAGGCTATGTTCCCCAATACACCACCCTTGACCGTAAATTCCCCATCACCGTGTTTGAGGTGGTAAAGTGCGGCTTTATTAAAAAGGGACTTACCCCCTTTTACCGTTACTCCAAAGAGGAGGAGGAAAAGGCGGGGGAAATGCTAAAGCTCCTTGGAATCGAATCCCTTGCCGGGCGGCAGATTTCCGCCCTGTCCGGGGGCGAATTTCAGCGTATGCTTATCGCCAGAGCGATAGCGGCTGATCCTCAGATACTTCTTCTTGACGAGCCCACTGCCAGCGTGGACGCCAACTCCAGGGAAAAAATCTACGAACTGCTTTCGGAACTTAACAAGAAAATGACGATACTCCTTGTAACCCACGACCTGTTTGCGATTTCCTCCCAGGTAAAGCGCCTTGCCTGCCTTAACGGGCGTCTGGTGTATCACGGCGAGCCGGAGTTAAACGAGGCTGTGGTCAACCAGCTATACGGCTGTCCGGTGGAGCTTATTGCCCACGGTGTTCCCCACCGGGTGTTAAGAGACCACAACGGGGAGGACCATGTATGTTAAATGCGCTGTTAAACTACGGCTTTATGCAGAAAGCCGCCCTGGCAGGGGTGCTGGCGTCGGTTATCTGCGGAATAATAGGGGTTATAATTATAGAAAAAAAGCTGGTTATGATGACCGGCGGCATTGCCCATACCTCCTACGGTGGCGTGGGACTGGGTTATCTTTTTGGGTTTGAGCCCCTTATCGGAGCTTTCGGCTTTGCCATACTTGCCGCCTTCGGCATAGGATATATAAACCGCAAGGGAAAAGCCGCATCCGATGTTATTATCGGCCTGTTCTGGTCGCTGGGCATGGCTTTGGGGATTATCTTCGTTTCCCTTATGCCATCCTATCCCCCCGATTTGTCCACATATCTTTTCGGTAATATACTGGCGGTGAACACAGGAAATCTGTATCTTACCGGAGTTATCACAATTATAATATTACTTGCAGTGGTTATGTTTTACAATCACTGGAAAGCATATCTGTTTGACGACGAGTTTGCCTATATAAAAGGGGTAAACACCACGTTACTTGAATATTTGCTCCTTATTCTGGTTTCCCTGACGGTGGTGGCTCTAATTAAAATGGTGGGGATTATCCTTGCGCTGGCGCTGCTGACTGCACCGGCGGCAACGGCATCGGTTTTGACAAACGACCTTAAACGGCGGATGGTTTACGCCGTAATACTCGGCAATATCTTTTGCTTTGCGGGGCTTTGGATATCCTATGAAATAAACGTGGCATCCGGAGCTGTAATTGTTACCCTTTCGGTTATATCCACCCTATTGGCCTACGGCATAAGGGCGATAAGGGTAAAATCCAAAAGAAGGGCGGGGGCAAAATGACAAGCATAAGCGAAGAACTTAGAAAGCAGGGTTTGAAATCCACAAAGCACCGGCTTGAAATACTTGAGGTTTTAAGAAAGGGCCAAAAGCCCTACACCGCCGAGCAGATTTTTACCGAACTGCTTGACAGGAATGTAAACATTAATTTTTCCACCGTTTACCGGACGCTGGATATACTCTGCGGAAAGCAACTGGTAACAAAGCTGAATATAGAGGGCACCGGAGGCGCAATGTTCGAATACAACACCACCGACCACCGGCACCATCTTATCTGCCTGGGCTGCCGTAAAATAACGGCTATCGACTACTGCCCCTTGGGGAACTATGAAACCTCTCTTGAAAAAAAGACCAATTATATAATTTCCGGCCATAAGCTGGACGTTTACGGCTATTGCCCCGATTGCAAAAAGGATGGGGAGTAATATATAAACTCCACTAAAGGCGATTTAATCCACCCATCTGGGTGGATTTTATTTTCGTTTTTTCTTTCCCATATTGACGGCATACCCCTCATCCGTCAGCCTTCGTCTGCCACCTTCTCCTTAAGGGGAAGGCTTTTTTTGTTTATCCCCTTCGGGGTGCGTGGGTGGAGGGAAAAATTAACCCGGGGCTTCACCCCGGGCTAATACACCTGCTCCCCCTACGGGGGCATATTTTACATGATTATAGTTTCTTAACTGCTTGGCCAATTTAAAGCACTACTCCCAGCCGTTAATTTCTTTGCGGAGGTAATTAAGGTCGATATAATCCTCCAGCACCTGCTTTTTAAGCAGGCTTAAGGGGATAAAGCCGTCATATTTTGGGGTTTTGTATTCGCACTGCTTTTTAAACTGGCGTATGGCGGCTTCATCGGGTATGTCGGATGGGGTGATGCCGGAATTTATAATTTCCTTCATCCGTGCCACAAATTCATCGCCGGTCATGTCGGTTTTAATGGTAATAAAATAGGGACGCATTCCGCCTATTACCCTTGCTGTGAGACGGTCGTCATTGGCTTTGGCCATATATTTTCGTATAACTTCGCTTATAATATGAAAATTAATATGCCCCAGCCAGGGGATTAGGCAGATTTTTCCGCCATCAAGCTCAATTATATTGGTTTTATCAAGATTGCATTCCCTGGCTATCTCCCGGGCAAAGTTTAAGCGGCTTTGTGCTTTTTCTTGCAAATAGGGATACTTAGTGTCCTCAAACAGCACCTGACGCATACGCTTTAAGATTCTGTCGTGGGTTAAGGCTCTGTCTCCCATCCATAAAAGCTGAATTTTACGCTTTGTTTTTTCAACAAAAACCAGGCGTTTGTTGTTGTCAACGGCTCTGACTATCCAGGTCTCCCCTGCTATGGTGAGGTATTTTGACGGCGGAACGGCATACTCAATGGTGCCTAATTTCTTTCGACCCGTCCATAACCGCCCATTCCTCCTCTTCGGGAAATACGGCGTAAAATTTATAGGTGTTTATTATCTTTTCCCCTTCAAGACCTATGATGATTCCGCCGTCCTCGGTAATCTCAAGGTGGTTAATGGTCAATCAGGTGATACACGAGTTGGGAAAAGTCATCAAGGCTTATATTATTAAAGTTTTCCAACGACAAGAACCCGGCCTGCCAGGGCAGGCAGCGACAGCTCCCCCGCCTCGGCCACCGCCGACATTATCTGATGGTAAAGCATATTTAAGGGGTATTTGAGTATTTTAGGCGGCTCTATCCATTTTTCCTCCAGATATAACTGGAGCATGGCGATTATCTGTATCATCCGCCAGGGGATTTTATGGGGTATTGGCGAGGTTTCTTCGGAGGGGTTTTCCCAGTCGGTAAACATCATTTCGGGTATGTTTCCCCGCCGTCCCGAACGGCCGAGCCGCTGAACCAGGCTGGTTACCGAAACCGGAGGGCCTATTTGGATAACCCGTTCAAGGGAGCCGATATCTATACCCATTTCAAGGGTTACGGTGGCACCGATAACCACCGGCCCTTGGGAGGTTTTCATGGTGGTTTCGGCATCCTCCCGCAGTGCGGCGGCAATTGAGCCGTGGTGGACGTGGTAAATATCCGGCATATTATTGATTGCCGCCATGTATTTCATGTTGGCAATAACACCGTCGGCGGTTTCTCTGCCGTTGGCAAAGATGATACACTTTTTACCGAGGCTTTTTTCATACAGATAAATCCAGGCCTCGTCCTCAAAGGGGGACATATCGGTTTCAATTATGGGTGCGGTGTAATGCTCCAGCGACAGCCTTATTTTACGGGGATACCCCTCACCGGTGATGATAATGCAGTCATTATCGGTGCCGCTTTTCAGGTAGCTGCAGGCGGCGTCATAGTCACCCAATGTTGCCGAAAGGCCGATACGCCTTGGAGTGGTGCGGATGTATTTTTGTATCCTTTGGATAAGGCACATAACCTGTATTCCCCGGTCGGTGCCCATAAAGGAGTGGATTTCGTCTATAATTATAAACCGCAGGTCGCCGAAAATGCGGACAAGGTCCCGGCTTTTGTTTATAACCAGACTTTCCAGCGATTCGGGGGTTATCTGGAGCACACCATTGGGATTTTTTATAAGCTTATCCTTTTTGCTTTGCAAAACATCCCCGTGCCAACAGGTTACGGGGATGTCCGCTTCCGCAAGGAGTCCTTCTAGCCGGTAAAACTGGTCGTTAAGCAGCGCCTTCATTGGGGCGATATACAAAATCCCCACCGACGAAGGCTTTTCTTCTTCAATAACCGTCAAGGCAGGGAGAAAAGCCGCCTCGGTTTTGCCTGAAGCGGTGCCTGCCGATATAATTATGTGGGAATTTGTTTCAAAAATAGCCTGACACGCCTTGTTTTGGATATCATTTAACGATTCCCACTTGTTTTTATAAATGTATTCCCTTATAAAAGGGGAAAGCCGGTCAAAGCTGTTCATTCTGCCACCTCTTATTCCTCCGGCTGGCATTTCCAGCCTGCTACCTCCCGGCGGAGCCGGTCAAGGTTGATATAGTCGACGGCAATGGTTTTTTTAAGGAGATTTGTCGGAATAAATTCGTCGAATTTAGGAGTTTTATACTCATACTGCCGTTTCAAATCGGCAATTTCGTCTTCGGTAAGCATTTCCTCAATGTTTATCGGGGTGTTTATCGCCTCTCTAAACTCGTTCAAAAACACTTCGGGGGTTATTCCCCCTTCGGTTTTCAATGTTATGAAATAGGGGGGCTGGCCGCCTATGCTTTTTATGTTAAGCATATATCCGCACAGCTTTTTGATAAGATACATTACGGTGAAATAGTCCACGTTCCCCAGCCACGGGAAGATGCACAGTGCTTTGCCGCCCAGAGAAAAGACGTTGTATTTGTCAAGGCCGGAATTTTTGGCTAAAAACCAGGCCTCATCCATGCGGTTTTTTGCCCCTTTCTGTAGATAGGGGTAGTCGGCAGGTTTTGCCAGCACCTCTTTCATCCGCCACAGCACCCGGTTGTCGGTTTTAATGTTGCCGCCGCCCCAGTAGGTTTTTATCTTCCCCTTTATCCGCTTGACGTGGACAACCTTGCTTTTCATGTCCACCTCAATAACCTCCCATGACCGGCCGGCAAGGGTAAGCCTTTCGCCGGGCGGGGGCGGAACCTCGATTTTACCTATGGCGGCAGAGTCGGCCATTACTATAAAGTCGTCTTCCTCGGGGAATACGGCGTAAAACTTAAAGTTGTTTACTATTTTTTCCCCTTTAAGTCCTAAAATAAGGGTGTTTTCGGCGGTAAGCTGAATGTGATCAAGCTTTATTAGGTGTAAGAGCAGTTCCCGGAAGTCGTCAAAGGATATTTGACTGAATGGCTCCATACCCAAAACCCGCTTTGCCAAAAGGGCAGGTGTTGCCTCCCCCAGTTCGGCAATGCTGGCCATGGTCTGGTGGTAAAGGATTGACCAGGGGTATTTCATGGTTCTGGGCTGCTCTATCCACCGTTCCTCAACGTAGAGCTGAATAACGGCAATGGCCTGCATAAGCTTCCAGGGTATGCGCCGGGGGAGTATGGGAAGGCCCGATGGCTTTTCTTCCCTGCAGACAAACCACATTTCCGACGGATTCCCCCGCCGTCCCGACCGGCCAAGGCGCTGGAGAAAGCTTGACACCGAGTTGGGGGCGTCCACCTGAACAATCCGCTCAAGGCGGCCTATGTCAATGCCCATTTCAAGGGTTAACGTGGCGCCTATAACCACCGGCTTTTCAGAGCTTTTCATATCGCTTTCGGCGTCCTCCCGCAGTGCTGCGGATATTGAGCCGTGGTGGACGTGGTAAATGTCGGAGGTGCTTTTGTTTTCGGCAATCTGGCGCATCATGGCGATGGAATATTCCGCCTGATCCCGCATGTTTGTAAAGATTATGCACTTTCTATTTAGTGTTTTTTCGTAAATATATTCCCAGTAGGGGGACGCCTTGGCGTCCTCCTTTTTTTCTTCTTCGGGGGCGTTATTGCTCTGGGGGTTTTTAACCTCGTCGGGATCATAGAAATGCTCCACCGCAAGGCGGATTTTCTGTGATGAGGCATTTACCGCCGGGGTTACAACTTTTTTGGCTGTGCCGGATGAAAGCCATTCTTCGGCTTTGGCATAGTCCCCTAAGGTGGCCGAAAGGCCTATGCGCCTTGGTGTGGTGCGGATATAGCGGTTTAGCCGCTCAAGCTGGCATATTATCTGTGTTCCCCGGTCGGTGCCCATAAAGGAATGGACTTCGTCAATTATAATAAACCGCAAATCACCGAAAACCCGGACAAGATCCCGGTTTTTGTTTATTAGCAGGCTTTCCAGCGATTCGGGGGTAATTTGTAGCACCCCCTGGGGGTTGTTAAACAGCTTTTTCTTATGGCTTGCCGAAACGTCCCCGTGATAGTGAAACACGGGAATGTGAGCCTCTTTAAGCAGGTCGTTAAGGCGGAGAAACTGGTCATTTATAAGGGATTTAAGGGGGGCGATATAAAGCACCCCCACGGAGGCGGGGGGGTCTTGTTCCAGCATAGTCAGGACGGGGAGAAAGGCCGCCTCGGTCTTGCCTGAGGCGGTGCCCGAGCTTAAAAGGAGATGGCAGTCGGTGTCGAAAATGACCTTTATGGACTCCGACTGTATTTCCCTAAGTCCCGTCCAGTTGTTGCGGTATATATATTCTTTAATAAAGGGGGAAAGCCGCTCGAAGCAGTTGTCGTTCATAATTCAAACTCCGGCACGTCATCGTCCAAATCGTCGTCGGTGTTGGCTTTGCTTGTTTTAAACAGTCCCGTTTCCTCAAATATTAGGGATTTAAAAGAAATATCAGGGTTTTGCTTTAGAATGTTCAATATGCCTATAAAGTCCCGTATAATCTCCCGGGGGGTAATAAGGGTGTCTGCCCCCACCCGGCGGAGTATAAGGCGCATGAATTCCACAAGGTCGTCGTCGGTTACGGCGGATTTATAGCCGTAATGGATTTCGTGGACGCTTTTTACTTTTAGGAGAAGAACGTAAATTTCCTCGTCGGTTATACGGTCAAGGTAGATTATTGGGGATTGAAGGTCTTTTAATCCCCCCTTGGCAAAGCGGGTGTTTTCGATACGGCTTTTTAATGCCTCGTAGCTGAAAAGCCCCCGGCGGGTGTCCTCCACAAACTGGGGTGTGCCGCACATGTAGATACCTAGGTTCTGGCTTTTTCCCTGCATGGTGTCGTTAAACATGGTTAGGACTTTTTCATAGTTGTTGTTGCGGTTTATGGAGTTTGAAATTTTATACAAATTAACCCCTTCGTCAATAAGCATGATAAATCCGGCATAGCCGATTTGCTTTACAAAGGATGATATCAGCTTTATATAGTCAAACCAGGTGTCGTCGTCGATTATTATCCGCACCCCCAGCTCGGCAAAGGCCTCGGTTTTAGTGGAATATTCTCCCCTGAACCATTTAAGGGCATTTGTTTTAAGGTCTGCGTTGCCCGTTTTCACCCCTTCCCAGTAGGTGTTTAGCACCCGGGCAAAGTCAAAGCCGTGGACAAGGGAGTCCATGGAGTTGACCACTTTTAATATTTTTGCTTCTACCAGGGAGTTTATGGCCGGGTCTGACGGGGAAATGCCTGTTTCGGTTACCACCGACATTTGGATTTGGGATATCCACCTTTCAAGTATAGCCGAAAGGGCGCCGCCGTCGGGGCGCACCTTGGTGGACATATTTTGCATAAGGTTGCGGTAGGTGGCAAGGCCCTGGCCTTTTCCGCCGCACAGCTTTCTTTCGGGGGATAAATCCACGTCGGCCACCACATAGTTTCTTTCCATGGCGTAGTTGCGGATTATTTGAAGGAGAAAGCTTTTGCCGCTGCCGTAGCGGCCGACAATAAGGCGGAAAACCGAGCCGCCTTCGTTAATGTTTTCAAGGTCGCCAAGCAAAGTTTCGATTTCGTTCTTACGCCCCACGGCGATATATTCAAGTCCTATTCTGGGGGTAACCCCGGAACCGAGGGAATTTAACAATGCGGTGGAAATGCGTTTAGGAATATTTGGCTGGTTCAAGCGTTTCACCTCTTATAAAATATCCTGTATTGTAAACACGTCGTTGTCGGAAATAATGAGAATATCCCCTAAATATTCAAGGGCGGCTTCATTTATAAGGTCAATTTCGGTCTGGACAAACACTCCGGCAAATTTCAAAGCAAGTGAAGCAAGGTCAACCGGCTGACCGGATTTGATAAACTCAAGTATACCCCTTTGGGTGGAGGTAAGGTTATCGTTAAAGGCGTTGTCAAAGTCGGAATAAACCTGGGTGTCGGCTGTTTGAATTTGAGTGCTGACAGCAGGTGAAGGCTGAGCAAGGGCAGGGGTTTCTTCCTCGGCAGTATCAATGCCGGCAAGGAGCTTGTCCCGGATAATATCCGAATGGATGATAATTTCCTTAACCTTTGATTTATCTATATTAACCCGGCTTTGCTTTTCGATAATTTCCTCCTTTTGCCGCCGGGTGATGTATTTATCGATAAGCCTTGCGTATTCAGGGTTAAGGTTTGTTTTAAGCCTTCCCTTATAGCCGGTAAGCTTGCGCAGGGAATTTTCGGCGGCCTTTATCATATCCCCAAGGAATTCCTTTAGCTTTTTATTGTCGGCAAAGGTGTATCTGCCGTATTCCACACTTTTGACATTACCCTGATAAATGGCGTTCTGGTAGGGCATACGCCGTTTGGGAGTGTCGTCCGAAAAGCTTTGGAAAATGCCTTTGCCGGTTTGCTTTTTTATATGGGCGTTAAGGCGGAAGATAACGCCGGCAAGGTATTGACGGATGAAATACTGGTCGGAAGTCTGGTAAAACTTGCTTTTTTCTATATTATAGGACGAATATTTTAAGGTCAAATCAAGGACATACCCGGCATCCGAGGAATTTTCCCCGCCGTCAAGCAGGCTTTCGAGAATAATTCCTTCGGGAAGGAGGATTTTTACATCAAGGTTTGTTATCTGCTGGAGAAGCTCCGGGGGAAGTCCTTGGGAGAAATGGATGGCGATATAGTCGGATATCCAGTTTTTAAGATACCGGTCAAGGGAGTTGTAGGTTTTGCGGTATTCCCACCAGACATGGCACAGCTTTACAAAACCATCACCGGGGTTTTCCACCCCGATTTCGTTAATAAGCTCGTATATATACAAAAAAATATAAGACAATGTGGTATGGGGGTAGGTGTTGTTCCGCACCAGCTCACGCCAGTATAAATACCAGTCAAGCTGGGGAGCCGACATAACGTCGTAGGTGGGCCAGTAGCACATAAAGGATACGGGGGGCGCAGGCTTTACCTCGGCATATTCATACTTTTTGGCCTGGTTTAAGAAGGTGTTATTAACCGGCCCCCGGTTCATGTTGAACACATTGTCCCTAAGACGCAAAAAGGCTTGCTTTTTAGAGTCCTCGGTTGTCTTTTCCTCCTTGGGGACAAGGGTAAACTGGCCGTTTCGGTCATCCTTGGGGGTAGACAGCGGTTCGGAGGGTTTTGAAATGGGTTGTTCCGGCTTAGGTGGGCCGCCGAAGGATATTTCAACAGTCCACATTTTTTCGCCGTCGTTCATTATCAACCCTCCTTTCCTGTATATGCGTTTAGTATTATCGCACATTTGTTTGAATATGTCAAGAAATATTGACAATTCAACCATAATTTGAAATAAAAAACCGCAAGGTTCAGTTCCTTGCGGTTTGCTGATACGGATATTTGTATCAGCCTTTGTATTCCTTTATCATATTTAAAAAATATTCATGGACGGCGGTATCATCCGTCAGTTCGGGATGAAAGGCGGTGGCAAGCATGTTTTTTTGCCGGACAGCCACTATTTTTCCCCCGACAACCGATAAAACCTCCACATCCTCCCCGGCGGACGACACATAGGGGGCACGGATGAACACCATTTTAATATTCTTTCCGGCAAAGCCTGATGTTGTTTCAAAACTGCCAAGCTGGCGGCCGTAGACGTTGCGGCGGACGGATATGTTCATTAAATCAAGATGGGGTTTTTCGCCCCCTTCAATGTTTTTAGAAAGGAGTATCATTCCGGCGCAGGTGCCGAAAACCGGGACACCTTCTTTTATATATTCGATAAGCTTTTCCTTTATCCCCAGCTCGGCTATCAGCTTTCCCATAACCGTGGATTCCCCGCCGGGTAAAATAATGCCGTCGGGAGAGGTGTTTATATCCCGTTTTTGTCTTATTTCAAAGCATTCTGCCCCTAAAGAGGATAAAACCTGCTCATGCTCAATAAACGCCCCCTGAACGGCAAGAACGGCGATTTTCATTATTTACCCCGTTCCGCCATCAGCAGCTTAATTTCCTGCTCGTTTATTCCCACCATGGCATCCCCAAGGTCCTCTGAAAGTTGGGCAATAAGCTTTGCGTCGGTGTAGTTTGCCACCGCTTTTACTATGGCCGCCGCCCGTTTTTGGGGATTCCCCGATTTAAAAATACCCGACCCCACAAACACACCTTCGGCGCCAAGCTGCATCATTAAAGACGCATCCGCCGGAGTGGCCACACCGCCTGCAGCAAAGTTGACCACCGGAAGCTTGCCGTTTTCGTGGACGTATTTAACAAGGTGGAAGGGGACCTGAAGCACCTTTGCCGCTTCAAACAGTTCGTCCTCATTCATGGCCTTGATACGCCTTATTTCACTTTGCATAAGCCGCATATGCCGCACCGCCTGGACGATATCACCGGTTCCCGGTTCACCCTTGGTGCGAATCATTGAAGCCCCTTCGTTTATTCTGCGCAGAGCCTCACCCAAATCTCTGGCGCCGCAGACAAAGGGAACTTTAAATTTGGTTTTGTCAATGTGATAAATGTCGTCGGCGGGGGATAAAACCTCGCTTTCGTCTATATAGTCGATTTCAAGCGCTTCAAGAATCTGGGCCTCGACAAAGTGGCCTATGCGGCATTTTGCCATGACGGGAATAGACACCGCCGCCTGTATGGCTTTTATAAGCTTGGGATCGCTCATACGGGCGACACCTCCGGCGGCCCTTATGTCGGCGGGGATGCGCTCAAGGGCCATTACGGCACAGGCTCCCGCTTTTTCGGCAATTTCAGCCTGCTCGGGGGTGGTTACGTCCATAATCACCCCGCCCTTTAACATCTGGGCAAGCTGAACATTAAGAAGATATCTTTCGTTTGACATACAAACTCCCCTTTACTTTTTTATGATAGCTAATTATAATTAAGCTATGGTATTAAATAAATATCCATTTTTATAAAATTTGATAATACCAGATTGGGGGAATTTGATGTTAACATATAATATGGAAAGCCGGAAGGGCAAACCCTTGTATATTCATCTTTACAACTGCATAAAGGATGATATTGAAAAAGGTTTAATAAAACCCGGAGAAAAGCTACCCTCAAAGCGTTCGCTTGCGGAGCATCTTAAGGTAAGCGTGTTAACGGTTCAAAACGCCTATTCCCTACTCCTTTCGGAAGGATATATATACTCAAAGGCTAAAAGCGGATATTTTGCTTATAACGCGGCAAATATTTATCCGGCATTGCCCGAGAAGGCGGCAAAGAGTATGCCGGTTAAGGAAAGCAAGGAGTTTTTAGCCGATTTCAGGGACAACAGCATAGATTCTTCCCTTTTTCCCTTTTCGGTGTGGTCGAGGATTATACGGCGGGTGCTGGGGGAATACGGGGAAAGGATATTAAAGCGGCTGCCCAGTGATGGGGTATGGGAGCTAAGGGACGCCATATCCAAACTGCTATACCGCTTTAGGGGGATGGAGGTATCCCCGGACCGGATAATTATCGGGGCAGGCACCGAATATCTATACGGTCTTTTGGTAAAGCTTTTGGGCAAGGATAAGATATACGCTCTGGAAGACCCGGGGTATAATAAAATATCCTCGGTTTACACCGGCGAAGGAGTGGAGTGTATTTACGTTCCCCTTGATTCCAACGGCCTTTCGGCGGAAAAGCTAAACCAAAGCAACGCAGATATCGTCCACATTTCCCCTTCCCACCATTTCCCCACCGGCATAGTTATGCCCGCTTTCCGGCGGAAGGAGATATTAGCCTGGGCATATTCAAAACAGGAGCGGTATATTATAGAGGACGATTACGACAGCGAGTTCAGGTTTAACGGAAAGCCTTTACCCACCCTTGAATCCACCGACACAAGAAACAGGGTTATTTATATGAACACCTTTTCAAAAACCCTTTCCCCCTCGCTTAGAATAAGCTATATGGTTTTGCCTGAGGGACTTGTTGAAAAATACCGTAAAACCCTGGGGTTTTACGCCTGCACCGTTTCGGCGGTCGAGCAGTATGCCCTGGCGGAATTTATTGCGGGGGGGTATTTTGAAAGGCATATAAACCGTATGCGAAAGGCCTATAAAACAAAACGGGATATTGTCATTGACAAAATAATGTCAAGCCCCCTGGGGGACAGGGTTAAAATTCTTGAGGAAGATTCGGGGCTTCATTTTTTAATAAGGCTTCAAACCCATCTTGACGACGGAGAAATTATAGAGAGAGCCTTTGAAAAGGGGATAAACATATCCTGCCTTTCAAGGTATTCCAAAAGGCAGGATGAAAGTCAGAAATCAATGTTTATAGTAAATTATTCGGGTATAGATTTGTCCCGTCTTGACATGGCGGTGGAGATACTTGCGGAAATAATAAGGGATTAGGCAAATAAAGAAATGAGTCATTGAAAAATTATAATAGTCGTGCTATACTAAAATAAGTCTTACGGGAGGGATAAGCATGGAAATACGACGTTTTGCCAAAACCGATAAAATTGAGGATGTAAGCAAAGTCTATGCCGAAAGCTGGAAAACCGCCTATAAGGGCATTGTTCCCCAGGATTATATTGACAAACTCGACGACCACCGCTGGGTATCCTTTTTAACTTCCGACATTGACCGTCTTTGGCTTGCCAGCGATGGGGAAAAAATTGTGGGAACTGCCACCTACGCTCCGGCAAGGGACAGGAAATATGCCGGATGGGGGGAGATAATTTCAATCTACCTTCTTCCCCAGTATTACCGCCGTGGGGTAGGAACCAGGCTTTTAAAGGAGGCGTTAAGCTCCCTTTTTGAAATGGGGTATGACAAGGTTTATCTGTGGGTGCTGGAGGAAAACTACATAGCCCGGGACTTTTACGAAAAAAACGGCTTTTACCACAAAAACGAAACCAAGGAAATAATCATAGGCGGAAAGCGCCTTAATGAAATCAGATACATATACACCAAAAAATAAGGAAAAGATATGACCGGACTGGAAAAAGCAAAGGAATATTTGTCAAAGGATTTTTTAACCAACTGCGGACTTTTACAGGTAATAAACAGGTCGTCCGCCGAGATTGTTCAACTAGACCACAACGGCGTTTTACTTTATGACACCATAAGCAAAACATATATGTTAGGGGCGGAATATGGTGAAAATATACTCAAATGGTTTGAAAACCTTGAGCTTGATTATATTTTTATAACCAATAATAAGTTTGTTCCCTTTCTTAAAGAACGCTACGGTTTTAAGCATGATATGAAATGCTATCAGTATGTCTACCCCGGTAATTCACCCATAGAATATCAAAAGCGGCTTGAGGTATCATCCCCCACCAGGGAAGAAATGAAAATAGTAAAGAAAAACTATAAAAACCTGTCTGAAAATGACCTTGACGAACTTAACGCCTTAGGATATCTGTATGCCGCCCATGATAGCGACGGCAACATGGTAGGTTTTGTGGGTAGCCACTTTGAGGGGAGCATGGGACTGCTTGAAATTTTGCCCCAATACCGCCGTCTGGGCTACGGCTATGAGTTGGAATGCTTTATTATAAACAAATTTCTTGAAATGGGGCTTATACCCTATTGTCAGGTTAAAATAAGAAACGATAAGTCGAAAAATTTGCAAAGCAAGTTAAATATGACTAAAGCCCCCGGTCAGGTGGACTGGTTGCTATAAAAAAATCCCGGCATAAAGCCGGGAATTTTTTTCATTAATCTTATCAGCCGTTTTCCGCTTCAAGGAATTTGGCTATTGTTTCTTCAAGCTCGGTTTGGGCCTTGGTGGAGATTTCGTCCCAGGAGGAAACGAAATTGGTGTTGGTGGAGCCGGCAAACTTGTTGAAGAAGGAGTTGAGTCCGCCCCAGTCATAAGCTGTTGCTAGGTCGAAGGAACGGGTTTTAAGGATAAGGTCTATCATGTTGGCATCTTCGGTTTCGTCTGCCCGCTTTACCTTAAGGGTGGTTTCGATATATGCACCGGTAAGCTTTTGCTGGCCGAGGTAGCCCAACGCCTCAAGTGTGGCGCACACAGTATCTACACGCTCAAGATCGACCGATACGGGTATGCCCACGCAGGAGAAGTGGAGGGTTGCCGCCGGATTGTAGTAGTAGTCCTGGTTTTCGCTGGCCTTGGGTATGGGAAGAACGCCTATTACGGTGTTAGTTTCGGTATTTTTTAGCACGGTGGTGAGGGAGGAAAGCTTAACGTTGAAAAAGGTGATTCTGCCTTCGCTGAACATTCTCTCGGCAACACCGTAGTAACCATCAACGCCGAAGCGTTCGGTAAACTTGCTGTAGGTGGTGTCGTTCATATAACCGATAAGGGTATTAAAGAGGGTTAATGACCTGTCGTTTACCACGTTAAGGGAGGGGATGTCGTCAAGATTCTTCTCGGCCATTACATAGCCGCCCCCTGCCATCATAACCTGAAGGCAGCCTATATCACCCACATAACCCCAGGTGTCATCAAGGGTCATGGTGGAGCCGCCGGTGGTTATTGCGGCGCACTTTTTGGCAATGGCAAACAGTTTATCATAGGTCCAGTCCCCGTCATCGACTATCTGATACAGCGACCGGTTGTTATAGTCGGCGGAGATAAGATTCTTTTCAATAAGTTCCTTGTTATACAGCAGACAATAGGTGTATTCGTCGTCGGTTATGAGAATATCCCCGGCGGCGTAATAGTTTTTGCCGGCTATGGAAAGGTCGCTGTTTACCCGGCTGTCCCACCAGGAATGGTTAAGGTCAAGATAAGGTGAAAGATCGTTGAGGGCATACAGATACTGCCCCTTGGCAAGGGACGCCATTGTGGTTAAACCGTCGCAGACAATGTCATAGTCTTGGGTGCCGCCTTCGATCATGTTTATAACGTCTTTGGCAATGAAGTATTCGGTGGAGGTGGAGGCAATATACCTGACGGTTATGCCGTAATTTTCATAAAGCCACATGTTTCTGTCGTAAACAGCATCGTTAATGGCATCGCCTTCGACTTCATCATCATATTCCCACTGCTGACGGGCATAGGTGTGAAGGCCGTCTTTTTTACCGAAAATGACTACGGTGTCGTCAAAACGGCGGTTTAGCTTTTCATATTCTTCCTGTTCGGTTTCTTCCGAGGTGGTATCGGTATTTGATTGGTTCCCACCCTCGCTGACAGGTGCCGATGACTGTGAAGAGTTTTCGTCCTTGCCGCCGTCCACGCAGGCGACGAAGATGAAAATCATACATAAAACAACTAAAGCGGACAATAGCTTTTTCATGGCTTTTCACTCCTTTATGGGGTAATATATACAAAACTGCCACATTTTGTGTACATATTCTATCATTGTTTCGGTTATATTGCAACAGTAAAATTCGTGTTTTTATTGACAAAAATTCATTTTCAAGTTATTATAGGGTTGTCTAGTCAAACACAATCCTATAAAACGCAGTAAACGGCGGTAAGAAAGGACAATCCCGGTAATGAATTTCTTGAAGCGAATGCACAGAGAAGAGTTAGAAATTCTGAATGACAAATATTATTACTACAAACAGGTTGCTTATCTTTCTTTGGTTTTAGGCACCCTGATAATCTTTCCCTTTATGTTCAGGGAGCTGTTTTTATACTCGGGCAAATTTATATTCATGTATTACGGTGACTATAATGTCCAGCAGATCCCCTTCTACCGCCATTGTGTGGAGATGGTCCATTCCGGCAACTTCGGCTGGGACTGGAACACCGATTTGGGGAGCAACTTTGTGGGAAGCTATTCCTACTACATGCTGGGGTCGCCTTTTTTTTGGATATTATGCCTTTTTCCCTCAGCCTGGACACCCTACCTTATGGGGCCGATGTATGTTATTAAATATATCGTTGCGGCGGTTATCGCCTATGCTTATCTTAAACGCTTTGTAAGAAACAAGGAATACGCCGTAATAGGCGCTCTGATGTATGCCTTCTGCGGATTCCAGGTTTATAACGTCTTTTTCAACCAGTTCCAGGAGGTTGTGGCATTATTCCCGCTTTTGCTCATAGGCATGGAGGAGCTGGTCCAGAACAACCGCAGAGGTGTGTTCGCCGTCGCCGTGGCATTAAACGCCATGTGCAACTACTTTATGTTTTACGGCCAGGTGGTGTTCTGCCTGCTGTATTTCTTCGTCCGCTGCCTGCAAAAATCCTACAGGATCACCCTTAAAAAATTCCTCATATTAGGCTTTGAAGCGGTGTTGGGAGTATTCCTGGGGGCTATTCTGTTTATACCCGCCTGTATGGGGGTTGTAGGCAACTACCGGGTAAACTACTCCTTCGATACCTTAAAGGAAATGCTCCTTTACATGAAAAACGGAGGGAAGGACCTATATACCGAAAGATACGGCCATATTTTCCAGTCCTACTTCTTCCCTCCCGACATACCCTCCCGGGTTAACTTCTTCTACGGTCATTCGGCCAGATGGTCGTCCAATGCCGCCTGGCTGCCGGTGTTCGGCCTTTCCGGAGTGATAGCCTATTTAAAGTCAAGGCCCAGATCCTCCTTAGGCTGGCTGGTGGTTGCCCTGATAGGTTTCTCGTTTGTACCCATTCTCAACTCATCGTTCTACAACTTCAACACCAACTACTATGCAAGATGGATATACATGCTGGTGCTGGTGGCCATTGTGGTAACCATAATAGCGTTGGAGGACGAAAGAATCGATTGGAATTTCGGTATAACCGCCAACACCATACCAATTGTAATCATAACCACCTACTGCGGTCTGCTATGGTATAACAACCCCGAACGCGACAAAACCACCTACTCTCTCGGCAGAGAGCCTTTTGCGGCAAGACTGTGGATTTCGGTGGCTATCGCCCTCGCCTGCATGGCGATACTGTTCCTTGTGATTAAACGCTTCCGCAAAACCAAATACTTTGCCAATGCGGTGCTTATATTCGTCTGCGCAACCATTGTGGTTTACGGTGTGGTTCATATCTACTGCGGGCTTGAGCATTCGGGCGACACGGCAAGGATTGTCAGAGAGGCAATTGCCGGCGACGTAAACATTGACGACGATGATTTTTTCCGTATAAACTTCTACCGCACCCCCGACGGAGGCCTATCAGTTAAAAAGCTTGAAAAGAAAGGCGGCCTTTCCGATACGACAGTAACCTATACCAGCGTTCACGATAATCTGGGGATATCCTGGGAAATACCCTCGGTGGAATGCTTCCACACGGTGGTTCCTCCCTCACTTATGGAGTTTTACGAGAAAGTTGGAGTTACCCGTAACGTGGCATCAAGGGCAACCTACGATAAATACGGCCTGCTTGGTTTCCTTTCGGTAAAATATTCCTTTATCCGGTCGGGATCGGCCTACAGGCATGTTACCTCCACCAGCAACCCGGCCTACCGCAACGGCAAGACCTTTACCTATGTTAAAGACGGCCTGTCTTTTGAATACTACGATACCCAGAACGAGTACGATATATTCCTCAACCATTATTATATAAAACCCGGCTTTTACTACGAGTCTTTTATGACCGAAACGGAATTTGAAAAAATATCAAAAAGTCTTCGCCATATAATCCTTAGCAAATATCTCATAGTCCCCGATTCGGAAAGAGATTACTACTCACAGTTTATGACCGAGGCCCTTTACAAGCCCAGTAACCTGGGACCTAATCAGGTCAAAT
The DNA here is from genome assembly GCA_050953105.1 of Eubacteriales bacterium. Taxonomy (GTDB): domain Bacteria; phylum Bacillota; class Clostridia; order Oscillospirales; family CAG-382; genus UBA1206. The sequence goes on along the minus strand of JBMNMA010000004.1, from coordinate 154,724 downwards.
GCGAGCCGGTAAACTACACCACCTACATTAACTCGGTGGAGGAGCGTCAGAAAGCCACCTGCGACACCTTTGAATATGACAGCTACTCCTTTAAAGCCGAAATTACCATGGAAAAGGACAATGTGGTAATGTTCACCGTTCCCTATGAGGGGGACTGGAAGCTGTTTTCGGGCGGCTGGTCGGCCACCGTCAACGGCAAGAAAGTCGACGTTAAAAGGGTTACCTACGGCTTTATGGCGGTGGAATGCTCGGGAGCCGAGGACGGTCATTACGTTATAGAGTTCACCTACCGCACCCTTGGTGCAAGAGAGGGCATAATTCTGACCTCCGTGGGGTTGATTGTCTTTATCGCTTACATGGTTGTGGTAAGGAAAAACAACCTTAAACCCGACTACAAGTTCTTTAAAGAGGACTATGTGGAAATCGAATGCCCCTGCTACGAAAAGGACTACGTTGAAAACGTAAATAACAATAACGATTATACCCCGCAGTTTAAATTCGACGACACTCCGCCAAAGAAATAGAACAAAAAAAGTACCGCACCGGCTTTAACCGGTGCGGTTTTATTATTTAATCTTATTTTCTTTTAATTAAAGCTGCAACCCCTAAGGTTATAAGGGAGAGTATCGCAATGCCTATAATTCCGGTATCTCCGGTAGGGGCGGTGCCGCTATTTTCGCTGGATTCGGGTTGGGATTGTTCAGGTGTGTCGGATTTATAAATTTCAATTTCGGATATCCATAAATGACCGTATTTATCATCCGGAATGGTGTAAACCACTTTTACATACCTGGCGTCGCATTCGTAATCCGCCTTAAATTCATACACTATCCAGCTTTCAGCCGAACCGTAGACGGGAGAAAGGCTGTCGCCGTATATTATCCCTGCCGAAGTAAAGTTTTCGCCGTCCCTGGAATACTGAAATTCAACGGCGTAATGGCGGGGGTTTGATATTGACCATTCCTCGTTGCCTAAGGCGTCTGCCATAAAACCCGAAACTTTATAAACCTCACCGAGATCGACCACCACTTCAAGGGAGTGGGTAACAAAGCCGGCGATATTTTCCGACCCGGTGTTATCCCTTACCTTAATGCCGTCGGTAAGCTTTGGTGTTGTGTCGCTGTCGTCCCATTTATCCTTGCGGGGGGGCGTTTCGGAGCGGGTGTAGGATTTACCCGAGGCCAGATTAACTCTCTGACCGGGAAGGCTGCTTTCGGGAATAGATTCTTCATTGGCCAAAAGCCTTCCGGCAGCCGCAGGAGTGGCAATGGCGGCAAATATTCCCGACAGTATAAAAACGGCCAGTAAAACCGCATTAAACCTTAAGACACCTGACTTGAAACCCATGACCTTCTCCCTTTCAAAGATGTATTCTATACAATTATATAAGTCTGCAATAATTTTGTCAATTAACTTTAATATGTTTTTTGCATTTTTACTGAATAAAATGCAAAACCGCCGGATAAAATCTCCGGCGGTTGGATTATTTAGTTTAATTAATTATTTTCTCTTAATAACTACTACGCCGGCAAGAGCAATAACGGCAAGAATGGAAAGACCGATAAAGCCTGTGTCGCCGGTGGGGGTGGTGCCGCTGGTTTCGCTGGATTCACCGGGCTGTGCGGGAGCATAAACTTCGATTTCGCTTATCCACAGGTGGGTGGTTTCGCTGCCCGGCTGGGTGTAAACAACCTTAATGTATCTGCCCTGAACCGATGCGGCTTTGACAAATTCGTAAATTTTCCAGTCGCCTTGGGTGAAAGCGGGTTCAAGGTCTTCGCCTTTTACCTGACCTGCGGAGGTGTAGTTTTCACCGTCAGCAGAGTAGAAGAATTCAACTGTCATAAGAGAAGGATCCTGAATTCCCCATGCGCTGTTGCCGTAAGCGTCGGCATAGAAACCGGCTATATCCTTCACTTCGCCAAGGTCGACTACCACAGACAGATTGTTTGACTTCATGCCTGCAACTTTAGTGTTGGTGGTAACTTCCCTGTCCTTTTCGCCGTCGGTAAGCTTGGTGCCGTTGACGTCATCCCAATCGTCGCCGCGGGGGGTGTTGCCGGTGACGGTGTAGGTCTTGCCTTTGGCCAGGTTTTCACCGAAAGCAGGAGCTGCGGGTTCGGAAGTTTCGGCGGAAGTATCTTCTGAAATATCACCGCCGGGCTGGGGGCCGCCTGCCTGGTCGGCTGCGTAGTTGTCGGCAATTTCTTCGGCAGTCAAAGCTCTGTCATAGAACCTGAAGCCGGCATACTCGGTGTTGTGGGATTTCTGAACATCATCATGACCAAAGAAGAAATCAACTACGCTAAGGGTAGCTGTATTTGCATGGTCAGTAAAAAGTTCGCCGTTAATATAAATCTTAGCAATGCCTTCTTCTCTGTCGAAGGTTACGGTAACGGTGCTGTTTTTGAAAGCGTCTTTATTATCAACTTCTTTTTTAGGACGGTCCCAGTTTGCGCCGCACTTAAATTCGGCATAAACAGGGGAACCGAGACGTATAAACAAGGAATAGTCATCAGAAGCGCAGTTAAGATATGTGCCCCAGGTTGTGCCGGTAACCTCGGTGTTCTTAATCACCATTTCGGTGGTGAACTTACCTGTTGCTATAACGTCAGCGATATCCTTTTCAAAGTAAACCTTTGTTGCTTTGTTAACGAATACGCCCTTATCGTCGTCAAAGTAGGCTTTTTCTTTGTTGTAAGAATCAAGATAGATGTTTACGTTATTGCCCGATATGTCATACCAGGTATTGCCGTCTTCGGAATGATATGTAGCCGTATAGAAGGCAACAAGACCGTCGGTAACATAATCGACAATATCAGGAATGCCTGCTGCAGAGGTCGATAAAGCCAGAGAGAAAGCAAGTCCGGCAACCATGCAGAGGGATAAAGCAATTGCCAACAGTTTTTTCATGAAAACATTCCTTTCTATGTTTTAATATTGTGCGAAATTCAGATAGGGATTCGCATTACCATTATACTGACAATTTTTAGTTTTGTCAAGAATATTTAATAAATCCTATAACAAAATTTTTATATTAATGAAATCTTCAGAAAATCATAAGGAAAGGGTTATTGCATTCATATTACTTTATTTTTATAATATAACCATATAAAACGAAAGGCGGTAACTGTCATTACGCTAAAAAAGAGAACTCCTTTAAAGGAAAGAACCCTGCCTGCCTACACCCGGGGGGAAGAAATAATGAACATGGTAACCCATATAGTGGGTGGCGGAGTAGGGGTAATTATATTTGTCGCCTGCATGGTGGTTTCGATAATGAACGGAAACCCCTGGGCGATAGCGTCATCGGTTATATACGGCTTTTCAATGGTGGCGTTATATACCGTTTCAAGCGTTTACCACGGACTAAAGCTGTGTATGGGAAAAAGGGTTATGCAGGTTATAGACCACTGCACCATATATATGCTTATCGCCGGGACATATACTCCGATCCTTTTGGTAGGTGTAAGGCCCGATAACCCCGGTGTGGCGTGGGGGGTGTTTGCCGCCCAGTGGGGAATTGCCGCCCTGGCCGCAACGCTGACAGCTATTGACCTTAAAAAATACAAAGTGCTTTCAATGGTCTGTTATATTATTATGGGCTGGATGGTTGTTTTAACCCTAAAACCGGTTATAAAAGCCATGACATATGACGGCTTTTTATGGCTGCTTGCCGGGGGAATAGCCTATACCATAGGGGCTATACTTTACGGCATAGGCAGTAAGGTAAGGTATTTCCATTCGGTTTTTCACATTTTCGTAAATATCGGCAGCCTGCTTCAGGCTGTTGGAATAATATTTTACATTTTATAAACCGGTCAGGTTAATATATAAAAAAATCCGCCTTAAAGGCGGATTTTTTAACATTACTTTGCTTTTGTCATATGATTTAAGGCATTGATAATTCCTATATAGTCGGGAGCTTCCGTTCCGGCGTTGGTTGCCCGTATCATTTCCACAATCAGATCCTTTGCATAACCTGAGCTTAAGGGTTTTATATCGTTATACACCTTTTCATAAAACGCAATAAGTTTCTGGTTTGTGGTTTCCCGGCTGCGGACCATGTCCCTTAGCCCTTCCGCTTTGGTAACTATCCCTAATGCTGCACCCATATTGTGGGGGAGGGCTTCGGGAAGAGTAATATCCTGCGATTGGGCAAGTTTATCTATCGCCATATGGAGATATTCAGTATCCTTTCTTATTGCTTCTATTTGTGAAAGGATGTATTCCACCGTGACGTCCTCTTTCTTTAAAGAGGGGATTTCTTTTTCCTGTGCGGGAATGAATTTTTCGTTTATATTATTTTCCATTTCAATGTCCTCCAAATATTTATCCGGCGGACACGCAAGGCAGATGGTGTTTTCGTCCACAAAGCGTGCCCTGCCTTTTTTAACAAGACCGTTAGCCCTTTTAGGCCAGGTCGCGCCGTATTCTCTGCCCTGCTCATCAATAACGGTAATGTTTTTTGTCATGGGTGTCTTCCCCTCCCGCTTTGCGAGCAAAGTATTTAATTTGCGGATATGCGTTTTTTGTTATGGGTGCCTTCCCCTTATCCGACTGGGAAATTATAACATAAACAAATTAATTTTGTCAATAATTACTTAAATCTTTTAAGCCTTAATGCGTTTAACGTTACGCATACAGAGGACAATGACATGGCGGCCGCCGCATAGACGGGGGTGAGCGTTAGCCCCGCAAAGATAAACACACCGGCGGCAAGGGGTATGCCGATACAGTTGTAAATAAGCGCCCAGAACAGGTTTTCCTTTATATTTTTCATAACCGACTTTGAAAGGCGTATTGCCGTGTCGGCAGCGGACAGGTCGCTTGTGGAAAGCACCACGTCGGCGGAATCAATAGCCACATAGGTCCCCGCCCCAATGGCGATACCCACGTCTGCGGCGGTGAGCGCCGGGGCGTCGTTTATGCCGTCCCCCACCATTATAACCTTTTTACCCTCGTTACGCAGTGAGGTTATAACCTCGCCCTTTCCTCCCGGCAGGACACCGGCCTTGTAGTCTATTCCCAGCTCCTTTGCCAGCGCCGATGCCGAGCTTTCGCTGTCGCCGGTTACCATTATGACGTTCATTTTCTTTTTAAGGGAGTTTATTGCGGTTTTAGAGTTTGCCCGTAAATTATCCTTGGTTTCGATTAATCCTAAAAAATCATCTCCGTGGGAGACATAGATGGCGGTTTTTCCCTCACCGGGGATTACATCTACGGGTATATTAACACCGTTTTCGGTGATAAAATCCCTGTTTCCGGCGACGCAGTATTCACCGTCAATAAATCCGGCAGCACCCTTGCCGGGGACATATACAATGTCCTCACCCGCAGGTAAAGTCAAACCCATTTCATTTGCCTTGGCTATTATCGCCGCAGCCAGAGGATGGGTTGAGCCGGCCTCAAGGCAGGCAGCCACCGAAAACAAATTATTTTCATCACCGGAATATACTTTATAGCCGGAAACCGCAGGCTTGCCTTCGGTTATTGTGCCGGTTTTGTCAAGCACCACCGTGTCGCATTTACCCAGCATTTCAATGGCTTCCGCCGACTTGAACAGCACCCCGAACTGGGCGCCCCTTCCCGTTCCCGCCATTACCGATATGGGGGTTGCCAGGCCAAGAGCGCAGGGGCAGGATATAACCAGCACCGACACCGAATTTACAAAGGCGACGGAGGGGGAACCCATTATCAGCCAGAAGGCCGCAGTTAAAATGGCAATCGCTATTACGGCGGGTACGAAGTATAACGAAATTTTATCCACCAGCCGGGCTATGGGGGGCTTTGAGTTGCCGGCCTGCTCTACCAGACGGACGATTTCGGCAAGTATGGTGTCCTCCCCCACCTTTTCGGCCCGGTATTCAAATGCACCGGACAGGTTTTTTGAGGAGGTCAGCACCGTATCTCCCACCGTTTTGAATACCGGCACGCTTTCGCCGGTGATTGACGAAAGGTCAAGCTCGGTTTTGCCCGACACAATAACTCCGTCGGCGGCAAGGGATTCACCGGATTTTACATATATTATATCGCCCTTTGAAATATCCTCCGCCTTTATTTCCACATATTCATCCCCTCGCTTTACCGTTACGGTTTTGGGGGAAAGGTCAAGCAGCCGGGTAACTGCGGTGTTTGTTGACCGCTTTGAATTTGCCTCAAGCAGTTTGCCCAAAGTAACAAGGGTTAAAATGGTGGCGGCGGATTCAAAATAAAACATCCCGTGCATGTCGTCGATGGCCATGGCAAAGGAGTAAACCATGGAAGCGGTGCAACCCAATGCCACCAGCGAGTCCATGTTGGGGTGGAGCTTAAACAGCAGCTTGAAGCCTTTGGTAAAGTAATTGAAGTTGATTATACATATGGCAACCGAAAGAACAACCTGGGTTATAAGATTTCCCATTGTTCCGTGGGCGAGCCACCACAGCATGGGTATGCCCACCATTTCCCCCATGGACACATACAACAACGGAACAAGCAGCAGGGCAGACAGGGAAAAACGGATTCTGAGGTTAGTAAGGTTACGCTTTATAGCCGCCCTTCGCTCCCGTTCCCGGCGGGCCCGGTCGCTTTCCTGAAGGGAAATGCCGTACCCCACCCTTTCGACGGCTTTCATTATAGAGCTTTCGTCGATTCTTTCTTCGTCGTATTCCACCGTCATGTCGGAGCTTATAAGGCGGACTTCCGCCTTAGTAACCCCCTTTAACTGCTCGACGGCCTTGTTAACCGTTGCCACGCAGGCGGCGCAGGTCATTCCCTTTATTTCAAAATTTTGTTTCATTCAAATCAACTCCGTTATAACAAAAAAGGCTATTTACTTCTCTCCCAGCAGCTTTTTCAATTCCTCCATAAAGGCGTTTATGTCTTTAAATTGTCTGTAAACCGAGGCAAAGCGGACATAGGCCACTTCGTCAAGGGCTTTTAGCTTTTCCATTACCATTTCACCGATTTCGGAAGATGTTACCTCGCCCCGCAGGGAGTTTTGGAGCTTGGACTCGATTTCCGAAACCAGTCCCTCCATCTCCGCCCTTGTAACCTGCCGCTTGTCGCAGGCGCGGATAACCGAGGTAAGTGTTTTGTTACGGTCAAAGGGTTCCCTTGATTTATCCTTTTTAACCACCACCAGCGGGGCGGTTTCGATAATTTCATAGGTGGTAAACCGCTTATGGCAGCTTAGGCATTCCCGGCGGCGCCGTATGGTGGAGCCGTCGGAGGACGGACGGGAGTCTATAACCTTGCTTTCCCCATAGGAACAGGCGGGACACAGCATAAAAATTCCTCCAAATATGTTAATTAATATATTACAGTCCGGTAGAGCCGAAACCTCCGTCCCGGCGGTTTTGGGTATTGTCGTCGTATGTTATGCCGAAAGGGACAAACACCCCCTGGCAGAAGGCCGCACCCTTGGGCAGGGACAGGGGTTTATCGCCGCAGTTGGTTAGCTTAACAATAATATGCCCCTGATTTTCGGAATAATAATAATCGCTGTCTATTACCCCCACGGTGTTGTCAAGCTGAAGGCGGTATTTAAAGCCGAGACCCGAACGGGGGAAGATTAAAAGCACCCAGCCTTGGTCCATTTTAACCCGGACACCTGTGGATATTTTAATCCCCTGGCCGGGGGAAAGGTTAATTTCACAAGTGGTGCGAAAGTCATAGCCTGCCGAGCCGGTTGTGGCCCGGGTGGGGAGGATAATATCCTCATGCTTAACGCCGGATATATTTTCGTCAACCTTTTCGAATTGTCCTATTCGTTCCATTTTATTTCCTTAAATATCGTGTTAAAATTTGCCGTTACCGGTTCCGTTGACACAGGATATAATGGGGGTATAGTTTTCGCCCCCCACCACCAGATGCTCAAGCAGCTCCACCGAATTGGAGGCAAGAGAATCCCTTATCCGCCAGGTGGTGTCAATGTCGGTGGAGGACGGGATGGGGGAGCCGTCGGGGTGGTTGTGGGCAAGGATAACCTTGGGGGAATCGGCCCGGAAGGCGGTTTCGGTAATGTCTCTTATCCTAAAGCGGGCGGTGTTAAGGTCCCCTTCGTATATCTTGCGGTAGGCCTTAAGGCGGTAGGAGGCCGAAAGGCAAAACAGCCAGACCACCTCAACCTCCTGGTCCTTTAGCAGGGGGACGATAAAGTCCGCCGCATCCTTGACGGATCTAAAATACAGATTGCTTTTAGGCTCGTCCAGGGTGTAGCGCCGGGAAAGGTCGCCGCAAAGCTTAATGAGTATTGCCGTATGTTCGGTTATCCCTTTAATTGAAATAAGCTCCTCAAAGGAGGCGTCAAGCACCCCCCGAAGGGAGCCGAATTTATCTATAAGAGCGTGGGCATGCGGGTTGGTATCTTTTCTCGGTATTGAATAACCTAACAGCAGTTCAAGGGCCACATGGGGTTCAAGGCTGTCAAATCCCCCCTGAAGATAGCGGGCTTTAAGGCGCTGTCTGTGATTGTCGTGGATACCCGACACAATGACCAACCCTTTCAATATGATTTATACACAATATATTGTATACTCATATAGACAGAAAGTCAAGATATATCTTGCATTGCAGCCAAAAATGGAGTATAATGGGACAAATTTTTACATACGGGGTGTTTTTTATGTTGCTGTATGATCTTCACTGCCACACAAAGCTTTCGCTGTGCGCCAGCCGGGACGCCGAAATTGACGATTATGTAAGATATGCCGACGAAGGAGGCCTTGAGGTTATAGGCTTTACCGACCACGCCTGGGATAAGGGGCTTGGCAACCCCATTGACTTTTACGCAAGACAGGACTATGAGCGTCTGTTTGAGCGGGTTAAGCCTTCCGGCCATAAGGTTAAAATACTTTTCGGCGCCGAGGGGGAGTATGCCGGGGGTATATTAGGAGTCCGGCGGGAAACCATGAAAAAGCTTGATTACATTATCATCCCCCATTCTCACACCCATATGAAAGGGTTTGTGCTGCCCGAAAGTTGTGATACACACCAAAAGCACGGCAGATATTTGTTTGACAGCTTTGTTTCATTGCTTAACCACCCCGACATTGACTGCGTTTTCGGTATTGCCCATCCTTTTGATCCTTGCGGAAACAAATGGGATGAAACAAACGAAATATTATCATACATAACCGATAAGGAATTTGAATACTGCGGCAAGCTGGCGGCTGACAAAGGAGTTTTTCTTGAATTTAACACATCATCGGCTTTTAAATACCCCGAAGATAAAGCCGAAAACAGCGGCTTTGCCAGATTTTTTACAAACGCCAAAAAAGGCGGGGCAAAATTTTTCTTAGGTTCTGACAATCACAAGCCTGTTGAAAATAATGATAATAAGATTTACCGGTGGGAGGAACGGGCAAAACCCTATGGTCTTGATGAAGGGGATTTCAAATATGCACTATCCCGTATATGCCGCGGGTGAACTTAATTAACGCCTTTTTACGGTCGGCGTAAACCTGGGACCGTTCCTTGTAATGCTTTTTCATTATAACCTCGGCGGGAGATTTCACCTTGTATATGTAAAAGACCTCCAGGAGGTCTCTTTCGTAATCGTCAAGCACCGAAAGACCGTTGGCAATCATTTTAAGCTGCCGTTCAACCGTTCGCTTGCGAAACATGGTGTGATCAATCATCGATATTAAATTTATAAGATGCTCTTCGTATTTACTCCCCCCGTCCCGGGCAACGGTGGTGTCGGTAATGGCCGAATGCTTGGCCGAATATTTTTCGGATTCAAGCATTTCCAGCTCCTCATCAAGGACAGTTTTTGCGTTTAACAGCTGGTTGCGGTTTTGCAGCAAATCAATGGCCCGTTCGATATAATCCATACGTTTTACCTCCTGTGTTTGATAAATTCGAACATTTGTTCGATTAAAGGTGGTTATTTAACGCCGTCTGCCACTGGCAAACGGCGTTTTTTGTTACAAAAATATAAAATTTTTCCCTGCACTTTAATTATAGCACAAATGTTCCTGTTGTCAAGGGGCAAAAATGCACAATGCCCATAAATTGGGATTGTTTAGAATAACTTAATTTTGTCGAACAAGGTCGGAAATACCAAGCATATAAAGGCGCATTGCTATAACGTCGGTAACCGTGATATTTCCGTTGCCGTCGGTGTCGGCGGCATACCTTTCTGCCTGGGACAGCGTAACCGCTTCAAGGGCGGCCATTTGAACAAAAATGTAGTCGATAAGCCCCACCACACCGTCGCCGGTAATGTCGCCGGTAACGATTATATAATAGGTTTCTCCATCGGCAGCCACGGTATCCCCGGTACCCACATAGGGTGAGCTTAAGGAAAGCATAAAGGAACCGCCTAAAACCTCGCGAAAATCCACCGGAATGGTTTGGGGCGGGACGTTTGTAATGGTTTTGGATATATGGTCAAGGTTATATTTGCCGCCGTTAAGCCACAAGCTTGGGCTGGTAAAGGAAGCGGAACCGGGGGTGAAATTAAAATCGGCCGGATAATAATCGGCATCAAACAGCGAGTTTGAAGTCTTTTTAATTGATATGGCCGACTGGCAGGACGAAGACACAGCCGGTGTGAAATAAAGGGTAAGCACGTTTCCCTTGTCCCTTATAACCCCCTTGGTGGACAAAAAGGAGAAGTTTACTTCCCCTTTTTTATTATCGGTAACCGATACCACGTCGGCGGAAAAGGATTTTGAAACTTCATACCGGGAAAACGCCACCTGGGTGTGGTCGTAGGTAATTATAAGTGATGAAGCCGTCATACCGGAATTTGCGGTTATCGACAGCACCACCGCACATTCCTTGTAGGAAAACACGGTGTCCGACGACAGGGCAAAGGCAAAATCCTCCGCCGCTAAGGCCGGCGGCGAAAAAAGCAATGTCATATAAACAACCAACACCAAAACGGCAATTACTTTTTTCATGGCTTAGCCCTTTTTTGCCTTTATATTAATATGCCTTACCCCAGTAAAGCAGATGTTCGGCTTTTTTGCCGCAGCAGACGCATTTGTCGTCAACATGCTCCTGATGGTTGGGTATGCATCTTGAGGAAACGCCGGCAATTTCTTTAACCTTGTCTTCGCATTCCTCGCTGCCACACCACATGGCTTTTACAAATCCGTCGCCGTTTTTCTCAAGGCAGGATATAATTTCATCCACGGTATGGCATACATAGGTGCGTTTTTCCCTGTTGGCCAGAGCTTTGACGTAAAGACCGTCGTGAACCTCTTTAAGCTTACGTTCAAGGGATTCGGCAATGTTTTCAAGGGGGAGTATTTCCTTTTTGCCGTCATGGCGGGTAACCATGACGCAGTTGCCGTTTTCTATATCCCTGGGCCCAAGTTCGATACGGACGGGAACACCCTTCATTTCGTATTCGGCAAACTTCCAGCCGGCGGAGTTGTCGCTGTCATCGAGCTTAACCCGGTAGCCGGACAATTTATCTTTTAATTCCTTGCATTTTTCCACAACCCCGGCTTTATGCTGGGCGATGGGGATAATAACCGCCTGAATGGGGGCTACGGCAGGTGGGAGTACAAGACCGTTGTTGTCCCCGTGGGTCATGATAATTCCCCCGATAAGGCGGGTGGAAACACCCCAGGAGGTCTGGAAGGGGTAAACCCGCTGGTTTTCTTTATTGGTATAGGTAATGTCAAACGCCTTGGCAAATCCGTCGCCGAAATAATGGCTGGTGCCGGCCTGAAGTGCCTTGCCGTCGTGCATAAGAGCCTCAATGGCGTAGGTGGCCACCGCACCGGCAAATTTGTCGGATTCGGTTTTGCGTCCCTTTATTACTGGAATGGCCAGCTTGTTTTCGCAGAAATCGGCGTAAACGTCAAGCATTCTTTCGGTTTCTTCCATAGCCTCCTCGGCGGTGGCGTGGATGGTGTGGCCTTCCTGCCACCAGAATTCCCGGGTGCGAAGGAAGGGACGGGTGGTTTTTTCCCATCTCACCACCGAAACCCATTGGTTATACAGTTTGGGGAGGTCACGGTAGGAATGGACTATATTTGAGTAATGTTCGCAAAACAATGTTTCACTGGTGGGGCGGACGCAAAGGCGTTCTTCCAGCTTTTCGCTGCCGCCGTGGGTTATCCAGGCCACCTCGGGGGCAAAACCCTGGACGTGGTCTTTTTCCTTTTGAAGGAGGGATTCTGATATAAACATGGGCATGCACACGTTTTCGTGGCCCAGCTCTTTAAACCGGGTGTCAAGTATTCTCTGTATATTTTCCCAGATGGCATAACCGTAGGGCCTTAGCACCATGCAGCCTTTTATGCTGGTGTATTCGATAAGCTCGGCTTTAACGCAGATGTCGGTATACCATTTGGCAAAATCCTCGTCCATAGAGGTAATTTCTTCGACAAATTTCTTTTCTGCCATATTTATTATTTTCCTTTCAGATTAAGGCTTTTGAATGTCCGTCTAATTTTATTACAATTATTTAATACAATTTTATTGCATTGTTTATGCAAATGAGTATAATATATCTGTAAATTCGAGGTAGTGTCCCCATTAGGGCACCTCTAAAACAAAGTCAGTATATCAGAAATAAAAAAAATAGTCAATAGTCCGGGAGTCAGGATATGCCGAAGAAATTGCTTTGTTTTTTGTTAATAATAGCCTGTTTTAGCCTTGTTTCCTGTTCTCTGGTTTCCAATCTCCTTGAAAAAGCGGGGTTGGGTGATGTAAAGGATAAACTGGACACCGCCTGGAGCGAGGTGGGGAAAGAGGTTTTGGACAACCTTACCGACAGCCTGTGGCGGGAATACGGCTTTGGCAAATCCCTCGAATGGCCAAAGGACGGCAACGGCGCCCATGTCCCCAAGCTGCGCTCGGGAGCTACCAAATACTCCTTTGCCAGTGAGGACGGCAGCTGCGGCTGCATTTACATGTCCGACATTTCGGAAGAAAATTACAAAAAATATGTTACTGAACTTACCGAACTGGGTTACAAGCAATCGCTTTCAATATCCCAGCTTAAGGAGGTTTATGTCTGCGACGGACTGTATATAGGACTTTTGAAAACCGACGATACCCTGTATATCTGCTATGGCAAATCCGTAACCGAGCTTGACGACGTATATAACGCCGCCGCCGGCGCACAAGAAGAATAAACGGAGGATACATACCTATTATGAAAAGATTTTTAAAGTTTTCCGCCTTAACAATAGCTCTCACCCTGCTTCTCACCTTTGTTATGCCGATTGTTTACGCCGAGGATACTACATCAGGCGAACCTTCCGATGTTTCGGACGTTTCATCGAGCGGGGAATCCTCAGAGGAAACCTCGGAACAATCCCCGGGTGAACACCCTGAAAAATGCTACCTTACCTTTGTTGATCCGGCAAACGGTGAAGTCGACGTAGCCAAGGGGTTTGTTGGGTATGAATTTAAAGACGGCAAACATACTTATGCCTTTAACTACGGTGACACCGCTGTTGTTACTATAACCCCCGACACCGACGCATACATAAACTTTGTCGAACTCAACAGCGTGGACGTAATGCCCGAAAACGGCGTGCTTAGAATCACCATGACAGAGGACTATATCCTCAACATCAACATTGCAAAAACCGAATTTAAAACAGTAAACATAGAATGCCGGTTTATCCCCTCCGGCTCTGCCGAGGTCAGCCTTAAGGTTGCTGGTAAGGAAGTTGCCGGCTCAACCCGTGTGGAACCCGGCAAAAACCTTACCGTTGAATTTGCCCAGAGCAACGGCGGTGATATTTATCTGTCCTCTGCCTTCTTCAACACCCCCGAAGGCGAAAACATTGACGTTGCCGTGGACAACCGCTCAAACACCGTTACCACCCCCGCAATTAACACCGACGGCACACTGGTGCTTGTGTTCGACATAAGCCCTGTAAACGTCAATATTATTCAGACAGTAGGGGGCACATTGTCGGTTGACAACCCCAACCCCAAAAAAGGGGAAAGCGTTACCTTTACCCTTACCCCGTCGGAAGGCTATGCGGTTCAAGCCATTTTAATAAACAACGTTGAAACCAAGCTTACCGAAGGCACATACACCGTTGACGTTACTTCAGACATTACCGTTTCGGCGGTGTTTTTAGCCGTTTCGGTGGACGTTAATGTTAAATACGAAATAACCCCCGATTCGGGCGGTGTGGTAAGGGCAACCGCTGCATTTACCGGCTTTGACGGGAATGAAATAACCGTTAAAATGGGAACTGCCGTAATACTTACGATTACCCCCGAAGTAGGTTATGTAATAGATACAATTAAAGTAAACGACAAGCCTGTGTCTGTTGACGAAAACAACCAGGTAACCGTTACCCCCCAGGAAGACACGGTTATTTCCATAACCTTAAAGAAAAAGACATTCCGCATAACCGCAATAGTTACCGCCAACGGCGGCGGCACCATATCTGCCGTGGGTAAAAATATTGTTAAAAACATAGTTGAGGTTGAATACGGCGAGGACATAACCTTTGTGTTTACCCCGGATATGAATTATTATATTCAACAGGTAAGGGTAGGTCAAACCGTCGTATATTCATCCACCGGCGGCGGACAGCTTGAAAACAACAGCTATACCTTTAAAAGCGTAAAAGAAAACCAAACAATAGTTGTTGCCTTTGCTCAGGAAGGCTCGACATTAACCGAATACACCATAACAGTCATTTCCGGCCCCAATGGCTCAGTATCCCCCTCAGGGACTTTTAAAGTATTCCAGGGTGAAACCATTGTATTTACAATAACCCCCGACGAAGGCTATGAGATAGACTACGTTACCGATGACGGCATTGACGTTGTTCTTTCCGGCGGCACCTATACCATTACCTCTATAGCCGGCAATCATGAGATAAAAGCCTATTTCAAGGCGAAATCCAATGTTGACGACGGTATTATCAACGTGGAGGACATTAACTGGACCACATCGGCAATAACCATAGACCTTACCAAAACCACTAAAGTCGACAAGGCGGTCATTGATAAAATAAGAACCGACTGCGTGGGAAGGACGATTATATTTAAAGCCGCAAACTTTGAGGTTTCCTTTGTTGCCACATCATCCATAGGCACCGCTTATCTCCAGCTTGACTTCACTGTTTTGAAAGACAGCTTAACCCCCAACTTTGCCACAATATCCTCAATAATTTCCTCCAACCCCCAGTACAGCACGTCAATATTCACCGTAATTAAGCTTGACGATATATTCCCCCAGGGAGCAACCGCCAAGGTATATCTGGGCAGCGAATACGCAGGCAAAAAGGTTTCTTATTATACCTACGACATGGGTGAGCTGGTAAGAGCCAATGATAATTTGTCCTGCGACCAGTCGGGTTATGTAAATGTAACACTTAAGAATTCCAAGGAAATGGTGTTCATAGCCGCCGCAACAGCCGCCGAAACCTTCAGGGTTACCGTAACCGCCGGCGAAAACGGCACCGTCACCCCCACCGGCAACTTTACCGTTACCGCAGGCGAAACCTTTACCTTCACCGCCACCCCGGCAGAGGGATATAAGATTTCCCGCATAACCGTAAACAAAGAAAATATCGAAATAAAGGGTAACGAATACACCATCACCGTTAACGCCGACACCGATATCGAAATCCGCTTTTCCCTTGCCGACGAAGGCGGCTCCAAAGCCGGACTGATAATTTCCATAATTATTATAGCCATAGCTATTGTGGGCGGCGGAGTGTTGTTTGTAATCAAGTGGAAACAAACCAAATATTAATAGCATTATCAAGCATAATAAGGCAAGACGTTAGAATTATTCTAACGTCTTGCCTTTCTTTTTCTAATATTTTAATCTTTAATGCTAGCATCTAACGCTTTAAGTACTCCTACAACTTTCGGAGCGATAGTAGCTGACTTCATTTTATGCAGATAAATCTCAGTCGTTTTATAGCTACTATGTCCTAAAACTGCGGAAATATCAGATATTGGCATCTTATAATTATTATAAAGAGCGGTTGCATAACTATGTCGTGCATCGTGTAAGCGAACACGAACACCTCCTACTTTTTCCCATTCTTTCGAAGCTAACCGGACGCAAGAAGATAAAACATTAACACTGATTGGATATCCGGTATAATTGATAAACAAATACCCTTCCGGATTATTATTTCTAAGCTTAAGCAAATTGCGTTCGGTATTACGTTTAGACATGATTTTATATACCTCTTTAGCAAAATCAGAAAGAAATAAATCACGTTCAGAATCAAAAGTCTTCGGTGGACCATCAACACGTTTATGATTTTCATAGCTATAGACAGCGTTCTTGTTAATTGATATAATTCGACGTTTAAAATTGAAATCAGAACGTTTTAAAGCTGCAATTTCACCACGACGTAAACCGACAACAGCTGCTAATCCGAAAACACAATAAGCATATTTATAATATATACATATAACTGAGGGAGCAAAAGGAGGGCGTAAACGAAAAATACCGATAATTACGCAAAAGCAAATTGACCTTATAAACGAAATACTTAAAGCTTTCGAACACGTTAAAAAGAACAACTATATCTTTATAAGTAAAAACATTAAAGGAGATAATGAACGCTTTTATAACAATTATATAGCGTTCTGGTATCAAATTCAAAATAAACTAAAAGATATACGACAAAACCCGTATAATGCGGATGACAGCATTACATCTCATACACTGCGGCATTCGTATGCACTCAACTCATACTTATTATTACGCCAAACGAAAAATCATGAACAATCGTGGGGTGATGTCAGCGAAGCACTAGGACACGGACGACAGCGCATGGAACTTTTTCGGACCTATTGTTATGAAGCATATTTAAAAGGATTGCATCAACAATAAACATTCATCCCATCCAATTGAGTTTGAATATAAAGCTCCCGAACCCATACCACGTGAATAAAAAAGATAAAATTCATTAAATGCCTGCTGTGCATTGGCAGGGTTGTTAGTCAAGACA
Source organism: Eubacteriales bacterium (assembly GCA_050953105.1). GTDB lineage: Bacteria > Bacillota > Clostridia > Oscillospirales > CAG-382 > UBA1206. The sequence continues at coordinate 137,823 of JBMNMA010000004.1, read as the reverse complement.
GTGCCATAACTTGCACTACCTAATTCGCTGGCAAAGTTGTTATATAAATCAGCTAAACCAATAGTTATTGAAGGTCCAGTATCTGTGTTTTTGTATGTTATCGATGACAATATCGAACCTATATCGCTCCAACGACGCAATGAGTCATCAACCGATGATATAGGAATAACCTGAGCACCGGATAATGATATATAATAACTTATATCATTATTCGAACCGTTTCTTATTTTGAATTTTACACCATACTGGGATGCAGGGAAAACACCATTTACAAGCAAGTTTCCACTAAGTGTTAATGCTCCGCTGTTAACCGTATATATCGCTCCATCATATCCTCCCGACGTAGGCCATATAGGCTCTTTTGCTCCGTCTGTATTATCGATAAGGTCGAACTTTACTAATGTAATTCCGTCGGTACTGACATTTGCAGGGTTGCTTAAGTTGACAGGGTCATATAATCTGCCCTGATTTACTCTGAAAACTCTGGTGTAAAAGTTGAAAGTTGTGTGGCCGCCGTTATAACCGCTATCGGTATTGTATGTAGCGGTACCACTTTTATCTATAAAGTATGAGTAGTTTGAGTCGGAAGTGTCGTATTCGTTGAACCAGTATTGTACATGGTTTTCATTTGGAGATGTAGGGAGAAGGAGCACAGTGTATGTTCCACATATTAACGTGTATACTTCTTCGAGCGGCATTTCTGCAGTGCCAAATGTAATATTTGTATTACTAGATGTTGATGTAATTGTTGCATCTTGGAGAGGACTGGATGGATTAAGATAAATATCTATTTTTGCGGAAGCAACCCTGAATCTCACGACACCATTTTGAACGCCCACAATTAACGGAACCTTAGCCCCGCTGCCGTCCGTAAAACCACAACGGTCTGCATCAATAGGCACATCGTTGATATACATTATTATATCATTAGGCCCTGCTGCAAGTGCAATCATGTCAGATATAGGAAAAATAGGCAGCAATAATGCCACCATGAGAAGTAAAGATATTGTTTTCTTTATGTTTTTCATTATAAAATCTCTCCCTTTTATCAAAATATTTTTTATCACAATATCTATATTTACAATCTACCTTTCGTCAAGGGATTAAACCGAAAAAGATAACAATATTGCATTATTTTTTACATTTTGATTTACAAAAAGAAAGAGCGTTTGAAATCAAACGCTCTTTTGGTTTTTGTATTCAGCGAAATGCTCACCACTTACTCACATTCGTTCGTTGAAGTGGAAGCTTCTTGGTCAATAGTAGCAACCTACCAAGTTTACCCAAGCTCTAAGGGTAGTTCCTTTTTAGTCATGCACACTTATTTTCAATTTTATCAATTACCTTTGTAATTATATATGATTTCGTATATCGAATCAACGAAATCCCACACCCAGAAATTTTTATAACCAGTTGCGTTATGAATCAAATCAGTATACGGAAATTCTTTCGAATCCCACTCTTCGTAAGTATATCTGTTATACATTTTTTTTGCTTTAAAAGGTAAGCGACCTATGTCATCATTGTATATAGTTTCTAGTATTGCTATACCCTTTCCAATGAGTATCGTATCAAAACCACAGTCATCAAATATTTTATTATTAATATAAGCTACCGACTCGAGCTTAACGTTTCTAATCTTTGTGTATCTAAAGCAATACATTTCAAGCTTAAGATTAGGGTTATCAATTATTAAAGTCATATCGGCAAGACTACTGTATTCAAAAGCTCTGTCTTTTATTTGTATTAAACTATTCGGGAACACTATGCTTCTGAGCGAAGAAGTTAAGGAAAAAGCACCTTCGTCTATAATTCTTAAACCTTCAGGAAGATTAATAGATTTAAGGTATCTGCAACGATAGAAAGCTTCTCTTTCTATGATTTTTACCGTGCTCGGTAATGTTATACTGTATATTGTGTCGTTGTTATAAAACGCTTCTTCACCAATTGAAATAACAGGCTTACCGTTGATTTTTGCAGGGACTACAACATTGTTTGCATTACCCTTATATTTTGTAATCTTTACGCCATTCGCAAAATCAAGCAGGTAGGGTTCAAACATTTCCTTAGCAAACTCATACGTTGTGTCGGGGGTGTAATAAATAACCCTTCCGTCTTTAAGGAATATATAGCATAATTCCTCGTACTCATAATTAGAGCTGCTATTATCAGTAGTGTTGTCTATTTTCCGCCACATAGCCTTCAAGGTGTTTACCGTACCAGCTTCAAATATGTCGAACTGTATATGCATGCCGAGGTTTAAAGTGTTTGTATTTAACTCAGTGAGAGAGCTACTAACCCAAAGTTTATACTCTCTTTCTCTTCTAATACCTGAATAATCCCAATATTCAAGAGTAAACTCCCAGCCATCAAACGCATATCCGGGACGAGTAAATGTGGCATAAGGCATATTAATCACGGAAAAGTTTGCGGGATTTGAGAACTTTTCGGTGGTTTTACCATTTGTGTTAATCCAACAACCGTACACCATATATCCGCTGAACTGACTGCGGTCAACAATCATATCAGGCATGGTCCCTGTGCCGCCGTTAGGGTCGAATTTTATAGTGTACGTGTCATCTATTTTTGCCCACACAGCATAGACATTAGCTACACCTTGTTTATTCACAGCTATATTATCGACATAATCTATCTCACCTGCTGCATAACGATAACCGTTATAAATCACGTTTGCTTGCATTTGCGTTATTGCATGTGCATCATTATACATCCACCCCATGAACTTATATCCGGGGCGAGTAAACCCGCATTGAGCAAATGTTATTTTTTGACCAGGAGTATAGTAAGTAGGAGCTGTTGTACCTGTTCCACCGTTGGCGTGATAGTATACAACATTTTTGCCGGCTTGTTCAGGATAAAGCGTAAATGTGTATGTTCTTGTGTATGTTTCGCCTTCTTTATCTTCATAGAATTTGCAATCGTTGTATCCGACTGACTGTCCGGCATAACCCCATTCAACAGGAACATATCCGGATTTTGAAACCTTAACGGCATATTTAACACTAGAATAATACTTGAAACTGAATGTGGCCACACCTTGATTATTGGTTGTTAAATTACGGTCGATAATATAGCCTATTACCACATTTGCATTTGGAACAGGATTACCGTTTTTATCAACAACCTTAACTGTAATGGACATTTGCTGATATTCCCACATGGCGTACAGATTTATTGTAGCGCCGTTTTCGGTAGTGAGATTTTTAATTGATGCTTTGTTTGAGTATTGAACATTTCCGTTTTTCGACGTAGCCCACCCTGTAAACACAAAGATGCTTCCTGTTGAAGATTCTTTTTCATGACCAAAGGTGCATGCGGGAAGAGAGACAGCTTTGTCGTACGTACAGGTTATAGAGGCCATTGTTCCTCTGCCACCGTTAGCATTAAACTTAATCGTATAGGTTATAGGTTTCCACACTGCGTAAAGAGTTATTGACTTCCCTACCGTGGTTATATTTTTTACAGAAGCCCTATCCGCATAAGCAACGCTGCCGCTTGCAGATGTTGCCCACCCCTGGAATATATATCCCGTTCTGGTAAATGCGTTGGAATTAAGAGCCTTTGTTTCATCAACCTTAAATGTCTGAGTTGACATGCTGCCCGAGCCGCCGTTTGAGTTGAAGTTTACCAGGTAAGAATTTGAGGTGTCTTGCCATACGGCATACAGGTTAATAATAGCACCGCTAGTTGACGTAAGGTTATTTACGGAAGCTTTGTCTGCGTAAACAACACTTCCGCCAGATGACGTAGCCCAGCCGATGAAAACATATCCTGAACGCGTAAAGGCATTGGCGGGAAGGTTTTTACTTGCATCATAAGTGCAGGTAATATTGCTCATGCTTCCGTTTCCGCCGTTAGCATTAAACTTCACTGAGTAAGTGATAGGACTCCAGATAGCGTAAAGATTTACTGTAGCACCGCTTGTGGTTGAAAGGTTTTTAACCACAGCTTTGTCATTATAAGATACACCGCCGGAGGATGTGGTTGCCCACCCCTGGAACTGGTAGCCGGTTCTGGTGTATGTGTTGGCGGCGAGAGCTTTGCTTTCATTGTATGCAAAGCTGGTGTTGCTCATTGTGCCGCTGCCGCCGTTTGAATTGTACTTAACGGTATAAGTAATTGGTTGCCATACTGCGTAAAGAGTAATGACCGCATTGTTGGTTGATGAAAGATTTTTCACCGTTGCCTTATCTAAATATATTACACTGCCGGAAGGAGTGGTGGACCACCCTTGGAACTGATAGCCTGTTCTAGCGAATGTGTTGGTAGCAAGTGTTTTGCTTTCACCATATTCAAAGCTTGTAGAGCTCATTGAGCCGATGCCGCCGTTGGCATGGTACTTAACTGTATATCTTATAACTTGAGGTTCAGAAACTTCGGATGTATAGGAAGGCTCAGATTCTTCGCTTATATCATCACTCATTTCATTACTTTGTGTAGTTTCTTCTGACGAATCATATGATTCAGAAAGCTCGGAAATATCAGCGCTGGTTTCTTCAGAAACTTCTTTGCTAGAAAAATCACTTGACTCATCGCTTGAATCTGATGTTTCAGACATATTGATATCTTCAGATACAAATGATTCTTCATCGGAACTTGCAGAATCAGAATCGTTCTGACTATCGGATGAATTTCCATAGACATCAACAATAGATGATGAATTGTCAACAACAGGATTTGTATAATTGCTTCCGATGACTGTAATCACTATAAATATAGCTAATCCAATGAGTATAGCGATAATAAGCACAGCTTTTTTTGAATGTCTTATATTTGTTTCACTCATTGTATATTCCTTTCTTTTATTATTAACAATGTTGTGAAAAATGTATATAAATATGTATTTTTGATAATTGTACACCAAAAACCAGTATTTGTCAAATTAATCAATCAATAAATTTCAAATATTTTTTGTTCCAAATACGAACCTTGTCAAAAAAACTATTAAAATTCTAATGTTAATTGATGCAATTTCTAATGTATAGCAAAATTAAGCAACCGTCAAGTTTTTATTTGGTTAATTTATATAGCATTTTCAAGCACTTTCAGACTTTTAATAATTGTACAACACTTTGTAATCAAGTGGAAACAAACCAAATATTAAACTTTACACTTAATTTAAGCTAATTAAACCGTCTGTCCGGTTAATCACCGGACAGACGGTTTTTTGTGTAAAAGCCTACAAATCGATTCGGTAAATTTTACTTAAATTTTTGACAATCGTTTTGTGCTTTTACGGCATTTGTGGTATTTTATGGATGTGCTTTTTGTTATAAAAGCGATATATTTTATTGTAGAATAGGGGGAAAAACATACAAAGTATTGATTTAATTTTTAAATTGTGGTATATATGGAATTAAAGTTAATTTGGGAGGCAAAGCCTGTATGAAAAAACTCATTGCGCTAATTCTATGTATGCTACTGGTTGTTTTGTCCTTTGCCGCCTGCTCAAACGAGACGGGCGACACTTCGGACACATCTAAAGAATCTTCCCAGCCTGGCAACGAATCCAGCGAGGAAACTTCTGAGGAAACCAGCGATGAAGAAAGCCGGGACCACCTAAGCAATCCCGACATTTACAAAGGGTCCGACTACAACGGCAAAACCCTTACCTTCTTTACCACCGGTATCGGCTCCAACCCCATTTCGGAATTTGTGTTTAACGAAGAAATGACCGAAATCATTCTCCCCGCCACGGTAAACGAAGCCATTAAGCGTAGAAATGACCTTGTTAACAATGCGCTGGGCGTTACCATTAAAGAGATTTACTACAAGAGCAATTCAAGATACGGCAACGACACCCTTTCCACCATACGCCAATACATATCCGTAGGCGACACCGAAACTTTCCAGGTTATTTCCGTATGCCTTTACGACTGCGGCACGCTGGCCATGAACAATGAGCTGTACGACCTTAACAGCCTTGAAAATATAAACATGACCAACCCCTGGTGGGAACAGTCCTTTAACGAAAGCGTAACCATAGCCGACCAGCTTTACTTTACCATAGGGGATATTGGTTTTAACCATAAAAACTCCACCCCCTGTGTTTACTACAACTACTCACTGTTTGAAAGAATGAACATTGAAGACCCCATATCCCTTGCGGTGGAAGGCAAGTGGACAATAGACCAAGCCCTTAAGTATTCCAAGATGCTGTGCATCGACTCGGCCGCTCCCGATGGAATGGATTACCTTGACCAATTCGGCTGGGCAGGCCAGTATGACGACATGTATTCAATGCTTTACGGCGCCGGCGTCAGAATTCTTTCCCCCGATCCCGACGGCTATCCCATGCTCACCCTTAACAACTCCACAGCCATGGGAACCGTGGACAAGGTTCTAACCCTTATGTTTGACGAATCCTACATTTCCGGCAACGATTATTTCCACGTTTCCTCCACCCCCATGGTGCTTCTCCGTCAAGCCTTTGAGGAAGGCCGCTGCCTGTTTTACTCCGGCGGCATCAACAGTGCCTCCGAGCTTAATATGGAAGACATCTTCGGCATACTCCCTGTTCCCAAATATACCGAAGACCAGGAAAACTACTACTCCCTTATAAACACCTGGGTAACCAACGCCTATGCTATTGCCGCCAACGTGGATAGGGACACCGCCGAATTTGCGGCCGCAGTCCTTGACGTTATGGGCTATTACTCCTGGGCGGAATACCCCGACTCGGTGGCCTACAACTACTACGAAAAAATGTTAAAGGCCCAGAAGCTCCCCAGAGAAGATTCCGAGGCAATGCTTGACCTTATATTCTCCACCCGTGGCTGCGAAATGGGCGCCATTTTCCAGATAGGCAAAATGGGCGGTGGCTCGGTAGACGTTAACGGCATGCTCCAGAAGCTCATTCAGGGCGGCGTAACCGGCAAGTTCGCATCAACCTATGAAACCTATCAGGATGCCTTTGAAAACGACGTAGAGTTATTAAACGAATTCTTTAAGATGAACATGGATTAAAAGTCAAAAAACACCCCCCGCTATAAAAGCGGGGGGATTTTTTTATGCTTTATACCTTGGCTCTCAATGCTCTTATGGCATTTAGGGTAGCGGCCACCATAACCCCAACGTCACCGATTACCGCAGCCCACATTCCGGCAATTCCGGCAACACCCAAAACCAGGATTATACCCTTTGCCCCAAGGGAAAGAATTATATTTTGCTTTACGATTTTCATTGTTTTGCGGGAAATTGCCATGGCGGAAGACAGCTTTGACAGATTGTCGTCCATTAGCACCACATCCGCCGATTCAATGGCAGCATCGCTTCCCAGCGCCCCCATGGATATTCCCACGTCTGCCCTTGCCAGTACGGGGGCGTCGTTTATCCCGTCCCCCACATAGGCGGTTTTATACCCCTGGGAAATTAATTCCTCCACCGCTTCAACCTTCTGATGGGGCAACAGCTCGGCCCGTATGCCGTCTATGCCCACCTTTTCCCCAACCTGACTGGCGGTGGCAAAGGTGTCACCGGTAAGCATAAGGGTGGTTTTTATTCCATCCGCTTTCAGTTTTTCTATAGTTTGTTTTGCATTGGACTTTACCGTGTCGTTTATAATTATATGCCCCAGGTATTCGTCTTTTTTTGACACATGGATGGTGGTGCCGCTTAAATGGCAGGGACGCCACCTGGCGCCGGCCGTATCCATAAGTCTGGTGTTACCCACGTAATAGGTTTCCCCGTCTATCACCGCTTTAAGGCCCATGCCGGCGATGGATGTAACTCCCTCTATCCTTGACTTGTCGATTATCCCGCCGTAGGCTTTAATAATCGGCTCGGCTGCAGGATGGCTGGAATAGCTTTCGGCTGCGGCGGCAATTTCAAGCAGCCCATTTTCGCTCATTTCCGAAGGATGTACGGCGTCAACCATAAACGAGCCCTTGGTAAGGGTGCCGGTTTTATCAAAGGCTATCGCATCAACCTTTGACAACGCTTCAAGGTAGTTGGAACCTTTTATAAGTATTCCCTGCCTTGAGGCTCCGCCTATTCCGCCGAAAAATGAAAGGGGGACCGAAACCACCAGCGCACAGGGGCAGGACACTACCAGAAACACAAGCGCCCTGTTTAACCACAGCGAAAAGGCCTGGTTAAACCACATCGGCGGCAGCACCGCAATAAGGATTGCGGCATACACCACGCAGGGGGTGTAATAACGGGAAAAGCGGGTTATGAAGCTTTCCGCTCTAGCCTTGCGGCCGGAGGCGTTTTCCACCAGGTTTAGTATTTTGGACACCGTGGATTCCTCATAACTGCTTTCCACCCTGACCTTTATAAGGCCGGTGAGGTTGACAAAGCCGCTTTTAACCTTATCACCCGGCTGTTTGTCTGCCGGCAGGCTTTCGCCGGTAAGGGCGGAGGTGTTTACCGAGGTGTGGCCATCTATGATTTCACCGTCAAGGGGAACCTTTTCACCGGGACGGATAATTATTATATCACCGGTGTTAACCTCTTTTGGGGCAACCTTCTTTTCACCCTCGTCAGATACAATCACCGCATAATCGGGGCGGACGTCCATAAGGTCGGATATGGATTTGCGGCTTTTTCCCACCGCCACCGACTGGAACAGCTCCCCCACCTGATAAAAGAGCATAACCGCCACCCCCTCGGGGTATTCCCCTATGGCAAAGGCCCCTATGGTGGCTATGGACATAAGGAATTTTTCGTCAAAAACCTCGCCCTTTATTATATTCTTCCCTGCCTCAAGAAGCACGTCATAGCCGATAATAAGGTAGGGGACTGCATACAGCATCCCTTTTACAATTCCTGTCGCCGGAATAAGTATTGCGGCAACAAAAAGAAGGGCAGAGGTAATTATTCTGTATAAAATTATTTTTTGTTCTTTATTCATGTATACACCGCCTGCTATTCGTGTTTTAATTGTTCCATAAGATGCTCAAAGCCGCAGGCGACTATGGTTTTTACATGGTCGTCTGAAAGGAAATAATAGATTGTCTTACCCTCCCTGCGGTTGGAAACCAGCTTGGCGTTTTTCAACACCCTTAGCTGATGGGACACCGCCGGCTGGGCCATGCCGATAAGCTCGGCTATGGAGCAGACGCACATTTCCCCGTCAAGGAGGGAATACATAATTTTTATCCTTGTGGTGTCACCGAAAATTTTAAACAAATCAGCCAGTTCCGACAGCGCCTTTTCGGCAGGGTAGGTTTGCTTTACCTTTGCAAGTATTTCATCATGTTTGTGGGGCATATTAATCTCCTTTCATATGAATGTTCGCTTATATGTTTGCTCATTCATATGATAGCACGTTCATATATTTTTGTCAACGATTTTGGCAAAAATGTTTTGCTCCCTTTCCTTGACTTGACACAGACCTGCCGTTATAATAAAAAAGTAGAAATTTTCTTGATAAGTATAATATTTCTAAACTTTGTTTCTTATAAATTAAAAGCAAGCGGGGATAATGTATGATTTACCTACTTGAAGACGACGAATCGATACGGGAGCTGGTGTGCTATTCCCTTAACAAAACCGGACTTGCCGCCACAGGCTTTGAGACGCCCAATGCCTTTTGGAAAGCCTTGGGGGAGGACTTGCCCGAGCTTATTTTGCTTGACGTTATGCTCCCCGGAGAGGACGGCATATCGGTGCTTACAAAGTTAAGGCTTATGCCCCAGACTTCAAAAATTCCGGTTATTATGCTTACCGCAAAATCAAGTGAATTTGATAAAGTCAAGGCTCTTGACTGCGGCGCCGATGATTATATAACCAAGCCCTTTGGGGTTATGGAGCTTATTGCCCGGGTAAAGGCGGTGCTCAGGCGGAGCAGGACAGACGATGACGACAGCGACGAAAAGGTGTATACGGCAGGGGGGCTGGTGGTAAACATCCCCTCCCGCACGGTTACCGTCGACGGGGTTAAAGTGGCATTGACCTTTAAGGAATTTGAACTTATTTGCTTTCTCTTTGCCCACCGGGGGACTGTGCTAAACCGGGATAAAATTCTGCGTGAGGTTTGGAGCTACGAATTTGACGGAGAAAACCGGACGGTAGACGTTCATATACGGACGTTACGGCAAAAGCTGGGTAAATATGCCGACATTATCGAAACGGTACGAGGGGTTGGCTATAAAATCGGGGGTACGGACGAGGGCTGACCGAATTCAAACCGAAAAGGGGTTTTTATGAAAAGCCAAATTATAAAAAGCATAATTTTAATAACCCTTATAGCCTTAACGGTATCCACAATATTTGTGGCGGTGGTGTCCTACCGGCAGGCGGTGTCACGGCAAAAGGAATACCTTTTTGAATATGCCGCTGCCGCAGGCAGGGGATATGCCGAAAAAGGGACACAATACCTTGAAGGCCTTGACACCTCTTTTTATATAACATTGTTTTCACCAGACAAAGACGTGCTGTTTGACAGCATGGATGGTAATTTCGAAAATCCGGGGGATATGGCCGAACTTTCCGACGCTTTGTCAAAAGGAAAGGGATATTCAAGCCGGTATTCGGCTGTACTGTCAAATCAGATTTTTTATGTCGCCCTGCGTCTTGAGGACGGCAGTGTTTTGCGTATAGGGGAAATTGACGACGGATTATGGGCGGATCTTACCGGCTATCTTTATATTGCCATTATAGCTATTATTACCGCAGGGGTTGCTGCTTTAATTGCCGCCGTGGCGGTATCTAAAAAAATAGTTTCTCCGATAACAGCCATTGACCTTAACAAACCGGAAATTTCAAAACCAATCGATGAGCTTAAGCCCATAGTATCCCGGCTTACCAGCCAAAACCGCATAATTTTCAAGCTTACCGAGGAGCTTAAGGTAAAACAGACGGAATTTGACGCCATAACCACCAACATGAGCGACGGGGTTATTATTATCGACCGCAAGGCGGATATTTTGTCCTGCAATACGGCGGCAATGAAGATGCTGGGGGTTACCGAGCTTCCTCGAAGTGTTCTTCAGCTTAATAAAACCGACAACTTCAGGGAAACCATACGCACCTCCCTTTCGGGAAAAAAGTGTTTTGACACCATACGCACCGACGAAAACTACTACACCCTTCACGCCACCCCGGTTTTGTTTGAGGACAGCGTGGAAGGGGCGGTTATTGTAATTATCGACGAAACCGAAAAGGACGAGCGGGAAAAGTTAAGACGGGAGTTTACCACCAATGTGTCCCACGAGCTTAAAACACCGCTAACCTCCATATCCGGCTTTGCCGAGCTTATTAAAAACGGCATAACCACCGAAAAGGACACTATACACTTTGCCGAAAATATCTATCGTGAAGCAAGGCGGCTTATCAGCCTGGTAAACGACATTATAAAGCTTTCCCAGATTGACGAGGGGGAAATTCCCTACGATGAGGGAAATATTAACGTTTATGAAACCGCCGTGGACGTGGCTGACCGGCTTGAAAATATCGCCAAAGCCCAAAAAATAAGCCTAAACGTAACCGGCGAGGCGGCATATGTCCGGGGGAACGCTCAAATTCTTGAGGAAATGATATATAACCTGTGCGACAACGGCATAAAATACAACCGTCCCGGGGGATATGTGCTGGTGGACGTTTCAACCGACGCAGCTTTTGTCTATGTTTCGGTAAAAGACAACGGCATCGGCATACCCAAGGCAAGCCAGGCAAGGGTTTTTGAAAGATTTTACCGGGTGGACAAAAGCCATTCAAAGGAAATAGGCGGCACGGGGCTTGGCCTTTCAATAGTAAAACACGGGGCCGCCTACCACAAGGCCCGTATATCCCTTGAAAGCAGCGTAGGTAAAGGCACCGAAATAACCTTGGTTTTCCCTAAATCCCTAAAGAACGGGGACATTTAACCTGAATTTAACTTAAGGTGTGTTTTGCATTTAACATACTTATGGTAGAATATAAAGGGAAAAATGAAAATAAAAGCTGTATGAGGTCTTTTTATGGATGTTTTTGACGCTTTGACGCTAATCGGCGGATTATGTTTGTTCCTGTTCGGTATGAACGTAATGGGAACCCCCCTCGAAAAGCAGGCCGGACACAAACTGAAAACCCTGCTTGCTAAATTCACCAACAACACCTTTAAGGGCTTTCTTCTCGGCCTTGTTGTCACCTGCGTAATCCAGTCCTCCTCCGCCACCACTGTTATGGCGGTGGGACTTGTTAGCGCCGGTGTGCTAACCCTCCACCAGTCGACAAGTATTATAATCGGCGCCAACGTGGGCACCACCATAACCGCCTGGATACTGTCGCTGACGGGCATCAATTCGGAAAATATGTGGCTTAACTTTCTTAAGCCATCCTCTTTTACCCCCATTCTTGCCGCTGTGGGCATATACTTTTTATTGTTTACCAAAACCACCAAACGCAAGGATATCGGCACCGTGCTGCTGGGCTTTGCGGTGCTTATGTTCGGCATGGAAACCATGTCGGGTGCGGTATCCGGCCTTCAGAACGTCCCCGAATTCAGAAGCATACTTTTAAAATTCTCAAATCCCGTTCTCGGTGTGCTTGCAGGCCTTGTGCTTGCCGCCGTAATCCAGTCCTCCTCGGCGGCGGTGGGTATACTGCAGGCTTTGTCAACCACCGGTGCGGTTACCTTCTCGGCGGCAATTCCAATATTAATGGGTATGAACATAGGCACCTGCGTCACCGCTCTTCTGGCATCTGTTACTGCATCAAAAAACGGCAAGCGGGCGGCATTTGTCCATCTTTACTTTAACATAATAGGAATAATCATATCCCTTGGCCTATTCTACGCCGGAGACGCCATATTTGACTTTGCCTTTGTTTCAAAATCGGCAAACGAACTGAATATAGCCATAACCCATACCGCTTTCAAACTGATTATGACGGTTACCCTGTTCCCCCTTATGGGACTGCTTGAAAAACTGGCGCATCTTACGGTTAAAGATTCCCCCGAAGCGGAGGAGTTCAGACTTCTTGACGAACGCCTTCTTGCCACCCCATCCATTGCGGTGGAACGGTGCAGGACCACCACCATAGATATGGCCAACCTATCGGTGGACATATTTAAAAAATCAATGCAGATGCTTAAAGAATACGACGCTAAAACCGCCGAATATATACGGGACGGGGAAAACAAGGCCGACCAGTATGAGGACAAGATAGGATCTTATTTGGTTAAGGTATCATCAAACCATAACCTCACCGATGATGACAGCCACGAAACCACCCGGCTTTTAAGGTTTATAGGCGACTTTGAACGGATATCCGACCATGCGGTGAACATTCTTGATTCGGCAGAGGAATTAAAGGACAAAAAGCTATCATTTTCAGGGGACGCCAGCCGGGAGCTTTCGATATTGACTTCTGCGGTGGACGAGGTATTAACCCTTACACTTCAGGCTTTTTCTGAAAACAACATGCAGATAGCCATTCAGGTGGAGCCCCTTGAACAGGTGGTTGACTACCTAAAGGAGCAGATTAAGCTTAACCATTCCCTGCGGCTGCAGAAGAGCGAATGTTCCATTGAACACGGGTTTATACTTTCTGACATTTTAAACAACCTTGAACGGGTTTCCGACCACTGTTCCAACATTGCGGGAACAATGCTTGAAATGTCCCAGCACGAGGCTATGGACATGCATAAATATTTAAGAGCAGTCAAGGCCGGCGGCGAAGAATTTGACCGTCAATACCGGGAATACCGCAGGAAATACTCGATTTAGTTTAAGTTTTGTATCCCTTGCCCAAGAACTTTGGCATTTATTGCTTTATTTTTGCAAGTTTGCCCTTTTTAGCTTTCAATAAACTTATTGACAAATAATCGGGCCGAATATATAATATCTTTGACAGACTATGGGCGTTCGCCGGTTGGCAGGAATTTTTTCCTTCAACACTTACCGAACGCCTTTTATGTTATTTTATAAGTAAAGGGCGGGTTTTGATGTATTCCGAAAACGATGTATTAAGCTATGTTGAAGAGGAAAACGTAAAATTTATCAGGCTTTCCTTCTGCGACGTTACCGGGCGGGAGAAAAGCACCACCATTATGCCCGGGGAACTTAAGCGGGCATTTGCAGACGGCATTGCCTTTGACGCCTCGGCCATTACCGGTTTCGGGAACGTTACCCATTCGGATTTGTTTTTGTTCCCCGACCCTTCCACCCTTACCATTGTCCCCTGGCATCCGGTTCAGGGCAAAATGGTGAGAATGATATGCGGCATACGCACAACCGGCGGGGAAAGATTCGAATACGACTCCCGCTATATACTTGAAAAAGCGGTGGCCAAAGCCCAAAAGAAGGGACTTTATTTCAGCTTCGGCGCCGAATATGAATTTTATCTTTTCAAAACCGACGAGCAGGGGGAAAGAACGTTGATTCCCTTTGACAACGCCGGCTACATGGACATTGACCCGGGTGACAAGTGCGAATCGATACGGCGGGAAATCTGCTTTACCCTTGCGGACATGGGAATCCACCCCGAATCGGCCCACCATGAGGAAGGCCCCGGGCAGAACGAAATAAACTTCAGGTATTCCGATCCCCTCCGGTCGGCAGACAACTCCACCACCTTCAAGTCGGTGGTGCGGACGATAGCCATAAGAAACGGCCTGCACGCCAATTTCTCCCCCAAACCCCTTGAAAATCATCCCGGCAACGGCTTTCACATAAACATGTCGGTAAAAAGCAACGACGGCAACGAATACGGGGAAAAATTCATGGCAGGGGTAATGGAGCATATTAAAGAAATGACCGCCTACCTAAACCCCACCCACCAGTCCTATATGCGGCTTGGTAAAATGAAGGCTCCAAAATATATCACCTGGTCCCCCGAAAACCGATCCCAGCTTATCCGCATACCGGCCGCAAAGGGAGATTTCAAACGGATTGAGCTAAGGTCCCCCGACCCGGGCGCAAACCCCTATATTGCTTATGCCCTGCTTATTCACGCCTGCATAGACGGAATAGAGAGGAACTTAACCCCCATCCCTCCCCTTGACGCCGATATGTATTCGGCATCCGGGGAGCTAACCACCGGTCTTGACTCCCTCCCCGATACCCTTGACAAGGCCCGGGAAATCGCCCGGAATTCACAGTGGATTAAGGGTATCCTTCCCGAAGGCTTTGCCCTTGTTTAATATTACGGGAAAAACCTTTTAAGGAGGGGGATTATGGCCGAAGAATTCAGGCAAACAAGCGTGCTAATAGTATCTTCCGGCTCAACAGCGTCCGACTACTTTACAAGCCTGCTTCCGCCAAACCGGTTTAACCCCATAGACACTGCCGGCAGCGCCGGGGAGGCCGAAAGGCGTGTTATAGATCAAACCTACGGTCTGATTATTATAAACACCCCCCTGCCCGACGATTTTGGCACCAAGCTTGCAATAGATTTGTCAAGATATCCCACCACCGGCATTTTATTATTGGTAAAAAGCCAGTTGTATGAACAGATTTTGTATAAAACTGAACCATACGGAATCGTAACGCTGTCAAAGCCCGTCGACAAGCATACGGTTATGCAGACAATAAACGCCTTAGTTTCTATGCGAAACCGAATGCAGGCCTTTGAAACAAGGGTGGAGTCGCTGGAAAGCCGTATGGAGGAAATTAAGATTGTAAACCGGGCAAAGCTCATACTTGTGGAACAGCTTAAAATGTCCGAGCCGGAGGCCCATAGATTTATTGAAAAATCCGCAATGGATCGCTGCGTAAAAAAGCGGGAAATTGCCGAAAATATTATAAAAACATACGAAAACTGAGGTTATTATGTCAAAAGAAACGATTTTAATAGTCGACTTCGGCGGCCAATATAAGGAGCTTATCGCCCGCCGGGTAAGGGAGTGCGGGGTTTATTCGGTTATAAAACCCAACACCATAAGCCTTGAGGAGGTTAAGGAAATTAACCCCATAGGCATTATCTTTACCGGCGGTCCCGACAGCGTATACGGCAGCCATGCCCCAGTGTGCGATAAAGGGATATTGGATTTAGGCATTCCAGTGCTGGGAATATGCTACGGAATGCAGCTTATAAGCCATCTTCTCGGCGGCAAGGTCAAAACCACCAATGTTAGCGAATACGGGGTGGTAAAGGCCGAGTTCTTACCCGGCAGCCTGCTGTTTGAAGGCATAACAGGAACGCAAAAGGTGCTTATGAGCCATACCGACATGGTGTATGAGGCGCCGGCCGGCTTTTCTGTCATTGCCACCACAAAGCATTGTCCCATTGGAGCAATTCAAAACGAAGAAAAGAAAATATACGGTGTCCAGTTCCACCCGGAGGTGGAAATCACCGTGCCCGGAATGGCTCTTATCCGCAACTTTTTATTTAATATCTGCCACGCTGTCGGCGGATACTCAATGGAAAACTATTTAAGCGCCCAGATAGAGGAAGTCCGTAAAACCGTTGGCAATAAGCGTGTTCTCCTAGGTCTTTCGGGGGGCGTTGACTCCTCGGTGTGCGCCTGGCTGCTGGCGGAAGCTCTGCCGGGGCAGCTAACCTGCATTTATGTTGACCACGGTTTTATGCGGAAAAACGAAACCGAGGAAATAAAAAAAGCCTTTGCAGGCAAAGACTTAAACCTCATTTGCGTTGACGCAAGCGAAAAATTCCTTTCCGCCGTTGCCGGCGTTACCGATCCCGAACAAAAGAGAAAAATTATAGGCACCGAGTTTGTCCGGACCTTTGAGGCTGAGGCAAAAAAGCTGGGGCATATAGAGTTTCTGGCTCAGGGCACCATTTATCCCGACGTGGTGGAATCCGGCACCAATTCGGCGGTTATAAAAAGCCATCACAACGTGGGGGGGCTTCCCAAGGATTTGGGTTTTGAGGGAGTTGTCGAACCTCTGCGGGGATTGTTTAAAGACGAGGTGCGCAAACTGGGAAGGATAATGGGACTTCCCGAAACCATTATCGGCCGCCAGCCCTTCCCAGGCCCCGGCCTTGCGGTGAGGGTTATAGGCGAGATTACAAAAGAAAAGCTGGACATTCTGCGGGAGGCCGATGCCATTATGCGGGAGGAAATTGCAAAGTCCAAGGTTAAGCCCGACCAGTATTTTGTGGTGCTAACCAACCTTAAAAGCGTTGGGGTAATGGGGGACGAACGGACCTACCAATACACAGCGGCGCTGCGGGCGGTAACCACCAGCGACTTTATGACTGCCGAATACACCCGCATTCCCCATACCTTGCTTGCCAAGATTTCGTCAAGAATAACTAACGAAGTCAACGGCATCAACCGGATTGTTTATGATATCACATCAAAACCGCCGGCAACTATTGAGTGGGAATAAGTTTTAAGTGGTTTTGATGTGCCTGAAAGCCTTGATATTAGTGGGTTTTCGGGCATTTCTAATTTTGAGTTATAGCGAGTTGCAACACTTTTGCAACTTTTTGAGTTGAGAAGTGCTTGTTTTGCCGGACGAAATAGTGACAAGTGGCTTACAAGTACACTAATAATCGATTAACAAAAGACGGACATTGATCTAATAAAGGTCAGTAATCGGTCAGTAGAGGATGATACCTACTTACAGGAATTTCAGAAAATCTCCAACCGGATGTATTTAAGGTATTACCTTATGAATACTTGGGACAGTGACTGCCAGACCATCAAGCTGTTAGAGGAACAGTGGGTTGCAGAAGCATCTAAGCAGACAAGCGTATAAGGCAGCGGAAATCAGCGGTGAAGACATCTAAAGATTACTTAAAAAAATATTGAACAAAAGGGTTCTGCAGTCATCAAAAATGATTGCCAAACATAAGCCATTAGATACAAACAACTAAAGGCATACAACTTAATACTACACAAAACACCATAAAGATATTGATATTGCTTCTCTGAGATGTTATAATTATCTCATACATTATAGATTAAATTAATTAAAGAGAGGTGGCATCTATGTCTGAAACAATATATAACGACAGATGGATATCTTTGCAAGACGTTTGCGACTATCTTGGTGTTAAGCGCCATACGGTTATGCGTTGGATTGTTCAGCGCGGTATGCCTGCATCCAAGGTGGGAAAACTCTGGCGTTTCAAAACCGCTGATATAGACGAATGGATCAAAAAAGGTGGAGCCTCCGATGAGCGGGAGGTTATAAAATGAAAATGCTCAAGTTTAAGGCTTTAAATGCCCGTAGACTTTCTATTATCGGGTTTTCATTTCTCTTCGCCTACATTTTGTCGTTCCAGTTTGAGGGGCAGGTCCTGTATAGCATGCTGGAAATGCGTGGGATAAATGCCTCTTCATACATAATGGCCGCCATGATTGCACATTTCGTGGGGCTTCTCACCTGCGGTCTGTTCGTCAGGTCCCGGGCGGCAGCCAAAAGCATGATGCTCGGCGGCATGGGCGTATGCCTTGTTGCCACCGTCCCCTTCTTTTTTTCGCCTACTTTTCTATGGTTGAGCGGACTGATTGTCAGCGGATACTTTAGCGGCTGCGCGGTGGCAGCATGGGGATTTTTCCTCAGGGCCTTTACGCCCAAGAACGAGCGAATTAAATCCTGTGCCGATGTTCTGATTTATTCCAATTTGCTGATGATTGCAGTCAACGTGGTGGCCGTGAACAGGTCAACCTTTATCGGGCTTGGCTTCTCTGTGCTTTGCCTTGTGATCGGCATGGTCTTCATTTGGATGCTGCCGTTGGAGCAGGAGAATGAGCAGAACAAATCAATTAAAAATAAGACGCATGGCGGCATTAAAAACCCGCTAATATTGCTGTGTCTTTTTGTCTTTATCATTACAATTAATTCCGGACTGATGTATCAGGTTATCAACCCCGCTTTTGAGCATCTAACGGGACTGGTGAGCTGGTATTGGGCCGTGCCTTATATCGTGGCGCTTGCTATTATGCGCAACCTACCTATGAAAGCAAAGCGTTCCAGAATTTTGTATATCGGGATGGCAATGATTATAGGAGCGTTCATCAGCTTTATGCTACTGGGGCGAAACATTTCCGACTATCTGATTGTGGATACGCTGATGCTCGGTGCTTGCGGTATTTTCGATCTATTTTGGTGGAGCATCCTTGGAGAAATGCTGGATTATAGCGACAACCCTGCACAAACCTTTGGCATCGGTCTTTCCGCCAATGTATTCGGCGTCCTTTGCGGAGGCGTCCTGGGGATGGCTGTGACATCCATGGGGCTTCCCGGTGCGGAGGTGGCGGTGATTGCCCTGACGGTGGTATGCGTTACATTGGTTATGCTGCCGCCCCTAAACCACCAGCTTGTTCTATTGCTGAAAAGCCATGCTTACCTTGCCGCTTATGACAATATGAGCCAGTCACAGCAAACGGATATTGTACGGCAGGTCAAAACCCTTGATCCGCTGACTGTCCGGGAGCAGGAGGTATTGCAGCTTATCCTTTCCGGCAAATCCAACCGTGAGATTGCCGGGGCTTTGTTCATCAGTGAGAATACCGTTAAAACACACGCAAGAAGTATTTTTTCAAAATACGATGTTTCAAGCCGTGCGGAGCTCATCAGCACCCTGCTGAAAAACCAAACGGTTGGATGATACATAAAACTGTATAAATACTGGGTTTAACCGGCCTCTCACCCAAAAGGGTGAGGGGCTTTTTTCTGCAAATTCATCCTTTCGAACGATGCTTTTTGAGGCATCCTTCCCTAAAATTTATGATAGAGGAGGTATAGTGCAAATGAAATTAATCCGCAAACGGCGCAATGGATATGCCTTATTGTTCGCAGCCAGTATTTGTTTGGCGGTGTGGCTCGGTGTAACTTCTATGTTAGAAGTGGTTTTCGCCTTTGGAGCTATCAGCCTTATCTCTCTCCTGTTATTGGTGAGGCAGAGCCGTCTGCTCTATGATGCAACACTTATTTGGGATAATCGCATCCTTGCGGTGCCATCTGCTCTCATCTCCATGCCAGGCCGCCAAATGAAAAAAGACACTGAGGAAACTGTAGTATCTACCTTTGGTATCCTCATCGGCAGCGAAATTTACCGATGGGGTCTCGACGGGGTACATGGTGTGCGGCTACACGCCGTTCAAATTGATAAGGAGCGGATGTACCTGATCTTTGGCGACGCGGCTCAGACCATGCGGGTAGAGTTGCTGCACGGAATGACTCAAAAGCAGGCGCTGCTGGATGCCACTCAAAAGCTGCTTCATGAAACCGGCGTGACGGCAGACATCACCGGATGGTAACGTACCAAAAGCAAGTGATTAATGAAAGAAGGAGTGAGTATTATGGGTAAATTATGCACAAGCTGCGGCACGGCTCTAAGTGAGGGCGCGAAATTCTGTGCCAAATGCGGCGCGAATGCCGCCCCCGTACCGGAGGAGTCCGGAGCACGGTCGGAACAGGCAGTGCCGAAGCACGGGGATGTTCTGACAAAAGTCGAAAAACAAATAAAAAACGAAGCCAAAACCAAGGCAAGCGCATATGCGCAAAGTGTGTTTTCAGATAGGGTTCCCGCCTTTCAGTCGGCGGGCGAGCTTGCCCTGCCCTCGGAGCTAAGCCCCAACCTGGGCGATTTTACCGGAGAAGGGATGCTGTCCTTACTAAAAAGCGGTTTCAAAGGTTTAGCTGGCGGCTTCAAGAAGACCTTAGGGGACAAAAAGCGTCTGCTTGTTGTTGTAGCCCTTGCTGTTGTTTGGTTACTGGTCAACCTTCTGGCGGCTTTTGATATTTTCTCATTGCCGGTCCGGATCCTTTCCTGGTTGACAGCCGCTCGGGGCAGTCTCATCGGAGGTAGCATAGGTAAAGGGCTGGTAGCGGCTCTGTTTGCACAGGTAATTGCCGACAAAGGGATGCTTCAAAGCTTGAAAGGCGGCGTTGGCAAGCTTGCTACCACATTTAAAGGCGGTAAAAAAAGCTATGTTTTGTTGCTTCTTGGAGCAGGGTCCGGACTGATTGTCTGTAACCTGATGATTTCGTCCAATCTGCAAAATTCAATGATATGTATTGCAGGCTTTGCACTTTCGGTAAAAGCGCTGACAAAAAACGGATTTTTGCAAAGGCTGATTTCAGAGCTTATACCAAAATCGAACAATGTCACAGTGACAGCAGTTATGAGCGGCTGGGCTCTTGGCTTTGCGATGTTTATGGTAGCAAGTCTTGTACCCGGTAGATATAACGGCTATGTGTTTGGTCTCCTGTTGCTTATAGCAGGCGGCATTTTTCTGGCTGTGGTCAAAAACAAAAAGGAGGTGACCTCGAAATGAAAAATGCAAGTTGTGTGATTTTTAAAAAAGCTCTCACCGTCCTATTTATGGTTATGTTTTTGCTGCTGTTTTTCGCGCCATCTCTTTTAACCGTAAATGCGAAGAGCAGATATGAAACGGTTGATCCGTATAAATATTTGGGCGTTGACTCTTTTGAGGAAGTAATGGAACTGATACAGAACAAAAAAGATAACGACGGTAACCCGTTTAATGCTACGCGCCTGACCTTTAGTGTTGAGCCAATGGTTGATGTTATCGATTATAACCCAAGAACAAGGGAGGAGTTTTATAAGTATGCGGAAAAAGGCTTTGGTTTTTCGGGAACAATTGATATGGATCTTAAAAACGGATTTACAGTCAGTTTCCCGTTCAATACCGGCGAATATATTTATGAGGATGATGAATACGGTTTTCATTCTGTAGAATATGCCGGGGAGATTTTGCTTCGTTGCAGAGTCGGTACACCTACCTACACCGGAAGAACAGTACATGAACTTACTGCGTACTTTTTCGGGAAAATCACTGAAAAAGATCGTTCAGAGCGTGAACGCCCCGGAGAACTGATAATCGATGAGTACGAGTGGGAACGGGAAAATCCTAATGGTATCGCATTAAGGTACAGCGCAGAGTATTTACCGCCCAGTTATTCCGCCAACGATAATTTACGAAAAAGTGTTTTATTAAAACTGCATTATGCCTTTTCCCCGGTTGAATGGGTTGTAAAACTAAGACTTATCTCGATGGACATATCAGAAGTTGTGCCTGAGGGAAGCGGAAGCGTTGACACCGACGCCGACAAGAATGCCGGAGAAACAGGCGTTACTATCCCCGAGGCGCTGGCGATTGTCATCATCGGGGGCGCGGCTGCAATAACCGGCGCAGGGGCGGGCAGCGACCCGGACAACGGCGATAAAAAGAAGAAAAGCCGGTATAAAATGTGCTTACGTAAAGACTTCGGTGACGCCATTCGTTATGATACCCAAGCGGTAACAGTCTATGCCAGGATAGTGGAAATCACACCGGAAGGGGAAGAAATCGACCGGCCCGATTTCAGTGCACGAATTGAGATGTTTTCCGGCGGAGGACTCAAGGTGGAAAGCACCGCCATAGCGGACAATTATATGGGAGCTCTTGTATGCGCTGAGTCTGTCCCCGGCGGGCAAAATCCTGACAGAGGGGTTTTAAGCATCCGGTTCAGTGGTGAAGGTGGTTCCTTCCAGAACAATGTCACCTTCCGCCTTGTGGGCGATGCACGTATCCATTTTCCGGAGCGAGGCAAAATGCTTACACCCACTACATATATGCTGTTCGGTGACAACGGCGATTATCAGGTTCCCATAGAGCTGATCGACTTTACCCTGCCGCCCCAAAAGGTAAGGCTAAAACTGCCCGGAAATCAGCCCTTTACAGCGGAGACGGAGAGGATAGACGATACTCATTATATCATCCACCTGCATAACACAAGCCCGATACAAACGGATAAGGCGCAGCCACAGCAGATTTTCATGGTTTTCGTTTATGCGGAAAACGAGAAGGAAAGCGCCCACGACAACTTCCTTGTCAACCTGCTGCCGGAGGGCTTGTCCTTGAGACCGTTCACCGGTTGTCCGATTGATGAAAACGGTAGATTGCAGGTGGTTTGCAGCTTAGCTCCCGAACAGGGTGAGGATGAAGTTGAAATTGAAAAGACGGAATTTCAACTGGTGCTCTGCGTTTCTCAAATTGATGAAAGCGGAAGAAAGCAAGCTATTCTCGTTGATTCAAACAGTATGGATTGCCGCTTCGATCCGATGAAGGCACAGTCTGAAAAACTGCAAAATCTGCTAAAGGCATTCGTTTATGAAATGGACTTTTCCGAGGCAAAAAGAACGGGAATCTTCCGTATTTGTCCTAAGCGTCAACTTCCCCAGGACGACAGGCTGGATTATGATATTGCACTACCTGTTTCCTGCGATTATAAAGATCAGACCTACACGTTGGACATTCCCATTCGTCTGCTCGGCGACAAGCTGCTGCCAATGGCGGAAAAGAGTGAAGAGATCGCACTGCTCATCAAACGTATCAGAAAGTTTGTGGATGAGGAAGAGCGTGCCGCACTGATCCGCGGATTTAAGAACGACCTGCCGAAAATGTCTGCAACGGATGTCCGCCTGCTTTCCAAATCACTGGTGTATGCCACCCAGGCGGAAGTCTATAAAGCCAATATGCATCTGCTGAATGCCGAAATGCTCGATTGGGTTTGCTGGGGACTGGACTGGTACAAATGGATAGGAGATCAGGCCATCTCGGTCATTATCTCAAAGCTCAGCTACAACTATGCCCCCTTTGTGGAGGCAATTGTGATGCCCGCTAAGGATCTGCTGGTTGAACACATGGGAATATGGCTTTCCAATTATATCAGTGGATCCCCGTCGCCGAGTGCAGAATTTGATCTCGAGCAACTGGAAAGCACCGGCCTTACAATGATAGAGAACATCCTGACGAACTTGATTGATGGAAAAACAGAGCCTAAAAAGGCCGCCCAGATTCTTTCCGTATACCTTGTAATAAGAACCGCACATGCATACTTTTATGAAACGAACGACGACGGTTCTCCTATTGGCATTTACAAAGCGGTTGCTTCAGCCTTCGGGGATCTGACGGCACAGGCTTTTAAGATCATATTAGGAACAAAGTTGGAGCAGCTTGCCAAAAACCCCGCAACAACAAAGATGTTCGGCGGCTATGCAGATGAGTTTGTCAAGGGACTTTTCCCTGCGGAATTTTACAATAACGGAGGAGAATGGGAGTTTGATCTTATCAAAAAATATATAGAGGAAATTACAGTTTTAGCCTCGGCAAAGGTATATTCCGGGATACAGGAAGGCGCGGAGCAGGATACGGTTGTCGGAGACATAATCGTTACCCTGATTGAGAATACAGAAAATCCTGAAAAAACGGTACGGATTGCGGTGAATCCACTGGATTTGGGCAAAGAGTTCTTTGACTATATTTTTGACAGACTATTCGGAATGTTTTCCTTTGCTGATTCTGCGGTCGAATCTCCAAAGGATCCGCCCTGCATACTGGCATGACAACCGGCAATCCTTTTGTGAGGATGATGTTAAAAGAAAATTTATGAGCCGGTATACAAACAATGCGGTGGTTGAAACTGAAAAAGCCGAAATAGTAAAGATGCTCCGTTTGTTTAACGAGCACGGTCTGCTCGACCCCGACTGCTTACTGAAATTTTCACATCACATGAGTCTCGCCGGCAGAATAAACTCGCTAATGAAAATACGAGAGAATATCATCGACCTTGCCGGCGACGACCTTTTGGTTTTTGGAACAAAGGGCAGCGATAAGAAAATTGAGTATAATCTTGCGTTCGCAGTCAAAATGTGGCTGTTCTGCGGCAAGGAATACAGGGGCTATGTGATATAT
This sequence comes from Eubacteriales bacterium, assembly GCA_050953105.1. GTDB lineage: Bacteria > Bacillota > Clostridia > Oscillospirales > CAG-382 > UBA1206. Next base: position 113,258 of record JBMNMA010000004.1, on the reverse strand, counting down.
AGAGCGACGAGGCATGGCCGAGCCTTACCGAGGGCGAAACGCGCTCCGAGCGTATCCGCTACCTTGACATATTCCCCTACATCAATAAGCCCGCCATGCTGTGCGAATTTAACGAGATGGGCGAGGTGGCGATCATTTACCATATCCTCGCCCCCATCGGTTATCTGCTTTTGCTGCTGCTTGTCATACGCACAGCCAGAGGTGGGAAAAAGAAGAAACGGGCGGCGAAGAAACCCGCCGCGCCTCAAATAATCGAAGCAAGGAGTGATACGGATATGTTTTGTCCTAACTGCGGAAACAAGCTGCCAGAGGGCGCAGCTTTCTGTTCGGGCTGCGGCGCAAAAACACAAGCAAATGTCACCGGCGAGTGTACGGCCTGCGGCGCAACGCTTCCGGAGGGAGCCGAATTTTGTATTGGCTGCGGAAAGGCGGTGAATTCGGCAACGTCGGAGCCGATGGAACCACACCATGTAGCAACTCCCGCGCCCCCACAGAGCGGCGCGGGGCTGGTCGGCTTTTCCGATAGGTATAACTGCCCGGAGATACTGGCAGCCGCACAGAAAAACAAAAAATTCTCCATTGGATGTATGTGGATATTGGTGTTCGTGCCGCTCATCGGCTTTCCTGTCGCCGGTCTGCTGATGGACGATTTCCCCTTTGGAGAATCCATTATCATCGGCATGGGCATTGCTCTTGTCATGCTGGTCTTTAATCTGCTGGCGTTGAGAAGAACCAAGCAACCAATGTGGGAGGGTGTGGTCGTCAATAAGTACAGCAAGGAGAAAAGCGAGCATAGGGGCGGCGAAGATGATAATTACAGAACCTATACGGAATATACCACAATCATCAACACCGATGCGGGCAAGAAAAAGACTATCGTGGAAAAGGACAGCGGGCGAGATATGTACGATTATCTGTCCGTTGGCGACAGGGTACGGTTTCATCCCAAATTCGGTACATACGAGAAGTATGACAAATCTAAAGACCGCATCATCTACTGCAACGTCTGCTCCATGATGAACCCCATACAAAATGACCGCTGCAAGCGGTGTAATAATCTGTTATTCAAATAAGGAGGCTTTGAAATGAAACAATTTACCACCCTGCTCGAGGCGGCAGAGTTTGCCGCCACACGCTGCAAGAGTTGGAGCTTTGCCACTGCCGATGATAGATACGATGTAAAAGGCTTGCTGGTGCTTGCCGAGACAAGCGACAGTGAAAACCCGATCGATGAGGACAGCTTTTATGTGGTTTCGCCCGCCGGAGCCATTGGCTTATGCGAGGACGGCGAGGACATCGACTGGCTGTTTCTCTCTGATGCTGCGCTGAATGAGGATTTACCGCTTACCTATAACAAAAGTTGTTGAGAATCTATATACGAACAGCGAAACATAAAAAGTTGAATCCGACCTTTTGGCCGGATTCTTTTTTCGAAAAACACAAATGCACCTAACCTCAAAGCCACATGCTATTTTAGAAAACAGGAAATTGCAACTTTTTTTGCAACGAAAAATTGGATAACTACGATAACACAGAGAATATATGTATGAAACGGCTTGATTTTAGAGGAAAACCAATGTATTATAGGGTGTATTAATAAACAGAAAAAGAGTGGGAATAATAAACGAAAGTCGAAAAAGCCTGATGTATCAAGGGTTTTCGGCACTTGAAACGGATTTTTGATACCGTTTTGATACCAAATAGAATAATAAACAACGGCAGGAACGTAATTGATTCTTGCCGTTGTTTTCATATGTTGTCACCGCTTCGGCGGCACCCAATTTTTCATATCAGTTCACACATTTTGGAAAAAATATGTTATAATACAAAAAACTTTCAAAATTATTACACACTTTCAAATTTTTTGGTACTACTATTTATGAAGGGCCTTTCAAAAACGCGAGGAAGGAGGCGAGTTATGGAACTTCAAAGTAAACAAACGGCAAAAGTGCCGATGGACGACGAAAAGATCGTTGAGCTTTATTGGGAACGCGACGAAAAAGCGATTGAGGAAACCGATTTCAAATACAAGAAGTATCTGTTTTCCATTGCTTGCAATGTCGTTCACGATAGGCTTGACTGCGAGGAATGCTTGAACGATACATATCTTGGTGCATGGAATGCTATGCCGCCATCAAGACCAAATGTGCTTAAAGCATTTCTTACGACTATCACACGAAGAATTGCGATCAAACGCTACCACAGCAATATGCGGCAGAACGTAATATCTTCCGAAATGACGGTGTCCTTGTCCGAGCTTGAAGATTTCGTAGCAGGTGATGGAGATGTCAGTGCAGATTTCGATGCCGAGAGGCTTGGACACATCATCAGTGACTTTGTGCGCTCACTCCCTGAGCGTAGACAATTCATATTTATGAGTCGGTACTACATAGCCGATCCTATTGATACGATTGCAAGTGATCTGAGCTTGAGTCGTTCAATGGTAAACAAGGAGCTTGCCGCTATCCGTTGTGCCTTGAAAGAAAAACTTGAAAGTGAGGGGTATTCTATATGAAAAAGAAAGAATGGAATGAAGGTCTGAATCACCTTGATCCCGACCTTGTTGAAAAACATATTGAGCAAAAGGAAAGGCTCAGACAAAAGAACAAAAAGACTAAAAGCGTATGGCTTCGTTTCGGAGCAATCGCAGCTTGTTTCTTGCTGATCGTGAGCGCAGTTATCGTTGTGCCGATGTTGCGAGAGGATAATCCGGGAGTCGAACCTTATATTCCCAATGGTGAACCATGGTCTCCTACGATCAATTCAAATGTCAGAGACATTGTATTAAGCGCGGATGACGTTGGCAATGTGTTTGATGAGGTAATGGACAGCAATGGCACAAATCAATACACCAAAATATACACATCTTCACCCGAACATTTAGGAATAACTCCTTTACCAAATGCTGAATTCCTGCCTATCTACTCGGCAAACAAAAACTCCCCCTCGAAAAGCGAATTGAATGATTTTATTGTCAAATATTTGGATTCTGCTACTGAGTTTTTCGGAATCAATGAAAAAAACTATGAAATCAAAAAAGATGAAATGCCTAATGGCGATGATTTTTTCGAAGCAGAAGTTAGCGGAAACAAAAAAGGTGTTCGTTTCACGGCACTAAACAATTCATTATATTTTTATTATTACAGTATTGGTGAAAGACGGTTAGAAATCAATGGTGAAAAAGTTTCAATTTTAGAATCTGATACCGATGAGCAAATAAAGGAAAAGTTAGAGAATACAATCACATATGTGTGTAATTCATTTGGCAAGCATTATACGGATATCAAGATTTGTAGAGATTATTCGTATCAACAGCTCAAAACGATAACAATCTATCTGTATTCTACGGAAGAAACTATTTTTCCTTCAAACTTCTCCGAAGAACCAATGACATCTGACTATATTTCGTTAACCTTCTATACAGATTGGGGGAGTGGCACCTATTGTAATTGGGGAGGATCCAAAGAGGAAGCCTTTTTGTCGAGGGTTTCACTTTATCAAACTTCGCAAAAATGGAACGACTATTATAAGGTTGACTCTAAAGCAAAAATGTTAACATTGGAAGAAGCTGAAGAATTGCTTGCGAAAGGATATGTGTTCGGTGGCCACTCCTGTCCGCTTTGTATGGCTACACAGCCCGAAGTCGATTTCAGTGATTATACTTGTGTCGATATAGAGTATGTTTCCGATGAAAACGGGAATATGTGTATTCCGTTCTATGCTTTTTACAAATATATTGGCAAAAATGAATACGGCATAGACACTTACGCAAAGACATATGTACCGGCGATAGAGGTTAGTGGATACAAGGAGTATTTTGAAAGTCAAAAAGATAATCACAATAACAACCGATATGTTGATGAAGCTGAATAGCAAAGGTGAAAAGTTCTCAATAATAAACTTATTAAAAAACTCCGCAAACCTCTTGTATTTATTCTGATTTCATGGTATAATGAATAACGTAAAAAAGCCGCGCTTTCCGGGTGGTATAAGTGATACCAATTTGATACCGTTTTTTCGAAGACTCCATAGACGAAGCGGAAAAAGGCGGTCAAATCCCCCGAAAAACCGCGCGAAAAGACCTAAATTCACTCGATATAATGCTAATTTAAGCGAGTGGGAATAATGCCGAAAACGCCGCTAAGCCTTGATATGACTGGGTTTTTCAGTTTCTAAAAAGGCATTTGGCAACATTTTGGCAAAATTTGAATTATTTATGGAAAAAGAGCTAACTGATTTTTGAAGTCAGTTAGCTCTTATTGTGTTTTATTCTTCCCTAGCCTTATTTATGAGCCGTTCTATGCACCATTTGGTGTTGCTATGCCGCTAAGCTAAACACCGACTATTTATACCTCCGGCCCTAGGTTACTTGCGGTAATTTTTCCGGTAGCGGTTTTACCTTTGATTCGAAACACATATTCGTCCGTTTGAGAAACCGTGACGGTGAATCTGCAGGATTGCAAATTGTTGCCCGTATAAGGTTCGCTGCCGTTTTTTCCGCTGACTGAAAAAGAAATTTCACCGTCTTCGCAGGCAATTTCAATCAACACAACATCACCCTCGTTAAGGGACAACTTACATTTGTTTTCCCGGCTGAATTTCTTAAAACTCATTGTGAATTCTTTTCCGTTTGGATTTTCTAAAATCACAATGCTGTCTTTCGGTGCCGAACATGATGAAATAACTATCATAACAGCAATAAATAGAGGCAGAAATACAATCCGGTGAATATTCTGATTTTTCCTTATTCCAGTATATTGTTTTCTAAAAAGCATGTCAACAGCTCCTTTACAAATTTTTCGGGCTCGTTAATCCAGGGGCTGTGGCCGGAATGTTCAAACCACACAATCCCTTTATCAGGGGCATCCAGTATCCGTTCATACTCCTCAACAAGAACGGTGGGGGCATTGACATCATAACGGCCCAGGAAAAAGTAAACCGGCACATTCAGTTTAGTATAGTTTTTTCTCATGTCAATGGTATATAGTTGTTGATACACCTGATTAAACGTGTTAACAATGCCGCGGAAAAAGTTGATTTTATCTAACAGCCCATATTCTGAGGAGGCAATATCCCGCAGGGTGTTGTAGCCGGGATTATGAATTTTAGGATTTTTTGCCATATATGCACTAAGATAATTAAGGTATACAGCGCTTTTCCATGTTACATCTTTTCCGTAATAGGGCGGTTCACCGTTTGCTTTTAGCTTTTTAATTAGAGCGGTGTCGCCTTTTTCTTCCGCAATTTCCATTGCTTTCGCATAATCCATCCGCTCGGTCTCGGCAAAATCAATCATTTGCCCGGTGCCGATGAAAGCGTGATAGGATTCCGGGTATTTGTCTATAAGAAAAATACCCAGAGCGCTGCCCCAGGACTCACCTACAAGATAAATTTTTTCCTTCGAAAAGCGTGCCTTAAGGTATTCAGTCAAAGCATGGCCGTCTTGAATATAGGTGTCGGCAGTGATATTTACTGTTTTTTCAGCATAATAGGATTTACCTGAGCCGGGCTGGTCCCAGTTGACCACCACAAAATGCTTTTCAAGCTCTGCCAGCTCATGGCGCACCGCTGCCATCTGCGTGCCGCCGGGACCGCCCGCCAAAAACAGCAGAACCGGAGCATCTTTGTTCCAACCACGCAGGCTGATCCACTGCTTTCTGCCGTTTAACTCAATCTTTATCAGCTCTGCAATACTGTTTGCGGGTGTTTTTCCCTTTTCATCAACAATACGCGGAGTGGTAGCGGCAAGTTGCGAAAATATAATCAACCCCGTGTTTAATATCATTGCCGCAGCGAAAAACAACACTGCTTTCTTTAATAAAACCCGTTGCTTTTGGTTTGATTTTTTCCTTATTCGTGTGAGTATAAAAATTGCTGACAGGAATATAATCCATGCGAGGGTAGCAACCGAAACAAGCGTCAGAATTAGAAAAACAACTGTTTGTATCATTATAAACCTCCATCATAATTTAATATAAATGCTCTCAAGAGTGCTGCCCATTGAAGGAATATCGATGATGCGACTTTCTTTATGGGAAAGATTGTTATCAGTAATAAGCTGTTTTATTAATCCCAGTTTTTTTATTTGGTTTAATGGTTCCCGAAAAACAAGATATCCTTCGGATTTTAAAGCTTTCGCCAACTCCGGTATAACTTTTTCTAAGTCTGTTTCTGAAATGTCATGGAGAACAAAGTGACAATATATAACATCAAACCCGCTCTCCGGCAAAAACAGGGATTGGGCATGCAGAAAGGTGATGTTTTCAAAATTTCTTAAGGTTTTTCGGCAGTTTTCTATACACTGCTCAGAAATGTCGACACATACTAAATGTCCGTCGGTAAGCCGCTGTGCGGTATAGTATGCCACCGATCCTATGCCGCACCCGAAGTCAAGCACCTTTTCATTTCCGTTTAAGGGCAGGCAGTCAGCAAATGCCTTATATACGGACTTACCATAAATGTGAAAAGCAAGCCTTGTTAAAAGCATTTCCAAACCGGTCGGTTCATACCTCATAAATTTTCACCTCAATAAACTTATTGCAAAAAATCTGCATGTAATAAAACACAATAAAAAATCAACTGCATTTCAGATCTGTTGCCATCATAGCAACATAGTCTGTCATGCAGCTGAAAAAAATCTTAAATCAACCTTAAATTATTGGGATTGTTATCTTAAAAGCACAACCCTTGCTATTACCTTCAACCAATGTAAGATCCCCGCCGTGGGCCTGTGCTATTTTTTTGGCAATGGAAAGCCCCAGCCCGCTTCCGCCGGTTTGGGAATTGCGTGAGTCGTCCACTCGGACAAAGGGGTTGAAAATATCCTTGGTTAGATGACCGGGTATACCGATTCCGTCATCACAAAAATTAATTACGACGATTTTATTTTGAGACTTAAGGCTTACGGAAATGGTTGTTCCCTCGGGATTATACCGCACGGCGTTATCCGTAAGATTTTGAATAAGGCGCCCGAAGTGGCCGGTATCTAACATAACATAAATACTTTCCTCGGGAAAGTCAAATTCATAATTGAAATTCGCACTTTCCAGCTGTGGCACCATTTCGGCGCATATTAGCCGCAATACTTCACAAATGTCCGCTTTATGTAGCTTTAAGGCAAAATCCGGGCTATCCATTTTATAAAGTTCGAATAATTCATTAAGCAACCGATTGGCTCGCCTGCTGTTTTGATAGATTGCCGTCAGCTCCGGCGACGGAGTCTTTCCACAAAGCAGCTCTGCATATCCCTGTATGCTTGAAAGAGGGTTTTTCAAGTCGTGGGATATATCCAGAATCAGCCGCTTCCTGTCCTCCTCTGATTTTTTACGCAAGGCAGTCTCCTGCTCAATACGGGCAGCCATGTCGTTAAATGTGTCCTGCAGTTCAGCAAACTCGTTTTTCAGTCCTAAATCCACCCGTGCCGAATAATCACCCTCCCGCAGAAGTCTGGTGCCGTCGCAGAGCTTTTTTAAAGGGATGGTTATTTTTGCGGCAGTGATTTTGGAATAGATTAAAGTGAACACAGCAAGAATGACAAGATAGCTTAGCACCGAAAAGGCAATGGCTCCACTCGCACGCAAAAAATCGCCTGGTGCCGCTTTCTTGTTGTACACCAAAGCAAAATCAAGCCTTACCGATGTCGGGAAAGTGACGATAAGCCAGAATTCACCTTTAGGCTGATAAAGAATATCGTAATGGTATGGTTTATTCTTACTTTCTGTTAAAAAGGCCGTGAATTCCTGTATGCTCAGTTGCTCCTTCTGAATGGTGTCTACCCCGTCGGAATAGACAACACGCAAATTTTTATCCACAATCTGAACACCGCCACCGTTTTCCACTACGGCAGATGAATCAATCTGCCTGTAATCTTCTCTTATAATAGCACTTGCGGAATAGCGGTTCTTGGCAAGGGAGTCGGAAATCCAGCCGCTTGCCACCGATAACATAACAAACGCCATCACGGTGGCAAGAACAAAGAGCAGGAAGCTGAACCAGAAGTTTTTAAAAAATTGGTTTGACAGTTTTCTTTTCACGGCTTTTCACCAATGTAATGTAATTTATACCCGATACCCCGTATGGTTTTCAAATACTTTGGGTTTTGCGGGTCATCCTCTATACGGCTGCGAACACGGCTGATATGTACCATAATGGTGTTGTCGTCGTAATAATAATCTTCGTCCCAAACGGCATTATACAGCTGCCGCTTTGTATAAACCCGTTCAGGGTTTTCCATAAAGTGCAAAAGAAGCTTAAACTCCTTTGCTCCAAGCTCAATAGGCTCCCCGTTTTTAAAGGCGCAGCATTTTTCTTTGTCTACCGACAAATTCCCATAGGTGATAACCGATACGGAATTTTTCTTCGGCGATTGATATTCGTTACTACGACGAAGCTGCGCACCGACGCGGGCAATCAATTCGGAAACCGAGAAGGGCTTGGAGATATAGTCATCGGCGCCCAGCCCCAAACCAAGCACCTTGTCCATATCGTCAGTCCTTGCAGTTAACATTATAACGGGAATAGTGCTGTGCTCCCGTATTTTGCGAAGCAAATTGAAGCCGTCCATAGCCGGCATCATAACGTCGAGTATAGCCAACCGAATATTGTCATCCGACATAAGCAAGTCAAAAGCTTCCCTGCCGTTTGGTACTGTTATAACGGTGTATCCGTTTTCCTCAAGACTTGCTTTAATCAGGTTTCGAATATCAGCCTCATCATCTGCAATAAGAATTTTCATATCGTCGCTACACCTCCTTGAAACTTTTCTTTGCATATAATTTTACCGGCATTGAAAATTATTATGATTTGCTGCCATTGTTATTACTGGTCTTATAAATTGCAGCAATTTCCATTTATGATTTTAACTTAAAAGATACAACTATGTCAAGATTATTAAGTATTAAATATATGTCTTGCATCAGGGTGTCTTTTATTTATTGAGCATCATTATGCCTTTGCATTTAAGTAATATTGAAAAATTGTGTTGCAATATTTATACAACATCTTTTATAATGATAATTACACAAAGGCTAAAATATATGGCAGCGGACGGACATGCTTTGCGGGATATTAAAAGATAGAAGATGACTGATTGTGCTTGCAATATTAAAAAGCAAATGCTGTTGATATAACAAAGACTATTGACATTATTAAAATGCGGTATTTACGGAGTTATAACATCTGGGTTTCAGTAAACAAAGCAGGACATATTATCGTTTTTTCTGATGATAGATCAATTTTCAAGTGGTTTATACATAAATGGTTAACACGGTTTTAGGAGATAAATAATATGGCTGTGAATTGGGACTCTTTATTCGGTTCGGATTTTTTTATAAGAATCACAAACGAGGAACGCCGGTATTTGGGGTTAAATCCGATTGAAGATGATTGGGAAATTACCCGATATTTCAGTAAAACCAATATTACTTATAAAAGAACAACGGTATATTGGGACGGAGTGGTAATTAAAAAAATTATTTGTGAGGAAAACCGTATTCCTTCCGGGCAAAGCACCCCAGTAACACGCAGTATAGCCGAACATGATACTTTTTTAAAAACGGAAAACAGAGAAAAAATATTACCCCTTACATCCCGCGGTAAGCTTAAGCCAGTTACTGCATCTGATATTTTATCTGTTACACCCTTAGGCTGCTCGTTTTACTTATTTGTTGATACACTAGATAATCAAAAAACATATATGTCGGTTTATAATGCCCGAAACAACTGCTCATTAGCTATCGGGGAGTCAGAGCGAATTGTAAACATTTGTAATGACGAAACCTTTCATAGCTTTATGAACTATTATATAATGAGCTGTCCGGATGATTATTTTGACCGTATCAACCGTTTGCGCACGGCAAAGCATAAGACGGTAAAATACAAAACCGGCGATATTTTCAGAATTGAGCTTGACAGGTTTAACTATTGTTACGGCCTTATAACAGGGCAAGTGCGTGAGATACTTAAATGGCCGGATTTGCCGGAACACCACAGCCTTGGCAAATTAATGATGGTGCCAATTATGGTTAGGTATTATAAGCTGATCACCAAGCGTTCTGATTTAACCGTCTCAGAGCTTTCGGAATATCCGCTTAGCAGAGTGGAAATTTGCGGCGATAACGATATTATATGGGGAACGCACACGATTGTAGGTCACAAGCAATTGACAGAGGACGGCATTGAGTTTAATCTTGTATGCACAAAAATTAAAAATCTAAATGACCATGTGACTACCCATACTTATGATGGCTTTGTCGCAGACGGGTTGCTGCCCGATACCAAAGGGTATAATCTTTATGTAGAATGGGGAACGGCGCAGACTGTAATTTGCTATGAACAGATTACCGAGCGAATGAAAGCTTTTCTAAAAAGCTACCGTGATCCTCACGGAGGGGTAAGAATTGGTGTTTTCCCCGACCTGACAGGGGAAAGTTTTTCAAATAAAATGAACCTGCTAAATCCCGAGAACGCAGAAATGAAAAAAGAACTGTTTAACTGTCTTGGATTAAGCCCGGATGCTGACTTTGACACCTTTGCCAAAGCATTTAATGGATTAACAAAAAAAGAAATACTAAACAGGCTTTTATGTTGATTTATTAAGATTTATAATCGATTAAAAACACCTATTGCCGTCCAAGCCTTTTGGGCTTGACCGCAATAGGTGTTATTTTTATTTTAATAGAACAGGAGGGGTTTACAAAGGAAAGCAGGTGATTTACATTATTATCTTTATATAAAATGAACGGGTTTTCGCTTTCAGGGACAAAAAACCCGACATGGCACTTTTTAACCATATCTAAGATAAAAGCAACAGGGGTTATTCCTTCTTTTGTTTTACTTTTTAATCCGTTAATATAAATCCCAATCAATCGGAATTCATTATTGCATCATTATAATAACAGGCAAAAATTTCGATTGGGTATATGTTAACACCCATGAACCATATTGCGGACCTTACTTTTATAAAAAATCCATGTGATATAAGACCTGCTATGCAAGCAGGTAGTTGATTTCGTCCGACAAGGTAATATGGTCGGGGTCCCAGGGGCGGTGGGGACAGTCGGTTAATTCGTATGGGATACCCAAGCTTTTGACAAACTCATTGAATTTGCCGTCAAGCCACGGGGGTGTCCAGGCGCCGGACCTTGAAATATGTATGGCGGACACACACGGCTTTTTATTATTAAAATCGGCTAATTTACAGTATTTAATATTATAAATCCTGTTGATTGGTTGGAAGCATTCCGGTTTTTCGGCTGTATGGGGGCTGTAAATAATGAAAGCCTTATTAATATATTTGTCCTTAAACAGTTTGCCAAGCCAGTTGGAACAGTTAACCTCAAAGTCAAGAGCCGAAAGTCCGCCATAGCCAAGGTCGGAATGGGAATCAAACAGATAGACCGCATTACATTCCCTTTCTTTTGCCGCCTTGTATGACAGGGCATGGGAATCCGAAACATAAACCTTAATATTATCTTCAAAGTAAAAGCGTTTCTTGATTTTTGCCCAGAAGGTGCCGACCTCCGGCGTAAGGCCGAAATTTTGCTCGATGTCAATCCCCCGGAACCTGGCATTTAAGTATCTTTTATACCAAAAATCAATTAGGCTTTTTTTATTTTCGGTATATGAGCCCCAATTTTCCTTTGTATAAACAAAATAATCCCAATCAATTGATAGCAGGCACTTTTCCATATCTTACCCTCCGTTTCGTAAAATACAGATGCGCTGATATCGCCTGAAATTCTCCTTCAGGTTTAATTTGCACTAATTTGTTTATGTCCGGAGTATTTGATTATATAAACAGAATAGCACCGGCAAATTCCAAATGTCAAGGGGTGATTTGATGATAATTTTATGTTTAGTAAAATATATCAATGTGGTTTTATATAAGAGCTTCACCCAAAACCCCGTTTTGTCCTCCCTTTCCCCGTCCACCTTTGGGGCCACTGTTTTGGCAAAATTGGAATAAACATAAGTAATTATAAAAAATCAGGCAGCGGAAATGAAAAACCGCTGCCTTTTTAATTTTGAATTTGCGTTTACCGTCGGTAAAAAAGAATAATTGGAAGAGCGATAGTCAAAGCAAGGCCGAGGATATTTACTACCCAGATATACCAATGTCTTGTTTTATGATGAAACAGCCTCATGCCAAGCAAGGCTCCCGCTCCGCCTCCGAAAAAGCCGAAAGAAAGAAGCACTGACTCCTTAATCCGCCGGCGGTGGTTTTTTGCCTTTACCTTATCCGCTTTATAAAGAATAAGGGTAATGACGTTTATGGCCGCAATGAAGATTAAATAATACTTCATGCTACAATATCAAAGGTCGTCGGTAAGGGCGGTGCTTTTGGCGTAGGCGGTGGAACGGGCCTCGAAAAAGTCGGTTTTCACCATGTTGGCGTTGGAATACCTTGAAACCCACTCCATGCTTGCCGGCTCGCTTTCATACCCCAGGAAAAGGGCGGGATAACCCAAGCTTGTCCAGCGGAGGTTGCCCAGATAGCGGATATAGTCGGTTATCATATCCCTGTTTAAGCCGGGTATGTTGTCCCCTATGACATAATGGCCCCACTCGATTTCCTGCCGGACGCCCTCTAACATCATATCACGAAGGATATTGACATTTTCAGGGGTAAAGAGTTCGGGATTTTCCTTTTGCATTTCGCTAATTATATTCCTAAACAGCCAAAGGTGGGTGTTTTCGTCCCGGTTTATATAGCGTATCTCCTGGGCCGAACCCGGCATTTTTCCGTTTCTGGAAAGATTGTAGAAAAACATAAATCCGGAGTAGAAATATATTCCCTCAAGAATAAAGTTTGCCATCATAACCCTAAGAAGGGTGAAGGGGTCTTTTTTAATCTGAAACTCGTTATAGCAGTCGCCTATAAAAGTGTTCCGCCTTAACAGATGCTCGTCGGTTTTCCACTGATAAAGAATGTCGTTTCTTTCAACCGGGGAGCAGATGGTGTCAAGCATATAGCTGTAGCTTTGGGAATGGACGCATTCCTGAAAGGTTTGTATGGACAGGCAGAGATTAATTTCATTGGCGGTGACATATTCTCCGATATTGGGCAGGTTTGCGGTTTGGATTGAGTCTAGGAACACAAGAAAGCTTAAAATTTTATCGTAGGCTGTCCGTTCGGCGGGAAGGAGGTTGGGATAGTCCTTTACGTCCTGGGAAAGGTTTATTTCCTCGGGTATCCAGAAATTGTTCATGGCCTGGCGGTACCAGTCGCTTACCCAGCCGTATTTCATGTTGTTAAAGTCGTTTAAGTTGGTGGTGTTCCCCCCGATAATCCGGCGGAACCGGACGTCGATATCCCCGTTGGGGTTGAACAAGGGCTTTTTATTCATGGTTTCCATTTTATTCTCCTTTCATGACGAGCAGCTGTCGCAGTCTTCAACTTCAAGGGATTTACTGCGGATGTAGTAAATTGTCTTTACCCCGCTGTGCCAGGCCAGAAGATACAGATCCAGCACCTGGCGCATGGTGTATTCGTTGGTGATATATAGGTTCATGCTCTGGGCCTGGTCTATATGCCGCTGACGGATGCCCGACGCCCTAACCGACCAGCTTTGGTCTATGGTGTGGGCCGCCTTGTAAAACCACCAGGTTTTAAGCGAAAGCTCGGGGGCTACCCGAGGAAGCATGCTGCCCTTCTTTTCCTCAAGGAAAAAGCGTTTCATAACCGGGTCAACCCCTGCGGTGGTTCCCGAAAGTATGGAGGTGCTTGAGGTGGGGGCAATAGCCAGCAGGTTGGCGTTTCTCATTCCCTGTCTTGCCACGGTTTCTTTAAGTTTTAACCATTTTTCGGAGGTATATCCCCGCTTTTCAAAATATTTGCCGGTATGCCAGTCGCTGTTTTCAAAAAGGGAATATCTGCCCTTTTCGGCGGCAATGGAAGTATCAGCTTTAATGGCGGAGTAGTTTATATGCTCGAAAACTTTGTCCGCAAACTGTAAATGTTCTTCGCTTTCCCACTTTATATCCCGCTTTGCCAGCATATGATGATATCCGCTGACGCCAAGGCCGATGGCACGGTATTTATGGTTGGTGATTCTGGCGTATTCCAGAGGGTAAAGGTTAAGGTCTATAACGTTATCCAGCGCTCTTACCGCAGTTTCCACCGTGCGCTCCATGTATTCCTCGTCCTCCACCGGCAGGTTGCCCAATGACAGGCTTGCCAAATTGCACACCACAAAATCCCCGGGATGGGTTACCGTAACCACCACCGTATCCCCGTTTTGAGTTGAAACGGTTGTGGACACATGCTCAATGGGGGACATATTCTGGGCGATTTCGGTGCAAAGGTTGGAGCAGTAAATTATACCCGTATGTCCGTTGGGGTTCATGCGGTTTACAGTATCCCGGTAGAATGCAAAGGGGGTGCCGGTCTCCACCGCCGAGCGGAGTATAAGCCTGATAATATCCTTAATGGTCACCGTCCGCTTTGATATACGCGCGTCGTTTACACAGTCGTAATAACGCTTTTCCCATTCTTCGCCGTAATAGTCCTCAAGGGCATAGCCTTTGATCGCAAGTATCTCGTGGGGACACATAAGGTGCCATTGGGAATCCATGTTTTCCTCCGCAAGGCGCCAGAACAAGTCGGGATAGCATACCGCCGGGAAAACGTCGTGGGCCTTCATCCGGTCGTCGCCGTTGTTGGTGCGAAGCTGTAAAAATTCCGGCAAATCCTTATGCCACACATCAAGATACACCGCCACGGCGCCCTGACGCATGCCAAGCTGGTCCACCGCCACTGCCGTATCGTTGACAAGGCGTATCCAGCGTATAACCCCGCCGGCGGCGCCCTTGAAGCCTCTTATGTCGCTGCCGGTGGCCCGCACCTTACCGAAATACAGTCCCATACCGCCGCCCAGCTTTGAAACCTTGGCGAAGTTGTCTATTGAACGGTATATGCCGTCAAGGGAGTCGGGAACGGTATCTATAAAGCAGCTTGAAAGCTGGTGATATGGCTTGCGGGAGTTGGACATAGTGGGGGTGGCCATGGTTACCTCCATGCGGCTTAGCATGTCGTAAAACCGTTTTACCCACTCCATGCGGCAGTTTGATTCATTCATGGCAAGATGAAGGGATATTCCCAAGAACATCTCCTGAGGAGTTTCAAGGGGAACACCCGAATGGCTGCGTATGACATAACGCTTTAACAGTAAATCAAGACCGGAATAGGTGAACAGTCCGTCCCGTTCGGAATTTATAAATGTTTCGGCCAGATCGATTTCGGTTTTAGAGTAATGGGATAAAATATAGTCGCCATACAGGCCCTTGTCGGTAAGGTAACGGATTTTTTCGTAAAAGCTAGTAATTCCAATGGAGGAAAGCTCTTTTTGAAGGTTTTTGTTAAAGAAAAAATACAAAAGCCTGGCGGCGATAAATTCCCACCGGGGGGATTCGAGGGTTGTCAGCTCCACCGCCGCCTTTACCAGCACCGCACGGCGTTCTTCGGCAGTCATTACGGGTTTTGAAAAGCTTTCGTATTTATTAAGTAGCGCCGAAAGGGGGTAGGTTTCGTCATCGAATTCCTTTTGGATTCCCCTTAAGGTGGCGTCAAGGTCATCGTCCCCTACTTGACTGACAATGCTGTTTCTCACACGCCTTAGGGATGAGCGTTTTTCCCGGTAAAGGATGTAGGCCTTGGCCACCTCGTAGTAGCCTTGTTCCATCAATACCCTTTCCACCTCGTCCTGAACGTTTTCCACGGTGAGGAAATCGTTAAGGTTAAGCCTTGACACAACGGCTTCAAGGAGGGATGATAAGATTTCGTTATTTACAGTCTGCTTCTGGCCGTCGAAGGCCTTTTTCATTGCATTTAATATTTTTTCGGGACAAAATTCAACGCTTTCTCCGCTTCTTTTAACTATGTTCATGTCATTCAAGGCATGTAATTTCCCTTACTGCCTTTCCTTTCTTAAATATTGTCTTTATTTTTGCCGTTTTGACATTCCGGGCAAACACCCTCATAAACCGTATAATGGCTGACAAGGGTAAATCCCGTTTGCTTTGATAAAGCCTCGTCGTTTTCTTTCTGATATTCAAAGGGGGTGTCCAACACCCTGCCGCATTCAAGGCAGATAAGGTGGTAATGGGGTGCCACGGTAAGGTCGAACCTGTCTGCACCGGGGGCTTTGATATGATTAATTTCACCGCTTTCTGCAAGCAGGTTAAGATTTCTGTAAACCGTGCCCCGGCTTATCCGTTTGTCAAGCTTGTGGACATCTTCATATATCTGCCCGGCGGTGGGATGGTCCCGGCGGGAGCGCACCGATGCCAGCACCAGTTTACGCTGAATTGTTTCCCTCCGTTGCTTCATTAACTTACCTCTTATTTTCTTATTAGGACATATTCCTGATAAGCATATTATAAACAATATTAATTTTTTGTCAAGAATTTTATGTCTATATACTTCGCTGATGCTCTGATTTTTTGGTTCGCAGGTTATTTATATAACTTGATTTTACCGATGAAAAGCAGTTATATTACATTCATGCCCACGAATATGTCCATATTAAAAATTACGATATTCTAAAGAAATATATCCTTACCCTTGCCGTTAACTGGTTTAACCCCTTTGTCTGGCTTATGTGTATTTTATTCAACCGGGACATGGATCTTTGCTGCGATGAAACGGTGGTTAAATATCGGCGGCTACGAGCGGTCGTCTATGCAAAAAAACTGCTTGGTCTTGAGGAAATATCAAGCGCTTTTTAGCCGGTCTGTATTAATTTGGATATGTCGTCTATTTTATGGCGTTTTTTACAATAATATTGTTATAAAATATTTGTTGAAAACTACTGGGTTTTATGATAGAATAAATTTGTTGTGTTTATAATGGATTTTGCCGTCAAAAAGGCTTGTATTTACTTCTGAAATTATTATAATCTTCCGTTGTGACACAAATAATTGATAAGGATTGATGAATATGTTGACAGCTATCGCCGGGATAAACTGGGGAGACGAAGGAAAGGGGAGAATGGTTGACCTTCTTTCCGAAAATTATCACATCGTTGTCCGCTATCAGGGCGGGAACAATGCAGGACATACGGTTATCAACGACAGGGGGAAGTTTATTTTAAACCTCCTTCCTTCCGGCATACTCAGGGAAAACACGGTAAACGTGCTTGGCCCGGGTATGGTTATCGACCTTGAGCATTTATACAGCGAGGTTGAAAGGCTTAGAAGCGCAGGTATTTCCATAACTCCGGAAAACCTTAAAATAAGCGACAAGGCCACTATATGCATGCCCTATCACAAGCTTATGGACAATCTTGAGGAAGACCGGCTGGGAGATGCCAAATTCGGCTCCACAAGGCGGGGGATTGCTCCGGTGTATGCCGACAAATATATGAAAAAAACCTTCAGAATGGCAGACTTATTATACTTTGACGCCTTAAAGAAAAAGCTGCCTTCTGTGGTGGAATGGAAAAACCTCACCGTCGTCGGCGGCTACAAGTCAAAGCCGGTAGATGCTGAGGAAATGGCCGCATGGCTTGAGAAATACGGACTTCCCTTTGCCGATTATATTACCGACACAACCACATTCTTAAACGAAGCCATAGACCAAGGCAAGTCGGTTATGTTTGAGGCTCAGCTTGGAGCGCTTAGGGATATTGACTTTGGTATATTCCCCTACACCTCATCATCTTCCACCATTGCCGCCTATGCGCCTATCGGTGCCGGCATTCCCTCGAGAAAGCTTGATAACGTGATAGGCATAATGAAGGCCTATTCAAGTTGCGTGGGTGAAGGCCCCTTTGTCTGCGAGCTTTTCGGTGACGAGGGCAATGCCCTGCGTGAAGCGGGCGGCGAATACGGTGCTGCCACCGGCAGGCCCAGAAGGGTGGGAGGCTTTGACGTTCCTGCATCCAAATACGGTGTAACCGTTCAGGGCGCAGACGAAATCGCCATTACCAAGCTTGACGTGCTTTCTTATCTTGATAAAATACCCGTTTGTGTCGCCTATGAAATTGACGGAAAAATAACCACCAGCTTCCCCACCGGAGAAGCGTTAAAGCGGGCAAAACCGGTGTATGAATACCTTGACGGGTGGAAATGCGACATTACCGCCTGCCGTTCCTTTGAATCCCTGCCCGAACAGGCAAAGAAATATATTAACTACATTAAAGAAAAAGTAGGCTGCAATATTAAATACGTTTCTGTCGGCGCAGGCCGGGACGAATACTTTATAATGTAAAAAGGTGGAACTATGGAAAAGGGAAAGCTTTTATACGAAGGCAAGGCTAAAAAGGTTTTTGAAACCGAAAACGACGATCTGCTTATTGTTTCATACAAGGATGACGCCACCGCTTTCAACGGTTTAAAGAAGGGAACGATAACCGGCAAAGGTGAAATTAACAACCAGGTTACCAACTTTCTTATGGCCGAGCTTGAAAAGGAGGGTGTCCCCACCCACTTTGTCAAGGAGCTTTCAAGCCGGGAGACAGTGGTTAAAAGGGTTAAAATAATACCCCTTGAGGTTATTGTGCGAAATATCGCCGCAGGCTCCCTTTCAAAGCGTCTGGGCCTTGAGGAAGGAACCGTTCTTTCTACTCCGGTACTGGAATTCTGCTACAAAGACGACGCTTTGGGCGATCCCATGGTAAACGATTATCATATTATGGCGCTTAACATTGCCACCAGAGAAGAGCTGGACGTTATTGCCGGCTACGCTTTGAAGGTAAACGAATTTCTTAAAAAACGCTTTGACGGCGTCAGCATAACGCTGGTGGATTTTAAAATAGAATTCGGCAAAACCAATGACGGAAAAATAGTTCTGGCCGACGAAATTTCCCCCGACACCTGCCGTTTCTGGGACAAGGCCACCGGCAGCAAGCTTGACAAGGACCGTTTCAGACGGGACCTTGGCAACGTGGAAGAAGCATACGTTGAAATTCGTAAAAGACTGATGGGTATATGAATAAAGAAATACACGAGGAATGCGGGGTTTTCGGCATATATTCCGCCACGACAAAAAATGTGGCGGGGGTGGTTTACACCGGTTTATATGCCTTGCAGCACCGGGGACAGGAAGCCTGCGGCATTGCCGCATGCTCCGACGGAAAAATCAGCCTTCGCAAAGATGTGGGTCTTGCCGGTGACGTTTTCACCCAGAAGGTGCTTGAATCAATAAATACGGGTAAAATGGCCATAGGCCATGTCCGCTACGGCACCACCGGCAACAACGACCGGGACAACGCCCAGCCCATTCATACCAAGCACCCCGCCTGCACCATGGCGGTGGTTCATAACGGAAACCTGGTAAACGCTGGGGTTCTAAGGCGGAGTCTTGAGGACAGCGGCGCCATCTTCAACACCACCAGCGACACCGAAATTATTTCCCATATAATAACCGGCCTTTGCATTGAATACGGCGATGCCCAAAGGGCGGTGGTGGAAGCCATGAACGTGCTGGAGGGAGCATATTCCCTTATTCTGCTGTTCGGCAACAAAATCGTTGCGTTAAGGGATAAACACGGTTTCAGGCCCTTGTGCTACGGCAAAACGCCGGAGGGGGATTATATAATTGCCTCCGAAAGCTGTGCCCTTGATTCGGTTAACGCCAATCTTATACGGGATATCCTTCCCGGGGAGATTGTGGTGTTTGACGAAAACGGGGTTACATCAATAACCACCCACTGCAATAAAGTTCCTCCTTCCCCCTGCATCTTCGAGTATATCTACTTTGCCCGGCCCGATTCGGTTATCGACGGCAGGTCGGTGCAGAGCGCAAGGATAAACGCCGGAAGGTTTTTAGCAATGGAGCATCCGGTGGATGCGGATATTGTAATCGGCGTGCCCGATTCGGGAATAGACGGGGCTATTGGCTATGCCGCCCAGTCACATATTCCCTACGGAATAGGGTTTATTAAAAACAAATACATAGGCCGCACCTTTATTGCCCCTGTCCAGTCTGCCAGAGAGCAGATGGTTAAAATAAAGCTAAACCCCATAATCAATACGGTTAAAGGCAAACGGGTGGTTATGATAGACGACTCCATTGTCAGGGGAACCACCATGGCCTATATTGTAAAGCTGTTAAGAGAAGCCGGGGCTGTCGAAATTCATGTCCGCATAACATCGCCCCCATTCTTACATCCATGTTACTACGGCACCGATATAGATTCTGCTGGAAAGCTAATTGCATCCAACCATTCGGTGGAAGAAATATGTAAAATCATAGGCGCCGACAGTTTGGGTTATTTAAATAAAAATTTTCTGCCGCTGCTTATAAGCGATAACCCCCGACTTCCTATCTGTCGGGCCTGCTTTGACGGCAATTATCCCACCAGGCTATATGGCGGTGAAAGCAAAGATAAATTTGAATGTTAAAAACAGGACGGGAAATCCGTCCTATTTTTTATAGTGTTTCATATAGTTTTTCAAGCTCGTATATCAATACCTTAACCATATCCTTTTTATTGTTGCAAAAAGCCATTTCCGGGCGGTTTAAGGTTAAAAGCATTACCGAAACAAGGGAAAGAAAATGTTTTTCTGCATCCTTTGAAGGCATTCGGATTTTAAGTGTCATAGCACTTGCATATTCCTTGCATTCGAATATGCCGGGGAGTTGATTTAATATTTCGACTGCCTTTTCCATATCGTCAAGCTGTCGGTAATAAACATAGCACAATATGCCAAGAGCCCGGCGGCGGAGGGTGTCGTCAACGCAGTCGCTTAGTATCCGCCGGCAGATATTAATAACCTCACCGGCTTCGTCTTTGGTTATCTTTTTTGCGTTTTCCATGCAGCCGATGGCGGCGGCTAGGTAGGTTTGAAGTTCAAAGCTTGACGGATACTTCCCTATCCCTTCCCGGTAAATAAGTATTACCTTTTCATAGTTGCCCTTTGATTGTTCGTCTAAAGTCAACTGAATGTAATTTTTTATTTCCGCCTCTTTTTTAGCTGTATTAACCCCTAAAAGGTCGTCGACGGTTATGTTAAAAAAAGTCGGCAATACCCGGCAGACACTCAATATCCGGATAGCAGTTTTCGCTTTCCCAGCGGGAAACCGCCTGGGGGGTTATGCCGAGATATTCGGCAAAGCGCTCCTGGGTTATACCCGCTTTTTTACGCAAAAATTTAATTTTTTCCCCTATTTTTATGTTCATATACCTTACCCCTTGGCTTTTTGCATTTATGGTTTTATTGTAACATACAGGCTTGGAAAATCAATTATCAATCGATAGTTTTTAATTCAATTTATTGTTTACATATAAGAAAAAATCCCGTTAACCAGGACAGCCTGATTAACGGGTTTATTTTATTTTCCGCTGTTGCCGTAGTTGGCAAGCACACGGGCGGAGGGGTCGTTGACGTTGCAGCCTTTCCAGCATTTGTTCGGCATCCAGAAGTCAACCACCATCCCTGCCTGACCGGGGTAATATTTTTCAAATATTTCCCTATACAAAAGTGATTCCTTGGTAAATGGGGGAGCGTGGGTGTATTTTTTGCATTTTTCGATAAATTCCTCATCGCTATAAGTCCCCTCGGCATATTCCTTAAGATAATCCACCATTGAATGGCCCACGGCGTCGGAAAAAGCAGCTTTTTCCCGCCAGAGTATGACATCCGGCAGCCAGTCGCCCTCAAAGGCCTTGCGGAGAAGATATTTGCCCATGCCGTAGGTGTTCATTTTCATTGCCGGGTCAATTCCCATAACATAATCGGCAAATTCAAGGTCACCGAAGGGCACCCTTGCTTCAAGGGAGTTGACGGATATACACCGGTCGGCCCGGAGAACGTCATACATATACAACTCGCTTACCCGCTTTTCGGCCTCTTTCTGGAATGCGACCGCATCCGGAGCGAAGTCGGTGTATTTGTAGCCGAAAAGCTCATCCGACACCTCGCCGGTTAACAGCACCCGTATATCGGTGTTTTCATGTATCCACTTACATACAAGATACATACCTATGCTTGCCCGTATGGTGGTTATGTCATAGGTGGCAAGGGTGTGTATTACCGTTTCAAGGGAGCCGAGCACATCTGCCTTTGTAATAATAACATCGGTATGAATGCTGCCGATATAGTCGGCCACAATACGGGCGTATTTAAGGTCAATGGCGTCGGTGTTCATGCCTATGGAAAAGGTGCGTATAGGCTTGTCAAGAAGCTTTGCCGCCACCGAACACACAATTGACGAATCCAGTCCCCCCGACAGGAGGAAACCCAAGGGGACATCGGAATCAAGGCGTTTTTTAATGCCTTCGATAAGTTTTTCCCTTATGTTTTTTGTTATAAGGTCAATGTCGCCGAAATGCCAGGATACAGGCTTGCTTATGTCCCGGTAGCGGTGGAACACTCCGTTTATGCAATAACACCCCGGCGGAAAGGGAATGATTTTTTTACACAGCCCCACAAGGTTTTTTGCCTCGCTGGCATAGGCGATTCCCCCGTCGTCAAGATAGCCGTAAAACAAAGGACGGATGCCTATGGGATCCCGGGCGGCAATGACACGGTTGTTTTCGGTATCTGCTATAATCAGGGCATACTCGGCGTCAAGCATTGAAAACATATCAATGCCGTATTTTTCATACAAGGGAAGGAGGATTTCGCAGTCGGAATCGCTTTTAAAGGCATATTCCCCCTCTAAGGTTTTCCGCATGCTGCGAAATCCGTAAATTTCCCCGTTGCAGGCAAGATATTTGCCGTTTAGCTCAAAGGGCTGCATGCCCTCCGGCGTAAGCCCCATTATGGCAAGGCGTTGAAAACCGAGAATGAAATTATCACCGCAAAGGACACGAGTGTCGTCTGGCCCCCTTGACTTTGTCCGTTCAAGGAAAGGCATAAAGTCTTCATAGGTTATGCCGCTTTGGAATACTCCCATTATGGTGCACATAAATTGTTCCTTATTTCATATTTTATTATCTTACGCCGAACAGAAGTTGGCCGTAGGTGGGGAAGGGCCAGTATTTTTCGGCAGTCAGGGTTTCGGCCTCATCGGCAACCTCCCTTAAGCACTGCATGGCGGGAATAACCTCATCCCGATATGCCGCCGAAAGGGTGATAACGTCGGTGTTGCCCTTGGCGTAGATAAGCTTGGTTTCAATCTCGCCGGTGCGTAAATCTATAAGCTCGGTAAGCTTGGAAAGGCGTTCGATAAGCTTTTCCTCAAAGGCGCAGGATGCTGTGGGGCAGGCGGCTTTCTTGGCCACAACCCCTTCGGACAGCACCTTGACATACTCGCTGACCGCAGGCAGAATTTCCTTCCTTGCCATGTCTATCATGGTAAGGGCTTCAATGTTGATGGTCTTGCAGTAGTTGTCAAGCATAATGTCGCAGCGGGAGTGGAGTTCCTCCACGGAGTATATCTTATGCGAGGTAAGGAGGGCGACATTCTTTTCGCAAAGCAGCCTGGGCATGCAGTCGGGGGTGGTCTTGAAGTTGAACAGCCCTCTTACCTTAGTGGCCTCTTCGATCCATTTTTCGTCGTAACCGTTGCCGTTGAAAATTATGCGCTTGTGGTTCTTTACGGTATCACGGATTAATTTCTGAAGTTCACCGTTGAAGTCGGCAGAACCCTCAAGACGGTCGGCAAACTGCTTTAATGCTTCTGCCACTGCGGCATTAAGCATTATATTGGCGCAGGCGATAGAGTTTGAGGAGCCTAACATTCTGAATTCGAATTTGTTCCCCGTAAAGGCAAAGGGTGAGGTGCGGTTGCGGTCGGTGGTGTCCTTGGGAAGCCTGGGGAGAACATGAACTCCGAGACGGAGAAGTGTCTTTTCGGCAGCGTTGTAGGGTGCATCCTTTTCGAGAGCGTCAAGGATGGAGGTAAGCTCGTCGCCAAAGAATACCGAAACCACAGCGGGGGGAGCTTCATTGGCACCGAGACGGTGGTCGTTGCCGGCGGTGGCCACCGACAGGCGAAGCAGGTCCTGATAGTCATCAACCGCCTGGAGCACGGCGCAAAGGAACAGTAAGAATCTTGCGTTCTGATGGGGGGTATCCCCGGGGGCAAGAAGGTTTATGCCCGTATCGGTTTCCAAAGACCAGTTGTTGTGCTTGCCCGAACCGTTAACCCCGGCAAAGGGTTTTTCATGCAGCAGGCATACAAGGCCGTGTTTTTTAGCCACACGCTGGAGCATTTCCATGGTAAGCTGGTTATGGTCGGTAGCAATATTTAATGTTGTATAGATGGGGGCAAGTTCGTGCTGGGCGGGAGCAACCTCGTTATGCTCGGTTTTGGCAAGTATGCCAAGCTTCCAAAGTTCCTCGTTTAACTCCTCCATAAAGGCGGCGACACGGGGTTTGATGGAACCGAAGTAATGGTCCTCCATCTCCTGGCCCTTGGGGGACTTGGCACCGAACAAAGTGCGCCCGGTATATATAAGGTCTTTTCTCTTGTCATACATTTCCTTATCAACAAGGAAATATTCCTGCTCGGGACCTACGCTGGGACGGACATATTTTACGTCGTTCAGGCCGAACAGCTTCATTATCCGCAATGCCTGCTTGTTTAGTGCCTGCATGGAGCGGAGAAGGGGGGTTTTTTTGTCAAGGGCATGGCCCGAGTAGGAGCAGAAGGCGGTGGGTATGCAAAGGGTGTTTCCTTTAATAAATGCATAGGAGGTGGGGTCCCAGGCGGTATATCCCCTTGCCTCGAAGGTGGCACGAAGGCCGCCAGAGGGGAAGGAGGATGCGTCGGGTTCGCCCTGAACCAGCGCCTTGCCCGAAAACTCCATAATCACCCGTCCGTCGGGAGTGGGGGAAATAAATGAGTCGTGCTTTTCGGCGGTGATGCCCGTCATGGGCTGGAACCAGTGGGTGTAATGGGTGGCGCCCTTTTCTATTGCCCAGTTTTTCATGGCGTTGGCAACCACATTAGCGACGCTTATGTCAAGACGCTGTCCCTCTTTCATTGTTTTTACAAGGGCTTCGTAGGTATCCTTGGGAAGCCTCTGACGCATAACGGCGTCGTTAAATACATAACTTGCGAAAATCTCAGGAACGTTTGTCATAATAATTCCTCCGGTTTAGAAATAAAAAAAGGCAAAGGCGCCGTCATTGGCGCCTTTGCCTTTTGATGCCGTAATTATACTCGGTCGCACTTTGCTTGTCAAGGGGGATTTGAAAAAAATTTGAATTTCGCAAAAACAAACAATCAGTCTGGTAAAAAACGGGTAATTTTTGTATGTTTGTAACACACATTTTTGCAACCGACTTTTTGAAATATTGCACCGTATAGCCTGTATATAATGAATATTTAGGATTTTTGCATAAAAACATTTTTCCAAATGCAGATATTTTTTTGGAATTTACTCTTGACAAACAAACAGACGGTCAATATAATGTAGCAAACGGGCAAAGGTGTCCGGTTTCCAAGGGTGGAAACCGGCCTTTTTTATTTTCTAACGTAAGGAGATTTATTTATGCTTAAAGAGGGTCAAATCCGTATCCCCTCGGGTTGCGCCATTTCAGGAATTTTTGCAAAGGACGGAAGAAATATTTCCGGCGAGGTAATTGTCAATTCAATGGCCACAATGCACGAAAGATCCAACGGCCTTGGCGGTGGCTTTGCCGGCTACGGCATTTATCCACAGTATAAAGAGCTGTATGCTTTTCATATATTTTACAACAGCCCGAAGGCAAAGGAAGAATGCGAAAAGTATCTTAATAATAAATTCGAAATCGCCAATATGTCGAAAATTCCCGTCAGACCCACCGACGCAATAAAGGATGCTCCCCTTATCTGGCGGTACTTTCTGACCCCCGACCACAATATGCTAAACGACTCCCTGCTTGACGAAAAGGAATACACGGCGAGGGCTGTAATGGAGATAAACACCAAGTTCGACGGGGCATACGTCTTTTCCTCCGGCAAAAACATGGGGGTTTTCAAGGCGGTGGGGTTCCCCGAGGACGTGGGTTTCTTCTACCGGCTTGAGGAATACCAAGGCTATTCCTGGACCGCCCACGGTAGGTATCCCACCAACACTCCCGGCTGGTGGGGGGGCGCCCATCCCTTTGCTCTGCTTGAATATTCGGTGGTGCACAACGGCGAAATTTCCTCCTACGACGCAAACCGGCGTTTTATGGAAATGTTCGGCTATAAATGCACATTGCTTACCGATACCGAAGTTATAACCTATATCATAGACTATCTTGTCAGAAAATGCGGCCTTACCCTTGAGGAGGCGGCAAATGTCATAGCCGCCCCGTTCTGGACCACCATTTCCAAAAAGGACGAGGAAGAAAAACGCCGCCTGACATACCTGCGCGCCAATTTCGCAAGCCTGCTTGTTACCGGACCTTTTTCCATCCTCCTGGGGTTTGAGGGAGGGGTTATGGCCCTTAACGACCGGCTTAAGCTAAGGTCAATGGTTGTGGCCGAAAAAGGAAGCATGTTCTACGCCGCAAGCGAGGAATGCGCCATCCGCCAGATGGAGCCTAACGTGGACAAAATATGGGCGCCCATGGGCGGACAGCCGGTTATCGCAAGGCTTGAAAAGTAGGTGATTTAATATGGCAATGAATTATAATCTACCGATATTCGATGTAATCCGGGACAATACCCGGTGCATAACCTGCCGTGTCTGCGAACGGCAGTGCGCCAACGAGGTTCACAGCTATAACGAGGAACATAAAATAATGGTGGCTGACGAGTCTAAATGCGTCAACTGTCAGCGCTGCGTAACCCTCTGCCCCACCCGGGCGTTAAAGATACACGAAAGCTACAATGAGTTCCGCAGAAACCACAACTGGCACGAATCGTCCATACGGGAAATATACAAGCAGGCCGAAACCGCCGCAGTTCTCCTTTCCTCCATGGGATGCCCCGAACCGCTGCCGGTTTACTGGGACAGGATACTTTTAAACGCATCCCAGGTAACCAACCCCTCCATAGACCCGTTAAGAGAACCCATGGAAACCAAGGTTATACTGGGCAAAAAGACAAACGAAATAAAACGGGACAAGGACGGTAACATAATCACCGATACCGAGCCCCAGCTTGAATTATCACTGCCGGTTATGTTTTCGGCAATGAGCTACGGCTCCATAAGTGCCAACGCCCATGAATGTCTTGCCAGAGCCGCCACCAAGCTGGGCACCTTCTACAACACCGGTGAAGGCGGTTTGCATAAGGATTTTTATCAATACGGCAAAAACACCATAGTTCAGGTGGCATCAGGCCGTTTCGGCGTTCACAAGACCTACCTTGAAGCAGGTGCCGCCGTCGAAATTAAAATGGGTCAGGGTGCAAAGCCCGGCATAGGCGGCCATCTGCCCGGAGCAAAGATAACCGACGCCGTTTCACAAACAAGAATGATACCCAAGGGCACCGACGCCATATCTCCGGCGCCTCACCACGATATATATTCAATAGAAGACCTGCGCCAGCTTGTCTGTTCATTAAAAGAGGCCACCGCATACAAAAAGCCGGTTATCGTCAAGGTGGCGGCGGTACATAACATTGCCGCCATTGCATCCGGCATTGCCCGCAGCGGTGCGGACATTATAGCCATTGACGGTTTCAGGGGCGGCACCGGGGCGGCACCCACCCGCACCCGGGACAGCGTGGGCATTCCCATAGAGCTTGCCCTTGCCAGCGTGGATACCAGACTGCGTGAGGAAGGGATAAGAAACAACGTTTCCCTTGTGGTGGGCGGCAGCATACGCAACGCCGCCGATGTGGTAAAAGCAATTGCTCTGGGGGCGGATGCCTGCTATGTGGCTACGGCGGCGCTTATCGCCATAGGCTGCCACCTCTGCCGTAACTGCCAAAGCGGCCGGTGCAACTGGGGTATTGCCACCCAGGAACCTTCCCTTGTAAAAAGATTAAACCCCGAAATAGGCTACAAGCGCCTTGTTAACCTTATGACCGCCTGGGACCATGAAATTAAAGAGCTTTTGGGGGGCATGGGCATAAACTCCATAGAAGCCCTTAAAGGCAACCGCCTTATGCTGCGTGGCGTAGGGCTTAACGAAAAGGAACTTTCTGTCCTTGGAATCAAGCATGCGGGGGAATAACATGAAGAGAATATTTATAAATAAACAATGGTGCCTTGGCTGCCATCTTTGCGAATTCAACTGCGCCTTTGCCAATTCCGGCGAAAAGACAATGGTGGCCGCCCTTAAAGATAAGCCCGTCCGCCCCAGAATAAGGGTGGAGGAATCCGACGCCAACGCCTTTGCCTTCAACTGCCGGCATTGCGAACAGCCGCTGTGCGTAAAAAGCTGCATATCCGGCGCACTCCATAAGGAAGACGGGGTTGTCCGTATTGATTACGACAAATGCATAGGCTGCTGCACCTGTATCGTTGCCTGCCCCTACGGCGCCATAACCAAGGATGACGACGGACTTATGCGTAAATGCGAGCTTTGCATTGAAACCACCAACGGTTCCCCCTATTGCGTGGCAGGCTGTCCCAACGGGGCTATCGTGTTTGAGGAGAGGGACTAATATGAATTATGTGATTATAGGCAACGGCTCCGCCGCCGCAGGAGTGGTGGAGGGAATCCGCACCATAGATAAGGATTTAAGCAATAAAATTACTGTAATTTCATCCGAAAGCCATCATATCTATTCCCGTCCCCTTATTTCTTATTTGCTTTTGGGAAAGACGGACCTTGAAAGAATGAAATACCGTCCGGATGATTTTTACGCAAAAAACGACTGCACCCTTCTGGCGGGAAAAACCGTGGTAAAAATAAATACAGATAGCAAAACCGTATTACTTGACGACGGAAATAAACTCGAATATGACCGCCTTTGCGTCGCCACAGGCTCACGGCCTTTTGTTCCCCCCTTTAACGGCCTTGATAATGTAAAAAATAAGTTTGCCTTTATGACTCTTGACGATGCATTAAGCATTGAAAAGGTTGTTGACAAAAATTCCCGGGTGTTTATCGTTGGGGCAGGACTTATCGGTCTTAAATGCGCCGAGGGGCTCCATAAGCGTGTCGGCTCTATAACGGTGGCCGACCTAAGTCCCCTGGTGCTGTCGTCAATACTTGAGGAAAACACCTCAATTATGGTAAGAAAACACCTTGAGGGAAAGGGTATAAATTTCCTCCTTGGCGACACGGTTGATGTCTTTGAGGAAAACGCCGCAGTTATGAAAAGCGGCAAAAGGGTGGAATTTGACATTCTTGTCTTAGCGGTGGGTGTAAAGCCCAACACTTCCCTTGTGGCCGAATGCGGCGGAAATGTAAACCGGGGGATAGCCACCGATAAGAAGATGAAAACCACAGTTGATGACATCTACGCCGCCGGCGACTGCACCGAAACCTTTGATATAAGCCTTGGACAGTCAAGAATTCTCGCCCTCCTCCCCAACGCCTATATGCAGGGCGAAGTCGCAGGGATAAATATGGCCGAGGGGAATGCCGACTTTGAAAACGCCGTGCCCATGAATGCCATAAGCCTTATGGGCATAGAAATCGCCACCGCCGGATCTTATCTGGGACATGTGGTTGAAGACAGCAGCGACGGAATTTACCGCAGATTTTATACAAGCGATAATCTGCTTAAAGGCTATATAATAATCGGAAAGCCTTCCAAAACGGGAATTTACACCTATCTTATTAGAAACAAGGTTCCCCTTGACACAATAGATTTTGACACCCTTATTAAAAACCCCTGCCTTAACGCCTTAGGGGAAAATCACACAAAATGCCTTGAAAGCGTGGTATGATATGGTTCAACAGGTTATAAATGCGGGAAATATACACTACCGGGACTTGAACAACCTTGTCCGTTCGGTAGAAGGGGATATTGAAATAAACAACTGCCTCGGTCAGCGCTATATCGGTGCAGGCCTTTCGGGCAGGACAATAACGGTTAACGGCGTGGCGGGTAACGCGGTGGGTGCTTATCTTGACGGGGCAATAATCAACATAAACGGCAACGCCCAGGACGCCGCCGGGGACACCATGAATGCCGGAAAAATAATCATCCACGGCAACGCCGGAGATGCGGTGGGCTACGCCATGCGTGGCGGGGAGATTTATGTCAAGGGCAACACCGGCTACAGATCTGGGATTCATATGAAAGCCTATAAAGAATTCTTTCCCACCGTGGTTATAGGCGGCTCCTGCGGCTCCTTCTTAGGCGAATATCAGGCCGGCGGCCTTATAATCGTGCTGGGAATCGGCTGTGAAAGCGGCAAGTCCATAGGCAACTTCCCCGGAACGGGCATGCACGGAGGAATGATACTTTTAAGGGGCAATTACGCCGATCTGGAGGTGCCCCCTCAGGTGGTGCTGTCAAAGGCAAGCGATGAGGATATGGAAAAGGCGGCGAAATATATAAGAAACTACTGCGAATATTTCGGCGAAGACTATGATAAAATCATTTCCGGCGAGTTTTGGGCAATGACACCCAACTCCCACAATCCCTACAAGCAGCTTTATGTTCAAAACTAATTTTTAATGATATCGGCAACGATATTATAAACTCCTTACATAAGTGCGGGACGAAAGGGTAACCTGACGTCCCGCACTTATTTGTTTGTTGAGTAACATAGGGATTACAGTATCATCTGACGCTTTCGAATTTAATTTATATTTAATATATGTTAATATGTGATTGACTTTACATTAAAATTTAATTACAATAGAATATAATCAGCCATAAAGGAAGATTAGATGGAAAAAATCCTTGTAGTCGAAGACCTTAAAAAGTATTACGGCGAAATTAAGGCGGTGGACGGCATTTCCTTTTACCTTGAAACGGGGAAGCTTTTTGCTTTTCTCGGCCCCAACGGTTCGGGAAAATCCACCACCATTGACACTATATGCACCTACCTTAAACCCGACGGGGGTAATGTTATTATCGACGGGCATGAGCTGGGTAAAGACGACGACGCCATACGAAAAACCATAGGGGTGGTTTTTCAGGACGGTCTGCTTGATAGAATGCTTACCGTAGAGGAAAACATACGCACCAGGGCATCCCTTTACGATCTTAAGGGAAAAGAACTTGATGAAGCGGTTAAAAGGGCGTCCCGCCTTGCCGGCACCGATGAACTGTTAAAGCGGAAATACGGCAAGCTTTCGGGCGGGCAGCGGCGGAGATGCGACATTGCCCGGGCGCTGGTAAACCAGCCGAAAATATTGTTCCTTGACGAGCCTACCACCGGCCTTGACCCCCAGACACGAAAAAACATTTGGGAAACCATAACCTCCCTTCAAAAAGAGGCGGGCATGACGGTGTTTTTGACCACCCACTACATGGAGGAGGCGGCATCCGCCGACTATGTTACGGTTATCGACAAGGGAAAGGTTGTGGCCAAAGGCACTCCGCCCGAGCTTAGGGAAAAATACGCCAGCGACAAGGTGGTGTTCAACTGCACCGATACCGAAAAGGTAAAGGCTATTCTTGACGCCAAAAAGGCCGAATACACCCAAAACGGAAACCGTATAACCGTGAATTTAAAACGCACTTTGGACGCCCTGCCCTACATAAAGGAAGCCGAAGGGTATATTACCGGCTTTGAGGTTACGGCAGGGACAATGGACGATGCCTTTATTAATATCACCGGGAAGGAGCTGAGGGAAGAATGACGGGTATTATAAAAAGAAACCTGCTTGTGTTTTTCAGGGACAGATCCTCGGTGTTCTTTTCCATGCTTGCCCCGTTCATAGTCATAGGGGTGTATGTGCTGTTTTTAGGCAACGCCTATTCCGACGGCTTTGGGGGAATGGACGTTACATTTATGATGGACAGATGGATTATGGCAGGCCTTTTGGGAGTTACCATAATCTCCACCACCATGGGGGCCTTTGCCATAATGGTTGCCGACAGGAGCAAAAATACCCTTAAGGATTTTTACTCCTCCCCTGTAAGTCGTTCAAAGCTTACCGGCGGATATGTTATATCCTCATTTATCATTGGCTTTATAATGACACTGATAACCTTTGCCCTTGCCGAGATATTTATTGTCGCCCGAGGCGGTGAGGTGCTTGGTTTAACCGCTTTTTTAAAAACCCTTGGAATCCTTGTTTTAACAAACCTTTGCAACACCGCCATAATATTTTTTGTGGTAACGTTGCTTTCAAGCGAAAACGCCTTTGCCACCGCAAGTTCCATTGTGGGAACAATGGTAGGTTTTTTAACCGGTATTTATGTACCTATAGGCAGTCTTCCCGATGCGGTGCAGTGGGTAATTAAAATATTCCCCCCTTCCCATTCCGTTTCCCTGCTCAGGCAGGTTATGATGGAAAAGCCCCTTGCCGAAACCCTTGCGGCGGATACGGAAGGCAAGCTTGAAGGGATTAAGGAAGAACTGGGAATTGTATTAAAAGTCGGTTCCCATGATATCCCCCCGATAGTTAGCGTTCTACTCCTTGTCGTCTGCGGAGCGGTTTTCTACATCCTTTCGATTTATTCGCTTTCAAGAAAGAAAAAATAAAAAATGCCGGATAAACCTTTTTGGCTTATCCGGCTTTTGTTATATGGATTTTACAGCTTTTCAAATACCTCGGCGCCGTGCTTGCAGATGGGGCAGATATAGTCGGGGGGAAGCTCCTCCCCTTCGTAGATATATCCGCAGATTGTGCACCGCCAGCCCTTTTTAGTCCCGGCGTTAACGGGTTTGGGCTTGATATGGGCGTGATAATAGGCGTAGGTTACCGATTCTTCCTTTGAAAGATTTACCCCGTCTGTCACGTCAGCGACAAACATGGTGTGGGTGCCAAGGTCAACGGTGGATATCACCTTGCAGGAAAGATAGGCGTTGGTATGTTCGGTCATGTAGATAAGACCATTCTGGCTGAAAGCGTAGTCGGTTCTGCCGGCGAATTTGTCTGTGTCTTTTCCCGAGCGGAAACCGAAATCCTTAAACATCTGGTAGGGGACCGAGGTGGTAAGCACCGAAATGTTAAATTCCCCTGTCCTTTCGATCATGCCGTGGGTGTGGTTTTCTTTACTGACGGTAATTGTAAGCCGGCAGGGGGTGTCGGTAACCTGAACGGCGGTGTTGATTATACAGCCGTTGTGTTTTTCACCCTCTTTGGCCGTCAGCACATACAGACCGTAGCCAATTTTGAACAATGCGGTAATGTCCATTATTATCCTCTCCTTATTATACTTTCCGTAAGCTCGTCAAGCCAGTCTCCTTCAAACATTTCTATCGCTCCCTTGTCGCAGGCGGCGGCAAGTTTGGGATTAATGGGAATGCGGGCAATAGCGGGAATGCCGTATTTTGCGGCGGTTTCCTCTAACTTGCTTTGGCCGAATATATAGTGACGTCCGTTGCAGTCGGGGCATTCGAAATAGGACATATTTTCTACCAAACCGATAACGGGGACATTCATCATGGATGCCATGTTGACGGCCTTTTCCACAATCATGGTGACCAGCTCCTGAGGGGTGGTGACCACCACAATGCCCTTAATGGGGAGGGACTGGAACACAGTAAGAGGGACATCCCCGGTTCCCGGAGGCATATCCACATACATAAAGTCAACGTCGTTCCAGATAACCTCAGTCCAGAACTGTTTTACGGTGCCGGCGATGACCGGGCCGCGCCACACCACCGGGTCGGTTTCGTTTTGTAAAAGCAGGTTTAAAGACATTACCTGAATTCCCGTCTTGGTTACTGCCGGGAACAAGCCATACTCATTGCCGGCCGCCTTTTCTTTAATGCCGAAGGCCTTGGGTATGGACGGGCCGGTTAAGTCGGCGTCAAGTATGGCGGAGTTAAAGCCCGCCCGCTTGGCGTTGACGGCAAGAAGGGAGGTTACAAGGGATTTGCCCACTCCTCCTTTGCCCGACACCACGGCAATGACGTTTCTCACTATGGACATATCGTTTAATTTTTCAACCGTCGGCTGGCCCTTGCGGTCTGAGCAGTTTGCCTTGCATGCCGAACAGTCGTTATTGCATTTTTGAGACATTTATTTATTCCTTTCGTAAAGTAGGTATATCTATTATTAACTGATTATTATACGTTAAATCTGAAAAGCACCACGTCGCCGTCTTTCATGACGTAGTCTCGGCCTTCGCTGCGGACAAGTCCGGCTTCTTTGGCGGCGTTGAAGGTTCCCTTTTCGATAAGGTCGTCATAGGCCACCACCTCGGCCCGTATAAAGCCCCGCTCAAAGTCGGTGTGGATTTTACCGGCGGCGGCAGGCGCCTTGGTGCCCTCGGGGATTGTCCAGGCTCTGACCTCTTTGGGACCGGCGGTGAGGTAGGAAATAAGGCCTAGCAGCTTGTAGGATGCCCTTATAAGGCGGTTTAAGCCAGTGTCCTCAAGACCCATTCCGCCGTAAATTTCACTAAGATAAAGCTGCCTTTCCTCGTCGTCAAGCTCGGAAAGCTCTGCCTCTATACGGGCGCAGACGGCG
This sequence comes from Eubacteriales bacterium, assembly GCA_050953105.1. Lineage (GTDB taxonomy): Bacteria > Bacillota > Clostridia > Oscillospirales > CAG-382 > UBA1206. The sequence continues at coordinate 78,953 of JBMNMA010000004.1, read as the reverse complement.
ATAATCTCCGCACCCTCTTTTCTTGCCCTTTCAGCCATGGCGGCATAAAAGGGATTCTTCTCAACACCGTTTTTAAGGCTGTCCTCGTCCACGTTGGCGGCATATATAACCGGTTTGGAAGAAAGCAGGGGGGCTTCTTTTAGGTATTTGGCCTCGTCCTCGGTTAATTTAACCTCCCTTGCGGAAACGCCTTCGCTTAGCTTTTCCATTATCTTTTCAAGCACATCAAGCTCGGCTTTGGCGTTGGGGTCGCCTTTTAACAGCTTTTTTGTTCTGTCTATGCGGCGTTCAAGAATTTCCATATCTGATAGAATAAGCTCGGTATTGACCGTATCGGCATCTCTGACGGGGTTTACCGAATTTTCAACGTGGATAATATTTGCTTCCTCAAAGCAGCGCACCACATGGACAATGGCGTCCACTTCCCTTATATGGGAAAGGAACTTGTTGCCCAATCCCTCCCCCTGTGAGGCACCCCTGACCAGGCCGGCGATATCTACAAATTCCACGGTGGCGGGGGTTATTTTTTCGGGATTATATATTTTAGCAAGTTCGTCAAGACGGCGGTCGGGGACGGGAACCACACCCACGTTGGGGTTTATGGTGCAAAAGGCGTAGTTGGCCGCCTCGGCCCCTGCTTTGGTAAGAGCATTGAAAAGAGTGGATTTTCCCACATTGGGAAGTCCTACGATTCCGAGTTTCATATATTTATACCTCTTATATATCTTTTTATTCTAAATATTATACAACGGACGGCGAATGTTTGCAATATATAACTTTGATACATAAATTATATGGTTTAGATTTTAATAAAAATATATAATAATTACACTTTTTTGCAAAAAGGTATTGACAATATGTATTATGTGTGTTATAGTGGTTTCAGAAAGCAAAACATATGTTAATTTATTAATTGTAAATTTAAATTACTTTAATGGAGGTTATAACAATGATGACGAAAATATTGGTCGTTGACGACGACAGCAACATCTGCGAACTTTTAAGAATGTATCTTGAAAAAGAAGGATATGAGGTTAAAACCGCCTCCGACGGCGTTGAGGGGGTAACCGCCTTCAGAATGTATGAACCCGATCTTGTGCTTTTGGACATAATGCTTCCCAAAAAAGACGGCTGGCAGGTCTGCCGGGAAATCAGGGAACATTCCTCAAAGCCCATTATCATGATTACCGCCAAGGGCGAAACCATTGATAAGGTTTTAGGCCTTGAACTGGGTGCAGACGACTTTATAGTTAAACCCCTTGACATGAAAGAGGTTTTTGCAAGAATTAAAGCCGTTTTACGCCGCTATGCCAAGCATGACACCGCTGACGGCGAACTTATCAAGTTTGAAAACATAGAAATATCCCTGCAAAAGTATGAGCTTAAAATCAAAGGCAAGGTTATAGACCTTCCCCCCAAGGAACTTGAACTTATCTACTTCCTTGCAGCTAACTACAACCGGGTGTTCACCCGTGACCAGCTCCTTGACAAGGTTTGGGGCTTTGACTACCTCGGCGACTCCAGAACCGTTGACGTTCACATTAAGCGTCTGCGCGAAAAGCTTGAAGGCGCCAGCGACAAGTGGTCCCTTAAAACCGTCTGGGGCGTAGGTTACAAGTTTGAAGTCCTTTCTGAATAATTTATAAATATAGTTTTTTCATGTATTCTTCCTTTCAAAAGACGCCGGGGCAGACCCGGCGTCTTTTTGCCTGCAAAGAGATATTTGAATAATCGGTGGCTTAAAACTACCCATAATAAACAGCCATCAAAAATGAGAAACCCCGCAGTAATAATCCTGCGGGGTTTAATATTAACCTAATGCTTTTAAAGCTTCGTTAAGGCTTTCCTGAAGGGCAAGCTGCTTGGATAGCTTTTCCCTTTCGTTTTCCACCACTCTGGCGGGGGCCTTGGCTACAAATTCCTGGTTTTCAAGCTTGCATCTTATAAGTTCGATTTCTTTTTCGCACTTTTCAAGCTCTTTGGCCAGTCTTGCCTTTTCGGCCTGGGTGTCCACCATGTCCCCTAAGGGGATATAAATGGTGGCGGCGTGGGTTATTGCCTGAACACTGTCGGGAAGAACAAAGTCTTCTTTTATAAATTCCACCGACGATGCCGAAGCAAGGGAGGTGAAATACCTTGGGGAGGAACCGAAAACGTCTTCCCTGTCGGTCTTTATATAAAGCCTTGTCTTTTTGGAGGGGGGAACGTTCCGCTCTGCCCGGCAGTTACGCACCGCTCTGATGGCGGATATAATTTCGTCCATAACTCCTTCGTCGGCCTTGAATTCAAGGTGTTGGTCATACACAGGCCAGGAGGAAACCATTATGCTTTCTCCCTTCTGGGGAAGTGACTGCCAGATAACCTCGGTTATAAAGGGCATGAAGGGGTGAAGGAGCTTCATGGTGTTAGACAAAACATAGGTAAGCACCTTCTGAGCGGTTATGCCCGTTTCGCTTGTCTTTTGGGAAAGGCGGGACTTAACCAGCTCTATATACCAGTCGCAGAAAATGTCCCAGATAAAGTCATAAAGCTTTTGAACGGCAATGCCAAGCTCAAACTTTTCAAGATTTTCGGTTACTTCCTTAACAAGGGTGTTGTAAAGCGAAAGAACCCATTTGTCCTCGGTTTCAAGGCCGGCAAGGTCAATTTCGTCGGTGGAATATTCGCCCTCAAGGTTCATTAACACAAACCTTGCGGCGTTCCAGATCTTATTTGCAAAGTTGCGGGAGGCTTCCACCTTTTCGTCCGAAAACCTCATGTCGTTCCCCGGGGAGTTGCCGGTGGCAAGGGCAAACCGCAGAGCGTCGGCGCCGTATTTTTCGATAACCTCAAGGGGATCTATGCCGTTGCCAAGGGATTTGGACATTTTTCTTCCCAAAGCGTCCCGCACCAGACCGTGGATAAGGACAGTGGAGAAGGGCTTTTCGTCCATGCATTCCATGCCCATGGTTATCATTCTGGCAACCCAGAAGGGGATTATATCATAACCCGTTACAAGAACGGATGTTGGGTAGTAGAATTTAAGATCTTCTGTTTTCTCCGGCCAGCCGAGGGTGGAAAAGGGCCACAAGGCGGAGGAAAACCAGGTGTCAAGCACGTCTTCATCCTGACGCATGATTGCGCCGCAGTCGGGGCATTTTTCAACCTTTTCCTTTGACACCACCATTTTGCCGCAGCAGTCGCAGTAGTAGGCAGGGATTCGATGCCCCCACCAAAGCTGACGGGAAATGCACCAGTCCCTTATACCCTTCATCCAGTTAAGGTATATTTTTGCAAACCTTTCGGGGACAAATTTAATTGTGCCGTCTTCAACAACCTCGATAGCCTTTTTAGCCAAAGGCTCCATTTTGACAAACCACTGGTCGGAAGTCAAAGGCTCTATAACCGTGCCGCAGCGGTAGCATTTGCCCACGTTGTGGGTGTGGTTAACCACTTTAACAAGGTAACCCTGCTCTTCAAGGTCTTTAACAATTGCCTTGCGGGCGGCGTATCTGTCAAGGCCTTCGTATTTTCCGCCGTGGGCGTTTATGGTGCCGTCGCCGTTCATTACCACTATCTGCTCAAGACCGTGGCGTTCGCCCACCACAAAGTCGTTGGGGTCGTGGGCGGGGGTTATTTTAACGCAGCCAGTGCCGAAATCCTTGTCAACGTATTCGTCGGCAATAACGGGGATTTCCCTTCCCACCAAGGGCAATATTAAGGTTTTGCCTATAAGGTGGGCATATCTTTCGTCCTCGGGGTTTACCGCCACGGCGGTGTCACCTAACATGGTTTCGGGACGGGTGGTGGCTATTTCAACAAAGCCTTCCTCCCCTTTGACGGGGTAGCGGATATGCCAGAAATGGCCTTCCATTTCGTCATACTCCACCTCGGCATCGGAAAGGGCGGTGGTGCAGTCGGGGCACCAGTTTATTATACGGTGGCCCCGGTATATAAGCCCCTTTTCGTAGAGGCTTACGAAGTTTTCCAAAACCGCTTTGGAGCAGCCCTCGTCCATGGTAAACCGCTCCCTTGTCCAGTCGCAGGATGAGCCTAATTTTTTAAGCTGGCTTATTATTCTTGAACCGTATTTGTTTTTCCAGTCCCAAACCCGGTTTAAAAATTCCTCACGGCCAAGGTCGTATTTGGTTTTGCCCTCGGTTTTTCTTATGTTTTCCTCCACCTTTATCTGGGTGGCAATGCCGGCGTGGTCGGTTCCCGGCACCCAAAGGGTGTCAAAGCCTTGCATCCGCTTAAAGCGGATAAGGATGTCCTGTAACGTTTCGTCAAGGGCGTGGCCCATATGAAGCTGCCCGGTTACGTTTGGGGGAGGAATAACAATGGTAAAGGGGGTTTTGGTTTTATCCCCTGCCGGGGTGAAATAACCCTTTTCGCTCCAAAAGGAATATATATTATCCTCAAATTGGGAGGGGTTATATTTTTTATCAAGCTCTTTCATATAACATGTCCTTTCATGTTTACATACCGAACTGGTTTATAAGCAGGCCGGTTATAAGCTTGGGATAGAAATAGGTTGATTTTTGGGGCATCTTTGACCCCTCAAGGGCCACTTTTTTAATCTGTTCCACCTTGGTGGGGTTGAGTATAAAGGCGGCGGCTGCCCTGCCGGTGTCAACCGATTCCTTTGCCTCGTCAATATTTCTGGTGTAAATAAGATTCTTCTGACTTGCCATATTGGCCTTGTCGATACCGAGATGCTTTTCCAATACAAGGTCGTGGAGCACCGATACATCAAGCTCTTTTACCGCTGTGGTTTTGGGGTATGTTTCATCCTTGAGGACAAACAGCCAAAATCCGCCGTTTCCCGTGTATAAGGCAAAGGCATTTTTGTCGCTTACCTCTTCAAGGGTTTCTTCTACCTTGGAAAAGTCGTTATTATAGCTTATTTCAAAGTCGCCTGATGCGTCTTTTACCAGCTTTTCGGCATCGACATCCATGTTTACCACCAGGCGGTGGGTGGGGAGGACAACCAGGCCTTTGCTGTTCATGTCCACCATAGTCATTAAAATGTATCCGCTGTCGGCGTTTATATTGTTTTCGACACAATGAAGGTGGAATTTATGGGCGGTTTCAAACCGGTGATGTCCGTCGGCAATGAAAAGCTGCCTGGGGGCGAAAAATTCCACAATTTCGTTAATGGTGTCCTTGCAGGCGATTTTCCACAGCCGGTGGGTTACCATGTCGGAATCGGTAAATTCGGCAAGGGGAATGTCTTTTTTATATTCTTCAATTATATCTTGAATATGCCCGGTTTCGTCGTTGTAAAGAGAGTAAACCGAGGAAAAGTTGCAAAAGGTTTCGCTCATCAAGTCAAAGCGGTCCTTTTTGGCCTTTGACAAGGTTTCCTCATGGGGGAGGACGACTTTTTCGGTAAAGTCGTAGGTTTTGCAAAGGCAGACAAGGCCGTCAAGGACTTTGGTTTTGCCCTTTGACTCAAATTCCTCCTCATATATGAATATCCCCTCCCGGCTGTCCTTTTCCAGTATGCCGTTTTGGATAAATTCGTCAAGAAGCCGCTTTGCCTCTTTATACTTGGTGTTGTCATCCCCCTGGGGAAGCTCAAGGCGGATAAGGTTGTAGGGGGATTTTTCGCACAGTTCCCGGCGCATGCTGTCGGATACTATGTCATAGGGGGGGCATACGTTGTTTTGAATTCTTCCCGCTTTACGGGTAAATCTGAGGGGCTTAAACGCTTTAATTTCTGCCATGTTACCGCCGGCCGGGACTAAATGGCCGGCAACACCTTCCTTTTGATTTATATTTTAACAAGCTTTGCAAAGGATGCCATAAGCTTTTTAGTTTGTCCGTTGTCAAATTCTACTTCTATTAAGGCATCGCTTCCCATGGCCTCATAGGATTTTACGGTGCCTTTACCGAAAAATTTATGCTCCACCCTGTCCCCGGGACCAAAGGCAGCCGATTTCTGGGGTGTAGTTTTGGGTGCGGTGTAAAAGGGATTTTCCTCTTTCCTTTTGGGTTTTTCGGCTGGTTGGTCAAGGCGTCTTGCCTTTGGTTTTTCAACGGTTTGGATAAGATTTTCGGGAATCTCCTCTAAAAATGACGAGGGCCGGGAGGCGGAGGTAAAGCCGTAAAGGGTGCGGCTTTGGGTATGGGTTAAATACAGCTTTTCCTTTGCCCGAGTTATTGCCACGTAGCAAAGACGGCGTTCTTCTTCTATATTGCCTTCCTGAATCGACATGGCCGAGGGGAACACCCCTTCTTCAAATCCGGCGATAAACACCACGGGGAATTCCAGCCCCTTTGCCGAATGGACGGTCATAAGGGACACCAGGTCGCTGTTTTCGTCATATTCGTCGGTATCGGAATAAAGGGCGATTTCTTCAAGAAATCCCTGTAATGTGGGGTTTTCCGCCCGGTTTTCATATTCCACGCCGTTTGAGGCAAATTCCCGGACAATTTCAACCCGGTCTTTTTCCCCTTCGGCAATAAGCTCCTCTTCGTAGCCGGTTTTGGCTATAACCTCGTTAATAAGGTCCGAAACGCTGTTATTGGCGGCAAAATCCCTGAGATCCGCTATAAGGGAATAAAATTTTTCAAGCCTGGGGTAAACCCGTGCCAGTTCGGGGTATTTTAAGGCGTTTTTTGCAATTTGAAGCATTGACACCCCTTCACGGGAGGCTATTTGCGAAAGGGTTTCCACCGTGGCATCGCCTATCTGCCGCTTGGGGACATTGATTATACGCCTTAGTCTTATATCGTCGCTGGGGTTTAAAATAACCGAAAGGTAGGCGACAATATCTTTTATTTCTTTTCTGTCAAGAAAGCTTGTCCCGCCGAATACCTTATAGGGAATGCCGTTTCTTCTCAAAGCCATTTCAAGGGCGTTGGATATGGCGTTTACCCTATACAGCACCGCAATATTTCTTAATGAGGTTCCGTAGGCTTTCAGCTTAATAATTTCGCCGCTTATGTATTCGGCCTCTTCGTTTTGGGTATAAAGGCTGCGGAGGGTTATTTTTTCACCGTTGCTCCCGGCGGACCAGAGGTTTTTTCCCTTACGCCCCTTATTGTTGGAAATAACCGCATTGGCGGCGTCAAGAATGGTTTTGGTGGAACGGTAGTTTTGCTCCAGCTTTATAACCTGCGCCCGGGGGAAGGAGGAGTCGAAGTTGAGAATGTTTTCCACCGTCGCACCCCTGAAGGAGTATATCGACTGGTCGTCGTCCCCCACCACGCAGACATTTCCCTTGCCCTGCCCCAATAAAATTACAAGGTCGTTCTGGGAGGGGTTGGTGTCCTGGTATTCGTCTACAAGTATATATTCAAATTTGCGCCGGTAGGTATTTAACACTTCCGGGAATTCTTCAAACAAAACAAGGGTATATAAAATAATATCATCAAAGTCCAGGGCGTTTGCGGTTTTTAGCGCCTTTTGGTATTGGGAATAAATTTCGGCTATATGCTTTGTCCGCATATCGTGGTTGTTATATTCCACATCCGAAGGCATAATGCGGTTTTCTTTATAGTTTGAGATGGCGTTGGCCACCACTTTGGCGGAAAGATATTTTTCGTCGATTTTATTGTCTTTTAAAATTCTTGATATAAGCTTTTTGGAATCGTCGGCGTCGTAGATGGTAAAGTCGTTGGAAAAGCCCAAAAGACCTATATGCTTGCGAAGAATTCTGACGCAGATGGAGTGAAATGTTCCCGCCCAGATAGACTTAGCCTTGTCGCCCATCATAACCGACAGGCGGTGCTTAAATTCCTCCGCAGCTTTGTTGGTAAAGGTGATGCAAAGGACGCTTTCGGGAAGAGCCGGCTGGTTGGCTGCGGCTTTTAATACCTCTTCCAGTTCACTTTTTGTGCCGTTAATGGCTTTTTTCATTTTTTCCAGAATAATATCTGCGTTTTCGGGAACAAAGAAGTCGTCCTCCAGGTCGCCGAAGTTTATTATGTGGTATATACGGTTAACTAAAACCGTGGTTTTGCCGCTTCCTGCCCCGGCAAGGACAAGCAGCGGTCCCTTAACGGTGGTTACGGCTTTTTTTTGCATCGGATTAAGATTTGAATAAAGCTTTTCGATGCATAATTTTTTATATTCGGTATAAGCCCTTTTTTCGAGCATGATTATAACTCCAATTTTATTTTGCGGCAAAAACAGTCCGAAACACCGGACAATAAGTTATTATATAATGGATAGCGTAAAAAATCAATGCTTTTTTGAATAATGGGAAAGCCGGGAAAGGATTATACAGCGAAAGGTAATTTTATGTTGATTTTTTATGCAGCCGATAGTATAATCGGTAGCATGGAGGTGTTTTTATGTTTAAAAGTGTATTTTCAAGGTATATTGCCTTTATAACCCTCCTTATGGCTTTTTCCATAGCCTTGCTGGTGCTGACCATATCCACCATGCTTGCCGGATATTCGGCGGACACCAAGGCTAATCTTATGGAAAAAACCGCCGACAGCGTGCTGGTGGCCACCGAAACATATTTTCATTATTCCAACGGTGACGGCATTACCGAATCCTTTGCCAACGACATTAAGTCGATTGCCGGAATTTCCGATACTTTTGTATATATAATCGACAACGACGGGGTTCTGCTTGTTACCAACGATACCGACTTTACCGCCGGCAGCGCTATTCTTGACGGGCAGACCATTGAAAATATCAAGTCAAACCCCAACTCCTATGCCATAAGCCGGATAAATAATATTTTCAGCCAAAAGCATTATAATATTTTTAGAACCTTCCGCCTTTCGGAGGATAAGGGGGGAATTGTTATAATTTCCTCTCTTACCAACCTTGACACCTCCCTTTCCGGCCCCATGATAAGGACGATACTTGTGGCCTCGATATGGATACTCCTTGCCTCCTGCATTACCGTGTTTATACTTTTCCAGCGGATAGTGGATCCCCTTAAAAAGTTAAGCGAGGCGGCCAAGGCCTTTGCCAAGGGGGACTTTAAAAAGCGGGTGTATGTCACCGGCAACGACGAGGTGGCCGAGCTGGCCAACGCTTTCAACAACATGGCCACGGTTCTTGAAAAGAATGAGGAACTGCGCAATTCCTTCCTCGGCTCGGTAAGCCACGACCTTAAAACACCGATGACGGTTATTCAGGGGTTTGTGGACGGAATACGGGACGGCACCATTCCCGCCGAAAAGCAGGATTATTATCTGGGCATAATATCATCTGAAGTTAGAAGGCTTACAAGGCTGGTAAACTCGCTGCTTGAAATTTCCCGTATGCAGTCTGGGGAAAGAAAGCTTAACCTGACCTATTTCAACGTTTCGGAAAAAGCCCGGCAGGTGCTTTTAACCTTTGAAAAGCGGATTGACGAAAAAAATCTTGAGGTTGAATTCAACAGCCCGGAGGATATAACCGTCCATGCCGACACCGACGCCATTCATCAGGTGCTGTATAATCTTATGGACAACGCGGTTAAATTTGTAAACAAAGGCGGAAAGCTGACCGTAAGCATTGAGCTTAAAAACAAAAAAGCCCGTATTTCAATCAGGAACACCGGCGAAGGCATACCCGCCGACGAACTGCCCCACGTTTTCGACAGGTTTTACAAGTCCGACCGGTCAAGGGGGCTTGACAAAACCGGAACCGGGCTGGGGCTGTATATAGCCAAAACCAATGTGAATATGCACAACGGTGAAATAACCGTCCAGTCAAAACAGGGGGAATACACCGAATTTACCTTTACCCTGCCTGTTTAAGTATGTTTTAAGGATTTCGGGTTATTATTTTACCAGACAAACAGAAAGGGTGAATTATATGGACGAAAACAACAACTTTGAACAAAATGAACAGATAAACGAAAAGAAGGCATTTGAACCTCCGAAACACTACGCCTATATATGGGACGGGGAAAAGTTTGCCCGCCGCAAAAAGAAAAATGCCCTGCGTGTCCTTGCCATAACGGTGGTTGTGGCGTTGGTTTTGTCGGTTATCGGCCTTTCGGCTGCGGTAATTTCTTTAAGGGGCGATAATGCCGGAAATAATTCGGAATATTCCGAAACATCAGGCACTGCAAGCGGAAACCAGTCCGAAACGGAAAACGGTTATAGGAATTCGGGGAACATTAGAATCAAACCTGTACCGAACGACGAGATTCCCTCTTTAACCGAACTGTATGAAAAGGTTTCCCCCTCCTGCTGCTCAATCTACATACCCCTTGGCGGGGGGTATACCCTTGGCAGCGGATTTGTGGTTGACGCCGAAGAAGGCTATATTGTTACCAACTACCACGTTGTGGAGGATAATAAAGGCACAATTCAGGTTAAATTTTATGACGGCACCACCTATGACGCCACTTTGGTGGGGGGCGACAGCCTTACCGACATTGCCGTGTTAAAAATAGAGGCCGAAGGCCTTGTGGCCATAGAGCTTGGGGATTCCTCCCAGGTTAAGGTGGGAGAACACGTTATAGCCATAGGCACTCCCTATGATTTGTCTCTTGCGGGCACCCTTACCAACGGGGTAATATCCGGCGTGGACAGGAACATTGAGCTTACCAACGACTACGGCACCGTCATAAAGACAATGAAGCTGCTCCAAACCAACTCCTCCATAAACCGCGGCAACTCCGGCGGACCGCTTATAAACATGTATGGCCAGGTTATAGGCATAAACACCCTTAAGCTTATGGACGATTATGAGGGACTCGGATTTGCCATTCCCATGTCCTATGCCGTGGTGGTTATAAACAACCTTATCGATTACGGTGAAGTGAGGGACGACACCGGTCTGGTTAAGGCCACCGCAAAGCTTAACATTACGGTGTCCACCGCCTCAGTTACCGATCCTGCCGTAAGGCGTGAATATGACCTTCCCGATAATATTCCCGAAGGGGTGCTGGTTATAGAGGTTCCCCGCAGCACCGCCATTTACAAGGCCGGCCTTGAGATTTATGACATTATAACCGAGTTTAACGGTGTCAGAATCAAGAATTACAGCCAGCTGGCGACCGAGCTTTCCAAACACTCCGCCGGCGAACAGGTAACCATTAAGATTTACCGCATAAACCGTACCGGCGGCGGTGATTATCACGAACTTACCTTCAAGCTTGAAGCCGCAAAGTAACATAATGGAAGGCATTAAGCTGACAAAAAATTATTATACCCTGCCTGCCACCATCCTTGCCCCCGATCTGGTGGGAAAATACCTTTGCGTTGCAAAAGACGGGTGGGTTGTAAAACGCATGATAACCGAAACCGAGTGTTATTACGGCAGAGAGGATACCGCCTGCCATGCATCAAAGGGACTTACACCCCGCACCAAAACCTTGTTTGAGGATGGGGGTATTGCCTATATTTATTTGTGCTACGGCATACATTCCCTGCTTAATGTGGTAACAGGTAAAGCGGGACACCCCGAGGCGGTGCTTATCCGCGGTGTGGAGGGGGAACCCGGCCCCGGCCGGCTGACAAAAGCCCTTGGCATTACCACCGCCCTAAACGGTATATCCCTTACCGACAGCGGCATAATTTGGATAGAGGATTGGGGAATAAGGCCGAAAATCTCGCTGTCAAAGCGGATAGGCATTGATTATGCCAAAGAAAGTGACAGAAACCGGCTTTGGCGGTATGTGATTGAATAAGTTTAAATGGCTCTTTGTCAATAGTTGGGGTGAACCCGTAAAAAGGAATTCAGGTAACGGCTGTCAGGTCGCTGCCTGAATTTTGTTTTGATTAGAAAACATATGAAGAATGCGGTTTCGGAATCTATTAAAATTACGATATCCGTAAGCGTTTCTTTTCAGCACTTTGATCTTGTTGTTGCAACCTTCTGTAAAAGCATTCGAATATGAACAGTAGAAAGAGTTGACAATCCCCTCAAACCAACGGGAAAAGGTTTCGCCACAATCCCTGAACCGTTGTATGTGCGATTCCCGAGCCATTGTAATCCACTCTTTCAGGGCTTCTTTCTTGATATCCGGATCCCTTAAGCCGCAAAGCTTTAAGAACTGCTCCTTCATATTAATGCGCTTCCAGCAGGTCGGAGCCGATGTACAGAATTGTGTCAACCCTTATCTTTTCATCAGGTGTCAACTTATCATAACGCTTGTAAAGAATACCCTTTGAGTGCTTGAAAGCAAGACGGGTTTCCTTGATATGTTTCTTTTGTTCCTCCTTGCGTACAGACTCGAACGCCCAGAACACCTGCCTTGCGTAATGATATTTATCGATAACATAGGTGGCTTTCTTAAAGTATGTATTCGAAACGTCCCTGTAGGTTTCCCACATATCGCTTACGAAATATGCCGTTTTCGATCTGTCAAAGTGCTTGAAATAGCTGAATAAATCTTGTTTATACCTTGTTTCGAGGATATCTATTACCCTGTTATTGTTAAGGTCTGTAATAATACATTGATATTTATCTTTTCCCGTATTCCCCTTGAATTCATCAATTCCTATTGCCTGGGGGAGGGTTCCCGAGGGGTAGTTTACAAGGTTAAACACCCGTATTACTGTGGAGACGGAGAGCGCAACCTCTTTGGCTACGCTTGTGAAGGAGGAGACGCCTGCCAGCTTGTTGATGATGAAAGCGGAAAGGCGGTTGGTCATGCGGAAGTATCTTGGAAGGAAGCTGTTTTCCTCGAAAAAGCGTTTTTGCCGCATTGGCAGCGGTATCTCCGTTTTCTTAATATGAGTTCGACATTCTTACCCAGGATAGGTATATCCTTGATATGCTGGATACGGTAGTCATGCACTGTCCTTGTTGCGGCGCCGCAACAAGGACAGCGGTGTTCTTTTTGAGTAAGCTCGATGTGAATTTCTGTAATTTGTGCTTTTTGAACTACATTTTTTACAATTACATCTTTTAAATCAATAAGTTTTGTGCTATTATCATTGCAGGGCATATTTTCGTCTCCGTTTCATGGTGTTGTGCAATTCCCATTTTAACGGATTCGTCAAAAATATGCTCTACTTTTTTTGTTTCTGTTTTGTAGATTATTTTCCCTTACCCCAACATTTATTATAGAGCCTTTTAAATAAAAAAGAGCCTTGACGGCTCTTTTTTTGTGTTTGAAAGGGGCAATTAACCTTTTTCATTTAACATAAAAAGCGGGCGGAGGTAATCCGCCCGTCTGGTTTTGAATGCTTAATTTCTTGAACCCTTAAACGGCTCGGTTTCGCCAAGCACCGTTTCGTTTTGGGCCACCTGGGCTACGGTTATGGTGTAGTCGGGGGTAAGGTCGTCGGTAAGGATTAAAAGCGTAGAGCTGTTTATAAACATAGTGTTTACATATTCCCCGTTTACCTTAACCCTGCTCCATTCGGTAAAGCCGCTGCCGGTGATAAATACGGCGTCGCCGATAGCCTCTACCTTGGACACATAAATCTTCTTAGTGCCCATGTTCAGTTTAGTGGATTTATAGGGGTTTTCGCCGTTATATACATACTGATTGCCGTACAGGGTGTCATACTGAATAGAATACAACACGTCAAGGTAGTCGTCACGTTCGGAGTTGTTTTGATGGTATTTTGTCAAAAATCCGTTGTTGTAACCCAAAGCCGACATTACTCTTGAGGCAAGCTGGAAGGTGCTTATATCCTTTGCCTTGGGCTTGAAATTAAAGTTGGACCAGATTACATATTCGGTCTGGAACCGGTTTCCCTTTGTCATATCATCGTCGGTTATGGGTAATCCCGGAAAATGGTCGCCGTACATTACAAGAACAACCTTTTCGTCATAGTCCGAAAGGGCGGCGATAAGGCGGCCGATGAAATCGTCGGTTTCGTGAATCTGGTTTACATAATACTCAAACTCCGTATGCTTTTCGTCCACACCCGATTCAATGGTTATTATTTGATCTTCATCCACCACATCCTCGGGATATTTGCCGTGGGCCTGCACCGATATGGCAAACACAAAGTCGAGGCCTTTGGTGGAATCGAGGGCTTTTAATATTTCCCCTGTCAAAACATAGTCCTTTGCCCAGCCGAGGGGGTTGACCTCCACGTCGTTCATATACTCAAGGGGGGTGAAGGTGTCAAAGCCCAGGTCGGCATACACTTTGTTCCGGTCGTAAAAGGTGCCCTGATGGTTATGGATGGCGTGGCAGGCGTAGCCTAGCTCCTTTAAGTCGTAATTTATGGTTTCACAGGTGGTGTCCTGCATTATCGACTTATAGGGGGTTTCGCCTATACCGAAAAATTTAACGTTCATCTGGGTTAACACCTCAAATTCGGTGTTAGCCGTACCAGCACCAATTGCCGGAACGTTAAGTAAGGCAGAGGGGTAGTTTTGCCGTAGGTAGGTCCAGTTTGGAACGGGATCCTGGGAAAATTTTATGTTTATCAGGCGGTTAACGTCAAAGAAGGATTCAAGCTGGAGGAAAATAACGTTAACCTCGGCCTTTGCCTGCTTGGTTTTTATATCGTTGACCTCGGTCATTATGGCCTTCATGTATTCCTCGGAATAGGTGTCGGGCTTCTTTATTCCCCGGTCTATGGCCGAAAGGCAAAACGAGTAAATAAATCCGTATTTGTCGTAGCCGTTGCCTATAAAGGAATAGTCGTTGGCAATAGCTTTGGAATATGTTGAAAAAACAAGCAAGCTTACCGTCAGAACCGTCGAAACGGCCGCCACTATGCTTGTTTTAAGCCAGGACACCGGACGCCTTTTTTGCCTTATTATTGCTAAAACCACTATGCTTATTCCGATGGCAATCAATATGCCGATAACCACAAGCTGGAACACCGAAAGGTAAATGTCTATTATGGAAAGCACCGACGGGAGTATGAGTATGTCGCTTAAGGATATTGGTGTTACCCGGTATTTGGTGGTTATATAGTTTGCCACCGCAAGCCCCAGCCAGATAACAGAAAAAATAAATATAAGGGAGTATCTCCTTTTAAAAAGGAGGGACAGGGAATACAGGAAAAACAATATAAGGGCGTTTAACAGAAAGAAATGAGGATATGTTATAAGAAACTTAATGCCTTCCCATAAGGAACGCCGGGTGAATGCCTCCACCACGAAGGTCATCACCAGCGAAAGAAGGGTAATGAAAATAAACGGATGGCTGTCGCACCAGTTAACAAACGCCTTTGCCCATTGACGGATTAGGGCGACATATTCTTTTATTTTTGTCTTTGCGGTTTTATCCATTTCTTTACCATGCCTTCTATTATTAAGAACAATGCTTTTGCCTGTTTGGGAACTAATGCTAAATGCGAGTATCGTGTTTTACATAATAGCACCAAACGGCGCTTTTGTCAATAAAACCGTCATTTTATTAACCTTGGAATAATAAAATCAAAGGGATTTGATCATTGGAGGTAATAAAAATGGCGGCAACAGACAGGAAAAACATCTGCCTTGCGGGGAACGCCAACTGCGGTAAAACCACCCTGTTTAATCTGCTTACCGGGCTTAACTACCATACCGGCAACCTGCCGGGGGTAACCGTTGAAGTTAAAACGGGTAAGGTTAAGGGGAGGGAAGATATTTATCTTACCGATATTCCAGGCATTTACTCCCTTAACCCCTTGTCCCTGGACGAAAAAGCAGCCTGCGACTATTTAAGGGAAAAATCCTTTGACGTTATTATAGCCGTCATAGATGGCAACAATCTCCGCCCGGGGCTTGTCCTTGCGTCTTCCTTGGCTGCATTGGGCAAGAGAATGGTATTGGCGGTCAATTTTATGGACGAGGTTAAGAAAAAGGGCATAGACATTGACTTTAGGCTTTTATCAGCTTTGATGGGGGTAGAGGCTGTTCCGGTATCGGCCAAAACCGGTGAGGGAAAGGAAAGGCTTATTTCGGCCGTTTTAAATGCCAAAACCCCCTCTATGGACAATTTATCGCCAAAAAGGACTGATTATATTGTCAAAAGAGTTTATAAACGGCGGAAGGAAAATTTAACCCATCTAAAGGCTGATAAAATTTTAGCCGGAAGATATACCGCCCTTATTTGCTTTGCGGCCATAATGGCAACGGGTTTTTACATAATCTTCGGTCTGTTGGGACCAACGCTTTCGGATTTAGCCAAAACCGCCTTTGATAATCTTGGAAAACACACCTATGATCTACTTACTGATTTAAATGTCCCCGGGGTGTTAAAGGGCTTAATATGCAACGGAATTATTGCCGGGGTGGGGAGTGTGTTAACCTTTCTGCCGGTTATATGCTTGCTGTTTTTGTTTTTATCCCTCCTTGAGGACACCGGCTATATGGCAAGGGTGGCCTTTATTGCCGACAGGCTGTTTGTGTCTGCCGGTCTTTCGGGGCGGGCAGCGGTGCCGCTTATTTTAGGGTTCGGCTGCACCGTGCCGGCAGTGATGGCAACAAGGCCTTTGGGGTTTGAAAACGAAAAGAAACGGGTTATAAGGCTATTGCCCTTTATGTCCTGCCCGGCGAAAATTCCGGTATATCTTCTTCTGTCAAGTGTTTTCTTCCCACGGCACACCTATCTTGCGGTAACAACGCTGTATCTTACAGGAATTCTATTCGGTGTTATATACGCTTTTGTGCTAAATCTAATTTCCAAAAAAAAGCCCCCGTTGTTTATAATGGAGCTTCCCCCATACCGTTTTCCGTCGGTAAAAAATACAGTAAGATTAATGATTGAAAAATCCAAGGAGTTTATTAAAAAGGCAGCAACGGTAATACTGCTAACCTCGGTTTTACTTTGGTTTTTCGGCTCCTATGACTTTTCCCTCTCCCCATGCGACAGTGAAAGCAGTATGCTCGGGGTGGTATGCAGAGCCGTATCGCCGGCATTTTCCCCGTTGGGATTTGGCTTCTGGCAGGCGGTGCTGGCCATTATTGCCGGACTTGCCGCCAAGGAGGCGGCGGCAGGGGCTCTTATTCTTACCTGCGGGGACAAAATAACAGCTTTATTCACCCCCCTTTCGGCGGTATCCTTTATGACCTTTGTGCTGTTTTACACCCCCTGTGTCGCCGCCCTTGAAAGCATAAAAAAAGAAACGAAAAGCACTTTATTTATGCTTTCCGTTGGGGTTTTTCAATTTGTCTTTGCTTATTTTACGGCGCTTTTGGTTTATTTGTTGGGGAGTGTTCTCTGACCTGGGGGAATAAGCTTTTTCACATCCTCAAAGCTGCCCATGACAAAGCCGGATTTTAATAACATGTGCCCTATCATATTGCCGTCGTCGTCGATAAGCTGGATTTCGTATAAATTTTTGGTTTCAAACACGTTATACACCCGGTCGAGGGAAATGGATGAGCATTTTTCGCTGTCTTCCGAGTAATACTCTATCCGGTCGGTATAGATGCGGGATTCGGATATATGCCCTTCGCCGTTGGCCAGCACCGATTCAAGAAACATCCGGTTGCCGTCGATAATAGGTTTGACATAAATCCACACCGTAAACACCGCAGAAGATGCAAAAAGTGCGGAAATTAGGGTAAGGTTGGTGTGGTCGCCGGATGCCAGCTTGTAAATTAACAGCGCGGCAAGGACTATGTCGGCGACGGTGAATACCGCTTTGTAAAGGCGGACAAGCTTTAACGAGTTGTAATAAGCCTTTACCGCCTCGATAGACTGCCATTTTTCGTTTTTCCGCTTGTTGATTGCAATAAGTTCCATTTATTCTCCTTCTTCTTTGGAAAAGAGATGTTTAAACATCCTTTCCGGGGAGTTTATGAATTCCTTTGTTACTTTATAATGCTCGGTTTCTTTATAGGATGTATGCTTTATTCCCTCGTCTGTAAGGCAGTAGATGTCGGCATCAGGATATGCCATTATTATGGGTGAGTGGGTGGCGATTATAAATTGGGAATTTTGTAAAACCAGCTCGTTTATTCTTGAAAGAAATGAAAGCTGCCTTATGGGTGAAAGGGCGGCTTCGGGCTCGTCAAGAATATAAAGGCCGTTGCCGAAAAACCGGTTTTGGATAATTGTCCAAAACCCCTCCCCGTGGGACTGGTTATGCAGGGATTTTCCGCCGTAGCCTTCGATAACCTTTGAATCAAATGACGGCTCGGAATCCATTATGTCAATATTCGTGGCCACGTTATAAAGGCTTTCGGCTCTAAGGAAAAACCCGTCCTTTGGTTTTTTTATACCCTTGCTAAGGGTAATGTATTTATAAAGGTCGGAATGGGTCTGCCGGGTGGCAAAGTTAAAGTTTTTTGACCCGCCCTCAGGATTGAAGCCGAAATTTATGGCAACCGCCTCAAGCAGGGTGGATTTTCCCGAACCGTTTTCACCCACAAAAAAGGTAACCTTTTTATTAATTTTAAGGTTGTTTAAGTGCTTTACCACCGGAAGGGATGAAACATAGTCGCCCTTTGGTATATCCCCGTCAAGGTATATTCCGGTTATATACAAATCGTCTTTCATTAACATACTGTAGCATAAAACACTAGGTCTTGGTCGCTGTCGTTAATCAGGGAATGGGACTGTCCCCTGGGGCAGTAGTGGCAGATGCCCGGATAAACCTCCTCGGTTTTGCCGTTGTATATTGCTTTTCCCTTTCCGCTTAAAATAAATATTACTTCGCAGTTGGTTTCGTGGGTGTGAAGGCCGATAGACGCCCCCGGCACAAGGCGGCCGGACATTATTTTGGTGTTGCCGTCGTCAAACATTTTAACATTATAGGCCTTTTCGCCGCCGCGAAAGTTGGGAATTTCCTTTTCTTCGATTTCAGAAAAATTTATTATCATACCATCACCGTTTTTTTGTATTATTTTACCACCATAGCACAAAAAATGCAAGAAAAAGAATTGACTTTGATAACCGTTTAACACATAATAAAAACTGCGGGGTGATTTTTATTAAAAGCCAGGTTTTAAGATTGTTTGTGGCAGTAAATTTAAACAATGATATTATTGACGCTTTATGCAAAGCATGCGATAATTTAAAGGCAAAAAGCAAGGAGGGAGTTTTTACAAGAAAAGAAAACTTCCATTTAACCCTTGTTTTTATTGGTGAAACCGACAGGTTAAAAGATATTAAAGGTGTTTTGGACGGCATTTCTTTTTCGCCACTTGAAATTACCCTCGGCAAGCCGGGGTTTTTCAGGCGTTATGGCGGGGATATTCATTATATTTCGGTTTTGGCAGGCAGCCTTGAGGGTGTGGCAAAGGATATTTCCGACAGGCTTAGGAATATCGGATTTAATATTGAAAACCAGCCCTTTGTTCCCCATATAACCCTTGCAAGACAGGTAATTTTAAGGGATAAAGAGCCTGTGGAAGCAATGCCCGCTTCCATGACTGTCAACCGCATTTCCCTTATGAAATCGGAACGAATTAACGGAGTTTTGAAATATACCGAAATTTATTATAAAGATGCAGATATATAATTCTGAATTGAATATATCATCTTTTCTTGTTTTTACCTGCTTACAACACTACCTCTCATCCTTTAGCCTTCCTCTCAAGGGGAAGGCTTTTTTATTACTGTTTATTCTACCTATAAAAAAACGGTATCTACAATAAAAACGGGCGGATTTCTCCGCCCTGTATTTATCTTTTTACCCTGGCGTTGCCTTTCCAGATAGACCAGATCTGGTCTTCGTCGGCGGGTTGGGCATAGTCGGTAAGGAAGGTGGTTGCAAGCACCCCCGACGCCCAGCCGAACTGAAGGCATTTTTCCCAGTCCCAGCCCTTGGCTGCACCGTAAAGCAGACCACCCACAAAGCCGTCGCCTCCGCCTATGCGGTCAAGGACGGTTATTTCTTTGGGTTCGGCCTCATACCATTTACCGTCGGCTTTTAGTATACCTCCCCACAGGTGGCAGTTGGCCGACCTGACTTCACGCAGTGTGGTTGCAAAAACCGACGCATTGGGGAAGGTTTTTTGGGCCTCGTTTATAAGGTCCTTAAAGGATTCCATTTTGGCGGAAATGTCTTTTCCCCCCGCTTCCGGGCCGGAAATTCCGAAGCAAAGCTGAAAATCCTCTTCATTTCCCACCAGAATGTCGGCGTTGGAGGCGATTTCGAAAAACATTTTTTTAAGCTCCTCTTTCCTGCCTTTCCAGAAAGATTCCCGGTAGTTTAGGTCAAAAGATATTATGGTGCCGTATTTCTTGGCGGCCTTGGCAAGAGCAACGCAAAATTCGCCCGTCTGGGGGGACAATGCGGCAATTAGCCCCGACATATGAAGGATTGCCACCCCTTCCTGGCCGAAAATACGGTCGGTGTCAAAGTCGTTTATGTTTAGGGTTTTACCCACCTCGCCGGCCCGGTCGTTGAAAACCCTCGGTCCCCTCAGGCCGTAGCCGCTGTCGGCTATGTTAAACTGATGGCGATAGCCCCAGGGGCCGCCCTGCTCCACCTCTTTGCCCTCATAATCCATACCCCGGGAACGGAGATTTGCCTTGATAAAGGCGGCAATGGGGGAATCTTTTACAAAGGTGGTAAGCACCTTAACGGGAAGGCCGAGATAGGAGGCAACCGACGCCACGTTGGTTTCGGCGGAGGTGGCCTGCATAAGAAACATATTTGAGGAATGGACGGGCTGACCGTCGGGGGGAGTAATTCTAACCCCCATGCTGGTGGGGACGGCAATGGCGTATTTGCAGTTTTCCCTTATTTTCATATTCCTTTTCTCCTATACGTTATAGACGGTGGAGGCGGTGTCGCCGCCTTCTCCCGTCCAGTTGGTGTGGAAGAATTCGCCCCTGGGTTTATCGGTTCTTTCATAGGTATGGGCACCGAAATAGTCCCTTTGGGCCTGCAGCAGGTTAGCCGGCAGTCTTTCGCATTTATAGCCGTCATACCAACTCAGTGCTGAGGACAAGGCCGGAACGGGAATACCCACTTTGATAGCCATAACCACCGTTTCACGCCATCCGCCGGTTAGGGCTTTGATTTTATTAGTAAAGTAATCGTCAAGAAGGAGGTTTTCAAGGTTAGAATTCTTATCAAAGGCTTCTTTGATTTTGCCCAAGAACACCGACCTTATTATACAGCCGCCCCGCCACATAAGGGCAATACCGCCGTAGTTTAGGTTCCAGCCGTAGGTTTTGGCAGCGGCTTTCATTAGCATATACCCTTGGGTGTAGGAAATTATCTTGGATGCTAGGAGAGCCTGCCTAATGTTTTCGACAGCCTGATTTTTTTGTTCGGGGGTAAGGTCTAGTTTTACAACATTCTCCCCTAAAACCTTTGAGGCATATACTCTTTCGTCTTTCATTGCCGAAAGGCAGCGGGAAAACACCGCTTCACCTATTAACGTAAGGGGAATTCCCTCGTCAAGGGCGGCAATGGCGGTCCATTTGCCGGTTCCCTTTTGGCCGGCGGTGTCAAGGATTTTTTCGGCAAGGGGGGTGCCGTCGACATCGTTAAAGGCAAGGATGTCCCTTGTTATTTCAATAAGATAGCTTTCCAGCTCCCCTTTGTTCCATTCCTCAAACACCTTGTGCATTTCGTCGTAGGAAAGGCCGAGCATATCCTTCATAAGCTGATATGCTTCGCAGATAAGCTGCATGTCACCGTATTCTATGCCGTTATGTACCATTTTTACAAAATGTCCGGCGCCGCCCTCTCCCACCCAGTCGCAGCAGGGAGAACCGTCTGAAACCTTGGCGCAGATGGCCTGGAAAATGGGTTTAACATGCTCCCATGCCGCCTTGGATCCGCCGGGCATAATGGAGGGGCCTTTAAGAGCGCCTTCCTCACCACCGGAAACGCCGGTGCCTATATATAAAAGTCCCTTTGATTCAAGGTATTCCCACCGTCTGGCGGTGTCGGGGAAGTGGGAGTTACCTCCGTCTATTATAATATCCCCTTCTTCAAGCAGGGGGATAAGCTGTTCGATCATGTCGTCCACGGCTTTTCCCGCTTTAATCATTAACATTATCCGCCTTGGTTTTTCAAGGGTGTCAACCAGTTCTTCGATAGAGTATGTTCCGACAATGTTTTTGCCCTTTGCCCGGCCGTTTATAAAGTCGGTAACCTTTGAGGTGGTGCGGTTATAGACAGACACGGTAAAGCCTTTGCTTTCCATGTTCATAACCAGGTTTTCCCCCATTACGGCAAGGCCGATAAGTCCGATGTCCGATTTTTTCATACAAGTTCCTTCCTTTGTTTGCGGAATGCGTAGTCTGCTCTGTTATTTTGGTGGTATTTTTTCATTTTTTCAAGAATTTCATAGGGAATTTCAAGGTTGCCGTAACCCCGGCCTATGGCGATATGGGGTTTGAAAGCGCCGTGGAAGTCGGTGCCGCCGGATAAAACAAGTCCCAGCTCTGACGCAAGGGAACGATATTCTTGTTCCGTTTCTGGCGTGTAGTCGGTGTAGTAACCTTCCACCCCGGCAAGTCCTGCGTTTTTGAGTCTTATTAAAAACTCCTTAAGCTCCGGCAGAGGCTTTTTGGTAAGGTGAAGATGGGCCAGAAACGCTATTCCCCCGGCGTTGTTGATAAGTTCCACAGCCTGGGTGTCGGTTAACGCCTGCTTACCCGAATAGGCGGGTTTTCCCACGTTAAGATATTTTTCAAAGGCTTCCTTAACCGACGAAACATATCCCTTTTTAACCATGACCTTTGCAAAATGAGCCCGGCAGAGGATATCGGTTTCGGCAATTTCCTCCACCTCGTGCATGGTTATTTCAAAACCGATGTTGTTTAACTTTTCGCAGGTTTCAACTTCCCTTTCATATCTCACCTGTTTGGCGTATTGAAGGGCGCTTAAAAGTTCTTTATTGGTTATATCTATAAAGTATCCTAAGATATGAGTTTCGGTATCCGACTGGGCAGAAAGCTCTACGGCAGGGATAACCTCCACGCCCTGGCGTTTTCCCTCCTCCACCGCCTCGGCAACACCGGAAATGCTGTCATGGTCTGATAGGGCAATGGCTGAAAGTCCTGCTTCTTTGGCGTGTCTGACAAGCTGGGAGGGTGTCATTGAGCCGTCAGAACAGGTGGAATGGGTATGCAGATCTATGGTTTTCATTTTTTCTCCTTTAGCCGTTAAGCCAGCCGTCCACTATGCCCGAAATGTCGGCACCGATAAGGCTAGCCATGGAAACGGCTTTGCGTTTTAGTTCCTCTTCGTCCTGACTGCCGGCGTTTTCCTTGACATAGTCGCCCAGAGCGTCAATAAGCTCCTGCCTGTCGTCACCGCTTATGTAATCCCCAACACCGAACGGGTCGGCGGTGGGAGTGTCATCTTCGTAAACCACGTCCTCAATGGTTTGGGAAAATACCGTTGATTCCATAAAGGTGTTTACCAGCTCGCCGGCGGAGGGTATGTCGCTGCCGAACAGGGGCTCGCCGCCACCCTTTGAGGTTTCGGCTATGGTGTAGATATATGTTACGCATTTGGACTCTATCTCCGCTTCCTCCTTTGCCATGCCGGAGGCATTGCCTAATTCGGTTATATAGGATGACATAACCTCGGCCATTTTATGGGAAGCATCCCCCTCAATGCCGTAATCGGCCATAAGGTCGGGGGTTATGAAGGATGAAATAATATCGGCGGTGGATTTGTCGGTGTTTTCGGCAAACCACACGATAATATCGGAAGAAGAGAAATCCTTGTCTGATACCGTTTTTGCAAAGTTTACGGTTTTTACAACCGAAACAAAGAGATTTTCATACCCCCCGTCGGCGGCAAGGATTTTATTGATTGCTTCCTCGGTAAAGATGCTGTTTGCCATGACCTTTTCCGACTTTAAAAACACTTCAACAAATTCCTTTATCTTTCCCCCGAGTATGCGGCTTTGGGTTGCGGTGTCAAGGGCTTTGCCCATTAATGCAAAATCAGAGTCAAGAATATCGTTTCCGTTTAGCGAATCCACAAAGTTTATCATGTAAATGGCGGCATTTTCTAAAAGCTCGGATTCTGTTCTTAGCTGGCTTTCGCTAAGTTCGGGGAGGTTTTCTTTTTTTATTATAAAGCTTGCCGGATCTGCGCCTACCGATTTGGCGGCCCCGTCAAAGGCGGTGTTAATTATACCCGCAGTAATTGCGCGGAACCGGGGATAGGCATAGGTTGTTTCCACCACCCCGGCAATAAATCCTTTACGGGATAAAATTCCCATTTCATCGGCGTTTTCAGAAAACATATCAAAGGCGTTGTTTTTTGAAAACACCTCAAGCAGCTTTACTGCATTATTAACGTCGGACTTAACCGCATTTTGGTCGGTGGCGGAAAGGGTTGCAATTAACTCCTTTATAATAAAGTTGTTTTTCATTTCATCCGAAAGCTTTATGCCGGCAAACTCCCCTTGTGAATTAAAGGCAGTGGCAGCGGCGGATATCATTTCGCTGGATATTTTACAAAGCAGCGTGGCGTCCTCAAGGGTAAAGGCCGCATTTTCAAGGGCTTTTACCTGCTTTTCGCCGTAATTTTCAATCCCTTCCGAAAGTAAGGGATTTATATCGGCAAACAGCCTTGACAAGGCCAGCAGTTCACCGTTTAAGGTGGAGGATGTGCCGCCCACGTTTACCGTCATAAGGGTGTTAAACAAGGGTTTTCCCAGAGTGTTTGAAACGGCAAAAACCACGTTTTTAGTCAGCGGGGTTATTGCTTTATCCCTTATTTCGGCAACGGTGCGGAAGCTTTCGTCTTCACTGTTATTATTGGCTACCAGATTTTCGGTTACCTCGTCAATAAGACCTATTCCGCCGGCAACGGGGAAGAAAAACACCACTATCAAAGCAAAGGCGGTTACTAAGGATAAAGCCACACCCCAAATCCTGTCCCCCTTTGGCTTGGGTTTGGCGGAAAGGAAGTTGTTTATGCGTTTTTCGGGGATGATTAAAACTGCTTTTATTACAAAGAAGAGGATAATAAACAGCACAAAGGAAAAAACCACCCGTATTATTTCGTCTATAAGCAAAATAAGGGAGGGGGAGGCGGCAATAATGTCCGGGTGGAGTATTTTGCCTGCCAGATTTTCGGGAAATGTAACAAAGACACTAAACACATAGGAAAGCACCACCGCAAAAAACAAAGCCAGTAATATGGATACAAGCGTTTTGGATAGATTAACAAGGGATTTATATGTCCCTTTTCTCAGTCCGAAAACTATACGCCAGACTATTATTGCCAATGCCAAAACCAAAACCGCTATTGATGCGATTTGAACGATACTTTCCATAATAACCCCGCCTAACTTAAATTTTTTCGCTTATCGCTTTGTTAAGCCTAATTAACGCTTCGTCTATCACCCTTGTGGGGCAGGCAAGGTTAAACCGTTCGAATCCCTCGCCCCCCGAGCCGAAGGCGTAACCCTCGCTGGCGAAAATATAGGCTTTTTCGTTCATAAACTTCCCCAGTTCCCTATTATCCATACCCAAAAATTTAAAATCTATCCATTGAAGATAGGTGCCCTGAAGATCATATATTTTAGCCAAAGGAATATTTATTTTAAAAAAGCTTTCCACAAGCTTTTTGTTGTTGTCTATAAGCCCGATAAGCTCGTTCAGCCAGTCTTCGCAGTCCCGGTAGGCGAAAATTGTTACGGGGTAGGCAAAGGCGTTAAGGGTGAAAAAGCCCTTTTGCTTTTTTAAAAGGTTTCTTTTTCCCTCGTCCGGTATAAAAATGTTGGAGCATTGAAGGCCGGCAAGATTAAATGTTTTGGAAGGGGACGTGCATATGGCGCAGTTTTGCAAATACTTCCCCTCAAAGGTGGCAAGGGAGGTATGCCGGTAGCCCGGGAGGATAAGGTCAAAATGAATTTCGTCGGATATTATAAATACGTTGTGCTTAAGGCAGATTTCGCTTATTGTCAAAAGCTCGTCCTTTGTCCAGACCCGGCCTGAGGGGTTGTGGGGAGAACAGAGGATGAAAAGCTTTGCCCTTTCGTCGGAACACTTTCTTTCAAAGTCGTCAAAGTCGAATTTGTAGGTGTTTCCGTCGGGGATAAGGTGGGATTCCACCAGCACCCGTCCCGTCTGGCGGACCGCCATTCTGAAGGGATAATAAACGGGGGTGTTTATTATCACATGGTCGCCTTCTTTGGTGAAGGCGCGAACCATGTCGAATAATGCCGAAACAACACCGGGGGTAAGGATAAACCATTCCTTTTTGGGCGAAAAGGAATGACGCCTTTCCATCCAGCGTATAACCTCGTCATAATATTCGTCGGTGGCGTCGGTGTAGCCGAGAACGCAGTTTTCAAGCCAGTTTTTAAGCCCTTCTTTTATAGGCGGGGGAAGGGGGAATTCCATGTCGGCCACCGATAACGGGACAATGCCTTCGGGGATGTCCCTTACCTTTTCAAAGGCAATATTCCATTTTTCGCTGCCGGTGTTTCGCCGGTCAATGATATTTTCAAAGTCGTATTTTTTCATTTTCTTCTTCTGTATTCGGTAAAGTAAAAACCAAGCCCGCCTTCGGTATCGGTTTCTGCGTTGCTTTCATGCCTTTCGCTGACATAAACGCATTCCCAGTTTTCGTCTTGGTCGAGGTTTGTTATGCAAACGTCTTTTTCGTAGGATTTATCGAATTTTGTAACATAGCCTGTGTCGCAATAGGGGATAAGCTGATTGTAAACCGATGCGCCGCCTATAACAAACACATCGTCGGTATTATATTTTTTAAGTTCTTCAAAGAGTTCGTCTAAAGAGTGGACTATAATAGCACCGTCTACCTTATAATCGGTATCCCAGTTTAAAATTATATTTGTCCGGTTGGGCAGAATTTTACCCCCGGGGTAGGTGGCAAGGGTGCGGGAGCCGTAAACCACCACTTTGTTGTTTGTAATTTTGCGGAAATTGGCAAGGTCCTCTTTTATTCGTGCAAGAAGATCCCCTTTGTTTCCTATTCCCCACTCTTTATCAACGGCAACAATAAACTTCATTGAATTTTCCCTTTCTTAAACGGCAACCTCGAACCTGCCTATGCTTTCCCCGTGCTTGTAATCGGTAACTATAAAGCTTTCGGGGGTGAAGTCGTAAAAGTTTGTTATGGATTTGTCAAGCTCCACCTTGGGGGAGGGGTAGGGGGTGCGGTTTATAAGCTCCTCCACAATGGGGATATGACGGTCGTATATATGGCAGTCGGCTATGACATGGACAAGTTCGCCGGGTTTGAGGTTTGAAACCTGGGCAAACATCATTACCAAAGCGGCATATTGGGCCACGTTCCAGGCATTGGCCGCTAGCATATCCTGGGAGCGCTGGTTGAGTATGGCGTTAAGGCTGCCGTCCACCACGTTAAATGTCATGGAGTAGGCGCAGGGGTAAAGCGCCATTTCATGAAGGTCGGCAAAGTTATATAAATTTGTCATTATACGCCTTGAATAGGGGTTTTCTTTAAGGTCGAACAGCACCCTGTCAACCATGTCGAATTCCCCTTCTTTATATTGGTGCTTAACCCCCATCTGATAACCGTAGGCCTTACCTATTGATCCGTTTTCGTCGGCCCAGGAGTCCCATATACGGCTTCTAAGGTCTTTGACATTGTTCGACTTTTTCTGCCATATCCATAATATCTCGTCAACGGCGTTTTTCAATGATATGGGACG
Source organism: Eubacteriales bacterium (assembly GCA_050953105.1). Taxonomy (GTDB): domain Bacteria; phylum Bacillota; class Clostridia; order Oscillospirales; family CAG-382; genus UBA1206. The sequence continues at coordinate 51,580 of JBMNMA010000004.1, read as the reverse complement.
GATGGTTATTAGGGGAAATTCCTCGGCCAGATTATAACGGTTTACCACCCCGAAAATCTTTTTGGTGTAGGCGGGGGTGCCGTCGTTCCATTTGGGGCGCACCTTTGCGTCGGTAACCCAATAACCTTTATCAAGAATCTCCCTGCAGGTGTTTATAAAAGCAATATCTGCCGAACCCATTAATTTTTCCTCCTAAAACATTTTAACTGTTTGCCCTGCCCAAGCAAAGACTGTAAAAGCAGGACTTTTTTGAAAAAAATTTCACTTTTCCCTTTCTTTACCGTCCGGAATACGGTTATAAACAGCCTTAATTAATCCTTTTAATAAAATATTATTGTAAATTGAAGCTGTTTGGTGTAAAATTGCATATGGTCTTTAAATTCAAAAAAGGACGGTTTATGAAATGAAAATAACCGTTGAACATTCAGGGAAAAAGCATATACAATATTACGACACATCGGTTAGGCTTATTGACGCTTTACGGGATATGAATATTATTATCCCTTCCGACTGCAACGGCAGGGGTATATGCGGCAAGTGCGAAGTTTTGGCTTTCGGGGACCTTTCCCCGGTAACCGAAAGAGAAATAAAACTTTTCGGCCCAAGCAGTCCTTTACGCCTTGCCTGTCTGACCAAAGCCACCGGCGACGTTCAAATAATTTATAACACAAATGACAAAAGAATGCAAGTCCTTACAGGGGGAATCTGGCCTGATATAGAAATAAATCAAGCGCCGGGCACCGGTCTTGCCGTGGATATAGGCACCACCACCGTTGCCGCCTGGTCCTTTGATTTGGAAACGGGAAACAGGAAAGAAACCTTTACCCTCGAAAATCCCCAGCGGCTTTACGGCGGCGACGTTTTAAGCCGCATGGAATTTGCCGCCGGCGGCGGGCTTGATACATTAAAAGGACAGATAAATAAAGTTATAGATGATTTAATTTGTAAAACCGATGCGTCAAGGGTTGTGCTTTCCGGAAATACCGCCATGCTTCATTTTGCCGCAGGTTTTTCCACCGACAAAATGACGGTTGCCCCTTTTACGCCGTCAAGCCTGTTCGGGACAAAAATTGACGGGAAATATTTTTCACCCTGCGTTTCGGCCTATTTCGGCAGCGATATAGTAAACGGCATTGCTACCTGCGGAATGGATAACATATACCCCTCCTTGATTGCTGATATAGGCACCAATGGGGAGATGGCGGTATTTGACGGGGAATATTATTACTGCTGTTCCACTGCGGCAGGCCCGGCCTTTGAGGGATATGGCATAGACTGCGGAATGCCGGCGGTGGATTCGGCAATAAATAAAGTTTATGTTGAAAACGGAAAACTTAAATATACTGTCATAGGTGGCAAAAAGCCGGCCGGCTTATGCGGCAGCGGAATAGCCGACTATATATCCTGCCTGATTGAGCTTGGAATATGCGACAAAAGCGGGTATATGGAAAAAACCCACCATCTTTGCGAGGAAGTTTACATTACACCAAATGATATACGGAATTTTCAGCTTGCCAAGGCGGCAATAAGGGCGGGAATTGAAACGCTGCTTGAGATAAGCTCTACCGCAGGGAATATAAAGGCCTTTTACCTTGCCGGGGGACTGGGAAATTCGGTGGACATTGAATGTGCCGTAAAGCTGGGGCTTGTACCTGACGAATTTAAAGGCATTGCCATTCCTGCCGGGAACACCTCCCTTACCGGAGCGGCGGCATCCCTGCTTAGTGAAAAGTTTAGTGAAAAAGCAAAAAACATTTCAAAGCAATGCAAAGTGATAGAGCTTGCCGACAGTGAAATTTTTGCCGACAACTTTATAAAATACATGTCTTTCGGGGGTTGATTATGAAAGCGCTGTTTAATATCATCGACGGTCTTGCGGATGAATATGTGGAGTTTCTTATAGATATCTGCAATATCGAAAGCAAGTCGGACAACAAGGAAGGCCTTGACCGGGTTTATGAAATAATAAAGGAGCACGGAGAAAGCCGGGGTTATGAAATAAAAGAGCTTATTCTTGAAAAAGCGGGGAATGTTTTATCCCTTACTTATAATCCGGAAGGCAAAGAAAAACCCGTCTGCCTTTCGGCCCATATGGACACGGTGTTTAACAAGGGCGAGTTCGGCTATCCCCCCGTCAGACGGGAGGGGGATAGGCTTATCGGCCCGGGGGTGTTCGACTGCAAGGGGGGTATTGCCGTTTCATTGCTGGTGCTTGACGCTTTGCGCCGTTTCGGCTACGACAAGCGGCCGGTTAAGTTTATCCTTCAAAGCGACGAGGAGGTTCAGTCGGTGCCATCGGAGGGTAAAACCATTGAGTTTATGATAAACGAAGCCAAGGGAGCGGCTGCTTTTTTCAACTGCGAAGGCAAAATCCCCGGCTTTATAACCACCAAACGCAAGGGCATCTTGCGCCTTTGCCTTGAAATTAAGGGCAAGGCATCTCATGCCGGAAGCTATTTTGAGGGTGTTTCCGCAGTCAAGGAAGCTGCCTACAAAATACTTGACTTGGAGGGAAAAAGCCAAAAAGGCGGTATCACCTATAACTGCGGTGTGATACACGGGGGGACCGCTTTAAATGTGGTGCCGGATATCTGTAAAGTTTATATTGACATAAGGGTAAACGACAAGGCTGAATACGACGCAGCAATGGAAGAAGTGAAAAAAACCGCCCGAAAATCCTTTGTGGAGGGCACGTCCTGCACCATAGAGGTTTTAAGCGATAGGGCCCCCATGGTGCGGACAGAGGAAAACGTAAAGCTGTTTGAGCATATAAACGGCGTTTCGCAAAAATACGGCTTTGGCAAGGTAGATGAATTTTTCTCGGGGGGCGGTTCGGATGCCGCATATACCACTCTGGCAGGCATTCCCACCGTGGACGACGTAGGCCCGGAGGGAGGAAAATACCACACCAAGGAGGAGTTTTGCGTTATACCCTCCATTGCCCAATCGGCAAAGCTGCTGGCAGCATCCATTATTGAACTTTAGAATAAAGTAAAAGGAAGTACTATGAAATTACTCTGGAAATTCGGATACAAAGCAACCCGATATAAAACCCATTATATAGTGGCCATTGTCTCAACCTTTTTCCTTACCTTTTTAAACCTTGCCGCACCCAAATTTTTGTCGGATATGACGGGGATTGTAAAAGACGGGGTGGGAAAGGACGAGCTTGATAAAATTTTAGGCCTTTCCCTTATCCTTTTAGGCATTTACCTTGTTAGGGTGCTTTTTAACTTTCTTATGTCCTATTTTTCCCACAAGGCGGCCTGGAATCTGGTTGGAGACGTGAGAAAGAATATGTATGACAGGCTTCAAAGCCTTTCCATGTCTTTTTACCACAACAATCAGACCGGCGACCTTATGAGCCGTATTGTTAACGATACCAACTGCCTTGAACTGCTGTATGCCCACATCATACCCGAATTTATAACCAACATCGTTACGGTGGTGGGGGTTACGGTTATTTTGTTTTCAATTAATTCCAAGCTCGCTCTGCTGACGTTTATCCCAGTTCCCATAGTGTTTGCCATGGGCTTTGTTTATACCAAAAAAATACTCCCTTATTTCAACAGAGATCAGGAGGTCATAGGGGAGCTGAACGCCATGTTACAGGATAATATATCGGGAATACAGGTTATACAGTCCTTTGCCAAGGAAAAAGAGGAGTCTAAAAAAATTCATGGCAAAGTGAACGAAAGCACAATGGCAATGTTAAGAGCATTAAGGCTTTCGGGCATTTTCAATCCCTCGGTTAACTTTTTATCCTCCGCCGGGACGGTTATTGTGGTGGCTGCCGGAGGCTTCCTTGCCTATAAAAGTCAGGTGGACGTGGAGGACATTGTAGCCTTTCTGCTTTATCTTGCCCTGTTCTATGCCCCCGTGGCAGGGCTGGCGGTGTTGCTTGAAAACGCCCAGCGGGCCTATGCCGGAGCCAAACGGGCAATGCTTATCTTAGACAGCGACCAAACAATTAAAGAAGCCGAAAACGCTGTCGAAATGCCCCGTCCCAAAGGGGAGGTAGTATTTGAAAACGTAACGTTCGGCTACAACGGCGGTGAAAAGGTGCTTGAAAAGGTATCCTTTGAGTGCAAGCCGGGGCAGATGATTGCCTTCTGCGGTCCCACCGGGGTGGGAAAAACCACCCTGTCAAGGCTGGTGGCAAGGTTTTATGACCCCGACGAAGGGAGGATACTTATCGACGGGGTGGATATTAAAAATTACACCTTAGGTTCGCTTAGGAAAAACATTGCCCCGGTGCTGCAGGACACATTTTTATTCAACGGCACTATTGCCGAAAACATAGGCTACGCCAAGACTGATGCCACCATGGCAGAAATCGAAGCGGCGGCAAAGGCGGCCCACATACACGACGAAATTATGGCAATGCCCGACGGCTACAACACAAAGGTGGGGGAAAGGGGACTTAAGCTTTCCGGCGGTCAGAAGCAGCGCATTTCCATTGCCAGAGCCATTGTCTGCGACGCACCCATTATAATACTGGACGAGGCCACCGCCTCGGTGGACGCCGAAACCGAAAAGAAAATACAGGAAGCCATAAATTCCCTTATGGGCAAGCGAACGATACTGGTTATTGCCCACAGGCTTTCCACCATTAGAAACGCCGACCAGATAATAGTTTTGGAAAACGGTAAAGTTGCCGAAAGAGGAAAGCACGATGAGCTTATAAACAAAAAAGGCCTTTACCACAAGGCACATGAAATACAAAAAACGGGTATGTATATATGAAAAACCAAACAAAGCCCCTTATAGGTTTTGCCTGCTCCTATAACCAAAAGGAAAAATACATATTTGTAAACAAGACCTATTTTGACGCCATTCTTTGTTCCGGCGGGATTCCCGTTTCCCTTCCCTATGTGGATAATGACGGTCATGCCGCAGAGGCATTGTCAAACCTTGACGGAATTGTGTTTGCCGGAGGGGTGGATGTAAACCCCTCCCTTTACGGCGAAGCAGTTGACGAAAAATGCGGGGAAATCTGCGATATACGGGATATTTCCGAGGGATTTTATGTAAAGGCTGCTATAAATACAAAACTTCCCGTCCTTGGCATCTGCCGGGGGATTCAGGCGATAAACGTTTTTTTAGGGGGCAGTCTGTATCAGGATATCCCGTCTCAGGTTGAAAACTGCATTAATCATCAAAAAGGAGCAACCCATGAAATTACGGTTGCCCCGGAAAGTCTGCTTTATGAAATTATGGGTTATGGCAAGATTACGGTTAACTCCTACCACCACCAGGCCATAAAGAACATGGCAAAAGGACTTGTTCCGGTTGCCGTGTCTGACGACGGGATAATCGAAGCGGTGGAATTTGAGGGGCGGAAAAACTCCCTTGCGGTGCAGTATCACCCGGAGGTGTCCTTTGAAAGCGACGAATGTTCCAAACGACTTTTTAGCTGGTTTGTCAAAGAATGCGAAAATTTCAAAAACAGCCGGTAAATTCACCCCAAATTCCGTCACTCGGGGGATTTAGTATAAATTCCATCGTCCTTTTATCCGCCGGATGGGTAAATATAATTTTATGCGACCACAAGGCAAGCTTGCCCTTGTTTTTGGAACCGTATTTTTTGTCCCCGTAAACGGGGTTTCCCCGTGAGGCAAACTGGCAGCGTATCTGGTGGGTCCGGCCGGTAAGCAGGGTTATTTTAGAAAGAAAGATATTATCTTTTTCCGCAACTATGTTGTAGTCAAGGATGGCTTTTTTAACGCCTCTCCTTTGGCTTTTGACAACATAGGTGCGGTTTTTTGTTTTGTCATGGAACAAAAAATCCTCGTATCTTCCCGCTTTTTCTGTCTTTTTCCCCTCGAAAACGGCAAGGTATTCCTTTTTGAATACCCCTTCCCTTATTTCTTCCGAAAGTATGGCGGCAGACTGGCTGTTTTTTGCCATAACCAAAAGGCCGCCGGTGTCTTTGTCAAGGCGGTGGATGGGAAAATAGCCTTTTTCTTTTGATATTGCCTCGGAATCTTCACCCTGGGATTTGTTAAACACAATAATATTTTCGTCTTGCCATATAATTTCCGGCATAAATTCACCCTTGTGTTATTATATCGTCTGATTTTAGGCTTTTCAAGAAAAATCATATCCGGCGGCGAAACTTTTAACAGCCATAAAGCGTATTTGGTAATGAGAGGGTATTATATTAACGAAAGGATGGGTGCGATGAATCGGAAAAGGGCTTTTTACCGGCTTGTTTGTTTATTACTTGCAATAGTTTTCATTGTTTCCTGCGGCAAAGGGACTGCCGACGATATATCGAAACCCGACGGAGGAAGCGATGAGGAGTCGGCAGACGTTTCTACCATTGACGATTACAAAGATAAACAAGGATTCGACTTAACCGGAAAGGTGTATGTTTCGGAAGGCGCTCTTAAGGATCTTCCGGCATCGCTAAAAAAAGTGAATATAACCCCTGCTGCTTCAAACGGAAAATTTATAACCCTGGACGAAGCCTTTGTGGTTGAAACCAGCGGAGAAATAGGGGTTGGGGAACTGGCGAAATATATTGCCTTTACCCCTAAAGTCAACTATGCGATAACAAAGCTTTCGGCAGGCAAATATATACTTAATCCCACCAAAGCCTTATCCCCCGGAGTGGTTTACCGGCTTACGGTGGGGGACAAGGAAAACCCTGCCTACTCCTTTGCTTTTCAAACAAAAGCTTCCCTTAATGTCAGGTCCTTTATTCCCGGCAACGAAAGATCCGATGTCCCCGTGGACACCGGTATTGAAGTTCAGTTTACCGAATCGGTGTTTGGCAACGATTTTCATAAATTTATAACCGTTTCCCCTGCCACCGACGGTACTTTCACCCTGTATCCCGACGGGAAAACCGTGGCCTTTGTTCCCAAAGAAAATCTGCTTTATGATAAAGTGTATAAAGTAACGGTTAAGAAGGGAATAACCTCATCGTCAGGGCATGCTCTTGAGGAGGACGTGGTTATTACCTTTAAAACACAGCGCTATTCCACCGCCGGCAAAAATAACCCCGGAATATATTATAACAGCACCTATTACCACACCAGCCAGTATCCGGTGGTGTATGTTTACGGTGCTTATGATAATAACAACATAACCATAACAACCGATATTTACAAATATAAATCGGTAAGCGATGTTATAAAGGCTAAAAAGGCGTTTGAGGATATAAAGGAGGATTACGACGGCAACGGGGACAATTACTCCTATCCCACCCAAAAGCTGACAAAGGTTGCGTCGTTTCAAAAGCTTTCATCCGACCTGCCGAAGGAAAAATATATGGAACTGCCCAAGCTGGATGAGGGCTGCTATATTGCCGATATAACATTGTCCTGGGATGACAACGGGGAGTCTAAAACGGTAACGAGACAATATTTCTTTACGGTTTCAGACCTTATTATATACACCGAATGCAGCAACGGCAGCATGCTGGTGTGGGTAAACCAAAACGACACCCCGGTAAAAGGGGCAAAAATATCCGGCGATGCCTTTGTGCGGAAATTTATTGACAACAACCCGGAAGGCGATACGGTTTACACCCCCATTTCGGGCACAACCGACGAAAACGGTGTATGCGTTATTGACACCAAGGACGCCAATTCCGCATTTCTGGTGGTGTCATACAACGGGAAGGAAACCTACGCCTGTGTTGCCACAAGCCCTAAATATAACCAAACCGATTATTTCGGCTATCTCTACACCGACCGGGAGGTTTATTTTAAAAACGACACCATACACTTTGCCGGGATTATAAGGCCCGCATACTCGTCAACCTCACTTCCCGACAAGCTGTACGTTAAAAATTCATATTACAATGTGGTTGATGAAGTTACCGTCAATGCCGACGGCACCTTCACCTATTCCTATGACTTGATAGCCCTGGGTTCGAGCTACTGTTATTTCAGGTTCGAGGACAAGGACGGCAATCCGGTGCTGGGGAAATCGATTCAGGTAACCAGCCAAAGCAAGCCGTTGTATAAAGCCGAAATGTCCTTTGACAAACCTTTTTATATCTATGGTGACACAATAACCGTAACCCTTAAGGCATCTTTCTACGACGGCACCCCCGCCCCCAATTTGCGTTTTTATATCTCAGGAACCTTAGGCAAATATGACTATTTAACCACCGACAAAAACGGCATAATCACCTTTACGGCAAAAACCGAGGATATTCCCTGCGGTTCAAGAGAAACCACATCTCCCTTTAGCATTTTTGTTTCTGCCTATCTTGAAGGGGAGGAAACCACAAACCTTAGTGTTAATGCCAGAGCTTTATACTTCTTTAGTGACGTTTATTTCACATGGAAAAGGGTTAACTCAAATTACAGCGAGGTTTATCTAAACAATGCGGATTTTTCAAAGCTTACCGCAGACAACGCCACCTATGAAAACACCATAGGCGGTCCTGCCGAAGGCAAGGTTAGGGTAACCTTAATGAAACACGAGTTTAAAAAGCGCTACTCGTCCACCCACTACAACCCCATAACCAAAAAAACCAGTATAATTTACAACTACTATACCGATACCACCACCGTAAAAAAATATACCGCCGATTTTTCCAACGGGGTGGTTCGTCTTGAGCATATCGTGCCGGAAGAGGATTTTTCGGGCTATTATGAATATATAGTCGAATACACCGATACCCGTTACCGCAAAACCTATAAATATAATATTTACGCCCTCGCTAACAAAATAAACTATAATTACATTTATAATCAGCGGCCTTATTACAATCTGGTTTCTAATAAAACCGCCTATTCGGTGGGAGAAACTGTTAACGTTATCACCGAATACGATAACAAAAGGCTAAACCAAAAAATCCTTTACACCGTGTACAACGAGGGGAGATACCTTTATTCGGTTTCGGACGGCATATCCTTTAAATATGAGGACCAGTTTGTGGCGGGACTTAAGGTGTATGCCACCTATATTGACGAGGACTACAATTACAAAAGCATTAGTCCCATAAACATCGGCTACGATTATTCCAAAAATTCCACCCTTGACGTCAGTGTGAAAACCGACAAAGCCTCATACCGCCCCGGGGAGAATATAGCCGTTACCATTAACGCAGGATCAAAGGCTGCAGGGGCGACCGCCATAATTTCGATGGTTGACGAAGCCTGCTTTGGAATTGAAAATCAGATAATCAACGCCATTTCCTCCTACTATGCATCAGGATGGGGAAACATGGCTCCCGTTGTCCGCAACTACCGCTGGTCGGACAGAGATGATCTTTCAACCTTCTCCTATTTAAGCCGGGGGTTAGAGTCTCCCACCTTGGGATATGACGACGGTTATGAGGAAGCCCCCGCAAATGGCGATCCTGTTGATATAAAAATAAGGGAAATTTTCAAAAACAATCCCGTATTTGAAACGGCGACCCTTGACTCAAAGGGGAGCAAAACGATTGCCTTTACGCTACCCGACAACGTTACTACCTGGAGGATAACCGTTATTGTCTTTAGCAATGACAACCCCGATAAATATTCGGGAATGAGGGTCGGCCATGCCATATCCGGCGCCATAGCCACCCTGCCCTACTTTATAACCGTTTCCGCCGGCGAAAGCTATGTGACCGGGGACGACATTGCGGTTTCTGCCAGATCCTACGGGGTTTCCCTTGGGGATGAACAGGAAATAAAATATACCGCAACGCTGTATAGTGACAGCGATGAGGTGATTAAGGCAATCTCTTACACCGGTGTTCCGGGGGGTTATGCCAGATTCAACTTCGGCAAGCTTGAAATAGGAAACTATTATATAACCGTAACCGGGGTTCAGGGAAATTACTCCGACGGCGTAAAGGTGCCTGTAACCGTAACCGACTCGGGCCCGGTTATGAAAATTTCAAAGGAAATAACGGTAGAGGACATTAAAAACCTTAATATCACAGGTTATCCCTTAATACTTTCCTTTAAGAACGACACCTATGACGACTTTATAAAAATCGTAAACACCGTCATGTCGGGATATTCCGAAAGGAGCGACACAGCAGCGGCAGGCTTTGTGGGCAAAGTCGCCCTTGAAAGGCTGTTCGGCTATAAATACGACACATCGGCGGAAAAGCAGTTGATTGCATCATATTTTAACAAGTATATACCACTTGTCCCTTATGGAGAACCTGATATTGAGCTTACCGCTAAAATAGCCGCCATTGCACCCGAACTATTAACTCCGGTGCAGATAGAAAGCTATATCGGAATAAGTGCCTCTGCTATTTCGAGTAAGTATTATAAAACCGACGCCGAGCTGTGCGCTATTTACCTTATACGTGCCGCTTTGGGTGATACGGTGCTTGCGGATATTAACTATATAGCCGAGCATTGCGAGGACTTTTCGGCAGAGGCAAAGCTGTATCTCTGCGCTGCGTTTGCCTATATAGGCGACTTTTCGGCAGCAAGGGAAATATATGATGCTTTATATAAGGATTTCGCCAAGACAACCGACAACGGAGGGTTGTATTTCAAGGGTGAAAACGCCGAGCATTCTATAAAGCTTACCGCACTTGCCTTAATGTCCGCCTCCCTTGTGGCAAAGACAGACGCAGTAAAGCTGGCAGCGTATGTGGCAGGCAACAAATCTGAATACGACCAGTATATCCTTGAACTTGCGTCATACGTTAAGTTCTTTATGCCCACCGAGGTTAAACCGTCCTCCTTTGCCTACCGTATAGGAAACGGGGCCGAAACAAAGGTTGACCTTGGCACCGGCAGGATTTACAACCTTACCCTTTCAAAGCGGGATCTTGAGGGACTTGAAATTACGTCCTGCGATTCCAATGTTTCGATATATGCCTGCTATACCGGCACCATAGAGGATGCCACCGCCGGAAAAGCTTCGGCAAGCGATATGTATATTGAAAAAACCATAACCCCCCATAATGCCGAACAAGGTGTTTACAAGGTTATCATTAGCTATTACGGCAGGACCAACAAAAAGAGTGAATATTTCTCCCTTGCCGACTTTATCCCCTCCGGGGCGAAATACCACTATATGTCCTCAGGCGGCCAATGGAAAAACGAGGGGGATATTTACACGTCGGCCTATATAAGCAATTCCGGACAAAATATATTCGGCGGAATTTCTGTATGGATTGACAGGAACGGCGAATTTAACGGCGACACCTATTACGAATTTTCCGGCGAGATAAGCTACTTTATACGGTCGGCCATTCAGGGTGAGTTTGTATGTCCGCCTGTGGTGGCTGTAAACACCTCTTCCAACACCTATGCCCTGTCAAAGGGATTTAAGGTGAAGATACTATCCGATATGTGGGAAATTATAGATTAACTTTTTCCTCCTCCTATATATATACTTCCACTCCCTTCTTTTCCCGTTATCAAAGACAAAAGCCGCATTTTGTGCGGCTTTTGTCTTTTGTTTTTAAGTTTAACCGTTTATCAAATCAATCAGGTCGTCGGTATAGGGTTTAGTTCCCATTATTACAATGCCGTCGTAGGTATAGTAATAACAAACGTCCAACATATTTTCGGGCGGTTCCATATCCCTAATGACGTTGCGAATGATATTTATAAGCATAGACGACATTACAGGATTGCAAATATTTATAACAAACGCCTGCCCCGAGGGGGTTATGCAGACATAAGGTTCCACCGTTGAAGAATATCTGTCGTCGTCTATTTTAACCCAATTGCTTTTGTAAAAAGTGCATCCCTTTTGGGTTAGGGCGGAAACAAGGCTTTCGCTGCTGCAATTTAGCGTTATTTCGCTTTGTGTTTCATTGCGTTTGACGTTTACTGTTTCGGGAACCTCAATGCCGGCTAAGCCTGCCACATCAGCAACAAAACCCGAATAGCCCTGATAAACCACTTTTCCTATTCTTATTATTGATTCAAAGGGTTTAAGCGCAGGGTGGTAAACTGCAATTTCTTCTTTAAAATATTCTTTAGCCTTTTGGCTGTTATCATATATAATTATCCGGCAGGGAATACTTAAACTGTCCCTTTCGGTGGCATAGGTGTTGTCAAAGCTGCCTACATAAAACTCGTAGTCGTCGTTTTTACCCTTTATAAGATTGCCTGCCTGTCCGTATTTTTCCCCCAGTTTATCAAGGTATTTGGTATAGTCGAATTCCATATCATATTCGCCGAAAACACGGATATATGGTATTAGTTCTTCTTTTGACGTTTCATCTGTTATATCAGATGCCTCGTATCCCGATTCGTGGGGATTACTGTTATGATTCCGGGGTTTTATGGCCCCGCAGGAAAACAAGGCTAATGTAACAAGGCACAACAGTAACGGCAAAAGCAGTCTTTTCATATTCTACCTCATTTCATAAACGGAGTCATCTTAAGGGGATTATATTCGCCGCTGTTGGCCGAGGCAATGGAAAGCACCCGGTCGGCGGTAAGGGAAAATTCAAAGTCGCTTCTTACGCTTTCGCTTTCTTTTATATAATCGGCAGGCTTTGTTATAACCGGAACTAAAAAGTTTTTCTTTTCTTTTGAAAGGTATTCCCTGCCGGTTTTATCGGCGGCAAGGACAAGGGCATAGGACGGGGTTTTGGTGTTTTTACCCCTTGCCCGGTATTCCTTGCCCACCCCTAACAAGACATAAAGCAGCGTCCGGCGGATGCGGGCGTAGGTGAGATTGGTAGATACGCTTTTTTCGCAAATCTCCTTAACAGATGATGACACAAGGGATGCGGAATAAATTTTTTTGAAAGCACCCGAATCTATGCCGTAATAATCCCCTTCACCCTTGGTTTTTCTTATTGCGGCAATAATTGCCCCGTCAAGCCTTGCCATGTCCCACGGCTTTTGGTCTTTTAAAATATTTTTTGTTTCATCCGGGAGCATTGAAAGCCCTTTTTCAAAGTCCTCTAATAAAACTTTTCTTATTAGCGACGAGGATGCAAACTCCTTTTCCCGATGGATAAACACGGGTTTTATGTCAAATTTCCATGTTCTGATGGCATTTATATATTCTGCGCCTAAAATATTGTTGGGTTTTTCTATCATGCCGGCGTTGTCTTTAAATTCTTCTTTTAACATTTCAAGGGCGGCCTTGGGGTAGGAAAGCTTAGGGTGGAGCTTTATATAGTTGGATATTTTGGTTTTGTCGTATAATATTTCTGCGGCCTTGATTACATCCTCACCTTCAGCCTCGACGCCGAAGGCAAGGTGGTTGCAGCCGAGGGCGTTTGACAAAAAAACCCCCGCCTTGGCAAATTCCGATGCGGCAAGGGAGCAAAAGGGGAAAGGAAGCTCGATTACCAGGTTCGCTCCGTTTTGAATGGCGATTTTTGCCCTGGTGTATTTTTCGGCGCAGGCTATCTCTCCCCTCTGAACCGAGTTGCCCGACATGACGCATACCACCGTGTCGAAATCCTTGTGGAGGGTATCTATAAGATATTTATGTCCGTGATGGAAGGGATTGAATTCGGAAATGACAAAAACCGTCGACATATTTACTTTTCCTCATTTAAAATGTTAAAATATAAATCAAAGTTAATAAATTGAATTTTTTTGGTGTAAAAAACTTGCATTTTGATTATACTTGAAGTATAATATCCGAGGCTTTGAAAGTCAAGGAAGTTTTTGTCAATTTTAATACGCTGCAAATTATTTGTATATATAAAGGAGCAAAAAAAATGTTTATTCTCGTCGTTAATGCGGGAAGCTCGTCGTTAAAATACCAGCTTTTCGATATGGACGCAAAAGAAGTTAAGGCCAAGGGGATATGCGAATGTATAGGCATACCCGGAGGTAAAATGAAGCATGAGTCAATGGGAAAGCTGTTTGAGGTTAAAACCGACATTCCCACCCATGCCGAGGCGACAAAAATGGTCGTCGATGCACTTATAAATCCCGAACACGGATGTATAAAGTCAATGGATCAGATTTCCGCCGTGGGGCACCGGATAGTTCAGGGCGGCCCCTGGCTTGTGGAATCGGTTATGGTGAACGACGAAGTTCTTCAAAAGTTAGAGCAGTGTATTGACCTTGCTCCCCTCCACACCGTTCCCCATCTGCTTGGCATAAGGGGCTGCATGGAGGTTATGCCCAACACCCCCCAGGTGCTGGTTATAGACACCGCATTCCACCAGACAATGCCCGAAAAGGCATACATTTACCCCATTCCCTATGAGCTGTATGAAAAATACTCCATCCGCCGCTACGGTTTCCACGGAACCAGCCATAGATATGTTTCCCAAAAATGCATAGAATACATGGGCGGCAAGGCTGAGGGGACAAAAATAATTTCCTGCCATTTAGGCAACGGTTCGTCTATTACCGCCATAAAGGACGGCAAGGTAATTGACACCAGCATGGGCTTTACCCCCCTTGACGGCATTATCATGGGTTCCCGCTGCGGCGGAGTTGACCCGGCGATAATTCCCTTTATCATGGAAAAGGAAAACATTCCCCCCAAGGACATGCAAAACTGGATGAACAAAAAGTGCGGTTTGCTTGGTGTTTCCGGCGTTTCCCCGGACATGCGGGAGGTTACCAACGCCATGGAATCCGGCAATCAAAGGGCAAAACTGGCTTATGATATCTTGATTTACGATATTAAGAAATATATAGGCGCCTATGCCGCCTCGCTAAACGGGGTTGACTCCATTATATTCACCGCCGGCATAGGCGAAAACAACCCTCAGCTGCGTGCTGACGTATGTGCCGATATGGATTATCTGGGAGTTAAAATTGACCCCGAACGCAACGAAATGGGCAAAAAGCTCCCCGAACCCGGCCTTATATCCACCCCCGACTCAAAGGTTAAGGTATTCCTTATCCAAACCAACGAGGAGCTGCTTATCGCTTCCGACACCATGGAAGTTTATAAAAAGCATTTTGCAAACTAACGCAAAGAACCCGGTTTTACCGGGTTTTTTCTTTTTATTTGCCGCCGGCGGCTTAAGAGACTATGTATTTTTTATAAGCAAACTCAAATTTTTCTGCCTGTTTTGGTCTGAATTTTTAGTATAAATGTAAATTTTATTAAAATTATGTTATTTTACTGGACAGCTTTATTATGGTGGTGTATAATATCTTAATATCATATGTTTACCGCTTATATATGTATAAAGCACTTGATTTATATAGATTATAATTTAATATATGCTGTATACCGAAGGGCGGGAGACATGGATTTAATATATACCAAGGAGGACATTAAAAATCTATGGGTCTTGTTGAATACCTTATAGTTTCGGCTATTGTTATTGTCGTTGCCATTATTGCTTTTTATGCCGGAATTGTTTTCAGAAAAAAGGTTGCCGAAAAGACAATCAAGTCGGCGGAGGTGGAAGCCAAGCGTCTTATAGACGAGGCTGAAAAGACCGCAGAAACCAAGAAAAAAGAGGCTATAATCGAAGCCAAAGAAGAAGCATTAAGAATTAAAAACGAAAACGAAAGAGAACTGAGAGAAAGAAGAAACGACTTACAGCGCCTTGAAAAGCGGATTATGCAAAAGGAAGAGCACCTCGACCACAAAATGGAGTCTTTAGACAAAAAAGAGGAGCTTTTAAACGAAAAAATCAAACAAAACGAAAATATCCGCCTTGAAATCGAAGGCATAAAGCAAAACCAGCTTGATGAACTGCAAAAAATCGCTTCATTTTCCACCGAGGATGCAAAGGCCGAGCTTTTACGCCGGGTAGAGGACGAAACCCGTCATGAAATGGCTCAAAAACTTTCGGACATTGAAAAAGAACTAAAAGAATCCGCAGACGAAAAGGCAAAAGAAATTATAACCCTTGCCATTCAGCGCTGCGCCTCCGACTCGGTTGCCGAAGCCACCATATCGGTGGTTGACCTTCCCAACGACGAAATGAAGGGCAGAATAATAGGCCGTGAAGGACGGAATATCCGTTCTATCGAAACCCTGACCGGGGTTGACCTTATTATAGACGACACTCCCGAGGCCATAACCATATCCACCTTTGATCCCATAAGACGGGAAGTTGCAAGACTTACCCTTGAAAAGCTTATATCTGACGGACGGATTCATCCGGCAAGAATTGAGGAAATGGTTGAAAAGTCCAAAAAGGAAGTTGAAGCCATTGTCAAGCGTGAAGGCGAGCAGGCCACCTTTGAAACAGGGGTCCACGGCCTTAATCACGAACTGGTTAAACTCCTTGGCAGGCTGAAATTCCGCACCAGCTACGGCCAGAACGTGCTTCGCCATTCGGTGGAAGTTGCCTTGATTTCCGGCATGATTGCATCAGAACTCGGCCTTGACGCCAACCTTGCCAAACGGGCAGGCCTGCTTCATGACATAGGCAAAGCCATGACACACGAAGTTGACGGCAGCCATGTGGCCATAGGCGTAGAGCTGGCTAAAAAATACCGGGAACACAAAGAGGTTATCCACGCTATAGAATCCCACCACGGGGATGTGGAGCCTTCAACATATATTTCGGTTATCGTCCAGGCGGCAGACGCCATATCGGCAGCCCGTCCCGGCGCACGGCGTGAAAATCTTGAAAACTATATCAAACGCCTTCAGAAACTTGAAGAAATCGCCAATTCCTTTGAGGGAATTGAAAAATCCTTTGCCATACAGGCAGGTCGGGAAATCCGCATAATGGTTAAGCCCGATGAGGTTACCGACGACAAGATGGTATTCCTGGCCCGGGATATTTCCAAGAAGATAGAATCCGAGCTTGAATACCCCGGACAGATTAAAATTCATATGATACGTGAAACAAGAGCCTTTGAATATGCAAAATAACATTATCCGTATTCTTGCCATAGGTGACGTGGTGGGAAAATCGGGGGTTGAAAGGGTAACTGGCGAGCTGTATAAAATAAAAGCAGCCCATAACGCCGACATAGTCCTTGTTAACGGGGAAAATTCCTCCGACTACAACGGACTTGACCTAGCATCGGCCAAAGCTATCCTTGACGGGGGGGCCGACGTAATAACCGGCGGCAATCATACCCTTACATTAAGGGAAATATACCCCATGCTTGAGGAATCGGACCGGCTTTTACGCCCCGCCAACCTCCCTCCCCTTAGTCCCGGAAAGGGATACACCATTATCGACGGCAAGCCGGGGATAAAAATACTGGTTTTAAACGTTATAGGTCAGGTGTTTATGTCCCCGGCGGACAATCCCTTTATGTCCGCCGAGAGGATATTAAGGGAAAACGAGGGTAAATACGACCTTGCCGTGGCGGATATACATGCCGAGGCCACCAGCGAAAAAATTGCCTTTGGCCTTTGGTTTGACGGAAAGATACATTGCATTTACGGCACTCATACCCATGTTCCCACCGCAGACGAAACCATACTCCCCAACGGGACAGGCTATATAACCGATATAGGCATGTGCGGCATACGGGAGGGAACTGTTTTAGGGGTAAAGGCAGAGCCGGTGATAAAAAAATTCGTTACCGGTGTCCACGAACGCTTTGAAAAGGTTACGGGAAAAGCCGAAATCAACGGCGTGTTGTTTGAGGTGAATTTAACAACCAAACGGTGTGTGACAATAAAAAGAATTAAGATTGATTAGGAAAGGAATTCATATGCTCGTTAAGCTTATCCAGTTGCTTGAAACATCCGGAGCCGATACCGGAACAGCCAATCCCATTTGGTCAATAGTATCAATGTTATTGCCCTTTGTAATACTCATCGGCGTATTTTACTTTTTGCTTTTACGTCCCCAGAAGAAGCAGCAGAAAGAAACCGAGGCAATGCGTGAGTCGGTTGAACGCGGGGACGTTATAACCACCATCGGCGGGATTGTAGGCGTTGTTATAATGGTAAGGGATAATGACATCCTTATCGAAACCAGCGGCGACAAAACCAGAATTCAAATTCAAAAATGGGCGGTTCGCTCAATAGAACAAAAGGCTGAATAAATTTCAGCCTTTAAATATAAAGAAAGGCAAAGGTGTTGTTATGAGTTCCTATTTACTCCCCGCAAGGCAGGTTGAGGCCAGATTTTCTGCCGACGTGGTGGTATGCGGGGGCGGCACTGCAGGTGTTCATGCCGCCGTTGCGGCAGCCAACGAAGGGATGAAGGTTATCCTTATAGAGCAATTCGGTTCAGTGGGCGGAACGGCGGGAAACGCTTTGGTTACCCCGGTTATGCACACCCATATCGAAGGAGACCCAGATTGCTCCTATATCACCAAGCTGTTGAATCAAAAAATGAAAGCAATAGGCGGCGAAAACCATGAAGGCCGGAATTTCGACCCGCTGATATTACGAATCGCCTCTGAGCAGCTCTGCCTTGAGGCAGGTGTAAAAATGCTGTATTACCACTTTGTTTCCGGGGTTATTAGCGAAAACGGAGTTGTGAAAGGCATTGTTACCGTTTCAAAATCCGGCGAATATGTAATTGAGGGAAAGGTATTCATTGATGCCACCGGTGACGGGGACGTATCCGTCCTGGCAGGTGCAGATTATACCAAGGGCAACCCCGAAACGGGAAAATGCCAGCCCATATCGTTAAGATATATAGTTTCCGGCGTTGACATTGCTGCTTTCGGCGAATTTATAAGGTCGGAATTAAAACGCACCGGCGTTTCCAAAGGGGCACATTATGACGGTAAAACCGCCTATGCTGCCTGCACCGCCACCGACGACTGGACCTTAACCGATTTGTTCAAGCAGGCCATTGCCGCAGGCGACCTTACCGAGGACGACAAGGTTTACTGGCAGGTGTTTCAGCTTCCCAACCGGAACGACACCTTAGCTTTCAACAACCCGGAATTTTTCGAATTTGTGGACGGCACCAATGCGGTTGACCTTACCAAGGCCCAGACCGACGGCAAGGAAGCCATATTAAGGCAGATGAAGTTTTATAAAAAGTATATGAAGGGCTTTGAAAACGCCTATATTTCAGAAATCGCCCCCATGGTAGGCGTAAGAGAAAGCCGTCATATTGTCACCGAATACGTTATGACCAGTGAGGATTTGCTTGGCAAGCGCAAGTTTGACGATGCTTTCTGCCAGTCAAATTATCCGGTGGATATCCACGGCAAAAATTTAAGATACGGCCACAAGGTTACCCCCGTGGACGACGGCAAGCCCTGGTATGAAATACCCTTTAAGTCCCTTGTGGTTAAGGGGTTTGACAATCTGTTTGTGGCAGGCCGCTGCCTTGGTTCGGAATTTTTAGCCCAGTCTTCACTGCGGGTTCAGCAGTCGGTGCGCTCCTCCGGGGAGGCTGCGGGAATAGGTGCGGCATTAATGCTTAAAAACGGCGTTAAAGCAAAAGACGTGGACGGCCGCCTTGTCAGAAAGATAATGGAAGACAAGGGCGCCACCTATGTTAAGTAAATGGAATATATCCGCTATATAGCATCACCTGTGGGGGTAATAAAAATATCCTCCGACGGCGAATATATTACTAATATTGATTTTTCAGCTCAAAAGCCGGACGTTACAAGTGACGACCTTCCCCTGCTTATTCAGGCCGAAAAAGAGTTGGCCGAATACTTTGAAGGAAAAAGGATTGACTTTACCCTTCCTGTTAAAGCAAAAGGAACGGCTTTTCAAAAGCAAGTATGGAACGCAATTTCCCAAATACCCTACGGAAAGACAATCAGCTATAAAAATATAGCCGAAGGCTTGGGAAAACCCAAAGCCTGCCGTGCGGTGGGGAACGCCTGCGGAGCCAATCCGGTTCCCGTAATTATTCCCTGCCACAGAGTTTTAGCTGTTTCCGGCGAAGGTGGTTATACCGGGGGTATGGCAATAAAGCGTTATTTGCTTGAGCTGGAAAAGAAAAACGGTTAAAAAAATCACCGATAAAACATAAAGGACGGATTTTTATCCGTCCTTTTGTATGTTTATATAAGGGTTATATTTTAACTTCACTTGCCCATTTTTTGCACCGCTTTATTCTTGCGCCGGGAGGGTTGTCCCCATGGTTGGGATCGGTATAGGAGTAACTGTGAAGTTTGCCGCAGGTGGTTTTTTCACAGGAACCACAGAGGGTATGGCCGTTGGAATTCTTTTTGCTGCAATTATTTTCGCCGCAATATTCGGGTATGTTTTTGCATTCGCCACAATGCTCAAATCCTTTATCCTGACAGCATTTTGCCACGGGGCATTCGCCATGAAATGGGTGTCCGTTGGTTTGAACGCATCCGCCGCAGTTGAAGCTTTCTCTAAAGGAGCACTCTGAACAAAGAAGTCCGCATCTTGATTCTATCATAGCCGTAATCCCTCTTTTTATTTATAGGTTAAGTCCTTTTGTTTTTCGCTTGCCCGTTCGTCCAGCTGATCAATGGTAACGTCGCTCTTATGGGGTATGGGTTTCCATGATACATGCTTAAACACCGCAATACAGTTGGTGTATCTGCCGATAATATCGAAAACCGGCCACGCAAGGCAGCTGATTATTATTTTCTTTGCCGTAAGGGATTTAATGTTTTTCCGCTCCATGAAAAAAATAAAGGAACCGTAAAATATGTTTTTAACATAGCTGCCGGCAAGATACAAAATGCGAAACCACACAGCCAGCCCCAGACCTGCAAGAACTGCCCCTAACCCCGGACTTTTTGTTACAACCGGGTTGTAGATATGGCTTATTATCCTTTCGGCAACTCCCGAACCGCCGAAAAGGGACACGCCGGATATGCCGGTTTTATGAAGAGCAAAGGAGTAGAAAACAAAATCCACCGTCAGCCAGCCGAACACCGACAAAACATTTACGGGGGTAAGCTGCATCAGGGTATCAAAGCAGGCAAACCTGTGGCGGATGTTTTCTGTAAATCTGTCAAACCTTGATTTTTGCTTTGCTTTGCTTTTATAAGCGTTTTTAATAAAATGTTTGCCGAAAAAGATATTTACAAACAGCTTTGGACCGCTTTGGACAAAAGCAAGGATATGTCCCCTTGACCACCTGAGCCGCTGACGGAGGGAAATTTTTAGGCTTGTTGGCTGTTCGTCAAAAAACATGGCCTCGTCGTTGTAGGATATTTCATATCCCATGGCCACCGCATCTGCCGTAAAGGCCCGGTCCTCGGTAAGGGATGTCCATTTCCAGCCGTCTTTTACAAGCTCGTTTGAAAATAAAAACCCCGTTCCCTGAATGTTGGTGGAAAGGCGAAGTATTGATCTTGCCCTGTGCCTTGCCCGAACCGACCTTAACCAGTGGAGGGCATAAATTGAGGAAACCCAGTTGTCGTCAAAGTTTTTGGTGTTGCGGTAGGAGGTTATTATTTTAACTCCGCTGTCAAAGGCGTCGTTCATACGGGAAATGTAGTCAACCTTTAACAAATTGTCGGCATCGAAAATAAAATAACCCTCAAAAGCGTCTATGCCGTAATCACGGCGTATGTTTTCAAACAAAAACTGCAGCGCATATCCCTTGGTGCGGTTTTTTTCGTCAAACCTTTCGTAAACCACCGCCTCCTTGTCCCGGGAAATCAATGCGGTGTTATCGGTGCAGTTGTCGGCCACAACAAAAACCGTTATAAGGTCGGCGGGGTAATCCTGCCTGCTTATGCTGTCAAGCAGGTTGCCTATAACCTTTTCTTCGTTCCTGGCAGGGATAAGGATAGCGTATTTATGGTAATTTTGCGTGTGCTTAAACTTCCTTGTCCAAAAAACGCCTATCATAAGATAGGCGAATCGGTAGGCGGTTAATATGCCTATAATCCAAAATATGCTGCTTAAAACCGGTCTGAGGTGCCAATACAGGCCGCCGATGGCGTTAATAATCATAAAGACATCTTTCCTGACTTTCAGTTTATGGCTCTGTCAGCAGTAATGGTTGATATTTTGCTTTTTAGAGGACAATTACTTTCCTGTTTTTTTGTCATATTATCAAAAACCAGGCGTTATTATAAATGGAGCCTAATCTCTGATTACCGCATAGGTTCCCTTTTCGATAATCTTTAATATATCGCCGTCTTCGAAGGAGTAGCCCTCTCTTAAGGAAATTTCGCCCTGGGTATAGGGGGGGCAGTCGACGGTTAAAAGTATTCTACTCCCCGACCGTTCCCACTTTACGTAAATATCCCGGCAGGAGGCTTCGGCATAGGTAAGCTCATTTACAAAGCAGGGGGAAACCACCACCCGGTCAAAGACGTAATACAGTCCTGCTATGTATTGCTGGAAGAAGGCGGCGATATCTCCATAGAAATGATGGTTGTTTGACCCGGTGTTTTCAAAGCATTCCTTCATGGAAGTGGCGCCGGCGGCTATCCAGCTGCCAAAGGAGGGGCCGTCGGTGCGGGTTATCATTTTAAAGGCAACGTCGGCCCTGTCGTTGTCGGCAAGAAGTCTAAATATCACCCTTGCCCCCAAAATGCCGCAGTCAATGCGGTTGCCCTTTACCTCTATCATTTTAATAAGCACATCAAAGGCTCTTTTGTATTCCCTTGTGTCCTTGTCGAAAATGCCGTAATACAAGGCCATAGCCTGGCATGCCTGACATTCCCCCGCCACGGTGTAGTCTTCGATAAGATGCCGCCTTATGGCCTTTCTAAGGCGATAGGCGTCGGAAAGAGCTTTACTTGCCCGGTCGGACTGACCAATTGAGGTAAAAATGTAGGCTGCGGTGTTTAAAAATTCGAATATTGTTATTGAGTCGGTAACCACCAGCGGGGCTTTGATAGTTCCTCCCACCGGGCACCAGTCCCCAAGGCCGAACTCAAACAAACCTTCGTTGTTTACCTTGGTTTCAAGATACTGCATATAACTCCAAATGGCGTTTGCGTTGTCTGAAAGGATTGTTTCGTCACCGGTAAAGTCATATACCGCTGAGGGGACTGCCGTAAGCACAATGTCCCAGGCAGGACCGTTGCCCCATTTAAATCCCCAGCCCGAGGTGGGGATAATGCCGGGAACTTCACCGCTTGTCTTCTGGGCTTTTCTAATGTTGTCCATCCACACCGAAAGGGATTTGCCTGCTTCGAAGTTATACATCATCTGAACGGCGGATAAAGCAGCATCCCCCGTCCAGCCGTTTTTCTCCCGGTGGGGACAGTCGGTGGGGAAATAATAAAAGTTGGCAAGGTCGCTTACCATGCAGGCATCATAAAGTCTGTTGGCAATGTCGTTTGAGCAGGAAAAGGTCCCTACCCGTTTAATGTCCGAATGGCATACTATATACGTAAGCTTTAAATTTCCCGCCTGTTCTTGGGTTATGCCAGAAACCAGGCAGTATCTAAAGCCGAAATAGCAAAATGAGGGTTCGTAAACATCATTCCTGCCCGAGCAGAAAAATACACATCTTTGATTATATCCCCTGGGGAAGAAAATCATGTTTGAAATGTCAAGGCAGCCGTTTTTAACGTTTTCGCCAAACTGCAAAATCACCTTCTGCCCGGGATATCCCTTTATTTCAAGCCGGACAATGCCCGCGGCATTAACCCCGAAGTCAAAAAGATAGCCTTCGGTTATCTCCTCGTCGTTTGGCAGCGGGTAATTGCCGAAACCTCCCTCCACCTTGGCAGGATGGATAAACCCGGCCTTGGTAACCGAAACCGGCGTTATTTCCCTTGCTTTTATAATGGGGTCGGCTTTGCAAATTTGCTTTTCGCCCTTTGGGGTTTTGGCGGGGATTACGCTATTCCAGCCGGTGTCGTCAAAGCCCGGCTTGTTCCAGTTTTCGATTTCAAGAGATGCGTCATAACGTTCGCCGCACCGTTCGTCGTCAAACAGTATGGGGGATGGGTGGCACTTAAATCCCTCGGCAGAGGGAATTGCCGTTATGCCATCGCAGATTAGGGAAAAAGCCAGTTTAGGCGAGGAACGGAATTGGGCTTTGTCAAAGTCCCACACTCTGCCGCCTATGGAGTTTATAAAGCCGTTTCCCAGAATAACGCCTATAACGTTTTCTCCCTCGGTCAGATGGGGTGAAACATCATATTCGTCGTAATAAATAATATCGTCGGGATTTGAAATATAAGGGGAAAGCAGGCCTTTGGTAATTTCATTGCCGTTTATAAACAGCCGGTAAAAACCAAGGCCGGAAATCAGAATTACGGATTTATGGGGAATTTTGTCGAAAAATATAGTTTTTCTTAAATAGGGCGCATTAACGTGCTTTTCTAAGGTGTTATACTCTGTTGAAGCCGAATAAAAGGATGCCGGAAGCTTAATTTCCTCCATTTTAACCCCTCTTTATGCTTTTCTTTTTTTCTTCTTTTCCTTTTTTGCCTTTTCCTCTTTACTTGTGGCGACCACCACATAAATCGCAGTCGCAATAAAAGCTATGACGAAAATAACAGTGACAAATATTTTTGTGGGGATACCGAAAATTTTGCTTTCTTCTTTTGTCCCCGCCTTGATAAAGCCGCCGATTTCGATTTCAATATCCTCATTGACGTTTGCCACGGTATACTGACCCGAAACGGGGGTGATGGTTTTACCGTTAACCTTTACATAGAATTTTTTGCCGGGTGTATAACCATCCTCCGCTATCACAAAGAAGGACAGAGTTTCGCCGGGGGCTATGGTTGAGGTTATGCCTTTCTGGTTTTTATCAACAAGATAAAAATGTTCGCCTTTTTTGGTTATATTAAACTTGCGTGAAATGTTAACCCGTTTGGCGGCATCCTCAAGCTTTGCGTTATTTCCCAAAACCGTGGCGGTGGAAAGTGTCTGCCAGAACTTTTCGTCAAGTTTACCGGTTACCACCTGGCCGCCGGCGACTACAGACACCATTTCCCTTATGTCGATAAGTTTTTCGTTTTTATTGCCGGTTACCAGTATGGCGGCCTTTGTGCCGGAAATGTCCACAATGCCTGTTAATTGCGTATATGTTCCGTTTTCAAGGTAAATGCCGTAGGTTTCGCCATCACTTGCTCCCTTGGCGTAAAGGGTTCCCGATTTAACCGAAACGTTTGCATTCCAGCCGTATATTGCCGCATCACCGCCGGTTATAGAAATTTGTCCGGTGTGGGAAAACTCAACATCGCCTTCGGCGTTTATTCCCCTGCCTGTGGCGGTGATTTCAAGGTTGCCTTCGCCTGTGAAAATCAAAACAAACCTTGCGCTGATTCCGTTTGTGCCGGAAATTTTATTGCTGCCCACAAGATTTATTGTAATCTGTTCGCCCTCAAAGGCAATTTCCCCTTGAATATTTGCATTTTCAAGGGTTAAAACAGAGGTGTCGGGGTCATATTTTACCTTACCGTCCCCCAAAATGTCGTCCTTGTTGGAGGATGTAACGACAGTCCCGGCGATGGTTAAGCCGTATTCGCTGTCAAGCCCGAAGGCGTTTACCGAAAAAATAAATAAAAGTGTCAAACAAAATGCCAGTGTCTTTTTTATCATAATTTAACTCCGTTTACAGGATTTCTCTATATTTATATCATCTTTTGTATGTCTAAGTCAAGATAAACCTAAAAAGTAACATTTTATATGTTGACAAATGCTAACATATATTAATATAATCAGTTCATACAAGAAAGGAGTGGAAAAAATGAAGCACACCGAACTTACAAACACAAATCACGAAACCGAAGTGGTCAATTACGAGGGCCTTGTGGTTATAGACTTTTGGGCTCCCTGGTGCGGTCCCTGCCGGGCAATGGGTAAAACCCTTGAGGAAATGAGCGACGAGGACGGCGAAGGGGTAAAGCTTTGCAAGGTCAACGTGGACGAAGAAAACGACCTTGCCAACCAATACGGAATAAGAGTAATACCCACCCTTGTTTTTATAAAAAATAACATTATAGTATTCCGCACCGAGGGTTCAAAGCCTGCCGAGCAGCTTAAGGAACTCTTTGAAAAATACAGATAGGGGGCATATTATGGTAAAGCTTAACGAGGATAAGGAACTTGTTGCCGCCATTAGGGAAGGCCTTAAGAAAAAAGGCGGACACTGTCCCTGCAAGCGGGAAATAAGCGAAGACACCAAGTGCATATGCAAGGAATTTCGTGAGCAGATAGCCGACCCGGACTTTGAGGGCTACTGCCACTGCATGCTTTATTATAAATCAAAAGACTGATACTTTAACAAAACCCTGATCCCGCCTTTAAGGGTTAAAAGGAGTTTTTATGCTTGAAGCTATAAATCTTTCAAAAGTCTACAAGCCCAAAAAGGGGGTCCCTGTACGGGCCCTTGACAATATAAACCTCAAGCTCCCCGAAACAGGGATGGTTTTTTTGCTGGGCAAATCAGG
This sequence comes from Eubacteriales bacterium, assembly GCA_050953105.1. Lineage (GTDB taxonomy): Bacteria > Bacillota > Clostridia > Oscillospirales > CAG-382 > UBA1206. The sequence goes on along the minus strand of JBMNMA010000004.1, from coordinate 25,511 downwards.
CAGCGGTAAATCCACCATGCTTAATGTCCTCGGCGGCCTTGACAAATATGACGCCGGCGAGATTATTATAAAGGGAGTTTCGTCAAAGAAGTTTAAACAGGCCGACTTTGACTCCTACCGCAATACCTATGTGGGCTTTATTTTTCAGGAATACAACGTGCTTGAGGAGTTTACCGTCGGTGCTAACATAGGCCTTGCCCTTGAGCTGCAGGGCCAAAAAGCCACCGATGACAAGATAAACGCCATTCTTGAGCAGGTGGACATGACCGGCTACGGCAACCGCCGTCCCAACGAGCTTTCGGGCGGTCAGCTTACAGCGTGTAGCCATTGCCCGGGCTCTGGTTAAAAACCCCGAGATAATCTTTGCCGACGAACCCACCGGAGCCCTTGACTCGGTTACGGGAAAGCAGGTTCTTCAAACATTAAAAAAGCTTTCCGCCGACAAGCTGGTGGTGGTGGTTTCCCATGACCGGGAATTTGCCGAAACCTACGCCGACCGGATTATCGAACTTGCCGACGGGAAAATAATTGACGACATTGAAATAGACGAGGAGTCCAGACATCAGCCGGAGGAAGCGGAAAGCCTTGTGTTTTCGGAAAACACAATAGAAATTCCGGCAGGATACCACCTGACCGAAGAAGACCGGCTTAAAATAAACACCTACTTAGACCAGCTTAAAAGCGGGGTTGTAATAAAAACCAACGGCAGGCAAAAGAAATTTAAGGCCACTGATACCGAAAATACCCGTAAATCGGGTAAAGTTTTTTCCCCATTCAAGCTTATTAAATCCAGGCTTCCCCTTAAAAATGCCTTTAAAATAGGTGCCAGCGGCTTAAAGCATAAAAAGATCCGCCTGGTGTTTAGCATTATTCTTTCTGTTATTGCCTTTACCCTTTTCGGCGTTGCGGACGTATTTTCGGACTATGACCATGTACGGGCAAGTGTCAGTTCGATATTGGACAGTAATATTACTTACGTGTCAATAGCAAAGCAGGAAAATACGGGCTATTTCGGAATGAACCTCGATCTTGACCACAATGATATCGCCTACCTGATAAGCCAGACGGGGATTCCCCTTGCCGGTGTTTATAAGACATATGACATAAATTTAAACTATGATCAGCATTTTTATAAATCCCCGACATCCGAATTGGATAACCTTTTTAACAGATTTATCGGAATAACGGAAGTTACCGATGCCGATCTTACCACCATGAAATACGATCTTGTGGCAGGAAAGGTTCCCGACGGAAGCAAAAACGAAATTGCCATAAGCACGGTGATATGCGACATTTTCGTTCAAAAGGATTATAAAAAGACTACAGGCAGCCAAAAGGTCGCCATAAACTCCTATGACGATATGGTGGGTAAAACCCTGACATTTAACAATGTGGAATATACCGTAACCGGTATTATAGACACCAGGTTCGATTTCGAAAGATATAATAAATTATTTGAAATTGATCTTGAAGAATTCGATCCTTCCGACCTGTTTTACATTATCTTATTCAACGAATTTGAGATGGAGATGAACTACAGCCTTATCAACGTTGTTTTTGCAGGCAGCGGGTTTATTGAAAGGCTTGAATCGTCTTTTGGCGGTAAACAAATTAAAAACGCCTCCATTTCCTTCAGAAACACCTACGACTACACCGGAAAAAACGGTTTCAGCATATATGCCTCCAGGCTTTCCAGATTATCGGACATAGACAAATCTAAGGTTGTATGGCTGGACGGACCGCAAAATTCCCTTGGTGACAAGGAAATAATAGTCTATTCCGGCAGTGTTTTGGTTTATACCGAAAACGGCATTTTACAGATAGAGAAAATGACCGAATTTTTAAAGGAAAACGGCAATCTTTATCTTGAAGAATACCTTTATAACGACGGTAAAAGCAAAACCGAGGAAGGATGGAAAATTGTAGGCTACATTGAATCCGGCCAAGACGAATACTACATGAATAACACGGTGATTTGTCCGGATAGTTATTATGAAAAAATCATTGGCTCCGAAGGTCCCAAATTTTCTTTTGCAGTTGGCGCGATGCCCCGGACAAGGGGAAAAATAACCGAGCTTTTGGATTTTTGCTACAACAAAAGCAATAAAATAATTTATCCGCTGCAAAACCCTGTAGTGTATGAGCTTACCACCTTCAAAAGGGTGTTTGAAGAAATTTCAAAAATCTTTATCTATATAGGCCTGGTTATGGCGGGTTTCGCCTCGGTGCTGCTTGCAACCTTTATCGCCTCCAGCATTGCCTATAAAAAGCAGGACATAGGAATCCTAAGGGCAATAGGCTCAAGGTCAAACGACGTGTTCAAGATATTCTTCTCAGAAAGCTTTATTATTGCCGCCATTAACTTTATACTGGCGACAATCGGCACAGTAGCAATTACCTTGTATATCAATTCTCTAATAAGAGAGGAGGTAGGGCTGTTGATAACCGTCCTCACCTTCGGTATAAGGCAGCTTGGACTTCTGCTTGCGGTAAGCATGGGGGTTGCCTTTGTGGCTTCCTTCCTGCCGGTAAAGAAGATTGCATCCAAAAAGCCTATAGACGCTATAAGAAACAGATAACAAAACACAAAAGGCCCGCCGGCATGGCGGGCCTTTTTTTTATTTACTTTGCATAAACCTTACGATTTCCTCAAAGGCGTCGGAAATATGCCCGTTATTTGATATTTTTACATCACAAAGGCTTTGGTATATGGGGTATCTGTCCTTTGCCAGCTTTTCTATATCCACCGACAGGGGACGGCGTTTCCGCTCAAGTTTTTTGGTATCCCTGTCAATCCACAGCACATTCCCCATGGCTTTTATATAATAGCGGTTATCCATGTCAAGGATAGCGCCGCCGCCTAAGGTTACAATGTCCGGCGGGTTTTGGGCAAGGCGTTTTATTACCTCTTTTTCTATCCGGCGGAAATGTTCTACGCCATGCTTTGTAATTATTTCGGGGACAGGCATTCCGGTTTCGGCCTCTATCATTTCGTCGGTGTCGACACGACTTAAATTAAAGGCGGTTGAAATAAGCCTTCCCAGCTCGGTTTTACCCGATCCCGGCATACCCATAAGCACAATGCGCTTACTTGATAAATCCTTGTAAAGCTTTTTAAATATTCCCTCATCGGGATAGGGCATTCCGAACAGCTTGTGGGCGTGGGCTGCCTGGGCGATAAGCATATACAGTCCGTTATGGGCGTTTATTCCCTTTTGCCTGGCGTCAAACACAAGCCGGGTGGGGTCGGGGTGGTAGATAAGGTCATAAACCCCTTCAAGGTTTTTAAAAACATCAATACAAACAGGGGTTTCGCCGTTACCTACACCATATCCCACGGGAGTGCAGTTGATTAAAACCTGAGAGTCCGCGTAGGCGTCCGTGTCGGCGTATGTAACGCTCCCGGAACGGGAAACCATCACAATCTCCCCGGCTTTTTCCTGCTTTAGGGCAAAGCATACGGCTTTGGAAGACCCGCCGCTGCCTAAAACGCACACCTTTTTACCAGCTACGGAAATTCCGTGGAATTTCAAAGCCTCTATGAACCCTAAGCAGTCGGTGTTGTAGCCGATTTTTTTATCCTCTTTAACCACAACGGTGTTAACCGCACCAATTTCCGCCGCCTCCGGGGATATTTCGTCAAGGTATTCCATTATGGCCACCTTATGGGGCATGGTTACGTTGTAGCCCGAAAGGCCGGAATTTTTGACGAAATCGCATAAATCCCCGGGTTTAACCCTAAAAGTAAAATAGTTTTCGTTGCCGAAGGCTTTGTGAATGTCCGGGGATTTGGAAACAAGGCTTTCGCCCCCCACCACACCGTATTTTCCCTTTTCGGCATTGCGGGAGGATGAAAAAACGGTATTATAAATGGTTTTTATATATTCCTCCCCGGCGGGGGTGGTGTTTTCGGTTAGGCGTTTTATTATTTTTTCCTCCCGGGTGGGGTCAAATACGGCCATGCCGGATTTAGCCTTGATTTTGCCGATTTCATGCACAATATCAAGGCGTTTGAGTAAAAGTGATGCTATTTCGTTATCAAGAGCGTCGATTTGACTTCGGAGATTGTCGATTGTGTTCATGGATTTTACCTTGTATTTCATAAGTATATTTCGATTATAAATTAAAAACTAAAAAATGCAAGTAAATTTATTTTGGACATTTTTTTGTCATTAGTTTTTGCGCCTACATTTTCAACAATATACCACGCCATGCCTTTGTTGTCAACCCCAGGGTAATTTGTGCATACAATATAAGGGTGGTTTTAATGAAAATACAGACTTCACTTATTCATGGCGGGGGGGAGAATGTGTTGGGGGCGGTGTCGCCGCCGGTGTTTTTAACCTCTACCTTTAAAAACGCCGAAATACACGGCTACTCCTACTCCCGGTGCAGCAACCCCACAAGGGAGTCCCTTGAAAAAACAATTGCCCTTGCCGAGGGGGGCGAGTATGGATTTGCCTTTTCCTCGGGACTGGCGGCGGAGGACGCATTGTTTTCCCTTTTCCCCCGTATTATCGCAGGCAAAAACATCTACGGCGGAACAAGGCGGCTACTTAACAACTTTGTTACTAAAGGGGCGTATGTGGTTTACGCCGATACCTCTGACCTTTGGGCTGTTGAAAAAGAGGCAAAAATTGCCCCTTCCCTTATTTTTGCCGAAACGCCGGCTAATCCGTTAATGCAGATTTCGGATATCTCTGCCCTTGCGGCAATTTCAAAAAAGCATGACTGCAGGCTTGCCATTGACAACACCTTTTTAACCCCGGTTTTGCAAAGACCTCTTTCCCTTGGGGCGGATGTTGTGGTCCATTCGGCCACCAAATACCTTTGCGGCCACCACGACTCCACCGCAGGCTGCATTGTTACAAACGACAGTGAGCTTGCCAAAAGCCTAAACCTTGCCATAACCACAAAGGGCAACGGCCTTTCACCCTTTGACTCATTTTTAGTCAAGCGGGGGCTTGAAACGCTGTATCTGCGGATGAAAGCCGTATGCGAAAACGCTGCCAAAGTGTTTGAATACTTAAAGACCAAAAGCCAGATAAGGAAAAATTTTTACGCCGGCGACCCGGAAAGTGCCGGCTTTAAGGTTATGAAAAGCCAAGTGTCCGGCTTTGGGGGAATAATATCCTTTGAAATTGACGAAAGGGCGGATTTTAAGAAATTTTTATCGTCCCTAAAGCTTATTGCCTTTGCCGAAAGCCTTGGGGGTAACGCCACGCTTATAACCCACCCCTTCAGCCAGACACATGCGTCCCTGTCGGCAAAAGAAAAGGCCGAGGGGGGAATCAGCAAAAACCTTTTCCGCCTTTCCGTCGGCACCGAGGACTACGGGGATATTATTGAAGACCTGGACAACGGCCTTGAAAGCTGTTTATAGAAAAACAAAGGAAATCCGCCCTCCGGGGGCGGATTTTGATTTTATAGGTGACATATAATTATTTAATTGAATTAAGTATATCCATTGCCGCCTTGGCAATATCTTCTTTACCGAAAACGGCGGACCCCGCCACAAGCATATTTGCTCCCGCTTCCACCACAAGTGGGGCGGTGTCTTTGTCTATACCCCCGTCCACCGACAATATGGCAGGCGACGAAATGCGGTCAAGCTCATGTCTTATTTCTTTTATTTTCGGCAGCATATCCGCCATAAAGGCCTGACCGCCGAACCCCGGCTCAACCGTCATAACAAGGATAATGTCGCAAAGAGGAAGAAGCTCGAATATATCCCCGGCTTTTGTCTTTGGTTTTAACGAAATGCCCGCCTTTGCCCCCTTTGCCCTTATATCCTTTAGCACCCGGGCCGGATATTCGGTGGCCTCGGTGTGTATGGTAACATAGTCGCTTCCCGCTTTTATAAAGGCGTCTATGTATCTTTCGGGCCTGTCTATCATAAGGTGGGTGTCGAAAATCATATTTGTGGATTTTCTTATTGATTTAATAACGGGAATGCCAAAGGAAATATTCGGCACAAAAATGCCGTCCATAACGTCAAGATGAAGATGTTTAACCCCGGCGTTTTCAAGTATTTCAAGCTGCTTTGAAACGCTGCCGAAGTCGCAGGACAGCAATGAGGGCGACAAAAAAACACACTTTTCTTCCATATTCGTTTCCTTTCGGCAGACAGTTACATATTATATAATGACCGCCGTTGTTGCTACAATTCCACGGAGCGGAGGGCGACGGGAAGTCAAGATAAAGGAACATGGCTCTTTTTTCGCTTTCCCTCCGTGTTCATATATATAATAATCCCCTTTTTTCCTGTTGTCAAACAAAAAGGGCAATTTTTACGCTTTGGCTAAAAAATATTGATAAACGTTGGCTTTTCCCCGTCGGCAAGCTCAGTAAGCACCGCCTCAAGTCGGCGCTTTGCCTGCATGTAGTTTTCATAGGACTTTGCTTCGACGCAGGCTCTTATTTCCGCCACGCCTTCGCACACCCTTTCAAGCTCACACATATGAATTGAAAGGGAAAGAAAGGGGTGGCGGTCATACCATTTAGCCACAAAGTCCCCGATATTCCCTTGGTAGGACAAAAACTCCTCTTTTGTTTCGGGAAGGCTTCTTGTCATTTCAAGGGTTTCTTTAACATATTTACGGACAAAATATCCGTTTACCAACACGCTTGCCAATACCAACCCGAGAAGGATAAGGGCAATTACAAAGTGTTTCAATTTTGCCCCTCCTTTTTTGTTATTTTAACCTTTCCCGTTTCGTCAAAGGCAAGGATAAGGCATTCGTCTTTTTTAAGCTTATATTTCATCAGTATTCTTTCAATATCCTCTTTGGTTTTACCCGTCTGTTCCATAAAGCTTTCGATTTCAACACCCTCTATCATAACCGGCATATCTATGCCGGTTTCTTTTACTTCAATTTTAGTTTCGGTTGGGGTTAAGGGGGAGGAGGAGGCCTTTGGCAGCACCGAAATTTTACCCGTTTGTTCAAGAATGACGTAATATGCGTCATCAAGGGATTTATACCCTTCGGAACGGATAACCGCCAGCACCTCGTCAAGGGTTATCCTTGCCTTGTCAAGGCCTTTGTTTGAAATTTTCCCCCCTGCCACAAGGATTATGGGTTCGCCGTATAAAGCTTTTCTTAGTCTGGGGATTTTACGGCAGGCAAATGTGGTTATAACCTCAAGGGAGCCTAAAGCAACAAGGGACACAAGGCCGTGAAACAGCGGAATATCCCGGTCTGTTATTGGTAAGGCGGCAAGTTCCGACAGCATAACCGCCGCCACGAACTCGGATATTTGAATTTCCCCTATCTGCCTTTTTCCCATAAGGCGCATAATAAGGGTTAGGACAATATAAAAAATAACGGTGCGAATAAGGATGACCGTCAACACCAACACCTCATTAGCATAATTTTCCCCCAAATGCAAAAAATATTCGAAACACAGTAAAGGCAAACAGGCATATACTTTATTTTGTAAAACACAATGGGGGAAGGGTATTTTATGTGTTCCATCTGCGGCGTTTGGGATATTAGCGGAAAAGGTATTATAGATAAAAACAAGCTTGAAAAAATGAACAGCTCTCTTAGCCACCGGGGGCCGGATGACCGGGGATGCTATTTTGCATCGTCGGTGGCTTTCGGCCACAACCGTCTTGCGGTAATGGACGTGGAAAAGGGAAAGCAGCCCATGCAGACAGTCAGGAACGGATATCGCTACACCATAATATACAACGGGGAAATTTACAATACAAACGAGCTAAGGGAAGATTTAGAAAAGCAGGGGGTTGAGTTTAAAACCACCTGCGACACCGAGGTTTTACTGGAATGCTACGCCGTCTACGGCACAAAATGCCTTGAAATGCTAAACGGTATCTTTGCCTTTGCAATACACGACGAAAAAAACGACCTTGTTTTCTTTGCCCGGGACAGACTTGGTGTAAAACCGTTTTTTTATGCCTTTGACGGTGATATGCTGCTATTCTCTTCTGAAATAAAGGGGCTTTTGGAATGGGGAATAAAGCCTGTGGTAGACAACATAGGCCTATGGCAGCTGTTATATCTTTCCCCCGCCACCATTCCGGGGATAAGCGTGTTTGAGGGGATAAAGGAGCTAAAGCCCGCCGAGTATGCCATACTTGACAAAAGGGGATTTCACATTCATTCCTACTGGACACTTCCCGTTTATGAATGGAAGGGGACAAGGGAGGACGCTATTGTTCAGACAAAGTTTCTGCTTGAAGATGCGGTAAAGCGGCAGCTTGTAAGCGATGTTCCCCTTTGCGTTTTGCTGTCGGGAGGGCTTGATTCCTCGGCGGTTACCGCCTTTGCGGCTGCCCGGGGGAGAATATCCACCTATTCCTTTGAATATGAAGGCAACCGGGAAAGCTTTGTAAAATCGCTGTTCCAGCCCGAAAGCGACGAAAAGTATGCCATAAGCGTGGCCGCCTACCTTGGAACAAACCACACAATTTTGACGGCGACAAGCAAAGACGTGGCGGAAAATCTGCCGGTTGCGGCGATAATGCGGGATTTTCCGGGGCAGGCGGATATTGATTCTTCGCTGTTGTATTTCTGCGGTAAGATCAAAGAAAAGCACACAGTTGCCCTGTCGGGGGAATGTTCCGACGAGCTGTTTGGGGGATACCCCTGGTTTTACCGGCCCGAGATGCTGCAAAGCGGCTTTTTCCCCTGGATACATGACCCTAATATAAGAATTTCCCTGTTTGACGAAAGGGTGGCAAGGCCGAAGGAAGGGTATGAATTTATATCTGAAATTTACAAGAAAAGTTTAGACAAATGCCCGGTGGCGGACAATGACAGCGATACTATGAGAAACTCACGCAAAGCCACCTGGCTTTCGATGAATTATTTTATGACATCCCTGCTTGAAAGAAAAGACCGCATGAGCATGGCCAAGGGGGTGGAAATACGGGTTCCCTTTGCCGACCACAGGCTTTGGGAGTATGTTTTCAACATTCCGTGGGAAATCAAGTTTGAAAACAATGTGGAAAAGAGCCTTTTAAGGGAGGTTATGAAGGAATATCTTCCCGATAGCATACTCCACCGTAAAAAATCCCCCTACCCCAAAACCCACAACCCCGAATATATGAAAATCGTGTCAAATATGCTTGACGACCGTATAAAAAAAGGGGGGGATACTTTCCCAGATTTTAAACAAGAAAAAGTTAAGCGAGATAAAAGAAAAAAGCGGCGGAACATGGCTTGGTCAGCTAATGTCAACACCGCAGCTTATTGCATGGCTTGTTCAATTTGATTATTGGTTTGAGGAAAAAGGTATAATATTAAAGGTTTAGCCTACCAGAACGGTTATGGTATTGTCCTTTATTTCGGCAATACCACCGGGTATGTTAAAGGTGTTTTCCTTTCCGTTTTTGGTGTAGCGAATATCCCCCCCGGCCAAAACGGCCTTTATGGGAAGGCAGCCTTCCCTTACCCCGAACCTGCCGTCGGGAGCAAGAAGGGAAACCGAGGAGGCGTTTTCCTCAAGCTTTACTCCTTCGGGGGAAAGGACAATCAGTTTTAAGCTATCCATTGGTTTTGCTCCTTTGGAAAACCTCGTCTATAGTGCCGGCAAACATAAAATCCTGTTCGGGGATGTTGTTGCATTCGCCCCCCAGTATGGCCTGGAAGCCCTTAACCGTTTCTTCCACCGGCACAAAGCGCCCCTCCATACCTGTAAAGGATTCGGCCACATAAAAGGGCTGGGACATAAACCGCTGAACCCGGCGGGCGGTTTTAACCGTCTGCTTGTCTTCCGGCGACAGTTCCTCCATGCCCAGTATGGCGATAATATCCTGAAGTTCGTTATATCTTTGAAGCACCCGCTTGACTTCCTTTGCCGTTTCGTAATGGGCTTTACCCACCACATCCTCGGCAAGCATGCGGGAGTTGGAATCAAGGGGGGAAACGGCGGGGTAAATGCCCAGCTCCACAATGTTTCTTGACAGCACCGTGGTGGCGTCAAGATGGGAAAAAGCGGTGGCCGGAGCCGGGTCGGTTAAGTCGTCGGCGGGAACGTAAATTGCCTGAACCGAGGTTATTGAGCCGTTTTTGGTGGAAACGATTCGCTCCTGCAGCCGCCCCATTTCGGTGGCAAGGGTGGGCTGGTAGCCCACGGCGGAGGGCATACGCCCCAACAATGCCGAAACCTCGCTGCCTGCCTGGGTGAATCTGAAAATGTTGTCTATGAAAAGCAACACGTCCTGATGCACCGTTTCACGGAAATATTCGGCAAGGGCAAGGCCGGCAAGGGGGACACGCAGCCTTGCTCCGGCCTGTTCGTTCATCTGGCCGAACACAAGGGCGGTTTTGGATATAACCCCCGACTGGTTCATTTCCTGCCATAAGTCGTTGCCTTCCCTTGAACGTTCGCCTACGCCGGCAAACACCGAATAGCCGTTGTGCTCGAAGGCAATGTTGCGGATAAGCTCCATTATCAATACGGTTTTGCCCACGCCTGCACCGCCGAAAAGGCCTATTTTACCTCCCTTGGCGTAGGGTGTCATAAGGTCGATAACCTTTATCCCTGTTTCAAGCAAATCATTGGCGGGGATTATTTCGGTAAACGGGGGGGATTTATGGTGTATGGGATAGCGCAGCTTTGCATTTATGGGGCCAAGGCCGTCTATCGGATCGCCGGTAACGTTTATCATGCGGCCAAGGGTTTCCTCCCCTACCGGGACAGTGATTGGCTCGCCGGTGTCGGTTGCCAAAAGACCTCTGGACATACCGTCGGTGGGGTGCATTGAAATACATCTGACGCAGTTGTCCCCGATATGCTGCAATGTTTCAAGGATAAACACCTCGTTTCCCTTTACCACTTCCACCGCATTGAATATATCGGGTAACATTTCCCCCGGTAGAAAGCGGATATCCACCACCGGGCCGGTTATTCTTACCACTATTCCCTTTGCGCCTTTTGACATTTCACACCCTCCCTTCGGTTTGGTTTGTTTCGTTATGGTTTTCGATATGGGTTGTTTCGGCAACCCCCGAGGTAACGCTTGCCTGCCGTCTGCGGTTTAATGTCAGCTCAAGCTCGGCTTTTAGATTTTTGGCGTTTTCGGCGGAGGTGCGCATTGCCGTCATGGTGGCGGCCTGAACGCCGCTTGACCATTCAAGCATTATATAATGGATTTTACTTTTTATATATTTTTCATAAAGTATGTTTTCCACCTCGGCCCTGCCGGGATAGAAAAAACAGTCAGCCTCCTCGGTGTCTTCCCCCTTTAACGGCAGCAGCCGTTCGGAAAACGGGTTTTGGACAAGGAGGTTTTTAAATTTTTGATATACAAACACCACTTCGGACGCTTCCCCTGTGGAATACAGCTTTAACAGGTATTCCGAAAGCTCAAGGCTTTGGGAATAGGGGGGAATGTCTGAAAACACAAAGGTTCTATCCACCTTTACGCTTGCCGTTTTAAAATGCTCTATCCCCTTTTTGCCGCAAACGACAAGGAGGGGGTATTTTTCACCTACTGTTTTATCGGCAAAAAAGTTATATAACTGGCTGTTGTAACCGCCGCAAAGTCCCCGGTTTGAGGTCAAAACCACATAGCACCTTTTGCCGGCGGTGTTTTTGCCGGCATAAGGATCGGTTACCCGTTTGGCAAGCTCCTCCACCGTCTTTGCGTAGGGCATAAATGAGGTGTATGCCCTAATTGCCCGGTAGTATTTGGCGGCGGAAATTGACTCCACCGCATCGGCAAGCTTCCCCGTTACGGATACGCTTTTCAATTTATTTTTAAGATCCTTTTGGGTTATCATTTTAATAAGCCTTTACAAAATCCGACAGGGCGTTTTTGATTTTTTGAATATCCTCCCGCTTGGGTTTTTCTGTAGAGGATATTACCTTCAATAAATCCCCGTGGAGGGTTTGGAAATGCTCAAACAGCGATTTTTCAAAATCGGCCATTTTTGACGGAGGAACATTTGCCCCATAACCTTCGGTTACGGCAAATATTAAAAGGGCTTCAAGATCGTCGGAAATGGGGTTATAACGGGTCTGGTTTAACGCCACCATTATTTTTGCGCCTTTTTCAAGCACTTTTTTGGTGCTGTCGTCCACGTCGGCGCCAAACTGGGCAAAGGTTTCAAGTTCCCGGTATTGGGCAAGGTTAAGCCGCAGGGATGAGGCGGCCTTTTTCATAAACGGCAGCTGTGCGGCGCCGCCCACACGGGAAACCGAAAGGCCCACGTTTATGGCAGGGCGCTGGCCCTGGTTGAACAGCTCGGTTTCAAGGAATATCTGTCCGTCGGTTATGGATATCACGTTGGTGGGAATGTAGGCCGAAATGTCCCCTGCCTGGGTTTCGACAATGGGCAGTGCGGTCATAGAGCCGCCGCCCATGCTTTCGGAAAGGCAGGCAGACCGTTCAAGCAGCCTTGAATGGAGATAGAACACATCCCCGGGATAAGCCTCACGGCCCGAGGGGCGGTGAAGGAGCAACGAAAGTTCCCGGTATGCCACCGCATGCTTTGAAAGGTCGTCATATACAATAAGGACGTCCCTTCCCTTTGACATAAAATATTCGCCGATGGCGGTTCCCGCAAAGGGGGCAATATACTGCATTGATGCCGAGGAATAGGCGTCGGCGCATACAAGGATGGTATATTCAAGGGCGCCGTGGGCCTTAAGTTTTTCCATAATGTCGGCCACGGTGGTTTCTTTCTGCCCCACCGCCACATATATGCAGATTACGTTTTTACCCTTCTGATTGATAATTGCGTCAACGGCAATGGAGGTTTTGCCCGTCTGCCGGTCGCCTATTATAAGCTCACGCTGTCCCTTGCCTATGGGAACAAGGGCGTCTATTGCCTTTATGCCGGTATGAAGGGGCTTGTGAACCGGGCGCCGGTCTATAATGGCGGGGGCCTGGTTTTCAATGGGACGGTATTCCTTTGTCCTTATGACGCCAAGGCCGTCAAGGGGCTGTCCGAGGGGGTTAATAACCCGGCCAAGCTGGGCTTCGCCCACCGGAATGGATGCCATACGCTTTATACGGCGAACCTTGTTGCCCGCTTCTATATGCTCGTATCTTCCGAAAACAATACAGCCTATTTTCGACTGCTCTATGTCAAGTATCATTCCCCGTTCGCCGGTGGGGATAAATTCCACCACCTCGCCGTACATAATGTCGGCAAGACCGTCAAGCCAGCATATGCCGTCGGAAATGGAAATAACCCTGCCAAGCTGATAAATACCGATTTCCATTTTAGCGTTGTTTACGCTGTCCATAAGGATAGCGTCAAATTTTTCGGGGGTGAAATCCTCGGTATATGTCTGGCTTATAGTTTTGGTCATGCGGTAAAGGAGGTCGGATATGGTGCCGTCATACACCGTATCACCAACCCTTAATTTCAAACCGCCCACCAGAGAGGGATCTGTTTTAACCCAATATGAGATTTTACCACCTGCCTGGCCTACCATTTCGGTGGCCCTTTGCCCTATTTCATCAACCAAATCCTGTTCAAGGGGGAAGGTGGAGGTAAGGGTTACATATAAAATATCTTTTTGCTTAAGGTATGCGATATCACCCGGGGTTAACTGTATATTGGATAAAATGGCCTTGGCGATATCCCTTTCCTTTTTTCGAAATTCCGAAACATAAGGCTCGGTGGCCATAAGGCCAAGGGCTGCCTGCTTTGCCTTTTCAATGGCGGATTTTTTAAGGCTTTCATGCATTTCTGTTCTTAAGCCTTCGGCAAGATGGCCGTTTTCCCGCATAATGTTTTCTTTTTCGGCGGCAAAGGCAAGATTTATAGCATTGATTCTTTCCTCTGCCCGTTTGGAATATTCCTCTTTTAAAAGTGCAACCTTTTTTTCGGCCTCTATATCCTCCGACTGCATAATGTCCTGGGTGGACTGGGAAATGTTTTCCGCCTCAGACACCTCGTCAAGGAGCCGGTTTATGTTCTCCCGCCTTGACTTAAAGGGACGGCTTAAAAAATCCCTGCCTATAAATTTCCTTACGAAAAACAATATTCCGCCGAAAAGGAGGGCGATGTTTATAAACGAATAAATAAATTGTGTAAACATATCAATAGTCCCCCGACACCAGCCTGTCGGCAAGGGTTTTGGCAAACCGGGAAAGCTGGCTTTCAAGCTCTTTTTCCATTTTTTCCTTTTCGGCTACTATGTCCTTCTTTACGCCCTCAAGCCGTAAAGACTCTGATTTTTGGATTTGCTTTCTTGCTTTTGCTATTTCCTCCTCAGCTGACACAACACGCTTTGCGTAGTCTTCCCTTGCCTTTTTGGTTTCCTCCTCAATGCGTGCCGAAATAAGCCGGTTCTGCTCTTCAAGCATTTCCGCCGACTTTAATTTTAATTTATTTCCTTCGTCAATCTTACTTTGGCGGTCGTGGATAAGCTTAAGCACCGGCTTAAACAGCAAAAAATGAAGCACCAAAAACAGCGCAACAAAGCTGACCACCGTTAACGCAACGGTTAACAAATCAACGGTCATTGATTAACCCTCAAATCCTTGAAATAATCAAAAATGCAATAAGCAGCCCGTATATTGTCAGTGTTTCCATAAAGGCCATGGCAACTATAAGGGTTGAACGGATGTCTTTTCTTATATCCGGCTGCCTTGCCATTGCCTCCATTGCGGATGTGGCAACCTTACCCTGAGCAATGGCGGGGGCGATGGTGGATATGGCCATACATAACGCTGCGGCCGCAGCATATATTGCTTCTTTCATGTTTTTCTCCTTTATGTTTATTTATTAATTATTCTTCTTCGGTGGCTTCGTCGAGATATATAGCGGCAAGCATGGTAAAGACTATCGCCTGAATAAAGCTGAACAGCAGGCTTAACAGCATCATAAAGGCGGGAAGGCCTATGGGGAAAATTTCGTAAAGCTGCTTTGTTACCGTTTCCTCGCCGAACACGTTGCCGTAAAGCCTTAAAGACAATGATACGGGTTTTACGAATTCGTCAAGGAGCATAAGGGGAAGCAGGAATATTGGTTTTGTAAACCGGCGGACATAGTGGCCGATACCCATCTTCATTGAGTAATACTGCAACAGCACAAAGGTGCAGATGCCAAGCCCCAAAGTTACCGACAGCGATGAGGTGGGGGCCTCAAGGCCGTGGACTATACCGAACCCCGGAATAAACGAAGTGTAGTTGGAAGCTATGACGAATATAAATACCGTAGCCAAAAAGGAATAATACTTTTCGGCCTTTTCTTTGCCGAGAATGTCGGTTAGGAAGTTTTCAATTGCTTCCACGGCAGATTCTATTATATTTTGCAGTTTTCCCGGTCTTTCCTTAAGGTTTCTGCGGACTATAAGGGCCACTACGGTGATGACCGCAATAATAACCCACAGCACCAGTATAACACCGGGTATGGATAAACCGAATATGTTAAGCAATTTTCCCCCTCCTTACCTTTGGTTTTTTCTTTTTAAAAGCAGGAATGACAAGATTATGCCGGTTATCGATAGGCCAAGCACCCCCGACAATAAAACCTGCCATGATTTTTCTGTAAGATTTTCCGACACGAAATAAAGGGATGTTATAAAAACCGCATTTATTCCCAGACGGAGCATAAAGGATTTTGAAAAGGTCTTTATGTCTTCGTCATTAGTCATTTTTTTAGTTAGGAAATAGTTAGCGGTGGAAACCAATCCACCGCAAACAAAAGCGCAAATAGCGCCAATATGCTCGCCAAACATTCAGATTTTTACCTTTCAACTGTTATGCAAGCTGATTATATACCTATTGTTGTTAAAATGCAAGTAGTTTATTCGCCGCAAAGACCAAGGGCCTCGGCGCATTCTTCCCGCATTTTGTATTTGAGTATCTTGCCGGCGGCGTTCATGGGGAAGGATTCCACAAACCGAATATACCTTGGCACCTTATGCTTTGCCATATTAGCCCGGATGTAGTCCTTAAGCTCCTCTACGGTCATTGTTTCCCCGTCCTTAAGGATGACACAGGCCACTGCCTCCTCGCCGTATTCCTTATCGGGAACTCCCACCACCTGAACGTCCTTGACTTTCGAGTGGGTATAGATAAAGTCCTCTATTTCTTTGGGATACAGATTTTCCCCGCCGCGGATTATCATATCTTTAATTCTGCCGGTGATGCGGAAGTTGCCTCCCTCCACCTTGCGGGCAAGGTCGCCGGTATGGAGCCAGCCGTCCTTGTCTATGGCAAGACGGGTGGCGTTGGGCATTTTATAATAGCCCTTCATTATATTATATCCCCTTGCCACAAACTCCCCGTCCACGTTTTCGGGGCATTCCTCCCCGGTTTCGGGGTTTATGACCTTGCATTCCACACCGTAGATGGGGGAACCCACCGTGTTCACCCGCACCTCCACCGGGTCGGTGGTTTTGGACATGGTGCAACCGGGCGATGCCTCGGTAAGTCCGTAGACAATGCAGATTTCGGACATGTTCATTTTTTCCATAACGTCCCGCATAACCTTTACCGGGCAGGGGGAACCTGCCATTATGCCGGTGCGGACGTTTGAAAAGTCGGTCTTTTCAAAGTCGGGGTGGGACAGCATGGTTATGAACATGGTGGGAACGCCGTGGAAGGCGGTTACCTTTTCTGTATTTATACAGTCAAGGGATACCTTTGGTGAAAAATAGGGTATGGGACACATGGTGGCTCCGTGGGTTACACAGGCGGTCATGGCAAGCACCATGCCGAAGCAGTGGAACATGGGAACCTGTATCATAAGCTTGTCGGCGGTGGAAAGGTCAAGGCCGTCACCTATGGCCTTGCCGTTGTTAACCACGTTGTAATGGGTAAGCATAACCCCTTTGGGAAAGCCCGTAGTACCCGAGGTGTATTGCATATTGCAAACGTCGTGCTTGGATATCAACGCCGCCCTGCGGTAAACCTCATCCACAGGCACCTTTTCGGCATAGGTCATGGCCTTTTCAAAGGTTAGGCAGCCGGGAAGGTCAAAGCCGACGGTTATAATGTTGCGTAAAAAGGGGAGCTTTTTGGAATGCAGGCAGTCGCCGGGGGTTAAAGATTCAATCTCGGGGCAGAGGGATTGCATAATTTTGCCGTAATCCGAGTCTTTATACCCCTGGGTAAGCACCAGAGTATGGGTGTCCGACTGGCGGAGGAGATATTCCGCTTCGTATATCTTATAGGAAGTGTTTACCGTAACCAGGACTGCGCCGATTTTTACTGTGGCCCAGAAGGTTATAAACCATTCGGGGACGTTTGTGGCCCAAACCGCCACATGGTCTCCCCGCCTTACGCCAAGGGCAATAAGGGCCCTGGCAAAGGTGTCCACTTCGTTTTTAAATTCCTTATATGTACGGGTATAGTCGCAGGTGGTGTAGCGGAAGGCGTACTGGTCGGGAAATTCCTCGGCTATCCGGTCAAGCACCTGGGGAAAAGTCAGATCGATAAGGCTATCCTTTTCCCAGACATAATAGCCGGTGTTTGTCCGGTTGTGAATAAGATGCCCTTTTGCCCCGTCTTTAAGGTAACGGGACATATAGTGTATGAAATTGGGGAACACTATGTCGGCGTCTTGAAGGTCGGACATCCACCTTTTTACCCATTCAAGGGAAACATAGCCTTCAAAGTTGATGGAATACAGGGAATACATTGCCTCTTCTATAGGGATGTCCCCTTCACCCATAAGGCAGTATTTAATTTTGCCGTCGGTTACAACCGAGTCTTTCAGGTGGACGTGCTTAATGTATCTGCCTAGGTTCTGGACGGTGGTTTCGGGGTTTTCTCCTCCGAACCGGACGGTGTGGTGAATGTCCCACAGCGCCCCAACCCCGTCGTTGGACACGCAGTTGAGAAGATTGCGAAGCCTTACGGTGTCGGAATACACCCCGTTGGTTTCTACAAGCAGTGTTACCCCTTTGCGGGAAGCGTAATCCACCAGTTCGGTTAAAATGCCGCAGATAAGGTTGTCGTCAACCTCGCCGTTGGGGGCGGTGTCGTCATCCCCCAGCACCCGCAGATAGCGGCAGCCCAGGCTTTCGCAGGCGTCTATGTAAATTTTAAGTTCGTTTATGTTTTCTTCCCTTTTTTCCTTGGTGCGTAAAGAACAGCCGTTGGAAAGGCAGGAAATTTCAAGCCCTGTCCACTTTAGTATTTCTTTTGTCTTTTCCAGCTTTTCGGCCGAAAAGGCGGGGGTTTTGCCGTCAAAAACGTCAACATAGGGCATACCCTCCAAAACACCGATACCCCTTAGCTCGATACCGTCAAAGCCAAGGTCTTTTGCCATGGTGTAAATTTCGTCAAAGGAATATCCCGGGCAGGCAAGGGTTGAAAAAGAAACCTTCATATGATCTATCCTTTCAATGATAATTAACACAAAGGACTGTGTGACTTATGAAAAAAAGCGCTGTCTGTGCTTTAGACAGGGCCTTAAACTAACCCGTATATTTGATTTTTTAAAGGCTTTGGGTATCTTTTGCGACGGGGGCTGAAATATGGCTTGATTTTATTACAATACACCCTGTTTGTCAATAGTTTTTTATTAAAAACACTTGTTTTTATCCGTAATATATGCTAGAATCGAAAAGGCATAAGCCTATTATTTAACATAACATATGGAGGAAAAAAACATGGCTAAAATTAAAGTAGGCATTATAGGCTGCGGCACTATTGCCAACAACGCCCATATTCCCGCTTATTTAAACAACCCCGAAGTGGAAATCAAGTATTTCTGCGACATTATTCCCGAAAAAGCAAAAGCCGCAGTTGAAAAATACAAATGCGGTATTGCTGTTACCGATTACAAGGAAATCATTGCCGACCCCGAGGTTGAGGCTGTTTCTGTCTGTACCCCCAACAAAATGCACTCGATAATCTCCTGCGACTGCCTTATGGGCGGCAAGCACGTGCTTTGCGAAAAGCCCGCTGCCAAGAACTTTGAAGAAGCTTTGAAAATGCAGGAAGCCCAGCACAAATCCGGCAAGGTGCTCAACATAGGCGTGGTTAACCGCTTCAACGCCGCCGTTAACAAGATTAGAGAAATGATTGCCAACGGCGACCTCGGCGAAGTATATCACGTTTACGTTTCCTTCAGAGCTCACCGCTCCATTCCCGGCCTGGGCGGCGCCTTCACCACCAAAGAAATTGCCGGCGGCGGCGTGCTTATCGACTGGGGTGTTCACTACCTTGATATCGTTATGTACTGCACCGGCGACCCTGCTCCCAAGACCGTTTCGGCCAAGGCTTTCTCCAAGCTTGGCGTTGACATGAAGAACTATGTTTACGAAGGCATGTGGGCTGAGGACACCAAGGACTTAAACGGCACCTACGACGTTGACGACTTTGTTACCGGCTTTGTTCGCACCTCCGGTCCCACCATCACCTTTAACGGCGCATGGGCTCAGAACATCGGCATAGGCGAAGGCTACATTGACTTTTTAGGCACCAAGGCAGGTATCCGTCTTACCTACGGCGGAGACTTCACCCTCTGGACCACCGCCTGCGGCTCCCTTGTTAACTGCAAGCCTAAATTCACCCCCAACCAGCACTTCCAGGAAGAAATCAACTCCTTTATCAACTGCGTCAAGACCGGCAAGAAGAATCCCGCCCACATCGACACGGTTATCATAACCGCCAAGATGATGCAGGCCATGTACGACTCCTCCGAAACCGGCAAAGAAATTGCTCTTGACTAGTAAATAAACAAAATCAAACACCTGCCGAAAAATCGGCAGGTGTTTTTTATAGTTCGGTGCTGCTGTTTTCCTTAAAACCTTCGCCGTAAATTTCGTTGGCGGAGGAAACTATCATAAATGCGGCCGGGTCCTCCTCCCGCACAATCTGCTTTACCAGAGGGAAAACCCTGTTTTTTGCGGCGCATAGAATAACCCGCTTTGCCTTATGGGTGTATCCCCCTTCACCGTGTATATATGTTACGCCTATATCCAAATCCTTAAGCAGTCGTTTTGAGATTTTTTCGGGATTGTCGGACACAATATAAACAAGCCGTGCGGAATCGGTGCCATAGAGGGTTGCATTAAAGGCTATAGAGGCAACAAACACCGCAATACCGGCATATAAGCCCATTTCAAGGCTTTTATACACTATTGCCGAAGCGGTTACCACCACCGAGTCGAGGATTATAAACAGCACGCCGCTTTTTAAGTGGCGGTATTTCTGCCGCAGAAACTTTACCACAATATCGATTCCTCCGGTGGTTCCCCCCTGGCGGAATATTATACCCAACCCTACGCCCATAATGACACCGCCGGTAATGGCGCAAAGGAGAAAATCCTGTGGGGGCGTAAAGGAGTAATGGTTTATAAACCGGGTTATGGCCGAAATAAGCACACCCGAAAGCACGGTGGAATAAACGGTGGAAAATAAAAACTCCCTGCCGAACCTAATCAGTCCCGCAATAATAAGGGGTATATTTAAAATAAGCACCAGCAGACCGGCGTCAAGGCTTGTAAAGTGGCTGATAATTATAGCAATGCCCGTAACGCCGCCGGGAGCGAAGTTATGCGGTTCAAGAAAAACCGAAACGCCAAAGGCATACACAAAGGCGCCCAAAGTCATAATAATAAAGTTTACTAAAATCTTTTTGCCTAATTTAGTCATTAAGGAAATGTCCTCCTGTCGATATTATTCTACCAAACAAGTCGTTTAATGTCAACAAGAGCAAAGGATAAAATAAATGCTTGATTTTAAGTGAAATACTGGTATAATTATGTTATTGTGGAAACTATTCAAACAGGAAAGGAATTATTATAATGTTAAGAAGCGAAGCTAAAAAGGAATTCACCTGGGCAACAGAGCATCTTTTTACCAACGACGAGGCGTGGGAAAAAGCCTGTGACGAGATTACCAAATATGCCGACGAGCTGGCCTCCTATAAGGGCAGAATATCCACCGACGGAAAGGCCCTGCTGGAATACCAGCAGAAAAGCGAAGCCTTTAACGACTTTGTTACCAAATGCTATACCTATGCTATGTTTAAGTCCGACGAGGACAAGGGCAACTCCAAATATCAGGGTTATCTGGGAAAGGTGATGTCCCTTGTTACCGCCGTTTCGGCCAAGCTTTCCTTCGAAGGCCCCGAAATCGTTGCCATACCCGAAGAAAAGCTTGAAGAGTTTTACAAAACAACAGAAGGCCTTGAGCATTACAGGCGTTCGATAAGCCGCCAGAGGGCCTATAAGGACCACACCCTTTCGGAAGCCGAGGAAACCATACTTGCCGCATCCGGCGACCTGGCCGATATTCCCGAAACGGTGGCATCCTCCTTTGTTAACGCCGACCTTAAGTTCCCCGACATCACCGACTCGGAAGGGAACGTAAGAAAGGTTACCCAGGCTACCTTTATTCCTTTAATGGAATCAAGCGACGTGAATGTCCGCAAGCAGGCATTTTATTCGGTTTACAACACCTATGCCGGCTTTAAAAACACCATGGCGTCTTTGTTTGACGGCCAGGTAAAGCAGCTTAAGTTCTATACAGCCATGAGGAAGTTTAATTCCAATATGGAAAGGGCATTGTTCCGCACCGAAGTGCCGGTTTCGGTTTATAAAAACCTTGTAAAAACCGTAAACGACAACCTCCCCTCCCTCCACAGATATATGGACTTACGCAAAAAGTTTATGGGGGTTGACGAGCTTCATATGTATGACCTTTACACCCCTCTTGTTCCCGAGGCTGACGTAAAGGTTACCTATGATGAAGCCAAAGCCTTTACCCTTGAGGCGTTAAAGCCTTTGGGAGAAGAATACCTTGCCATAGTCAAAGAAGCCTTTGAGTCCCGCTGGATAGACGTTTATGAAAACGAAGGCAAGCGGGGCGGCGCCTACTCCTGCGGCACCCCCGTTCATCCCTTTATACTTTTAAACCACAACGACACCCTTGACGCCGCATTCACCCTTGTTCACGAGATGGGCCATGCCCTCCATTCCTACCTTTCAACAAAAAACCAGTCCCCCGCCTATTCCGACTATGTCATCTTTGTGGCGGAGGTTGCCTCCACTTTCAACGAAGCGCTGCTTATGAAATACCTTCTTTCCAAAACCGACGACAAGAAAAAGAAGGCATACCTTATAAACCACTTCCTTGAACAGTTCCGCACCACCTTGTACCGCCAGACCATGTTTGCAGAGTTCGAAATGGAAATGAACGAAGCCAGTGAAAGGGGCGAATCCCTCACCGCCGACCTGCTGTGCGACATTTATTACAAGTTAAATAAGAAGTATTACGGCAACAACATGGTGGTAGACAAGGAAATCGCCTATGAATGGGAAAGAATACCCCACTTCTTTATGAATTTCTACGTCTACCAGTATGCCACCGGATTTTCGGCTGCTATGGCCCTTGCCGATAAGGTGTTAAAGGAAGGCAAGTCTGCCGTTGACGCCTATATCAACTTCCTGTCCTCCGGCCGGAAAGAGGATCCCATCACCCTCCTTCGCAACGCCGGGGTAGATATGGAATCCCCCGAACCCATCAACGCCGCATTAAAGGTGTTTGACGGACTTATCGGCGAAATGGAACAGCTTCTTGCCGAGTAAATAAAATATCGGGCAAAAACGGGGATTAAACAAACCCGTTTTTGCCTGTTTGTAAATAATTTGTTAATTAAGCCGACGTTATGGAACAAATCGCCCCTTTGGCGGGTTTATTTATACGGCAAATCCTGCTTAAAACAATGGCAGCCCACCCGCGCTGCCGGGAAGGACATCTTGGTTTATGAACAGAATAAGTTATATCATCGCCGCTGTGCTTGCGGTTATCCTTATTGCTATTTCGGTGGTTGTGGTTTTCACCGACAACGCGCAAGGGGAAAAATCACAAGATACCACATCTACACCCGATGAAACAACCCCTGACAACCCTTCCGGTGAAAGCAATCCCGATGATACGTCAAACGACATATCAAACGGCGGCGAATCTTCCGGCGAAGAAACTGATCCCGAAAGTTCGGAAGAAACAACGGACCCCTCTACTCCAGAGGACAGTCAGCCCGATGACGTTATTGAAACCTGGGAATACCCGGGTAACCAGGTAAGGCATATTTTTACCCATTGCCTTATTGCCTGGCCCGAGCTGGCGTCAAAAAATGCTTTTATCGACTGCGTTACCGTTTCAGAATGGAAAAAGATACTCCAGTCCCTGTATGAAAACGATTATGTCCTTATAGACATAAACTACATGTATGAAACCTACACCGACACCGACGGAACCGAAAAAATAAGACTTAAAAATAAAATCACCGTCCCCAAAGGTAAAAAGCCGCTGGTTATATCGGTGGACGACGTGGTTTACGACCCTAAAAAAACCAACCAGGGCATGATTGACAAGCTGGTTATACGAAACGGTGAAATCTGGGGATATACGCTTTTCAAGGACGGCAGGGAGGATTATTCCCAGGACAACGAAATTTTCCCCATACTTGAAAAATTTATAAAAGAACACCCCGATTTTTCATATAAAAACGGAAGGGTAACGCTGTGCCTTACCGGCTTTGCCGGAATTCTCGGCTACCGCACCGCCCCCCATTATGCCCAGCAGGGCATTAATGTGGAATCCGAACGGCAAAAAGCCATGGAAGTGGTCAACTGGCTTAAAAGCAGGGGATACTCCTTTGCTTCCCACAGTTACTCCCACGGCTCTCTTACCAGCTTTTCACCCGAACGCATGGAGGAGGACTGCAGGGCCTGGAATGACGAGGTTGCATCACTGGTTGGGGAAACCAAAATTTACGTCTATCCCTACGGCGGCTGGGTGGCCTACGACACCAAGCAGCATCAGACCTTGATGAAATACGGCTTCAGGTTCTTCTGCGGCACCAGCGTTTACTTTTACCTTGCAGACGGTTTCCCCAACAAGGGGAAAAACACGGGAACAGTCTTTACCGACCGCTTTACCGTGGCGGGCCAGACCTTTGACTGGGCAAAGGACCCCGGCAGCAATTATAAGAAATACAAGCTTATATGCGAATATTTCGAACCCTATGACATTTACGACAACGACCACCGGCCCGAAAAGCTTGTCCGCCCCGACGATTTGCCCTCATAAATTATTAATCATATTACAGCACCGTTGACAAACAAGCCATTTTATAATAATACGTTTACGCAAATGCCGGTTTAACACCGGGTTTGTTTATATCTGAAAAAGCAGGGATACCGGATTACAGGTTTAACATAAAAGTGAAGACGTTATATTTACACTAACCATTTGTTTTGAAAAACAGCAAATTAAGCATATTTGTATCTTTAATTTTTTGATAAATCATGGTATAGTATAATTGTTCAGTATAACACCAAAGCGGCATCCTGAAATAACAGCATTAATAAAAAGAGGAACCGATGATTGTTTTAAAATTTTTATATCTTTTCATTTCTTTTGTCTGTTTTGTTTGGACACTTATAGTCAGTCTTGGAATAGGATTGTGGCTGTATGTCTTGTATTTGTTTTTCGGTATCGGCGTTGCGGTAATGGGAATTTTATTCCGTGTTAAAAGGAAAAAAAGGCTGAAAACTATTTTTTATCTTTGTGCAACGGTTCCGGTAGCGGCAGGCTTGGTTTTGGTGTTGATAAGCATAATACCAATGATATTTATTTATTTCTCAACTTTGTTCCACTTGATTTTTTCCCGCTGAAACGAAAACATAATATAAAAAGCCGGCGATTAAAAAACCGCCGGCTTTGTATTTTATATGAATTTTAAATGTTGGGATATGTAACATATTCCGTCGAATATGTCATATTTATCAAAAATCAGCTTAAATGTTCAATCTATATTAATAGTGTTGACAAATTATCTTGCGTATGATAATATACCGATACAAAAACCGGTGATATACCGGCTTTTGTAAAATAAAGTAAAAAGGAGCATTTTATTAATGGGTATTGAAAAAACACCGGCGGTAAAGTACAAAAACGCAAGATCTAACTTACTGGTAATGATTATTTTCACCTTTGCAAGCGTTGTTTTACTGGCCACAGATGCCGGTTATTCCTTCTTATTTACGGCTTATATCCCACAATTCTTAATATATTTGGGATTAAACAAGGTAGATGACGTTCCCAAAATGAGTGATGCGGGTTCGGCCATATTCGTTTCTCTTTGCTTTATAATTATTATAGTATATTTGCTTACATATATATTTTCAAAAAAGAAAGCCGGCTGGATGATTGCCGCCCTGGTGCTTTTTTCAATTGACTGCCTTGTGCTGTTAGTTTTCACTCTTCCCGCATTTGAATACACTTTTCTTATAGACTATGTTTTTCATGCTTATGTTATGTATTTTTTAATTTCCGGGGTTAAAAATGCCGAGGAAGCGCTGCTTTTCCCCGAAGACGGAGTCGCCGGACCGATACCTGCTTTTAACGGCGCCGAAGCGGAAGTTCCCGAAGGGGAAAAAGCCAGAAGCGAAAGCCTTGGACTACCCGTCCCGGCAAAAAAGGAAACCATACTCATTGCGGCATCGGCCTACGGCATGGATATAAAGGTCCGCCGGACAAAGGGGCTGATTGAGCTTATAATTAACAATGAGGTTTACGCCAGAAAAGAAGAAGGTCTTGTTTCTAAAAATTACCG
>JBMNMA010000003.1:0-8363 GCA_050953105.1 Eubacteriales bacterium | reverse complement strand
GACAAAGATTTATTAAGAAACTTGTGCAAAGTGAATATTAAATAGCATTAATGGCTTGAGATCTGTATTTGGCAGGTGTCAAGCCATTAAGTTTTAGCTTTATCCTGCAATTGTTGTAATAGTCAAGATAATTCTCCAACTCCGAACGAAAATGTTCAAGAGATTTAAACTCCTGTAAATACAACAACTCACTTTTAAGTATTCCAAAAAAGTTTTCAATCACCGCATTATCAAGACAGTTTCCTTTCCGGCTCATGCTCTGACGGATTCCTTTTTCTTTTAACCTTCTTTGATACTGCTTGTGTTGATATTGCCATCCCTGATCGGAATGAAGAATCAGATTTGTATTATCCGGTATTTCTTGAAACGCCTTTTCCAGCATATCTGTAACCATATACAAAGAAGGATGTTCTGAAATAGTATAGGAAACCAAACTTTCACTATATAAGTCCAGTATTGGTGAAAGATAAAGCTTCCTACCAAACAAGCTGAATTCTGTAACATCAGTAACCCATTTTGTGTTCGGCTTTGCTGCATAAAAATCCCGTTCAAGCAAGTTTGGCGCTACCTTACCAACTTCACCTTTGTAAGAACGATACTTCTTCATTCGTACCTTACAATTAATCCCCAGTTGTTTCATAAGTCGTTGAACGGTTTTATGGTTAATTACATAACCGCGGTTATGTAATTCGGCTGTTATACGCCGATAACCATATCTGCCTTTGTTTTCATGATTAATCGTAGTGATCTGTTTTTTGATTTCACTGTATTTATCTTCTTTGTTTCTGTGTTTTACATAGTAATAGTAGGTACTACGGGGCAATCCGGATACTTCAATTAACAGTGATATCTTATGTTTATGCCTTAGTTCCCAGATCACTTCCGCCTTTTGTTTTGGCGTTCCTCTTCCATAACCAAGGCTTTCAATTTTTTTAAGTAATCATTCTCCGCTCTTAATCGTTGGACTTCAGCAATTAAGTCTTCTTCTACCTTTTTATCAAGTTTTGGCGGTCGTCCTTTCCTTGTGCCTGTGGCAGAGTTGGCTTTCCCTCGTCGCTCGACATACAGCCCTTCCGGTCCTTCCTCAAGGTAGATACGCTCCCAGTTAGCAACCATACTATGATTGGCAACCCCAAACCGTCTGGCTGCTTCGCTGTAACCCAACTTCTCCTTCTGCATGGTTTCGACTACCTTTTGCTTGAACTCGCCTGTGTACTTCTTATTCGCCCTTCCTTTGGACATAACAAAACTGCACCCCTTTCTGTCGTTCATGTGTTTATTATACCACATGTCTAACTTTTTGGGTGCAGTTTATATCAGCCTGATTTTTTATTGTTTACATTTACAACTTTTTTCCCCTTTAAGGTGGGGACGGCGGTTATGACACCTATACCTTTATGGTTCGTCAGGGGGGATGTTATGCCCTCTCGTGCTAACAATCTTCTCTTAATTATCACATAAAAGAGAACCTGAACCAGCAAAGTTGCCACCCATGAAAGGGGGTAGGACATATATAATGCTTCAAGGCTGCGGTGTTCGGCAAATATGGTGAATATCCAGCCTATGCGCACGCCGCAGATACCTATAACCGAAACTATCATTGGAGCCAGTGAGGAGCCCATTCCCCGTATTGCACCGGTCATAACGTCCATCATGCCGCAGGTGAAATAGGTTAGAGCGATAAAGGACATTCTAACCACACCGTAATGAATGGCATCTGCCGATGAGGTGTAGATTTTAAGCAGCGGAGCACCGAAGGTAAAGGCCAAAAGGCCGAGGGTGAAACCCACCCCTGCCACAAGGGCAAGACAGTAGGCGAGAATTTTATTTATCCGTTCAAATCTCTTTGCTCCCACGTTTTGGCCTATAAAGTTCATTGCCGTCTGGTGGAAGGCGTTCATGGCCACATACACAAACCCCTCAATGGATGAGGCGGCGGTGTTACCCGACATGACCACGGGGCCAAAGGAGTTTATAGAGGACTGGACGATAACGTTGGATATTGAGAATATGGTTCCCTGAATCCCGGCGGGAAGTCCGATTTTAATAATAAGCAAAAGTTCCTTTTCATGGAATTTAAGCTTTTTTAAATACAGCCGGCAGGCGTCGCTGCGTTTAACCAAGGTTCTTATAACCAGCCCCACCGCAAGGGTTTGGGAAATGGTTGTGGCAAGTGCCACCCCGTCAACGTCCATGCCGAAAAGAATGACGAATATAAGGTTTAAAATTACATTGACAACCCCTGCCAGGGTAAGGTAAATAAGGGGGCTTCTTGTGTCGCCGGCGGCACGAAGTATTGCGGCGCCGAAATTGTAAAGGAGAATGGGGATAATTCCGGCAAAGTAGATTTGCATATAAAGAGTGGCAAGATCAAGCACCTCGGCCGGAGTCTTCATCCATATTAAAAACTGCTTTGCGCCGAAAATTCCCACAAAGGTGAGTATCACACCCCCGACAAGAGCGGCAGGGATGGCGGTGTGAACGGTTCTGCGGACCGCTTCGTCACTTTTAGCACCCAACCCCTGGGCCACAGCCACGCCGACACCTACCGAAAGTCCTAAAAACAGGTTGACTATAAGGTTTATAAGAGAGCCGGTGGCACCCACGGCGGATAAGGGAATGTCCCCGGCAAACTGCCCCACCACCGCAAGGTCGGCGGCATTGAAAAGCAGCTGCAAAAGTCCCGTTAAAATAATGGGTATGGTAAAGGATATTATATTTTTAAATAGGGGACCGTCGGTCATGTTGACGGCTTTTTTGTTGTTTAGCATAAATCCTCAAAAAAAGTTATATTATCAAACCTATTATATAACCCCCTATAATAAAAAACAATTGTCAAAAGGAATAGAAATAACGGGCATAAAAGCAAAAAAATTGCGATTATGCCCGTAACACTAACAATAAATGGTTTATATCTTATTCAAACAGCTTTTCGGCTATGGCGTCTATATGTATCTGGGTGGTATTTATCACCGGCACAGACACATCACCCGCCTTTATCATAATGGGTATTTCGGTGCAGCCGAGGAGCAGGGAATCGGCGTTATAGTTTGTTATATACCTTTCGGCAACCGATATCATTTTTGATTTGTCTTCGGGAATAACAATTCCGTTTTCAAGGTTTGGGTAAATGATATTTCCCACCAACTTCATATCCTCCGGGGACAAAGAAATTGCCGTAACGCCTATATTTTCCAGTGCCTTTGAATACAATCCCTTTTTCATTGTGTATTCGGTTCCGAGGACGACAACACGCTTATAGGAGCATTTTAATATATAGTCACAGGTGGCACTTACAATACTTATAACGGGTATGATATTTGCTTCTTGAATTTTATCCCAAATTATATGGGGAGTGTTTGATGCCACCGCTCCAATATCCGCCCCTGCGTTTTTAAGGTTTATAAGGCTTGCCTTAATAATCTCAAAGGCCTCGTCAAAATTTTCTTTAACCATAGCCCCCATAAGCCGGTTTAAATTGATACTGTCTATAACAATTTCGGGGTAAACGTCGGGCCCGTATTTGGACGCATATTTACCTATTATCCCCATGTAATAGTCAACGGTGGAGGCAGGCCCGATTCCGCCTACAATACCTATCTTTTTCATCATTCCCTCATTAAAGCGAAAGGCGGGTAAAAACCCGCCTGTTTAGTTAAATGTTAATCTCGGCCTTAACGCCAAGCAGACTTTTATTTGCCTCAAGAACCGGCAAAACTGCGTTTGCCAGAAATTCTTCGGTTTGCTCCTTGGCTCTGCCGGTTAGCAGGGCGGGGTTAGCGATTTGGTCAAGTTCTTCTTTTGTAAGGTTAAATGCTTTATCAGCTAAAATTTTATCAAATAGGGTATTGTTTTTGCCGTAGTTTTTAATTTCCACAGCGGTTTCCACCGAATGACGGCGTATTTCCTCGTGGAGCACCTGCCGGTCTCCGCCCCGTGAAACGCAATACATAAGAATGTTCTCGGTAACCATAAAGGGCATTTCCTCGTCAAGATGACGCTTTGCCATGTTGGGGTAAACCTTTAAGCCGCTGATAATATTTATATACAATGTCAGTATGCCGTCTATGGCAAGAAAAGCTTCGGGTATTGCTATCCGCCGGTTGGCCGAATCGTCAAGGGTGCGTTCAAGCCACTGGGTGGAAGCTGTTATTGCAGGGTTTAACACGTTACAAAGCACATGCCTTGACAGGGAGCATATCCGCTCGCTGCGCATGGGATTGCGCTTGTATGCCATGGCCGAGGAACCCACCTGTTCCTCCTCAAAGGGTTCGTCAACCTCTTTAAGATGGGAAAGCAGGCGTATGTCATTGGCAAACTTTGATGCCGACTGGGCAATGCCGGAGAGTGCCGAAAGGACGTTGTAGTCAACCTTTCTCGAATATGTCTGCCCTGACACATCGTAGCAGCCGTCAAACCCCACCTTTTGAGCGATAAGCTTTTCAAGCTTTTTCACCTTTTCGTGGTCGCCTTCAAACAGCGCCAAAAAGCTTGCGGCGGTGCCGGTGGTGCCCTTGCAGCCTAAGAGCTTTAATGAACTAAGCTGAAAATCCACCGCTTCAAGGTCAAAAAGCAGGTCCTGAATCCACAGGGTTGCCCGTTTTCCCACGGTGGTGGGCTGGGCAGGCTGAAAATGGGTGTATGCTAAAGTAGGTATATCCTTATACTTGTTTGCAAAGTCATACAGGGACGAAATGGCGTTTACCAGCAGCTTTTTTACAAGGAGCAAAGCCTCTTTCATTACTATAATGTCGGTGTTGTCCCCAACATAGCAGCTTGTGGCACCCAGGTGAATTATTCCCTTGGCCTTGGGGCATACGTCGCCATAGGTGCGGATATGGGCCATTACGTCATGGCGGAGCCGCTTTTCATATTCGGCGGCCTTGGCGTAATCTATGTCGGCTATATGCTCCTTAAGCTCGTCAATCTGCTCCTGGGTAATTTCCAGTCCCAGCTCCCTCTGGCTTTCGGCCAGCGCCACCCACAGCTTACGCCATGTCTGAAACTTGTGGTCGGGGGAGAATATGCGCTGCATCTCCCTGCCGGCGTAGCGGCCGCACAGCGGGTTTTCGTATATGTCCTTCACAAATAAGTCCTCCCTTGTCAAATTATCTCCGGTATTTCTTTAAAAACCTTTCAAGCCTGAACATGGCTTCCTCAAGTATTTCCACCCTGGGCAGATATACAATGCGGAAATGGTCGGGCTTATCCCAGTTAAAGCCGGTACCGGAGGTAAGCAGCAGCTTTTCTTCGCGTAACAGCTCAAGCACAAACTGCTTGTCGTCGGTTATATTATACATTTCGGTGTCGATTTTCGGAAAAATATAAAATGCGGCGTCGGGCTTTTCCGCCGAAAGACCGGGAATGGAGTTAATGGCGTTGTAGATAAATTCCCGCTGTTCGTAAATCCTTCCACCGGGTTTAATAAGCTCGTCGCTGGACTGATACCCCCCCAATGCCGTCTGGATAATGCTCTGCCCCGGCACATTGGAGCAAAGACGCATTGAGGCAAGGACGTTTAGCCCCTCTATATAACCTGCGGCGTGTTCCTTTTCCCCCGCAAGACACATCCAGCCGCTTCTGAAACCCGCCACCCGGTGGGATTTAGAAAGGCCGTTAAAGCATACGGTAAGTAGATCGGGGGCAAGGGAGGCTATGGCCACATGCTTTTTCCCGTCAAGGCAAAGCCGGTCATAAATTTCGTCGGCAAATATAATAAGGTCAAATTCCCTTGCAACATCAACTATTTCTTTTAAGGTTTCAATGCTGTATAACACCCCGGTGGGATTGTTGGGATTTATAACCACAATACCCCTGGTTTTTTCGGTAATCTTAGAACGTATATCCGCAATATCGGGATTCCAGTGCTTTGATTCGTCGCAGCGGTAATGAACGGCCTTGCCGCTGGAAAGGACAACCGCCGCCGTCCACAGGGGATAGTCGGGCATAGGAACAAGAATTTCGTCCCCGTCGTCAAGGAGGGCCTGCATGGACATGGTTATAAGCTCGCTTTCACCGTTACCGGTGTAAATGTCCTCAAGGCCTACGTTGGGTATGCCCTTAAGCTGACAGTATTGCATTATGGCTTTGCGGGCGGGGAACATACCCTTGGAGTTGGAATAGCCCTCCGACGTCCGCAGATTGTAAATCATATCCACAATAATTTCATCGGGAGCTTTAAGTTCAAAGGGTGCGGGGTTACCAATGTTGAGTTTTAGTATATTAATCCCGTTAGCCTCCATGCGGTAGGCCTCCTCCATAACCGGTCCCCGTATGTCGTAGGCCACATGGTCAAGCTTGCGGGATTTGTTAATTTCTCGCATTGTAAGCCTTTCCTTTCAAAAATTATTTGTTGTCGCCGCCCTCCTTCGCCTTTGCGATCTCTATGGACGCCCTAACGAACTCCAAAAACAGGGGATGGGGACGGTTGGGGCGGGACTTGAATTCAGGGTGATATTGAACCCCTACAAAGAAGGGGGAATCTTTAAGCTCAATGGTTTCAACCAGCTTGCCGTCGGGTGAAAGACCGCTTATCGTAAGTCCGGCCTTTTCCAAATCGGCCTTGTAGCTGTTATTGAATTCATAGCGATGCCTGTGGCGTTCGTTTATAAGACAGGCCTTGTAGCAGCGTTCCATAACGGTGCCGGGGACAATGGAGCAGGGATAGCTTCCCAGCCGCAATGTACCGCCCTTGTCAATGGAATCGCTTTGTCCTTCCATAAAGTCAATAACCTTATGGGGGGAATTTTCGTCAAATTCCCTTGAATTTGCGCCGGCAAGGCCTAAGACGTTACGGGCGTATTCTATAACCGCCACCTGCATACCAAGGCAAATTCCAAGGTAGGGTATCTTATTTCTGCGGGCAAAGCTTGCCGCTATTATTTTACCCTCAATACCCCGGTTGCCGAATCCTCCGGGTATGAGTATGCCGTCGATGTTTTTGAATATTTCTTCGTGATTTTCCTCGGTTATGGTTTCGGAATCAATCCAGTCTATGTTGATTTTCGAATCAAGGGCAAAGCCGGCATGGTTTAACGCCTCCGCCACCGACAAATAAGCGTCGTGAAGCTGAACGTATTTGCCCACAAGGGCAATGTTAACCTTGCCTTTGCGGCTCTTTATTTTTTTAACAAGCTCTTCCCACTCGGTAAGGTCGGGGTCTGGGGTATCCATATACAGCTCCCGGCAGACTATATGGGAAAGATGGGATTTTTCAAGCATAAGCGGCGCTTCGTAAAGGACGGGAAGGGTAACGTTTTCTATAACGCAGTCGGGCTTGACGTTGCAGAAGTTGGCAATCTTGCGGAAAACCGACTGGTCCTTTATTTTTTCGTCGCATCTTAAAATAATTATGTCCGGGGAAATGCCCATTC
Organism: Eubacteriales bacterium; assembly: GCA_050953105.1. Taxonomy (GTDB): domain Bacteria; phylum Bacillota; class Clostridia; order Oscillospirales; family CAG-382; genus UBA1206. The sequence continues at coordinate 990 of JBMNMA010000003.1, read as the reverse complement.
CCTGAAGTTCTTTAACCGAATGCTGGGTGGGCTTAGATTTATGCTCACCGGATGCTTTAAGATAGGGAACAAGGGTAACGTGGATGAAAAGGGAATTTTCCCTCCCCACCTCGTGGCTTATCTGGCGGATAGCTTCAAGATATGGCTGGCTTTCAATGTCGCCGGTGGTGCCGCCCGATTTCGGTTATAACCACATCCGCCCCCGTCTTTTTGCCCACATTGTAGACAAATCTTTTTATTTCGTCGGTTATGTGGGGTATATACTGAACGGTGGAGCCGAGATACTGTCCCTGCCGCTCCTTTGATATGACATTGGAAAACACCTTGCCTGTGGTAAGGTTTGAATATTTATTTAAATCCTCGTCGATAAATCTTTCGTAATGTCCAAGGTCAAGGTCGGTTTCGGCACCGTCCTCGGTAACGTAAACCTCCCCGTGCTGATAGGGACTCATGGTTCCCGGGTCAACGTTAATATAGGGGTCAAGCTTCTGGGCTGCCACCTTAAGGCCTCTGGCTTTTAATAGCCTTCCTAAAGATGCGGCGGTAATTCCTTTACCCAGGCCGGACACCACACCGCCTGTAACAAAAATATATTTGGTCATAACTTTTTCCCTCCGGTAAAAATGTAACAAAATCAGACAAGGCGTCGAAGTATAGCTTTCTGCGACGCCTAAGTAATTATACATTTTTTAGCGTCAAGCCGACATTCCGACGCCTTTGCCGGAAAGAGCAACGACCCATTGTTTATAAAACACTTAAAAAATGATACAACATCAATCTAAAAAAGTCAATATGTTTTTTGCATTTTAAAATACAATAACAACAATCATTTTCGATACTTTTTTGTTTGTTTATATAAAAAACAGAAGGGCAAAAGCCCTTCTGTTAAAACTAATCGGGTATAACATAATAAAATCTATCGCTAATTCTTTTTCGCTTCCGTCATTATTATATACGTCAGGCTGGTTTATAAAATTTGAATCATTTACA
>JBMNMA010000002.1:0-12648 GCA_050953105.1 Eubacteriales bacterium | reverse complement strand
CCGGCTTTAAAAACACCATGGCGTCTTTGTTTGACGGCCAGGTAAAGCAGCTTAAGTTCTATACAGCCATGAGGAAGTTTAATTCCAATATGGAAAGGGCATTGTTCCGCACCGAAGTGCCGGTTTCGGTTTATAAAAACCTTGTAAAAACCGTAAACGACAACCTCCCCTCCCTCCACAGATATATGGACTTACGCAAAAAGTTTATGGGGGTTGACGAGCTTCATATGTATGACCTTTACACCCCTCTTGTTCCCGAGGCTGACGTAAAGGTTACCTATGATGAAGCCAAAGCCTTTACCCTTGAGGCGTTAAAGCCTTTGGGAGAAGAATACCTTGCCATAGTCAAAGAAGCCTTTGAGTCCCGCTGGATAGACGTTTATGAAAACGAAGGCAAGCGGGGCGGCGCCTACTCCTGCGGCACCCCCGTTCATCCCTTTATACTTTTAAACCACAACGACACCCTTGACGCCGCATTCACCCTTGTTCACGAGATGGGCCATGCCCTCCATTCCTACCTTTCAACAAAAAACCAGTCCCCCGCCTATTCCGACTATGTCATCTTTGTGGCGGAGGTTGCCTCCACTTTCAACGAAGCGCTGCTTATGAAATACCTTCTTTCCAAAACCGACGACAAGAAAAAGAAGGCATACCTTATAAACCACTTCCTTGAACAGTTCCGCACCACCTTGTACCGCCAGACCATGTTTGCAGAGTTCGAAATGGAAATGAACGAAGCCAGTGAAAGGGGCGAATCCCTCACCGCCGACCTGCTGTGCGACATTTATTACAAGTTAAATAAGAAGTATTACGGCAACAACATGGTGGTAGACAAGGAAATCGCCTATGAATGGGAAAGAATACCCCACTTCTTTATGAATTTCTACGTCTACCAGTATGCCACCGGATTTTCGGCTGCTATGGCCCTTGCCGATAAGGTGTTAAAGGAAGGCAAGTCTGCCGTTGACGCCTATATCAACTTCCTGTCCTCCGGCCGGAAAGAGGATCCCATCACCCTCCTTCGCAACGCCGGGGTAGATATGGAATCCCCCGAACCCATCAACGCCGCATTAAAGGTGTTTGACGGACTTATCGGCGAAATGGAACAGCTTCTTGCCGAGTAAATAAAATATCGGGCAAAAACGGGGATTAAACAAACCCGTTTTTGCCTGTTTGTAAATAATTTGTTAATTAAGCCGACGTTATGGAACAAATCGCCCCTTTGGCGGGTTTATTTATACGGCAAATCCTGCTTAAAACAATGGCAGCCCACCCGCGCTGCCGGGAAGGACATCTTGGTTTATGAACAGAATAAGTTATATCATCGCCGCTGTGCTTGCGGTTATCCTTATTGCTATTTCGGTGGTTGTGGTTTTCACCGACAACGCCGTAAACACAAACAGCAATCCCGACAACTCACAAGGGGAAAAATCACAAGATACCACATCTACACCCGATGAAACAACCCCTGACAACCCTTCCGGTGAAAGCAATCCCGATGATACGTCAAACGACATATCTAACGGCGGCGAATCTTCCGGCGAAGAAACTGATCCCGAAAGTTCGGAAGAAACAACGGACCCCTCTAATCCAGAAGACAGTCAGCCCGATGACGTTATTGAAACCTGGGAATACCCGGGGAACCAGGTAAGGCATATTTTTACCCACTGCCTTATTGCCTGGCCCGAGCTGGCGTCAAAAAATGCTTTTATCGACTGCGTTACCGTTTCAGAATGGAAAAAGATACTCCAGTCCCTGTATGAAAACGATTATGTCCTTATAGACATAAACTACATGTATGAAACCTACACCGACACCGACGGAACCGAAAAAATAAGACTTAAAAATAAAATCACCGTCCCCAAAGGTAAAAAGCCGCTGGTTATATCGGTGGACGACGTGGTTTACGACCCTAAAAAAACCAACCAGGGCATGATTGACAAGCTGGTTATACGAAACGGTGAAATCTGGGGATATACGCTTTTCAAGGACGGCAGGGAGGATTATTCCCAGGACAACGAAATTTTCCCCATACTTGAAAAATTTATAAAAGAACACCCCGATTTTTCATATAAAAACGGAAGGGTAACGCTGTGCCTTACCGGCTTTGCCGGAATTCTCGGCTACCGCACCGCCCCCCATTATGCCCAGCAGGGCATTAATGTGGAATCCGAACGGCAAAAAGCCATGGAAGTGGTCAACTGGCTTAAAAGCAGGGGATACTCCTTTGCTTCCCACAGTTACTCCCACGGCTCTCTTACCAGCTTTTCACCCGAACGCATGGAGGAGGACTGCAGGGCCTGGAATGACGAGGTTGCATCACTGGTTGGGGAAACCAAAATTTACGTCTATCCCTACGGCGGCTGGGTGGCCTACGACACCAAGCAGCATCAGACCTTGATGAAATACGGCTTCAGGTTCTTCTGCGGCACCAGCGTTTACTTTTACCTTGCAGACGGTTTCCCCAACAAGGGGAAAAACACGGGAACAGTCTTTACCGACCGCTTTACCGTGGCGGGCCAGACCTTTGACTGGGCAAAGGACCCCGGCAGCAATTATAAGAAATACAAGCTTATATGCGAATATTTCGAACCCTATGACATTTACGACAACGACCACCGGCCCGAAAAGCTTGTCCGCCCCGACGATTTGCCCTCATAAATTATTAATCATATTACAGCACCGTTGACAAACAAGCCTTCTTGTAATAATACGTTTACGCAAATGCCGGTTTAACACCGGCGTTTGTTTATATCTGAAAAAGCAGGGATACCGGATTAAAGGTTTAACATAAAAGTGAAGACGTTATATTTACACTAACCATTTGTTTTGAAAAACAGCAAATTAAGCATATTTGTATCTTTAATTTTTTGATAAATCATGGTATAGTATAATTGTTCAGTATAACACCAAAGCGGCATCCTGAAATAACAGCATTAATAAAAAGAGGAACCGATGATTGTTTTAAAATTTTTATATCTTTTCATTTCTTTTGTCTGTTTTGTTTGGACACTTATAGTCAGTCTTGGAATAGGATTGTGGCTGTATGTCTTGTATTTGTTTTTCGGTATCGGCGTTGCGGTAATGGGAATTTTATTCCGTGTTAAAAGGAAAAAAAGGCTGAAAACTATTTTTTATCTTTGTGCAACGGTTCCGGTAGCGGCAGGCTTGGTTTTGGTGTTGATAAGCATAATACCAATGATATTTATTTATTTCTCAACTTTGTTCCACTTGATTTTTTCCCGCTGAAACGAAAACATAATATAAAAAGCCGGCGATTAAAAAACCGCCGGCTTTGTATTTTATATGAATTTTAAATGTTGGGATATGTAACATATTCCGTCGAATATGTCATATTTATCAAAAATCAGCTTAAATATTCAATCTATATTAATAGTGTTGACAAATTATCTTGCGTATGATAATATACCGATACAAAAACCGGTGATATACCGGCTTTTGTAAAATAAAGTAAAAAGGAGCATTTTATTAATGGGTATTGAAAAAACACCGGCGGTAAAGTACAAAAACGCAAGATCTAACTTACTGGTAATGATTATTTTCACCTTTGCAAGCGTTGTTTTACTGGCCACAGATGCCGGTTATTCCTTCTTATTTACGGCTTATATCCCACAATTCTTAATATATTTTGGATTAAACAAGGTAGATGACGTTCCCAAAATGAGTGATGCGGGTTCGGCCATATTCGTTTCTCTTTGCTTTATAATTATTATAGTATATTTGCTTACATATATATTTTCAAAAAAGAAAGCCGGCTGGATGATTGCCGCCCTGGTGCTTTTTTCAATTGACTGCCTTGTGCTGTTAGTTTTCACTCTTCCCGCATTTGAATACACTTTTCTTATAGACTATGTTTTTCATGCTTATGTTATGTATTTTTTAATTTCCGGGGTTAAAAATGCCGAGGAAGCGCTGCTTTTCCCCGAAGACGGAGTCGCCGGACCGATACCTGCTTTTAACGGCGCCGAAGCGGAAGTTCCCGAAGGGGAAAAAGCCAGAAGCGAAAGCCTTGGACTACCCGTCCCGGCAAAAAAGGAAACCATACTCATTGCGGCATCGGCCTACGGCATGGATATAAAGGTCCGCCGGACAAAGGGGCTGATTGAGCTTATAATTAACAATGAGGTTTACGCCAGAAAAGAAGAAGGTCTTGTTTCTAAAAATTACCGCATAGGCGCAATCTATGACGGACACCGGGTTGAAACCGAGTTGGTGCAGAATATTCAGATTTTATATATAAATGGCTTCAAATCAGGGCAGAAGCTTAGGTGGCGATAATAAAAATCACACCCGTTGAGTGGTTCAACGGGTGTTTTTGTTATGTTTTTCTTTAATTTTCTTCCAGTATTCCTCCGCCGCTTTTTCGGCCTTGTTGTCACCGTAAATATAATAAACCCGGTCTTTAATGTCGTCGGGAAGATGCCTTTGGCTGACATAGTGGTCGGGAAAGTCGTGGGGGTAAATATAGGGGGTTTTAGAGTCGGAGGAGTTGGTTTTATTTGAAATATGAGGGGGAACAACCTTGCCAAGTCCGTTTCTGGCATCCTCCGCCGCCTTGGCATAGGCCAGATAGGCCGAGTTGGATTTAGGTAATGTGGCAAGCATGACGGTGGCATGGGCAAGGGGGATAGCCGCCTCGGGCATGCCCGTTTTTAACGCCGAATCCACGCAGGCATTGACCACCACTGCCGCATTGGAATGGGCAAGGCCTATATCCTCCGAGGCAATGATTATAAGCCGCCGGCAGGCAGACATAAGGCCGCCTCCTTCCAAAATCCTGGCCAGATAAAACACCGCCCCGTCGGGGTCGGATCCCCTTATGGATTTTTGAAGCGCCGACAGCAGGTCGTAATGACCGTCACCGTCGGAATCATAACCGGTGGACTTTTGGCTTAGCTGGGACGCCACCTTTATTTCAAGCCTTTGGCCTGAAGCAAAGTATGTGTTTTCAAGGACAGTAAGAGCCTTTCTCACGTCCCCACCGCAGGTGGCGGAAATTGATTCAAACAGGCCTTCTTCGGTCTCTTTTTCCCCGTAGGTTTTGTAAAGATATAAAAAGCCCCTTTGTATTGCGGGGACAATTTCCTTTGGTGTAAGGGGCTTGAATTCAAAGCAGGCGCATCTTGAAAGAAAAGCTGGGTAAAGAACGAAATAGGGGTTTTCGGTGGTGGAGCTGATTAGAGTAACCCGGCCGTCTTCCAGATATTCCAGCAGCGCCTGCTGCTGTTTTTTATTGAAATACTGAATTTCGTCAATATAAATAAGGGTGCCGTTAAAGGCCGACAGGGTGTTCGAGGCGGTCAGGGCGTCCCTTAGTTCTGCCACCGAGGAGGTGGTGGCGTTTATTTTAAAAAACTGCTTGTTTGTCCGCTTGGCGATAATGTCGGCAGCGGTGGTTTTACCGGTGCCGGGAGGGCCGAAAAACACAAGGCTGGGAAGGTGTTCCGACTCGATAAGCCGCCTTAACGGGGAATTTTTGGAAAACAGGTGGCCCTGCCCGCATATTTCGTCAAGGGTGGACGGGCGGACAATGTCGGCAAGGGGCATTATTCATCCACCTCGTCTTTTTTCTTTTTAAAAAAGTAGGTTTTCTTTTCCTGCCCGTAGTAGACACGCCGTATATTGGATCTGTGTTTAAAGATAATAAACAAACCTATAAAGGTGGCAAAAATCATACCGGTAACCGGTGCGCTTACCTCGCCGCCGAATCTGGCCTTTGCGCCGTAAAACACCACGGCAGGATAAATAAAGGCCGCCGCCACCGATGCCATTGAAACGTAGTGGGATGTGAAATAAATTGCCGCAAATACTGCGATTTCAATAAGAAAATACAGCGGATTGATGATAAGGATGGCAATTGCCGAGGCGACAACCCCTTTTCCCCCTTTAAATTTATACCACACGGGAGCGATATGCCCTAACACGCAAAACAGTCCGGCAATATATGCCCCCGACTCGCCGGCAAGAAACCGCCCCAGAAGCACCACTGCGGATGTTTTAAGGGAGTCGCCAAGCAGAGTCAGCAATCCCGCTTTTTTGCCGTAAACCCGGATCATATTGGTCATACCGGCGTTGCCGCTGCCGTATTTTCTAATATCGTCGCCGTATTTTTCTTTGCTTATCATTATGGCAAAGTTCATGCTGCCTGCAAAATAGCCGGCGGCAATAAGCAACACCACAATCATAACAGTCAGTATGTCATGCCACGGTGAGTTTACGCTAAGCGTGGCTTTTGCCCATTCGGGGACAAAGCCCGAAAAATAAACCGGGTCCCCGTCATAGGTTATTATAAAGGACAAAGCCAGAAACAAAACCGACGCAAAGCCCAATAAAAACAGGACAAGCTTTGATTTTTTCATAAGGTAACCCTCCCTTAACCGGGGAATTCCTCTCCCCGCTGCTTTATTACCAGCCTTATGGGGGTGCCCTCAAAGCCGAAGGCATTTCTTATGCAGTTTTCGATATATCTCTGATAGGAAAAGTGGAACAGCTCCGCCTGGTTGCAAAACACCACAAAGGTGGGGGGCTGGGTTCCCGTTTGAGTCATGTAATACAGCTTAAGCTGCTTGCCCTTGTCGGCGGGAGGCTGTGTCCGGCTTATGGCATCGTTTAACACGTCGTTAAGGGTGCCGGTGGTTACCCGCTTTCTTGACTCGGCATAGACCTCGTTTATCATGGTGAAAAGCCGGTCAACCCTTTGGCCGGTTTTGGCCGAAATATATACCAGCGGGGCATAGGTCATATAGGCAAGGGAGTTGTAAACGTCCTTTGTAAATTTATTTACGGTGGAATTGTCTTTTTCTATAAGGTCCCATTTATTTATGGCAATAACCGTAGGCTTTCCCGCTTCATGGCCAAGGCCTGCAATACGCTCGTCCTGGGCGGTAACCCCCTGGGTGGCATCAACTATAAGCAGACAGACATCGGCCCGTTCGATAGCAGCCTTTGCCCGTAACACCGAGTATTTTTCGATTTTGTCCTCAATTTTGGCGTTGCGGCGTATGCCGGCGGTGTCGATAAGGCGGTATTTGCCGAACTGGTTGTCAAAGTCGCTGTCCACCGCATCCCGGGTGGTGCCGGGGATGTCGGAAACAATCATCCTATCCTGGCCTAAAATGCGGTTTACAATAGAAGATTTGCCCGCATTGGGGCGTCCAATAATTGCAACGGATATCCGCCCTTCGTCTATAACCTCCTCCTCTTCTTCGGGGAGAAGCTCCACCACCCGGTCAAGGATATCACCGGCACCGGTGCCGTGGATGGAGGATACGGGGAAAATGTCTTCAAAGCCCAGGCTGTAAAATTCGTAAAATTCCGGGGGGTTTTCACCAACCGTGTCAACCTTGTTTACCGCCACAATAACGGGCTTGCCGGATTTTTTAAGGAGAGTGGAAATGTCGGCATCGTTGGCGGTAACCCCGGAATGAAGGTCAACCATGAAAATTATAACGTCGGCAAGGGCCACTGCCGTTTCGGCCTGGTCCCTCATATGCTTTAACATCATATTATCGGTTTTGGGTTCTATACCACCGGTGTCGATTACCGTTAATGTTCTGCCGTTCCATTCGGTTTCTGCATTAACCCTGTCCCGGGTTACTCCGGGGGTATCGTCGACTATAGACAGCCGCCTGCCGCAGATTTTATTAAAAAATGTGGATTTTCCCACGTTGGGGCGTCCCACTATGGCAACAATATTTGATTTCATTTTTTCCCTCCTTTTACCCAAAGAGGCTTTCGCTTAATTTTCGGCAAAAGCCCGGCAAAGGGCCCAGCCGTCGTTTTCTACCAAGATAAGCTTAACATTAAGCTCTTTTTCAAGCTGTTTTGGGGTTATGTCGTCAAGGAACATGCTGCAGTCGGCATTTAGCGACGAACGGCTTATAAGCAGACTGCCTGCAACCTTGCCCTTTAGCTGTTTTATATAATCCTGACCGGTAATAAGTCCGGCCACGGTAACGGTCGAGCCGTAAAATTCGTTTATTATTTCATGGACAATTATTTTTTTATGAGTAAATTTACGGCTGAATAATTCCGCAAGATTTGCCATTAAGGGGTATGCCGCCCGGCCTGTGGCAAGATGGATTTCCCCCGGGGCTGAAGAATCTGTATCCTCCAAAGCGTCCGAAAAGCTTTCCTTCATGTCGGTAAGCATTCCCACCCCGTTTTCATACTGGGGGTAGCCTTCATAGTATTCCTCGTCGTGCAGGGGACGACCTGCCAATAAATAAAATTCGTCGGAGCAGAATACCTTTCCCGTTCCCGTTTCGGCCTTAAATTCATTATAATATTTTTCAACCAAATCTATAACCTCCCCTGCCGATTCTTTGTCATAGGGGGGTATGGGGTAAAGACCGTTACGGTGCTTGGTAAGCCCCGCCGGAACCACCGATGCCGAAACAAGGGTGGGGAATTTTTTTATCTCCGAAAGAGAGTATTCAAGGGCTTTTCCGTCATTTATCCCCCGGCAGAGAACAAACTGTAAATTAAGCTTTGTTCCCCCCTGCGACAGGGTGTAAAGATAGTCAAGCTTGTCCCCGGCAAAGCGGTTTCCCGTCATAAACCTTCTAAGCTCCCTGTCCATGGTGTGGACGGAAATATTTATGGGAGAAATTTTCATTTTGATTATCCGTTCCACGTCCTCATCAGTCATGTTGGTGAGGGTAACGTAGTTTCCTTGAAGGAAGGAAAGGCGCTCGTCATCGTCCTTAAAATAAATCCCCTCCCGCATACCGGGCGGATTCTGGTCGATAAAGCAAAAAATGCATTTGTTGCGGCAGCATTTCTTTTTATCCATTAAATAGGATTCAAACTCAAGCCCCAGGTCCTCGTATTCCCCTTTGGTAATATGGACGGAAAATTCGCCGCCGTCCCTGGACAGTAAAAGGTCAACCTCTTTTTCGGTGGCAAAAAAGCGGTAGTCCAGGACATCTTTGATTTTATTTCCGTTTATGGAAATAAGGCCGTCTCCCGGCCTTATTCCCTTTTTACAGGCGGGGGAGTTTTTTAAAACGTGTTTTATAAATACCATTTTGTCACAACCGCAAAGATACATAAAAAGGCGGGCAAACGCAACCCGCCATTTTTACGAATTAGTCTTCTGACTTAATCTCCAGAACTTCCTTGCCGCCGTATGTGCCGCATTTGCCGCATACCCTGTGGGTAAGATTATATTCCCCGCATTTGGGGCACTTAGTCATACCGGGCTGTTCAAGCTTCCAAACGTTAGAACGTCTTTTGTCTCTTCTTGCCTTGGAAGTTTTACGCTTTGGCACTGCCATAATTGGCACCTCCTCTATAATTAACCTTAATTTATTTCTTAAAATACTCCTTCAGCTTTTCCAGCCTCGGGTCGATTTTCAAGCCATTGCAGGCGCATTCGCCATTGTTTAAATTTTTTCCGCAGTCGGGACAGATTCCCTTGCAGCCTTCAGAACACAACAATTTAATGGGAAGATTTAAAATTATGCTGCTAAGGCATACGTCCTCTTCGTCAAGCATACCGTTTTCGGCGATAAGATATTCGTCCTGGTCTTTGTCGGCATTTTCAAGCTTAACGGCTACCGGATATTTAAGTTCAATAATGTCGCTGCCGTTAAATTCCTCGCCGCACCGGGAACAGACTGCGGTGTATTCTAAATTTAAAGTAGCGGAAAATTCAATATAACCCGAGAAGTTGATACACTTTCCCCGGGCTATACATCTGCCGTTTTTAATGTCGTCAGAAACGTCCTCAAGGGAAAATTCCTCTTCAAAGGGAATTAAACTTTTCTCTCCGCTTAACAGACTGTTTAGGTCAAGCATGGTTTTTCTCCAAAATAAGCAGCATCGCTTATTATAACTTTATTTTTTTTGCTTGTCAATAGCTTTTTTATTCAAAAGTCCTTGTTTGACAAAATATTTACAAGATTTTTACCTGTTTTGGTCTTTTCAAAGGTATAAACAATGCTTGTCCCCAATATGCCGCAGGCAACAAGCTCACCGGCGAAGACACATAAGGCCAAAATTCCCCAGCCTTCCGGAATCTGATAAACATACATAAGCACAAAGGGAACAATAGCCGTATTTGAGACAATGGCGGGTATGGAAGAAAGATACTTGTATTTTCTTATATACCAGGTAACCGCTGCCCCTATAAGTGTGGCAAGGGAGCCAAACACCACGTCCCAGGGCAGGCTGCCTGTGAGAATATTGGCAAGGATACAGCCTATTGTCAGCCCTGGCACTGCAGCGGGGGTGTAGGCGGCAAGGATGCAAAGTGCCTCTGATATCCTTACCTGTATCATATTTGTGCCGGAAAGTCCGAACAATGATGAAAAATAGGTTAAAACAACATAAAGGGCAGCGATAAGGGACGAAAGGGTTAAAAAACGGATTTTCCGGTTTAGCATATTAAAATATTCTCCCGTAGTTTTTATTTAGGTGAGGATTTTGCGAACTCACCGGCGAAAAAGGCCAAGGAATTAAAATATTTTGTGTATTTACATTATAACCAATTAAAGCTTAAAAATCAACAAAAACCGAATATTATCCAAAAAAACGTTAACAATATTATCAAACAACAATTGAAAGGTATGGTAACGATTTATGTTCGGCAAATCAAGCTGTAAAATATTTTCAATGTGTATTGTGCTTTCAATGATATCCGGCTTTATAGCCGCAATGGTGGTAATATTCGCCGACAAAAAAATGAATTTCACCGGCAAGTGCAAAAAGGCGTTCCGCCATCTTGAAGAAAAAATGATGTAGCTTAAAAACCGCAATATAAAAAGCCCTAACGGGCTTTTTTAAATGTTAAGGAAGGCTTTCAGTTGGCTTTTAACATTGCCTCGTCGGGAACAATTTCTTTGCGAATGTCCGCGCCGGCCCGGCAAAGCTTGCCTACAAGGTCTTCGTAACCCCGTTCAATATGATGTATATCCTCAATAATGGTGGTTCCTTTGGCCGACAGACCGGCTATTACCATTGCCGCACCGGCTCTTATGTCCACCGCTCTGACGGTGGCGGGCTTTAGCTCTTTTACTCCGTTGAATACGGCAATTCTGCCGTCAACCTTAATATCCGCACCCATGCGGACAAGTTCGGAGGTATAGCGGAAACGATTGTCGAAAACCCCTTCGGTTATAATGCTTACCCCTTCGGCAATTGACATAAGGGCACCCATCTGGGCGTTTAGGTCGGTGGGGAAGCCGGGATAAGGCAGGGTTTTTACTTTTGTGGCCTTCAGCTTGCCTCTGGCATCGACGGTAATTGATTCGTCCCCTGTTTCAACATCCGCCCCCATTTCTGAAAGCTTGGCGGATATTGATTCAAGATGCTTGGGAATAACGCCGGTTACGGTAAGCTTTGAATTTGTTGCTGCGGCGGCTATCATATAGGTTCCCGCCTCAATCATATCGGGAATTATGGCATAGGTAACGCCATGGAGGCGTTTTACCCCTCTTATCTTAATAACGTCGGTGCCGGCGCCCGAAATGTCTGCGCCGCAGGAGTTAAGGAAGTTTGCAAGGTCAACCACATGAGGTTCACGGGCGGCGTTGTCGATTATGGTAAGCCCTTCCGCTTTGGAAGCGGCAAGCATTATGTTAATTGTTGCCCCCACCGATTCAATGTCCATGTATATGTTTGCGCCTTTGGGAAAACCGTCACACATGCAGGTAACGTAACCGCCGGTGGTGTCAACCTCTGCCCCCAATGCCTTAAAGCCCTTTATATGTTGGTCAATGGGGCGGACGCCGAAATCGTCTCCGCCGGGGGCTGCCGCCTTTGCCCAGCCGAAACGGGACAGCTCGGCACCCAATACATAGTAAGAACCCCGCATGTTTCGTGCAAGGTCGTAGGGAGTCGAACCGCATCTTATATTTTTTGTATCTATTAAAACGGTGGTGCGGTCGATCATTTTAATATCTGCGCCCATACAGCGCAGAATTTCAAGGGAATCCGCCACGTCGCTTATTACCGGAAGATTTTCTATTATACAGGTATCCTCCGCAAGGATTGTGGCAAATAATATAGGTAGTGCCGCATTTTTCATGCCGCTAACCTCTATCGTCCCGCCAAGGGGAACCCCCCCGTTGATTATAATTTGCTCCATGAAGCTTATTCCTTTCCCGATTATCAATTAATAAAATAACATACCTGCCGGAATTAGTCAATAGGGCAATTTTAAATTATTATGTAAATTAACCCGACATTACAATATATGTGCAATTATAACATTTGACAAAGACTTTCGCTATTGACAAAAACCATATATTGTTACATAATGTAATTAGCATTTGAAAGAGGTCATCATATGGCAAAAAAAGAAAAGCACAAGTTAAAAATCATCCCCTTAGGCGGGGTTGAAGGCATAGGCAAAAATATTACCGTCTTTGAATATGATAACGACATTATAATTGTCGACTGCGGCCTTGCCTTCCCCGACGAAGAAATGTTCGGCGTAGACCTTGTCTTGCCCGACATGACGTATCTGTATGAAAATTCATCTAAAATTAAGGGCCTTGTGGTAACCCACGGCCATGAAGATCATATAGGCGCAATACCCTATCTCCTTAAGCGAATCCAGGTTCCCGTTTATTCCACCCGTCTTACTTTAGGAATTCTTGAAGGAAAGTTAGAAGAACACGG
>JBMNMA010000001.1:0-506941 GCA_050953105.1 Eubacteriales bacterium | reverse complement strand
GGCACTATGACAGAGCGTTATGGTGCAGATGTAAACAGCAGACCGCCCGCAGATACAGTCCCCGCAGGCGCTACTTTTACAATCGTGGACGAAAGCGGATATTTCCAGACTTGGATATCCGATGGAACGAAATGGGTGGAGGTGTAAGACATGGGAATAACAATATTACCTAAAAACTTTTACGATAACTGGGAGACCACCAATTCCTTGCTAGCATCAATAGCTAGTAATACAGGCGCTGGAATCAAGATCAACAATTGGGAAGATGTACAGCGGATAGTGAGGATGGGGCTTGCAAATAAACTGTTCGTAGTAGGCGACCAATTTGTTACAGAATTTAACGGTACCCCTTCTGTCTGGGTTGTAATCGGCATAGACCATGATAAACCGACCGATCCAAGGTTTACTCATAGTTTAACGCTCCAATCGCACGACTGTCTTTTGAACGCGACATTTAATGAAACGGAAGCTCTGTACTATGCAGAAGCACCTTTGCCCGCGGGGCAACATCGGTTTACCCTTAACAATATCCAATACACATTCACAACCTCGCAGGCCCTTCCCGCCGGAGGGCAAGTATTTATTAGCGGTTGGGAGACAGAGGGCTATGTACCTACCGCAATCACCACTTACGCCGCAGACCGCACCACAGCCGTAGCGACCGACCTGGTGGTCACACAGTCTGCTGGGGTAGATACGCTTAGTCCTGTGAACCATTCCCAAAGATGCAGGTATGGGTCAAACAACTACGTTGAAAGTGCAATTAGGCAATGGCTCAACAGTGAAGCATCAACATTTGAGTGGGTTCCGAAAACGAACTATGACAGACCGTCGACCTATTCTGGTGGAGGATTTTTGCATCAGCTCGATCCCGAGCTAGTGGCTGTCTTGGGTGCGGTGGATAAACAAGTCGCTAGGAACACCGTCACCGATGGCGGTGGACAAGATTTGTTTTCAGACAAGGTATTTTTGTTGTCGAGAGTAGAAGTTTACGGAGGGACAGAGGGAGAGACTGGCGGCGAAGCCCCCTATCCTTACTACGAGAGTATGGCGCCAAGCCCCACAACAGGTGCCCTTGATGGCAGAATTAAATACTTGGGTGCTTCAGCCCATCGCTGGTGGTTGCGCTCGCCGAACGTTGAGTTCGCGGGCACTGGGCGTTATGTGTACACCGACGGTCGGGTGGCGAACGACTATGCCGTCTACCGCGGCGGGGTGGCCCCCGCAGTAGTCATTGTATAATTGAAGGAGGTCGAGATATGTTTAAGCATTTAACACCCAAAGAGCAAGTGCGCAAACTCCAACAGGAAAATAGAGCCTTGAAAGAGCATGTGAAGATCTTGGAGGATGCGCTTGTCGAACTAGCGGAGATTGTGGCAACCAATGAGGAGGAATTACACAATGGCTAACATCTACTACCGCCGAATCGTGGCAGGAGAAATGACGCTTGAAGAAGTGCCCAAAAGATGGCGTGAGGAAGTGCAGGCTTTACTAAATGGAGAAGTTCCGTTATAGAGCAAGATAGTGTAACTCGTTTACCCTAAGAGTCTCTAGGATTCCGGAGACTCTTTTTTATTGAGCAGAACAAATATGCAAAGGGAGTGACAATATGAACGTACAGATGTTTGATGGTAGGAAACGCGCGAAGGTTACACAAAGTGGGAACCAGACTATCTTAGTTCACGGCAAGAGCGGCACTACCGAAGTGCCTATCAAGGTTGACGCTGACGGCGCTGTCACGGTCGATCTAGGTCAGGTTACGCTGCACCAGGGCAACCCGGGCGTCAAGGCATGGCCTACAAGCGATGCTAACGCAAAGACTGCCCTTGATGCAATAGCTGCTAACCTGGTAGACGCTGATGATGCCACATTGCATGACAAGCTAGATGCACTATTAGCCTACTACAAAGACGCAGAGCAAAACACCATACATGACAAGCTAGATGCACTATTAGCCTACTACAAAGACGCAGAGCAAAACACCATACATGACAAGCTAGACGCACTATTAGCCTACTACAAAGATGCAGAGCAAAACACCATACATGACAAGCTAGACGCCATGACAACTCTACTAACCACAATGTCAGCTACACTAACCAGTATGTTAGGGGTATTGCAAGCGCAAGGAGGCGGTACTTGAGGATAGCAACGCTGCTATGTTTGTGAGGTGATAGCATGACCGGAGTAGAGATAAAACGCGCTGCTGAAAACTACGTAGACGAAGCAATCGACGACCCGGAAGCGGTAGATGCTATTAATGCAGCCCTGTCCAAGATAGGCGACATAGCAATCATCTACGATACAGTCTCTATCACTGACGATGTGGGTAAACAGTGGATGGACTTGCCTGCTACAACCACCTATGTCGTGGAAGTGCTGGACTCGCAAGGAGAGCCATATCACGCATGGCGTATACGCGACAGCATGATACAGCTAAGAGACCCAGGCACGTATACGATCCACTATAGGCGGTTGCCTGAGCCTATCGACGGTATCCTTGACACGCCAGAAGTGCACCCTGCGTATCACAACTGTCTGGTTACCTATGTTATCGGATGGTGGAAGCTGAAGGACGACGATGAATCTCCTGACGGTCTTAGGCATATGCAGCAGTTTGACGCTGAAGTCATGCGTGTGTTCAACACACTCAGGCGCAGACAAGGGCCTAGTGAAATCGTGGTGATTAGGTAATGGCAAAGCTGCTGAAACCGTACTATGACTTCCGGGGCGGTTGGAACTGTGATGCTGCCCCGGACAATCTTGCCGACAACGAACTCGCATTGGCAGACAACATCGACCTCGCCGAGCGCGGAGGCTTGTCGAAACGGCGCGGGACTGTTGCGCTTAATGAAGAATCTTATGGCGCACAAGTAGAACAGTTGTTCGAGTGGTCACGCGATTCCGGCGACAACATCCTGATGGCTGTCATTGGGAAAACGCTATGCACTATTGCAGATGACGGCACCAAGACTCCTGTGCAGGAGCTTGATTCGTCTCGTATAGGCTGGTTCTTCCTCAAGGATGCGCTGTATTTCGTGGATGGTGCTGAGTATCGCGTCTATGACGGGACTACTGTACAGGCTGTGCAAGCAGCTTCTCCGCCATCTGCGCCTACTCTAACCGGCAAAGCTGCTGACCCTGAGACGGAGCTGAAAGCTGGCACGTATAAGGGTTGCGTAGTGTTTGTTGATGAATTTGGTGTAGAGTCTGAAGCGTCGCAAGAATCCAGCGTGACTATCACCAAGGGGCAGAAGATTACCTGGAGCAGCATACCAAAAGGGCCTGAAGGCACTATGTACCGCAGGTTATACCGGACTATGGTAGGCGGAACAGTCCTACGCAGGCTTGCGACTATCGAGAACAATACTTCCACGTCTTACGACGACACAACCGCAGATTACGACCTTGGCTCTGCTATACGTAGCGAGAATGACCTTGCTCCTATTAAGCGATGCGGGTTTATAGTGCGTCACCCGAAGAGTTTTAGAATCTTTGCAGCAGGGGATTCTGAGAACCCCACTGCTCTTTATTTTAGCGAACCTAACGAGCCTGCATACTTCCCTAAAACATCAATGCTTGTCCCGACTACCGGCGACGGGCCAATCACCGGGCTTGCCCTATTCGGCGATGCGGTAATGGTGTTCTACCGGCACAGTATATGGATATGGCGCGGGCTAGACCCAGATGAGGACGCTATATGGGAGAAGCTCCCGACTGGGCAAGGGACAGTAGCAGAACGCAGCATAGCACTGACGCAGAACTCGCTGACCTTCTTAGGCATAGGTGGAGTATATGCTATCTCCCCTGCAATCCTTGCATATACAGTCACGTTGGCACCTGGTGAAGAGTTGATAGCAAACCTGGCTGCTAACCGAGTGACTAACGCTATTAGAGGCATTGTTCATCCTGATAAGTGTTGTGCTGTCTACGACCCGTATAATGAACGGTATCTCCTTGCATACTGTGACGATTCCGCTATTGACCGGAATAACCGTGTGCTTGTCTATGACTGGGGGCTACACGCCTTCACCAGATATACCGACTTGTATATCAACGACTTCTGCTACCGCCAGAACGGAGACCTGCTTGCAGCCACTGATGGGTATATCGTCAAGATGGGTGAAGGGTATCGCGACTATGGGAATAGGCCGGTTCGTATGTTAGCTGCTACAAAGCCTTATACGTTGGACTATCCATTCCACAAGAAGCGCATGACAAGGTTGTTCGTAGCATTCAGACAATCGGACGTTGACGTATGCCGGATAGACTCAAGGATAAAAGTAGATGACATTGCTGTGCTGGAGCTAACAGATGCGACTGTATATGACTCGTTCATATGGGGCGACAAATGGGGCGAAATGTGGGGCTGGAGGAGTCTTGTAACGTCACGCCTCAAGATTAGCCAAAGCGGTCACAGGGTGCAGGTGGAAGTCTCAAACGCTCAAATGGACATGCCAACTACTATCTATGGCATTGCATTTGAGTATAGGCCGATAAGGGCAAAGGGTACACGTCTTGAGAACTGAGGTGAGAATCTATGGCTAAACCAAAGCGCACGTTTAGTGCTGACGTAGGTCAGTATTCAGTAGGGACAGCAGGGCCTGACCAGATAGAATACGATCTCGATAACCTGTTCCATATGCTAGACCCAAGCACGCTGCTAAAGGACGGTTCCACTGGCGGTATAGGGCCTGATAACATGTCAGACCGGTTCACTGTTGACCAGAGCCAGTCTCCCACGTCTAACCAGGGCAAGCTACATTTGCTGGTGGGGCGTATTGCTAATAGGTTAAGGGCTGTCCTGGGGCTTGACGACTGGAAGAAAGACCCGCCGATAACTCTTAAAGCAGCGAAAGAGCATGTGGACGACGATGACAAACATTCAGGCATTGCTAAGATTAACGGTCTTGGTACGCCTGGTGGGGCGGTGACGATAGCTCAAGGCACAGGTATTACAGTATCTACTAACCCTGCAACTCAGACGCTGACGCTTACCGCAACAGGCGAAATGGTGGCTGCTGCACACGCCGAAACACACGCAACAGGTGGAGCAGACCCCATAACCCCTGCTGACATTGGGGCAGCTACGGCAGGAGATGTAGCAAGCTTCATAGGCGCACATACAGGAAGCCCATCAGCCCATCATGTACGCTATACAGATGAGGAAGCTATTGCTGCTGTATGGGGAGCAGCGGGAGCAGCCAGTGGCTTAGATGCTGACAAGCTGGATGGGTATGATGCGGATCAGAGCACTACAGCGAGCACTATCCCTGTCCGTGATGAGACTGGTAAACTACCAGGTTCCATAACAGGTGATGCCGCAACAGTGGGCGGTAAAAGTGCTTCGGACTTTCTGCCGGTATCAGGCGGTAACCCGACAGGCGTTATCAATTTCAATGTGTCGGGAAACGCACGAATCGTGGTGCCTGTCGGTACGGACAAATGGGCTACATGACGAGGGGTGAGCGCGTATGGCAAAGCCTGGCTCATACTGGGTAGAAGGCAACTATTTTGCTTGGCTCGATGCGTCCGGCGTGAAGCGCAGGCACGCTGGCAACACGAAGTGGGTAACTATACCGACTTTCCCCTTTTTTGAGCAGTTAAAACCGCCGGGCGCAGAACCCGGTAGTGTGTGGGTATCTGGAAGCAGGCTGTGTTACATCGATAGCAGCGGCTATTACCGAGAACTTTACAGAGGGTTCGTAAAGAACACCACCGGCCAGCCTGGAAGCATATGGGTGGAAGGACAATCGTTCTGCTTTCTGGACTCCGGCAAGCGCAAGATGCGACTATGCGGAAGCAAGTGCATGGAATCATGCCAGGATCAATGTGAGAAGTGTGAGACTGCTTGCGAAACAAGCTGTATGACATGTGAGACGTGTGAGACGTGTGAGACATGTGAGACGTGTGAGACATGTGAGACGTGTGAGACATGTGAGACGTGTGAGACATGTGAGACATGTGAGACAACATGCGAGGGAACATGTCAGGCTTGCGAGTCTACATGTGAGACGTGTCAAAGCGCATGCGAGGCATGTGAATACGGCTGTCAGACGTGCCAAACTGACTGCATGACAGGCTCTTGTATGACACAATGCGAGAAATGCGAAACAGCGTGTGAAGGTCACTGCATGACTGTGGAGGAAGTGGGAGGTTAGGAGGCGCAGATGAATCTTATCTTGACTGCTAAGAAGCAAAAGATTCGCGAACTGACAATATACGTTGAGTCTGGCATAGGCTCTTGCCCATTTGCGTGTGAGTATTGCTTCGTGGCAAAACGTGGCGAGCATAGAGTCATGACGCGGCAGACGCTCATGGACTGTGTGGATTTCTTGCGTCGGGTGTGCGAGAAGCCGAAGGCATTAAGGTTCTTTGGAACAGAGCCTTTGACTCAGTTTGGATTGATTCAACATGCGAGGGCATATGCACCCGACTTGGAAATTTCAATTACAACAAATGGGTGGCTGCTGAATGATGAACGCATTCAATGGTTGGCAGACAATGATGTTCGTATCTATGTCTACTCTATCGACGGTGGGCCTGAGCACCACAAAGCACGGCGCACTACAGATGGTAGGGAAACATGGGAACGTGTCGCCGAGAACTTCCAGAAGCTCCTGCCGTCGCAAGGCAAGTGGATTACCGCGAGGGGCACATGGGCGCCCAACAATGGAGATTACGACCTTGTAGGACGCTTCAGGGCACTTGAAGAGATAGGCGCAACATCTATTCAGATTGTCCCGGCATTAGGCGCGCCAGGCTGGGATGAAAGACAGGTAGCCAAAGCATACATGGAATTGGCTGACTACTATTCAGGCGGGAATTGCCCGTCCCGCTTTATTAGACAGGCATTAACGCGCCTAGAAAGCGGTAAGCAAAACTATCAAGGAAACAAGTGTAATGCTGGGAAATTCGCATGGGGTGTTGACCCCGTGGGCAATCTGCACCTTTGCCATAATGAGGTTGAGATGGATGAATGGCGCGTTGGTAACGTCTACAGCATGGATGTGAATGAATCAGCCATCGCGTTGTCCAAGAGAATTGATAGGTTCTCGATTGACCGCCCTGAATGTCTGTCGTGTCATGCTCGCAATCTGTGCATGGGTGTCGGTTTCTGTGCATGTGAAAACTTGAGGCATACAGGTGACGTTATTGTCCCAACTGAAGGATACTGCAAGCACCTTCGGGGCTTCACAACAGGTATGCAGTATTGGCTGAGTCTCAGGCAGAAAAAGACAATAGCAACATGGTTGACTGCATAGGAGGGCATTGCTATGCCTCGTAGACTAGCGCACTTCTCCGACCCGCGCCTGGATGCGCAGATCGGGGAGCTGATTAAGAAGCATAAAGAGTTGCAGAAAGATATTGAGCAGCTAGAGCGACGCCTGCAGAAGCCGATCGGCCTCCCTGATGCAATGCCTCCGACGGAGCACGAACATGGGGTTGCCGACATAACGGACTTCCCCGAAGCTATGCCACCGACCGCCCATAAAGCTAGTCACGCAGGGGGTAGCGATGCCATTACGCCTGCTGATATTGGGGCCGAAACCCCCTCAGGCGCACAGGCTAAAGTAGATACGCACGAAGCCAAGGTTGCCCCCCACAGTGGGCATATGATACTAGGCACCTCAAATACAGACATAAACAAGGTTAAGGCATTGAAATTGCAAACCGATACACGCTCTCTGACCCTGACATATACCAGTGGCAATCTTACCAAGGTTGAAGAGAAGAACGGTGCAACTATAGTTAAGAGCGCAACGTCAAAATAGCCGAGATAATTGTGGTATCCAGCGCCAGCACGGATGGAACCGATGAACTGGTGGCAGAATACTCCCAGTCCCATCCGCAGGTGAAACTGATAAGGCAAGCCCGGCGGGAAGGCAAATCCTCCGCCATCAATCTTTTTTTAGCCCAGGCCACATCTCCCTATTTGGTGGTGATAAGTGGTGACGTGATCCCTGCCCCCAGAACTATCGAACGGCTGGTGAGCGCTTTCCGTGATGAACGGATCGGAGCCACTGGCGGCAGGCCTGTTCCGGTGAACGACGAAAACACTTTCATGGGTTTCGCGGTGCATCTGCTTTGGCGCTTACATCACCGCATGGCAATGATCTCGCCCAAATTGGGGGAAATGATCGCGTTCCGCAAGTTGATGGAATCCATTCCCTGCCGAATCCGCTGTGGATGAAGCCAGCATCGAAGCAATCGTCAGGCAGGCAGGCTTGAAACTGCGCTATATTCCGGAAGCCGTGATACACAACAAAGGCCCCGAGAAGCTGAGAGACTTCATCAAGCAACGCCGCCGGATCCAGAATGGGCATCTCTGGCTTCAGCAGACGCAGGATTACAAGGTGGCTTCGCAGGACAAAGGGACCCTGTTTTGGATCATGCTGGACGAGCTGCGTGAACGGCCGCTCACGGCTGGCAAGGTATTCGCGGTTATGGCTTTGGAGGCCTACAGCCGCATGCTGGGAAGTTGGGATTATCACGTAAAAAAGAAGAATCCTTTCGCTTGGGAGATAGCCAACTCCGCTAAAAAAACCAAACAAGAACAACACGAGGAATAATGCTGAAGCTGTTACTGAGGATAGTAGCCTATTGGTTTATGAAGCATCTTGGGTTTCCGCGGCTACTGCCCATGAACTATACTGTAAGCTTGCTCTACACATGCAATTCCCGCTGCAGCACCTGCAATGTCTGGAAGAAAAAAGCACGTGACTTCAGCGTCGAGGAATATGTAAAAACATTCAAAAGCATCGGCAGGTCTCCCTATTGGATCACCTTCAGCGGAGGAGAGCCGTTTCTGCGGCAGGACCTGGTCCAGATCGTCACCACGATCTACAAGATATCCCGTCCCCGCATTATCAATATACCCACCAATGGAATCCTGACCCAGGGTATTGCCGAAAAAGTGGAAGCGATCGCCAAAGCCTGCCCCAAAGCGCAGATAATAATCAATATCTCTATAGATGGAGTGGAAAATCAGCACGACGAGATCAGAAAGTGCCGGGTAACTATAAAAAAGCGCTGGCTACCCTGCGCAGGCTCCAATCGCTCAAGTTACCGAATCTGACGGTGGGAATCCACACAGTGATCTCGCTGTTCAATGTGGACAGCTTTCCCAGCATCGCTACCGAACTGATGCGCCTGGAACCTGATTCCTACATCACCGAGATCGCTGAGGAAAGAGTGGAACTCGACACCATCGGCGCAAACATCACACCCAGCTTGATTGCGTATAAATCCGCAATAGACTTTCTCATCCACCGCATAAAAAACGGCAGCTACAAGGGCAATGAGCAAGATCACCATGGCTTTCAGGATCGAGTATTACAACATGGTGAAAAAGATCATGCGGGATCAACGCCAGATAATCCCCTGCTATTCCGGCATAGCTTCGGCGCAGATATCTCCGGATGGTGATATCTGGACTTGCTGCGTCAAAGCTAAAGGCCTGGGCAATTTGCGTAAGGAAAAATACAATTTCCGGCGCATTTGGTTTCATCATGAAGCAGAACTGGAACGCCGTTCGATCCACAAGCGCGAATGCTGGTGTCCCCTGGCAAACGCCGCCTATACCAACATGCTGATGGATCTTCCCACCCTTATCAGGGTGTTCTGGCGTTCATTTATCAAATGGTGGCATTAAATGATCTCGATCAAAAGCAAACTGTCCACCTTTCCCGGCAGCCTCTGTGACTGGCAGGCCTCCCAGGATGGCCACTGGGGATGGTTTGTCTGCATCAGGCATGAAGAACAGGACAGCGTTCTGGAAGAGATCCAGGCGGAAGTGAAGCTGGAAATCATGAATTCGTCGATAGCCAGCGTGAGCCGCATGGAAATAGACAACTGGCTGCGCACTTTTTTTGCCGACTTTCATTGGAAGATGCACGCGCGGCTACGCAAGACTGAACTGCGGGAAAAAGGATTGTCGCTGTTCTTTGGAGCGATATTCGATAGTGAGATTCACTTTGTGCAATTCGGCAGGCTCTTTTGCGCCGTCACCAAGGGTAAAAAGCTTGTCCAGCAAGGTCGCGCCTGGAAGAACAACCGGGCGCAGAGTCTGGCTGAGTTGAATTTGTTCGGCTTGTCCGAAGGAGATATAAAGGTCAAACCGCAACGGCTGCTGATTGAAGACAACGAGAAAATGCTGGTGATACCCTCTCAGATCGCCAACCGGATCGTGGAACAAGGCGTGGAAGACGGAATATTAAAGCAGTCCAAGCTTATTGAAACCAGCCCCGGACAGACAATTAAACTGGGGCAGTTTACCATTGAGTTTATTCCCGTTACCCATTCCATTCCCGACGCTGTGGCGTTAAATATCGAAACCCCGGCGGGACGGATAATTTACACCGGTGACTTTAAAATCGACCACACCCCAGTCCACGGTGAAACCATAGACCTTCAGCGGTTTGCCATTTTGGGTTCAAAGGGCGTCAGGCTGCTTATGTGTGATTCCACCAACGTGGAACGCCCCGGCTACACCCCCACCGAAATAAGGCTTTATACCTCCTTTGAAAGGTATTTCGCCATAAAAGACAAGCGTATCCTTGTAGCCACCTTTTCGTCAAACATTCACCGGGTTCAGCAGATAATAAACACCTCCGCCAAATACGGCAGAAAGGTGGTTCTGCTTGGGCGGTCTATGGTCAACATTGTCAACGCCGCCATTAGGCTCGGTTATATGGATATACCCGAAGGCACCATTGTGGATATAGGGGATATTAAAAAGCTGTCCCCCGGACAGGTAACATTAATAACCACCGGCAGCCAGGGGGAACCCATGTCGGCGTTATACCGAATGGCTTTCGGCGAGCATAATCAGGTTGCCGTGGGCAAGAACGACCTTGTAATTTTATCCTCCTCCCCCATACCCGGCAACGAGAGAATGATAAACAGCATCATAAACGAGCTTCTTAAAAAGGGTGTAGAGGTGGTCAACGACGCTGCGGCGGAAGTTCACGTGTCCGGCCACGCCTGTGCCGAGGAATTAAAGCTAATCCATGCCTTAACCCGGCCCGAATGCTTTGTTCCCCTCCACGGCGAATACAAGCATTTAAAACGCCATGCCGAGCTGGCTAAGGAAATGGGGCTTAAATCCTCCAATATAATTATACCCGAAACCGGCAAAGTTATTGAGCTTACAAGGCATTCCTTTTCCGTAAACGGAGAGGTTCCCTCCGGTCAGGTGCTGGTAGACGGCTACGGCGTGGGGGACGTAGGCTCCACGGTGTTAAGGGACCGTAAGCGCCTTGCCGAGGACGGCGTCCTTATAGTATATGCAACCGTTGATTTTTCCACCAATACGGTTATAACCGGCCCGGACATAAACTCAAAGGGGTTTGTGTATGTTAAGGAATCGGAAGAGCTGCTTGACGAGCTGAGAAGGCTGTCCAGAAAGTCACTTGAAAGATGCCTTTCTAAAAATCTGCGGGACTTTGAGGCAATTAAACTTAGGTTAAGGGAGGATTTATCCTCGGCCATTGCCCAGAAAACCAAAAGAAAGCCGGTTATTATGCCGGTTATAATAGAGGCCTCTATATGAGGGTATTGGTTACCGGCGCCACCCGGGGCATAGGCCGGGAAACTGCTCTCGCCTTTCTTGAACAAGGCTATGAGGTAATCGGGGTTTATGTAAAAAGCGACGACCAGGCAAAAGAGCTTAAAAAAAAAGGCATAACCCTTTATAAATGCGATATTTCAAACAAAAAGCAGGTGGAAAACCTGGCAAAAAAGGTGGGGGACATTGACATTCTGGTAAACAACGCCGGAATTTCCCTGCGTAAGGTGTTCCAGACCGTAAATGCCGAGGAGGAGCAGCGGCTGTATGGTGTCAACCTTTTCGGCACCCTTAACGTCACCCGGGCGTTTTTGCAGGGGATGATAAACCAAAAAAGCGGAGCTGTGATAAACGTTTCCTCTGTTTTCGGTGAAATAGGCGGAAGCTGCGAGGTGGATTACTCGGCTTCAAAGGCGGCGCTAATAGGACTGACAAAGGCACTGGCAAAAGAGGTCGGCCCTTCATGTGTCCGGGTAAACTGCGTAACTCCCGGGATTATTGATACAGATGTAAACTCCAATCTTTCGATAGATGACGTCAGGGATTTAACCGACGAAATTCCGCTGGAATGTCTGGGAAAAGCCAGAGAAGTGGCGGATGTTATAACCTTTTTGGCGTCGGAAAAAGCCTCCTACATAACCGGTTCGGTTATAAGGGTGGACGGCGGCTGGAAATAGGCAAAACAAAATAAAAAACAGTTCATTTTGAGCAAAAAAACAGGCGTCAGCCTGTTTTTTATATTCTCATAGGTTTAAAGTTAATGTAGTCTGCCGAAATGCAGTAAAGGCGGGTTGTGCCGGCATAGGCTTCATGCCTTTCGGGAGGCGCGGAATGGATATGACCGTAAAAGCAGCGTTTTACCTCATATTTATTCAAAACCCGGGTTATGGGGTCGCACACCAAACCGTTATAGGCAGGGGGATAATGAAGAAAAGCCACAATCTCCTTGTCCGGATATTCCTCTTTCAGTTTCATGGCTTCAGACAGGGAAAGCTCCAGTCTTCCCGCCTCACGGTTGACGATTTTTTCGTCCTCCGGGGTGTATTTTTCGTCGGTCAACCAGCCCCGGGTGCCGCAGATAATATAGTTTTCCACAACATGTGCGTTATTGAACAGAAACTTTATTGAAAAAGCACCGATTTCGTCAATAAAGGCGTTTAGCTTTTTCATTGTCTGCCACCAGTAGTCGTGGTTTCCCTTGCCTATTATCTTTTTTCCGTTTAACCTTTCGATAAACAATAAATCCTCGGCAGATGAATCAAAGTTCATGCCCCAGGAAATATCACCGGGAATAATAACTGTATCATCGGGGGAAACTATGCTTTGCCAGTTTTGAAATATTTTTTGTGTATGGTTTTCCCATTTTTGGCCGAAAACGTCCATAGGTTTGCCTGATGTATGGGAAAGATGAAGGTCGGCAATGGCAAAAACCATATTTTTTTCCTTTCTGTGTGTTTGTTAAGCAATCCCTTTAGGTGACAAGAATAATTTACGCAAATTTTTGCAAAATAAGTTACGAACCAAATATCCAACTAATACGGGAAAGGTAGAATTATATGGACAAGCAAAAGGATAAGGGTAAAGTTAACAAGGGCATAGCCTGCAGCGTAACCACCTGCGTCTACAACGACCACAGCAACCACTGTACGGCTGAAAAAATTGCGGTTGGCCCCTCCTCCGCCACCTGCTGCGCCGACACCGTCTGCGCCACCTTCCGGCCGAGGGATATAGGATAAAAGGCGGCAAAACCGCCTTTTTTCCTTTTATTTTTTTCTGGCAAATTCAAGGACTTCTTCTGCCATTTGACAGGTGGGAATAACCTTGTAAAATTTATATCTTTCGTTTCGTAATATTTCAAGATGTTTCGGCACAGCAATACGAGTGAACTCTGACAGGGTATCCATGGCGTCAAAGCCTTCGCCGCAGTTAACCCCAAGCGCCCTGCACACCGACGGAGAAAACTTAAAGGGTGAAGCGGTGGAGGCCACCAGCATCGTGTTGTTTGACGCTGTTTCTTTTATATATTTTTCCGCCACGTATGCGCCTACGGCGGTATGGGTGTCAATTAAATAGTTATTTTCCTCAAAGGTCTTTTTAATGGTGGCAAAGCAGTCCTTTTCGTCGGCAAAGCCTGCGTAAAAGTCCTCCTGTAGCACCTTCAGCACCTCTGCATCAACCTCGAAAATACCCTTTTCTTTAAGGTTTTTCATATACATTGCGGTTTTTTCGGGGCCGGCAACCAGCCAGATAAGCCTTTCAAGGTTAGACGATACCAGAATATCCATTGACGGCGAAGATGTAAGGTAAAATTCCCGTCTTTTGTCGTAAACACCGGTATTAAAGAAGTCGGCAAGCACCTTGTTTTTGTTTGAGGCGCAGATAAGCCTGCCTATGGGTGCGCCTGCCTTTTTGGCCATGTATGCGGCAAGAATGTTGCCGAAATTGCCGGTGGGGACGGTAATATCCGCTACCTCCCCTTCCTTAAGGTTCATGTCAACACAGGCGGAAATGTAATAAACCACTTGTGGCACAAGCCTGCCGAAGTTTATTGAATTTGCGGAAGAAAAGAAGCTGCCGGTTTTATTAAGCTCCGAAAGGATACTTTCTTTTGCAAAAATGTTTTTTACTCCGGTCTGGCAGTCGTCAAAGTTGCCCTTTACACCTACCACATTGACGTTTTCGCCCTTTTGGGTAAGCATCTGCTTTTTCTGAATATCCGAAACTCCGCCTTCGGGATAAAACACCATTATTTTTGTCCTAGGCACGTCGGCAAAGCCCTCTAAAGCGGCCTTGCCCGTGTCACCGGAGGTGGCGACAAGAATTAACGCATCCTCTTTAACGCCGGATTTTTCAATGGCAAGGGAAAGGAGTCTGGGCATAAGCTGTAAGGCCATATCCTTAAAGGCGGATGTGGGGCCGTGATAAAGTTCAAGGAAGTTTAATTTACCTGCCTTTGTTACCGGGGCGGGATTGGGGCCGAATTTATCGGGGGAATAGGCGTTGGCGCAGGCATAGGACAAGCCCGGCTGGGAATAGTCGGTAAGGTATTTTGAAATTATGTATGCCGCCCGTTGGGCATAGTTTTTATCTTTAAGTGATAATAGCTCATCTGATGAAAACGAAACGTGGTCTTTCGGGAAAAACAGCCCCCCGTCGGGAGAAATGCCCTTTCTTATAACCTCATAAGAGTTATATTCCCTTTTAGAAATATCCCTTGTTGAAACAAATTTCATTTACAAAAATCCTTTCAGAAGGCGTTTTCAATTATATTTATATGCTCAATATCAAAATTCCTTGTCATGTAAACTTCTATTATGTCAAACCGGCGCGCTTTTATTTTTTTGTATATATTCTTCCCTAAAAGTCTTGAAAACACCGGGATTTTGCTGTTTTTAGTCTGTTCCCTCTCAAAGCCCTCGGCGGCTTTTTTTATTTTTGCCTTCTTTACGTCATCCACCGCATCTCCGGGTGAGCCGAATTTGTCGCTTGATCTGGCCTTAACCTCGGCAAACACAAGGGTTCCCCTTTTAAAGGCAACAATATCAAGCTCCCCCCCTTGCGAGGAGTAGTTTTGGGAAATTATTTTATAGCCTTTTTTATGTAAATAGGCCTTTGCCTTTTCCTCACCGGTTTTCCCAAATGTCAAGCTGTTCAATGGCATCACCCAAAGTCTTTCTTAAAAATGACTTTCTGTGGACTATGGCGGGGCCGTTTTTTAAAATGGCCACCTTATGCTCCTTAGTGGCGTAGCCCTTGTTTTTGGCAAAGTTATAACCGGGGTAGAATTTGTCCATTTCAACGCAAAACCTGTCCCGTTCCACCTTTGCCAGAATGGATGCGGCGGCAATTGACGGGGATTTTCCATCCCCCTTAATGACGGGAACCGCCTGTATGGGAAAGTCCCTGACAACGTTTCCGTCAACCAGCGCCAGGTCGGGGAGGTTTCTTAGTCCCATAATTGCCCTTCGCATTGCAAGCATTGAGGCGTTTAGTATGTTAATTGCCTCGATTTCGTAAACCTCGGCATGGGCGACGGCAAAGTCCACCGCTTTACTTCTTATTTCGTCGTAAAGGGCGTCCCGTTTGGAAGCGGTAAGGTTTTTAGAATCGTCCAGGCCCTCAATAATGCAGTTTTCGGGCAAAATCACCGCAGCGGCGAACACCGGTCCGGCCAGCGGGCCTCTCCCCGCCTCGTCGCAACCGCAGATTACCTTAAATCCCTCTTTGAAATAGCTGCTTTCAATGTCCCAGTTCATTCAAGGCTACTCCTTCCTCGTTGTTATTGGGCGCTAATCAAGGGTTATTTTACCTAATTTGCCTGCCCTAAGCTCGTCAAGGAAAATCGCCGAAGCCCTGTCAAGGTCATATTCTCCGCCGGAAACAAGAAATCCCCGGCTTTTACATAAACTCTCAAGGACCTCAAGATTGGTGTTTGTATCTGAAATTTCTATTTTGTATCGTTTTTCAATTAAGTTTGTATAATTTCGCCTTAGAATTCCTATGGTGTCCACCGCAAGGGTGTTTATGTCAAGAATATCGTCCCGTATGGAGCCTATGGCGGCAAGCTTTATGCCCACCTCTTTATCGTCGAACTTATGCCATAAAAGCCCGGGGGTGTCAAGAAGCTCTACACCGTAGGGGGATGTTATCCAGGTGTTTGCCCTGGTTACGCCGGGACGGTCCTCTGCCTTTGCCTTTTTGGTTTTGGTGTAGGTGTTTATAAAGGTGGACTTGCCCACATTGGTTATTCCTGACACCAGGCAGCGGACGGGCTTTGAAACCCCTTTGTCCTCATACCTTTTAAGCTTGTCGGCAACAAGCCTTTTAATTTCCCCGGTAACTTTTTTCATGTCGGGGTTTTCCTTGCAGTCGATTATAAGGCAGGGGGTGCCGGAGGATGAAATTTTTTCGGCGTATTCCCTTGTTTTAGCGTCGTCGGCAAGGGATGCCTTATTTAATACGGCAAGGGTGGGTTTGTTTTTAAACAGTTCCTTAAAGTCGGGGTTTCTTGATGAAGCAGGCAGTCGCGCATCTATAAGCTCTATTACTACGTCAATCAGGGGAAGGATTTCGGCAATTTTGCGCCTTGCCTTTGCCATATGCCCCGGATACCAAACAATTTCGGGCATTTTAATCAACCTTTCCGAAAACGTCAAGGGGGAAGATTCTGAAAACCACCTTGCCGAGGATATTTCTTTGGTCAATACAGCCTAAAACCCGGCTGTCGGTGGATCCGTTGCGGTTGTCCCCCATTACGAACACCGTCCCCTTTTCCACCACTATATGTCCCGAAAAGCCGTAGGATTTCATCCTTGATCCCGGGATTCTTCTTATATACGGTTCGTCTATGGGTTTTCCGTCCACATAGACTATCCAGTTTTCAAAGTCAATTTCCACCGTCTGCCCTTCAACGGCAATAATCCGCTTAACCAGGGGCTTTTCATGGCCGGCTTCCCGTATAACCACTATATCCCCCTGCTTGTAGGAGGAAAGGTCGGTTATTATAAGCTTATCTCCGTTATCCAGGGTGTCAAGCATGGAGGTGCCGTCCACGGTTACGTATTTGAACACAAAAAGGAACAATACCACCATAAGCGCTAAGGCAAGACAAAAGGTTTCAAGCCATTCGTATATGCCTTTTGCTATTTCGGTGGAATTCATTTTAGCAGGTGTTTCCGGGGTGTTCTGATTTTGGCTGACAGTGCTTTCCGTTATTTCTATTTCCTGTGTGTTTGTAGGATGTTTGTTGTCGTTCAAGGGGTATATCTCCCGTCAGTTGGTAATGTTTTTATCAATTTTAAAGGTTATTGGACATATAAACAACCGAGAAATATTAACATTTTATATATATTTATGCTTGCAAGGGGGTAATGTGCTTTGAATATGGAAAAAGTGCCTGTTTTGGGCAGGCACTTTACCACGCAAAAACGCGTTCGAACAGCAATTATTTGTCTTCCTTAACCTTGGCTGCTTTACCAACCCTGTTACGGAGGTAATACAGCTTGGCCCTGCGGACCTTACCTTTTCTCACTACCTCAACCTTTTGAACGTTGGGGGAGTGGAGGGGGAAGGTTTTTTCGGTGCCAACGCCGTAGGAAACACGGCGTACGGTGAAGGTTTCGCTAATGCCGCCATTCTTTTTGGCAATGACGGTTCCCTCAAAGACCTGAGTCCTAACTCTGGTTCCCTCTACGATACGGCAATACACTTTAACTGTATCACCCACGGAAAATTCGGGAACTTCGTTCTTTAATTGCTCTTCAGTAAAAGCCTTAAGCAAATCCATGGCTTCCTCCTTAATTTTGACGGGCGTTCTTACAGAGCCGCATTGGACCGCCCCGAAATGACGAAACATTATATCACATATATTTACCTTTTGCAAGGGCTTTTTAATGATTTTTGCTAAAATTTATATTTTTTGCCCGTTTCGTCGTGTTTTTATTAAGGAGGAGTCTTGGTTTTAATTTATGAGTAGTCGCCCACTATGGCAAAAAGGTATTCGTTGGAGCCGGGGAAATTGACGTTTAACTTTTTAATAGGGACACCGTTGATTTTACCGTAAAGCCGCTCACCGTCGGACACCGAAAAATTGGGGAAATCCGAAAGACCCTTGCCGGTAAACTTGCAGTAAGCTTCTTTTCTTACCCAGATTTTTGCAAACCTGACTCCGGTATCCTCCCCTTCTCTGACAAAATCCGCCTCTTCCTCGGTAAAAAATCTTTCGGCAATGCCGATAAAGTCGGTGCGGCTTTCGGCGGAAAATCTGCCTATATGTTCCCCGTCAATGCCTATGGGTGTGTCAGAGATGGCGCACACCATAACCTTTTCGGTGGTGGTAACGCTTATATGCTTGTTTGTCCCCTTTAATACCGGCTTCCCCCGGGAGGTATACTCAATGGTAATATCGGGATTTGACAAATGTTCCCGCACGGCGTTTAGCAGTATGGCGTGGCGGGCTTCCCGGTTGGGATTATTTTCAAGAACAATAGATGTAATAGCCATTTTTATTCCTTGCCTTTCAAAAGGGGTTATTGATTTTCACCGGTATTTTCACCGGCATCTTCGCCGTCTTCCCCGTCTTTTTCGGGGGAAACTTTAGTAAACCCGGTTATAACCGAATCCCCGGTGGTGCGCATTATTATAACACCCGATGTGTTCCGCCCGTAAACGGGAATCTCCTTAACCGCCGTGCGGATAATAATACCCGAGTCGGTTATAAGCATAACGTCGTCGCCTTCCTCCACAAGGGAAATGCCGACAAGCTGTCCTGTTTTATCATTTATTTTATGGCAGAGAATACCCTTGCCGCCCCGGTTCTGGGGTTTGAACTCCTCGCCCTTTGTCCGCTTGCCGTAGCCCTTTTCGGTTATGGCAAGAACGGTTTTATCTTCGCAGTCCTTGGGTATGGCCATTGCGCCCACCACAAAGTCACCTTCGTCAAGAGTGATTGCCTTAACACCCCTTGCCTGCCTTCCCATGGGCCTGACGTCGTTTTCGTCAAAGGTTATGGACATGCCGTTTCTGGTGGCGGCAAGAATGTTGTAGCTTCCGTCGGTTTTCATGACGCACAGCAGCTCATCCCCCTCATCAAGGGTGACTGCATATAAACCGGTGGTGCGGCGGGTGTTGTATTCGCTAAGGTTAACCCGCTTTACAACACCGTTGCGTGTCATCATAACCAGGTATTCGTTTTGGGTAAATTCCTTTAAGGGTATGGCGGTGGTTATATCCTCCCCGCCGTCAAGGGAAAGGAGGTTGACTATGTTGGTTCCCTTGGCTGTTCTTGATGCTTCAGGAATTTCATAGCACTTCTTTATATACATTCTCCCCTTGTTTGAGAACATAAGCAGACAGTCGTGGGAGTGGGATATATAAACATTCTTTACAAAGTCCTCCTCTTTGGTTGACATTGCGGTTATACCCTTTCCTCCCCGCCGCTGGGCGGAGTAGGTTTCAACGGGAAGGCGTTTAACATAGCCGGCGTTGGTTACGGTAATAACGCAGTCTTCCCTTTCTATAAGGTCTTCAAGGAGTATATCGTCCTCGTCCTCTTCAATAGAAGTCCTACGGTCATCACCGAAGGTTTTCTTTACGTCGTTAAGGTCGTCTTTTATTATTTCGTCAATCTTGCCGCCGTCGGCGATAATTGCTTTAAGCTCCTTTATCTTTTCATAAAGTTCGGCAAGATGCTCTTCTATCTTTATTCTTTCCATGCCGGAAAGGCGGCCTAAGGTCATGTCCACAATGGCCTGGGCCTGGGGATCGGTAAGGCCGAACCGGTTCATAAGATTGACCTTGGCGTCCGAAACCGACTCGGAGGCTCTGATGGTCTTTATAACCTCGTCAATAAAGTCTATGGCTATTTTGTAGCCTTCGTAAATATGGGCTTCTTTTTCGGCACGGTTAAGTTCAAATTTTGTGCGGCGCAAAATTACGTCACGCTGGTGTGCAATATAATGCACAATCATTTCTTTTAAATTCAGCGTTTTAGGCTCGCCGTTGACAAGGGCAAGCATATTCATGGCGCAGGTGTCCTGAAGCTGGGTATGCTTGTAGAACAAATTCAGCACTACCTGGGGGTTGGCGTCCCTTTTAAGATCGATAACAATACGCATGCCCTTACGGCCCGATTCGTTGCGTATGTCCGAAACCCCTTCGATTTTCTTTTCCTTTACCAGCCGGGCCATGTTGCCAAGCAAAACGGAGCGGTTAACCTGATAGGGCAGCTCGGTTATTATTATCGAGGTTTTTCCGTGCTTTTCCTCAAAATGCGCCTTTGCCCTCACCTTTACCCTGCCCCGGCCGGTGTGATAGGCTTCGTATATCCCGGCGGTGCCGTGTATAATGCCTGCCGTCGGAAAGTCGGGGCCTTTTACAAACTGCATAAGATCCCTAACACTGCAGTCGGGGTTTTCCATGCAGTAGATAACCGCATCGATTATTTCATTCATATTATGGGGCGGTATGTTGGTTGCCATACCCACCGCAATGCCTATTGAGCCGTTTACCAGCAGATTGGGGAAACGGCAAGGCAGGCAGGTAGGCTCTTTTAAGCGGTTGTCAAAGTTGGGAACAAAGTCCACCGTATCTTTTTCAATGTCCGACATCATCAAGGATGCGATTTTTGACATCCTTGCCTCGGTATAACGGTAGGCTGCCGCCCCGTCCCCGTCTATGTTGCCAAAGTTGCCATGGCCGTCCACCAAAGGATAGCGCAGAGAAAAGTCCTGGGCCATACGCACCATGGTGTCATACACCGCAGCGTCACCGTGGGGATGGTAATGACCTATAACGTTACCTACGGTGGTGGCGGATTTACGGTAAGGGACGTTGTGAAACAGTTTGTCCTCATACATGGCAAACAGCACCCTCCGGTGAACGGGCTTTAAGCCGTCCCGCACATCGGGGAGCGCCCTGTCGATAATAACCGACATGGCATATTCGATAAAAGAGGTCTTAACTTCTTTTTGTATGTCAATTTGGGTTATTCGCTGATTTTCGTGACTGGAATAATCAAATTCGTCGTGTTCGTTTGGCATTAAAGATTTTTCTCCTTAAACATCTATATTTACGGCAAGCTTGGCGTTGCGTTCGATAAATTCCCGCCTGGGCTCTACCTTGTCCCCCATAAGCAGGGAGAAAGTGGCATCTGCCTCAAAGGCATCTTCAATGGTAACCCGTTTTAAGATGCGCTTTTCGGGGTCCATTGTAGTTTCCCAAAGCTGGTCTTTGTCCATTTCGCCAAGACCTTTATAGCGTTCCGTATTGACGTTTGTTCCCCCCAGCAGGGCGATATATTTATCCCTTTCCTCGTCAGAAAAGGCATAATACTGCTGCTTACCCTTATAAACCCTGTATAACGGGGGCATTGCGGCATAAACGTGGCCGTTTTCTATAAGGGGACGCATATGGCGGAAGAAGAAGGTTAAAATAAGGGTTTTTATATGGGCGCCGTCAACGTCGGCGTCGGCCATTATTATTATTTTGCCGTAGCGCAGTTTGGATATATCAAATTCATCCCCGATTCCGGTGCCGAGGGCAAGAATTATGGGGGTTATCTGAACCGAGGAATAAATCCGGTCAAGACGGGCTTTTTCCACGTTCAAAATCTTTCCCCTAAGGGGTAAAATCGCCTGGAACTGGCTGTCTCTGCCGTCCTTGGCGGTGCCGCCTGCAGAATCACCCTCCACTATATAAAGCTCGGTGTATTCCTTACGCCTTTCGTTACAGTCGGCAAGCTTGTCGGGGAGCATGGCCGATTCAAGCAAACCCTTTCGCCTTGTCAGCTCCCTTGCTTTTCTTGCCGCTTCTCTTGCCCGGGCGGCGGATATTGCCTTTTCAAGTATAGCCTTGGCGGTGGAGGGATTTTCCTCAAGATATTCGGCCAGCTTTTCGCTTACCAGGCTTTCTACAAGGGTTCTTATTTCGCTGTTGCCCAGCTTTGCCTTTGTCTGGGATTCAAACTGGGCGTCCTCTAATTTGACCGATATAACGGCGGTGATTCCCTCCCGGGTATCCTCACCCATAAACTTTTCGTCACCTTTTAAAATACCCGACTTTTTGCCGTAATCGTTAAACACCTTGGTAAGGGCGGATTTGAACCCGGTTTCGTGGGTGCCCCCCTCTATGGTGTGCATGTTGTTGGCAAAGGAAAGGAGGGTTTCGTTGTAGGTGTCGTTATACTGGATGGCAACTTCCACAATGGAGGTTCCCCTTGTTCCGCTAAAGTAAATTACGTCCTTATGAATAACCTCGGCGGCTTTTTTGTTGTTAAGGTATTCTACGAAGGACCTTATACCCCCTTCATAGCAGAACACCTCCGGCTCGGCGTTTTCTTCCCGTTCGTCAATAAGGGTAAGCTTTACGCCGCCGTTTAAAAAGGCCTGTTCCCTTAACCGGTTACGGATAATGTCTTTATCAAAATCCACGGTTTCGAAAATGGTGTCATCGGGCCAGAAATTTACCGTAAGGCCGTGCTTATCGGTTGGGCCGAGGCATTTGAAGGGTTCAACCACCTTGCCGTATTCAAAGGCTATGGTATACATTTTTCCGTCCCGGCAGTTGGTGGCCTCAAGGCGCTTTGACAAAGCGTTAACCACCGAAGCCCCCACTCCGTGCAGACCTCCGGCAATGGCGTATCCGCCCGAACCGAACTTGCCGCCGGCATGGAGGGTGGCGAAAATAACCTCAAGGGTGGGAAGGCCCAGCTTTTCGTTAATACCGGCGGGAACGCCCCGGCCGTCATCCTCCACCCTTATGGAGCCGTCCTTGCAAATGCAAACCCTGATATCGTCACAGCAGCCTGCAAGGGCTTCGTCTATTGAGTTGTCCACGATTTCGTAAACCAGGTGGTGAAGTCCCTTTACCGAGGTGGTGCCTATATACATGCCCGGACGCTTTCTTACCGCTTCAAGACCTTCCAGCACTTGTATCTGACTGTCGTTATATGTTCCGGTAGCTTTTTCAAAATCCGTGTTCATTAACCTTTTTTACTCCTTAAGAATTGTCTGAAATATTGTTTTTCGCCCTTTTTGATATGGTTTCAGGCGAAAGCTGGGTTATATAAACCGTTTCTGTGTTTACGTCGTCGCACAGCACAAAGGCTTTGGGAATGTCGTCGCACAAGGACACGGTTTTAAGGTCCTTTTGCATTTCCTTTAGAAAATTCTTTGTGTCGGCCGAAAGGGTGGCGCTTTCCATATCAAAAATTCCCACCACTTCGTCCTCTTTTACCGACAGTCCCTTACCGAGATGGAGAAACATATACATTCCCTCCCGAAACGGCAAATATTTTACCCGAACTGTTGTCGTAGTCGCAGCTTGTTATGATAACCTGTCTTCCTTTTAACTTTTCGGTTACGTATTCCCGTCTTTTTTTGTCAAGCTCTGAAAGCACGTCGTCAAAAAGGAATATTCCGTCCTCACCGGTGTAGTGCTTTGAAAGTTCCCCTTCCGCAAGCTTTAACGCCAGCACCACCGACCTTTGCTGCCCCTGGGAGGCATACAGCTTTGAATCCTTGCCGTTAATTAAAATAGAAAAATCATCATGGTGGCAGCCGTAGACGGTGGCTTTTTTGGCAATTTCGTCTTCTTTTTTTCTTTCATACAGTCCGAGGCAATTTTCAAAAAGGCTTTCCTTTGAAAATTCCCTGCCGTACTGGGTTTGGTAGCAAATATCAAGCTTTTCCTTTCCGTCGGTCATTTCGCTTAAAAATTCCGAGGCTTTTTCGGAAAGACGGCGGACATAATTAAAACGATTTAGCGTTATCGATGCAGACAGGGTGGCAAGCTTTTCGTTATAAACGTCAATCATCGGGGCCGAAAGCTTTGTTACACCGCATTTTAACAGGTTGTTTTTTTGCGAAAGGATGCGGTTGTATTCCGAAAGGGATGCCACAAACCGGGGAAAGGTCTGGCAGATAGCCATATCCATAAGCTTACGCCGGTTTTCAGGGGATGACTTTACTATTTTTAAGTGGTCTGGGGTAAATATTACCGCTCTGAAAAGCCCCAAATACTCCGAAAGCTTTGAAATCTCGTTTCCGTCTTTTACAAGGCGGCGCTTTTTGTTTTTAAAAAGCTGGGCTTCAAGGGTATGGACGGCGTTTTTATCCTCAAAGGTAAGCCTGAGGCAGGCGCAGTCGCTGCTGAATTTTATCATTTCCCTGTCCTTTTGCCCTCTGAAGGATTTGCCGGATGCAAAAAGGAATATTCCTTCAAGAAAATTTGTCTTTCCTTCCCCGTTGTTTCCCGCAAGGACATTTAAGCCTTCGTCAAAAACGGCCGACGAATGGCTGTGGTTACGGAAAGACACCGCCTCAAAGGAAATTATTTTCATTTATTTTCATTCCTTAATATAGTTTCAGTTAACGAATCTCATGGGGGATACAAGGAAAACATAACTTCCCTTTTCGTCCTCTTTAACCGGGGTTATGGTCATTGACATTAAAGGGGAGGACATGGTAAGCCTTACCTCGTCATCCTTGCAGGCCCTGAGGGCATCTAAAATATATCTGTTGTTGAAACCGATTTCAATGTCGTCGCCGGTCATCTGGACGGCTATGTTGTCGTTAACACTGCCGAAGGGGGTGGTGCAGGATATGTTAAGGATATTACCCGAGAACTTAAAGCGGAGTGGCGTTCTCATTTTTTCGTCAACCATAAGGGACGCCCGCTCTACGCTTTCTATAAACGCAATGCGGTTAATGTTTACAAAGGTTTTTCCCGTATGGGGTATTACCCGTTTATAGTCTAAAAATTCCCCTTCAAGCAAACGGGAGAATAAAATTACATTGGGGCAGCGGAATATTATGTATTTTCTTGTAAATTCTATATATACATCCTCGTCCCCTTCGGAAATAAGCCTTGTCAAATCGTTTAAGGCCTTTCCCGGAACGATAAAGGAATAGTTGCCGCTTTCGGATTCAACGCAGTTTTTAACTTCCCTTAAAGCAAGCCGGTAGTTGTCGGTGGAAACAAGGGTGAGGTTGCCCCCTTCAAGGGCAAACAGTATGCCGGTAAGGTGGGGCCTTGAGTCGGTGGCGGCCACGGCGTGGCTGGTGGATGAAATAAGCTCCCTTAAAGTGCCGCCCTTTATCTTCATTTGATTTTCGCCTTTAAGGTCGGGCATGGTGGGGAAAGCCGAGGCATCGGTGCCGTGGATGGAAAATTCCGATTCGCCGCCCCTTATTGAAACAATGTTTTTGTCATTGCTTTCAATGGTTATGTCACATTCGGGGAAGTTTTTGATAATACCGGCTATTTTGGAAGCGGTAAGAACCACCGAACCGTCTTCCCTGCCGTATACCACCGTGTTGGTCTGGATTCCCTTTTCAAGGTCATAGCCGCAGACGGTTAAGACATTTCCTTCTAATTTAAATAACAAGCCTTCAAGGGCGGGAAGGGTTGACTTGTTTGAGGTGGCATACAATGCCGGTAATATCACCGATAACAAATTTGATTTATCCGAAGTGAATTTAATTGCCATTTGACTTATCCTCCGATATGGTTTGCTTTTTTCCCCGGCTTGCCGGTGAGGTGAAGCGTATTTTTTTAGTTGAAGTAGTAGTGATAGTAGGAGTAGGCGGTGTTAAAATGTTAAGAACTTAAAGACACCGTTAAAATCAAGGGATTTTCGGGTTTTTCAGATGTGGAAAACGGGGTGGATATATACCCTTAATAGCAGGTTAGTTTTCCAGTTCCTCTTTTATTTCGGTAATTTCCTTGTTGAAAAGTGGGTCGGATTTCATGCGTTTCATTACGTTGTCCCGGGCGGAAATTATGGTGGAATGGTCCCGGTCGAAAAGCTTGCCGATTTTCTTTAGCGAAAGGTCGGTTTTTTCCTGAATTAAATATATGGCCATATGCCGGGCATAGACTATCTCCGCAGTCCGCTTTTTGCCCGTCATTTCATCTTTGGATATACCGTATCTCTTTTCAAGCACCTTAAATATGGTGTCGGGGGTTATGGCGGGACGGCTTTCCCTGAAATAGTCGGCAAGCACGCTTTGAGCCATTTCAAGGGTGATTTTTTCGCTGGTTATAAAGGATTGAGCCCACAGCTTTTTAACCGCACCCTCTATCTGCCGGACGTTGGATTTTATATTTTCTACCAGGTAGGTAAGGACATCGTTGGGTATGTCAAGGCCAAGGGACTTTGTTTTTTGCTTGAAAATTGCCGTTCTCAGCTCGGTTTCGGGGGGCTGAATGTCGGCTATAAGCCCCATTTCAAATCTTGTCCTTAATCTTTCCTCAAGGGGGTTAATGTCTTTAGGGGGTTTGTCCGATGTTAAAACAATCTGCTTTTGCATTTTATACAGGGTGTCGAAAGTGTGGAAAAACTCCTCCTGAACCACAACTTTCCCAGCAATAAACTGGATATCGTCCACCAGCAGCATGTCGGTATTTCTGTATTTATCTCTAAACTCAGAAGTGTTTTTTGAGGTTATGGCATCGATTATTTCGTTGGTGAAATCCTCGCCGGTAACATACAGCACGCTGATACCGGGATTTCGCTTTTTGGCTTCGTTTATGGTGGCAAACAGCAGATGGGTTTTACCCAGTCCAGAAGGACCGTATAAAAATAACGGGTTAATTTTAATGGCCGGGTTAGACGCCACCGCATAACAGGCCGACTGGGCCACCTTGTTGGAGGAACCTACCACGAAGTTTTCAAAGGTATAGTCCCTGTATACAAGTCCCTTTTCGGTTTTCTGTTCGGGTTCGGGCTTTACGGCAGGGAGCGAGGCGGAGGAAAAAATCTGGTTTTCCTCTGCGTTAAGCTCGTCCCTTGAATTTATAACCACCTTAAGCCGTTTGCCGGCGGCTTTTTCAAAGCCTTCCTCAAGCCGGCCGAGATAGCGGTTTATAACGGTGTTCTTTTTAAATTCATTTTCGGCGGCAATAACAATTGTTTCCCCGTCAAAGGAGGTAACCTTTGCTTTACCCAGCCATAAGTCAACGGTGGAGGGGTCAAGATTTTCCCTTAATCCGTCAAGCACCTCCCGCAGATATGCGTCGGCGACGGTCATATGCATATATGTAATCCCCCTTAATGGGCAATACCCATAATACTCGAATTTACACTATTATATCACAACCCTTCAAAAATTTCAAGTGATTATAATAATAGTTATATATATTAAATATAGAATATAAATTGCTCCGAAAGAGCTGTTTTGTTTATAATTACCCGTATTTGAGGTTTGGCGGAAATGCTTTTTAAAAATATGTCTTGACATTTCAAAAAATATGTGTTTATAATGTATATTGACGCTTTGTGTGCTGACTAAGGTGTGGAAATAGGCATACAAGCGGGAAATTCGTTTTAGGAGGTGCAATAATGCTTAGGACCTACCAACCCAAAAAGCGCCATAGGAAGGTTGTTCACGGATTTAGAAAAAGAATGTCCGACGCAAACGGCAGAAAGGTTATAAAGAGAAGACGCGCAAAGGGAAGAGCCCGCCTCACCTATTAACCGATGAAAAAATCCGGTAAATTAAA
Source organism: Eubacteriales bacterium (assembly GCA_050953105.1). Lineage (GTDB taxonomy): Bacteria > Bacillota > Clostridia > Oscillospirales > CAG-382 > UBA1206. The sequence goes on along the minus strand of JBMNMA010000001.1, from coordinate 479,370 downwards.
GACCATACGGGAAAACCACATTTTCTCAAGGGTTTACTCAAAGGGAAAAAGCTTTTCCGGAAGGTTTCTGGTTTTGTATTGCCTTAGAAATTATGCCGGCAACGAAACAAAGGTGGGTATTACCGTATCCAAGGCAAGGGGAAAGGCTGTTATCCGCAACCGCACTCGACGGCGGATAAAAGAATCCCTCCGCCTGCTCAACCCTTTTATAAGGGAGGGCTTCTTTATTGTGGTGGTGGCTAAACAGCCGGCCGTTACCTCAACCTTTACCGACCTTTCGGACGAGCTGTTCGACCTTATGAAAAAGGCTTCCCTTTTAGGTAATAAGGAATGAAGCGTTTTATTATATGGTTAATAAAACTGTATCAAAAGCATATTTCCCCATCCCTTCCCCCCTCGTGTAAATATAGTCCCACCTGCTCCCAATATGCCATAGAAGCACTTGAAACACGAGGGTTAGTCGTAGGGTTTTTCCTTACGGTTTTTAGAATTTTACGGTGCAACCCCTTTTCTAAAGGTGGTTATGATCCGGTTCCTCAAAAAAGAAAGGGTATAAATTAGATGAGTAGTATCTTCGGCATTTTTTACACCATTTTCGGCGCCTTGCTAAGGCTGTGCAGTTCCATATCGGGGAATTATTATATAATAGCGCTGTTTATTTTCTCCCTTATCGTTCAGATTGCGCTGTTCCCCTTTGCCATAAAGCAGCAGAAGTCAACCGTCAAAATGGCAAAGCTTTCACCAAAAATTGCGCTTATAAAGGAAAAATACAAAGGGCGTAACGACAGGGTAACTCAGCAGAAGGTTAACACCGAAATTCAGGAAATTTATCAAAAGGAAGGCTACAGTCCCTATGCCGGCTGCCTGCCCCTTTTAATACAGTTGCCCATACTCTTTATCCTGTGGGGCGTTATAAGAATGCCCTTGACCTACACCACGTCCTCGAATGTTGACCTTTACAGCCAGTATGAAGTTGCGGCAAAAATCTACGACGGTGCCATTGCCGCCATTAAAGAGTCGGGACTTTTAGCCGACACGAATATAGGCGAAATTTCCGGGGAAGAATCCGAAATAACCGGCGAGATTTCCAACAACGATACCTCCCTTATCGTTTCCGAAGATACCTCCATTGTAGCAGTCCGGAACGTTTTAAACAGTTATTTGACTCAATACAGCGGCCGTATAACCTATCTTGGGGCAAAACTTGAAGGAAACCGCTGGGACGGCAAGGCATTTACCAAAAACAAGGACTACGAGTTCGAACTTACCAGATTTATCGTCAACAACGAGCGGGACAGGATTATAAACAATCTTATCAAAGCGGGTGTAGACGAGGAAATCGTCAGAAAACACATTCCCGACAGCCTTACGTTTAACAGCGAATTTGTAGAATCTATTCCCAAGTTCGGCTTTATCGGGAACACCACGCTCCTTGACATACCCAAAGAAAAGGGTATTTCGGTGCTGATTATAATCCCGTTACTGGTGTTTATAACCTCGTTTTTAAGCGGAGTTATAACCAAAAAGCTTTCCTCCGCTCCTGCCATGACCGAAGGTCCCCAGCCCGGCGGCGGATTTATGAAATGGGGTCTCCCCCTATTTTCAACCTATATTTCCTGGGCAACGCTGCCCTCGGCGGTGGGCATTTACTGGATTTACCGAACGGTGTTCGGAATAGGCCAGTCGTTTATACTTGCAAAAATGTATCCCATACCCAAAATGTCTGAAGAGGAACTTGCTGAACTTAAAAAACAGCTTAAAGCAAAGAAGAAGAAAGTCATCACAATTGAAGTCGACGAGGACGACGACTCCTACGACAATTTGATTATCAAAACCGACAAAAAGGACTCCCCCAACACCAAATACCAAATGCTTTCCCCTGATGATGATAAACCCAAATCAAAGATAGAAAGGGCGCCCTTAAAGGAGGATAATCCCGAACACGACAATTCGGAAGATGACACCGATGAGGATTGATTGAAAATGCAGAGAGAAGTAATTCAAAATGCAAAAACCGTTTCCCAGGCGGTGGAGCTAGGTGCAAAAGAGCTGGGAGTGTCAACCGAAAAGGTTACATGGACTGTCCTTCAGGAACCCAGCAAGGGATTTTTGGGAATAGGCGCCAGCGAAGCCATCGTAAAAGTGATTTACCAGCTTACTCCCGTCGACAAGGCAGAGGAATTTATTAAAAACGTCCTTAAAAACATGAAGCTGGAGGCTACAACCACCACTGTCGTTGAAAGTGACGGAGCCACAATTACCGTTGCCGGCGAAAACATGGGTCTGCTTATAGGCCGCCACGGCGAGGTGCTTGACTCGATACAGTATCTTGCAACCCTTGCGGCAAACAAAGGACTTAAAAATTACTATCGGATAACCGTTGACATTGAAGGATACAGGGAAAAACGCAGAGAAGCGTTAAAGCAGCTTGCCCGCAAGGTAGCCGAAAAGGCGGTTAAATATGACCGGTCCTTTGCTCTTGAACCCATGTCGGCATACGAAAGACGGATTATCCATACCGAAGTTCAGACCATCAAGGGGGTTTCCATCTACTCGGTGGGAACAGATGCCGAACGTAAGGTTATCATCTGCCCCGACAACAAAATGAAAAAGAACCAAAGCCCAAAGGAAAAACAGAGATAACCAAAACAAAATAACGCCAAAAAAAATCATAGCTTCAAGGCTATGATTTTTTATATTGTTTCAAAAAAATCAGTCCTTCAGCTTATCAAGGGCAAAGTCGCAAAGCTCCTTGGCGTATTCCGAGCTTGCCGCCTCGGCGATAATCTTGAAACCCTTGTGGGAGGAGGGAACAAACCTTACATAGCCTTTTTCAAATATAAACTTCGCCCCGTCATCCCTTCCGCATTCGTCGCAAAGCCTTTTTATTTTAGATGCCTTGCCCTCCTCGTCGTATTCACCGGTCATAAGCCGAATATGGAAGGAGGGAACCAGTGCCGAAACCTCGTCAAGGCTTATGCCTTTTTTACGGCAGATATCAAGCACGGACAGCACAAGGAACAAGGCGTCTTTGTAACAAAAATCAAAATCCTTGCCGGCATTCTGGCTGTCGCCGCATCTTATACATTCGCCCCCCTTAGAGGCAACATACTCAACCACGCCGTCGGGGGTGTCCTCGGGGATATAAATTGCTTTTTTGCTTTCGGCAACAAATCCCAGATAAAAGGCCAAAGTCCGCCAGAAATCAAGGGTTTTTCTGCTTTCGGTAGCTATGTCAAGCCCTCTGCCGTCGGCAGACACCGATATACGGGGGGTTAACGAATTGTCGTCGGATACATTTGCCCCCTCTCTTTTTATAACCGATGCCAATACCTTCCCCGGTATATTTGACTCATCCACCGAAAGGGAAAAACCCTCCAGGCCGTCGCACCGCAGTGCAAGGGAAGCAGTATAAAGATAAAGGGGGGACTCGAATTCCTCCGGATAATATACCCCCTTGTCGGCATCTTCCCCTTTTCCCCCCCGGTAGAAGGAGTTTTCTATAGACTTTAAAGTTTTACCCCTTACCGGGTCGGCGTTTGAATCGAAAACCATTATGTTCAGCGAATTGTCGCCGTCAACCTTGATAAATACCGAAAAAGAAAGGACATATTCCTTGGCGGAAAAGGCGCAAAGGCTTTCAAAACCCTCGCCCAGCCAATATAACATTCCGCCGGCATATCTGACACCGCATTCCACCGCCTTTGCCAGAAGATTTGCCGGCGAACCGGTAAACATAACCCCTATTTTGGGGTTTTCTCCGGCAACTTCGCAAAGTGCCCTGCCTAAGGAAAGAGCGTCGGAAATGTCAAAGGTTTTGCCGTAAACACCGTTTATTCCCTCGTCGCCGTCAAATAGCCGTCCCTTTACGCCGCCGAACTTTATATCCTTCACAATTCTTCCTCCTTTGCCTATAATCGTGCCGGCGGCAATTGTAATACCTTCGGCTAGAATGGCGTTATCCCCGATTCGGCATCCCGCCCCCACAACGCAGCCCCTTGGAACAAGCACGTTGTTGCCTATGACAACGTTTTCGCAGATAATAGAGGTGTCCACCACCGAATTTTTCCCCACAACCGTGTTTTCCATTATGATTGCTGCGTTAACCGAGGCGTCATTATCAATAACCGCCGAGGGATGGATGGATGATTTATTGCCGGTATAGCGCATTGAGCAGTCGTATAACGCCTTGGGGTTGCCTATGTCGCACCAGAAGCCAACCCCCTCCCAGGTGGCAATTTTATAGCCTTTTTCCATAATGAGGGGAAAAAGGTTGTTTGAAAAGTCAAATACGGTGTTTTCGGGGATAAAGGACAAAGCCTCTTTGGTTAAAACATATATCCCCGTGTTAACCGTGTCGGAGGTTACCTTTTCCCACATGGGCTTTTCGCAAAACCGCCTTACAATGCCGTCTCTGGCGTTTACCACGCCGTATTCGGTGGGAAAGGGCGAACGGGTTATTGCCACGGTGCAGATGCAGCCGGATTTTTTATGAAAGTCCAAAAGGGCCTTTAAGTCGAAGTCATTTACCCCGTCCCCGCTTAAAATTAAAATGTCGTCCCCGGACGGATTGCATTCCTTTACGCATCCGGCGGTGCCAAGCATGGTGGTTTCTATTTTAACTTTTATGTTTTTAAACTGCCTTACCTCGTCTACAATTTTATCGGCAAGATAGCAGGCGGCTACGGTTATATCCTCAATTCCCGCTGCTTTGGCGGCATTTATACACCTGACAAGGCAGCTTGTATCTCCCACCGGACACAAGGGCTTGGGCCTTGTCTGGGTTATGGGATAAAGCCGTTCCCCCTTCCCTCCGGCAAGAATTACGCTTGACACCTTTGACGGCTCCATGACGACATACCCTTTCCTTTGCTTTTATGGTTATTATTGACGGCAAAGTAAAAATTTATACCACGCTTGACAAAACAGCGGGGATGAATATAATTTAGTTAGGCGTTTGTAACCTGAAGGGTTACAAACGCAAGATCAACGACAAAGCGGGGTTTTACCGTCACAAAACGGGGGGTTTTGCGAAGGCTTATCGCCTCCCCTTGGCGTGAGGGCTTGCCCTGCTCGCCTTGAAGGTGTTTTTTATTAGAGTTTATGCTGTGATTTATGATATATATTCGACAGCGGGTTTTATATAAGGAGGCAAAAGGGTGAAAATAATTACCGTAAGGGATCTTCCCTTTGACGGGGAATGTGTGATTTCCATAGGGAATTTCGACGGGGTTCATTTAGGGCATGCAAAGCTGCTTGAAAAGGCCGCCGAAATTGCCGAGGAACACGGTATTCCCATGGTGGTATTTACCTTTGAGGACACCCCCAAAAACAGCCGCAGCAAGCATATAACCCGTTCGTCAGACAAGCTGAGGCTGCTTGAGATTCACGGCGCCGCCGGGGTTTATTTTGAGGATTTCGAAACCTGCCGCAACATGACGCCCAGGGAATTTATTAAAAGCGTCCTAATAGACCGCTTTAACGTAAAAACCGTGGTTTGCGGCTACGATTACCGCTTTGGCATAAACCGCTCGGGGGATGCCGCCGTCCTTTCACGGATACTTGAAGAATACGGCAGAAACGCCGTTGTAATACCCCCCGTTACGGTTAACGGGGTTGTGGTTTCCTCAACCCTTATCCGCCAGTACATAAAGGACGGGGAAATAAACAAGGCCAGCGAACTTCTGGGCAGACGCTATTCTTTTAACCTTCCCGTGGTGGAAGGAAGGCATATCGGGCGGAAAATAGGGTTTCCCACCATAAACCAGCATTTTCCCGAATATCAGCTTGTCCCCGCCTACGGCGTGTATGCCTGCCTGTGCGAGATAGGGGGAGTGTTTTACAAGGGTGTTTCAAACATCGGCGTAAAACCCACCGTTTCCGACTCAAACGAGGTTATCTGCGAAACCCATATCCTTGACTTCAACGAGGACATGTATCGCCGGGACGTGAGGATTTTCCTGTTTTCAAAGCTTAGGGACGAAATAAAATTTGACTCCCTTGACGAGCTGAAAGCCGCCGTCGCCAAGGATGTCAAGCTTACCAGAAACTATTTTTCGGCAAATCTTTAAAGAAAACAACGGAGGAACATTATGAAACGCAAAATTATATCGCTTTTACTTGCGTGTATTATTGTTCTGTCCTTTTTTAATGTTTTGGCATTCGCCGACGACACATCGGCGCCGGAATTTAAAATTCCGGAAATAACCAGCGGCAACCTGGTTGTGGTGCGGAGCGTGGATACTGGGCAGATACTTCTTGACACCTCGGAAAACAGACAGGTCGCCCCCACCGTTTCGGCAAAGCTGGTTGCCACAATGGTTGCCTACGATATGATTACCTCTCTTGAAGAAACGGTTACCGTTCCTCCTGAAGCCCTCCTTGCCAAAAACATCGGCCAGATGGGGGACATTTCGGCTCCCATGTTAGGGCTTACTCCCAACGGAAAATTAACCGTCAGACAGCTTATCACCGCGTCCCTGGTTTCGGCGGCAAACGACGCCTGCTTTACACTTGCCTTTTATGCTTCCGGGGGAGATATCCCCGCCTTTGTGGAAAAGATGAACGAAAAGGCAAAAAGCCTGGGATGCCAGAACACAAAATTCACCAACCCGGTGGGGCTTACAGACGGGGAATCCTACACCACCCCAACAGACGTGGCCATAATCGCCTCGGCCTTTTACAAATACAATACCCTGCTTAATATTTCATCCCAGCCTTCATACGTTCTGGGGAACACGATACACACCAAAAACTATCTTCTTTCAAATGTTCTTCTTAAGGGCTACACCCTTTCCGGAGCAAAGGGAATGATTGCCGGACAAGCAAGAATTGACGGGGGATATTGCCTTATAACCTCTGCCGAAAAGGCGGGATTAGGCTATGTAATGGTGGTTATGGAGGCTCCCGGCGAAATTAGAAACACCGACGGAACCCGCTCTTTTCCCGAAGGAAATGCTTATCAGGACATACATAAGGTTTTCAACTGGGCAATCACCTCTTTCGGTTATCTTACCCTGGTTACCGAACGGGAGATTATAGGGGAAATTCCCGTTGACGTGGCCACCGGAAACACCGACCATGTGGCTTATGTGGCCGAAAAAGAGGTTGATATTCTCATGCCGGTGGGTATCAGCGTCGAGGACGTGGAAAGGGAGGTTATCCTATACAACGAAACCCTTGAAGCCCCCGTTGAAAAGGACATGATTGTAGGCAGGCTTAATCTCTACTACAACGGGGAAAAAATCGCTTCGGTTTCCCTTGTAACAAACTCCGAAATCGAACGCAGCAAGCTGCTTTCGCTGTTCGGCAGATTCAAGGCCATGCTAATGTCCTCCACCACCAAAAAGATAATACGGATTATTATTGCAATCCTTGTCGGCTACTTTATACTTGTGATCGTTTCTAACGTCTACCGTGTTGTAAGAAAAGCCGACGCCATAGCCAAAAAGCGGGCCAAAAAGAAGGCCAATGAAAAGAAAAAACTTAAAGAACAAAGCCAAAAAGCCATCAGCGATAAAGCGGAAAGCTTTGACGAGGAAAATTAAGGCAAAGTATTAAATTACCAATGAATGAATAAAAAGGAAAAAATGAATAAATTTTAAATTTTTCATCATTCTATTGTATTGTTAATAATTGTGTGTTATAGTAAATGGTACGTTTTCGGGCTCTTTTGTAAAATAAAACTTATTTATAAAATCCGGAGGAAAAACATCCATGAACCTTATCGAATACATTATAGGCGCCTTGCTTCTTGTAATTGCGGTGGCGCTGATTGTCCTCATTATGATGCAGGAATCCAAGAAGAGAGGCTTAAGCCAGGCTATCTCCGGCGGCGGCAGTGACACCTATTACGGCAGGAACAAGGCCAGGTCAAAGCAGAAGATGCTTGTTACTACCACCACTATTGTTGCCGTGATATTTGCGGTATTGGTTTTGGCTCTTTATGTTTTCCAGGGGACAAGCTCGGGCAGCGGCAACACCTCTTCGTTGGTAAGCGATACATCATCCACCCAGTCTAACGCATCAAACGCATCTGAGGAATCCGCAACAAGCGAAGAATCAGACGCATCCGAAGAATCGGTAGCATCAGAAGAATCCACCGACGCTACCCAGGACCAGACTCAAGAAGAAACTGCCGAAACAACCGAGGAAAACTCCGAAAACGAATAATTAACCGAAACGCCGGCCCCTTGGCCTGTTAAAATGTGATATAACACATTTTGGCGTTGACGGAAAAATACAAAGGAAAAGGGGGCAGGCGCACTTTATTTCAAGTGGGTTTGCCCTTGTCTTTTTTCGGCCGACATAAACATTCCACGGGAGAATAACATGGAAATTTTCAAAACCGAAGGCGTTTTCCGCCGGACAAAAAGCGGGCATGGGTATGTGGAAACGGTAAGGGACGGCATTTTGGAAAACGTCCCGGTGGCGGTGTCATATAACTCCGACGTTTACGACGGGGACACCGTTTTACTTTCCGTGTCATCGTCCCAGCCGTCAAAGCGTGAGGACAAGCGACACAACATCGGTAAAATAATAAAAGTTATAAATCGGGGACAAACCACCGTAACCGGTGAATGCAGCATTTTTTCAAACAAGCTGTATCTTATCCCCGACAGCTATATCCCCTTTCGTATCCCGGTAAAACAGGGAAAAGATATATTAAAATGCCGGGAAGGGGATAAGATAGAGGCAGAAATAGGCAAATACAAAGCGGTTTCGGCCATGCGTGCCATACCGGTTAAAATTTTCGGCAAAGCAAACACCTATGATGCCAACTTCAAGGCGGCAATTTCTAATACAAAGCATTTTTCAAAGTTTTCTCAGGATGCCGAAAAGCAGGCTGCATCCACCAAACCGGTGGAGGCAAAAAACTTTGTGTCAAAGCGCACAGATTTACGCAGCAAGCCCATTTTCACCTTTACCGACTCGGTGTTTGAAGGCAGCGGCATAGGCTTTTCGGTAAGCCGGGATGACGGCGGCTGGAAAGTGGGTATTCACGTGGCGGATGTCGCCGAATATCTGCCTGCCGACAGCGAACTCGACAGGGAAGCTGCCGCCAGAGGAAGGTTAATCTTAGGCAGCCGGGACGGTTCGGCAATGTTACCCAAAACCTTTGTTAATTCGGTATGCTCATTTAACGAAAAACGGGAGTTTTTGTCGGTAACCGTATTTTTAGACTACGATGAAATGGGAAATGTTACCAATACCGAATTTTGCGAATCGGTTATTTCCCCGATACTTGACGCCTCTGCCGCCGATGTGGATGAACTAATATCCGGCGGTGATTCGTCAGCCCTTATACCCTTAAGAAAGAAATATTCCGCCGCCGCAGACCAGATTAGCCTAATGTATGAGCTTGCCGCCGTTTTGCGGGCAAAGCGAATACAACGGGGCGGAGTTGACTTTGATATATGCGAAAAAGTCTTTGGCTTTGATTCGTCCCACAAAATAAAGTCAATGGCTCTAAAATTTAAAAGCGACTCGGCTTTGATGGTAAACGAGATTTTCATATCCGCAGGCCAGGCTGTAGCCGAAAAGCTGTTTTATTCGGGCGTCGGCTGCGTTTATGAGGGAGTTGCCGAGAAAAAATACGATGCTTTTACCGGTTCACCTGAGGATAGGTTTTATCTTGAGGAAAACCAGTATTTTGATGACAGCTACACCAAAAAAGAGGCAATTGTTTCACGTGGAACAATTTTTGAAAAGTTCTGCTTTGAAGCAATATCCTCCCAGTGTGATGCTCCGGAGTTGTCCTTTGCTCCGGTAAATCATTATATATACGCTGCAGACAAATATGCCGAGTTTTTCTTCCCGGCAGAGAAGTATTCTAATTTAACAAACCTTAGAGCTATTAAAGCATATATAAACGAGCGAAATTTTGATGTAACAAAAGCCGAGCAGGGAATATTAAACGAAGAAAAGGCGGGGTATACAGCCCAAACCCTTCAACGAATAATGACCATAGGGTTTTTAAAAGAAAACCGGGATAAGCTGTTTGACGCTTCTGTGGCAAAAATATCAGCCGACGGCGTTAAAATTTTATTGGATTGCGGAGCAATAGGGGTTATTAATCCAGAAAATGTAGGATCCCCCCTTTCTCCCGGTGATAAATTGAAGGTAAAGCTTAAAGAAGCCGACTATGTAACAAACAAAGCTGTTTTTACCCCTGCCGGTTAAAAAGCCAAACTCAAAATGTTTCACGTGAAACATTGCTCCTTTGAAAGGATGATTATATATTGACACGCGGCAAAAAACTGCTGATTTATGTCCTTTTAGCTTCTCTTTTGCTAATTTTCGGCTGTTCTCCTGCGGGATGGGGGCTTGACAAGGGAATTTCGGAGGTTGAAAAGGTAAAGGACGAATCCAACAACGAGCAGGTTAAATACGAGGATTTAACCGCCGAGGAATGGCTGAGTCTGCTTGAGCCGGGAGACTTTGGCGGTTATGAGTTTAAAATAGCTACCTCCCGACAATATCGCTTTGTTCCTGATGAAACCATGGCCGGAACGGTAAACCCTGCTATAGAAAAGCGAAACCAGCTTGTCCATGAGAAATACAATGTTGTTATAAAAGAAGTGTATTACGGCGAAAACGAACTGTTGACGAAATTATCCCAGGCTGTGGACGCCGGAGTCCAGTTTTCCGACCTTGTTTCGGTAACCATGCCCACCATGGCGGGTATGGCTTACGAGGGACGACTGTTAAACCTTTTTTCGGTTCCCTTTTTCAACCCCGATGCCAGCTATCTTAATCAGGAAACGGTTAAAAGCTCGGTGGCAGGGGATTATATGTATGCCATATATGACCGGGCCACGTTTTATCAGGAGGATTTTTGGTGCATTTTCTATAACGAAGACCTCCTGCCTGCCGGCGCCGGAAGAGAAATATTCAATTCGGTAAAGCAGGGCACATGGACATGGGATAAATTAATGGATTACGCCGAATATGCCGCAAGGGAGGTTATGCAAAAGCGATCCCCCGACTATCAGACCGATATATTCGGTTTAGGTTCCTTTTCAAACAAGGACGATTTTGCGGTTGCGGCATTTAATTCGTCTGGCTTGTCCCTTTTCGGCGACACTTATCATAAAAAGCTGGCTTATTCCATGAACACAGATAAAGGCAACGAGGTTGCCGACAGAGTAAGGGATATTATTCAAAGCAAAGCCTATATCGGCCTTTCCGGGGAAAATGCTTCAAAGGCCTTTCTTGATGGGCGGGTGGCTTTCTTTGCATACCGTGTGGACTTTGCCAAAGCAGCCGCAGAAACACGGCTTAACTGGAGTATAGCTCCCTTACCCAAAATCACCGAAAATCAGACAAATTACCTGTCTTATGTGGGTTCATCCGCAGCGGGGCTGTCGGTTCCTGCCCGTCAGACCGATTCGTCACGAACGGGAAAGGTGTTAAATGCCCTTCTTGCGGCTTCCTATGTCAGTCTTGACGATGCCATACAGACAAACTACATTACATTCTGCCTGCGGGATAACGATTCGGCTATAATGCTAAAGCGTGTTTTCGAAAATCCGGCTATAGATATCGCAACTGTTTATTCCAAGGGTTACGGCCGTCTTTCATTCTTAACCAACGAAACTATTTTAAAAGCGGTTAATCAGGATGTGTCTTTTGCTTATCTGTTTATGACAAACGCCGCAGAACTTAAGGAAATCAACGAAAACGAGTTTCGGTAAATCAAGCTTTTTAAATTATATTATAAATTTATTTTCAGAGGTGTTATTATGCTAAACAAAAAGTCCCTGACCGATATCGATGTCAGCGGGAAAAAAGTTCTTGTCCGGTGCGATTTCAACGTGCCCATAAAGGACGGCGTCGTTACCGACGACAACCGGATAGTGGGTGCTCTCCCCACCATTAAATATCTTCTCGAACACGGCGCAAAGGTTATTCTTTGTTCCCATCTGGGCCGTCCCAAGGGCGAATTCAACATGAAATACTCCCTTGCTCCCGTAGCAACAAAGCTTTCGGAGTATCTTAAAGACGTTCCCGTTCACCTTGCCAAGGACGTTGTGGGCGAAGATGCCCAGGCTCTGGCTGCCTCCCTTAAGGCCGGCGAGATACTTCTCCTTGAAAACGTGCGTTTCCATGCAGAAGAAGAAAAGAATAACCCCGAATTTGCAAAAAAACTTGCCTCCCTTGCTGAAATTTACGTAAACGACGCTTTCGGCACCGCCCACAGAGCTCATGCCTCCACCGCCGGCGTCGCCGACTATCTCCCTGCAGTATGCGGTTTCCTTATTCAAAAAGAAATCGACATTATGGGCAAAGCCCTTGAAGATCCCGACAGACCTTTTGTTGCCATTCTCGGCGGCGCAAAGGTTGCGGATAAGCTTAAAGTTATCGACAACCTGTTGAATAAAGTTGACACACTTATTATCGGCGGTGGTATGGCTTATACCTTCCTCGCGGCTCAGGGCAATAACATTGGTTTATCACTGTTTGACTCCGAAAAGGTGGAATACTGCAAGAACATGCTTGCCCTTGCCAAGGAAAAGGGCGTAAACCTCCTTCTCCCCGTAGACACAGTGGTAAGCTCCGCCTTCCCCGAACCCATTGATGCCGAAATTTCGGTAACCACCGTTGCGGCTGACCAGATTCCCGCAGGCAAAATGGGCCTTGATATAGGCGAAAAGACAAGACAGATTTTTGCCGATGCCATTAAAGGCGCAAAAACCGTGGTTTGGAACGGACCTATGGGCGTGTTTGAAAATCCCGTCCTTGCAAAAGGCACAATAGCTGTTGCCAAAGCCCTTGCTGAATCTGAAGCCATCACCATCGTAGGCGGCGGCGACTCTGCGGCTGCGGTTGAACAGCTTGGCTTTGCCGACAAGATTACCCATATATCCACAGGCGGCGGCGCATCCCTTGAATTCCTTGAAGGCCTTGAACTTCCCGGAATTGCCTGCCTGAACAACAAATAAGAGAAAGGCAAATAAAATGGACAGACAAAACAGAAGAACGGTTATTGCCGGCAACTGGAAGATGAATAAAACTCCTGCCGAGGCAGTAGAGCTTATAAACGCCATAAAGGCTGAAATCGAAGGCAAGGACACCTCCCTTTGCGAAATCGTTGCCTGCGTTCCCTTTGTAGACCTCTATGCTGCGGTTGAGGCGGCCAAAAATTCGGTTATTAAAATAGGCGCCCAGAACGTTCACTGGGAAAAATCCGGAGCATTCACCGGTGAAATTTCCGCCCAGATGCTTAAAGCCGCCGGTGTGGAATATGTTATTATCGGACATTCCGAAAGACGGCAGTATTTCGGTGAAACCGATAAGACTGTTAACGCACGGGTTAAAGCCGCCCTTGAGGAAGGCCTTAAGGTCATTCTTTGCGTAGGCGAACTCCTTGAGGAAAGAGAACAGGGCGTTACCGCAGAAGTGGTAGCAAGACAGGTTAAAATTGACCTGCTTGGCATAACCGCCGAACAGATGAAGAATATAATCATTGCTTATGAGCCGGTATGGGCAATAGGCACCGGCAAAACCGCCACCTCCGACCAGGCAGACGAGGTTTGCGGCCTTATAAGAGACGTGCTGGCAAGCCTTTACGACAGCAATGTTGCAAATGCAACCACCATTCAGTACGGCGGCAGCATGAACGCAAAGAACGCCGAAGAACTGTTGTCAAAGGTTAACGTTGACGGCGGCCTTATAGGCGGAGCGTCGTTAAAAGCCCCCGACTTTGCAGCCATTATCCACGCAGCCTGCATATAAAAGAAATTGAAAAAAGCCCGCATTTGCGGGCTTTTTCTTATGTTTGAAGACAAATGACAATTATTGCTATTTTAACACGTTGTTCAGATTAAGGTCGGTAACGAAGTAAATGATATAATCCACACCAAGGGTGGTTATTTCGTTTATATCAAAATCAAAATCCCACAGCTTTTTGAAGTAGGAATCACTTGCTCTTTCGGCAAGCCAGTCAAAAAGCATTATGGAATAGCTGTCCCGCATCATAATAAATGACGGTTTGTTGCTGCCATTCGCATTATGAAACGTCATTTCCTTCATACAGTCGTCGTTTATCCGGCTGCGGTCATTTGCTGCATATTTGGGCAGGTTAACCGGAGCGTCAAAGGAAATATCAGAAAAGGTGGAATAAACCTTAAATTCGTATTCGTCAAGGCCCAGGTCGAAATAAAGGTCACCGGCGGCCCGGAATTCGTTTGTAAAGTTAAATTCAGAAATATCCCTTGGCGCTGCTCCCGTAAATCCGTCGGAAACAAACTTGTCGCATAATGCTTTATAGGCAAAGTAGGCGGCGTATTCGGTCCAGTGGGAATCGGTGCGGTGATAAACTTCAAATTCCCCGCCTTTTAGGCCTTTTAATGTTTCACCCATGTCAATAACTGTTGCGCCGGCGTCGGAAAGGGCCTTTGCCACTTCTTCACGCAAAATAACGCTGCCTTTTTCAACTTCATCAGGCATATATTCGGAATAAACCTCATTGGGGTTTGGGATAAAGACATATATAATTTTCGTGCCGATTTCGGCCAAAGTGGACACCCGGTCGCGTATACGGCTTGTTATGCGGTTTTTACGGTTTTCGGCAAGATGCTCGTTGTTTGTATACTGGGGTTCGGTGTTGGTGAAAAACAGCCAGCCTTCCTTTCCCACCCGTACATAATGCTGAAATTCGCCCTCTGCCGACGCAGAATACCTAAGAGTGGCCGAAACCGGCTCAGATACTCCTTTGCCCTCGGTTTTTGCGTAAATTTCAAGCTCTTTGCGCTTTTCGCCCTTTGCGAAATTAATTTCGATTATGTATGTTCCCTTGTGGCTTTTTATCACCTGGGTTACGTTTCCGCCTTCGGCAAGATATATATCGCTGCCTTCTTCGCAGTAGCCGGAAATTATCGCTCTGCCGTCGGCAACCGTTTTGCTTTCAAGAACAACACATTTCTCGGTGGCTGATCCAAGATGGGAATATTTAGCAATAAGGTCGGCGATTTTGCCCTCGTCATAGGATGTTTCGCTGGATTGGACATCCGACGGTGTCAGGGATTCATCGGGTAAGGAATTGTCGCCGTTACTGCCGGCGCAGGCAAAAAGTGAAAAGGCCATTAGGACTACAAGAACAAACGAAATTTTCCTCATACACATAAACCTTTCGAAAAATATAAAAAATTATAGCATAAATATCCTTTCATTTCAACCGCTTATTGTAAAATCACCCCTGTTGTTGACAGTGGTGGTTTCTTATGCTACAATACTCCCGTAAGGGGGAACATTATGGAATCTACTTTCAAATGTGTTTACAATCGTATCGCAAAACACCCGTTTTTGCTGCTGTTCGGTGCTTGTTTGCTGTCGGCTTTGGTTTTTGACTATAAGGCTGACGGTTATACCCCCTTTTTTATTGCGTCTTTTTTTGTATTTTTTGTTTTTTTAATTGCCCTCGGAATTTTTTGGAAGTTTAAAGGCGGTCTTACCGAAGGACGGATTGTGTTCTTAATAACCGCCTTTTCCTTTTTGATAAAACTTGCCTATGTAATATACACCGGACTTTGGGACAGGCAGCACGACGTCGGCGCTTTCCGCCCGGAAAGCTATTCCCATTCGGGCTATATAACCCGGCTTTTTACCAATAAAGCCTTTCCCGACTCTCTTTCCGGCCAGTATTACCACCCGCCCCTTCATTATATATTTGAGGCTTTATGGCTTAAAGCCTTAACCACTCTCGGTGTGGCCTTTGACACCGCAATCCATTATGTTACCACCTTAACGTTGTTTTATTCGGCCTCAGCCGGTCTTATCGCCTATAAGATATTTAAAGAGCTAAACTTTAACAAAACCGCCGCTACTATAAGCTATGCCCTTGTGGCTTTCCACCCCACCTTTATTATTTTGTCCGCAAGCTACAACAACGACTGTCTTGCGGTAACCTTAACCCTTTTCGCCCTCCTCTTCCTTATAAGGTGGTGGAAAAAGCCCACGCTGTTTAATATAGTCATGATAGCTTACGGAATAGGCTTTGGCATGATGTCCAAGCTGTCGGCGGCCTATGCTGCTCCGGCTACGGCAATGGTGTTTTTAATAATGTTAGCGCTTTCCGATAGAAAATTAAAGCTTATCGGTCAGTTTGCGGTTTTCGGAACAATCTGTATTCCTGCTGGACTGTGGTGGTCGGTGCGTCTGCATGAAAAATTCGACGCTCCCTTCGGCTATGTAATGCAGCTTGGCAAAAACCACGACCAGTATGTGGGATTCAGAACAGTTTTTCAAAGGTTTTTCGATATTTTCCCCTCGATATCGGAAGGAATCTACTTTGCCCGGGGAGAAAAATTCGGCAACGCCTTTCACGAATACAACATTCCCGGAGCAATACTTAAAACCTCGGTTTTCGGGGAATGGCATATGGGGGAAGGCCTTTGGATAACCGAAATACTGGCATACGCATTGTTTGTATTAAACATACTCATCGTGGCCTTAGTCCTTTTTGCCATGATTTACGCCCTTTTCAAAAAGTATGAGGGTGTTCCTAAGGCAATAAAGGCTACCCTTTACGTTTTTTATTTAACCATAATGATAACCTATGTTAATTTTTGCTTTACCCATGCCCACGACTGCACCATGGATTTCCGTTATATTGTTCCCACGGTGGTTATCGGGGCGGCTTTTTTGGGAATGTTTATTTCCCGTGAAACTAAAAGCAGGGCTGTTGCGTATATAAAGAAGGGTATGGTGGCGGCATCGGTGGCCTTTTGCGTTGTGTCGTCGCTGCTATACTTTATATCCAACTATGCCGCAAACTGAGGTTTGCATAAAAGGACAGCAAATTAAATGGAAAACACCAAAAAGAAATTTTTTGACAAAAAAAGTACCATCTTTTTTATCCTTGCCTTTGCTTTACTGTTTGTGTTGGAAATTTGCATTTCCAACCGGGCGTTTATTGCCGTAAAGGCGGGAGGATATAACACCTATACCATTGATTTGACCGAAGTTGACACCTCCTCAAATATTGCCCTTCAGGGGAACGAGCTATACATAAAAAATTCTGGCAGCATTATAATCCAAATTGACGATGAGGAGGTTGTAAATCTCGGCATTGAATGCTACGGGGTATATTCATATTTAGACATAACCACCTATATAAAGGACCAGAACTCCTCGGCTGTCAACCGGACGACGGGCAAGCATAACATCCGGCCTGACGAAGACGGGGTTAATATTATCCCCATTGACTCTTTAGGCAAGGCGAAAGAGATAACCATTGAATTTAACTCCAATTCCAGCAATCTGTCTATAAAAAGCATAACAATAAACAGCACAGGAGTGTTTTCCTTTAATATTTTCAGGTTTGTGCTGTGCTGTATATTAACCTGCCTTGTCTGGCTGATTGTCTACCGGAAATGGTATAAAATCGTTTATGACAAGCAAAAACAAGGCCATGTGGCCTTTGTATGGATTGTGGCATCGTTATGCCTTGTTTCGGCGTTTATCGGCTGCGTCAAGGACATGGGCTTTGACGAATATCCCTTTACCGGGGACATTAATGGCTATACCTGCTACCAGCAGCAGGCCGACGCCTTTATAAAAGGGCAGCTTAACCTTGATATTCCCTTTGACGAGGAAGCCTACGCCAACCTTGAAAACCCCTACGACTACTTTTTAAGACGGGATCTTTTAGGCGGCACCTCCTATTTATGGGACAGAGCTTACTATAAAGGAAAAATTTACTCCTATTTCGGCGTGGCGCCGGTGGTGCTGTTTTATCTTCCCACCTATTACACAACCGGCTATATGCCAAAGGACGGCACCGCAAGCCTGTTTTTTACCATTGCGGCCACCTTTGCAATAGTTTTAGCTTTACTGAAAGCCCTGGAGTATTTTAAAATAAAGCCCTATTTATTGACTTTACTCCTTGCCATACCTTCCCTTTGCGCCTCGTCTTTGATATATGTGCTGAATGTCCACCCGGCTATGTATTATATAGCCATAATTTCGGGCATAACCTTCTTTGCGCTGTTTTTGTATTTTTCCTTTGAAGCGGCTCTGGCACAAAGTCCTGTCCACCGGAGGGTTTTTCTTGCCCTTGCAGGCGTTTCCGCCGTGCTGACGGTGGCCTCAAGGCCTAATATACTCCTTTACGCTGTTATGCTTGTTCCCCTTTACATTAAGTTCTTCTTTAAGCGGGGACGGAGAGTTTCTTCAAAGCTAATTGATTTTGCCTTTATTGCCACCCCTGTTGCACTTGGGGCAGGGGCGATTATGTGGTTTAACGCCGCAAGGTTTTCTTCGCCCTTTGATTTCGGCGCCACCTATCAGCTTACCTTTGCGGATATGGGGTATTTCAAGCTTCAGCTTTATAAATTTTTCCCGGCAATGTATCATTACTTCCTCCAGCCGGTTGCCTTTACACCGAATTTCCCCTTTTTAGACATTGCGTCGGTAAATTTAGGCGTTTACCGCAATTATGTTTATATTTTCGGCACAGCAGGTGTTATCAACTTCCCGTTAGCCTGGGGTGGGTTGGGCAGCATTTCGGTGTCAAAGGGAGATAGGGTAAAACGGTTTACATATCTTATCGCTATTATTATGGGCGTCTTTGTTGCCTTTGCCGACTTCTGCCTTGCCGGCAGCCATATAAGGTATATGGGGGACATTATGTTCCCGCTTAGTCTGGTGGGGGCGTTGGTTTTCCTTGAACTGCCCACAAGGGGCGAGGAGGGCAGTCCTTTGGCAAACCTTGCCTACAAAACGGCGGTTGTTATGTTTATAATATCCTTCCTTGTGGCATCGGCGCTTATCTTTGCCAACGAGGCGGATAACATATATAAGATGGCACCCGGACTTTATGAGTTTTTCGCAAAATTATTCAAATAGAGGTTTAAAATGAAGGACACAAACAAAACGGCAATAATTATAGGAGCAGGACCGGCAGGTCTTACCGCAGCCTACGAGCTGCTTAAAACCACCGACATTAAGGTTATAGTGCTGGAGGCCACCGACGTTATAGGCGGCATCTCCCAGACGGTGGTATATAAAGGCAACCGTATGGATATAGGGGGACATCGCTTCTTTTCCAAGGACGACCGGGTAAATGAGTTCTGGAAGAACCTTATGCCCCTCCAGGGCAAGCCTGCCTACGACGATAAAGTGCTTGGAAGGGAAAAGCCCCTTGCCGAGGGCGGCCCCGATCCTGAGACTGAAGAAAGGGTTATGCTTGTCCGCACAAGGGTGTCAAGGATTTATTTCCTTAAAAAGTTCTTTGCCTACCCCATTACCTTGTCGGCCGAAACCATTAAGAACATGGGCTTTGTCCGCACCATAAAGGCGGGGTTCGGCTATGTGTGGTCGGCGGTGTTTAAAAAGAAAGAAACCAACCTGCGCAATTTTTACATTAACCGGTTCGGAAAACCCCTTTACGAAATGTTTTTTGAAGACTACACCGAAAAGGTGTGGGGGGTAAATCCCGAAAACATATCCGCCGAATGGGGCGCCCAGCGGGTTAAAGGGTTATCGTTGTTCAAGGCGGTGTGGAATATTATTTCAAAGCCCTTCAGGCGGAAAAACTCCTCAAAGGTTGAAACCTCCCTTATCGAACAGTTTATGTATCCCAAAAAAGGCCCCGGCCAGCTTTGGGAGGAACTGGCGGAAGAGGTTAAAAAACTGGGGGGCGAAATTATAATGAACTGCCCCGTTACCGAAATTATAACCGAAAACGACACCGTTAAGGCGGTTAAAGCCGGGGATAAAACCTTCTACGGCGACTATTTCTTCTCCTCAATGCCGGTTAAGGATTTGGTTGACGGTATGGCAACCGTGCCGCAGGACGTTAAGGAAATCGCCCACAATCTCCCCTACAGGGACTTTATAACCGTCGGTCTGCTGTGCAATAAGCTGAAAATTAAAAACCAGACCAAAATGAAAACTCTTGGGAACATAGTCCCCGACTGCTGGATTTACATTCAGGAACGGGATGTAAAGCTGGGCAGGTTGCAGATTTTCAACAACTGGTCCCCCTATATGGTGGCTGACCCCGACAACACGGTGTGGATTGGCCTTGAGTATTTCTGCACCGAAGGGGACGAAATGTGGAACATGTCCGACAAGGACTTTATAGAACTTGCCAAAAACGAGCTTGTTCATATAGGCATTGTGGACAAAGAGGACATTATAGATTCGGTAAGGGTAAAGATAAAGAAGGCCTACCCCTCCTATTTCGGCACCTATGAACAGTTTGACAAAGTTAAGGAATACCTTAACACCTTTGAAAACCTTTACTGTATAGGCCGCAACGGCCAGCACCGCTATAACAATATGGACCATTCCATGTTAACCGCCATGTTTGCCGTGGACGCCGTCCGGGAGGGAAAGGGAAAAGCCGAAATCTGGAACGTTAACACCGAAAAATCCTACCACGAAAAGAAATAAAAAAGACGAATATACAAAAACAACCGGCCGCATAAACGGCCGGTTGTTTTTTTGCAATGATAGCTTATCCGGAGGAACTAACGGATTATATGGTTATTTGCTTTCGTCAGCTTTGTTTTGGCCGTCTTCGGTGGAGCAGCCGCCGCAGGTAGAGCAGCAGGAGCTGCAGTAGGCGCAGGCGCCTTTTTTGCGGTTTTTAATTGTATAATACAAAGCAACCCCGATTACGGCTATAACAACAATCGAAACTATTACGGTGGGCATTATATATTCCCCTTTCTTTTATTAGGGCGGAAAAGCAGGAACATAAACGAGGCTAAAACCACTACTGCGGCTATTGTCCCGATTATGTCGGGTTTTCCGCTAAACAGTAATCCAAACTGATATACACACAGAGATACGCAATATGCCAGAGCGCATTGATAAATTATCGCAAAGGCGGTCCATTTGCCGCTGTTCATTTCCCGGCGTATTGCTCCCATGGCTGCCACGCAGGGGGCGCACAGCAGGTTGAATAAAAGCAGGGAATAGCCGGCAAGGGGTGAATAGACCTGGCTTAAAACGGTTTCCGCACTTTCGCCATATAACACGGCAAAGGTAGAAACCACATTTTCCTTGGCAATAAGACCGTTAATGGTGGCGGCGGCGGCTTTCCAGTCGCCCCAGCCGAGGGGTTTGAAGATAAAGGCGATTATTCCGCCTATGGATGCAAGCAGGGAGTTTTCCATTGACACCATGCCGAAGGAGCCGTCTTCAAAGCCGAAGTTGGAGAAAAACCATACGGCCACAGAGGCAAGGAGTATAATTGTTCCGGCCTTCTTTATAAAGGACCTGACACGTTCCCACATGGAACGGAGTATGTTTATCACCGTGGGCATGTGGTAGGCAGGCAGCTCAAGCACAAAGGCCGCCGAATCCCCTGTAAAGGGCTTTGACTTTTTAAGGATGATTCCCGATAGGGCAATAGATGCTATACCTATAAAGTATGCCGAGGGGGCCACCCACCATGCGCCATTGAACATTGCTCCGGCAATAAGGGCTATAACCGGCAGCTTTGCCGAGCAGGGCATAAAGGAGGTGGTCATAACCGTCATGCGACGGTCTCTTTCGCTTTCAATAGTCCGGCTGGCCATAATGCCGGGAACCGAACAGCCCGTACCCACAAGGACAGGGATGAAGGATTTGCCCGAAAGGCCGAACTTGCGGAAAAGCTTATCCATTATAAAGGCTATGCGGGACATGTAGCCGCAGGCCTCGAGAAACGCAAGAAATATGAACAGAAGCATCATCTGGGGAACAAAACCCAGCACTGCTCCCACGCCGCCCACTATGCCGTCTACGATAAGGCTGTTCAGCCATCCGGCGGTTCCGGCAGATTCCAAGGCGTTTGAAATAGCGGGGTTTATCCATTCGCCAAACAGCGTGTCGTTGACGAAGTCGGAAAGATAGGATCCTACGGTTGAAACCGAAATGTAATAAATGGCGAAGATAATTACCGCAAAAATGGGTAAAGCGAGAAAACGGTTGGTTATTATTTTATCTATTTTTTCGGACACATTAAGTCCGGATTTTGATTTTATATAGTATTTGCCGATTATCGATTCAATGTATTCATAACGCTGGTTTATAATTATCGACTCGGCGTCGTCGTCCATTTCCCGTTCGCATTCCTTAATATCGTCCTCGATATGGGAAAGGGTCTCGGCGGGAATATTCAAAAGCTCTATCACTTTTTTGTCCCGCTCAAATATTTTAATGGCATACCAGCGCTGTTTGTCGGCGGGCATGTCATGAATAACAGCTTCCTCGATATGTGCTAAAGAATGTTCCACGCTGCCGGCAAATTTATGTTTGGGGTAAACAGGCTGTTTGGAAAAGGCTGCCGATATAGCGGCCTCGGCTGCCTCGTTTATCCCCGTTTCCTTAAGAGCGGAAATTTCAACAATTTTAACCCCAAGTTCCTTTTCAAGTCCGGCGGCGTCGATTTCAAAGCCGTTTTTTCGTATAACGTCCATCATGTTAATGGCTATTACCACCGGAATGCCCAGCTCGGTAAGCTGGGTGGTGAGATAAAGGGAACGCTCAAGGCTGGTGCCGTCTATTATATTCAAAATAGCGTCGGGGCAATCGTTTAATAAATAATTCCGAGCAATAACCTCCTCAAGGGAGTAGGGGGAAAGGGAGTAAATGCCGGGAAGGTCGGTTATAATTACGTTTTCCCGTCCCTTCAGCTTGCCTTCCTTTTTTTCAACGGTTACCCCCGGCCAGTTGCCCACGAACTGGTTGGAGCCGGTTAAGGCATTAAATAATGTGGTTTTCCCCGAGTTGGGGTTGCCGGCAAGGGCGATTTTTATTGTTTTATCCATAGATCACCCTTCAAGAACCACCATTTCGGCGTCGGCTTTGCGTAGTGACAGTTGGTAGCCCCGTACGGTTATTTCAACGGGATCTCCCAAAGGTGCGGTTTTCCTTACGGTAATGTTAACGCCTTTGGTTATTCCCATGTCCATAATACGCCGGCGGATTGCTCCCGCTCCGGTCACTTTGGCTACTTTAACCGTTTCACCCGGTTTAGTGTCTCTTAAAGTCTTCATACCTTCCACTCCTTTTGTTAGCCTACGCTAACAATTATATGTTAGCATACGCTAACGCGTTTGTCAATAGGGTGTTGTATAAAAAATATACAAAATATAAATTTATGTGTTGTCGAAATATACAAAATAAAAACTGCCCCGCAAGGGGCAATATAACTGCGTAGCAATATAACTCGCCGCAGGCGAATATAACTGAAAAATGCACCCGAAAGGGTGCATTTTTCTGGCACCCCCAACGGGAATCGAACCCATAACTAACCCTTAGGAGGGGCTTGTTATATCCATTTAACTATGGGGGCGTGCCGTTTTTTAAGTATATCCTTTCAGCGCTTATTTGTCAATACCTTAATATAAAAACGGGCATATATTATAATGTATGTAAAAAATGACTATTGAATTTTTATACGCAGTGTGTTAATATGAACCATGCTAATATTTGTAAATAATTTTTCCGGAGTATAAGTCAATGAAAAAGTCCGACTGCATCAAAGTTGTAAAATTCGGCGGCTCCTCCCTTGCGGACGCTGAACAATTCAAAAAAGTCGCCGATATCATACTCTCCGACCCCACGCGCCGGTACGTTGTTCCCTCCGCCCCCGGCAAACGCCACAGCGGAGACACCAAGGTTACCGACATGCTTATAGAATGTCAGAAAAATGCCTCCTCCGGCAGTGATTTCACCGATTTACTTAAAAAAATAAAGGAAAGATTCGACGATATAATAACCGGCCTTTGCCTTGACATGACCTTAGACCGGGAATTTGAAATAATATACAAAAACCTTGAAAAAGGATGCACCGTTGACTATGCCGCCTCCCGTGGGGAATATTTAAACGGCATCATCCTTTCCCACTATCTGGGGTTTGAATTTATAGACGCCGCCGAGGTGGTGTTTTTCGGTCCCGATAAACTGTTCAACGCCGACCGCACCAATCTGTTTATGTCCGAAAGGCTGCTTTCCGCCAAATATGCCGTCATCCCGGGCTTTTACGGCTCTCTCCCCTGCGGGGAAATTAAAACCTTCTCCCGGGGCGGCAGCGACATTACCGGCGCAGTGGTGGCAAGGGCGGTAATGGCGGATATATACGAAAACTGGACGGATGTTTCCGGCTTCTTAATGTGCGACCCCAGGATTGTGAATAACCCCCTTCCCATAAGCGTAATCACCTACAGAGAACTGCGTGAGCTTTCTTACATGGGAGCCACAGTATTGCACGAGGATGCCATTTTCCCGGTTAAAATTGCGGGAATACCCATAAACATTAAAAACACCAACGATCCTTCCCACCCCGGCACCCTTATAGTATCGGAGACAAACGTGGTAAATCCGGAGGTTATTACGGGTATAGCCGGAAAAAAGGGATTTTCGGTGGTTCATCTTGAAAAGGATATGATGAACCTTGAGGTGGGCTTCGGCATGAAGGTGCTTCAGGCCTTCTACGATATGAACATATGCTTCGAGCATCTTCCCTCCGGTATCGACACCATGTCGGTTATCGTGGATTCCTCATATATCAAGGGAAAAGAAAGCTTCCTGCTTAACAAGCTTTCCCGTATGGTAAACCCCGACAACATATTTATTGAGCCTTCTCTGGCGTTAATCGCCGTTGTGGGCCGTGGTATGGTCAACTCCCCCGGAACCGCCTCGAGGGTATTTTCGGCAATTGCCAAGGCGGGAATAAACATTAAAATGATCGACCAGGGATCCTCCGAGCTTAACATTATAGTTGGCGTGGATGAAAAAGACTTTGAGGAGGCCATTCGGGCGGTTTATTACGAATTTTGCAATCATGAGCAAAGGGTATAAAAGCCTTAGGGAAACATCCTTTGCCGAATTTACCGAAAGGAAGTCGGTTTTTTACTCCACCGCTTCGCCGGTTTTAACCGAGGAGGAGGCGATTTCCTTTATAAATTCGGTTAGAAAAAGGTATTCCGACGCCACCCACAATGTTTATGCCTATATTTTAAGGGAAAACAATATGTCAAGGTTTTCCGACGACGGCGAGCCCCACGGCACCGCAGGCCTGCCTGTCCTTGAGGTGCTCCGCAAGGAGGGCCTTACCAACGCCGTTGTGGTGGTTACCCGGTATTTCGGGGGCATTCAGCTTGGGGCAGGGGGACTTGTCCGGGCCTATACCGCCGCCGCTAAAAACGCCGTGGACAAGGCAGGGGTTGTATTATGGGTTCCCCATGCCGTGTTTAAGGTAACATCCACCTACAGCGACTTTCAAAGGCTGTCGTATCTGTTTAAAACCGAGGGCGTTTCGGTTAATAATACACAATATACCGACCAAGTATCAGCCGAATGCTTTATAGAAGAGCAGTATTTAGAAAAGGTCATACAATCAATACACGAAAATTCGGGCAGAAGGGCACAAATAGAAATTTTGCAAAACCGCTTCATGCCGGCACAAAAGGAGGTAAACTCGGGTGAAAATAATTGATATTTTAAAAAGGGAAAAAACCACCATCTCCCTTGAGCTGTTCCCCCCCAAGCAGTTTTCCCAGCTTGAGGACACAAAACGCATAGTTGCCGAAACTGCAACCCTTTCACCCGCTTTTGTTTCCTGCACCTACGGCGCCACCGGGGGGACAAGCGAATTTACCGTAGAAGTGGCAAAGGAGATTGAAAACCACAATATTCCCGCCCTTGCCCATCTTACCTGCGTTTCCTCCACCAGACAAAAGGTGTATGAGGTTATTGAAAAGCTAAAAAGCGAAAACATTCAAAACATCCTTGCTTTACGGGGGGATATTCCGACAGAGCCTGACTTTGTTCTCCCCAACGACTACAAATACGCCAGCCAGCTTATATTTGACATAAAGAAAAACGGTGAATTTTGCATAGGCGGAGCCTGCTATCCAGAGGGACATCCCGAATCGGCGTCGTTAGACGAGGATATGGAAAACCTTAAAATAAAGGTTGACGCCGGCGCTCAGTTTTTAACAACGCAAATGTTTTTCGACAACGTTGTTTATTACGAATTCCGTGAAAAAGCGGCCAAAGCGGGAATAAACATTCCCATTCTTGCAGGCATTATGCCGGTAACCAACGCATCCCGAATCGGTAAAATGATTCAGCTTTCAAAAAGCCGGGTGCCCTCATCCCTTGCCACAATAATTTCAAAATACGGCTCAACGCCGGACATGGAAAAAGCGGGGATAGAGTTTGCCGTTAATCAGATAAACGACATTATATCCAACGGATTCGGCAATATACATATTTATACCATGAACCGTCCCAATATCGCAAAGGCGATAATCGATGGGGTAAAAGGGGTTTAAAATGAAATTTCTTGATATTTTCGGCAAAAAGCCGGTTATATTCGACGGCTCCATGGGAACCTTCCTTCATGACATGGGGTTGAAAACCGGGGAAATACCCGAGGAGTGGAACTTTACCCACCCCGACAGCATATACAAGATTCATACTCTATACCTTGAGGCGGGGGCCGACGTTATCTCCACCAACACCTTCGGCGCCAACCCCTTTAAGCTTTGCGACACTAAATACACCCTTTCCCAAACCGTCGAAAAGGCCGTATCCATTGCCCGTCAGGCGGTTTCGGATTATTATGCCAAAACCGGCAAAAAAGCCTTTATAGCCTTGTCGGTGGGCTCTATGGGCAAACTGTTAAAACCCCTCGGCCAGCTTGACTTTGAAGACGCCGTATCCGCTTATGCCTCTATCGTTACTTCAGGCGAAAAAGCCGGGGTGGATTTGATATTGTTTGAAACAATGTCCGACCCTTATGAAATGAAAGCGGCCCTTCTTGCGGCAAAGGAAAACACCAATCTACCCGTTATTTTAACAATGATATTGGACTCCAAGGGAAAGCTTATTTCGGGCGGCTCACCTGCCAACGCCTGCTTTATGCTTGAGGGAATGGGTATCGACGGCATAGGTATAAACTGCGGCGAAGGCCCCGAACAGCTTGTTGCCATCGTTCCCGAACTTGTGAAATATTCCTCCGTCCCCATTCTTTGCAACCCCAATGCGGGTATCCCCGTTTCAAAGGGCGGCAAAGCCGTTTACAACGTGGACAAGTTTGCCTTTGCAAAGGCTTGCGTAAAGCTGGTGGAAGCGGGAGTTTCCGCCGTTGGCGGCTGCTGCGGCACCAACAATGAATATATAAAAGAAATTGCAAATGAGATTAAGGGCAAAGAAATTAAGCCGGTTAGCAAAAAGAATTTCACCGCCGTTGCCTCACGCAGCCGTATCTCATTTTTCGGTAGCGATCCGCTTATTATCGGCGAACGGATAAACCCCACGGGAAAACCCTTGTTTAAGGAAGCCCTTAAAAACGGGGATATTGAATATATACTCCGGGAAGGACTTGCCCAGCAGGAAAAGGGAGCCCATATCCTTGACGTAAATGTGGGGCTGCCCGGAATTGACGAAGTATCAATGCTTACCAAGGCGGTGGAGGCCCTGCAGGCGGTAACCGAACTGCCCTTGCAGCTTGACACCTCAAATTATGAGGCTCTTGAAAAGGCGCTTAGGATATACAACGGTAAACCCCTTATAAACTCGGTCAACGGCTCGGAAGAATCCATGGCCGCCATATTCCCGTTAATGAAAAAATACGGGGCGGCGGCAGTCTGCCTTGCCATGGACGAAAATGGAATACCCGAAGAACCCGAAGGACGACTTAAAATAATCGAAAAAATCATATCCAAGGCCAAAGAATACGGTATCGATAAAAAGGATCTTATCGCCGACGGTATTGTTACCTCGGCGGCATCCACCAAAAATGCCGCTGAAATAACCATAAAGACAATAACACAAATAAAAGAAAAGCTGGGTTTACACACCGTTTTGGGCATATCCAATATTTCCTTCGGCCTTCCCAAGCGGGACAACATAAACGCCGCCTTTTTCGGCATGGCCCTTGAGGCCGGCCTGTCGGCGGGAATAGTCAACCCACTTTCCGAAAGCATGATGAGTGCCTATTACTCTTCAAGGGCATTAGAGGGATATAAGGCACAATATGCCGAATATGTGGATAAGTATATTGCCGAACCTCCCAAAGAGAAGGTTTATTCAGAACTTACCCTGTATGATTCCATAATATCCGGCCTTGCCGAATCGGCATCCAAGGCCACAAAGAAGCTTCTTGACAGCACAGAACCTCTGGTTATAATAAGCGAACACCTTGTCCCCGCCCTTGACGAGGTGGGCAAGGAATTTGAAAAGGGAAAAATGTTCCTTCCCCAGCTTCTTATGGCCGCCGAGGCTGCCAAAGCTGCCTTTGAGGAAATAAAAAAATCCTATAAGGGTGAAAAGCAAAGTTCCGGGCATAAGATAATAATCGCCACCGTCAAGGGTGATATACACGACATAGGCAAAAACATTGTAAAAACCCTCCTTGAAAACTACGGCTTTGACGTTATTGATTTAGGCAAAAACGTGCCGCCGGAGGTTGTCCTTGAGGCGGTGTTAACCCACAGGGCAAAGCTTGCCGGACTTTCGGCCCTTATGACCACTACCGTTGTAAATATGGCCGAAACGGTAAGGCTGATTAAGGAAAAGGCCCCCTTCTGCAAGGTTATGGTGGGGGGAGCGGTGCTTACCCAGGATTATGCCGACTCAATAGGCGCCGACTTTTACGGAAAGGACGCCGTTTCTGCGGTTAAATACGCAAGGCTTATTTTCGGCGTATGAAATTAGGCGAAAGACTGAATTTGGCGGCAGCGTTTGTAACATCCGGAACGGTGATAGACATAGGCAGCGACCACGCTTATCTTCCCGTTTACCTTATAAAGACAGGTGTCTGCCAGCATGCCGCCGCCACAGACATAAACCCTGCCCCACTTGAAAGGGCAAAAGAAACGGCTAAAAGATATAATGTCTACGATAAAATGGAATTTTTCCTTTCCGACGGATTTAACAGCGTTGACAAAACCTTCGACACCGCCTGTATCTGCGGCATGGGGGGAAACAATATTGCCGATATTATAGAAAACGGCAGGGGAAAATTCACCCGTCTTGTGCTGCAGCCCATGACAAAGGCAGAGCTTTTAAGAAAATATCTTTGGGATAACGGCTTTGTTATTGAAAGAGAAAGCTATGCCATCGAAGGCGGCAAGCCCTATGTGGTTATGCTTGCCTGCCCTAAGGAGGGTGTAACCGAATACACCTACAACGACCTGTTTTTAGGAAAAATCAGGCCGGACACCCTAGAATATAAGCAGTATGTGAAAAAAATAAAGTCTTATGCCGAAAAACGCTTTTCGGGCACAAAACACATATCGGACGAAGGTTTAATCAACGAATGTATAAATATAATCAAAAACTGAATAGATACGGGCTAAACCCCGCCCGTTTTTTGTTTCGTCTGTGCAAACACCCGCCCTGACATCCGAAGGGCTTAAATAAATAAATTTGGGAGTGAACAGATTGAAATTACTAATGATCGTTCTTAACCAAGTAGAAAAGCTCGACAAAATGCTGGAGGAATTTATAAACGCCGGAATTCACGGCGCCACCATAATCAATTCCACCGGCATGGTTTCGGAGCTGGCGAAAAACATCGAATACTATCCCATCATCGGTTCCCTTAGGTTTATAACCGAAGGCCCCCGGACGGAAAGCAAAACCATATTTATGGTGCTTGACGACGAAAAGGCCGAAAAGGCAAAGGAAATCGTAAGACGGATAATAGGCGATCTTTCAAAACCCAATACAGCGGTGATTTTCACCATGCCCATACTTTCAGCAGAAGGGATAGAGATTTAAACTGTGTCAACATTCTTTTATCTGGCCCTGATACTTTTTTCAGGGCTTGCTTTCGGACGCCTTGTTAAACTTATAAGGCTTCCAAACGTAACCGGCTATCTTATCGCCGGCCTTATTATCGGTCCTCATGTATTAAAGCTGCTTTCGGTATCAACCGTAAACCAGTTTGAGATAATTTCTGATATGGCCCTTGCCTTTATTGCCTTTTCCATAGGGGCGGAATTTAAAATGTCCTACCTTAAAAAAGCGGGACTTACCCCCATTGTAATAGCATTGTTTGAGGCACTTCTCGCATTCGCTTTTGTTACGGCAGCGCTTTTAATCTTCGGCTTTGACAAAAACGTAGCCCTCCTCCTCGGTGCCATTGCCTCCGCCACCGCGCCGGCGGCTACAATAATGGTGGTCAAGCAGTATAACGCCAAAGGCCCGGTAACCGAAACGCTGCTTAGCGTGGTTGCCCTTGACGATGCCGTGGCAATTATGGCCTTTGGCTTTTCCATGGCAATAGTCAACGCTTCGGTTAACCTGGCAAACAGCTCGGTGCTTTCCAGCATTTTCACGCCGGTGCTTGAAATTGTGGGGGCAATCGCCGTTGGCTTGATTTTAGGCTTTTTGTTTAACATACCCCTTAAATTTTTCAAAAAACAGTCCAACCGCCTCATTATTATCTGCGGCTTTGTGTTTTTAGGCAATGCCATTGCTTCCTTTGCTGGACTTTCCGACCTGCTTTTGTGCATGAGCATGGGTGCGGCGGTTATAAACACCAGTGCCTCCGGGGATGAGATATTCAAAATCACCGACTTTGTTACTCCCCCCATATTCCTAATGTTTTTCGTGGTGTCGGGGGCAGCCCTTGACATATCCATAATACCCAAAATCGGTGTTATCGGGGTGATTTACCTTATAGTCAGGGTTGTAGGCAAGGTTGCCGGCGCAACCATAGGCGCAGTTTTAATGAAAGCCCCCCGGACGGTAAAGAAATACCTGGGATTAACCCTTATTCCCCAGGCAGGCGTGGCCATAGGCCTTTCCCTTATAGCCTCCAACACTCTGCCTGCCTACGGCCCGACAATAAGGGCGGTTATTCTCTGTGCCACCCTTGTTTATGAGCTTACCGGACCGGCTATAACCAAAATCGGTCTTAAAAAAGCCGGGGAAATAAACGAATAAACCAAAAAGCCGCAGTCAGCTGCGGTTTTTTTCATATATTGGCGTATTTTAGGCTTTTGCTTGACAAAGCCCTTCCCCGATGGTAATATGAACACAAGCAATTTATGGCAAATTTAAGGAGGGTATATATGAACTGCCCCCACTGCGGAGAAAGCATTCCAGACGGAATTAAATTCTGCCCCTGCTGCGGCATGGGTGTTGAAAATCCGCCTTCACCGGACGACACAGCCGAAAACCAATCCCAAGCCACAATTGTAATCGAAATTGACGAAAGCCAGACAGGCGAAATTCCGGTTGAACTCGAAACCGAAGTTTCTCCCCCGTCAGAGTTAGATCAAACGCCGCCGGTAAGTAAAATAGCCAATCGTTACGGCGTGTTAGCCCTTGTTTTTCAGCTTTTGGGTGTGTTGATTCTTATAATCGGCATTTTCTTAAATATTAGCGAAATTGCCGGATTTGCAAAGAGAATGGTCAAAGACGGAGATACAGTTCCGGCCGTTTTTTGCCTTCTTGTCCCGTTGTCCCTTGTTATTTCAATTATAATCGACGTGGTTTTGACAGAAAAGTCCGTAATAAAACGTAAAAAGCTATGGAAGATAAAGATATTAACCCCCGTTTTGTCGTTTGTTTATCTGGCTTATGTGTATATAGTAATAAACATAGTTTTGGCAAGCTATTATACGTTTGCTTCATATATTGCTGAAAGTACCGGCATGGTATCCAATGATATGCTGATCTTAAAAATATTAGGAGGGGTTTACTACGGGGCACTCCCCCTTGCCGGTGATGCGCTATATCAAAACTACCTTTTATTTGCCGCTATATGCTTTACTGTTTCCATAATGTTTTACATCATTAAAAAGCATGAGATTAAAAAGCTAAATAAAGTAAAAGAACCGCAATCCGGACAGATTGCTCCGTAAAACCATTAAAACAAAAATTCACCCCCGTAAACCGGGGGTGATTGTTTTATATTAATAGCCGTTTTGTGTTTTATAAAGGTGGTAAAATTCAAGCCCGTCAAAGCCGCCGTCCTCTTCGGCAAGGTCGCAAAGGCTGACATCATTGCCGCCGGTAAGCTTTGATTTACGTCCCGCAAGCATAATGCGGACAGAGTCGCACATGCTTTTAACACCGGCAAGGCGGGTTTTGTCGCCGTCAAAGTAATCGTAAAGGCGGTTAAGCATTGCTTCGTAAACCTTGCTTGAATCGATTTTATACACAAAGGTGGTTTTTCTGCACATGACAACGGCGGTGGAAGGCTGCCAGCCCTTTTTACATATATGATAATAGGCAGAAACCCCGTTTTCAAACATGACCCGGTAGGAATCAACTTCAACCTTTTTCTCGCCCGCCACGTTGGTGCCGATAAACCGGGTTGAAACCGGATTAACGTCCCCCATAAAGCCCATAATTTCCTCCACGGCGTGAATGGCGTAGTTGAATTCGTCAACCCCCACGGTGGCGGTGATGGAAATTATATCCTCGGTCTTTGCCTGGGAAAAAAAGTTGTCATGTTCATAGGTATAACGCATGGCGGAGGTGCCTAAAATAACCTTCCCCTCGGCTGCCCACTTTTCAATGGTTTTAATATCCTTCAGATTTCCCACAAGGGGTTTGTCTATAAACACCGGAACGCCGGCGTCCACAAAGGGTTTGGCAAGCTCGATATGCCTGTCCCAGTCGCAGGACTGGATAAAGGCAATATCGATATTTTTAGCCATTTCCGAAAGGTCATAGTATCTTTTTTCAAGGCCGAACTTTTTTATAAAGTTTTCCACATCGGTATCGGTGCGGAAACCGTCGTTGTAAATGGCGGTGTAACGGGCCTTGTCGCCTTTTAAAAATATTTCGGCAAATGAAGGAGCGTGGGATGTATCGATATTAACGGTTCCTATCCTCAACATTTCATTACTTCCTTTTATGTGTTGATTTTAGGTCAGTTTACCACCTTCTAATTAAAAAGTCAACATTAAAACGCCCGTATTACGCAAACCGACATATCGTCCCGGCAGGCAAATTCCTTTCGTTCCTCAAGAATAGCCGCCGCACAGGCAGAGGCGGTTTTTTTGTCTTTCGGCAGGTATAAATTCCCGTCCTTGGGAACCACCCCGTCGGTTACCATAACCAGCATGTCCCCCTTTTTAAGGTTAAGGCTTGTCTGGGTTACCTTTAAATCCTCAATCACCCCTGCCGGAGGGGAGGACGATTCCAGCTTGTAGCATTTGCCGTCCCGATATAAATAGGTTGGGGCAGCGCCGGCTTTTATTAAACAGGCGGCACCCGACAGCCGGTCGATTTCAAGCAGGTCTATGGTGGTGTAAACCTCGTTTTTCTTAACCAGCAAAAGCTTATTTAGCATGCACAGCGCTTCCTTTTTGTCCCCGCCGGCGGTTATCAGTTTTTCCAAAAACAGCGCAGCAAGGCGGGAAGAATAGGCCGCGTCCCTTCCCGAACCCATGCCGTCGGCAAGGAGGGAGTAAAACATCAAGGAGTCGCTTTCAAAGGTTACAATGGTGTCACCCGACACCGGTTCCCCGGCCTTTGATGATTCCGCCTTGGCATACTCAAGCCGGACGGCGGGGATTGTGCGCAATATCATTTCAAAGCCGTTTTCCCGGTTTATAAATTCGGGCAAAGAAAGGTTTTTACCCAGAACTTTGGACAGGTTTTCCCGTATTTCCGCTCCGGAGCAGTTTATCTTTGCCATATCGGTGCCGTAAACCGACACATTCAACGCCCTCATTCCCCTTACACACACAAAGGTGTAGGGAATTGATAGCTTTTTTAGCACCTCTGCGGCTTTTTTTGAAAGCTCCCGGTTATTTATTCCCTCCTCCTCTTCTTTTTCTCCCGCCGTGCACAGCAGCCGGGCAATGGAGTTATAGCCTTCGGTAAGCAGCCTTGCCTCCCGTTCCCCCTCAGAGCGTTTCACCTTTCCCAAAGACAACGCCCTGCCTACAAGCAGATCGGAATTGGGACAGAACCGGGCAAAATGGTCGGGAAGGCCGTCCTCATTACCACAGGAAATTTCGGTAAGGTGGTTTACCATATCGTATTTGTCAAGGGAGCATCTTGCGCCGCAATGACGGCATTTATCGCAAAGAGAAAACAGGGAGGTTTTCAATGCCGCCGATATATCCGACTTTTGCGGCGGCAGGTTTTCAACGTAAAATACCTCCGACAATGTGGAAAAAGCCGCCGACAGCTTTTTTAAGGTTCTAGCCTTGTCCTTTTTACCCGTCTGCTCCTTTAATACCGGCTTAAGCCTTGGCCGGACAATGCCGAAAATGAAAAACCCGGCCAGCGCCCATATAAATTCGGGGAACGCCCCGGACAATGAGGCAAGGTAAACCCCCGATGATATGGAAAGGGAGGAGGCAAAAAACAAGGCAAAACGCCTCATTTCGTCGCAGAATATGCCATAGGCAAGACCGGCAATCCCCAGCACCGGCATATAAATTATGCCTGCTGCCATCCCGGCGGCAAAGCCGCACATTCCGCCGAAAAAGGCCGACTCCCGGGCAAAATACAACGTTATTAATCCCCCCGCGGCAAGCTGGGGCTTAAACACGCCCACCGCCCATACCGATGCTGCCTTGACTATGGCATATACCCAGCCTAAGGCGGAAATTTCCCTTGTTATCCTTTTTTGTTTGAGGTCAAGGGAAAACAAAAGGGTAAACAAAGGTAAAATAGAAAACACGCTGCCGGCTCTGGCTGCCGATTCAAAAAGCACGTTTCGTAAGGTAAATTCCTTAAGCCCTAACGCCAGCGTTACAATAAAAGCCGCCGTCAGCTTTATCCACAGGGAGTTGCCCTTGTCTTTCCTTGCCCCAAGCCATCTTATGCCGAAGGCCACCATGGCCAGGAGGGAATAATGAAGTCCGTTTTCCCCCAAAATAAAACCCGCCGCAAAAACTCCGGCAAACACCGGAAAAAGAGTTCCGTTATAGCCGCAAAGCAAAGCCAGCCCAAAGGGATAAACCCCGCACTTTGCCTCTGATAGAGAAAGGGATAAAGCAAATACCCCCCACAACAGTTCCCCAAGCCGTTTTTTGACATTTTCCGTTAAAATCGCCCTGCCCTGCATGTTCAACCGTCCTTTTCCCGTTAGTGTGGGCATTATAATACGGCGTGTCTAAAACGTATGTCGAAGGGGGGTGTGAATTTTATTGTTTTTTATTGTTGTTTTGGCATGTCACGGAAAAACGGGGAACAATCTTTATAATAATGACGCAGGGGAGCGGTTTATGAGAGAATTTATAACCGTAAGGTTTTGGTTGTTTTCCCGGTTAAGGTTCCAATACAGCGCCCCCTTTAAGCCGTAGATCGGCAGCAGTTCAAGTTTTGCCTTTATCGACCGGGCATCTTCAAACCACACCACATGGCTTTGCCCGTCTTTTGAGTAATAGAAAAAGGGGGCCATGGCGTTTTCGTCATACATAACCTCAGATCCGGTGGCAATGGCAAGGTCTATTGCCTCACGGGTGGAAAGGGAGGTGGCCACCGATTCCCCTTTTACATAGGGCAGGGTGAAATCATAACCGTAGTTTGAAATCCCCTCAAAAATTTTGGCAGGATCAATTCGGGTTATGGCATATTCGATCACCTGGCGCATATTGGGTATTGGGGACACCGCCAGCGGAGGACCGTAGGTGTAGCCCCATTCATAGGTCATAATCAGCACGGCGTTGGCCGCCTCGCCAAGCCCTTTAAAGTCGTGGCCTTCGTATAACAGTCCCGGCTGGTCGTCGGATGTTTTGGGGGCAAGAGCGACAATAACGCCATACCCTAAGGGATTTAAGCGTTCCCGCAGAAAAGTAACGAATTCCACATATTTCTGGGCGTTTTCCTTACCCAAAAATTCAAAATCCACATCCAGGGCAAAATAACCTTTGCTTTGCATGGTATTAATAAGGTTTCCGAGCAGCACGTCCCAAAGCTGACGGTTATCAAGCAAATAGGTGGCGTTTTCGGTGGAAAACACGTCGTTTTCGTCAAGGGTGGAAAGGTGAAGCACCGGACGGGTGCCGTAGACACGGGCCCGGTTTATCATGGCCTCATCATCAAGGGGTATAAGTTCCCCTGTCAGGGTAAAGCCATAGGTAAAGGGCATAAGGTAGTTCATAAAGGGAAGGGACAAATTTAAAAGCTCCTCGGTTATAAAGGGATAGGCGTAACCGCCAAGCTGAAACGACCCCACCGGTTCCCGGTCAATGTAGATAATAATTGTCTGCCCCTCAAAAATATCCGTCCGCCCTTTTAAAATAAGGTTGTTTTTAAATAGCTGGTTTAATGTGGTGCCGTAATCGTTGGCTATGGACACAAGGGTGTCCCCCGGCTGAACGGTGTGGACAACAGTGGGTATAACCACCGCAATCGACTGCCCCACCGCCAGCCTTTCCGGGTCCGACACCGAATTGTTAATAGCCAGCACCTCTACCGAAACGCCGTATTCACGGGCAATGGAATATAGCGTTTCTCCCGGCTTGACTATATGTATTATCATATCATACACCCCGCTTTTATTTACATTTTTCAGTTTATGCTGGCTTCACCCGCCGGGTTATAAATAAAAAAGCCGGTATAAAACCGGCTTATGGAGTTTTGTATTAAATTATCGGATATTTGACGCCCAGAATGTCGATACTGTCGGACAAATCAAGGTTTTTGACAACGGTTTTATGATTAGGCTTTGACAAAGGCGGAGTTTTAATTTTTACCGCTTCAATAATGTCCGAAAGCACCGCCGATGCGGTGGCAAGTCCTCCGGCTCCGTGGCCGTAGAAACCAACTTCGCCCACCAGATTTCCGGTGGCCAGCACACAGTTGAACACCCCGTTTACCCCGTAAAGCAGTTTTTCCCTGGATACCAAACAGGGCTTGACAAACAGCGTAACCTCGTCGTTTCCGTTTTGCTCGGCAACCCCAAGGAGCTTTAATTTATATCCCAAACTGCCGGCGTATTCTATCTGCTCTTTGGTGATATGGGTTATACCCTCAATTTCCGCCAAATCCTCAAGGCTGAAATAACTTCCAAAGCATACCGAGGCAAGAATGGCTATCTTTCTTGCGGTATCAAAGCCCAAAACATCTGCGTCGGGATTGGCCTCGGCATAACCTAAGCGTTTTGCGTCGGCAAGGGCTTCGTCAAAGGAAATTCCGTCGGTTTCCATTCTGTTTAAGATATAATTGGTGGTGCCGTTTAAAATACCTGCTATTTTTGTTATTTTATTAGCCGACAGACAATGAACAAGGGG
Organism: Eubacteriales bacterium; assembly: GCA_050953105.1. GTDB lineage: Bacteria > Bacillota > Clostridia > Oscillospirales > CAG-382 > UBA1206. The sequence continues at coordinate 442,204 of JBMNMA010000001.1, read as the reverse complement.
GTGGATAAGGGGGATTCCGCCACCGGCGGAGGCCTCATACAGGTAGCTGACATTGTTTTTTATAGCTTCCTTCTCTAGTTCTCTGCCGTATTTTTCAACAACCAGCTTGTTGGATGAAACCACCGACTTTCCCGCCTTAAGGCAGGCAAGGGTGAAATCATAGGCCGGATTATCACCGCCCATGGTTTCGGCCACCACCGAAACCTCTGGGTCATTTAATATAACATTAATGTCGCCCACAACCCGGTTTTCAAGGGGATGTCCCGGAAAAGACCGCCGGTCAAGGATATATTTTATATTAAGCTCATCACCCAGCAGATTTTTTACTATTTCGTTATTTTTCAATATGGCGTCGGCCAGTCCTCCTCCGACCACGCCCATTCCCATTATAGCAATGTGTATCATAATTCACTCCCTTTCATTTTCAGTCGGTATATGAGTAAACTTCCCCGCATTCGAGGTATTTCGCCTCAATGCCAAGCTCATTGTTTATTTTATCGGCCACAAGCTTCATGCCGTCCCTTTCGCTGCCAACGTGTCCCAGTATAAGCATGGCCATATTGCGTCCAAGCTGGGAAGCATCCCTTACATATTCGCAGCATTTCCATTCGCACACCTCGCCGCAGATTGAAATGTCCGCCAGACCATCCTTTAAGGGAATATGGCTTATATCACCGCAGGCACCTAAAAATAACGCAAGTCGGCTGGCTTCAAAGTCTGTTTTGCCCACAATACGCACATGCTTTACCCCGTTTTTTTCCTCTATAAGCCTTGCCAGATTATAGGGGGTAATGGGGTTTTTAAGGTTTATCATTCGCCTTTGGGTAATTTCAAAATCAAGGTCCAATGTATTTAAAAAGCCGTAATGGATAATATCTGGGTTCATGGTGTGGGCATGGTCGTGATAGCGGGCCACCACCATACCGGTTGATTCGATTAGTCTTTTCTTTTCTAAAAGCACCGGGTTACCCTCAAAGGAATCATAGTGGTCATGGTAGGTGGGTTCGTGGGTTATTAGCATATCGGCGCCCCAGTCATAGGCAGCTTTTATAACGTCGGGCGTGGCAATAAAGCATACCGCAACCCGCTTTACCTCTTTATCCGGATTTCCTTCCTTTATTGTGTCAACCGTGGGGTTTGATTTAATATCGGAAAGGGAGATAAGCCATTCCAGTACTTTATAAGCTTTCATAATAAACCTTCCAAAAAAATTATGGAATAATAATAACACAAAAATAAATAATATTCAATATATATTTGAATACAAAAGCATAAAAAGCCTTCCCGCTTGGGGAAGGCTTTTTATTGTTTGTTTTTACTTAACCTCGGTGTATTCGTTGGGGTTAATATTTATGCTGACGGTGGTGGTATTGAGAGCGGAGTATTCGGTGCGGTTGGTGATGGTAAACTTAAGGGTAACACCGGCATACTTAACCGAGAAAGTGCAGGATGTGGTCTGAAGGGTGATATAACCCTGCTTGTTTATATTGGTGTTGACGGTAAAGCTTTCAAGGGTCATTTCATCGGCGGTGACGCCTAAAGCAACCGATTCGCTTATGTTGTTAAGTATGGTTTTTGCCTTGCTGCTTACAAGCCCGGTTCCGGTTACCGTCCAGCCGTCGCTGGCGGTGGACTTCTTAAGGGAGGTAAATACGCTTGAATTTAACCCTTCCACTATGCCTATGCTATTGGCCAGAGAAGCTTTAAGCTGGGTAAGAGTGGTTTTGTATTTAAGCTTTTTGGATTCCTGCTTTTTGTATAAATAACCGTTGGTGAATACTTCGTTTATGGTGGTGGAGCTGTCGTCAAGTATCTTGGTTATGTCGCATATGGTTTTGGGGGTGGAGCCGGTTAAACCCTGCACCTTTACGGTGGAGGTAAATTTATAGGTGCCGTTCTGCCCCGCATATGTAAACTTCATTTCGTTGGTGGTTTTAGCCGTAAATGAGTCAAGCGCAGCGTTTTTGTTGTAGGCATAGGTTAACAGCTCGGAAGCGTTCATGCCCTGCAATTTTCTTTCCTCGGATTCGGAGGATTCTTCCGGTTGGGAGGATTCTTCAGGCTTGCTTGAAGTTTCAGGCTGGCTTGAAGGTTCAGGCTGGCTCGAAGGTTCGGGTTCGCTTGAGGGTTCAGGTTCACTGGATGGTTCGGGTTCACTGGAAGGAATGCTTTCCTCCGAGCTTTCTATGGAACTTTCCGCCGAGCTTTCCGTCGTGGTTTCTTCGGAAGTTGCTTCCGAACTGTCGTCAGACACTTCGGAGCTTTCGTCGGTTATATCGGCCGAGCTATCCTGATTCAGGGATGATTCGTCAGTCCCCGTGCTTGTCGTATCGCTTGGAGTGCTGCTTGACTGTTCAGACACAACGCTGCTTTGACCGCTGCTGGTGTCGTTGTCTCCCTTGCCGCAGGCAACCAAGATAAAGGATACAACAGCCAACGAAAGAAGTAATATTATCAGTTTTCTCATTTCGCATTATCCTTCCCGGCACTAATTTAAGTCAATTATACATTAATAATATTTCTTTGTCAACATAAATATTTACCATAAAAATAAAGGGGGCGGACAAATGTCCGCCCCGTAGTCTTAAAACTTTAAATCAGTCTTCCCAGCTTAAGTCATCAAAGTCGAAGTCGCCGAATATGTCGGAAAATTCAACTTCGTCATATTGGTCAGCGCCTTCGGGAGCTGTAACTGTGGTGGTGCCGAAATCCTTAAAGGTGCCGGTTAAGGTAACTTTTTCATCAAAACTACCGGCTTCGCCTTCTTCCATATGAACGTCAATAACTATAACCAGTTCGGTTATAATACCGTCTTTGTTTACTTTTAAGGTAATGTTGAAATCCTTGATTTCTGTTCCCGGGCCATACAGACCGAGCATTTGATACAGGGAGTCAAGTTTCTCGTTTTCGCCCTCGGCTTTGAGTCCGGAAACTGTTATAACGACAGAGCCGTCTTCGTTGTTGGTTTTGTTAATGGTGTTAAACAACTCGGCATCGAGGATTTCGGCAAAATTGCCTTCATCTTTATAAACCTCAGCCGCTTGCTCTTTGGTAACGGGGGCTTTTACTTCCATAGCATAGTAATAGCCGTCAAGGCAGGCGATTACGCTGGTAGTTTCGCCATAACCGGTGTCAAGAGAGGTTGCAACGGAAAACTTAATGTTGTTTTCGTCGGACAGGTCGTACTTGCTTACGATGTCCATTTCCATTTCGACCTTCTGATCTCCAAAGGTCATTTCAATGTTTGCGACCATGTCCAGGGTGTAGTTTTTCTTCATTTCTAAGATTTCAAGGGCCATCTTAAGAGCTACTTCGGGGGTTTTGCCGGCGATATTAAGTTCGCTGGCGTGGCTGGTTGCGTCGGGGGTGCTTTTGTCTTCGCCTTCGTCCTTGCAGGAAACAAGGAACGATGCCACCAACACAAAGCAGAGAACCAAAATTAACAGCTTTTTGATTTTCATGAAGCTACTCCTTTTTTATTCACATTTTAAATTATGAGTTACCTGCTTATTTTACCCATTTTGTGTCCGTTTGTCAATGGGAAAATTAACTGTGGTTAATATGTAGGCTTAAAATAAAGGGCGGGCTTTACCGCCCGCCCCTGTCAACAAAGGATATTTTATTTGTTTTCCTTATTTTCAACAAGGGTATATTCGTTGGCAAGATCGTCGTCGTTGTTTTTGCCTACGGCAAGGATAACGTTGCTTATAATGCCAAGGATAAGAGCGCAGGCAACCGTTCTAACGGTAACTTCGCCGAACTGGATTTGAAGTCCGCCCACACCGGCGATAAGGATAACCGATGCCACAAACAGATTGCGGTTTTTGTTAAGGTTAACCTTCTGGAGCATTTTAAGACCGGATACGGCTATAAATCCGTAGAGGGCAAAGCACACACCGCCCATAACGCACTTGGGTATTGTCTGTAAGAAGGCCATAACCGGTGCTATGAGAGAAAATACTATTGCGGCTATAGCTGCGCCCCAGATGCTTATGGTGGAGGCGTTTTTGGTGATAGCCACGCAGCCGATGGATTCGCCGTAGGTGGTGTTGGGGCAGCCGCCGACTAAAGAGCCCACAACCGAGCCGACACCATCGCCCATAAGGGTGCGGGAAAGGCCGGGATCCTCAAGCAGGTCTTTGCCCACAATGGAGGAAAGGTTCTTGTGGTCGGCAAGGTGTTCGGCAAACACCACAAAAGCCACGGGGGCGTAAGCGGTGAAGAGGGTTAAAAGATAGGTGCCGTTTACTTCGTTAAAGGAGCCGAAGGCTTTGTAGATGGTAAAATCTTTATATAAGTCGTAGGTTATAAAGGATTTGATGTTTATTTCATCAAAAAGGTTGGTAAGGGGGGAGAAGTCGATAATCTGTAAGGATTCCCAGCCGCCGATTTTGCCTATTATGTAGAATATTATGGCGGTAAAGTATCCGGCAAGTATGCCTATGATAAAGGGGATAAGCCGGCCTATTTTTTTGGAATAAACCGAGGCTATCATTACAGTGAAAAGGGTGACAAGCCCGCATACGATGTAGATTGCCGACTGACCGTTTACTATGTAGGAACCGCCAACCGGTGTAACACCGCCCATTAGGTCGCTTACCGCAACGCCGGCAAGGGAAAGACCGATAATTGCAACGGTGGGCCCTATAATAACCGCAGGCATAAGCTTGTTTATCCAGTTAACGCCTGCAAACTTAACCACTATTGCGATTATTACATACACAAGACCTGCTATAACAGCGCCTATTAAAAGACCGGCATAGCCGAGGGCGTTGGTTGCGGCGCCGGCAAAGGCGGAGGCCATGGAGCCGATAAATGCAAAGGAAGAACCTAAAAACGCGGGTGAACGGTTCTTGGTAAAAAGCAGATACACGATGGTGCCGAAACCTGCACCCATAAGGGCTGCGGCCTGGGACATTCCGTTGCCTATAATTACGGGAACAACTATTGTTGCCGCAATAATGGCAAGCAGCTGCTGAAGGGCAAACAGCACGGTCCGGTGGAAGGGCGGTTTGTCGTTAATCTGATAGATTAAATTGTTTTGGGGCTTGTCCATAAATTTTCTCCTTTTTATTGTTTATTTTAACCTAAAATTACAACCTCTTTTGAATCGTCGTATTCGGGAACCCTAACCGACACCACTTCCTTTTTGGAGGTGGGAACGTTTTTACCCACATAGTCCCCCCGTATGGGAAGCTCCCGGTGGCCCCTGTCCACAAGGACGGCAAGCTGAATTTTCCTCGGTCTGCCTAAGGCTATAACCGCATCCATGGCGGCCCGGGCGGTCCGTCCGGTGTAGATTACGTCATCGACTATAATCACAACCTTGTTTTCCACGCTGAAATTAACGTCTGTCTTGTTTAGCGACGGGTTAAGGATATCCTTGGTTAAATCGTCCCGGTAGAAGGTAATGTCAAGGGTGCCTAAGTTTATGGTTATGTCGGAAAGCTTTCTTAAGTTATTGGCTATCTGGGATGCCAGCGATGCCCCCCGTCTTAATACTCCCACAATGCAAAGCTCGGTTTCGTTGCTGTTTCGCTCAAGAATCTCGTGGGATATACGCATAACCGTCCGGTCAAAGGCTTCTTCGGTAAGTATTTTTGATTTAATCTCCATAAACGTCCCGCCTTTCTGGTAGTTTGTTTGGCATAAAAAAATGCGCCCTTTTAAGGACGCAGACAAGCATAATGGGATATTATAAGATTATTCTCACTACTTGCCGGCGTCTCTGCACCGATTTAAAGTATGTTCACTCTTGTTTTCGGCATATTATATCACCCCACGCCGTTGTTGTCAACAGAAATTTGCAAAAAATATAATTTTAAGTCAATGTAAACAAATTTTCGCAAACACCGTTTCTTAAGTTCATCTTATTGACAAACGGGCTTGGGAATGCTAAAATATTATGAATATTTATTATGGCAAGGGGGATTGTCTTGGGGCGTGTCATCTTCGTAACCTCTTTTAAGGGAGGAGTAGGCAAAACCACCCTTTCGGCCAACCTTTCCGCCGTCCTTGCGGGCATGGGAAAAAAGGTGCTTGCAGTGGACGGGGATTTCGGAATGAGATGCCTTGACATGGCATTGGGCCTTGAAAGCGAAGTCATCTACGATATTAACGACGTAATAAACGGCAGATGCGGCATAAACGACGCTATCATCCCCTGCGAAAAGCCAAAGAACCTGCATTTTCTTGCATCCCCTATGTGGAAACCCGAAAAAATATTACCCGCAAGTACATTTATAGACCTTTTCAAAACCCTTCGCACCATGTTTGACTATATAATCATCGATTCCTCGGCGGAAGAAACCCCCTATTACCTTGCCTTCGCTTCCGCCGCAGACGATGCGCTGGTGGTATCCCTCCACCAGTCCATGTCTATAAGGGCCGCCGAAAAGACGGGAATAAAGCTAAGGTCATTGGGGTTTCGCAATCTTAGGCTTATAGTAAACTGCTACCGCCCGGATTTTGCCCGGGAAGAGGCGCTGCCCACAGTTTATGAGCTTATAAACCTTTCCGCCATAAGGCTTTTGGGGGTTATCCCCTTTGACAAAAACGTGCTTATTGACCAGGAAAGCGGACTTACCGCCTTTTCCACCGACGACAAGGTTGCATCCCCCTATGAAGCGGCAATATACAACATTGCCTGCCGCATAACCGGCAAAAACGTTCCACTGTTCCACAACGTGGAAAAGCCCAAAAGCAAAAAGCATTATCCGTTAATTATTGACTGAATAAATGTCCACCGTATACCGCTAAACGAAAGGATCGGTTACAATATGGAAATCGCAATTATTTCAAGCGACGCCAAAAAGCCCTTAATGACCGAGTTTTGCATCGCCTACTGCGGCATTCTTTCAAGGCACCAGCTCTGCGCCACCGCCATAACCGCCAAATACATCAGCGAGGCAACCGGCCTTACAATCGAAAAGCTGTTAACCGGCGCCCGGGGAGGCAGTGACCAGATAGCCTCACGTATTGCCTATAATGAGGTTGACCTGCTTATTTATTTCGGCGACCCCAACAACGAAGAAGAATATTCCGGGGGGATTATGAACCTTATCCGCCTTTGCGATATGTATAATGTCCCCGTAGCCACCAATATCGCCACCGCCGAGGCACTGCTGTTCGCCCTTGAAAGAGGCGACCTTGACTGGCGTGAAAACATCAAGAAGGAGAAACGCAAATAATGCCTGACATAAAAAAGCCCCGTGGCACATCGGACATTCTCCCGTCCGAAACCCCTTTGTGGCAACGGGTTGAGTCTGTCTGCCGCCGGCAGGGTAAGCTGTACGGATTTTCCGAAATCCGTTTTCCCACCTTTGAATACACCGAACTGTTTGTAAGAGGGGTGGGGGACACCACCGACATTGTCCAGAAGGAAATGTATACCTTCCAGGACAAAGAGGGCCGGTCAATGACATTACGGCCCGAGGGCACCGCCTGTGTCTGCAGAGCGGTGGTGGAAAACGGACTGTATGCCGGCGCCCTGCCGCTTAAGTTATATTATCTTTCCAACTTTTTCAGGTATGAAAAGCCCCAGGCGGGGAGAAGCCGTGAATTTTTCCAGTTCGGCTGCGAAATTATGGGGGCAAACACCCCTTATGCCGACGCCGAGGCCATTTTCCTTGCCAATTCGGTAATTTCAGAGCTTGGAATAAAAAATTACACCCTGCATTTAAATTCCATAGGCTGTCCCGAATGCCGTCCTGTTTACAGGGCGGCGTTAAAAGCCTATTTCAATGAGCATTATAATGAGCTTTGCGACACCTGCAAAGGCAGGCTTGAAACCAATCCCTTAAGGATTCTCGACTGCAAAGAGGAGGAATGCTCAAGGCTTGCTAAAAATGCCCCCAAAACCACCGACTATTTGTGCGAAGGCTGTAAAAATCATTACGAAAACCTTAAAGGTTTAATTAAGAATTCGGGTGTAAGATATATAGAAGACCCCAAATGCGTAAGAGGGCTTGACTATTACACCGGCACTGTGTTTGAATTCGTCCACACAGGCATAGGCGCCCAGTCCACCATCGCCGCCGGCGGAAGATACAACGGACTTATCGCCGAGCTGGGCGGCCCGGAACTGCCTGCCATAGGCTTTGCCGCCGGACTGTCAAGACTTATTCTTGCCATGGAATCAGACGGCGCCGTAGATGCCGCTACCGATAAACCGGTGCTGTATCTTGCCCCTTTGGGGAGCAAAGCCGCCGCTTTCGCCCTTGAGCTTTGCGAAAAACTGCGTAAAGAGGGCATAGCCTGCGATACCGATTTAACCGGCCGTTCGGCCAAGGCCCAGATGAAGTATGCCGACAAGGGCGGATACACCTATGTCTGCGTTATGGGCGACAACGAGCTTGAAGCAGGTTTTGCAAAGCTTAAAAACCTACAAAGCGGGGAAGAAGCGCAAATTCCCTTATCGTCCGAAGGATTTATTAAAATACTCAAATAGAAAAAGGCGGATATTCGCCGAAAGGAAAATATATGGCAGAGTTATTAGGCAACTCCCGCCGGAGCCATTACTGCGGGAATATTAATGAAAATCTTATCGGAAAAGAAGTTGCCGTGGCCGGCTGGTGCGGAAAACAGCGGGACTTAGGGCAGCTCATATTTATCGACCTGCGGGACAGGACAGGCATTGTCCAGCTTGCCTTTGACGATAAAACCGACAGGGCAATTTTTGAAAAGGCGTCAACCGTAAGGAGCGAATTTGTGCTTTTCGCAAGGGGTATTGTAAGGGAACGGGCATCCAAAAACCCCAACATTCCCACCGGGAACGTGGAAATTGATGTAACCGAACTTAAAATCCTTGCCCAAAGCGAAACACCCCCCTTTGAGGTTACCGACACCACCAACGCCGGCGAAGATTTGCGAATGAAATACCGCTACCTTGACCTGCGCAGGCCTACCCTTCAAAACAATATTATTTTCAGAAGTAAGGTGGCTAAAGTCACAAGGGATTATTTTCACGAAAACGGCTTTGTGGAAATCGAAACCCCAATGCTTATAAAGTCCACCCCCGAAGGGGCAAGGGACTATCTTGTGCCTTCACGGGTTCATAAAGGCTCCTTCTACGCCCTCCCCCAGTCGCCCCAGCTTTACAAGCAGATTTCAATGGTGGCCGGGTTTGACAGGTATGTCCAAATCGCCCGCTGCTTCAGGGACGAGGACCTGCGTGCCGACCGTCAGCCCGAATTTACCCAGATAGACTTTGAAATGTCCTTTGTGGATATGGAGGACATTCTTGCCCTTACCGAAGGATTTATCAAGCGGCTTTTCAAGGAAACCCTTGATATTGACATCCCTACACCAATCGAGCGTTTTACCTATAAAGAGGTTATGGAACGCTTCGGCAGCGACAAGCCCGACATCAGATTCGGCATGGAGCTAATTGATATTACCGAAGCGGTTAAAAATTCCACCTTCCCCGTGTTTGAGTCTGCCGTTGCCGAAGGGGGAACGGTCAGATGTATAAACGTTAAAAATTCCACCGAAAAGCTTACCCGCAAAGAAATAGATAAAATCACCGAATACGCCAAGAGCTGCGGTCTTAAGGGATTATGCTATCTCAAATATGCCGACGGCGGAGTGACCGGCTCATTTACCAAGCATATGACCGAAGCCGAACTTGAGGGAATAAAGGCAAAGGCAGAAGCCGCCGACGGCGACGTATTGCTTATCCTTGCCGATAAAAACGAAAACCTGGTGTTAAACACCCTTGGCCTTATCCGTGTTCAGGTGGCAAACAAAATCGGCATAAAAAGGGAAGGCTTTAAGTTCCTTTGGGTTGTGGAAATGCCCTTCTTTGAATTTGACAAGGAATCGGGAGAATGGGTGGCAATGCATCATCCCTTTACCTCTCCCCTCGACGAATGTCTGCCCTATCTTGAAACCGACCGGGCAAAAGTTAGAGCAAAAGCCTACGACCTGGTGCTAAACGGCATCGAGCTTTCCAGCGGCTCAATCAGAATTACAAACCCCGAACTTCAGGCAAGAATATTCAAGCTCCTCGGCCTTTCCGACGAGGAGGCTAAAGCCAAATTCGGCTTCCTCCTTGACGCCTTCAAATACGGCGCTCCTCCCCACGGGGGAATGGGACTTGGCCTTGACCGGCTGGTAATGCAAATGCTTTCGGCGTCGTCGTTAAGGGAGGTTGTGGCCTACCCCAAAATGCAAAACGCCAGCGAACCCATGACCGAATGCCCCACTAAGGTAAATCAGAAGGCGCTTGACGAATTGGGTATTACGGTAAAAGGAGAGGAAAAATAAATGATTGAGAGTAAAAAATCTTTATAAAAACTACGGCGACAAAAAAGCCGTGGTTGACGTTTCCTTTAACATCGAGCAGGGGGAGATAACGGGTTTTTTGGGGCCTAACGGCGCCGGAAAATCCACCACCCTTAACATAATAACCGGTTTTCTTTCCGCCTCAGGCGGCTCGGTAACCATTGACGGGGTGGACATTCTCGAACACCCCCTTGAAGCCAAAAGAAAAATCGGCTTCCTCCCCGAACAGCCCCCTCTGTATCCCGAAATGACGGTTAAGGAATATCTTAACTTCTGCTACAACCTTAAAAACTGCACCCTGCCCAGAAAGCAGCATTTAAGGGAAGTGTGCGAAGTGGTTAAAATCGTCGATGTGTATAACCGTATGATTAAAAACCTTTCCAAAGGCTACCGCCAGAGGGTGGGCATCGCCCAGGCCCTTATCGGCAACCCCGAGGTGCTTATATTTGACGAACCCACCATCGGCCTTGACCCCAAACAAATTATAGAAATAAGAAACCTTATCCGCCATCTGGGTAAAAGCCATACCGTTATTTTGTCCACCCACATACTGCCTGAAGTCCAGTCGGTGTGCGACCGGATAGTGGTTATAAACAAGGGCCGCATAGTGGCCAACGAAAAAACCGAAAACCTTATAAACGCCGTTGAGGGAACAAGACGCCTTGTGGCCAAGATTGTCGGCCCCGAGGACAGCGTGCTTCAGCTGTTGCGGTCAACCCCCGGGGTTAAATATGCCGAAAAACTGGGCCGCCGGGACACCGATTCGGTAAGTTATCTTATTGAAAGCGAAGACCGGGTGGACGTAAGAAAGCCCCTGTTCTACGCTCTGGCAAAAGCATCTTATCCCCTTATAGGTCTTGAAGGGGACGAAATAAACCTTGAGGACATATTTATCCGCCTTGTGGACCCCGAAAAGAAAGATAAAGTCCAAAAACGCCGCAGACAAAATTCACCCAAAGAAAATGCCGACGGGAAAGGAGTAGAATAACCATGTTTGCCATTTATAAGCGGGAACTTAAATCCTACTTCATAACCCCATTAGGGTATGTCTTTGCCGGAATGTTTCTTGCCGTTTCGGGGCTTTTGTTTTCCTACACCATACTTCAGGAAAACCAGACGGGGGACTACACTTATGCGGGGATGTATGAATATTTCATCTACCTGCTGTTTGTGTTTTCAATACTCATTCCCCTTTTGACCATGAAGCTGCTTTCGGAGGAAAAAAAGCAAAAAACCGAACAGCTCCTTATAACCTCCCCGGTTTCCCTTACAGGGGTGGTAATGGCAAAATATTTTGCCGCCCTTACCATATTCGCCGCCACCCTTGGGGTTAACTCCTTTAACTTTTTGCTTCTTGCAAGATACGGATCCCCCAATAAGGCAATTCTTTTTTCAAACATTCTAGGGCTGTTCCTTATCGGCGCCGCCTTTATCGCCCTCGGACTGTTTTTATCCTCGTTAACAGAAAACCAGCTTATCGCCGCCGTTTCGACTATGGCAGTTGAGGTTGCCCTTCTGCTAATAGGTATAGTCGTAAACAGAATCGAAATAACCTTTTTCAGAGTTGTACTCAGATGGTTTTCGGTGCTTACCCGGTATATCACCTTTACAGGGGGATATTTTGATATTGCGGCAATCATATACTTCATATCCTTTGCCGGCGTGTTCCTTTTCCTCACCGTCCGCGTTTATGAAAAACGCCGCTGGTCGTAAGGAAAGCAATCGTTTGATTGTAAGAAAGGTATGATAAACAATGGGAAAAGTTAAAAATCTTCTAAAATCCAACAAGTTCAAATACGGCTCCTACTCGGTTGTGTTTATTGCGGTGTTTATAGCACTGGTTATTGCCCTCAATCTGGTGGTTTCCTTCCTTGATGCAAAATACGACCTTAAAATAGACGTAACCGAAAATCAAATGTATTCGGTGGGGCCGGAAGTGGACAAAGCCCTTCGCACCGCCCTGGGGGACAAATATTCCACCTTTGACATTACCATAACCTTCTGCGCCGACAGAGATATGTTTGAATATTACAACACATTGGTAACCGATGTAAAAACCTATTACACCGCTGTCCGGGACCTTGCAGAGGAATATGAACGCATATACGACGGCACCGACGGCAAGGGAAAAATTACGGTAAAGTATATCGACATAATTTCCGACCCGGCGTCGGCCGTTAAAATTAAAGAGCAGACTCAGGTTGATTCAATCTCCTCCACAAATATAATAATCCAAAATAACACAAACCTTAAATACTACCGGGTTTTAACCTTTGAGGCCTTTTACAGAACGGCCGAAGAAACCGGCCGGCTTTACGCCTTCCAGGGTGAAAACCGCTTTACCGCCTCCATAATCCAGTGCGCCGCTGCCGAGAATATGTCGGTGGCGCTGTCTGTGGGACACGGTGAAACCTATTCCAAACAGCTAAAGGATATATTCGTTCTTTCCACCCTTACTGTTGTGGAAGTAGACCTTCGTAAAGAGGAAATACCGGCTGATGCAAACATACTTGTTATTTGCGGGCCGAAATTCGACTTTACCTACGGCACCGACGGGGAAATCGAAAAAATTTCCGACTTTCTTTCCGACAAGACCACCTATCATTCCTTAATGGTGTTTGTTGACGCCTCCACCCCCGACCTGCCTCACTTGCGGGACTTTTTATGGGAGGAATGGGGACTTGACTATCTTCCCAACCACAAGGTAACCGACGAAGAAAACTCCCTTAAAGGTTCGGGCTTCCAGGCGGTTATAGGCAAATATTCCTCCGGCACCAACTCGTCTGCGGCTTACGTTCTTCATAAAATGGCTTCGTCCGCAGGGGTTTCCAGCGTATTCAACAACGCCGTTGCCATTAAGGCCGACACCACTGGACTCAGGGACATTTATGTGGAAGTTTCGGTGTTTGCCAACCCGACTGCCAAAATAACCTATAATGACGAAAACACCGGCGAGCTTATTACCAAGCCTGCGGAATCCTGTCCGTTGCTTGCCATATCCACCTACCACACTTACGCTAACGATGACTTTAACTACAACTCCAATAAATATCAGTATGTAATGCTGGTAGGCTCGGTGGATTTTGCAAACAACAACTATCTTGACGTTACCTACGGCAACAGACAGATAATGTTTTCGGCCACCCGTGCCATGGCTACCGACCGGGTATCTTTGGACATCGATTACAAGATATTCGACAAGGCAGTCCTGACTCTTAGCAGCGGAACCGCCAAAAAGCTTATGATTCTCGTTACCTGTGCCATACCGGTGGTAATTATAATTATAGGTATCGCAGTGTTCCTCAAGAGACGGCACCTGTAATATACATTTCCCGTTTACTGTAAAGGAAGAGATTTAAAAAATGGATGAAAAGCAAACCAATCAGATTCCTGAAGAAAACAACGAAAATAACCAACCCCCTGTGGAAAAGGATGAACGGGATTATTTCGAACGTCAGTATTTCTCGGGCGACGCCTTAAAAGAGGAGGAGCCGGCGGAGGAAGAAGACGAGGAGATATATAAATCCTTTAAACAAGTCGGCGGACGGAAAAAAGCCAAAATGCCTACCGGCAGAAAGGCAAGGATAATAGTTCTTACATCCCTTTTCCTTGTGGCGGCAATCCTTTTCGGGGTTTATGAGCTGGTGCTGAAAAACAGCGGCAACAAGCCCGACTTTGATGTTTATCAGCTTTCCGCAAACTGTTATAATATAATCGGACAAATAAACAACAACGTAGAAATCGTGTTCAAGGACACCAAGGCTCACCTTGAAGCCGACAAATACGGTAAATTTGTCCTTGCCTTTGCCCGCACCTTTGAATATGAATTCGAGAGCGTTAAAGTGATTTACGGCGAAGGAACAGCCTACTGCACCGTAAGGTCAGGGGACAACCAGCGTACCTTTGATGAAGCCGAATTTTTCAACACCCTTGAGGACGGCACCCGCTTTTCCTTCAACGGCGAAATTATTTTCGGCTATGCCATCCTTGAGGTAACTTCACGCACCGACTTGGGGAACGCCGATTCCTTTTCAAAGTGGGCCCTCCCCGGCTACGACCTTGACGGGGACGTTTTAAGCAACAACCGCCCCTTCCTTTATCCTGCCATTACCCGTGCTGATGTGGATAAAATCAAAATAACCAACCAGTACGGTTCCTACACGGCTTACAGCGTCAAAAACGGAGCCGCCACCGAATTTTTCTTTGAAGGTGCGGAATTCTGCCAGTATGACCAGGAGAAATTCGCCTCCTTTATAGTTAACTGCACCTATATGCTGTCCTTCGGTAAAATTTCCAACCCCTCCAACCTTTCCGACTACGGTCTGGGTTCCGAGGAGGAGGCCTCCGCCATTATAGAAATTCACACCACCGACGGCAAATACCACAAGATATTAATCGGTGACGAGCTGCCCACCACCAACCGTTTTTATGCCAAGTATTACAATAAGAACCACGTCTATATTCTTGACGCCAGCTACAAGGAAAACGTCCTTGCCCCCCTTACCAAGATACTGACGGCAAACCTGGGCTATGTGTTATCCTCCCCCAATGATACCTACAACATTGACGAGGTATTTATAAGATACATTGACAGCCAAACCGACTTGTATATAACCCAAAAGAAGGACCTGGTTTTGTCTTCAAACATGAAAACCAGTAACGAAAAGCAGGCAATCGGCAGCGTGTTAAACGACAAGGTCCGCCTTAAGGGTGATTATTCCGACTGGACCAAAAACACCGCCTTTGTGGGAGCAAAATCAAGCGACGGCAAGGATATGGTTATCCAGATGAACCTGACCAACTACGCCATTAAAACAAACGAGTATTCGGTTAAGTTCGGCCTGGTGCGGGACACCGCCAAGGGAGCCTACCTGCCGTTGTCGGTAAAAATTGAGGTTTATGCTCCCAATCCGCAAAGCGACAGCGACGAATCGGGCGAGGAATCGGAGGAAGAAGAAACCCCGACCTATGTTGAGGTGGGCAAGATAACCGCCTTCAGTCAGGGCGAAGGCAGCTACAAGCAGTATGCCGTTTCCTTCACCTATGACAAGCCTGTCCGGGCAATTAGGGTTACCATAACCCCATCCCCCCAGGACGACGGATATGTGGTTATGGACGAGCTTACCGCCTATGCCGACGGCAAGGACGCCATCCCCAACGAGTCGGTTACGGGTATATGGAAGATTTTATCACCCCAAAAGTTCATCCTGCCCGGCACCCTCTATACAGTTCCCGACCCTTCCACCTTCTCCAACACCCTGTACGGCATAACCACCCTTGTGGGTGACGAGGTTGTGGAATACAACGTTTATAATGATGACCGCAGCGAGGAGGAAACTCAGGAGCTTTTAAAGAAGTATTTCCTTGACGACCCCCAAAAGGTTATCTACTACAAATACAAAGAGTATAAATCCTATATTTATATTTCCCCCCTCCAGAAAGGGGAAACAGATGAGGATAAATGGTATTACGCCTTTGCCACCGTCAGCTATACCGGCAGCGACGGCAAGACGGTAAGCTATTCTCCCAACACCATTGTTAAGATAAAATTCGATACCGCTCCCTACCTTAGCTGGACGGTTTCCGACCTGGTTGACCGGTCTGCATTTTCAATGTATATCGACAAGATTGACACCATTGAAATGGAATTCGGCGGCGAGGTTCACACCTTCAAGCTCCTTGACACCGACGATGACGGCAAAATGGACAAGGTGGCCTACAAGGACGGTTATGTGCACACCCAGAACTTCCGCTATGTTTACGTTTCGGTGCTGGAATGCACCCGGGCAGGAAGCTATGTCCCTGCCGAAGGGGAAATAACCGAAGACAAGCTGCTGTTCCGCTTTACCATGCACTCCGAGCTTAAGGATACCGAAATCAAGTTCTACAAAGTGTCGGCCTCTAAGGTACTGTATCAGATTAACGGTGAATATTCCGAATCCTATGTGCTGTATTCCGATATTTCCACCGTTATATCCAACCTCCGCAAGCTTATCAACGGCGAAGACGTGCCCAGATGAAAAGACAGGCATTACTCTTCCTAATAGTCTTGGTTTTGCTTGTGTCCTGCGCAAAGGGGTATGACCACGGCGCCGACGAGGGCATTATTTCATCATTAAAAGATGCCTGCGATAAGGTAACATCGTCGGATTCCTACAAGGCAAAAAGCTTCAGACTTGAAATGACCTTTTCGGAAGAAGACGTAACCCTTATGTATGCCCACGGCTATTATGAGGTTGACTTGTCGGGGGATACGCCCTATGTCAGCGCCACCATGACTCAGACGGTTTTAGGGGCATCCTCCGGCGTAAAGGTGGAATATAAAAACGGTATTTCCACCACCACCGTTGACGGAGTTATCTATTCCGGAAGCGTTGATGAAGAAGAGTTTTTCGGTAAAATGATATTTGTAAAACCCTTTGTCCCCGAAAAAGGGTATATCACAGGCATAGATAACCTTGACACCGCCGAGGGAAAGGGATATAAGGTCTACCTTAAAAACCCAAAGGATTTGCTTTTTCCCCTTATAGGCATGGATATATACGAAACGGCCATGATTGCCAACCCTAATCATGAGCTTATGAATATTAAAAACGCCTCAATTTCGTATATAATCGACGCCGGTTCGGTAAAAAGCATGACCATTGCTTTTAAGCTGTATCTTTATGAAACCCCGCCCTATATCCCCGGCAGGGATGTCAATTTGGAAGACTATATGCTTGAAATCGGGGTAAATTACAACGTAATATTCCAATAATAAAAGCCGGCTAATGCCGGCTTTTTACTTGTTTTGGCTAAATTCAGGCGTAACCTCGTGTAAATTTTCCCTCAGGTGCCTTTTTCTTTTCAAAGGCATCAATTATCTCTGCCTGGCGCTTTTGGCTTTCGGTGGTGAAAATAATCACCGGCGAACAGTCAACCGGTCTGTCAAGCAGCCAAAGGGGAACCGAGTTGTAAATTATATTGGAATGCTCATATCCGCAAAACACCGGAAAAGCCGCGCCTGTCCGGTCGGTAAGGTAAAAGGATTTCCCGTTAACGCAGGACGAGCAGTTTTTGATAACACAGTTTCTGGTGTTCATAAGGGGTATGTTGCCGTAAATAATTTTTTCGGCATTTTCCCAGCTTGCCGTCTTAGCCTCCGGCGATGCGCACACCGTTTCAAAACCAAGGGCATAAAGCACTCCTGCCGCCCTTTGGGTAAGGCAGTTGTTTTGAAAATCTCCATGCAATTTAAAGCCGTCACAAAGGGAAATAAAGGTTAAATTGGGCAGAGTAAGCCGGGTTATGCCGGCATCTTTAGCTTTTTTAATAAGCCTTTTTATATTGTCGATTTTGCTGTCAAATATAAATCCCGGCAAAATTAATGAAAGTCTGTCCTTGTATTCCAAAAGCCCTTCCCAAAGGCTTTCCTTCCATAACGGCACTTCTATCCGCTTGGCTTTATTTAAAATATCCCGGTTTATAATATCCCCTTCAAAGCGTAAAACCAGACCGTTATCCGACTTTTCGGGTAAAGTAATTTCAATAGGTGTAAAATCAAGCTTTTTGGGAGTATTTTTGGCTATTATCTCTTTTTCAAGCAGTCCCACCGCTTCTCTGCGCAGGGAATTTAACGCAGAAACCGGGTAAAATCCCTCGGCAAAGGGGTTAATTTCCGCCCTTTCGGCAAAAAAGACGGTGTTTCCCAGCTTGGTAAGCTGCTTTAATACTTCTTCTTTTGTTGTCCCTTTAGATATTGCTTTTTCTGGGACAAAGCCTTTTGCAGTTACCTTAATGTCATCTGCCGACAAAGTAAGGCCAACAGGCTTTCCCTCCTCCGCTTTAGCGGAAATGAAAAGGGGGATTTTTCGTTCGGCTATGTTAATTTCTGCTTTTCTTGTTTTTTCCTTGTCGGCCTCGGTGCGGACACCGAACATTCCTTTGCCCAGGTGGTTGGTGTAATAACCGTCGGTAAAGCCGCTTCTTGAAAACAGTTCGGAAAGGTATTTCATTTCATCCGGGGTGGCGGGACGGTTTTCGTCAATAAGAGTTCTGTAAACCCTGGTTACGCCGTAAACGTATTCGGGCGACTTCATTCGCCCTTCAATCTTAAAGGCGTCAACCCCCATATCAATAAGATCCGGAATTTTACCGGCAAGGCAGTTGTCCTTTAAAGAAAGGGGATAGCCGCCGTTATATTTCATCCGGCAGGGATAGGCGCATTCACCCCGGTTACCCGACCGCTTGCCTATCATAGACGACATGAGGCAGCCCCCCGACCGGCAAACGCATAACGCCCCGTGGACAAACACCTCTGTTTCTATCCCCGACGACGCAAATATTTTTATATCCTCTCGTGCCATCTCTCGGGCCAGCACAATACGGGTAAAGCCGAGACGCTTTAGCAGATTGTTGCCATAAGAGCCGTGTACCTGCATCTGGGTCGAGGCATGAAGGGATATATGGGGAAAATTGAGCTTTAATTCATAGGCCAGGCCTATATCCTGAATAATATAGGCATCCGGAGGCAAATCCTTTTCCATTTCCTCCACAAGCCGCACGGCGGCAGAGTATTCCCCGGCATAAAGCAGGGTGTTTAACGTTATATTAACCTTGACTCCATACAGGCGGCAAAGTAAAATGGCCTCCTTTGCCTCATTTACAGAAAAGTTTTTTGCGCCCTTTCGCGCGTTAAAGTCTGAAAGGCCGAAATACACCTCATCCGCTCCGGCATAAATTGCCGCCTTAAGGCTTTCCATATCCCCCGCCGGGGAAAGCAGAACTGCCAATTTTTTTGCCACCTCCTTTTTATATTTCTTGAATTGAAAAAACCATTGTGTTATACTTATTTTATTGAATTTTCCGGTGCTATTTACTTAACAGCGGTAAAACGAATTTTTATATTATAGGGTGGTTATATTGAATACACAGCTTAAAGAAATAATCCAAGACTCAGAAAACATAGTCTTTTTCGGCGGGGCAGGGGTGTCCACCGCCAGTGGAATACCCGATTTCCGCTCCACCGACGGACTTTACAGCCAAAAATACGACTACCCGCCGGAGGTTATCCTTTCACATACCTTTTTTATAAAGCATACGGATGTTTTTTATAAATTTTACCGGGACAAGATGATTTATCTTGACGCCAAGCCAAACACCTGCCACCAAACCCTTGCAAAACTTGAGAAAGAAGGTAAGTTAAAGGCCGTTATTACCCAAAATATAGACGGCCTTCACCAGGCTGCCGGGAGCAAAAGGGTATATGAACTCCACGGCTCGGTTTACCGCAATTTCTGTATGGATTGCGGCAGTTTCTACACCGTCAACCATATTATAAACACCCAAGGCATACCCAGATGCACCCTCTGCGGCGGCATAGTCAAGCCCGACGTGGTGCTGTATGAGGAAAGCCTGGACAACGAATGTATAAACGGGGCGATAGATGCCATTTCAAAAGCGGATGTGCTAATTGTTGGGGGAACGTCCCTTACCGTTTACCCCGCCGCTTCATTTATAAACTGCTTTTGCGGCAGAAAGCTGGTTTTAATAAACAAAACCCCCACCCCGGCGGATAAAATAGCCGATCTTGTGATAAGGGAGGGGATTGCCGGTGTTATGGAATTGGATGGCTAGAAGGGGAGTTTACTGCCGTCGGCCACAGCGGTGTAGTATTTATCGTAAATAACATACCCCGGTTTTGATCCGTTGGGCTTTTTAATATTCTTAACCCTTGTGTAGTCCACCTGAATATTTTTGCCCCCCCGCACCGACGAATGGTATGCCGCAACACAGGCGGCCTGGGTGTAGTCATCGTCCCCCGGTTCCCGGCCATCGGTGTATAATATTACATGACTGCCCGGAAAATCCTTTACATGAAACCAAAGGTCGTTTTTACCTGCCGATTTGGTAAGAGCGTCGTTCATCAGGTTGTTTTTCCCTACCCGGACGGTAAAACCGCCGGCGGTTTTATACTCAAAGGGTTTTACCTCTTTGCGCTGGGTTTTTTTGTCCTTTTTCTTTAAATAACCGGCAAGCACCAGCTCGTCCCGAATATTTTCGGCTTCCTCCATGCTTTCGCAGCGGTTGACGTTATCCAGCACCGTTTCAAGGTATTCCCTTTCGGCCCGGCTTTCGGCAAGCTGACCTACTATAACCTTTTCGGCATTGGAAAGCTTGCGGTATTTTTTAAAAAAGCCCTCGGCGTTTTTGGAAGGGGAAAGGCGCTTGTCAAGGGGAATTTCCACATCTTTGCCAGTGCACCAGTCAAGGCAGACACATTTTTCCTCCCCCTGCTTAAGCCGGTAAAGGTTTGCGGTTAAAAGCTCCCCGTAAAGCCGGTATTTATCCTTCTTTTTACATTCGTCAAGCTCTTCGTGCTGAAGGGCTTCTTTTTTTTCTATCCGCTTTATACGGTTTTGAATAAGCTTTTGTAAATCCGCCGTCCGTTCTTTCAATATATCCCTGGTGGTCTTGTCCCCGAAAAAGGATGAAGCAAGGTTGCATAGGGTGGGATAATACCTTTTTTCAAGGTTGCCGTAGCGGTGTATGTCGGTAAAGGAAAATTCGGTGGCCTTGCCGTCTTTGTAAACCGCCGTAGGTGTAAAGGAACCCGAATCAATAAGGGCATAAAGGTTTAAAACAGACTCATACAGCCTTCGGCAGTCAACCTCACCTACTAATAAATCCCCGTTGCCGGCGGCGGTATAAACCACCTCCCAGGCGGTGGTGGGGGAAAAACAAAAGAAATTGTCTATAAGAAAGCGGTATGCCTCCTTGTCGGCAGACATTTGGCATAAGGATTTGAACTTTTCAAAACCCACATCCTTAGCCGACAGCTTGTCCTGGGCAGGAGGAAGCTCATATTCCAACCCCGGTATAAGCGCCCGCTTGTAGGAAACCAGGTCTGCCGAATACAGGCTGCCTAATATTCTTCCCCCCTTGGTAAGGACAAGGTTTGAATATTTACCCATAATTTCGGCATAGAGGACTTTTTCGGAAAGATGCCCAAGCTCGTCGGGAGAATTTATTATAAACTTTATAATTCTTTCGTTTTCTACATGTGAAACTTCCTTTATCCGCCCGTTTATAAGATGCTTTCTAAGCAGCAGGCAGAAGGCGGAGGGAGCGTCGTTTGCCAGAAAAGGAATATTTGACACGGACACAAAGTTGGCTGAAGCAAGGAGGGATATAAATAAAAACTTCTTACTCCCGTCGCCGTACAGTGAAAACTCGGCTGTCCCGTTCTGGCAGTTAATTCTGTCTATTCTGTAATTTGAAATTGTCTTGTTCAGTTCGCCCGATATGCCGCGGCAAAAAAATCCGTCAAAGGCCATATATTTCAACCTCCGGCACATAAAGGCCAAGCTGTTTTTTAAGAAAAGGCAAAACCACGTTTTCGGTGGCAAAATGGGTGGCACACACAAGGTTTAGGCCATATTCCTTACAGTCAATCATGGCGGCGTGGTTAACCTCGCCGGTTAAAAAGGTGTCTGCACCGGTTTTTAAAACATCATCAATGTAATCCTTGCCGCTGCCGGATATTACGGCAATATTTTTAACCGTCTTTCCGCAGTTGACGGTATTTTGCACCCTGGTGTTTAACCTTTCTTCGCAGAGCTTGACAAATGAATCCAAATCAAGTTCATTTTCAATACTCCCCAGCCGGCCGAAGGGAAGGAATGGCACCAAATTTTTTATCCCCAGTATGTCGCATAAACTGTCGTTAACTCCGCCGGATGTCATATCAAGGCAGGTATGATAGGCAAGCACCGAAATGTTATTTTTTACACAAGAAAGTGCCCGCTTTCCAACGCTGTCGGATACAGAAAGGTTTTTTACTCCATTGAAAAATAGCGGATGATGGTTTATAACAACATCCGCTTTGGTTTTTATGGCAAAATCAATAACATCGCTTGTTAAATCAAGGGAAACAACCGCCTTTTTAATATCGTTTCCCAGGTCTATCTGAATACCGTCGGCATCCCATTCCTCACTGGTGCCAAAGGCATTCCTAAGCCTTTTATCAAGCTCTACGGGATTCATTTTGAAACCCCCAACAGTTGTTTTACCTTTGCGGCAATGCCGTTGCCGTTAAGGCCGTAGTAGTTAAGCAGTTCGCCCGCCTTGCCGCTTTGACCGAATATGTCGGGAATACCCACACGGGCAACCTTTGTAGGCAGGTTTTCAGCCAGCACCTCGCATACCGCCGAGCCTAAGCCGCCGATGGTGGAATGCTCCTCTGCGGTAACCACGTTGCCGGTTTTTGCTGCATATTTTATTATGGTTTCGGCATCAATGGGCTTTATGGTGTGTATATTAACCACCGAAATATTAATTCCCTCGGCTTTCAGTATATCATAAGCCTCAATGGCTTTTGACACCATAACACCGGTGGCAAAAACCACGCAGTCGCCCCCTTCTCTTATGGGGAGGGCTTTTCCGAGTTCGAATTTATAAGTTGCCGGATCAAACACCACCGGCACCGGATGTCTTCCCAAACGGCAGTAAACGGGGCCAGAGTGGTTTAATATAGGCTCAATGGCCGCATAGGCTTCGGTATCGTCGGCAGGGGAAACTATAGTCATTCCCGGGATTGCCCGCATAAGGGCGATATCTTCTAAGCACTGGTGGGATGCTCCGTCCTCGCCTACGGTAATACCTGCATGGGAGGCACAAACCTTTACATTAAGGGCAGGGTAGCCTATGGAGTTTCTGACCTGCTCAAAGGCTCTTCCGGCTGCAAACATGGCAAAGGTGGAGGCAAACACGGGAATGCCGGTGGCAGCGATACCTGCTGCTATTGACATCATATTGCCTTCGGCAATTCCGCAGTTTAAAAACCGTTCGGGGTATTTTTCGGCAAACTTACCCGTATTGGTGGAACCCGAAAGGTCGGCGTCAAGGACCATAAAGTCGTATTTTGCGCCTAAATCCACCAGCGCTCTGCCGTAGGATACCCTTGTTGCAATATCCGCCATTATTCACCCCTCCTTAACTGTTCCAGCTTTTCGTCCAGTTCCTTGCAGGCGACAAGATATTCCGCCTCTTTTGGGGCTTTGCCGTGCCAGGTATAATTATTTTCCATATATGAAACCCCTTTGCCCTTTACCGTCTTGGCAATAATCATAAGGGGTTTTCCCGACTTTTCACCGGTTTTGACCGCATTTTCAATCTGGTCAAAGTCGTGGCCGTCTATTACTTCCACATGCCAGCCAAAGGCCTTAAACTTTTCGTCAAAGGGGGTGGGGTTCAACACGTCCTGAATGGCCCCGTCAATCTGATAGCCGTTAAAGTCAAGAAAAGCGGTTATATTGTCAAGCTTGTAGTGGGCCGCAAACATGGCAGCCTCCCAAACCTGGCCTTCTTCGCATTCGCCGTCCCCCAGGATGGTATATACCCGGTAGTTCTTGCCGTAAACCTTTCCGGCCGCTGCCATGCCGCAGGCGGCGGAAAAGCCCTGACCTAATGAACCGGTGGACATTTCAACACCGTTGGTTTTATTCATGTCGGGGTGGCCCTGAAGATGGGATCCCAGGTGGCGGAAGGTTTTAAGGTCTTCCACGGGGAAATAACCCGAAAGAGCCAGCGCCGAATATAAAGCCGGGCAGCAGTGGCCTTTGGACAGGACAAACCTGTCCCGTTCGGGGTCACGGGGGTTTGACGGTGACACGTTCATCTTATCAAAATAAAGATAGGTCAGTATGTCTGCGCTGGAAAGGGAGCCGCCGGGGTGTCCGCTTTGGGCGTGATACACCGCCTCGATTATAAGCCGTCGCATTTCGGCAGCTTTTAAGGTTAAAAATTTCTTTTTTGTGGAGTCCATGTTTTCCTCCGCCAACTGATGGTCAGTTATTCCGAATAAGCTTTTTCAAGCTTTTCAAGGGTTTCTACAAAATAATCCGGGTAGGATGCCTCAAAGGATAATGTCCTTTTGGATATGGGATGTATAAATGAAATGTATCTTGCAAACAGGCATTGTCCCTCAAGACCGAAGGGGTTTTTGGCCTTGCCGTAAACATTGTCCCCGGTGACCGGGTGGCCCATGTTGGCAAGATGAACCCTAATCTGGTGGGTTCGGCCGGTTTCAAGGGTAAGCTCCACATGGGTATATCTCTTGTAGCGCTTTATAACCTTAAAATGGGTTATTGCTTCCTTGGAGCGTTTGGCGTTAACCGCCATCTTTTTACGATCGGTGTCGCTGCGGCCGATGGGAAGATTTATTGTTCCGGAATCCTCTTTAATGACTCCGTCGCATATTGCCTCGTATCTGCGGGTAAAGACATGGTTTGCTATCTGAACCGCCAGACCGTTATGGGCATCGTCGGTTTTGGCTACAATTAACAGGCCCGAAGTGTCCTTGTCGATCCGGTGGACTATCCCCGGCCTGACCACGCCGTTTATAGACGACAGTCTGCCTTCGCAGTGGTAAAGCAGGGCGTTTACCAGGGTTCCTTTTTCGTTGCCATGGGCGGGATGAACCACCATTCCCTTGGGCTTGTCGGCCACAAGAAGGTGTTCGTCCTCATAAATTATATTTACCGGAATATCTTCGGGTGATGCATCAAGGTTTTTAGGGTCAGGTATGGTTACTTCAACGGTTTCGTTGCCCTTTATCCGGTAGTTTTTAGAACAAGGACAGCCGTTAACCCTTACCTTGCCATCAATAATAAGCGTCTGGGTAAGAGAACGGCTGATTTCAAGGTTTTCGCTTATATACAGGTCCAGCCTAACCCCGGCTGTATTTTCGTTGGTTGTAAGTGTGGTAGTTTTCATTTTTTCCTAATTGTCTTTCAAATCATCGTATTCGGGATAATCGGTATTTTCGTCATTGTCCGCCGCAGCGGCAGCTGCGGCGGCTTTCAACTTCTTTTCTACTTTAGGTTCGATAAATATTATATAAATTCCAAGGAGTATAGCCCCTACGGTAATAAACGAGTCGGCCACGTTGAATACTGCAAAATCCATAAAGGCGGTTTCAAAAAAGTCGGTTACAACGTGTGTTCCGTTGACATCGGTTACAAAGGTGCGGTCTATCATGTTTCCGATACCGCCGCCGGCAATAAAGGACAAAGAAAGGGTAAGCAGCGTGTGCCGGCTGCCGTGCTTGCGCAGAAATACTACGATAGCCACAATGGCAACAGCCGAGACTATCATAAACAGCCATCTTGCGTTGTCGAGCATACCAAAGGCGGCGCCGTCGTTTTCCACATAGGTTATATTCATAACCCCGGGGATTAGGGTAAAGCTGTCGCCAACTTCCATATACAGCCGCACCAAAAACTTGGTGAACTGGTCAAGCACCACAACGCCAAATATCACAAAAAAGGCTAACATACTGCGTTCTTACATCTCGGGCAGAGATGCTGTCCATCCTCGTCGGTTTTAAAACCTTCGCCTATCTTCCAGCAGCGGACACATTTTTCCCCTTTGGCAGGGGTAACGGCCACATACAGCTTGGCAAGGTCGTCGTAGAAGGTTCCCTCTTGGGGGGTGTCGGTAGAAATTTCCGCCTTGCTGGTGATAAATATTTCGGCAAGGTCGTCTTTATGGTCCTCAAAGACCTTCAGTACATCGCTGTCGCCGCCCGCAGCCACCGAAAGCACCACGTCTGCGTCAAGTGGCTTGCCTATGGTTTTGGCTACTCTGGCTTCTTCAAGGGCTTTCAGCACCGTGTCACGGTAGACAAACAGCTTGTCGTAGCTTTCCTCGGCTTCGTCAAACTCAAAGTCTTTTCTGTATTGGGGAAGGTTGTTTAAAAATACGCTTTGGGTGTTGTCGTTTGCCGAGTGGGGGAGATAGCTCCACGCTTCTTCTGCGGTGAAGGAAAGTATGGGGGCCAGCATTCGTATTAAAGCCGATGCCGCTTCATACATAACCGTCTGGGCAGCCCTGCGAGATACCGAATCCTTCTTCTCGCAATACATTCTGTCCTTGGTTATGTCAACATAAATCTTGGAAAGTTCAATGGAGCAGAAGTTGTGGATTTCATGGTATATTATATGGAATTCATAGCTGTTATAGGATTCGTTAACCAGCTTAACAAGCCTGTTCAGCTTGGCAAGCAGCCATTTGTCAAGGGTTTTAAGGTTATCGGCGGAAACATAATCCCGGTCGGGCAAAAAGTCGTTGCCGTCGCCAAGGTTGGCAAGGAGTATGCGGAGTGTGTTTCTTATTTTGCGGTAGGATTCCGAAAGCTGTTTGAATATTTCGTCCGAAACTCTGACATCGGAGGTGTAGTCCGAGGCGGCAACCCACATTCTAAGCATATCGGCGCCGTATTTGCCTACAATCTCCTCGGGAGCAATGGTGTTGCCCAATGACTTGTGCATGGCCTTGCCTTCCCCGTCCACAGTCCAGCCGTGGGTGAGTACCTGTCTGTAGGGAGCTCCGTTGTCCTGCGAGCCGACGGCAGTCAGCAGGGAGGACTGGAACCAGCCACGATACTGGTCGGCCCCTTCAAGATATAAGTCGGCAGGCCAGGATAAATTCTCGTCGTTACCCAGCACCGCATAGTGGGTGGAACCCGAGTCGAACCAGCCGTCAAGGGTATCGGTTTCTTTAACAAAGTGATTTCCGCCGCACTTGGGGCAGACATAGCCTTCGGGTAAAAGCTCGCTTTCGGTTTTGGCAAACCAGGCGTTGGAGCCTTCCTTTGCGAAAATTTCGGAAACTTTATCTATCGTCTTTTCGTCGCATATAATTTCGCCGCAGTCCTTGCAGTAGAAAGCGGGAATGGGGAGTCCCCAGTGCCTCTGGCGGGATATGCACCAGTCGGCACGTTCCTTTATCATAGAAACCATGCGTTCTCCGCCCCATTTGGGTATCCAGTCAACGTGTTCGCAGGCGGCAATGGCTTTGTCCCTGAAAGCCTCTACCGAGCAGAACCATTGGGGGGTTGCTCTGAAGATTATGGGGTTTTTGCACCGCCAGCAATGGGGATACTGGTGAACCAGCTTGCTTTCGGCAAACAATGCGCCGGTTTCCTTAAGGTCCTCCATAATGGCCTTGTTGGAATCTTCATAGAACATTCCGGCGAACTTGCCGGCTTCGCCGGTCTGGTATCCTCTGTCATCCACCGGCACCACAAATTTTATGTTGTATTTCAATCCGGTGAAATAGTCGTCTGCGCCAAAGCCGGGAGCGGTGTGAACGCAGCCGGTGCCGCTGTCCATAGTTACATAGTCGGCGTTGCAGATAAGGGAGTCACGGTCAAGGAAGGGGTGGAAGGCGGTCATATATTCAAAGAAGCTGCCTTCAAATTCCCCTACGGTTTGGTAATCCTTTATATCTGCGGCGGACATGGTGGATTCAAGCAAAGGTGTGGCTATTATATAATATTCGCCGTTTGCCGCCACCACCGAATAATTTTCCCTGGGATTTAAGGCTATAGCCATATTTCCGGGGAGTGTCCAGGGGGTGGTGGTCCAGATTACAAAATAGGTTTTGGATATATCGCAAATTCCGTTAAGCTTTCCCTTGTCGTCCTTGACCAAAAACTTAACGTATATGGAATTGCAGGGTGAATCGCTGTATTCAATCTCGGCCTCGGCCAGAGCGGTTTCGTCCTTGGGGCACCAGTAAACGGGCTTTAGACCCTTGTAAATGTAGCCCTTTCTGAACATTTCACCGAAAACCTTAATTTCCTTTGCCTCAAAAGCAGGGGACATGGTGAGATAGGGGTTGTCCCAATCCCCTAATATTCCCAGCCGCTTAAAGGAGGTGCGCTGAATGTCCACAAAATTGGCCGCAAAGTCCTCGCAGGCCTTGCGGAATTCGGGAATGGACATTTTCTTCCGGTCCAGCTTGCTTTGCTTTATTATGGCCGACTCAATGGGCATGCCGTGGTTGTCCCAGCCGGGGACATAGGGGGCACGGTAGCCCGACATGGATTTGGATTTGACTATAAAATCCTTTAAAACCTTGTTTAAGGCCGTTCCCATGTGAATGTTGCCGTTGGAAAAGGGAGGGCCGTCGTGAAGTATAAAGGTTTTGTTACCTTTGTTTTTTTCCTGAACAAGATTATACAGGTTTTGTTCTTCCCATTTCTTATTTGTTTCAGGTTCCTTATTAGTAAGATTAGCCCTCATCGGAAATCCGGTTGAGGGCAAATTTAAAGTGTCTTTATAATCGCGCATGACTTGATATTACCTTTCGATTATTCCTTTGATGTAGCCTCTTCCTTTGCCGTATTACTGTTAACCGGTTGGTCTTCGGTTTCTTCTTCTGCCGCAATTTCCTCCGCAGGCAGAGTATCGGTTTCGGACTGCTTTTTCGAAAGCATTTCTATATATTCTTCGTCGGAAACTTGTGAAATTTTTGAAGGCTTGGTTATGGGGATGGCGTTTAAGTCCTCATCCTCCTGCCTCTTTTGGTTTTCGGCAATTTCCTTTTGAATTGCTGATTTTACGTCCACGAAAATCTTATTTACTATTTCGGCTTCGTTGGGGAGGACTATATCCTCAAGCTCGTTAACAGATATGGACTGGAGTTCCTCAATATGGTCTCGATATAAATCGTATATGTTCTTTTTGAAGTCAAGGATTTTGGTGCGCAGCTTCCACATTTCCTTCTTTTCTTCGGCAAGCTGGTTGCGGAAGTCGGCAATAATGGCGTCGCAGCGGTCCTTTATGGAATTGATTATAACCTCGGCCTTTTCGTTAGCGTCTCTGATAATTTTTTCCCCAAGCTTTTGGGATTTAAGAAGGGTTGAACGGATAGCTTCTTCTTCTTCTTTAATCTCGTCAAGATTGGTCACAACTATCTTAAGCTTTCTTTCAAGCTCGCTGTTTTCACGGTAAAGGTTGGTGTAGGTATCGATAAGAAATTCAATATAGTCATCTACCTCTGCGGGGTTGTAGCCGCGCATGGTTTTTTTAAAGGTTTTGTTTTTAAGTTCGTGTGGAGCGAGCATATATGAACCTCCTAAAAAATAGGCAAATTAAATTCAGACAAGAAGAGTCAATAACCCTCTTACCATAAAAAGTATTATAAATGCAAATATGCTTGAAAAATCTACGGGTATTGCCGAAAAAACCTCCGACCTGTCAAGCACCGATCTCACCGGCATTATCACCGGTTCGGTGGTGGCATATATGAAGGAATAGGCCGGCCCTTCCTCTGCGGCAAAAAGGGGATATATCACCCTAATTACAATCATAAGGCTGAGGGCAGACAAATACAGCAAAACCGTTGACATTATAAGATAAATGAAGTTCAAATCAAATCACCGGCTCTTAAAAGAGTTCTCTGGGTTTATTCTTGGGGGCTTGGGTTGATCCCGGCATTCCTTCCGCTTCTTTCTGTTCGCCTGTTACCTCCACATTGGGGGGAGTAATGACATAAGTAGAGGATGCTACCCGCTTAAGCTGGCCGTTAATTGCAAAGGTTACGCCGAAAAGGAAGTCGATTATTCTTATTATGGTTTCCTTATTGGCATCTTCAAGGTTTAATACAACCGTTCTGCGTTCAAGAAGATGGGTTGCGATTTTGGTTACGTCTTCGTATTTTTCGGGTTTACAGACCTTCATTTCAAGGGAGGAGGATGAGGCAAGCCCGCCGCTCATTTTTGATGCCGTGGCAGTAGGAGCCGATACGGTTTCCTGTTCGGTTTCCTCTTCGTCATAGCCTTCCTTGAACTCGTCAACATACTCGTTTTCGCCCTTAAAAAGGTCGGATAAACGGTTCATGATACCCATTATATATACCTCCAAAATATTTTGTTAATTTATTACCGTTATGGTCAAAAAAGCTTTGTCCAAGCCCTTTTGACCAAAATACGCTTATTTTTCAGTTCCGCTTTCCGAAAATGCCTTCGCCTATTCTGACAAGATTGGAGCCGCATTCCACGGCCTGCCTGTAATCGCCTGTCATGCCTAGGGAAAGGATTTCCATTGCACTTTTATCCATGATATTATTATCCACATTTTTTGACCTGATGTCAATAAATTTCTGGGTTATTTTTGTAAAAAAATAAATATTTTTTACCTCATCCCCCGTTGCCGGCACTACGCCCATAAGGCCTTTTATCCTTATATTTGGGAATATTTTCAACTGCTCGATAAAGCTTTCGGTTTCGTCAAGAGTGATTCCTCCCTTGTTTTCCTCGCTGCCTAAATTAATTTCAATAAGGCAGTTTTGCACTTTGCCCGCCTTTGCCGCCTGTTTGTCAATCTCCTTGGCAAGGGATATGGAATCAAGGGAATGGATAAGGGAAACCTTGTCTATTATATATTTTACTTTATTCCGCTGCAGTCTGCCTATAAAGTGAATTTCAAACCGTTTGTCAAGGAGGGGATACTTTTCCACAAGCTCCTGAACCCGGTTTTCGCCTATCACCCTTATTCCCATGTCGTAGGTTGCGTTGATAATTTCGGCAGGTATGGTTTTGGTGGCGGCAAGCAGAGTGGCTCTGCCGTTTAAAAATGACTGTATATCGTTTATATTATTTTGTATTTCTTCAAAAGTTGCCGTCATTTTATAATCTTCCCCTCGTATAAGCCCTTGCCCGCAACAATAACCGGGTCATACAGCGAAATTTTTGTTTTGGAAATGACATTTACATCGTTGCTGTCGGGAAGAGCGCAGATACAATAGCCGTTTTCCTCGTTTAACACCGTGGCGGATTTGAATTTAACCACATTTCCGTCAAGAATGTAAACACCGGTAACCCCGTCAACCACCCTTATGGCCGACATGGGCACCTTAAGCCCGGTGTAATATTCATAAACAATCTCCACCGGCTGGGTGCGGGTGTAGTTGAAGCCTTCTATTTGAACGTCGGAGGAAAAAACCATAACCGCATAATCGTAGTCGGTTTGCGAAACCACTTTTTCCAGCTTCATCTTAACGGTTTGATTGTCGGAATAGGGAAACCTTATTTCATATTTGTAGTTTGCGGGTTTTTTATCGGTTAGCTTTGATATTGTCCTTTTGTCAAGGGATACGGTAATATACCATTTCACCGAGGTAACTATTTTACCCTTTGACTGGGAAAACAAGGCCTCGTCCGGCATTTTAGACTCAAGGGAATAATACTCCTCCAGCGTAAGCCGGTTAAGTAAATCCATGGTGAAAATATTTTCATACCCGTCGGTGTTGGAATAAAAATAACCCGTAATATCTGTATATACCGATGATGACTGGCCCGTCATGCGGGAATTAAGCTCAGAAATTTTGCTTTTATATGCATCAATAACGTAATCATAGCCACCGGCGCCGGATATAACCGCTGACCGGCGGTTCATAAGGATAAGCAGGTCATCCTCGTTCAACGCCGCCATGTCAAGAGATCCGGTTCCCACTAAAGATATAATGGCGTGTATCTTTGAGGCTATTGAGGAATCAAGGGCCTCAAGGTCGGTGGTGGAATAGTTTTTGGTTATGTTGGATTTTTCAAGAAGAGAAATTTTTTTATTTAATTCATTAATCTCCTCCTGAATTTTTGCATCGCTTTCAAGGGAGTAGATTTTAAGTATTTCGGCGTTTTTAAACACCTTTTCGCCGTCGGCGTAAAAATAGCAGGCCGAACCCTGCCCGGCTGTCATCACCGGACGCTCGTCACGGAATATATAGGCATTTAGGGGGATTGTTTTAACCGAGGAGGAATAAACCGCAGACTCCACCTCCACCATATCCCCTACCGAAAGAGAAATCTGAATCGCCGCATAAGCCATAAAGGTCAAGGCGGCAATGGCTATGATAATGTTTTTGGTAAGGTTTTTCAAGCTTCAACCATACCTTTCGAATAACTTTCAGTTTTCAACAAATTCCTTTATTAAATCAGAAACCCTGTTTGGGTAATTTTCGCTTGTTATATCAACAAAGATAACGCCCTTAATCCGTTTAAAATAGGTTTGCTGGCGTTTGGCATAATTGCGGGAATTCTGCTTTATGTTCTCTTTTGCCTGTGTAAGGGTAATTTCACCTTTAAAATAGGGAAAAAGCTCCTTATAACCTATGGCGGCAGAGGCGGTGGGGGTGTGTTCAAGGCCCTTTTGATAAAGGGAATAAACCTCGTCAACCAGCCCTTTTTCAAACATTTCGTCAACCCGGGCATTTATGCGGGAGTATATATACTCCCTGTCATCTGAATAAAGGCAGATATACAATGGCTCAAACCTTCTGTCTCCCGAGTTGTTTTGAATGT
The DNA here is from genome assembly GCA_050953105.1 of Eubacteriales bacterium. Taxonomy (GTDB): domain Bacteria; phylum Bacillota; class Clostridia; order Oscillospirales; family CAG-382; genus UBA1206. The sequence continues at coordinate 409,794 of JBMNMA010000001.1, read as the reverse complement.
TTATTTCCGTGGGTGTCAAACCCGTGGCATAAAATATTTCAAGGTATCTAACAAGGCGTTTGGTGTTGTTGGGGTGGACTTTTTGGGCGGTTTCGGGGTCTATTGAATTTAATAGCTCATACAGTTTTTCGTTTCCCTCGGTTTTTACCCTTTCCCAAAGGCTTTGTCTGATACTTTCATCTGATGTATTTTCCACAAGGGAAAAGGAATTAAACAGCATTTCGGCATAAAGGCCTGTCCCCCCGGTAACAAAGGGGATTTTATTCCTTGAGGTTATATCCTCAAGGGCCATGGTGGCTAAACTTACAAAATCGGCGGAGGAAAATTTCTGGTGTATGTCAAGTATATCGATAAGATGGTGCCTTACCCTTGACAAATCCTCCTTTTCCGGCTTGGCGGTGCCGATATCCATTCCCCGGTAAACCTGCATCGAGTCGGCGGATATTATTTCGCCGTCAAACATATCGCACAGATTAAGGGAAAGGGCCGACTTGCCGGAGGCGGTCTGTCCGCCCAAAACTACTGCCTTTTTCTTGTTTTCCATATCCTTCCCACTTTAGCCTGCTTTGTCTGATTATTATATCATTGAATTATAAATAATTCAACATATTACGGTATTATTTATTATTTAATATAAAAACATACCCTCCGGCTGCTGCCGGAGGGTGTATTTTTAACAAATGAACATGGCATCGCCAAAGGAGAAAAAGCGGTATTTTTCCTCCACCGCCTGTTTATAGGCGGTCATGGTGTTGTCGTATCCCGCAAAGGCGGCTACAAGCATTATAAGGGTGGATTCGGGAAGGTGGAAATTTGTTATAAGTCCGTCAATAACCTTGAACTTATAGGAAGGATATATAAATATCCCCGTTTCCCCCTCAAAGGGGACAACCCTTCCCTCGTCATTGCCGCAGCTTTCAAGAAGTCTGCAGGAGGTGGTGCCTACGGCGATAATGCGTCCCCCCGATTGTTTTACGGCGTTTATCTGGTCTGCCGCCGACTGGGAAAGGGTGATTTTTTCATAATGCATTTTATGGTCAAGGATATTATCCTCCTTTACCGGCCTAAATGTCCCCAGCCCCACATGCAGGCAGGTGCGGATAACCTTTATCCCTTTTTTCTCTATTTCGGACAAAAGTTCCGGCGTAAAGTGAAGTCCTGCGGTGGGGGCCGCTGCCGAGCCTTCATGCTTTGCATACACCGTCTGGTATCTGTTTTTATCGTTTAGTTTTTCCTTTATATACGGGGGTAACGGCATGGAGCCGATTTCCTCAAGAATTTCAAGAAAATTGCCTTCATACACAAAGCGGATTTTCCTTATCCCCTCGTCTGCTATTTCCTCCACAATCCCCTTCATTTTATCGGAATAGACAAGGGTGTCGCCTATTTTAGCCTTTTTTCCGGGTTTTACAAGGCATTTCCACACGTCACCGTTATCCCGCTCAAGAAGAAGGGTTTCCACTTTTCCAGAATGGCCGGGGTTTGTCCCGTAAATCCTTGCGGGAATAACCTTTGTGTCGTTTATAACAAGGGCGTCGCCGGGATTAAGGTAGTTTATAATATCCCCAAAAACCGTATGAGCAATCTTACCGGTGCTTCTGTCAAGAATAAGCAGCCTTGACGTATCCCGCTTTTCAATGGGTGTCTGGGCAATAAGCTCCGGGGGGAGGTCATAGTGGTATGAGGAACGAAGCATCAAATCAGGTGTATTTGGCATGTAGGTTATCTCCCGAATAAACTGTATAAATGAATATACCAATTATATTACACATTAAGTCAATATTCAAGCAATTTTATATGAAAGGAAAAATATTATGAACAACCCCCCTGTGTTCAAAGGAATTGCCACAGCGCTTGTTACGCCTTTTTCAAGGGATGGGATAGATTTTGTTTCTTTTGGCCGCCTTATAGAGTTCCAGCTTACCAACGGTATTGACGCCCTTGTGGTGTGCGGCACCACCGGAGAGGCGCCGGTTATGTCTTTTGAGGAGAAAAAACAGGTTATAGAGTTTGCCGTCAGACAGGCAAAAGGCAGGGTGCCGGTTATTGCCGGAACGGGCGGAAACGATATTAAAACCGTCTGCCGCCTTTCGGAATATGCCTGTCAGGTGGGCGTAAACGCCCTTATGGTGGTAACCCCCTATTATAATAAAACCACCAAAAAGGGGTTGGTCGAATGCTATGAGGAAATTTCCGCCTGTACCGATAAACCCATAATCGTCTATAATGTTCCCTCAAGGACAGGGTATAACATAATCCCCGAGCAATACCTTGAGCTTTCCGAAATCCCCCGTATAACCGGGGTTAAGGAGGCTAACGGTGACCTTACCGCCTTTGCCAAGTCGGTTGCGCTGTGTAAAGACAGACTGTGGTTTTATTCTGGTTCCGACGAGCTTATATTACCCTTTTTGTCTTTGGGCGGCAGCGGATTGATTTCGGTGGCATCAAATATCGTCCCCAAAAAGCTTAAAAAGCTGTATCTGGCTTTTATTTCAGGGGATATAAAACGTGCGGCCGAAATGCAAAAGGAGCTTACCCCCCTTGAAAGTCTGCTGTTTTGCGAAACCAACCCCATCCCGGTTAAAACCGCCCTTTACTATATGGGGATATGCGAAAAAACCTTCCGCCTTCCCCTTACAACCATGGATGAAAAGAATGAGGAAAAGCTGTTGTCAGAGCTTATCAAACGGGGCCTTGTCAAGGCCAAAGCAGAGAAAATGGCGTTGTAAATACAGTTTTCCCGTAAAATAAACCCCGGCAGATACTACGCCGGGGTTTTTGATGTTTACTTTTTGTTTTGCTCGCTTAAAAATTCGTCGTAATATTTTTTATAACCCTTATAAAGATTTTTAGCAGGTTCTCCACCTAAATCAAAGGGGGACTCGGGGGGATTGAGCATTCCGGTAAACTGGTAGCCGTAAATCTGCTCCACGTCGTCATAAATGCGTATTTCCTTAATAAGCTCGTCAATGCCTTTGGGAATAAGTCCGTTAGGGAAGGGGTTTTGGAAAACCTCCATATCCACCCACATATGGGTGCCGCATTCCTCGCAGATCCGCTTAATGTCGATAACGTTAAGATGCTCAAGGTCTCTGGCAAATGCAAAGGGAATGAGAATGTCTATATTGGGAAGAATTGTCTGCCATTCTCTTTCGTAATACTGAAAGTTAATGTTGTTGGGTGCAAGAGCAACCGGCTTTGTGGGGGTGAGGTTTTTGACAAAAGCCTTGAATTCCCTGAAAAAGTCGGCTATATCCGTGTATTTTTCATAGGGCACCCTGTCCCATTCGGCATACAATGCGCCGAAAATTTCCTCGGATATATACCAGCCGTAAAAGGACTTATGATGGCCGTACATTTCATAAAGCTCTGTGGCAACTTCCTTGTGCCATTTAAGGGATTCGGGAGAAAAGTCAAACCAGGCGTAAAGTCCCACGCCTACCAGAACATGCATGCCGCATTCGTCGGCAGCCGAAAGTATAGCCTCCACCGGGTCTTTGGCGGTAATTTCAACCCTGCCGGGGTAGAGCTTGGAAGGATAAAAAGCCTTGCCGTCGTAGCCGGTGTTTTTCATGTCGTGGCTGCCGGCGTAGGCTGTGGAATCAAATACGTTTTGAATAATAACACCTTTAATTCCCACAGGAGCCATTGCCCGGATATGGTCTTTAAAATCCTCGTCGTTCATTGTTTTAAGGGCTTTGTTAAAATATCTTCCCTCGTCTTCGCTCCAGTGGTAAATAGAAACCCAGCAGCCATCCATAAGGGTTGTGGAAGGCAGGGAGGTGTCCACCACCTGATAAGCGTAATTTTCGGTGTGAACAACTTTTTCGCCTTTAAGGTAGTCAAACACAAGGGTAATGTCGCCGGAAGCATAGGAAAGATCGATAAACACACTTCTGACAATTCCCTTTTCAAGGGCGAAAATGTATTTTTTCAGAAGGTTTTCACCTTTGTAAACACCAATTCTCACTCCGTCCGCCGTTTCGGAATAAAGGCGTATTTCGGGCTTGACTTTCGATGACACCCTGACAGCGGGTATAACCGAAAAGCAAAATTCCTTGGAATGCATATATTTTCCTCCATAAAACTTGTCTTTGATTAAATATATCACACCGGGCTTGTCAAGTCAATTAAAATTGACAAAACGCTCCGGCATTATTTCCCGGAGCGTTTATATCGTTCTCATATTATGTCAAGTCGTTTTTTCTGTATGTCAAACGGTAAGGGCTTTGTTCTTTAACCGTAAATTGTCGGCAATCATTGCAATAAATTCGCTGTTGGTGGGCTTTCCCCGTGAGTTTTGGACAGTATAGCCGAAAAAGGAGTTTAACACGTCTAAATCCCCTCTGTCCCAGGCCACCTCAATAGCATGGCGTATAGCCCGCTCAACCCTTGAGGAGGTGGTGGAATACTGTTTAGCCACCGTAGGGTATAATACTTTGGTCACCGAATTTATAATATCCGTGTCGTTTATCGCCATTATTATAGCGGTCCGGAGGTATTGATATCCTTTTATGTGGGCGGGAACCCCTATCTGGTGAATTATTTTGGTAACCTGACTTTCAAGGTCGAAGTCGCCTGGCACGTTCGCCATTCCCCTTCTTCTGCCTTTTTCAGCCAACCTTATCACTCTTTCGGCAAGGAATGTGAAATCAAGAGGCTTAATCATGCAGTAAGCAGCCCCCGCTTCGACACATTCTTCAAAAAGATTCTGGTTGTTAAAAGACGCAAGCATTATAAATGCCGGAAAAGCGTCACCAAGCTGCTTTTTGCAGTTGCGTATAAGCTGCACGCCGTCGAACTTGCCTATGTATAGCTCGGATAGGACTACCTGCGGCTTGTATCGTGCTATCTTGGCAAAGGCCTCATTTTTTTCGGCAGCTTCTGCTACGATTTCAATGCCGTGTTTGCGAAGCTGGGCGGCACACTGGGTGCGGAACTCGCTTGACGAATCGACTAAAATCACTTTCGCTTTTGTTTGATTGTTATCCATATCCTTATCCTTCCCTCTTTAGTATAGCCATATTTTACCACATATTTTTATAAAATGCAATAGAAAAATGCCATAAAAAGGAATAAATGGTAGCCAAAATTAAATAAAATTAGATTTATTTCGACAAAAATCCAAACAAATCGCCATTTTCGCCGGTCAACCATTCATGCTTATTATGTAAAGCGGGAAATAAAAATGCAAATAAAGGTGGAACTTAAGTAAAAGTGTTATAGAAAATTACCACACAAAAAACCCCGCAAAGCGGGGTTTTTAAAGGCGAAGTTATTTATGAACCGATTATGCTGCCTAAGTTGGATTCGCTGACGATAATGAAGATATAGTCAACGGTGGTGTTGTTGGCGCCGGTCTGCTGGTTTATACCGGTGTAACGCTGAGCGTCGGTCATGTTAATGGTAAAGTCGCCGGACTGGGCAAGGAGCACCTTGTTAAACCTTTCGGCAAGAATGTCCGAGAATGACACTGCAAAATCGTCTCTGTATATCAAAGCACAGGGAAGATTGGTGCGGTTGGTGGCAAACAGCAGACGGGTTGAAAGAGATTCTTTACCGGTTGCCAGATACATTGAGTCGTTGGAGGCATATTTGGCAAAGTTCTTTATATAACCGCTGGAAGTGGTAACAGAGGAGTCCTCTCTGCCGATATTAAGGCTGAATTTGGGGGTGTAAAGGGTGGAAGTTTCCTTAACCACATTAATGTCAACCCCAAGATGCCTTGCGGTGTTGCCGCCCTTGAGCACCGAGGTGTTTGAAGTAAACTCGGATTCAAGGTCTCTTGCCGCCGCAGCGGGGAACTTTTCGGTCATAAGATCGCATATAGCTTTATAAACGAGGTATCCGCCGTATTCGGTGAGATGGTTGTCAGTGTTGTAGTAAACCTTCTGCCCATTCTCCTTTGCCGCTTTAAAAGCGTCGGCCATGTCTAAAACCACCGCATTGGTGTCCGCAAGAGCCTCGGCAATCTGGTCGTAACGGGTTTTATAGGTTTCCTTCTGGGTTCCCTCCGCAAGAACTTCGGGGTATATGGTTATGCGGTTGGGGATAAGGACATAAACCAGTTTGACGTCGGCGTTGCCAGCTCTGTTCTTAAAGGCGGTGTAGCGGGAATTTACATAGTTTTTGAAATTCTTTATTTGTGTCTGGGTAAGGAGGGTTGATCTTCCCACATAATATTCAAGCTCGGTGTCATAGTAAAAGTGGGAATTTACCCCCATGGTTACTCCAAGACCGTCTATCCGCTTCATGGCGGTGGATTTATAGTCGGCACGGAAAGAGGTTATGGGGCTGGTTTCGAGTTCTTCTGAATGGGCGGTAGCCGACAGGATGGTAAAGGCCACGTCGGAGGCAATGTAAAATTCCGCAACGAAATAGCCTTCAATTGACTGAACGGTTACGTCCTTTTCCCCGTCGGTAATGGTTACGCTGCAGCCCTCGTCACAGGTGCCTGTAATAATCACCTGGGTGGGGGTTACGTTGAATATACCGGTAATAACCGGGGGATGGGCGGTTCCTTCGGGGACAGACACTTCGTCTTCGGAAGTGGTATCGCTTATTTCGTCCGATCCGTCGCTGATATGGATCGAATTTATTATTCCTTCGTCCAGCGAACCCTGCGGAGCACAGGCGATGAGTCCGAACACAAGCAATACGGATAGCGTAAGGAGCATCACCTTGCTTAGTAAGCTAACTTTCATATTAATACCTCGCTTTGATTGGGTGTAAACAGGTTATATATTATAAATTCTATAGGCTGATTTGGGGCAATTATTCTTCTTCGGCTTCCTTCTTTGCAGCTTCTATTACCTTTGTGGCAACTTCACTGGGGGCTTCCTCATAACGGGCAAATTCAAAGGTGTAGCTTCCTCTGCCCTGGGTCATAGCCCTAAGCTGTATGGTATAGGTAAGCATTTCGCCCATGGGTACTTCGGCTTCTATAACCGTGTAGCCCTTCTTGTCAGACTCGTTCATGCCCATAATCCTGCCGCGGCGCTTGTTAAGGTCGCCCATAATGTCGCCCGACATGGAGGTGGGGATAAGCACCTTAAGGGTGCCGATAGGTTCAAGCAGAACGGGTGCGCACTGCTTCATACCTTCCTTGAAAGCCAAGGATGCGGCAATCTTAAATGCCATTTCCGAAGAGTCAACGGGATGGTAGGAACCGTCGAAAAGGTTTGCTTTTATTCTTATAACCGGGTAGCCGGCAAGGACACCCTTCTGCAGTGATTCCTGAAGTCCCTTTTCAACTGCGGGGAAGTAGTTCTTGGGAACAGCGCCGCCGAATACCGATTCGGTAAACTCCAGCTCTTCCTTTTCCCCGGGTGAAAATTCAATCTTAACATGACCGTACTGGCCGTGGCCGCCGGTCTGCTTTTTATGCTTGCCTTCTACCGATGCCTTCTTCTTTATGGTTTCCCTGTAGGGAATTTTCGGTGTTTCAAGGTCAACCGAGGCGCCGAAGCGGGCTTTAAGCCTTGAAGTAATAACCGAAAGATGGGCTTCACCAAGGCCGTAAAGGCAGATCTGCTTGGTTTCCATGTTGTTTTCGTATTTAATGGTGCGGTCTTCTTCCATAAGTTTGGCGATACCGGTGGAAATCTTATCCTCGTCGCCCTTGGCTTTGGGAACAACCGCCATGCAGAGGTAGGGGGTGGGATATTTAATCTCGGGGAATTTATAGGTAAAGCCGTTGGAGGCAAGGGTTGCAGAGGTGTTGGTGTTAATCAGCTTAACAGTATAGCCTATGTCGCCGTAGGCAAGCTCGTCGGTTTCGGTTTCCTTCTTACCAACGCAGGTTAAAATGCGGGCGATTTTTTCCGACTGGCCCGAGGTTTTGTTAAGCAGTATGGTATCCTTCTTCAAAGTGCCGTTCATTACCTTGAAGTAGGACTTTTTGCCGAAGTTGTCCACAGAGGTTTTGAACACAAAGAGGGCGGTTTCGCCAGCTTCGGTAAGGGTTAATTCGGTTTCCTTGCCCGAATCGTCTATGGCAGCATGCTTTGCCCTGTCTAAAGGAGAAACGAAGGAGGAGGCAATCATGTCCATGAGGGCGGTAACCCCTGCAAGGGTGGTAGCCGAGCCGGCAAACACCGGGGTTATGGATCCGGTAAAAAGTCCTTTGTTGAGAGCGTCTATAATTTCCTCATGGGTAAAGGGCTCTTCGGCAAAGAATTTTTCCATCAATTCTTCCGACGTTTCGGCAAGGGATTCGCTGATTATTGCCTTGTATTCTTCCATCTTATCGGCATATTTTGCGGGAAGTTCGCATTCGACAGCCTTTCCGGCTTTGTCGAACTTATATGCTTTTTCGGAAAGCAGATTGTAAAAGCCTATGTCGGCAGTTCCTTCGGCAAAGGGGACAAATACCGGGCAAACGGTACTGCCAAAGGTTTCTCTGAGGTTTCCGAACACGTTTTCAAAATGAGCATTTTCGTCGTCTATTTTGTTAACGAAAACTGCTTTGGGTAAGTTGCCGGCATATTCCCAACCAAGCTCGGTACCCACTTTAAGGCCGGACTTGGCGTCAACCACAAAGATTGCCGAGTCGGCAACCGCAAGGGCTTGTTTTATTTCGCCTACAAAGTCAAGGTATCCCGGAGTGTCAAGTATATTTATCTTTTTCCCGTTCCATACAAGGTTGGACAGGGAGGTGGAGATTGAAATACCGCGGGCTATTTCTTCCGGGTCGAAGTCGGAAACCGTATTGCCGTCGGCGGTTTTACCTAAACGGTCGGTTACCTTTGCAAGATAAAGCATTGCTTCGGTAAGCGAGGTCTTGCCGTCACCGCCGTGGCCGAGAAGGCAGATGTTTCTAATCTGGCTGGATTGGAATTTTGCCATGTAATATTCTCCTTGTTACATATTATTATTGCAAAAATGTAAGTAAAGCCGGACAATAAATGCTAAATCAAGCTATTATACGCTATATAACCAAATATATCAAGTGGAAATATATGATTTTACCATTGACGGATTATAAAAATATTATTACGCATTTTGTGCAAAACATCTAAATTACAGTAAAAAGGATACTATGGATACCGGCACAAGCCATATAAGCTGGAACAGCACGGGATACCAGGAGGGGAGCCCCAAAAGCTGTCCGGTAAAGGCAAGGAAGTAGGCCACAAAGAAAGCTATGGTAAGGCTTAGCAGGTTTATAATCCCGTTTGCCTTGGTAACATGGCGAACCTTGTCGCAGACTATGAACATTTTAAGGAAGGTATGAAGTGATGCGTTAACCACTATGCCCGAATCGGTGCGTTCGCGTTCCCCTTCCACCTCCGCCACTTCCCCAACCTTTAATATGGAAATGGGGGTTTTTTTGTATTTTACCGACTGCTCGATAAGGGAGTTGGTAATGTTGGGGTCGGTGGTTTTTACGCCCACGCACATTCCGGCTTTGTATAAATCCTTAAGCAGGGAATTAAACTGGGGATTTAAGGTGTATTTTATGTAAACCTTAGCGGTAAGGGTGTCGTTTAGGGTTACATACATTATCGAGCCGTTTTTCTTTTCAAAGGCGGCGTCGGAATCGTCGTAGGGAGCTTCAAACCGGTAGCGGCGGAGATAGTTGCGCTTACCCAAAAACATTTCCCGTCCGTCCACCACCACGCATATACCGTCGGAGGCAGATTCAATAAGCTTGGGATTTTGGGGAGCCGGCACTTCTCCGGCAATCATTCCGGCGGTAACCGCCTTTAACGGGCCTCCCACAAAGGAAAAGACGCAGGCAAGGTCGTTAATGATTTTATCTATACGGTTTTCCCCGTAAACCTTTATTGAAGTTATTTTAACCAAATTGGCCGGATAAACTTCGGTATCGGAAAAGGATATAACCGATGCGTCGGCGTATTCCTCGCCAACGGCGTTGCCTATAAAAGCCGAACCGTTGCGCTTGCCTATGCGGTTTGCCGCTATCACCGGCAGGGATATGATAAAGAACGAAGAAAAGGGGAGGGCAAATGCAAGGGTTTGGGAAAACATTGTATAAGCGTCGTAAAAGGTTGAGCCGTTATACATTGTAAGCCCGAAAAGCACCCCCGCTACTGTGAGGGAAAGGGCAATAATAAATCCGTTTATCGACTCGCTTTCGGGACGGGTGTTAAGCCTGCGGAAAAAGCCCTCCACAAACTCGGTTTTACGGGTGGTGTAGATTTCCGAATCGTCAAACAGGTATTTGTAGAATTCTTCTGCCTCCTTGGTGTTGCCGGTAAGTTTTTCGGCAACATATTTGCTTCTCGTGGAGGCAACAACCTTAAAGCAGTGGTAGTCCTTGCGGCACTGGAGGTATTTTATAAAGGCATACACTACACCGATAGCTCCGCAGGAAAGACAGTATAAACCGTTTGAAGCGGTTTTATCCAAAAAGATGGTTACAACACAGTGGGCCGAGGCAACCACAAAAGAAACAAAAAACACCGATTCGGCGTTGGGTTTCCCCGAAAACAGTCCGGCTGCCCCTTTCTTTATGCCGTCAAGCAGGGTTATAACCAGGAAAAACATTAGTTGTAGGTCAATCAGGGTATAAAGCATGCCGTATTTACCGGGCAGGTTGTAAACCGTATAAATACCAAGGCTTTCGTCGGCAAGCTCCATATAAAGTATTCCCATGCATAACAGGAAAGCTATAACCAGTTTAACAAGGGAAGACCTTATCGCTCGTGTAAGCAGCTCCTGAATTTCGCTGTTCTGGCTACGGCTTACGTATTCGTAGGCAGGAGGAGCATTTTCGTCCTTTGCCTTCTTTTTAGCTTTTTTAACCCTTTCTTTGGCCTTTTCGTTTTCTTCTTTCAGTTCGTCGGGAATTTGGGTGTCATCGTCAAGCATGTCGAACACAAGGCGCAAATTAATGTCCTTGGTATCCATGGAGGGCTTGGGTTTTTCCACCGCCGGCTCCTCGTTTATTATGGCTATCTGCTTTTCGTCGGTTTCCTCGGCAAAGGAAATTTCCCCGCTTTCTATTTTAGACGAAAGCTTTTCGTAATCTTCGTCGTATTCCGCCTTGCCCTTGTCATATTTTTCTTCCTCAATAACCCGTGTGTCGCCGAAATCATACAGCTTTTGCTGTTTGTATTTGGGCTCGCTTAAGGCTTCCTCCTCCCCTGGTTCGGTAAAATGGGGGGTGGAGGCGGGGGAAACGCCGTTTAGCTTGTCCAGCTCGGCTCTTTCTTCCAAATCCGTCTGGGTGGCGAAATTTATCAAATTATACAGTTCCTCCACCTTTTTCGACTTCTTGCGGTTTTCAAAACTGCGGTAATAATTAAAAAGTTCCCGGTCGTTGGCCATCTGGGAATTAAGCATCTCACGCAGTGCGTCGGTGGAGGTTTTTTCGTCAAGGGTTACCCTTGACTTTTGGGAATATTTTTTTATTATTTCGTCAGTTTCACCTTTGGGGTTGGATATTTCACCCGTTATATTTTTATTTTCGCCGGTTTCTCCCGCTGTCTGAGCAACGTCGGATGTTGTCCCCTTGGAGGGAAAATCAACCTTTCGTTTCTCTTCGTTGGCTTGCACGGCTTTATTTAATATATCGGAAATATCGAATTTTGGCTTTTGCATAACTGCCATACACTCCAGTCAGCGGTTTCTTTGTTTTGCCGCTTCAAATAAAATAACCGCAGCGGCGGACGATACGTTTAAAGAATTAATCCTGCCATACATGGGGATGGATATAACAAAGTCGCTTTTTTCCCGGACAAGCCGGCTTACCCCGGTTCCCTCATTACCCATAACAATGGCAATAGAACCGGTAAGGTCGGTGTTGTATATGGAATTTTCGCCGGCCTCGGAACAATACACCCAAACACCCCGTTCCTTAAGGTCGTCAATAGCTGATGCAATGTTGACCACCTTGCATACGGGTATATGGGCATCCGCCCCTGCGGCGGCTTTGGAGGCAGCGGCATTAAGTGTTGCTGCGTTGCGCTTGGGTATAATAACACCGTGAGCGCCTGCACATTCGGCAGACCGTATAATTGCGCCTAGGTTCTGGGGGTCGTTAATATGGTCAAGAACGACTATAAAGGGCTTTTCCCCCCTGCCGGCAGCAAATTTAAAAATGTCCTCAAGGGATGCGTATTCCCTTTCGGGTACAAGGGCAACAACCCCCTGATGATTTTCGGCATAGCCGTCAAGCTTTCTTTTGTCGGCTTCCACCACGGGAATGCCCGACTCTATTGCTTTGGCGACGATAACCGAAAGGGGGCCTTCTCTGCCGTCTTTGCGGATTAATATTTTATCTATGGGACGTCCGCTTTTCAAAAGCTCGTTTACGGCATTCCTGCCATACACCACATTTGAAAGGTCGGGCCTTTGATATGACTCCTTCGGCATCAGTTTGCCCTCCGGCTAAAACCAAAAATGTGTAGACTACCCTGAATGTAATACGAGTTCATTATAGCATATAAAAGTTGTTTTGTCATCATTTTTTATAAATTTTTTACGAATATTAAGTAATGCCTCAGCAATATGTAAAAAACCGGGAAAAATTATACGCCCCGACCTTATATGTTTTTATTGTAAAAATGTTTTTATTCATATTCATATCATAGCAGATCTTATTAAGACAGATGATAAAGACATTGAGAACTGCCGTGCCCACCTGTCAAATAATAATTTTCGTTTAAAAAGCTGTAAAAATGACAAAAGCGGCGATTGCTCGCCGCTTTTGTCACTTTGCTAAACCTGTCATGCCTTTTGGAATTACCCCTTGGCATACGACGGTTTAACCGTTTTGGTAACTCATATGCTTCTGCAGATTGGCATTTGCACTGCCTTCTGTTTTATCCCATTTATTGGGTGAAGCATTTGTCCATACTGCCAGGTGATTTAATAATATTTTAGGGTTCGACTATTTTTTCTTAATAACCGCAACGCCGCCAATGGTTATAACGGCTATAATCGCAAGAGCTATAATTCCGTTATCGCCTGTTGTGGGGGTGGGTTCAGAAGCTTCTTCGGAGCTGTCATCTTCGGAAGGCACTTCGGAAGTTGCTTCAGAGGTTTCCTCGGAAGGCTCCTCAGAAGGCTCCTCGGAAGATTCTTCGGTTCCGTCGGTGATTTCGCTGCCTACCATGCCCCAGTATATTCCTTCTTCACCGGGTAAAATATAGGAAACTACAAATTCATCGGTTAAATCAAGACCGTCGGCAAAGTCGATAGACCACACAACGTCGCCGTTGGAATCTTTTACGCCGATTTCGGAAACAGCAATACCGCCATTACCCTGCCAGAAGCTAATGGTGGATGTTATAGCTGCAACTCCTTCGCCCTGGGCGCCCCGGCTGTTCTGAGAGGGGTTCCATGTGAGTGTGATTTCCTGCCATTGGCCGTGGGTAACCGCAGTAGAAGCAGCAAAATCGCTGAAGTTTAATAAGTAATCCCAGTTGGAGGTTTTGGCTGCGTTGTAGTCCGAGTATGAGTACTGGTTGACATAGGCTAATCCGGTTGTACCCTCATCAAAGCGGGCATAACAATAAATGGTGTACTCACTGCCTGTGAAAGAGGATGCGTCAATTATAAAGGTAATGGCGGGCTGAACATCTTCTCCGCTGCCGGTATATACACCTTTAAGCCAAAAATAGGCGTCGGGGTCTTCTGCGGGAGCCGCTATAGCAAAAACGGCAAAGCAGGAAAAGACGAGAGCGAGGGTAATAATTGCTGAAAGTGCTTTCTTCATGTTTGAACTCCTTTTTTGTTTCATCTAAGTATATATTGTAAAATATGTACTTGCAATTTAGTTGTGTGCCTTTGGCGGTGCCACATATTTAACCGAAGTATCAGGTATGGTGCTGTTTTTTCCTATGTTAATAACGTTGTTGGGTCCCAGCTTAACCGAAAGTTTTAGACTGTCGGTAAAAATGTTAAACATTTCTGCTTTCCCCTGTAACCCTATAACACGACTAACGTTGCCCTTAAGGTCGGTTTCCACCCGGCAGCCGCAGCTTACCGAAAACACCTTTCTACCGTTTACATAGCCTTCGGCGTTGGTGGAGTCGTTGATTATACGGTATTCGGTTTCACCATAGGACTGGGTATAATCATAATACATACCTGGCTTGGCATACGCGCCCCAGGAAATTGTGTTTATTGAACGGTTTATACCGTAAAGCCGGGACATATATTCCAGACAAGATAGCATTGTGGGGCCGTAGTCCCCCGGATTGTTATATAAAGAGGGCTTTTTGGTAAAGGGGTCAAACTGCTGGGTGAAGATGCAGTCATAACCGACAGCCTCAAACAGAGCCTCCGCAACAGGCACAAGCTCCGCATAATGGCCGTAATTTTCCAATGCCCGTATGGTGCGCTGGAATGTCAAACCTTCAGGCTGACCGCTCCAGTTGTTTTCGGGGATGTTTCTAAACTCCTTGTCGTTTACGGCAATAGAGGGCAGGGGCATGGGGGTCCAGAATTCTTCGGGATTAAACAGGTGATATTTTAAAAACCTGTAGGCCATATCATCGTCAAACAGGCCGTGATACATACAGCGGATGTTGTTATGCACTAAAATGTCAAAAAATTCGTTGTTTTCGTCCCGGTCGTAGCAGGCATGCTTTTCCTCACGCCACAGATATTCCTTAACCTTTTTCTTTACATAAGCTGCTTTTTCCCGCCACATATCCCCCTCGCCGTTGCCTAAGATGTCTGAAATCTCGGCAAGGGTGGCTCTGGCATCGTATGAATACGCCATCATGTCCATTGATTCCCGGGGGAAATGATATTCACCGGCAGGCGGTGTTTTTGAAGTCCAGAAGTGGGGAGCGCCGAAAAATTTTTGGGAATAATCTTCGCCGGTGTCACACGGGCACCATACCTCAAGACAGCCGTCGCCGTCGCTTTCCCGGTTTTCCCAGAACCAGTTGTCGTTTCTTTGCAAAACATCGTAAAGCTTTTTCAGGTACTCTTTATCTTCACCCAAAAGGTAATACATGTTTAACGCCGGATAGGGGAAACAGTAGCCCTGAATAAAATCATGGTGTTCCTTATAAACGCCGTCTATAAATGAAAGCATTCCCGGTAGCATACCTTCGTCGCTTATGGCATCCATAAACAGATTTATGTTGTTAAACCCCACCTCAAGGTTACGCTTGGCATACATCTCACCGGCCATGGGCTGCGTTTCCAGCCAAAGATTGCGGTATTCGCCGCCCTCCACCAGAGCACGTTTGCCGTTAAAGTTAACAATGTTGTTTTCGCTCTTTTCCACCGCCGAATTATATATAGCCGTCAGCAGAGGGTCGCTGGTTTTAAACTCGCATCTGTTTTCTGTAATTTTCATAATCATTCCCCCAGTATACCGAATTACTTGGTCATCCCGAAAGGAACGCCGGTATCGGTTATTCCCGCAAGCTTTCTGTGGGCGGGCACTTCCTCGTTGTCATAGGTGCCGTGCCCGTAAAAGAAGTGGTTGCCGATTTCATTTGATTCGGTTTCTATAACTTTTATATTGCCCACCGAACAATCGTAAAACACGTTGCCGAAAGGATAGTTCGCGGATGTGGAAGCGTCAAGAACCAGACAATCCGATGCGTTGTTGTATCTGGCAAAATGACAGCGGTAGAATGTTGTTTTGGTTGCTTTGCGTATATATCCCGCCGTACTGTTTGCCGTGGTGTGGGTGTCGAATCGGCAGTCGATAAACACGCAGTTTTCGGTAGGCTGGGATTTTTCGTCACCGTCGATAAAAATACATTTGCCGTTATCCAACAGAGTAACCGAACTTACGGTTTCAAAACGCAAATTGTTGTTGCCGTTGCCGTTACCCGTACCTCCCACAAGATATATTCCTGTTTCTTTAAACAGTTTAACCGAAACCTCACGGACAACCAGCCCGTTGACGGCTTTGAGGTAAAGGCAGGTGTTAACCATGTCCCCGCCGTTTAAAAATAACCCTTCAATGGTTACATCGGCAATTCTGCCGTTGACGGAAAGGAGCACATCCATTTCCTTGGTGGCTTTTATAACCGTCGGTTCTTTGTTGCCGTAAATGCCGAATCCTCCGCCCTCGCCTATAAGCTTTATGCCGTTTATTGTCGAGCGTTCCGAACCTCCGTCGCCGTTGCCGATATTTATGGTTTCGGACACGTTATAGATCCCGCCAGGAAAAGCTATTGTGCCGCCGGTGGAAGGCAGGCTGGCTATGGCATTCTTTATAGCTGCGGTGTCATCCCCGCTGCCGGTACCCGCTGCACCGAACCATTTGACGTTGCGGTAGCTGCTGTCGCAGATGCGGATAAACCTGCC
Source organism: Eubacteriales bacterium (assembly GCA_050953105.1). Taxonomy (GTDB): domain Bacteria; phylum Bacillota; class Clostridia; order Oscillospirales; family CAG-382; genus UBA1206. The sequence goes on along the minus strand of JBMNMA010000001.1, from coordinate 393,543 downwards.
CTTTTCAACCCCTTTGGGGGCAATTACAAGGCCGTTATCAGGGGTAAGCTCGGATTCTGCGTCCCAGTAAAACATACCGCCGCCTCCGTCCCCCGGAGTATAATAACCCTTCACCAGCACGGTGGCACTGTCAACGGAGGGTATGGTGTTTTTTAATTTAAGAATACTGTTAAATGAATAGGGTGCAGCCGTTTCGTTAACATCTGCACTGTTATCGGAAATATCGGAAGAATCCGAATTATCCTTTCCGGAGCTTTTTCCGCAGGAAACAGTTGTTAAAAGCATAATTGCCGCAAGGGAAGTCAGCAATAATATTGATAATGCCTTCTTCATATTATCTCACCGTTATCTGGCATACCACGCCGAAATCGACTTCTACCCCGTCATAAAATGTTTTTATGCCGTGAGCGTTCTTCTGTGCCCAGATACCGCAGCCGTAATCGCCGGCCGGAGCTTCTGCAGAAAAAACTATAAGATATGTATCTGCCGGCAGAGCTTCGGAAAGTTCAAAGGGCAGCCAGGTGTTTTGTTGGAAGTTAACAAAGGAGTAGCTTGACAGGACCTCGCCCTTTACGGTGGTGTCGTAATCGGTGTTCCATTTATAAACCTTAATATGTATGGTACCGATTTCGTTATCATAATTAGGCATATATGCTTTACCGCCGGTGAGGGTGCCGCCGCAGTTGACTAACACTCCCACGGTGCTGCGGGTGGCATGGAGATTGTAATGCATGAACTCGGCATTGCTGTATAAATCCACCACGCCTTTTTTTATCGGCAGATTAGAGCCGTCTCCGCCCGATCCTATGTCGCCCAGAGCGTCCATGTTAAAGGGAACGCCGGTGTCCGTAATGCCTACAAGCCGGTGGTGTTCGGGAATAATTTCCCCGTCGGAGGTGGAAAAGCCATAGAAATAGTTGATACGAATTGAGTGTGCGGTGTCCTCGATAACCTTGGTGGAGCTTACCGAGCAGTTGTAGAATCCTATACCCGAGGGAAAATCATGGTTGTCCAGCGCATCGAAAACAATACCCGTGCTTTCGGCATTTTTTGCTTTAAAGTTGCAGGTATAGAAAGAAATACTGTCAACGAATTTAAAATAGGCGCCGCTGCTTCCCTTGGATTCGCCCGTATCAAATGAGCAGTTGGTAAAGGTGGTAAGCCAGGTGTCGTTTGAAACCTCATAACAGCCGTCCATGAACAGACAAATGCTGTTGTCTGCCGTGGTAGTTACGCTGACGGTTTCAAAGCGGTTAAAAATGTTATAGTTGCCGGTGGGGGCTTCTCCCGCAACAACCGCAATACCCTTTTCGGTAAACTGATGCACCCGGACGTTGGACATGGTCAGACCGCATATAGCATTAAGATATACACCCGTCTTGGCCTTCAGGTTGCCGTTGATATACATATCTTTAATAACAACACCCGAAATCAACCCGTTCACTTTAATAACGGCATCCATATTTGCGGAAGCGGTTATATAGGTGGGCACTGCTTCGGAATGAACGCCGAAACCGCCGCCACTGCCTACAAGCTTGATACCGTGATATGATGACCAGGTATCGCCGGCGTTGCCGTTGCCTATTAAAATGGACTTGGAAATAAGATAGTTTCCGCCGGGAAGCTCCACGGTGCCGCCATGGGTGCCCAGGCTTGCTATGGCCGAAGCTATGGCAGTATAATCGTCGCTTTTGCCGTCGCCTTTGGCTCCGAACCATTTTACGTTGCGGTAATTGTCCTCGCATAAGCGGACAAATCTGCCTTTTTCTCTTTCTTCGGCGGTTTTAATGTAAATACCGCCGTCGTCTTGCTTTGCAGAGGATGAATCCCAATAAAAGATTCCGCCGCCGCCGTCCCCGGGAGCATAATACCCCTTAACGGTTACGGTTATTTCATCGGATGTGATTTTCAGTTCACGGAGGGCTGATATGTTATCAACCACATAGTTATGTGATAAATAAATATCGTCGCCTGTATCCGAAGCGGTCTGCTTTTCATCATCGGTGTAATTATCGTTAGCTGTTTCCATACATGATGATAAAATCATTGAAAATGTAAATATAAGACACAGAAATAATAACAGTTTGGTTTTCATAGGCTTGGCCTGCCTTTCGTCAGTTTTCGGTTTCACCGTAATAGTGAGGCAGATCGGTATATCTGGCAATGGTGCTGTTCATGTCGGTTAAAATTTTAGACTCGATCATTTCGTAATCGGATCCCATTGTCATCTGATTGTTCCAAACGGAGTTAAAGATAACGTCCGAAAGCTTACCCCAGTTAAAGCAGCAACCCATATCAAAGCCCTTGGTATTCAATATAATGCGTAAGGATATTTCGCTTTCCGAATCTCTTGTGGACTGGATGTTTAACACCTTTTCAAAGTATTCCTTGCTAACGGTGTTCTTGGATTTTGCCGCCATAGCCTCGGCGACAATGGTGGTGGCTTCCAGATCGGGGCACTGGGTGGGGATAACGATGGCTGTGGCACCCCATACACCTATAATGTTGTGATAGCTGTCCTGGTCTTCGGAATATTTGGGTGTCGGGAGTATGCCGAAGTCAAAATCAACGTCGGCAAACTCATCAAGATGGAGAAGGCCGTCGGAGTAGAACATAATCCTGCCTTCTTTGAACCCGTTAATGACGAACTCTATGGGGGAGGAATTATAACCCGGTGTTCCTACATAATGATTGACATTGAAAAAGGTCTGACGGTCGTTCATAAAATTCATTATCTTTGTGACAATGCTGACATTTTTCTCGCTCATAAGCGTCAGTTCGGGCTCGCCGTACTTGTTGACCTGTACGGTGCGGGCGCCGGAGCCGTAAAAGAAGTTCCACATATTGTCGTTCTGCCCGCCTATGCCGATGATATCTTTTACGGAAGGACCGGGAACATCATCATCGTCCAGATAAACGTCCTTGCATATTTCGTAAAGCTTATCCATTGTCCATTTGCCTTCTTCAACAAGCTTATATAAGTCATACTGACTGTATCTCTTTACAAGCTCTTTGTTGAAAACCAGACAGGGAAGGGTTTCGTATATCTGAATGGAAAGATCACCTATGCCGAAAAAGTATCTGTCCGCCAGGGAAAGACTCTTCATGGCGTTTATATCCCACCAGGGTTTATTAAGGTCTATGTAATCCAGCTCTGAAAGGTCATAAAACAACCCTTCTCCGGCAAGCTCGATGGCATCATACACCGAGCAATAGGCAATATTATAGCTTTGGGTGTTGGCATGCCAGTCGTTGTAGATTATCTGTCTCATATCGCCGCCGTTTACGTTGCCGCCGGTATAAATTACCTTGATTTCCACGCCGAATGTTTCTTCGATATAGCGGTTGCGTTCTGCAATAGCGGTGTTTACCGATTCTTTGTTTGAAGGATGCCCTTCAAGGTCCCAGGTGGCAAAGTCGCCGGCTTCGTCGCTTCTGGCAAGAAAAGTTATGGTTGTGCCGCCGAAGTTTTTAATAGGCACATCGGCAACATATTCGCCGTTATCTTCCGAGGAAGTGCCGGAATCCGTACTCTCGGCAGAAGAGGTCTGTGATTCGGTTGATTCCGAGGGTTTAATGTCGTCTTTGCCGCAGGCGGATGATACCACCATTACTGCGGCTAACATCATACATACTAAAATACTCAGGAGTTTCTTCATGACCATTTCCTTTCTGTTACGCATGAGATGTTGTATTGTTGTTTAATTATCGGCAAGCTTTTTAAATAAGTCTTCGATAATATTGTCACGCCATATATGGTAAACATAGGTCATGGGTTTGCCATGGACATTATCAATGTAATTAAACATTTTATCTGGAGTATGGGAAGGTTTAATGCGCCATCGCATAAAGCGGTCGTTGTCGTTTAACAGCCATGCAACGGCGGCAACATCCCATAACACCCGGGTCCAAGGTTTGCCTGATGCGTATTCTTCGGCAGCGTCTATTGTATTTTTAGCAAGATATTCGGCAAGGGGGCCTTTTCCCGTAAGCCAAAAATCCAGCTCTGGGCCCGAAACAGTAAGCTCGCTTACCACTCCCAAGCAGGGGAGCTGAACAATGGGAGCCGGACAAGTGAAAATAACACGGGAAGCAGCAGGGTCCTGATATATATTAAACTCTTCGGCATTAAAATCCAGCGAATGACCGCCAAGAAAAACCACGACTATGTTTTCGCATATTGACGGATCCATAAGTATTGCCGATGCGATATTGGTTATTGCACCGATAGCCACCACATAAAGGGGTATTTCGGGTGAATATTTTTTCGCCCTTGCCACCAGATCATATGCGGCAGGGGAATATTCCGGGGTTGTTTCGTCTTTAAGAAAACTTTCCGAACCTGAAAACACAACGCTTTTCAGCTCCGGAGAGCCTTCAAGCTCAAGGATTTTAAGTATTTCATTATAGCTTTTTTCCATACCGTCCTTTGGGGAGGAGGATTTGGAATTAAGAAAAGGGGCAGCGTATATCGCTTTTGGATTTAACTTATCCTTTGAGCGCAAAAGATACGAAATAGCGAACTGATCGTCTATTTCATTATAAGCGTCGGTATCCAGCACAACGTCGACACTACCGCGGGGAACCTGAAGATTGTCGGTGTATTTCATTGCGGTTCTTTTCCCTAATATTTATTAAATTGTTTAAAATACAAAAAATTCTCCATAAAACAGTCTTTCTGTATGTCATTATAATGATAATACACAGTTATTCAATGTCCGGTTATTGGTTCATACTTATCCCGATTTTATATTTTCATATTTTTACTTGAAATAAGCAAAATCTGATATATCGTTGAATTATTGATAGACATATGATATAATGCCTTACAATGCGATATTTTGCGTATCCGAGGAGGGTGTTATGAGATCCAAACTCGTTTCAGGTAAAAGCTACGAATACGAGCAGTCGTTTTGCACCGATCCCGACACTGTGGGTAGGTTTAAAATGTATCAGATGGGGGAAGTCACCTGCGAACCCGGCTATATATGCGATACCCACCATCAGTGGTGTTATGAAATAACCTTTGTCATAAGCGGCGAGGGCATTAACACCGTCGATGGAGTTGATACCGTTGTAAAAGAGGGGGATGTTTATTTAACCCCTTTAAACTCCAACCATAAAATAAGGGCGATAACCCGTTTCAGGTATATGTTCATTGGTTTTGGCATTGCCCGTAACGATACAGAGGACATGGCACTTATCGATGCCTTTTACGCCGGCGCCCCCCGGGATATATTAAAAGGCGACAATGACCTGATGCTTATCTTCAACCGCTGTTTTGACGAATATTACAACCGTAAAATTGCAAACAGGTTAATGATAGAAAGCCTTATTGCCCAGCTTGTAATCCACGTAATGCGTTATTTTATCGATGATGATAAAAAATCCCTGCTTTCGTCGGAAAAAAAGGAGGTTGTGGGTATTTCGATTTATGCGGTTAAGGCCTTCATTGACGAAAATATCTGCACTCTCGGCAATATTGCCGATATCGCAAAAAAACACGGTTATAACCCGGCTTATCTTTCTTCCAGCTTTAAAAAGCAGATGGGTATGACTCTCCGCCATTACATAGCCGGAAGGCGGATCGAGGAAAGTATCCGCCTTGTCAGGGATCTGGGGATGAGTATTTCCGACGCGGCGGCAAAGGTGGGCTTTGCAACACCCCAGGCATATTCAAAGGCCTTTAAGCGCAACAAAGGCGTTTCTCCTATGGTGTTTTTTGCGGATAAATAAAGAGCAGCAATAGAAACTATATAAAGGTTTATATTACCGGACGGCGAACATTACTTAAGATCACGACTTGACACCTTGCACATCTACAAACAGGATTTAACGTAGCGTATGTTGCCGATAGCGTTTGTATCAAAATAGTTTCCTTTAAATATGTATAAAACTATATAAAACAAGCATATAAAAAACTCCTTCCGCCAATCAATGCGGTAAGGAGTTTTTCACTTAAAAACATTTGTCAATTGAAAATGGGTATATCTTAAACAGAAATAAAGCATTCCATCATTTACATAACCAAAATATAAATCAAACGGTTCCGGTGTTAAAAACTTTTGCTTTTTATTGCCCGTACTTCGATTTGCTTATCAGAATATATAGAATGTATTATAAAAATAAATTATTCGTAAATGATTTGCTATCATACCAATTATCAGGTAGCTTGCTGAATATCCAGTCTTTCGCTTCGTTAACATCAGCTGATTGTTTGAGCAGTTCTGTTTGAGTGCGATATTTAATAGCTGGGTTGTTGTCTTCAAGTAGCCAGTTTATAACTTCATTGTTCATACCGCTCATTCCTTCCCAAAATCAATATTATACTTCTTTCCATTATCAAACAGCACTGCATCCGTTAATTTTATACGCAGAATACATGTGTTTTTATCATCCTCATTTGTATGACCATTATCGTACCATTCGGCAAAAGCGGCACGAAGCTTTGACATAATTTCTGCGTTTTTTTCATTCTTTACCCAACCGAGGTTTTCGCCGATTCCGTGCGCTGTGAACCACTCACCACAGACTGCAACGGTGGAATTTTTCTTAATTTGCTTCATTTTGTTTGACAGAGCATATGTAACAGTGTAAAAACAACCGTCCTCGTAGTAGCTGTTGACAATACGAACCGACGGAACATTATCAATCGTTGTTGCAACAGACAAAAGAGTGTCATGCCCGAAACGGTGGGTCATAATTTCATTGATTTCAGGTGTAAGTTTCATGGTGATTCTCCTTATTCATATCAAAATGTAACCGTCCGTCTTTGTCGCTCACATAAGGCTGACGGTCTTTTATATAAGCATAGGCAACTCCTTTGTAAGCAGTGAATATAACTTAACATTGTACATTATATCATAAGCTATAGCATAGTGCAATATAATTCGATATGTTGAAAATATCCTTTTAATCTGCTAAAATAAATATAATCATTAAGGAACAATTACACATAACTTATGTCGTTTAATTATTAGAGGAGATTATACAACAGACACACGCCAGGGCGTTGCAGTGGAATATATCCCAAAAGCCGTTCCGGCATAAAACAAAAGAGCAGGCGAAAAACCTGCTCTGTACATACGAAGAAAGCCAATTTTGAAGCAAAAAGAAATCGAGTGCTCACACGGAATAATCAAATCCGTTATGAACACTCGATATGGTCTGAGTGACTGGACTTGAACCAGCGGCCTCTACCACCCCAAGGTAGCGCGCTACCAAACTGCGCCACACCCAGATATATTTTTACTAAAATCCTTCTCTCAAAGGCAAAAGGTATTATAGCATTCCTTTGGTCGTGTGTCAATACCTTTTTATTGTTTTTTAAATGTCGATTTATAAAAACATTTGTCAAAAAACCATGAATTTCAAACATGGGATTGATTTTTATCGAAAAATGTGGTATTTTGTTACATATAAGAAAACAAATATAAAACATTATATGAAAGAGAGGTGATTGTTTGTTCCTTGGACCAAAGAAGGGAACAGATGCTTGTATGTTTGATATTAACGACTATGTTTCCCCTGCATTGCTCCTAAATGTCAAGGGAGTGATAATCGGCAAAAACAAAGCAGCGGGTGTTCGGTGCGCCCCCTTCAGAAAAGGAAGCAGCATAAGCCGATATCTTAATAAAAGCGACTATAAGGCCATAAAGGCCTTGAAAAGCGGGGAGTACACGGTGGTTACCCTAAACGGCATCGGCTTTCTCCCCGCCATTGTGTTTTTTGACGGCAACTCTTATCTTGTTCGCATTAACGCCATGGCGGTGGCGCTAAACAAGCGTATCGAATCGTTATGTAACCTCCAGCAGCGGGGACTGATGTCATTATCGGTGCTTGCCTCCCCCTCCATTCCGGAAAATTCAGGAACCGACACCCGAATCCGCCACCTGCTGTATATGCAGCAGAGGATAAGCGAATATATTAGTATGGTTATTGGCTCCACCCCAGCCACCGGGCAGATGTGCGACATCAACAAAATGCTTAAAGATATTTGCGAAGGAGCAAAAAATGTCCTGCGCCATATAAGCGCCGACATTTTATTTATTGACTCCAACAAACGGATTATTACCTATGGCGTTAAGCGGGACCTTGAGTATATTTTCTTTTCCTGCATAACCCTTTGCTTTTTCCTGTCCAACGGCAGACGCATAGACGCAAAAATCACCCCCATTGGCAGCCAGGTCATAATTTCCTTCTGCTTTGAAGATTTCAAGTCCCCCGATCTGGTAAAGGAGCTTGAAAAATGTATCGACGAGTCGGACTTTGAAAACACCGGCGGCGAGACAGCCTTTATTCTAATGCATGCCAGAGCATTGTGCGAGATGCAAAACGGAAAACTAACTCTAAGTCGCCTTCCTTCGGGAACAAAGGCTTTAATATCCGTAACCCTTAAAACTGTGGATGAAAAGGAGGAAATGCTCCTTGAGTCCCCTAATAACGGGGAGGATTATACCGGCAAGGCCTTTTCCGCCCTTGCCGGGGTCAAATTAATGTACGGGATATAGTTTGTTGACGAATTATCCCATAAAAATTAATTTGACAAATACCCGCCGGTGTTATATAATCCTCTTGTAAAATCGGCAAAAGCCAAAACCCGTATGAAAGGAGAATACAATGTCCGCAGCATTTCGGAATTTCATGTTGACATTAGTCATAATGCTTGGCATTTTTGCCTATGCGGCAATGCGTATTTTACCTGATGTGGAAGGACTGCTTTTTTTCGACGATGAATCTTCGCAGGAAACTTCCAATAATACCCCGGACACTTCCGACAATTCCGATGTCTCCGGCAGCGAAAATTCAGGCGACCCTATAGTGGAGGAATACGAAACCTTTTCCTGCATTTTCGTTTCCAAAAACAAGTCGGGCCATATTTGCTCGGTTGTGTATGTGGAAGTTATAGAAGAAACCAAAAAATACATAACCTGCCGCATTCCCGTGGACATTTACCTTGACGACAACGGGGTGCCGAAGCTTTTGTATGAGCTTTTGGGAAAGAACGACCCAAGCTATATGCTAAAAAAGATTTCCCCCCTTATCGGTAAAGATGTGGATTATTATATAATATTCGACGGCGACACCTATAAAACAGTTGCAAAGATGTCCGAAAAAGCGGGAAAACCAATATCCGTTGACTTAACCTATGAAGTCAAATATGTTGACCCTGTCTTTCTCGATATAATAACTCCCGGTGAACCGATACCCGAGGAATACTACATAACCCTGCCTGTCGGCAAGGCCGCTCTTACCGAAACCAACGCTGCGGAGATTTTCAATTCCCTGCGGGAGGGAGACGTAATAAGCTATACGTTCCAGGAATCAATGGGTCTTTCGGTGTTAAGGCAGCTTGTGTCCATAGGGAATATAGCTACCAACATCGACTCGCTGACCACCTTTTTTAACTCAACCAAGACCAACGTCCCCGTTTCCTCTCTTCAGAGGTATGGCACATTGCTGTTTGCTTATTCGGATTACACAAACATCCATATAACCTATCCCACCATGAACGACTACGAAAGTCCGGATATGAAAATCGCCGACTGGACCAACGGCACCAAGCAGATAAGAAACGCCGCCACCGCTGAAAACTAAAGGACAAGCAAGGCACAAAAAGTAATAATTTACACTTGAAAAAACAAGTCAGGTGTGCTATTATAATACAAACGATAGCTTATTGCTATTAAGGACAGAAAGGAACGAGATTATCATGGCATATGTAATCGACAAAGACCTTTGTATAGGCTGCGGCTCCTGCGAGGCTGAGTGCCCGGTAGGTGCTATTTCCGTTGATGAAGACGGAAAGTATGAAATAAACCCCGAAGAATGCATTGACTGCGGTGCCTGTGCAGGTGTATGCCCGGTTGACGCCCCCAAAGGCTGATACGACATAAACAACATAACTGCTTACCCATAGATGCATTTCTATGGGTAAAGCTATTTCAGGGCATTTTCAAAAAGTTCACTTACCGTTTAACCCTTCATAATAATTGAAAGGTAACATTAAATGGAAAGTATTGTCACTACAAGGATAAACGCCGGAATTGTGCTTGACGAGTATAAAGGCGGAATACGCTTCGGCACCGATACCCTTCTCCTTTCCCATTTCTGCGGCAAAGGCAAAAAAGGGTGCGATCTCGGCTCGGGAAGCGGAGTTTTATCCTTTTTACTGTTATCATTAGGAAAAGCCAAGCATATGACAGGCGTTGAGCTTGTGGGCGAATATGCTGATCTTTCATGTCAGAACGCGCAAAAAAACGGCTTTTCTGACGTTTTTGAGTGCATAAACCACGGCGTTGAGGATGCAAAAGACAAGATTACCCCGGGGTCAATGGATTTCGTGGCGACAAATCCACCTTATTTAAAAAACGTTACGGGAAAGCGAAACGAAAACTATTTGAAATTCGTTTCTTATCATGAAACCACTGCGGGAATCGACAAATTCTGCTCTCTTGCCTCTTATATACTTAAGTCCGGCGGCAAATTCTATTGCGTCTACCGCCCGGAGTATTTAGCAAAGCTTATTCACGCCATGGAATTAGCCAAAATCAAACCAAAGGTTATCCGCTTTGTCCATCCTTCACCGGGTAAAAAGCCCTCCTTAGTCCTTGTGGAAGGGAAAAAGGAAGCAAACGACGGCCTTACTATCCATCCGCCGCTATATATTTATGCCGACGAAAGCCATACCAAATACTCTGCCGAAACGGAGGGTATTTACAATGAGCTTGCTTGACATAATTATCGTGGCGCTGGTGCTGTCGGTTGACGCTGCGGGGGCAATAACCTCAAGCGTTGCAACAATCAAAGACGGCGACATTGTTAAGGTTATGCTTGTTCCGGTGCTGTTTGGTGTTATTCAGGCGGTTTTACCCGCGATAGGGTATTTTTTGCTGGTGTTTTCGGGACTTGATCCCGGGATGTTTTCAAAGCTTCTGGTTTGTCTTATTTTAGCTTTTATAGGCTTTCGCATAATTTTTTGCTTTTTCAAACCCGACAAGAAAAAAATAAAACCAAAGCCTGACATGCCTGCCTCTAACCTTGTTATGCAGGCCTTTTATACCGGTATCGATGCCTTTGTTGTAGGCATAGGCCTCGCCGCCGCAGGTTCGGGTATATTACTCCCTTCTCTTGTATTTTTATTTACCACCGCCGCCACAGGCTTTTTATATATGTTTTATGGAAGGAAAATTGGAAACTTTATTACCGAAAGGATTCTTCTTGCTGGGGGAATTGCAATTGTTGCGGTGGGCATTAAAGCATTATTTTAAACGGAGAATACATATGTTCATTAAAAGGGTGTTCGCGCTGCTTTTGATAATTACGCTGCTGTTGCCTGTATTAATTGCCGGCGGCTTAACGGCCCATGCGTCTTATTATCAAAATCCGCGAAACCCTTTTGAATTTTACGATAAACTCAGGGACGATTACATAAAGGGGAAAACCCCTAATAAAAACCTATTAGCCCTCCCTGCGCCGGGCAACGACTCAAAGGCCTATATAATATCCTTTTACGACTATGTTCCCCTTGAGGAAATTTACGACGCCGTATCCATATACGACTTCACCCTCCTTGCATACAGCAAAGAGAGAAAGTTTCTTGTCCGCCCCGACAGCATAGAAAAATTTGTTTCGGCCCATTCCGAAATTATCGAATACGCCATACCCGACAAGGTTGTTTATACCTTATATGAAGAAAACGAACCCGTCGACAAAGCGACGGCCTACTGGGAACTTGAGGCCATAGGTGCCACCCCCGAGCTTACCTCCGGCGGAAACGGGGTAATTGTGGCAATACTCGACAGCGGCATAAACCGCAACCACGATTATTTATCACATGCAACCATTCTTGAAGGCTACAACGCTGTTACCGGAGAAATAGGGGTATATGACGACGAACTGGGCCACGGCACCAGAGTAACGGGTATTATCGTGTCTTCGGTGTCGGGGGTTGCCAAAGGAGCCACAATTTTACCGGTTAAAATAACCACCGACGGGCGGAGCATACTAACCTCCAGCCTAGTGGGGGGCATCTACTACGCCGCAGACTACGGCGCAGACGTTATAAATATGTCCTTCGGCGGCTATGACGAAAACAAGGCCGAACGGGATGCGGTGGAATATGCCGCCTCCAAGGGATGTATCCTTGTGGCCGCCGCCGGCAACGAGGGACGGGACATGGGCTATGCCGGCAGGTATTCCTACCCTGCTTCTTATGACAGCGTAATTAGCGTGGCCTCCTCCCGCAGAGACGGCACTTCCTGCGTCTTTTCCCAGTATAACGACCGGGTTGACATAGCCGCCCCCGGCGAGGATCTTACGGTTGTAACCTTTACCGAAGGGGAGCCGGATACCGCCTTTGAAAACGGCACGTCCTATTCCGCTGCCTTTATATCCGGAGCGGCCGCCCTTGCCGTTTACAATTCCCCCCGCAAGCTCAATTCCGCCGCCTTTGGCAAACTTCTTGAATATTCGGCGGTAAGCAAAAGAAACGACCACCTTGGGTGGGGGGTTATTAACCTTCATCGCCTTATGGACAACCTTTCAAAGCCGGTAGTTTACGGAGTCAGCGACGGACTTGTTTATTTTGAAGAGGTTAAGGCGGTTTTCGAAAACGCCGCTGCCACCCTTGACGGGGAGGAATACCTGTCGGGGGAAAGCATTTACTCCCAGGGCAAGCACACCATTATAGTTACCGACGAGTTCGGCAGCGTAACCATAAACTTTACCGTCGATCCGGTTAAGCTTAACTACACCATCGAAAGAAATGACGATTATGTAATTATAAAATTTACACGGGGAACAGCCCTTGTGGACGGCCAGCCCTACCAGTCTGGAACCCCCATAACCGGTTTCGGTCAGCATACCTTTGTCCTAACCGGCCCATACGGTAACACGGTAAGCGAATCATTCTTTATTTCCACAGACATTCCCGCCGTTTTCGGGGTAGAAAAGGGTAAGGTCTACAACACCCGACTTGAAATAATGGTAATCGGCGACGGTTATGCCTTTTTGGACGGGGTTGAAATTAAGGATTCGGTTATTGTAACCACCCCCGGGGAACACACCTTATTGCGTTCCGACTATGCCGGAGTAAAATACAGCGAATTAACCTTTTTCATTACCGATACGGGGATCGAGGAATTGGGATACGCCCCCGGCGGAAGGGTAATTTACAATAAGGAATTAAACTGGATAGCCTTCTGGGACAATAACCAGGCGGGAATTAAGGTTTATAGGCCCAATGAGCTTTCCCGCATTCAAAGGTATGTTTTAACCACCGACAAGGTTGTAAGCCTTTCGATTGACGGCGGAAGGCTTGTTGCCGTCACCAAAGGGGGCTTTTTGGTGCTTGACGCCTCGCTCCTTATTTCAAATAAAAACCCCCTTATTTACGAATTTTCTTCCCCCTTTGAAGTTATAAACGGTATTGCCGGCGGAGGAAATGTATTTTTACTCGACGAATACGGAACGGTTTATACCTACAGTTACGAAGGAACCCTCCAGGCAGAGCTTGACACATCGTCGGACGAAACCAAACTATTCGCCAAAGGCGGCTACATATACGCCTATTCGGTGTATTACCCCAAAACCGTATATATATTTAACAACGGCATATGGGGCATAAAATCACCCGAGGTTGTACCGGGCGGGGACGACATATACGCCTCCGGCTCCACGGTATTTATAGGCGATATGGCCTACGATGATACGGCCTTCGGACTTAAATATCAAATAAACGGCTATCACAAGGTAATTTTCTGTGACGAAAGCGTGTTTATTGCCGGGAATAAACTTTTTTCCGTTACCAACGGTGTCAATATAGGTATTTATCCTCAAAATGTTGTTTCGGCGTATAAGAACGGGAATATACTGTATATTGTCTATGAGGACAAAACCATTGAAAAGGTTGTCCCGACGGGATTATACGGCGCTGCCCCGGTAAACACCGCCATAACGGGTAACATGCTTGCCACCCGTTCTTTTGAATACACCGTTCCCCTTGCTGTGGGGAGTAAAATTACCGATGCGGCCTTTGACAATAAATCCGGTAGCGTTATTGTCCTTAAAGAAGGCGACAACCGGCTGTATTATCTTAACACCAAAAACATGTCACTGGACAAAACCGTCCATCTTAAATATGTGCCTTCATCGCTGATAAAGGTGGAAGGCGGAGTTGCGGTTTTGTTTACCAGGGTTAATAAGGTTTACCTTACCGCCACCGGCGAATATATTTCCTTCCCTGCCAGAGTATCTTCGGTATCAATGTGGAACGGACGGCTGTTTGCCATCTGCGGCGGCAGGGTATGTGAATATGAATTTGCCACCGGTGATGTGGTCTACCCCTTTGGCGATATTTATTCCGACGGCCTTGCCTGCTACGGAGGAAGACTTTATATAAGCACGGTGTATGACCTTACCGGCTATGATATTAAAACCTACACACCGTTTGCGTCAAAACAGGCCATGTTCAGCGGCAACGTCATGGCATTTGAAAACTATGTCATCGCCGGCAATTCGGTATATGACGCCAACACCCTTGAATATGTTTCCGCCGTGGAAGGAAAGCTGTACGCCTTCTCCGGAAATGCCCTTTTTACCGAAAATGGATTATTTTCGGTTCCTGCCGGGGAATATATAACCGGCTACCGGTCATCCCCCAAGCTGGCGGTTATACTCCCGGATATGACAACCCTGCTGTTTAACGAAATGTCGGTGGTGGTCATAAATTCCCAGGGCTTTGATCCCACCAAGCAGGCTGTTGTTACCGGCGTGGCAGAGGGGGGAGTGTATTACGGCGGCGCATCCATCTGGTTTGACCGGGGAAATGCCTACGTTGACGGAAAGAAAATTCAAAGCGGATATATTGAAAAGCAGCCCGGCAAACACACCCTCACCGTTGTTACCGCCTGGAATGTTTATACCGTAATAAACTTTACGGTGAAATACGATCCCGAAGCCATTGTTTTTCAAAACAGTGAAATATGGCTCGGGGTGGGGCAGACGGTTACCCTTAAAGTTAAAATCCTCCCCGAAGGGGCGGAGGGGGTAATAACCTTTGCCACCGAAAGCGATAACATAACCTTAACGCCTTTAGGGACTGTTACCGCCCTTGCACCCGGTGAAGGGGTTGTAACGGCTCAAATAGCCGGCACCCATATCCAGGCAACCTGCATCATCCATGTAACCGAATCCCGCCTTATCTGCACCAACCCAAACTATAACATTGATGACGGAAACGGCATAATAAGCGGAATTGATACAAATACCGATATCGACAGCTTTTTGTCATATTTTATTGCCGACGACTGCAGCTACCAGGTAACCGATGTCAGCGGCAGGGAGATATTCGAAGGCATTGTTTCCACCGGAATGAGAATAAATCGGTATGACAACTTTGGCAAGCTTACCAAAACCCTTGTAATATCGGTTAAGGGCGACCTTGACGGGGACGGTATTGCCAGTCTTGCCGACGCTGATATGCTTTACCGCCATTTGTTGTTAAACACCCAGCTTGACGATTATATTTTCAGAGCTGCCGATTTAAACCAGAACTCCCGGGTAACCCTTACCGACCTTAAGGCACTCCGGCAGATAATGGACTATTCGGCCAAAGGGGAGGAAAGCGAAATGGATTTGTTTATTCATTTCCCCCTGTTCGGCTATACCGGCACCGAATTTTACGCCACAATCCAAAACGACAAGCTGGGCAAAGCCACCTCCCTTGCCGGTTTAGTGACTTATGACGAAAGTTATCTTACCGTAAGCCGCATAGTTGCCTTCGGCGGGGAGGTTTACACCACCCAAAAGCCGGGCAGACTGGAATATTCCATATTAGGTATCGACGGCTTTAGCGATAAATCCAAGCTGCTTCGTATTTACTTTACCGTTAAATCAGACGCTCCTGCAGGTGACACCCCCGTTTATTTTGACTCAACCACAGCCGCCGCAGGGGAAAAACTGTATTCGGTTAACACCCAAAGGGAAGTGTTTACGGTAAAAACCACTCCTGCCGAAAAGCTGACTATAACCTCGGCAAATGCCTACCTTAACTTTAACCCCGAGGTTTTCGAATACAACCTGGTTATTCCCGAAGAAGATAATTACCTTGATATTAATTTTGAATGTCCCGCCGGCTGCTTTGTTTACTTCAACAACCTGCCGGTTTACGACAACCCCCGCAGGCTTACCCTCACCTACCTTAATAAAAGCGGTGAGATATTTGAATATGTGTTCAATATAAGCCGGGGCAAGGTGGTTTTCCCCGACAACAATTCCCGCCTATTAACCCTTGACGTGTTAGGCTGCGTCCTTAGTCCGGAATTTGACCAGAGCATAACCGAATACAATGCAATAGTCAACTATGGCAGTATGGCCCAGATAATCGCCCTTCCCGAAAGTGCCGGTGCCAACGTTGAAATTACCGGCCCCGCCACCCTATCGGTGGGAGAGAATGTTTTCACAATAATCTGCACCGCCGAGGACGGCAGTCAAACCGCCTACACCGTTACCATAACCATGCTGTCCGAGGACGAATCGGGTGATGAATCAAGCAGCGAAGAACCGTCGGGCGAATCTTCGGATACCGTGTCCAGCCGGGACGAAACCACGTCATCCGCTGAGTCGTCTGAAAACCAAAGTAGCTCCGGCCAAAAGGGCGGTTTTGACAGACGAAACAGAAGGCGTATAGGCTACATGCTTATTGCCGTCGGCAGCATAGCACTGTCTATCGGCATTGTTATGGCGGTAAGGAAGAAGAAAGAATAAAATAAAAGCCGGTTGGAAAAATCCAATCGGCTTTGTTTTATTTATTGGCAAGTACGTATATCCCCCGTCTTGGGGCTACTGCAATGTTTACATCCCCCGGCGTTTCGGGAGTGCAGACCGAAATGCCCTTTGATTTAAGCAAATTGCCCGATTCGGTATAGGCCACCTCCGGAGTGTTGTTTTCAGCCGAAAGGTGGGCAAGGGCAATGCATTTTGTACCGTTTAATACAAGATAGGGTAAAAATTCGGCACAGGCGGCATTTGAAAGATGGCCGTAATTCCCCAGTATCCGCTTTTTAAGGTGGTAGGGGTATGGCCCTTTTTTAAGCATTTCAATATCGTGGTTTGACTCTATAACCACTGCCTCGCAGCCGGTAAGGGCCTTTGCGGCGGCTTTGGTGATATAACCCATGTCGGTGGCAAGACCGAACTTAAAGGTTCCAAAGTCCACCACATACCCGCAGGATGCCACCGAATCGTGGGGGGTGGAAAAGGGGGTAACGGTTGTTTCCCCAAACTCCACAGATACCGGTAATTCAAGGGGATTTAAACATAGAGCAGTGTGAATATAGTTTTGTGAAATTGCCTGACAGCAGGCTGCAGGGGCGTAAACGGGTATTTTATAATACTTGGATATTGTTTCAAGTCCCCGTATATGGTCGGAATGTTCGTGGGTTATAAATATGGCATTTATACCGGCAAGGGATGTCCCAAGTTCTTTTAACGTGCATTCAATCGTCCTTGCTGAAACGCCTGCGTCTATAAGATACTCTTCACCCTTGTTTTTTATGTAAACGCAGTTTCCCTCGGAAGAGGAAAAAAGGGTGGAGATAAAGGTTTTACCTGTCATGAAAAAAATTCGCTTTCCTTGGAATTTGGCTACTCCTTGCCTTTTTGGTAAATATTTTCGCTGTCAAACATAATTGCGCCGTATTGCCTTATATTAAGAGTAAGCACGCTGCCTTTGCCGAAAACCCCTTCAATGGTCTCGGTAAACTCATTTACCCTTTCTTCCTTAACCCAGGCCTGAACAGTGCCGGCAAAGCCGCCGCCGTGAACCCTGGATATTACGTTAAGCCTGTCGCAAAGGGCAAGGGCAAGGGATAATCCCTGTTCCTCGGGGGATTTGGTGCAGAATACGTTCTGAAGGTATTTAAAGGAGGAGTTACCCGATTTGGTTACGTTTTCAAAGAAGGTGTCAATGTCGTTTTCCTTTATTGCTTTCCGTTGAATTTCAACCCGGTCGTTTTCATCAAAGTAATGAATAGCCCTAAGCACCGCCCGGTCGCCGAATTTTTCCCGCAGTTCGGGAATATCTGCCATAAAGTCGGCTTTGTTAACCGTCCTTAACACGGGTTTGGAATAGTAGGATGCAATATCCTTCATTTCCTTGGGAAGGGAGGCATATTCGTCGGTAAGCTTGGCGTGGCTGCCGCCGGTGTTTACAAGGCAAAGGCAATAGCCGTATTTTGAAATATCAAAGGTCAGCTTTTCCACATAGGGGTGTGTGGGTTCGGCAAAATCCATATAGCAAAATCCCCCCACTGCGCAGGCAAGCTGATCCATAAGTCCGCAGGGTTTGCCGAAAAATTCGTTTTCTGCGTATTTTCCCGCCTTGGCAAGCTCAACAGGGGATACAACGCCGTTGTTGTAAAGGAAGTTTAGTATGTTCCCCGCCATAACCTCAAAGGCCGCCGAGGAGGATATGCCCGAACCCATAATCACGTCGCTGGTGGTGCAGGCGCAAAAGCCGCCGGTGGCATAACCGTTCTTTTCAAAATAGTCGGCCACCCCGGCAACCAGGGCAGAGGAACAACCCTTTTTAACCTTGCCCGGATCAAGGGCGTTAAGGTCGGTTATACTTTCCCTGTATCCCGCCGATTTTATTTTTATAACCGGCTCGTTTAAGGGGGAGGCTACGGCGATAATGTCAATATCCAATGCGGCGGCAATTACCTTGCCGTGATTGTGGTCGGTATGGTTGCCCGAAATTTCGCTCCGTCCCGGAACAGAAAAAAGGTAAACGTCCTGATCCCCGTAAAGGGATTCAAAGGACTGTATAAGCTTTATGTATCTTTTTCTCTGGCTTTCGACCCGGCAGGCCCCATACAGCCTTGTAAAGCTGCCGTCATACTCGCCGTTTTTTATTTTTTGTATAACTTCACCGGTTTTCATGTGTTACCCCTAATCTTCCCTTACAAGTATTTTTTCTATTTCGCAGACATACATGGTGTGAAAATCGTTTTTATACCACTTTTCGGGGTTTTCGCCTATAAAGTTTCCCCCTTTTATGGTGTCGGCATATATTTTCCGGCCTAAAACCGCAAGACGGCATTCGTTAAAATATATTCCCTTGTCTTTAATGACATTAAAGCCGCATTCGGCTATTTTATCTACGTCCCTGCCGGATTTTGTGCCGCAGAAGGCCAGCTTTTTCTTGTATTCCTCGTCAAAAAAGCAAAGGGATATATATGGTGCCTCCTCGGTAAAGCCAAAGGTATGCCTGGTGGGGCGGACAAAGCAGAAAAATACGTTTTTGTTCCACAGCACCCCCATGCCTCCCCAGCTGACCGTCATGGTGTTGATTGTTCCGTCAGCCTTTTGGGCAGAAAGCAGACCCCAGTCCTTGCCGATGTATTCAAAGGGTGTCTTTTTTAACTCAAAGGGAGAAATTTCCTTAAACATTCAAAAACCCTCCTAAGTAAAAAATCGTTTAATTATATCACAAAAAAACACAAATTGGAATAGAAATATTTTATTTTTTAATGGCGTATATAAAAACGTCAAAAGCGGGAACATATTCCTTCCGCCTTAAATAAAAGGCATAGGACGGGTTTTGCCGGTGAAGCCACAAAGGCAAATCTATTATGTCAAAAGCCCTGTGATAAACCGCCACACAAAGGGATGGGGAATGGCTGTAAATTAAATTTACACCACCGTTTAATATTTCCCGTTCCGCCCCCTCGCCGTCTATTTTAATTGATGACGGCTTTTTCCCGGCAAAATATGAATCAAGGGAAACACAGCTAACCTTTTCGCCTGAATAAGAAATTTTGCTTCCCCGTCCCTTTTTTGTTTCAAAGGTAATTTCACCGTCCTTTTCCCAAACGGCGGAGTTTATGCAGGTAATGTTTCTTAAATTCCCGGTGTTTTTTACAAGCTTGTTAAAGGTATGCTTTTCGGGTTCAAAGGCGTAAATATGGCCGTAATCCGGATTAGTGTGGGTATATTCCAAAACGCTGTCCCCGTCATAGGCGCCGATATCAACATGAAGGGCATTTTTAATAAACCACCCTTCTGGCGGAACAAAATTTGCCATAAGGCAGTTAATTTTTCCCGTAACATTGTATTCCATAAGGGAGTTGAATATATCCCTTGAAATATTGTCGCAAAGCAGACTGTAAACTTTTTCGGTTTTCTCCTTGTTTTCCTCAAGCCAGTCTTTGTTTATAAACCCGTCCCCGTACGGGGGAAGGTTAGGGGAATATGTGGTGTGTTTTTTCGATAAAGCATTGAAAACATTAACATCATCCCCCTCAAGGGCAAAGGCGGTAACAATTATAAAGTCCCCTAATTCCTTTTCGGTTTCGGCAAGGGTTTTAACCTTCATACCCATAAAGGACTGGCCTCTGACAAAACCGTCGGAGGCAAAAATGCCGGAAATACTAATGCCGAAGGAATTTAAATGGGAAATTATCTTTTCCGCTCCGTTCCCCATTCCGTATATAACAACCGGCTTTTTTGAATTTTTTATTTCATCAATATAGCTTGTCATTGTCCTGTCCTTTCCTAAAACAATGTTAGCAGAAAATTCATAATATATATGGTATTTAGAATAAAATAATTGTTAATATATTGCAAATAAACATTATGCTCAGGTCAATGAAAGGAAAGGAACCATGTTAAACTTAGCCACCTACCGCAACAAGCTAAAAGCCGCATTTTTAGGCAGAGCCGCCGGCTGCACCCTCGGCGCCCCCGTGGAGGGCTGGACGGTAAGCCAGATGGAAGATTACGCCAAGCAGCTCGGTATTGACTATCCCGTAACCGACTATTGGCCCGACACACCCTATACCGACAATGTAAGATATATTATCCAAACCTTCAAGGACTACACCAAACCCTATCTTACCGCCATTCCCTGCGACGACGATATAGGCTATACCCTCCTTTCCCTGTTTATAGCCGAAGAAGGCAATGGCCTGAACTTCACCCTTGAAGACGTTAAAAACGCCTGGCTTAAGTATATAACCGAATGCTACACCGCCGAAAGGGTGGCAATGGACAATCTGCTAAAAGGCATTCCCGCAGAACAGGCCGCCGATATCGACAACCCCTATGACGAGCTTATCGGCGCAGACATACGCTGCGACGGCTACGGATATATGGCCCCCGGCAACATGGAACTGGCCGCCAAAATGGCTGAAACCGACGCCCTCATTTCCCACCGCAGAAACGGGGTTTACGGATCAAAATATTTCGCTGCCGTAATTTCCTCCGCTTTTGTTACAAACGACGTAAAAACCTCCCTTTATGAAGGGCTAAAATATATTCCCGAGGACTGCGAGCTTGCCGAGGGCTTAAGATGGGCGCTTGATATATGGGACAAAGTGGGCGACTATCAAACTGCCGCAAGACTTGTTGACGAAAAATATCCCGGCATGCATATAGTCCACACCATAAATAACGCCTGCCTTACAGTTTTTGCTCTGGCTCTTGGCGGAAAAGACTTTGACAAGGTAATTTCCAACTGTGTGGCCATGGCCCACGACTGCGACTGCACCGCCGCCACCGCCGGGTCTATTTTCGGTGCCGCATACGGACTTGAATATATTAACGAGAAGTGGTATAAGCCCTTTGGAAACAGGGTTAATTCCTACTTCAACGGCCCCGACCACTATGAAATAGACGATATTTTAGCCCGCTTTGAAAAAATGGCAAAGCAATCGGGCATGATAATTGAATAAAGCACGTTATAATTAAGGACAGGCAAGCATAAAAATGTTCAAGAAGGAATAACACTACCAAACAGAAAGGCGGGTGGCTGCCCGTGGGGCTTTGTTCCTTCTTATAAAAGCCCGGGCATTTTTATGAAAAAACTGCTTTGTATCTGTCTTATAATTTCCCTTATGTTTATGTCGGTTCCGGTGCACGCCGCAAACGACGATGACGAAAGCGCCCAAATTTATCCCTTTTCCTATGCCTTTGAGGAATACTGGTATACCGAAACGGCAACCTTCGGCGACACAATCCCCGCCAAGGCGGCGCTGCTTATGGAGGCCGACACCGGCACCATACTCTATGCCCAGAACGAAAACGACCACCTACCCATTGCTTCGGTTACTAAAATAATGTCCACCCTTTTGGTTATGGAAGCCATAGAAGAAGGCAAAATAAAGCTTGAGGACATGATAACCGTAGGCGAAGCCGCCGCCGGCATGGGGGGAAGCCAGGTTTACCTTGAGGTGGGGGAACAAATATCCGTCCACGAAATGCTAAAGGCAATGATTATCGTTTCGGCCAATGACGCCACCGTGGCTTTTGCCGAACATATTGCCGGCAGCGAACAGTCCTTTGTTACCATGATGAACGAAAAGGCAAAGGAGCTGGGTATGCAAAACACCAACTTTGCCAATTGCCACGGACTCAACGAGGATAACCACTATTCCTCCGCACTTGACGTGGCCATTATGACACGAGAGCTGTTAAAGCACGAGCTGGTGTTTCAATACACCACCATCTGGATGGATACCTTCCGCAACGGCACCTTCGGCCTTGCCAACACCAACAAGCTTATCCGCTTTTATTCCGGGGCAAACGGAATGAAAACCGGCTTTACCGATTTGGCTAAATACTGCCTTTCGGGCACCGCCAAGCGGGACGGCATGCAGCTTATCGCCGTGGTGCTGGGGGCCGACACCAGCGATATTAGGTTTGCCTCTACAAAAAAGCTACTTGATTTCGGCTTTGCCAACTATAAAATCCATGTTCCCGAAAAACAGGTTTTAGAAAATGTGGCGGTGGAAAAAGGGGCAAACGGCTATATCAGGGTTGACTATACCCCTCCTCCAATACTCACCGAAAAGGGAAAAACCGCCTCCCTGTCTTCAACCGTAACCATAAATCCCGTCAAGGCTCCCGTTAAGGAAGGGGACGTGGTGGGTGTGGTTGAATACTACATCGATGGCACCAAGGTGGCCTCCGTTCCGGTGGTTGCGCTGGACGGCGATAAGGAAATAACCTTCCTGAACCTTATAGGTAAAATATTTAAGTCGATAATTTCAATATTTTAAATAAATTCTCGACGTTGAAAGGCAGTATGTATGATAACCTTAAGTGAAAAATTCGCATCCCGGTTTATTGATGAAAAGGAAGTAAAACTGCTTGAAAAAAGGCTGGATAACGCCTATTCGGCTTTGGTTGACAAAAGCGGAAAGGGTAACGACTTTCTCGGCTGGTTTGACCTGCCGGTCAACTTTGACAAGGATGAAGTGGAGCGGATAAAAAGGGCATCGGCTAAAATAAAACAAAATTCCGATGCCCTTATAGTTATCGGCATAGGCGGTTCCTATCTCGGCGCAAAGGCGGCGCTGGATTTTCTAAAAACCCCCTATTACAACCAGCTTGAAAAGGACACCCCCGAAATTTACTTTTTAGGCACCTCCTTTTCGGGGGAGGAAATTAAAGCCGTCCTTGATATATGCAAAAACAAGCGTGTGAGTATTAACGTAATATCAAAGTCGGGAACCACCGCCGAACCGGCGATAGCTTTCCGCCTTGTTTTGGCCTTTATGGCGTCGAAATACACCGAAGAAGAGCAAAAAGAAAGAATTTATGTTACCACCGACGCTCATAAGGGGGCATTGCTGTCCTTTGCAAAGGAAAAGGGCTACGAATGCTTTGTCGTCCCCGACGATATCGGCGGCAGGTATTCGGTGTTTTCGGCAGTTGGGCTGTTCCCCCTTGCGGTGGCAGGCTGCAACATTGACGACATGATTGCCGGCACCAAGGCCACAAGGCAGGAATTTTTACAAAAACGCCTTTCCCATACAGCCTGCAGGTATGCCCTGCTTCGCAATTACTTCTTACAAAAGGGAAAAGGCTGCGAAATTCTGGTTAGCTACGATCCCTTTTTACGGTCCTACGGTGAATGGTGGAAACAGCTTTTCGGTGAGAGTGAAGGTAAAAACGGCAAAGGCATTTACCCCACCACCGCCATATTCTCCACCGACCTTCATTCGTTGGGGCAGTATGTTCAGGACGGCCAGCGGATGCTTTTCGAAACGGTGTTAACCCAAAAAGAAATATCGAATGATATGACTATACCCCACGACCCCAACAACCTTGACGGTTTAAACTACATTTCGGGCAAAACCCTGCATGAAGTTAACCATAAGGCATTTTTGGGAACATCCCTTGCCCATTCGGACGGGGGCGTGCCGGTATTGGAAATAGGCTTTGACAAAAAGGACGAGCTTAACTTCGGTATGCTTTGCTACTTTTTCTTTGTATCCTGCGGCATATCGGCTTATATTCTCGACGTAAATCCCTTCGACCAGCCGGGGGTAGAGGCCTATAAACGCAATATGTTCGCCCTCCTTGGCAAGCCCGGATACGAGGATGCGGGTATTTTAATAGAAGATAAAATAAAAAGTCTTTAAAAGACTTGTAAATTTAATAAATTAGTAGTAGAATAATAGTGGGAGTGTGATGCGACATGATAAAGTTAATTGCGGAAGCCAAAGGCTCCGGTAAAACTAAAGCCTTAATTGAGGCTGCCAACCAAGCCGCCATGGAATCCAAGGGACTTGTGGTGTGTGTCGAATACGGTAGGGAACTGGCTTATCAGCTTAAACCCCAGGTAAGGCTTGTAGACGCTAAAAGCTACAGCATAATCGACGCAGACGAATTTTACGGCTTTATTTGCGGAATTTTAGCCGCCAACTATGACATTACCGACCTTTTCATCGATTCCGCCCTTAAAATATGCGGCGGGGATATGGCTTCCTTCGGTGAATTCATGTTCAGAATCGAAAAGATACTTGAAGAAAGAGACATAAATTGCCTTGTTACCGCCTCCGCCTTTACCGAATCTCTGCCCAGCGGGCTTGAAAGATTTCTGGTTGGCGAAATGGCCGAAAAATAGGGCAATATAACATAAAATTCCAACTCGTAAGGCGAAGCTCCTTACGGAAGTTTGTTACGTTAACTTTGGTTTAACCGGGGATAAGAAATGAACAAGATATACAAAGTTATTTACCGCACCACCTGCTTTTTTACGGTTATGGTGCTTATATATACCCTCGGGCTGGCGCTGGGATTATCCAACACCGCCGGGGACGAAGGGGTTTACTCGCTGCTTTTAAAAAATATAGTAACCCTCTTTGCCTTTTCGGTTGTTTTCGGTTTATCCTTTCTGATTTTTGAAACAGGCCTTCCCCCGTCGGCAAAGCGTATATTCCATGCGGTTGTTTTGTATGTCGCCTTTTTGGTGGCGGCCATGATAATGGCCAACACCGGCGACGACACAAGACAGCAGATATTGTTTATTTTTATCGCCACATTGCTATATACCGTAATCTACATTGCGTCCCTTTTAATATCAAAGGGAGCAGGAAAGCTAATTAAAAAATAAAAACTATTAAAGCCCGTGTTAAGCGGGCTTAATATTTTTGTTAATAAATTTTATTAATATTGACAACCTTATTACCTAATGGTATAATTGCTAACGCTGTTAGCTAAGGAGGGATATCTTGAACTATAAGCAGACTGCGGAAGAACTTATTGACAAGCTTTCCATTATCTTAAGTCCCGCCTACCGTCTTAAGGTTGACGGGGTTACAAAGGGCGAGGTGTTTATATTAAACTACCTTATTGCCTCAAAGGGGCCGGTTTTCCCGAAGCAGATAAGCGATATAATGGGAATTTCCTCAGCAAGGGTTTCGGTTGTTTTAAACAACCTTGAACAAAAAGGTGAAATAAAGCGAATATCCGACAACCTTGACAAACGCCGCACTGTTATCGCCATTACCGAAAAGGGTAAAGAAAAAGCCATCCGCCGCAGGGGAGAAACGGTTAAAATGCTTGCCTCGGTGCTTGAAATCATGGGTGAGAATGAATCCAAGGAATTGCATCGTTCCCTTTGCGTTTTCTGCAAGGCGGTTGCCGACAGGCAGACCAAGCACAAAAAAAGCTGACACCCCTTTAATTTACATACCGCAAGCATTTGCCGCCAGGTTTTTATGACGGCATAAGTATTAAACAAAAAAGCCGAAATCCCATAAGGGTTTCGGCTTTTGCTTTATATTTCTTATAAAATCACTATTCCGGCTTTTTCGGCGGTTAATAGCGTTTCTTTGTCCCATACCGAGCTTTGAACTTCGCCTATATGGGCTTTTCCCAAAAGGAGCATGGACAGCCTTGACTGACCAATGCCTCCGCCTATGGTAAGGGGCAGGGTGCCGTCAAGCACCATGCGGTGGAACATTCGTTTTTTCCTTTCGGTTTTTCCTGATAAGGTTAGCTGCTTTTCCATTGAAACCGAGTCAACCCTTATTCCCATTGATGAAATTTCAAAAGCGCAGCCAAGAATGTCGTTCCAAAAAATAATATCACCGTTTAAATCCCAGTCGTCGTAGTCGGGGGCTCTGCTGCCGTGGGGAATACCGCTTTTAAGCTTTCCCCCGATGCCGGTAACAAAGATTGTTTTATATTCCTTTGCCGCCATGTTTTCCCGTTCCTCCGGGGACAGATGGGGATATTTATCCTCAAGCTCCTGGGATGTAACAAAGGTAACCTTTCTTTCAAGGTTTACGTCTATGGTGGGGAACAGTTCTTTCAAGTCCCTAAGGGTGTCGCAGATTGCCCCCACAATCAGCTCCACCGTCTGCCAAAGGTAGGCGGTGTTTCTGTTATCTGCGGTTATAACCTTTTCCCAGTCCCACTGGTCCACATACACCGAATGGGTGTTGTCCAGCTTTTCGTCCCGGCGGATGGCGTTCATGTCGGTATAAAGCCCCTCCCCTGGTTTGAAGCCGTAACGGTAAAGGGCAAGCCGTTTCCATTTGGCCAGAGAATGAACCACCTGGGCGTCAATGGATGCGTCGGGGATATCGAAGGTTACCGGGCGTTCGACACCGTTTAAGTCGTCGTTCAATCCGGTGGAAGGTTCCACAAACAACGGCGCCGAAACCCGTTTAAGGTTTAAGGCATTGCAGAGATGCTTTGCAAAAATATCCTTCATAACGCCTATGGCGGACTGGGTTTCATACAGATTAAGGGGGGACTTATAGTTTGTCGGCACGATAAAGCTGCTCATAAAACACCCTTTTATTTATTGATTTGTTTACATATGATCGGGGTCAAAGGAGTAGTTGGGAGCCTCCTTGGTAATAAATACGTCGTGGGGGTGGGATTCCTTAAGTCCGGCATTGGTTATGCGGACAAATTTGGCACCCTTAAGCGCTTTTACCGTAGGCGCACCGCAGTAGCCCATGCCAGACCGCAGACCGCCCATCAGCTGGAACACGGTTTCGGAAAGCTCTCCACGGTAGGGAACCCTGCCTTCCACCCCTTCAGGAACCAGCTTTTTGGTTCCTGTCTGGAAATACCTGTCTTTGGAACCTTTTTGCATGGCAGAAAGGGAGCCCATGCCACGGTAGGTCTTGAACTGTCTGCCCTGGAAGATTTCCAGCTCACCCGGAGCTTCGGCACAGCCTGCCACGATTGAGCCAACCATTACTGCATCTGCGCCGGCGGCTATGGCTTTTACAATGTCACCGGAGTATTTTATACCGCCGTCGGCAATAATGGGTATGCCTTCCTTTTCGGCCACCGATGCAACGTCGAATATGGCGGTAATCTGGGGCACGCCTATGCCTGCTACCACACGGGTGGTGCAGATTGAACCGGGGCCTATACCAACTTTAAGGCAGTCGGCGCCGGCGTCTATTAATGCCCTTGCCGCCTCTGCGGTGGCAATGTTACCAACTATAAGCTGGCAGGACGGGAAGGCGGATTTAATCTTTCTGGCGCCACTTATTATATTGGTGGAGTGTCCGTGGGCCGAGTCGAGAACAAGCACGTCTGCGCCGGCATCAAGGAGAGCCGCTGCCCGTTCAATCATGTCGTTTGTAACGCCTATGGCCGCGCCGCAAAGCAGTCTGCCCTGGGAATCTTTGGCGGCGTTGGGGTATTTGACGGCTTTTTCAATGTCCTTTATGGTAATCAGTCCCCCCAGCCTTCCGTCTTTGTCTATAAGGGGGAGCTTTTCAATTTTTCTTTTGCGTAATATTTCCTTTGCTTCCTCAAGGGTTGTCCCTACCGGAGCGGTGACAAGGTTTTCCTTTGTCATAACCTCGTCGATTTTAATATTGAAGTCGCTTAAAAACCGTAAGTCCCGGTTAGTGAGAATACCGACAAGATGCCTGTCCTCGTCGCAGATAGGAACGCCGGATATACGGTATTTTCCCATTAAAGCATCGGCTTCATAAACATAGTTATCCTTTGAAAGGTAAAAGGGTTCGTTTATAACCCCGCTTTCGCTTCGCTTTACCCGCATAACATTGTCGCTTTGGTCTTCAATTGTCATGTTCTTGTGGATAATGCCTATGCCACCCTCCCGGGCGATGGCTATCGCCATGCGGCTTTCGGTAACCGTGTCCATGGCGGCGGTCATCAGGGGAATGGAAAGCTTAATGGTCTTTGTTAAATAGGTGGATAAATCCACCTTGTCGGGGGTAACGCTGCTTTCTGCCGGAACCAGAAGCACGTCGTCGTAGGTAATAGCCTCCCTGCCGAACTTTTCATTATAATCAAGCATTGCCGGACACTCCTTTTATTTACAAATCCTTATTTGGGTAATTTTATAACATGCAAAACCATTTGTCAACGGTATATTGTAATATTTTCGGATAATTAAATTATAAATCCTTTATTCATTATGCCGGACAGGGCTTTAAATTAAAGAGATATTTTAATATTGCATGTAAACCCATTTCATGCTATAATTGGTAAACTAAATTTTATATCACCGGGGACAGCATAATGGTAGACGAAAAAAAGAAGAAAAAAGTAGACTTTGATAAAGCCATCCGTTATAATCCATCACCCGCAACCGGACTGACCTCAAGTCAGGTCGAAAGTCGAAAAACCGAAGGTTATGTCAACTACAGCTCTCAAGTAAAAACAAAGAGCGTTCCGAAAATTATTTTAGGGCACCTGCTTACCCTTTTTAACCTTGTAAATATAATAATTTTCTTTGCTCTTTTATTTGTGGGGTCATATAAAAACCTCACCTTCATGTTTGTTATTACCGCCAACGTCCTTATAGGCATTATTCAGGAAATAAGGGCAAAAAAGGCGGTGGACAAGCTTTCCTTCCTTTCCCGTTCACCGTGTGTGGTTATCCGTGACGACGTGGAGGTTAAAATCGACGACGGTGATATTGTCCTTGATGACGTAATTTCTCTTAAAGCCGGGGACCAGGTAAAGGTGGACTGTATTGTCATTTCTGGAGAATGCGAAGCCAACGAATCCTTTGTTACCGGCGAGAGCGATGCCGTTTTCAAAACAAAGGGTTACACCCTTTTTGCCGGCTCCTTTATTTCCAGCGGTTCCTGCCTTGCCATGGCAGATAAAATCGCCGACCAATCCTATATTTCCACCATTTCCAAATCCGCCAAGGCAATTAAGGCCGCAAAAAGCGTGCTGCTGACCTCATTAAAGCGGGTTATAACCGTGCTGTCGGTTATAATATTCCCCCTTGGTATATTTTTGTTCATGGACCAGCTAAAAATACAAGATTCCCTGCAAAGTGCGGTGGTAAACACCTCCGCCGCCTTAATCGGCATGATACCCCAGGGATTAATGCTCCTAACCTCCACAGCCCTTGCGTTGTCGGTAGTCCGCCTTTCAAGGAAAAACGTCCTTGTCAAGGATTTATATAGCGTGGAGATGCTTGCCCGGGTGGACGTGGTCTGCCTTGACAAAACCGGCACCCTCACCGAAGGCTGCCTTACCGTTGAAAAGCTGGCGGTTATAGACAAAGATGCCGACTGCGAAGGTCTGCTTGCCGCCCTTGCCCATGCCCTAAAGGGGGACAATGCCACCATGGAGGCCATACGAGAGGCCTATCCGTATCAACCGACAGTTAATATAACCAAAAAAATACCCTTTTCATCAAAAACCAAATGGTCGGGCGTTGTAATTGACAGATTAGGCAGCGTGGTTATAGGCGCGGCGGAATATATTATGCCGGACAACGCCTTTGTTTTGCGGGAGGTTGAAAAATACTCAGACGATTACCGGGTGCTTTTGCTTTGCACCTCGCAAAGCGGCATGGACACCGGTATGCTGCCTTCAAATCTCAAGCCGGCGGCTCTGGTGTTGTTACGGGATAAAATAAGAAAAGAAGCCCCCGACCTTATCCGTTATCTTACAGAACAGGATGTCAAGGTTAAAATAATATCCGGGGACAACCCCGTTACCGTTGCTGCCATTGCCCGTACGGTGGGTGTTCCGGATGCCGACAAATATCTTGACTGCTCAAAAGTTAAGGATGAAAAAGAGCTGAGAAAAGCGGCGGAGGAATACACCGTTTTCGGCAGGGTTACCCCTTTCCAGAAGAAGATACTGGTGCTGGCGCTAAAAAAGAAAAAGCATACCGTGGCCATGACGGGGGACGGGGTGAACGACGTCCTCGCCATGAAAGAGGCCGACTGTTCGGTGGCCATGGGATCGGGCACCGATGCGGCAAGAAACGTTTCTACCCTGGTGCTGTTAAGGTCTGACTTTTCCTGTCTGCCGGCGGTTATTGCCGAAGGGCGGAGATCCATAAACAACATTCAGCGTTCGGCATCCTTTTTCCTTGTTAAAACCGTTTATGCCACCCTTATGGCCTTTTTGTTCCTGCTGTTACATAAGCCCTATCCCTTCCAGCCCATTCAGCAGTCCCTAATTGCCTTTGCCTGCATAGGCTTCCCCTCGGTGGTTTTAGCCCTTGAACCCAACAAGGACCGTATAAAAGGCTCCTTTTTCGGGAATGTTATGCTAAGAGCCCTCCCCGGCGGCATAACCATAACTACAGCAGCAACATTAACCGCCTGTCTGAACACCATAGCCTCAAAAGTCGAAAGCGTCGGCTGGCTTTCCTGGGCGGCGGTATATATCAATCCCCAACACATCCCCACAATGGTGCTGTTTATAACCGGATTCATTTCCTTTCTTGTGCTTATTGCCATCTGCTATCCCCCCAACCTGCTGGGTAAAGCCCTTATCGGGGTGGTGGCGGCGCTGTTTATCGGCGGGGTTGTGCTTTTAAAGAACTTTTTCGAAATTGCCGACCTTTCGGTAAAATCGATTATTGTCACGTTACTTATCTGCCTGCTTTCGGGAATTATCATGTATGTTCTTACCCGTATATCCAGGCGTATATTGTACGGCAAAAAAGCCCCCAAAAGGACTGATGCGGATGGTGAAAATTATCAAAGCGGTGTGGAGGACGGTCAAAAAGTTTCTTGACGTCTGGTCAGACCGCAGGCTGGCCGTCTACTCGGCCCAGGCCGCCTATTATATGTTTGTGTCCCTGCTCCCCTTTTGCGCACTTATGTTCGTAATAATAAAAGCGTTCCCGAAAGGGAACGCTTCGCTTACCTCAAAAGCTATGGATTTACTCCCCGGCCTGTTGGGAAATGTGCTTGCCGAAGCCTATCATGAAGCCGGGTACTATTCTGCGGCGGCGGTAATTCCGATTACCGCAATCTTAACCCTTTGGACCGCCTCCAAGGGAATGCACGCCCTGTCAGAAGGGCTTAAATCCGCCTACGGCAGCGACGGCAGCGCCGGTATAAAGCGCCGCCTTGTTTCGGTTTTATATACCTTAGTCTTTATACTTGCCATAATTTTATCCCTGTCATTGCTGGTGTTCGGCAACGCCATTATAGGATTTCTTATAAAGCTTGTGCCGGGAATAGCCAGATTTGCTCTTGTCATAAAGGCGGTAAGGTCGGTGCTGGTGCTGGCGATAATTACGTTGTTTTTTATTTTGGCGTATAGATTTCTACCGGGTAAAAGACACCGCTTTAAGCATATACTTCCCGGGGCGGCAATATCAGGCATTGGCTGGACGGTGCTTTCCTACGGATATTCGCTATACATCGATTATTACGTTTCCTCGGGCAACTCCCTTTACGGTTCGCTGACTGCGGCGGTGCTTTTAATGTTCTGGCTTAACGCCTGTATATCGGTAACCCTGGCGGGCGGGCTTGTCAACTCTTATTTTATAAACCTACATGCTCATAGCCTGTCTTGATTTGGGAACCTTGAGGATAATTTCAATCGAATCCCCCTTGTCCACTTCCTTGCGCTCCACGTTTACACCCACGTCACGCACCATTCTTACGGCGTTGTCAATGGAATTAATAAATACGCCTATATCAGATAATATCCCTATTTTTCTCCCCCTGAACTTGGTTTTCTGCGTCTTAGCTTCCGGGGAGTTTAAAAATGCGGATATTTTTTTGTCGGTTTCCTGGGCAGACCATTGAAGCAAAATGGCCTTGCGTATAAAGTCCCGCCGCTTTTCCCCTTCCTCAAGGCGTATAAATGTCCGGGCATGCTTTTCGGTAAGCTTTCCCCGTAATATTTCCTCCCGTTCGGCAGGGGTAAGCCTTAACAGCCTAAGCTTGTTGGCTATTGCCGACTGGCTGATGGCAAGCCTTTCGGCAAGCTGGGTTTGTGTCTGATGGGTCATTATAAGCATGTCCTGTAAAGCCGAGGCTATGTCGAAAAATGTCAAATCCTCCCGGAATATATTTTCACAAAAAGCAAGGTAGGCCATGTTTTCCTTATCGCAGTCGGTAATTAGGCAGGGAACTTCTCCCAAGCCTATTTTTTTTGCCGCCCTCCACCGCCTTTCACCGGCTATAATTTCATAACTCGGGCCGGTAACAAACTGGCCGTTTATATTTATTCTGGGAACGTTATCCCTCCGCTTTACCGTCAAAGGTTGGATAATGCCAAATCTTTTTATCGACTCCGCCAAAGCGTTGAGGGAATCGTCGTCAAAAAAGCTGCGGGGCTGGTTGGGGTTGGGGATTAGTTCGCTGACCGGTATGTAAACAACCTTTTCCTTTCTCTTTATAGCCTTCATTGGTGAAATCCTGTCCTTTCATAAAATAAAATGCCATCACAGCGGTTTGTAGCCATGATAGCATTATGTTAATGTAATATTTTGTCCGATTAGGTATTATACAAATATTTTTTTATGTTTAAGACACAATTTATCATCAATTTTAATAATTTCCCCTACGGCAAAGAAAATGCCGTTTTCATAAAGCCGCAAAATACTTCCTTCGGGGAAATCAAGTCCCAGCTTTCTTGTTTCCACCGCAAGGCCGTTTTTTACAAGGGTGGCGAAAAATCCCTTTATTTCAGCTTTTTCAAAACCGTCAAGGGCCTTGTCCACCGGAATAATAAAGGCTTTACGCTCATCCGGCGTCATGCCGGCAAGTTCGTCCACGGTTACTGCGTTTTCTAAAGAAAAATTGCCCACCCGGGTGCGGAGAAGATCGCCCATACAGGCAGGAATGCCAAGCACATTTCCTATATCCTCGCACAGGGTGCGTATATATGTCCCCCGGGAGCAGTCAACGGAGACAAACAGCTTGCCTTCGTTTTCATTCAAATCGATGGAATAGATATCCACCCGTCGTGGATTTCTTTCGACCTCCTGCCCTTTACGGGCAATGTCCACCAGCTTTTTTCCGTTTACCTTCAAAGCCGAATACATGGGAGGAATCTGGTCATACCCTCCCTCAAAGGATTTTACCGCCTTTTTTATTTCCTCAAAAGAGGGAAGGGGAAGGGTTGATTTTTCAATCACGTTTCCGGTTATATCCCCGGAGTCGGTTTTTATACCTAAAATCAGCTCGGCCACATAGCTTTTGTTGTGTTCGGTCAAAAACTCAGATGCCTTTACGGCGTTGCCCAGCATTACCGGCAGCACCCCTCTGGCGTTGGGATCAAGAGTGCCGCAGTGTCCTGCCTTTTGACAGTCAAAAAGCTGCCTTGTCATATTCAAGGCGGTGTGGGATGTTACTCCGGCATTTTTATTTATTATTATAATTCCGTTTATATCAAATTCGGCCATTTCAGCTTTTATCAAAGTGGCTTTTTAATGCCTCAAGTATTTTTTCCTTTGCATCAAATACTGTGGTGGAAAAACGGCAGCCTGCTGCGTGGATATGCCCTCCTCCGCCAAAGGACTTTGCCAGTTCGGCCACATTAAAGTAGTCGTTTGACCTAAAGGAAACCTTTATTTCATCCCCGTGGGTGCGTATAAGGGCCGAAACCTCAACCCCGGCAACCTGACGGGGGATATTGTTTATCTGGTCAACGTCGTTTTCGTCAACAAAATCCTGCCGCAGCACACTGTCCGAAAGGCAGACAATAGCCACCTTTCCGCCGTAAAACAGCTCAAGATTTTTATAAGCGTCCCTTTCAAGGGCAAGCTGACCGGGGGTTTTATGTTCGAAAATTCTGCGGTTTATTTTCGCAAAATCAATTCCGGTAGCAAGCAGCTCGGCGGCGACAAGGTGGGTTTGGGGACGGGTGGAGGAGTATCTGAAACACCCCGAATCTGAAGATATGGCGGTATACAGCCATACGGCGTTGGTTTGATCTAAGGCAACGCCCAGATTCTTGGTTATTTCAGCAATAATCTCCCCCGTGGCGGGATACTCGCTAAGGCATAACAGCCTTTCGGTTTTTATGGTGTTAACGTCGTGATGGTCAACCGACAGGTCAAAAACCAGGTTTTCAAGGTACTCTTTGTCAAGGCCTTTAAGCATGGCAGGGGATGCCACATCCACGCTTACAAGGGTATAATCCCCTTCGGGTATCTTGTTTAACACTTCAATACCCTCGGTCATAAATGCAAGGCGGTTCGGCAGCTTGTCAGGATTGAACACAACTGCTTTTTTGCCCGTCTTTTCAAGAGCATATTTAAGCGCAAAGCCCGAACCCAGCGTGTCCCCGTCGGGGGCGGCGTGGGTGAAAATAAGATAATTGTCGTTTGCCTTGAAAAACTCAACGCATTCGTTAATCGTTATTTTCATCATTTATTTCCTTTAGCAGCTTTGCTATATGCAGCGCCCTTTCGGCGGAGGAATCCTTGATAAAGGTCAGCTTGGGGGTGTTGCGGAGGTTTAAGTTCTTCGCCAGCTCGCTTCTTATATAGCCGCTTGCCGACTTTAAACCCACCGCCACCTCATCCTCGTTTCCGTTAAGCACGCTGTAATAAATTTTGGCAACCGAAAGGTCCTTTGAAACCTCGGCTCCGGTGACCGAAATAAAGGCCTTGGACACTCTCGGATCCTTTACCCTGCGGAAAATCTCGGTAAGCGTCGCCTTAACCTGTTCGTTTATCTGGTCAATCCTGTTTGACGCCATTATCTCGCCACTTCCTCCATAATATAGGCTTCCAGCACGTCGCCTTCCTTAATGTCGTTAAAGCGGTCAAGGCCTATGCCGCATTCGTAGGACTGGGCAACCTCCCTGACGTCGTCCTTAAAGCGCTTGAGGGAGCCTATCTTGTCCTCGGCAACCACAACGCCGTCCCTTATAACTCTTACAAGGGCATTTCGGGTAATCTTGCCGTCGGTTATATAGGAGCCGGCTATTGTCCCGATGTTGGGAACACGTATAGCCTGGCGCACCTCCGCACGGCCAAGGATAACTTCCTTGAACTTGGGGGCAAGCATACCCTTCATGGCGGCCTGGACTTCTTCTATACATTCGTAAATTACACGGTAGGTTCTTATTTCAACCTTGTCCCGGGTGGCCATTTCAAGGGCCTGCCGGTCGGGACGGATGTTAAAGCCGACAATCAACGCATCAGATGCGTTGGCAAGCATAACGTCCCCTTCGGTTATAGCGCCGGCACCGGCATGGATGACCGACACCTTGACTTCGTCGTTGGACAGCTTTTCAAGGGAGGACTTAACCGCCTCCGCAGAACCCTGCACGTCTGCCTTAACGATAATGTTAAGGGTTTTGGAGCCGCTTTCAATGCGGCTGAACAGCTCATCCAGGCTGACCTTGGACTCGGCCTTAAGCAGCTTGGTTTTTTCCTCGTGCTTGCGCTTTTCCACCAGCTCCCTGGCAAGGCGTTCGTCGGCAACTGCGGCAAACATATCCCCGGCTCCGGGAACCTCCGAAAGGCCCATAATCTCCACAGGCTTGGAGGGACCGGCAGTTTTAAGGGTTTTGCCCTTGTCGTCGGCCATATGCCTTATTCTGCCCGATGTGGTGCCGGCTATAATAATGTCGCCGGTTTTAAGGGTGCCTTCCTGAACGAGAACGGTGGCAACTGCTCCACGGCCTTTATCAAGGCGGGCTTCAATGACAACACCTTTGGCGGGCTTGTCGGGATTGGCTTTAAGCTCCATTATGTCTGCCGAAAGGATAATCATTTCAAGCAGTTTATCTATGTTGGTGCGCTTTAGTGCCGAAACGGGGACGCAAATGGTGTTTCCGCCCCATTCTTCGGGGAGGAGTTCGTATTTGGTAAGCTCGTTTTTAACCCGTTCGGGGTCTGCACCGGGTTTATCCATTTTGTTTATTGCAACTATAATTTCAACATTGGCGGCCTTTGCGTGGTTAATGGCTTCCACCGTCTGGGGCATAACCCCGTCGTCGGCGGCTACCACCAGCACAGCAATGTCGGTTATTTTGGCACCTCTTGCCCGCATGGCGGTAAAGGCGGCGTGGCCCGGGGTGTCAAGGAAGGTAATCTCCCGTCCGTCAATGGTTACCGTATATGCGCCGATATGCTGGGTTATGCCACCTGCTTCACCGGCGGTAACGTTGGTGTTGCGGATAGCGTCAAGGAGTGAAGTTTTGCCGTGGTCGACATGGCCCATAACCACCACTACAGGGGCCCTGGGCTTGAGATCTTCTTCCTTGTCAGGGGCGTCGGTGCCGAATACTCTGTCCTCAAGGGACACCACAACCTCTTTTTCAACGATAATTTTAAACTCGTCGGCCACAAGATAGGCGGTGTCATAGTCTATCATATCGTTGACGCTTGCCATAACCCCCATGGTCATAAGCTTTTTAATAACTTCGCCTGCGGTTATTTTCATCCTGGAGGCCAGCTCACCCACCGAAATTTCGTCGGGAACGGTAATTTTAAGCTGAACGGGCTTGGGAACGAATTTTGGCTTTGTCTTGTCAAACTTCTTTTTGGCGGCCTTGGCAGCTTCCTGAGCGTCCCGGGCCGTTTTCTTTTTTATCTTAACCTTGGTATCGCCTATACGGTCGGTGTCGGGGACAAAGGTTTCAAGCTTTTCGTCATACTTGGAAATATCAACCGACAGCGTTCCTCTGGTATCCACTACCCTGACTTCGGTTTTTGAGCGTTTGGGCGGGGGAGGGGTCTGTTTTTTGGGTTGGGTGTTTTGAGCGGAGGGCTTTTTTGCCTTGGCGGCATCCTGCATCTGCTTAAATTCCGCCCTTGCTTTTTCCTTTTCCTCTTCCTCCCGCTTTTTCTTTTCGGCAATTTTATCTTCGTAGGACTTGAAAAAGGCGGTCAAGTCGGTCTGATTCTGCTGGGTGTAGTATTCGAATATAATCGAAAGCTCCTCAGACTCAAGGGCGGTCATATAGCTTTTTCCGCCATAGCCGTGTTTGGCAAGCAGATCAATAAGATCCTTGCTTTTGACATTCAGGTCCTTTGCGAGGGAATTTATACGTATTTTTTCTTCAGCCATTCAGTTTACCTCCGCTGTTTTGAGCTTTGCCGCGGAATACATTTTTGCCATGTTATCGTCGCAGATGGCGACGGCGGCGCACACTTGTTTTCCTATAGCCCGGCCTAACTCTTTTTGGGTGTAGTTTACAATTTCACAATTTATGCCGTAAAAGGTTGCTTTATCGGTTATCTTTTTTACTGTGTTTTGGGAAGCGTCGGCCGCCACTATGACAACCTTTGCTTTTTTTGCTCTTATGGCGTCCACAACGCCGTCGGCGCCAAAGGTCAGCTTGCCTGCCTTTTTACACAATCCTATGGCTTGGAGCACTTTATCCATTATCTTTTCCAATAAGTCCCTCCAGATTTTCATAGACCTCCGCCGGCACCGGAAGGCCAAAGGCCTTATCAAACCGCTTTGCTTTCTGGCATTTGGCAAGGCAGGATACATTGTTGCAGATATATGCGCCCCGGCCGTTTGCCTTTAATGATTTGTCTATGAATATATTGCCCTCAGGGGAGCGGACAATCCTGATAAGGCTTGATTTTTCCTTCATCTCCCCGCAGCCGATGCATTTTCTTTCGGGCTTTTTCTTTGGCTTCACCATACCGCCTCCCGACTTTTAATGTCAAACCGAAAATATTAATCCTCTTTGCCGGCTTTTATGTCGATTTTCAGGCCGGTAAGCTTTGCCGCAAGCCTTGCGTTCTGCCCCTCCCTGCCTATGGCAAGAGAAAGCTGGTCTTCGCTGACCATAACGCGGTATGTTCTGTCCCCGTCGGGGAGCTTGGTTACGCTAAGCACCGTTGCCGGAGCAAGGGAAGCGGCGATAAATTCCTCGTTTGAGTCGGAATATTTTATCAAATCTATTTTTTCCCCGTTTAATTCCTGGGTTACGGCGTTTTTTCTTGATCCCCTGGGGCCTATGCAGGTGCCTATGGGATCGACGTTGGGATCGTGGGACACCACGGCTATCTTGGTTCTCGAACCAGGCTCCCGGGCGATAGCCTTTATTTCTACTATTCCGTCCTTAATTTCGGGAACCTCAAGCTCAAACAGACGCTTTACCAGACCGGGATGGATGCGGTTTAGCGAAACCGAGGGGCCTTTTGCGTTCTTTTTAACCTCGGTAATGAAAACCTTTATTCTGTCGCCGGGGTTTAGCGTTTCGCCGGGAATCTGCTCGTTGCGGTATAAGGTCATGTGGTTTTTGCCTATCTCAACAACGGCGTTGCCGGTAACCGGGTCAACAACCTCCACCACGGCAGAAACAATTTCTTCTTTCTTTTCTTCGTATTCCCTAAGCATCATGCCCCGTT
Organism: Eubacteriales bacterium; assembly: GCA_050953105.1. Classification (GTDB taxonomy): domain Bacteria; phylum Bacillota; class Clostridia; order Oscillospirales; family CAG-382; genus UBA1206. Next base: position 354,707 of record JBMNMA010000001.1, on the reverse strand, counting down.
CGGCTTCCCTTATGCCCTGAATAATAACCTGCTTTGCCGTCTGGGCGGAAATTCTGCCGAAATTGTGGGTTTTTACTTCTTCTTCGTAAATGTCGCCGATTTCGTATTTCTTTGACTTGACCTGTGCATCCTCAAGGGAAATTTCGGTTTTAGGGTTTTCGACGTTTTCGACCACGGTGAGTTGTTTTATAAGCCTTAATTCTTTTTTGTCAAAATCCAGCTTTACCCTTGCGTTGGGGAATCCCCCGTTGTCCCGCTTGAAAGCCGAAAGCAACGCCGCCTCAACTTTTTCCACCATGTAGTCTTTGGGAATGCCCTTTTCCTTGACAATGGCGTCGAGTGCGTCGAAAAATTCCTTGTTCATTTTCTGTGTATCCTTTCTGAAAGTTGTTGTGCAAAATTTATCCCAAAACGGCGGTTGCGCGCGCAATATTCTTTCTGTTTATTATTATATTGCCCATTTCGATTTCTTTTCCCGAAAAGGCACTTATTTTACCGGAAAATTCTTTCATTCCGTCAACTGCCGTGTATAGTTTTATTTGAACATCCCAGCCTTCTTTGCAGGCGGTTTCAAAATGAAAATTGCTTTTTAAGTTCCGTGTAAGGCCTGCCGAAGAAACCTCAAGGGTGTAGGAGGATTCGATTAAATCCGCCTTGTCTATTATCGGATTTATAATTGCGTTGGCCCTTTCGCAGTCGGTCATGGACATGCTTCTGCCGTCCGAGGGGTAAAGGTCCACCTCAAACACCAAATTCCACACGCCTGAATCTTTTTCGTACCGAACATCCCAAATGGCAAAGCCTGCCTTGTTAAGTTCACCTTCCACAAGGCTCCTTGCGGTGGATGCAATGTTTTGTTTCATTGCGGACAAAACTCCCTCTATGCAAATTTTAAGAGTGGGCAGAAACCCACTCTTAATCATCTGACAGTCATTATATCACGGATTATAATGAATTGCAATAGATATTTTAAATAAATTTGCTTAAATTTCTTTGATATAGCCCTCTTTTTTGGCTTTTTCCCAATCTACAAACAGTACGTTTTTGCTTTTTCCTATGGTGCGGGAAATTATTGTTCCGTCTTTTTGAAGTCTGTCAAGGCTGTCCAGCAGGGATTGCTTCTTTACCGACTTGTTTTTGCTTGTAAGGTTATTTATCAATAAATTGGCGTCAAGCATTGTTTTGGTTTTTTTAAGTTCGGTAAGTATAAGGTTGTAATCGTTTTCTAAAAGCTCTTCCTCGGTGGGAAGGGTAACCGTCCAGCTGGCGGTTTCCTGAAGCTGCCTTGAAAATGAACCTCTGACTCCGTAAATACCCACTTCTTTGCCGCAGATGTTCTTTAAAAAAGACGTAGCCGAAGAAAAATGCCCGTCCCCCGAAAATAGAATAAACACGTCAAGCCCTTCGCTCATCATAGCTTTTTGATAAATGTTGTCGAGTATGATAAAATCGGTAAAATCCTTTTTAACGCCGGTGGGGTTTCGGGTGTCGATGATTTTATTTGAATAAAGTCTTATCCGTTTAATTTCGTCGGCAAGGGATTTTTGGGAAAAATCGGCAAAGAAAATGGCTTCCACAAGGTTTACCCGTTTTGACAGGCTTTCATACCATCCTTTGATGTCGGGCTTCATTCCGTAATTGACGGTCATTGAAACAAACCAGGACTCGTAATCCACAAAGGCTATTCCTTTTTTCAGGTTGTTGGAAAACTTATCCGGCGTAAATGACTTTTCTTTACCCCATGAAAACAATGAAATACACTTTTTCCTCCTTTCTTTCGTATTTTTACATATATATTTTCCGCATCCCGTGAAATGCGGCGGAATATTCACACGAAATCAGTATATCACAACAAAAAAATTCTGTCAACCGTTAATATACCCTTAATAGGACAGCTTGAAAAGCTCCTCCTTCAAGCGGACGATAATCTTTTTTTCAAGGCGGGAAATATAGGACTGGGATATTCCCAATATGTCCGCAACCTCTTTCTGGGTTTTTTCCCCCTTGTTGTCCCCAAAGCCGAAACGCAGCTCGATAATCGTCCTCTCCCGCTCGGGCAGCTTTTTTAATGCCTCGCTTATAATCTTTCTGTCTTCGTTTTCCTCTATCGACCGGTAGACAAAATCATTTTCGGTTCCCAGCATATCCCCCAAAAGCAGCTCGTTTCCGTCCCAGTCAACGTTTAACGGCTCGTCAAGGGAAAGTTCGCATTTTAATCCTGCGGTTTTTCTTATATACATTAATATTTCATTTTCCACGCAGCGGGATGCATAGGTGGCAAGTTTTATCTGCTTGTCGCTTCTAAATGTGTTTACCGCTTTAATAAGTCCTATGGTGCCAATGGATATAAGATCCTCAATCCCCGCACCGGTGGCCTCGAATTTTTTGGCGATATACACCACCAGCCGCAGATTATGCTCTATAAGCAGCTTTCTCGACTCCTCGCATTCAATATTGTCTATAAGCTCCTTTTCCTCCTCCACCGACAAAGGAGGAGGCAGGGATGCCGCCCCGTTTATGTAAAAAACAATGTTATCCAACCCGAAAAAAGCAAGTATTTTGCCGATAATGGGTAGTTTTTTAAGCAATTTATCCACAATGCAACCTCCTTTATATTGATGAGGGGGAAATAAGTCCGTTATACCCCGAAAAGCTTTCGTTGCCGTTGTCCACCGCCACCACAGGATGTATTTCCTTCTCCTTACCGCCGGGGAGGGTTATTGTCAGCTTATCCGGCTTAAAGCCGTATAAAATCGAGCTGCCTGTCGCAGTTTTTATGGGTATAACCCTGGGCGTGGAGGGAATTTCTCCGCCGAAAGCCGTATAAGATACAATAACCACCCTTTTCCCCGTCAGGGGATCGACTACAAACATACCGCTGTCCACCAGCAGCTTTACGTTGTATTTCTTGCCGCCTTTTTCAATAACCGCCTCCACCGAAAGGTTTGACAGCCTTTTACGGCACACTACTGCGTAAATATAGGCCGCCCCCACCGAAATCAGGGAAATGACTATAAGAAAAACAGGGGAAATTTCGGCATAAAAGCCCCCGTTGTAGGTGTAGTATCTGCCGGTAAGGGAAAAAACGGCGGTTATGATCCCTCCCGTAAAGGCGGAGGTTATTATATAAGTCACGCACCTTATAAAATATGTCTTGGCCGAACCAAAGCCGTAGGTCACAAGACAGAGGAGCAAAGCCGCAGCAATATGAATAGGCAGCGTTATATACGGGGGAAGGGAAAAAATCAAAACCGCCGCAACCGAGTATATTCCCCCCAAAAAGGCCGCAGCCACAAGCCTTGTTACCTTAAAGGGCGCCGATAAAATTGCTCCCGCCGTATAAAGGCAGAGGAAGTCGAGAATAAAATTAATCAAAAACAGAATATCGGCATATATTACATAAGTTTCGTTCATGTCCAACCCCAAGGTTATTGTAGGGCGGACGTAAAGGTGAAATCTGTCGTGTTGACGGGAACGAAAAAAAATATTTATGTCCTAATTTCTAAAGTAAACGCATATAGTTTTATGGTGGTTGCTATGAAAAAAATATTTATCGCCTTTATATCCCTTGCCCTTGTGGTGTTGGCTTTTGTTGCCCTGTCATCAAGGCCAGACGAGGCGGTTCAGGTTGTAACCGGCGGCGGTCAGACCTATGAGCCGGTTAACATAATACAGTTTATACGCAGCCTGTTCCAGTGAAAAACACTTATTTTCCCCTTTTTTCGGGTAAAGTAAAAGTAAACATATTCACCCCCGCCTGCTTTTGGCTTATGCTGGTGTCGGAGGGGGTGGCCGCCTTTGCCTGCCTTTTTGCCGGAGTATTGATTCACGAACTGGGACATGCTTTCTTTATCTGGGTGTATAAGCAAAAAATAAACAGCATTGAAATTCTGCCCTTCGGCGCACTCATAAGCCACACCACGGACAATCTGTCCTTTGAGGGGGAAAAGGCTATTGCCGCCGGGGGGATTTTATTTAACCTGCTTGCTGCCTTTTTTGCATCGGTTTTTTTAACATGGTTTAAAAATGGCTATTTGCTTTTGTTTGTTTTGTCAAACCTTTTCTTTGCGGTTATAAATATTGTCCCCCTTAAAACCAACGACGGGGGAAGGCTTTTTTACATTGCCGCCTTAAACAGACATGGCATTGAACATGCCGAAAAGGTGGCCAAATATGTCTCGGCCTTTGGAACGGCAATGCTTTTGGTTATGGCTGTGTTTATTTTATACATTTCGGGGTTTAACAACGGCCTTTGCGTCTTTTTCCTTCTTTTGGCTATACCGAAATAGATGTTGCATATTGTTCAGTTTTATGGTAAACTCATCCCAAACCCGTTGCAAAGGAAGGTCAGAGCAAAGACAATGAAAAAATTTGTATTATTTTTCTTATTATGGATGCTTGCAATTGCCCTTATAGCCTGTGCCGGCGGAGGAGCCGATGATACATCAAGCAAGGGAAGCCAGCCGGTTTTGTCGTCAAGCACCGAATCGTCGGACAACCTGTCCGGTTCAAGCCAGGCGGGTGAATCTACATACCCTTCGTCAAATCCTCAATCAAACCCCGACGATTCCTCCGGTGATCAAACATCGGAAGAAACATCGGAACCGACTTCAGAGTCTTCCGACCAGTCTTCAGCCCAACCTTCGGAAGAGCCCTCCGAAGAACCATCCGAAGAACCCTCCCAGGAGCCTTCTAAGGAGCCATCCCAGGAGCCTTCCAAAGAACCCTCCGAAGAGCCCTCCAAAGAGCCTTCCCAGGAACCTTCTAAAGAACCTTCTAAAGAACCTTCAAAAGAACCGTCTAAAGTAGAATCCGAGGAACCATCTGAAGAACCGTCCGAAGAGCCCTCGGAAGAACCCTCCGAGCCTTCCGAATCTTCCATTGAAGAGCCGGTTAAGGCTTCCACCCCTGCGGTGTACGGATGCACCCGGCTGTATGACAACGCCTTTGTAATTTTAGGCACCTGCGAGGAAGGGGCGACCATTTACTATACCGCCAACGGAGTTACCGATTCCACCAAGTCCGACCACGGTTATTTTTCGGTCAGGATAAAGTCCACCGGCACCAACGTTGCCGTTACTCTCCGGGCTGAGGTGGAGGGTAAAGCCAAAAGCGACCCGTTAAGCTATACGGCAAAACCAAAGTCGGTATCCTCCGAACAATGGAAAATAATTGCCGGTAAAAACTATCAGTTCCATCTGGAATACACCTTAAACGACTATCTCCGCAACAACCTTTATCCCCAATACCAGCTTGACATGCTTGTGGAAAGGCTTAAAGACAGACAAAGTTCGTTGGGTGATATAGAAATTATCTATCTCCTTGTCCCCTCCCCTGCCACCATATATCCCGAAACAATGCCTGCCGAATACAAGCCTCAGGCATCAACCTCAAGGCTTGACCAGATAATGAGCTCCCTTGACAAGGCGGGAATAACCTATATAAACATTAAAGAACTGTTTTCAAATCATAAAAACGACAATTACAAGCTTTACTGGAAAACCGACTCCCACTGGACCGACTACGGCGCTTATCTGGTGTATAAGGAGCTTTTCGACCATATTTCCAAAAAGTTCCCCGCCGCAACTCCCAGAGCATTTAGTGAATTCGACTGGGTGGAGGACTACTATATGGGGGGCGACATGTCCTACTACCTTGAATATTATTTCGGTTATTACACCCCAGACCTTCTTATGAAGGAATACAATGTGTTGAGAAAGCCGAAGTTCACCATGCCAAACGCAATCCGCGGCATCAAGCGCTATCAAAGCGATAAAATACTCACCTTCGACCAATCGATAATGACGGCAAAGAAGGTTTTGCAAACCAGCCGTTCAAATCTCCCCTCGGCAATCGTAATGCGGGACAGCTATTCCACCCAGATGTACGACATCCTTGCCGAACGCTTTAATACAACCGTTTACCAGTCAATGTGGTCATTCTCAATAAATTATCAGGATATAGGTAAATATGATCCCGATTATCTCATTTATATAATCGTGGAGCGAAATCTGGATGCGGTATTTAATTAAATTTCGGGAAAAATATTTCGAAACATTAATTTAGCTATTGACAAACATTTAATAACTGTTATAATGGGTTTAGATATTTAACGAAAAATAACAAATTCATTTTAGGGAAAGGAGATTGCTATGAAAAAAGCGCTGTCCGCTATTGTTGCTCTTGTTATGCTTTTCAGTTGTTTTGCAGTCTTTGCCGTTTCGGCGGAAGAAGGAAATAACAGGGAATTTATCATCTACAAGGTATCCACCCCTCCCACCATTGACGGTGTTATTGAAGATGGCGAATATCCCCTTGTAACCGCATGGCCTGACGACACGGAAATGCCTCACAGGGGCGACTATGTAGCCAATATAGAAGCCTACTTCTATATGTGCTATGACGACGAATACATTTACTATGCGGTAAAAACCGAATGTGACGATCCCCATATCGCCGTAATGGATAACGGCAACAAACGCTACATATTCAATGCCCATCATATTATGACACTGATTATCCCCGACGATCCCAGCAAGGATATTTATCCCGGTGCCGACGAATATGACTGGACAACAATCTACAACGGCGGTTACTGTTATGAATGGACAATGATTTATACCAGTGATGCGGTTACCGGTGTTCACGAAGCCAACGTGCCTTTCTACTCCGACCATTTCGGCAATCTTATAAGCGGCAATAAGGCCACCTATGCCACCAAAAATGCCGACGGCTGGGATTACTATGAAGTTAAAATCCCCTGGTCTTCCATGTCCTCCGCAAAACAGTCCACCCCCCTTACCGCTGAAGAAGGCACTATATTCGGTTTCGACTTTTCAATCGGTCTTACCAACGTAAGCGATGACCCCGATGTTATTGCAAACGACGGTTATGACGGGTACGACGGAATATACAAAGGTAACTACCTCTACCTTGCCGGCTGCTATGCGGCCAGCGGCGTAAAGGCCCTTAACGAATCGGCAATTATAACCCTCGGCGGTGATTATAACCCCATAGATTTAAGCGAAGAAGAATCCAGCGCTCCCACCCAAACCTCGGCTGAAGATACAAGCAAGCCCGACACTCCCCCCACCGGCGACAACGGCTTTGTAGCCCTTGCAATAATTTCGGTTATTTCCCTTGCCGGTGCCATTGTGGTTAAAAGAAGATAAAATACAGGCATAACAAAAAGCCGCCGGTTTTTCCGGCGGCTTTGTATTTTTATTTTGTAAGCCAGTCAAGTATATGCTTTATTTCCTCATCCCAGAACTCCCAGGTATGTCCCCCCGGGCCTTCCTTGTAGGTAACGTCAAACCCCATACCGCTTAACGTTTCATTAAGGCGGCGGTTGCAGTCTATGTGATGGTCCTCGGTGCCGCACACCAGGTAAATTCCGGGCTTGGTCCTGTTTTCGGCAACAAGTCTTTCGGCGGCATACTTAACGGTATGCTTTGTCCGTTGTCCCTGAGGGCCGAATATGCTGTCCCAATAGGGGCTGCTTTCCCTTGTTTCTATACAATAAGCACCCGAAAGTCCCGCTGCCTTGCCAAAGGTTTCGCTTTCCCAAAGGGCGGTTTTTAACGCTCCGTAACCCCCCATTGAAAGGCCGGCTACCCAGGTTTCCTCCCGTTTTATAGACATTCGGGGGAAAAAGGAGCGGCAGATTTCAGGCAATTCCTTTGAAATAAAGGTAAAATACTTTCTGTATCCGCATTCCATATCGGTATACCAGGCAAGATGTGTTGTGGGCATAACCACAGCGATTTTTTTATAGGTGGCATATCGTTCAATGGAGGTGCGCCGCTGCCAGATGGTATGGTCGTCGCTCATGCCGTGGAGGAGATACAGCGTAGGGTAGGTGTCGTAGCATTTACCCTCAAGGCCTATCTGCCCGCTTGTGTTTTGGGGGATGATAACATCCATGTTCATACACATTCCAAGAACGTTGGAAAAATAGTCAACGTGCATTAACGCCATTTTTGCTGTTCTCCTTTAAGACATATTTCTTATATATAAAATTGACTATGCATATAGCCGCAATGCCGAAAATAATTCCCAAAACCACGCCCCCGACCACATCTGTCAGATAATGAACCTGAAGATAAAGCCTTGAAAAGCCTATAAGGGACGCAACAGCTACCGCTGGAATGCCAAAACGCTTTTTGTCGGCATACCACAGCACCGTCGCCGCCATAAAGGAGGACAGGGTATGCCCCGACGGGAAGGAAAATTCCCCGGGTTTGGGGATGATAAGCTGTATCGACGGGTCGTAATCAAAGGGCCTCTGCCGGGCAATAAGGTTTTTTAGTGTCAGGTTATTTAACACCAGGCACATTATAAGTCCCAACGCAAGGGTTATGCCGTGCTTTCTTGTTTTTTTAAACAGCAAAAGCAAAACCGCTGCCGCAATCCATATCCATCCGGCGTTGCCTAGGAAGGATATTTTAGGCATCAAAAAGTCTAAAAACTGGCATTTTATTGCCTGAATGCCCTTTAGAATGTCTATTTCTATATCAGTCCAGTTCATATAGGCTTTACCGAAACCTCCCCGCTGTCAAGATATATCACGCCTTCGTTTGTTTTCACAACCAGCCGACATAAATCGTCAATTCCCAAAACCCTGCCGGTGGTATAAGCACCGTTTCTTGTAAAATAAACGTCCCTGCCGTCAAGGTAGGATTTTTTCCTGTAATAATCAAAAACAAAGCTGTTATTGAAAATTTCCGTTGTAAAATCCATTTTTTCAAGCAGACAGGCTAAAAGCTTTTCCTTGTCGGCATCAATAAACCCTGCTTTGTCCAATAGCTCGTCCGGAATACCTTTGTCCGAAAGGTTTATACCTATACCCACTATGAAACCCGTGGTATCAGAAACCCTTTCGGTTAAAATACCGCTTATTTTTTTATCGTTGTAATAAATGTCGTTAACCCATTTTATTTTAACCTGCCTGCCGGATGTTTCCTCAATGGCCTTTGCTGCGCATACCGCCGCAACGGGGGTTACAAAGGGGATAAATTCAGCCTTCATATCGGCAAAGTTGTAGTAAAATGATATATAAATACCCCCCGGCGGGGATGAAAATAATTTACCCTGCCTTCCCCGGCCAGACGTTTGGGAATCTGCCGTAACTGCGGTTTTATGGGGGCATCCCTGTAAAACCAGGTTTTTCAAATAATTATTTGTGGAATCCACCTTGTCAAGGCGAATTAAATTAAAACCCAATCGAATCACCAAAGCCATTATAAGTTTTGTCGCAGTAAATGTCAAGCAAAGCACTAATTATATAAAAGATATTTAACTAAAGCTAAAAGGCTGCCGGAGTGGCAGCCTTTAATGATTGCAATACTTATTTTATTTAATTTCGGGCAGGCTTGCGGCGGCAACCGACTGACCGACTCTGCGGGAGGATTCGTCGGGTATGTGAAGCTTAATCTTTGCCGCAAGTTTGGGGAATTCCTTATCAAGAACCTCCTGAGCCTTGTTGAGAAGTATTTCTCCGCCTTTGCCGCTGGTAACACGGCCCATTATAAGGACATGCTTAATATCGTAAAACTCGGCATAGTAAGCGATGGCATAGCCGAAGTAAACGCCTATGTTGTCAAATACCTTTTCTGCTCTTTCGTCGCCCTCGGCCATTAGCTTTTGAACAACCTTAAGCTTTTCGGCGGGGGTAAGCTTTTCGTCAAGCTCTATGCCGGCAAGGGGAGCAAGCTTTATAACGCCGTCCTGGGAGAAGTATTTAACGCCGCAGCCGTAGTCGCCCGACCATTCGTCAACCATTGCATCTTCGTTAAAGTCAACGGGAACAAAGGCAAGCTCGTTAAGCCAGCCGGTAATGTTGCCGTGGCAGTCAACGTAGCCGCCGGCCTCGGAGGTACCCATGGCAACGCCGAGAACGTTGTTGTCGTTTAATTCCATAGCGCCGGCAAGGGCGGTAACGTCGCCGTCGTTGGCAACTTCAATGGGAATTTCCTTGCCCAGTTCTTTGCCAAGCTCCTTGGCCACGTCAAGATACATGCTCTTTACACGCTTTTCAAAGTCCTCGTCGGAAACCTTTAAAAACAGCGAGGCAACCATTATACGGTTGTTTATATAAACACCTGCGGAGGAAACGCCTATGGCATCAACCCTGGGCATATGCTTTGCAGCGGTTTTCATGGCTTCAAGAATGCCCTGGTAGTGATATTCGGGGTCTGAGTTAAGCTTGGGATGCCAAACCACTTCTTCGGAATATACAGCTTCGCCGTTTATAACCGCCGAAACCTTTCTGTCACTTCCGCCGGCGTCAAAGCCTATGCGGCAGCCGTCCAGATGGCGGCCGACGGGGGAGGAAGCCTCTTTGGTTTCGGGAGCATGTTCAAGGTCGGTCAGCACCACTTCAAAGGGATTTTCGTAAACCCTTGCCATAAAGTTGTTGTCAAAGGCACGCAGACCGTCTTTTTCATAGGCCTTTTTAATTTTTTCGCCAATAAAGGGGGAACCGGCAAAGATTATTTTATAGCCGCCCCTTACCCAAAGCAGGGACTTGATTATTCTTTCTATAAAGCGGAAGTTTATATCGTCCTTGCCTATGCCGTCCTTATACACCCTTGTTTTAAAGGCGGAAATCTGGCCGTTGTTTCTTTCGATACCGATAACAACATCCTGTCCGTCTTCTTTGGTGTTTTCTCTCATTTCCCGGCATACAAGGGAAAGGGGAATAAATCCCTTATCAAGCACGGATTCGACCTTAAGCTTCATACTTCACTTTTCCTCCTATGATTGTCTTTAATATGTCGAATTTTTCGTTGGCGATAATAATATCCGCATCCTTGCCAATGTCAAGGGAGCCCTTGCGGTCGTCAATGCCCAGCGCGGTGGCGGGATTGAGGGTTGCGCCTTTTACGCATTCCCATAAGGGGAGGTGGGAGCTTTCATATACGTTCCAAACACCCTTGTTGAGCTTGAGAACGCTGCCCGCAATGGTGCCGTCCTCCAGCTTGCACAGGTTGCCGTAGTAGAACACCTTCTGGTTGCCCAGGGTGTACTGGCCTTCGGGGAGTCCTCCGGCAGGCAGGCAGTCGGTAACAAACACAAGCTTGTCGCCTTTAAGTGTTGCAACCATGGGGAACAACGACTTGTCCACGTGATAGGTGTCAACTATAAGTTCGGTGTAAACGTCCCTGGTAAGGGCGGCGCCCACAACACCGGGATTACGGTGGTTAAGCGGTGTCATGGCGTTGAACAGATGGGTTACCGATTTTGCGCCGGCGTCTATGGCGGCACAGGCGGTGTCATAGTTGGCGTCGGTGTGGCCTATGGCAACAACGGTTTTGGTTTCGGTAACGATTTTGCGTATAGCCGCAAAGTTTTCGTCCATTTCGGGGGCAAGGGATATATATTTTATAACGTCGGCATTTTTAATTACAAAATCGGCGTCCGGCTTTAAAATATGAGCCTCTTCCTGGGCGCCCTTTCTCTTGGGGTTAATAAAGGGGCCTTCGGCATGAACGCCCAGCACCACGGAACCGTCCCAGTCCTTTGATTCTTCCATAACGGATCTGACTGCGTCTATGGACTTTTGAATAACGTCTTTAGCCACGGTCATGGTGGTGGCAAGGAACCCGGTTACGCCGTTTTTAACCACGCCGCTGGCAATTTTTCTTATGCTTTCGGGGTTGGCGTCGCAGACGTCGCAGCCGTAGTAGCCGTGGATATGAATATCGATAAGTCCGGGAGCAACATAATTTCCGCCGGCGTCGATAACCTCGGCTCCTTCGGGAACTTCGCTTTCGGGTAAAATGTCGTAAATTCTGTCATCATAAGCCAATGCTTTTCCGGTCAGAATTTTGTCTTTGAGTATAAGTTTTCCGTTGACTATATACTTCATAGCAAGTCCGTCCTTTTATATATTATTTTTTAGTTTTTGAAAAAACTTGTCAAATTAATTATACATAAATTTATTAAAATGTAAATAGGAAAAGGAATTTATTTTGCCTTACACAAGGCGGTAAAATCGTGATTTCCTCTGAATTATTATTAAAATCCGCTCTTTTTTATAGGCATGTGGAGGTTTATACAACCCGCCGTCCGCCAAGGAATCCGGCAATGTAAGTAAAAATCCCTCCCGGTAAAATAACGCCCAAAAAGCCGGCAAGAATTGTCCGGGCGTCGGACATCCTTTTAATCGGAAGAGTATTTTCTCCAAATATCTTTTTCAATTTTAAGGTTGGAGGAAATTGTGTTTACCAGCCTGCTTTCGGAAAGGGCTGCTTCCTTAAGCGAGTTTATTTCCAAACCTAAAAACAACGGTATGTCAAAGTGCCGCTTGGGGTTTTGAAGGACTATATAAAGCTTTTGCTCCTCAAAGGAAGCCATGATTTTGGCAGATGTGTGAAGACGGAACCTTAAAAACTCCTGCAGCACCGGCTCGATAAGCATAATCTGTCCGTCTTTCTGGCTTTGCGCCATGGCGGTGAAGGCATAGTCAAACATTGAATTTCCGGTTGTGTATTTTTCAAGCCCCTCATACTCTCCGCCGCCTGCAGTTATAAAGCCCCTCTGGCGGATAAGGGCGTTTCGCTTGAATTTTTCGTCATAGGTGTATATAAAAATCTGACCGAAAAATCCCCCTTCGGTTTCGAAATAGGCACTTTCAAAGGGGGTGTCGTCATAAGACGCGCTGAAGGTTTCAATAAAGTTTACCTTTTCCCTTGGCCGTATTATTTCCAGCTTTTCAAGGATTTCCGTCGGTATATGTCCTTTATTAACGGTGCAGCCGTCAAACTCATTTGCAAAGGCAATTTTACGGACATTTGCAATATAACTTTTCATATATTCCGTATGCTTTTTTCTGTACATACGCAGCATAAAAACAAAGGCTGTGCCAAACAGTAAAAACATTACAAAGGGAAAAACAAAGCCGAGATTTACATTAGGGGATATGGCAAAAAACAAAAAAGCAAGGGAAATAAAAGCCAAAGCAACGCAAGGCAAAAGAAAAGCAAGACAGTAAAGTCTAAGCCGGTTTAAATCCCTAATGCTATACACCGTTTAACCTTCCCCCTTGTTAAGATATCAAGTAATTTTAATCCACTTTACATATAAAGTCAAGGAACTTGTTGTAAAAACCATGGTTAAAGCATATAAAAACGCCCTTGCCCGGATTATATGCCCGAACAAGGACGGTCTTTTGTTATTAGGAATGGGCTTCTATATAATTTGCCACGTCTCTTACTGTTTTAAGGTTTACGGCATCCTCGTCGGGGACGTTTATGCCCAGGTTTTCCTCAATGATAAGCAGCATTTCCACAAGATCTATCGAATCGGCGCCTAAATCCTCAATCAGATTTGCGTCGTCTTTTATAAGTCCCTTTTCGATGCGAAGCTGCTTTGCCAGCATTTCCTTTACTTTTTCGATAACCATTGTTTATCCTTTCTCCGGAGTATATTTTTTAGTTTGATTTTCATGCAATATAATAATATGCTTTTTTTATTTTTTCAATAGCCTTTGTTTAAATTTTAAAATTTAAGGAAAATTTAAAGGCTAAAAGCGTAAATAAATTTGCCCAAACACAAAAAATTTTAAGTCTGGTTTATTGACTGAACGAACATTGTATGTTATCATAAGATGTTAAAATATCACTATAAATAAAATATATGCTAAAGTCGCAGGGAGGATTTCGTGCTTATTATCGGTGTTGACCCGGGATTAGCCACCGTAGGGGTGGGGATTATTGAAGCCAATAACGGCGTTTACCGGGCGGTAGAATACGGGGCAATAATAACAAAGCCTCGCCAGCTTTTAGAAGACCGGCTTGACCAGATATTCGTCCGGCTTACCGATATTATCGACCGCCATAAACCCGACTGTATGGTGGTGGAGGAGCTGTTTTTCAATACCAACGCCAAAACCGCCCTCGACGTGGCCCAGGCAAGGGGGGTAATACTCCTTGCCGCAAAAAAGAAGGGCCTTGACATTTACGAATACACCCCTTTACAGGTAAAGCAGTCGGTGGTGGGCTACGGACGGGCAGAGAAACATCAGGTAATATACATGACAAAGCTTTTGTTAAATCTTAAAGAGGCCCCCAAGCCCGACGACACCGCCGATGCCCTTGCCCTTGCCATCTGCCACGGCAACGTAATGATGCATAAATACTCATAAACGAAAGCGAAAAGATAAAATGTATAGCTACATAAAGGGAAAACTTGTAAGCTTAAACGGCGATGCGGCGGTTTTAGATAACAACGGCATTGGCTACAAGCTGTTTATAAGCCACAACACCCAGGGAAAACTGGCCTCCTTTATTCAAAAAGAGGTTAAACTGTATACCTACCTGAATGTTCGGGAAGATGCCATGGAGCTGTATGGCTTTTCCAGCGAGGAAGAGCAAATATGCTTCACCAAGCTTATAACCGTATCCGGCGTAGGCCCCAAGGCGGCAATGTCGGTGCTTTCGGCATTCACCCCCGAAAAACTTGCATTTGCCGTGTCCACCGGCGACGCCAAGGCCATTACAAGGGCAAACGGGGTGGGACTTAAAACAGCCCAAAAGATAATTATAGAGCTTAAAGGCAAGCTTGACCTTGAAGGGGACGGCTCTGATTCACCGGCGGGCAGCATAAACGATGCCATTACCGCCCTAACCGGATTAGGCTATACCAAGGCAGAGGCTTTGGCAGCCCTTAAGGGTATTGACACCAACCAACCCATTGAGGATATTATTACCCAAGCCTTTAAAAAGCTAAACAAGTTTTAGAAAGGTTAATAAAAAATGCCTATAAATCAAAACTTTCCAAGGGATAACGGGGAATACGAGTTTGAAAGCCGTCTTACCGGCGGCGGTGAAATGGCCGAGGATATTGAAGCCGAAAAAAGCCTGCGTCCCAGAACCCTTGACGAATATGTGGGGCAGGAGAAAATAAAGGAAAACCTTAAAATATTCATAGACGCCTGCCGCATAAGAGGAGATAATCTTGACCATTGTCTTCTCCACGGTCCCCCGGGGTTGGGCAAAACCACCCTGTCGTGCATTATCGCCAACGAGCTGGGGGTAAACCTTAAAATAACCTCCGGCCCCGCCATTGAAAAGCCCGGCGACCTGGCGGCCCTGCTTACCACCCTTGATACCAACGACATACTGTTTATAGACGAAATCCACCGTCTCCCAAGATCGGTGGAGGAGGTGCTGTATCCCGCAATGGAGGATTTCGCCCTTGACCTTATAATGGGCAAAGGCCCCTCCGCCAGATCAATACGCATACCCCTAAAACACTTCACCCTAATCGGTGCCACCACCAGAGCAGGACAGTTAACCTCACCGCTGCGGGACAGGTTCGGCATGCTGTTCCGCCTTGAGCTGTATACGCCGGAAGAACTTGCAAAAATAGTAAGGCGCTCTGCGGGAATACTCGAAACCCCCATCACCGAAGAAGGTGCAACGGAAATCGCCCGCAGGTCAAGGGGAACCCCCCGTATCGCCAACCGGTTTTTAAAGCGCATACGGGACTTTGCCACCGTTATCGGTGACGGCACCATAACAAAGGAAATTGCCGACAAGGCGCTTAAATCCCTTGACATTGACGAACTCGGCCTTGACGCCATAGACCGGCGTATGCTTGAGGCGATAATTCTTCATTTTTCCGGCGGTCCGGTGGGGCTTGAAACCCTTGCGGCGGTTATAGGCGAGGAATCAATTACCCTTGAGGATGTGTATGAACCCTATCTCCTTCAGCTCGGGTTTATAAACCGCACCCCCAGGGGGAGAATGGCAACCTCCTCCGCCTACCGGCATATGGGACTTAAAATGCCCCAGCCCCAGCCATTCGAACAAAGACAAATAAGCTTTTAAAGGATAAACCATGTTTAAAGCCACAAACTGGAAAGATTACGAACTTATAGACGCCTCCGACGGCGAACGCCTTGAAAGGTGGGGTAAATATATCCTTATCCGTCCCGATCCGGTTATTATCTGGTCGGGGGACCGGAAAAACCCCCTTTGGAAAAAGGCAGACGGCATATACCGCCGTTCAAATGCCGGCGGCGGAGAATGGATAAAAAAGGACATTCCCGAGGAATGGACAATTTCCTACGGGGATATGAAATTCATACTTTCCCCCATGGGCTTTAAGCATACCGGCCTTTTCCCCGAACAGGCAGCCAACTGGGAATTCATGCAGTCCCTTATAAAAAACAGCGGCAGAAAGATAAAGGTGCTAAACCTCTTTGCCTACACCGGCGGAGCAACGGTTGCTGCCGCAAAAGCAGGGGCCTTTGTCTGCCACGTGGACGCCTCAAAGGGAATGACGCAAAGGGCAAAGCAGAACGCCGAAATTTCGGGCTTGCCCGGTGATTCGGTTAGATTTATCGTGGATGACTGTATTAAATTTGTTGAAAGGGAAATACGTCGGCAAAGCTTTTACGACGGGATTATCCTTGACCCCCCCTCCTTTGGCAGAGGGCCTAAAGGGGAAAAATGGGTGCTTGAGGAATGCCTTGACGAACTTGTTACCAAAATCACCGGTGTTTTGTCGGAAAAACCTTTGTTTGTTATATTAAACTCCTACACCTCCGGCCTTTCACCCTCGGTATGCGGCTATGTGCTAAGCAAAGCCATGCAAAGCCGATTCGGCGGAAGTGTGGAAAGCGACGAACTGGGTCTTCCCGTTAAAGACACGGGGCTGTACCTCCCCTGCGGAGCGGCAGCCAGGTGGACTTATTAAATTTTAGGCATAAAAACCGAAATTAAAAGTTAATAAATGCGACTATAATATATGAAAGAAAAAGGGAATAATAAAGTTTTTATCCTCCTTATATCACTGGCGGCTTTGCTGGTCCTTGCATCTGTGGTCTTCTCCTATATGGGACGCCCCCATTTGGGGGCAATCCCCGGGGGATTAGCCTGCGTGGCTCTGGTTTTGGCATCACCCTTTACCCAAAACCAAAGCACCAAAAAGGCGTTAATGGTTTTATCCTTTACCCTTTATTTAATCTTCCTTTTGGCCTTTACCCTTTTCGGCAGGTCACTAAACCCCATATTTACCTGGGGCAATATATGGGAAGGCTTAAAATACCGCATTTACCTTACTCCCTTTAAAAACATAGAATATTACGGCAAAATATTGTGGACCTCCAGGTGGAGGGAGGCGGTAATAAACTTTTTCGGCAACCTTGCCGCCCTTGCCCCCCTTTCCTTCTTCTTTCCACGGTTATACGAAAAAGCCTACAACCGCAAGGTTTACCTTGCAGTCCTTTTAGGTGTGGTAACCTTTATTGAAATTTCCCAGCTTATCTTAGGCTGCGGCGTGTTCGATATTGACGACTACATACTCAACATGTCCGGCGCATGGGTGGCTTATGAAATACTTTCCACCAGAAAAATGAGAAAGCGCATCGACACCCTGCTTGGAAAAAACGAATAACCGGACTCTGAAAGGAGAAATATTTATGAAAAGCGGCTGCCTGACAACCCTGCTTATCGTTATCCTTTCCGTATTACTGTTGGTTTCCTGCTCCGCAGAATTTGCCGAAGATAAATTGATTACCGGTGAAACCGGTAATGGGGAAGTTAGCAGAGTCGAACTTTCCTCCCGCAAGCTGATAAAAAACGCCAACCTAGATGTTGAAACAAAAAATTTCGACACCTTTCAAAATACCTTAGACAAAACCATAGACGAATTTGAAGGCTATGTGGAAAGCCGTCAGATAACCGGCGATTCGGGTTCGTCCTACCGATACGGCACCGTTGTCGCCCGCATTCCCGCCCAAAAGCTTGACGAATTTATAAGCATTGTCAAAGATGCCGGCAACGTAACAAGGGAAACGGTTTCCACAACCGACGTTACTTCCACCTATATAGATGTGGAAAGCAGGCTTAAAGCCCTGAATACTGAGGAGCAAACCCTTTTGGGACTTCTTGAAAAAGCCACAAATTTAGGGGATATTTTAGCCATTCAGTCACGGCTTACCGATGTAAGGACGGAAATCGAGGAATACGAGGCCCAAAAGCGGTTTTTGGACAACTCCATCGATTATTCCACCGTCAGAATTTACGTTATCGAGGTGGACCGGATAACCATAGGCGAGGAAGCCTCTGTATGGAAACGGATAGGCGACAACCTGGTTCAGGGATTTAAAAACGTGTGGCAGTTTTTAAAAGAGTCTTTTGTATATATTATATCTGCAATACCCTACCTGCTTATTATGGGGGTAATAGCCATAATTGTCCTGCTTATTGTCAGGTTTGTAAGCAAACATCAGTCAAAACGGTTTAGCAATTATAATAAAGGAAACGGCGGCGCCGGTGGAAATGCCGGCACCAACGGTCAAAACCCGCCGGTAAATTAAAAATGTTCATTGAAACCAAAAACCTTGTATTCAGCTATAAAGAAGAAAGTCAGCCGGTTATTAACGGCATTGACCTTAAAATAGAAAAAGGCTCCTACACCGCCATAATAGGCCACAACGGCAGCGGCAAGTCCACCCTTGCCAAGCTGCTTTGCGGGCTTCTTATCCCCACCTCCGGCCAGGTTTATATAGACGGCATGGCCACATCGGACGAGGAACGCCAGTATGATATCCGTAAAAAATGCTCTATGGTGTTTCAAAACCCCGACAACCAGATAGTGGCGTCGGTGGTGGAGGAGGACGTGGCCTTCGCCCCGGAAAATCTGGGGCTTTCCCCTTCGGAAATACGCAAACGGGTTTATTCGGCCCTAAAGGCGGTGGGCATGGAAAAATATTCAAACCATTCCACCTACAAGCTTTCCGGCGGCCAAAAGCAGCGGGTAGCCATTGCCGGAATCCTTGCCATGGAGCCGGAATGTATAATCTTTGACGAAGCCACTTCAATGCTTGATCCGGCAGGCCAAAGGGATATTGTGGCCACCATGAAGGAGCTTAACCGCCAGAAAAACATTACGGTCATAACCATAACCCATCACATGAACGAGGCGGTGGAGGCCGACCGGGTTATAGTGTTGAACAAAGGTCAAATATACGCCGACGGCACCCCCGTGGAGGTATTTTCCCGGGTTGAAAACATTAAAAAGGCAAAGCTTAATGTCCCCCAGGTAACCGAGCTTTTGTCGGTGCTTGAAAACAGCGGCTACAGGTGCGGCACCGACGTGCTCCACACCATGGAGGCTGCGGAGAGGATTTCAAAACTGTTTTAACATGACAAACAACGTTTCACATGTCCTTGAGCTTAAAAACGTTACGGTAAAATACGGCATTGGCACCCCCTTTGAAAAGGTAGCCCTGAAAAATATAAATATAGGCTTTCCCAAGGGAAAGATAACGGGTATAATCGGACACACCGGCTCTGGCAAATCCACCCTTGCCATGCTGTTAAACGGCCTTCTCAAACCCACCGAAGGGGTTATAAAATATGAAGGCGGGGATATCCACAAGGACAAGGAAACCACCAACAAATTAAGGTTTAAGGTGGGCCTTGTTTTCCAATACCCTGAATACCAGCTTTTTGAGGAAACGGTGGAAAAGGATATAGGCTTCGGTCCGCGGAACATGGGCCTTTCCGAAGAAGAGGTGGCCGACCGGGTTAAAAAAGCCGCAATCTTCTGCGGCCTTGACGAAAAAGCGTTAAAATCCTCACCCTTTGAAATATCCGGCGGGCAAAAGCGGCGGGCCGCCATTGCCGGCGTTATCGCCATGGAACCGAATGTCCTTGTCCTTGACGAACCTGCTGCCGGCCTTGATCCGGCGGGCAGGGAGGAGATTTTGGGGGGACTGACCAAATACAAAGAGGAAACCGGCTCCACCCTTATTCTCATAAGCCACAGCATGGAAGATATAGCCAAATATTCCGATTATATTCTGGTGCTCAAGGATGGAAAAATATTTGACTTCGGCACGGTGGAGGAGATTTTTTCAAAGGCCGACAGGCTGTTTGAAGCCTCCCTTGACCTTCCCCAGATTACCAAGCTGTTTATAGAGCTTAAAAAGCGGGGTTTGGTGGACCGGACCGACATCTATACCGTCAACTACGGCGCAAAGGTGCTTATTTCGCTACTGAAAAGCAAGGATAATATAAATGATTAAAGACATAACCATAGGCCAGTATTTTCCGGGGGACACCCTCCTTCACAAAACCGACCCCCGTTTTAAAATAATAATACTTATAATATTCCTTACGGCGGTGCTTGCCGCGTCGTCAATGCTGTCTTTTCTGGCGGTAGTCTGCCTTACCCTTGTTCTGCTTGCAATTTCCAAAATAAACGTTAAAATATTGCTTAAATCGGTAAAACCCCTGCTGTTTCTCCTTATTTTTACCGCAGTGGTAAACATATTCTTCGTTAAAGGCGAAACCCCCGTGGTAAGCTGGTATTTTATAAAAATCTATAAAGAGGGTATCATCAACGGGGTTATGATGCTGCTCCGGCTTGTCTGCCTTGTTATGGGCACGTCGGTGCTGCTGTCCTACACCACATCCCCTCTTGACCTTACCGACGCTCTTGAACGGCTGCTTTCACCGCTAAAATATATCAAGGTGCCGGTTCATGACTTTTCAATGATGATGACCATCGCCTTAAGGTTTATCCCCACTCTGGTGGAAGAAACCGATAAAATAATCTCCGCCCAAAAGGCAAGGGGCGTGTCCTTTGACACCGGGGGAATATTAAAGCGGGTAAAGGCTCTTATACCCATACTCATACCCTTATTTTATTCGGCAATAAGAAGGGCTTATGAGCTTGCCGAGGCAATGGAATGCCGCCTTTACCGGGGCGGTGAGGGAAGAACACGGATGAAGGTGCTTAGCATAAATGCGACCGACTGTATTTTCCTTGTGTTAATGCTATCCTTCTGCGTGGGAATATTCTTTCTAAACTCCTACGAACTTCCCTTTAAGTTTTTAAATTAGGTGGCGCCATGAAAACAGGCCTTGTAATTTCCTACAAAGGCTCTGCCTACTGCGGCTGGCAGATTCAGACAAAGGCAAAAAAGCCTTCGGTTCAGAAAACCCTTCAAAACGCCGTGGAGTCAACCTTCGGAATACAGGTAAGCCTCACCGGCTGCTCCCGCACCGATTCCGGCGTCCACGCCAAAGAATTTTACTGCCATCTGGACAAGCTTATAAGCATAGACAACGAAAAAATCCCACTTGCCGTAAACCGCAACCTTCCTTCCGACATTTGCGTTAATCGCGCCTTCGACGCCGACGATTCCTTTCATTCCCGCTATTCGGCCAAGGGAAAGGAATATATGTACCTCATCTGGAACAGCAAGTATAAAAACGTGTTTCACACCGACACCGCCTTTATGTATCCCAAATATATCGATGTGGACGAGTTAAATAAAATCGGCAAGGATTTTGAGGGAACCCATGATTTTTCCGCCTTTGTTTCGGCAAACACCACGGTTAGCGACTTTGTAAGAACGGTATGGTATTTCAGGGCCGAAAGGGATGGGGATTTTGTAAAAATCTACACCGCCGCCGACGGCTTTTTATACAACATGGTGCGGATAATGGTGGGCACATCCATTGATATATTAACCGGCGGAGTATCGTTGCCGGTAAAAGAAATAATAGAAAGCAAACAACGGGGAAAAGCGGGGAGGACAATGCCCCCCCACGGACTTTATTTAAACAGGGTGTTTTACTGATATAAAGGTCATATTGAGGTAATAAATTGGGAGCTTTTTCAATCTTCACCACCAAAAAGCATAAATCAAAGCCCCCCCGCCAAACGCCGGAGGTTTACTATGAAACCTTGGCCCGGCGGGTGGCCTTTGCCAAGTATGCGGTGCTTTTTTTCCTTGTGGCTTTTGTGGTTTTCGGGTTTACCTTTTTCGGCGGCAGTCTTTCAATGGATAACTTCCGCTATATGCTTAAATTCATGTCCGTTGACGTGGACACCACCATCACCGACGGGGCTTATATAGAATTCGACACCGAAAAAAACACCAAGGGAGTTATCACCGGCGGAAATCTGGCGATAGTGGACACCAACGGAGTTCAGATATTCGACATGACCGGGGAACGCTACCTCAAGGACACCGAATACTATTCCGACCCAATGTGCGCCACCAACGGAAATATGCTTTTGGTCTGCGACCGCAAGGGAAACAAGCTTAACATATATTCGGTGTATGCCAAGGTTTATACCCATACCTTCACCCACCCTGTTCTTGACCTTTGTGCCTCCCCCAACGGCAGCTACGCCGTTCTGACGGCAGCCAGGGGATACCGTTCGGGCATAGAGGTTTACGACAGCAACTTCCGCATAATATTTTACTACTACTTTGCCGACCGTTACGCCAGCGGAATAGGGCTGTCAAAGGACGGCAGCCGGGCTGCCATAACCACCCTTTCCAACACCTCCGACGGGGAGTTTCTGGGTGGTATGCATGTGTTTAACACAAGCGACGCAAAGGATTTCGTGTTTTTCGAATATAAGGGGGAAATTCCCTGGAAGGTATATTTCCTTCAAAACGGCTCATACATACTTCTCACAAACAAAAGGTTAAGGATATATTCGCCGTCAAACGAACTGGCTTCAACCGTGGAATTCGGGGAGCAGTCCCCAAAGGGATATTCCTTTAACGACGATTATATTGCCCTGTCCCTCTCGGCCGCCGGCCTGTCCAACGCCACCACAATAAAGTTTTACAACGCCGCCGGTGAGTATCTGGGTGAAAAATCCTACCACAACAACGTTTCCGCATTGGATATGGCAGGGGGCTACGCATACATTTACAGTGTCGGCACCCTTTATACAATAGATTTGAAAACCATGGAAACGGTTTTGAAGGAGGATATAGGGCTTGCATATATTTCTGCTTTAGACGATAAAGATGAAAAGCGTATAATTTTTCTGTATAAAAACAAAGCGGTATTTTACGGCAGCGGAACTTATATAACATCAAAAGAAAACGGAGGAAAGGGATAATGAGTGCGGTTCTTGATATTATCATTGCTGTGATTATCGGTTTATCTGTGTTTTTCGGGGCAAAGAACGGTTTTGTAAAAACCGCCATAAACATGGGAAGCGTGATTATAGCCGTTATCGTGGTGGCCCTGTTCGCCCCTAAGCTGCAGGGAGTGTTTTTGGAATCCTCCGCCGCCGACAGCGTCAGGGCGGAAATAAACCAGCGTCTTGCCGACATGGTGTCTTCCTCCGACGATAACTATAACCCCGACGAGGTAAAGAAAAGCAGCGACTTTGAAAAGCTCCTTGAAATCGTTGGAATAGACGTTGAGGAATTTGAAAAAAAGTGGGACACCTGGAAAGACAACAAAACCGACGAACTCAGGGACGAAATGGTAAACTTTATCTCCGAACCGCTGATAAAGGCCATCGCCATGCTCCTTTCCTTTATAATACTGTTTTTCGGCACAATAATCGCCTTAAAGCTGGTGGCTATACTCCTTGACAAAATTATGGTGCTGCCGGTGCTGAAGCAGGCAAACACCCTTTTGGGGCTGCTTTTGGGTATAGCAATGGCGTTAATAAAGGTCAGCGTATTTGTGTATATAGTTAACCTGCTGCTGCCTTATTTTCAGGCAAAAGACCTGTCGCTGCTATCAAAAATAGACCCGGCCAACACAATACTCTTTAAATGGTTTGAAAAAATTGATATAATATCACGTATACTGTAAAAATTCAAATTCGTCCGGCAGGGCAAAGCAGGGCTGTATGCGCCTTCGGCGGACGAGAGAGGCATATAATAAAGATGAGGATTTTTGAAAAGAGACATATACCGAATATTTTGTCGGTTTTAAGGTTTTTAATGATACCCTGCTTTGTGGCGCTGTTTTTCAGCTCGATAGACCACCATCGTGTATATGCCCTCGGGGTATTTCTGCTGGCGGGGATTACCGACGTGGTGGACGGCTATATTGCCAGAAAGCACAACTGGGTAAGCGACTTCGGCAAAATGATGGACCCCCTTGCCGACAAGCTTATGCAGGCCACCGCCTTCATCTGCATAGCCATAGAAAATTCCATAGCCATATTCCTGGCGGCGCTTCTTTGCATTAAGGATTTACTTATGCTTGCCGGTGGTATAATGCTTGCCAAAAAAGGGGCAAAGGACCTTGTGGTTTCCCGTTGGTACGGCAAGCTGGCCACCTGTGTTCTTGCCGTTTCGCTGGGTGTCCTTATACTCTTTTACGAAAATGACAGGCTGGCCGGAATAATGGCGATAATATCCGCCATAGCTATGGTTTTTGCTTTGCTTATGTATTTGATTTTCGTATATTTAAAATTTTTCACAAAGAAAGACATATCGGCGGAGGAAAATTCCGAACATAAAATTTCGGAAAAATAATAAGAATATCTTATCCTTATTCTCCGCAGAAAGGCATGGTTAAAAAATGATAAGAAAACTTTGCGACCGGTGTCATGAAAGGGTCGCCGTTATATACGTAACCCGCAAAACCGGCAATCAGGTAAAAAATGAAGGCTTATGCCTTCCCTGCGCAAGGGAAATAGGCATAAAGCCCGAAAACGACATACTTAAAAAAATGGGAATATCCGAGGAGGATTTTGCCCAAATGGCAGACGAACTGAATGAAATGCTCCCCGAAATCGCCCCCTCAAACGACGATGACGACGAAGGCAGAGCCCCTGCCCTTGATCTTTCGGCTATTTTCGGCAACAAGGAAAATCCGCTTATAAAGCGGGACGAAAACCAGCAGAAATCGGGCCAAAAGGCTCCCCCCAAGTCAAGATTTTTAGACGGCTTTTGCATTAACCTTACCCAAAAGGCAAGGGAAGGCAGAATAGACAATATCATCGGCCGTAATGCCGAACTTACCCGGGTTATGCAAATCCTCTGCCGCCGGCAGAAAAACAACCCCTGTCTTATAGGCGAGGCCGGCGTGGGTAAAACCGCCATTGCCGAACTGCTTGCCCAAAGAATAGCCTCCGGCAATGTCCCCTATAAGCTTAAGGACAAGGAAGTCTACCTTGTGGATATGACGGCCATTGTCGCCGGCACCCAGTTCAGGGGACAGTTTGAAAACCGCATGAAGGGGCTTATAGACGATGTAAAGCGTCTTGGCAACATTATTCTTGTCATTGACGAAATCCACTCCATAGTGGGGGCAGGCTCGGCCGAAGGATCGCTTAACGCCGCAAATATACTCAAACCCGCCCTGTCAAGGGGTGAAATCCAGCTTATCGGCGCCACCACGTTAAACGAATACCGTAAATATATCGAAAACGATGCCGCCCTCGAACGCAGGTTCCAGCCGGTTATGGTAAACGAACCTTCAATAGCCGACACCGAAGCCATTCTTCGTGGGATAAAGAAGTATTATGAAGCCTACCACGGCATTCGCATAAGCGATACAATTATCAGAGAAATCGTCCGTCTTTCGGAACGGTATATCACCGACAGGTATCTTCCCGATAAGGCCATAGACCTGCTTGACGAAGCCTCAAGCCATCTTGCCATGAATTCTCCGGTCATAAACGAGCTTGAATCGGTAACCGCAGAAATAAAAGGCCTTCAGGCCGCCATGGAGGCTATCGAATCCAAGGAAGTCAAGTCCGAGGAAGATTATAAAACCATAGCCGACTATAAAACCAGGCTTTTTAAGTGCAACGAAAGGTTTGACAGCCTTTCCGCCACCCGTGATAAACTTTTCCTTTCCACCGACGATATTGCAAAGGTTATTGAGGTGTGGACGGGTATTCCCGCGTCCAATATCACCGAAAACGAATTTGCCAAGATCGACCGTATGGAAGGCGAAATCAAAAAGCGCATTATAGGTCAGGACGTGGCGGTGTCCCGCCTTGCCAAGGCAATAAAGCGCAACCGTGCCGGTATAAGCTACAAGCGCAAACCCGTATCCTTTATATTTGCCGGCTCCACCGGCGTGGGTAAAACTGAGCTGGTTAAGGTGCTTGCAAACTATCTGTTCGACTCACCCGAAACGTTAATCCGGCTCGACATGTCGGAATTTATGGAAAAGCATTCGGTTTCCCGCATCATAGGTTCCCCTCCGGGATATGTGGGTTATGACGAGGCAGGCCAGTTAACCGAAAAAATCCGCCGCAAACCCTATAGCGTGGTTTTGTTTGACGAAATCGAAAAGGCGCATCCGGATGTGTTAAACATTCTTCTTCAGATACTCGACGACGGGCGCATCACCGACTCCCACGGCAAGGTGTGCAACTTTGAAAATACGGTTATAGTTATGACCACCAACGCCGGCAGCCGGGATTCCACCCCTTCGGCAGGCTTTTCCACCACCCTTAGGTCAAGTGATGAGGAAAGGGTTAAAAAAGCCCTTGAGGAATTTTTACGCCCCGAATTTATAAACCGGGTTGACGACATTATCGTCTTCAACCGCCTCAGCAAGGAAAACTTTATTGATATAGCCATGATAATGCTTAACGACCTTGCCAAGGTTCTGTTTGACAAGGGAATAAAGCTCACCTTCACCCGTGAGGAAGCAGGGCTTATTGCCGAAAAAGGGTATAGCGAAAAATATGGCGCCCGCAACCTCCGCCGACTTATACAGACGGATATCGAGGATGTGGTGGCGGCGGAAATTATCGACAGCTATACCAACCCGTTAAGCGAGGTTATACTGGGCAAGCCCGAATCAGGTTCGCCCTACGCAGTAAGCTGCACCTTTGTTCATTAAAATAAAAGAAGTGGTTGTTATATGCCGGAAAACACAGGTCAGGCCGAATATCCAAATATAAACACCTTTACCCCTGCATCGGCACGCCGTCTTTCGGACGACGACCTTACCTTTCCCGAAATGTATCCCCACGAAGTGGCCTCCTGTTTCGGCTCGGACATCACCAACGGACTTTCGGTAAAGCAGGTTAAAAGGTTAAGGAGTAAATACGGCGAAAATTTAATATCCGGCGAGGTGCCGGTGGGTTTTGCCCACTCTCTCAAACGCCAGATTAAAAATCTGGTGCCGGTGTTTTTGTTCTTTTCCTGTATTTTATTTTATATTTTCCGGGGTGGCGGCGAATATATCGCCACGGCGGCAGGGATTTTGGCATTAACATTAATTAATGCCGCCCTTGAGCATAAGGTGGGAAAGGTTTTTGAAAAAGTTTCAAAGCTTTCCTCCCCCCGGGCTACGGTGATACGGGAGGGCAAAACCTTCGTTACCGACAGCCGGGCTCTTGTGCCGGGGGATATAATCGTCCTTGAAAGCGACAATATAGTCCCCGCCGATGCCAGACTTATAGAATGTTCCTCCTTTACGGTGCTTGAAACTCCGGTAAGCGGTAAGCCCAACGCCGTACAGAAAGATGCCAGGTTCCTTTCCCCCTCAAAGGACGTAAAGGTTTATGAAAACATGGTTTACGCCGGTACCATCGTTACCGGCGGCAACGCCACGGCTGTGGTGTGCGCCACCGGCAAAGATGTGCTTTTAAACCGCCATGTAAAAAAAGGCATCGCCTCCCACCTTCCTGCCTATCTTAAAACCGTTTTAAAAACGGGACGGATAATATCCGTAGGGGTGGTTGCTTCCCAGCTTATATTGCTGTTTGCAGGTATAATAAGCGGCGCCAACATAACCGACACCTTTATAATCGCCCTGGGGGTGGGCACTGCGTCATTATGCGACACGGCCTTTGCTCTGGCCACCGCAGCCACCGCCAAGGGAATTTCAGACACCTTAAAGGGCGGGGGAGTGTTTCGGAATCTCGACTCCTTTGAAAAAATTGCCGAAACCGATACGATAATGTGCGGTAAGCACACCGCCTTCCCCCCGAAAACCATAACGCTGGAAAGCTGTTACGACAACAGCGATGTTTTTGAATACAACCGACAAAACAAGGCCAAGGCCCAGGATATTATCAGATGTCTTCTGCTTTGTTCGTCGATAAGGGAAAAATTCAAAGACCCCAAAGCAAAAAAGAAAAAGACAGACGATGAAATATACGAAGCTTCCCCCTTTACCCTTGCTCTGCTTAAAGCGGTTGGTGAAACGGGCTACACCCTTGAGGAGGCACGAAACAACTTTTTCCGTATCGAAACCGAATACGATTCCTTTGGCGAGATGTGCAGGGTTTTGGGGTTAATCGACGGCAAGCCCTGTGTAATACTTCGGGGTTCGCCTGAAAACGTGCTGTCACGGTGCGTCGGCTACCGCAAGGACGGTAAAAACTATCGAATAGACGACAAGGCAAAGGAAAAAATCCTTTCCGCCGCCTTTGATATGTCCAAAACCATGATACCCATTGCCGTGGCAATGGGTTATACCACAGCGGACACCTTAAAGGACATTATGGCTGAACGCAAGCTTATCTTTTTAGGCTTTGCCGGCTTTTACACCTCCCTTGAAATTAAAACAGCCTCGGCGGTGTTCAAATGCAGCCAGGCGGGAATATCCACCCTGGTGTTTTCGGACGATTCCTACTACAACTCCCTTAACATGGCCAAAAACGCCGGTGTTATATCCGGTGAGGATGAAATCTGCACCCGGGAGATTTTACACGAAACCGAAGAAGGACTGTTTATTGCCAACAGCGATAAATACAAGCTGTTTACGGGACTGAACGACGACGAGCTTTTATACATATTGAAGCTGCGAAACCAAAACAAGCATAAGGTGGCTTTTACTGCCTCAAAAATAGAGCAGGCAAGGCTTATAAAGGAGGCCAACTCCTCCTTTGTTTCCGCCAACACCGCAAATGACGCTCTCCTTAACGCCTGTGACGTTCAGCTGACAAAGGGCAGCTTTGACGGAGTGGTGGAGGCTATAAAGCAGTCAAAGCTGGTAACCAAGCGTATAGCCGACACCTGCCACTTTATGACCGCAGGGTTTTTGACGCTGTTTTTCTGGATGTTTTTCTCCCTCCTTATCTACGGAGAAATTCCCTTCGGCTTAAGGGACGTGCTTATTTTCGGTATGTTAATTAACACCGTTTTCGGCTTTTCCCTTGCCTTTACCCCCTCCTTTTCACCGGAAAACCGAAAAATTCTGGCCGACAGAAACCACGAAGTGTCATATTTGTCACTGTCAAAGGGGATTTTAATATCCCTTGTCTATTCGGTGTTTGGCGGATTGCTTTGTATCTTTTCGGGTAAGCTAACTGCCGCCGGCGGAATGTCAAGGGTTAGCGTTTCGGTTATTACCTATTCTGCGGTGCTGTTTTTGTTTTCACTTATGACGGGAAAAAGCCGTTCGATATTTACAAACAAATTCTACCGTAACTACAATTCGGTTATCGCCTTTGTTTTGGGACTTGGTTCGGCCTTGTGCCTTACCTGCGTCCCAGCCATTTCAAAATTTTTCGGCTTTGAAACGGTAAAAATCACCGACGCACTTGTGGCCTTCTCGGTGGCCTTCGTTTACTTTTTATTCATCCAGCTTGTATTTTTAGGGTTTGAGATAAAAAGTAAAAGAAAATTAAAAAGAAAAGACAGTCAAATAACATTAGAATAAATATAATTAAGTCAGCGGTAATTAAATTACACCATTAAAAATAAAAATTAAGGAGATATAAATATGGCATTCACCAAAAAAAGCTTAATAGGCGACGTGCTTGAAGAAAGGCCCGATCTGGCAAAGTATTTCTTTGAAATAGGAATGCACTGCCTGGGCTGCCCCGCTTCCAGGAGCGAAACCATTGAAGAAGCCTGCGAGGTTCACGGCGCAGACGCGGACGAACTGCTTGACAAGCTCAACAGCGCCGAATAATTTCCCACCACAAATACTGCCGGGGGATGAAACGACATGACCATATTGAATAACGAACCCATGAAAAACCGTTCCTCCTTCCGCACCGGCGGCACAGCGGACGTTGTTGTGCTGCCGGAAAGCATTGAGGAACTGGTTGAGGCGTTAGGCGTATATAAAAATGCCGTCGTCCTCGGCAACTGCACCAACACGCTGGTAACCGATAAGGGTATACGGGGTGTTGTTGTTATAACGGCCGGCGTTAAGGGATTTGGCCTGGAAAAAAATTATGATGAGGGGATAATCACCGCCGCCTGCGGGGAAAGTTTAAATTCCCTTGCCACCTTTGCCATGCAAAACTCCTTAACCGGCCTTGAATTTTCCTACGGTATCCCCGGAACGGTGGGGGGCGGTGTTTTTATGAACGCCGGTGCCTACGGCGGGGAAATTAAGGATGTGGTGGAAAAGGTAATCCTTTATTCTCCCGATAAGGGTATTTATACTCTTACGGCGGACGAAATGAAGTTCGGCTACCGCACCAGTATCATTAAGCAAACCGGGGATACGGTGGTTTCCGCCTCCTTCCGCCTTAAAGCCGGGAACAAAGAAGAAATAAATACCAAAATGGAAGAATACATGGCGCTGCGTAAATTAAAGCAGCCCCTGGAATATCCCTCCTGCGGATCCACCTTTAAAAGACCGCAGGGCTATTATGCCGGAAGGCTTATTGAAGAATCGGGGTTAAAGGGTGCTTCGGTGGGGGGAGCCATGGTCTCAACCAAGCATGCCGGGTTTGTAATAAACTACGATAATGCCACATCTAAAGATATTTTAGATTTAATAAACCTTATAAAAACCACAGTTTTTGAAAAGTTCGGGGTAATGCTGGAAGAGGAAGTGCGCATTATCGGTGAATAAGCCGGTTGAATTTATCATTACATAATCGGAGTATAAAATGTCTTATTCGTCGGATCTTAAGGAATACCTTATTTCAAAAAGCAGTGAATTGCAAAAGGAATGCTGCAAAAATGCCTATAAGGCGGGGCTGGGGCTGGGAAAAGCCAATATAGTCTGCCAAAACGACAGCGGTATGTTTTTGCGGGGGGTATTTGTCGCCTGCGGATCCATGACAAACCCGGACAAGCAGTATTATCTTTCCTTTTCCCCAAGGGGCACCGATATTTCTGCCGCCGCCCTTGCTTCCTGCGGAATAACCCCCCTTTTCGGCACCAAAAACGGTAAAAAAATAGTATATCTGCGGGACAGCGAAGCCATAAGCGACTTTCTTGCCGCCGTGGGGGCATCCAAAAATGCCCTGTCGCTCCTTGAAAAAAGCGTGTTAAACTCAATGAAACGGGATGCAAACCGTAAAAACAACGCCGAGCTTGCCAACCTTGACCGCACTGCCATCGCCTCCGCAGAGGTTAGAAACGCCATTTTACAGCTAATTAATCACAAAGATTATACCAAACTTCCCGAAGATTTAAAGGAAACAGCAAGACTGCGCCTTGAAAACCCCCAGCTTACCCTGGATGAACTTGCAAAAATCCACTCAAAACCCATATCCAAATCGGGGCTGTATCACCGGCTCCGCAAGCTTACCGAACTGTCGTTAAAATACAAGTAGAGGTTTGATTATGGATTTCGTCCATCTCCACCTTCATACCGAATATTCCCTCCTTGACGGGGAATGCCGTATTTCGGCCCTCCCCGGGGCGGTTTTGGAAGTCGGGCAAAAGGCTGTGGCCTGCACCGACCACGGGGCGCTGTATGGTGTGGTGGACTTTTTCAAGGAATGCAAAAAGAAGGGGGTAAAACCCATAATCGGCTGCGAAATGTATGTGGCCCCCCGGTCTATGGAGGACAAGGCGTTTCCCACCGATATAAACCCCTACCATATAGTCCTTCTGGTAAAGAATGCCGAAGGATATCGCAATTTAATAAAATTAGTAACCATGTCTTGGCTTCGGGGCTTTTACCGCAAGCCGAGAATTGATATGACCTCCCTTGAATCCCACTCAGGGGGGCTTTTTGCCCTTTCAGGGTGTATGTCCGGGGTGCTTGCCAAAAGAATACTTGACAATGACTTTGCGGGAGCGCAAGAGACGGCAAAAAGACTGAAGGCCGCCTTTGGCGACCGGTTTTATATAGAGCTGCAGCGAAACGGGGTGGAAGATCAGGAAAAGGTAAATTCCGTTCTCATAAATATTGCCCGTCAGTTGGATATTCCCATTGTCGCCACCAACGACGTCCATTACATTAAAAAAGAGGA
This sequence comes from Eubacteriales bacterium, assembly GCA_050953105.1. GTDB lineage: Bacteria > Bacillota > Clostridia > Oscillospirales > CAG-382 > UBA1206. The sequence continues at coordinate 322,829 of JBMNMA010000001.1, read as the reverse complement.
CGCCGAAACCCAGGAGCTGCTTATGGCCATCTCCACCAACGGGGTGCTGGGGGACAAGGAATTTGCCCTGCCTACCGATGAATTTTACCTTAAATCGGCGTCCGAGATGGCGTCATTGTTTTACGACTACCCTGAGGCGGTGGAAAACACCGTTAAAATAGCAAACGAATGTAATTTTGAATTTGACTTTTCTACCTATCACCTGCCCCGGTTTGACACCCCGGCAGGATATACATCCCAGGGATATTTGAAAAAACTGGCAACCGAAGGCCTTGAAAAACGCATAGAGCAGAATAATATCACAGACCGGAAAAGCTATTTCACCCGTCTGGAATACGAGCTTTCGGTTATCCATTCCATGGGGTTTGACGATTATTTTCTGGTGGTGTGGGACTTTGTGTCCTACGCCAAAAAGCGGGACATCCCCGTCGGCCCCGGCAGGGGTTCGGCGGTGGGCAGCCTTGCCTCCTACTGTCTTGGCATAACCGATATTGATCCCATAAAATACGACCTTCTGTTTGAGCGGTTTTTAAACCCCGAAAGGGCGTCAATGCCGGATATAGACATTGACTTTTGCGATGACCGCCGGGGTGAGGTTATTAACTATGTTTCCCAAAAATACGGGGAAGACCACATGGCCCAGATAATAACCTTTGGCACACTGCAGTGCCGTGCTGCGGTGAGGGACGTGGGCAGGGCCTTGGGTATGCCCTATGCCGAGGTGGATGTGGTGGCCAAAATGATCCCCCGGTTTATGGGTATAACCATGGACAACGCCTTAAAAGCCAACCCCGAGCTTAAACACGCCTATGACAGCGATCCTAAAATAAAAAGGCTTATCGATTTTGCCCTAAAGCTTGAAGGCAGACCAAGAAACGCCTCCACCCACGCCACGGGGGTGGTTATAACCGATAAACCCATTACCGACTATCTCCCCCTTTCGTTAAACGAAAACGCCATAGTCACCCAGTTTGCCATGAACACCGTGGCGGACCTTGGCCTTTTGAAAATGGACTTTTTGGGGTTGAGATATCTAACCATAATCCGCAACACCGAAAGGCTTATTCGCTTTACCAACCCCGCATTTGACGTTACCCGGGTTCCCGACGATGACAGGGCAACCTTTGAAATGCTGGGGCAGGGTAAGGCGCTGGGCATCTTTCAGCTTGAAAGCGAGGGGATGCGGGCGCTGCTGGTTAAGCTTGCCCCCGATAATTTTGAGGACATTATTTCGGTAATATCCCTCTACCGACCGGGGCCTGCCCAGTTTATCGACGAATTTTTAAGAAACCGCAAGGACAGGGAAAGCATAAATTATAAAACCCCGCTGCTTAAGCCAGTATTATCCTCCACCATGGGTTGTATGATTTATCAGGAGCAGGTTATGCAGGTGTTCAGGCTGCTTGCCGGATACACCTACGGCAGGGCAGACCTTGTCCGCCGTGCAATGGCCAAAAAGAAAAGGGAAGAGCTTTTAAGGGAAAAGGGCGACTTTATTGCCGGCTGCGTTAAAAACGGTGTCGACAAGCAGGTTGCCGAGGAGCTGTTTGACTCAATGGAGTCATTTGCCAGTTATGCCTTTAACAAATCCCATGCCGCCGCCTATGCGGTGGTGTCCTACCGCACCGCATACCTTAAGTGCCACTATCCCAAAGAGTATATGTGTGCGCTGTTAAACTCCATCCTTGGTGACAACGACAAGATAAACGAATATAAGGCCGAATGCAACGAAATGGGTATAAAGGTTTTAGGCCCCGACGTTAACGAAAGCGGCTCGGTTTTCGGCATTATCGGCGGCAATATCCGCTTCGGCCTGACGGCAATAAAAAACGTGGGCCTTAGCTTTGCCGAATTTATTGAAAACGAACGGGAAAAACGGGGAAAATACAAAAGCTTTGAGGATTTCCTCTGCCGCACCTCCTCTGTCGGCAACTCAAAGGCCTATGAATCATTAATACTTGCCGGTGCCTGCGACTGCTTCGGCATATACCGGTCAAAGCTGTTTTCGGTTATGGACAAGGCTATGGCCTCCCTTTCGTCAATAAAAAGCGAAATGCGGGCAGGGCAGATTTCACTTTTCGAAACCGTGGACGATTCCTACACCCCCTTAAAGCTGGAATACCCCAATATAAAGGAATACCCCGAAAAAGAAAAGCTTGCCTTTGAAAAAGCCCTTACCGGGGTGTATTTTTCCGGCCATCCGCTGGAACATTACAGAAATTTTGCCAAAAACGCAAATTCGGTAACAATTAAGGACTTGTATTTTTCACTCAAGAACGGTATAATACCCGACAAGCAAGCCGTTTCGGTGCTATGCCTTATAAAGCAGCTTAAAAAGAAGGTTACCAAAGCCAACAAGCTTATGGGCATACTCACCATAGAGGACCTAACCGGCGAAACCGACGTTATCGTGTTCCCGGCATCCCTTGAAAAATATTCCTCCATTCTTGTTCCCGGCGAGGTGGTGCTCCTCACCGCCGAAGCCACCCTTGAGGAACCCTTCCGCGGAGAAGGTGAAGACGTGCTTAAGCTGCTTTTCAGGGCAATAACCTTTGCAAAGGCCGACAGCGGGTTATCAGGGGAAAACCCCGCCCAAAAGGAACTGTATCTTAAAATCACCCCGGCAAACAGAGACTACCTTGATGCTGCACTTGCGCTTGTCAAGCAATCCAAGGGAAAAAGTAAACTTTACGTCTATTATGAGGAAAGAAAAAGCCTTGCCGTTTCAAAGGACATATATGCCGATATTTCCGAAAATCTCATAGCCGAGCTTAAGGAAATATTGGGGGACGAAAACGTGGCGGTAAAGGTAAAGGAAAAATAGAAAGGAAGGTTAAAAATGCCGTTGTTTGAAAAGACCAACTCCTTTTTGGGGAGATACAATAGGATAGTTCCGGTAACAAAGGCTCTCCGCCCGGTGTTTAACATACTTTTTTACATACTCTGCGTTATGGTAGCCCTGTTTGCAATAATCGCTTTTATAATGATTTTCGTAAACGTGGACGTTGATAAAATGCTCCTGCCGCCGGATATGGCGGCAATAAAGGACGGTGCGGGCAACATTGTGGAATATTCCCTTAAGCTGGGCAACGGTATTGAGGTTATATCCCCTGCGTCTGATGTAACCTTATCCCATATCAAGCTTGTCATATATGCCAGACTTGCCGTATGGAGCATAACATTTCTGTGCGCCGCTCCCATTTTAAAGCTTATCGCCCTGCTTTTTGCGAATATTTCTAAAAACGATATTTTTAGCGAAAACAATGCCAAATATATAAACTACACGGGCATAATAATTATTGCCGGCGACTTTATATACACGTTGGCAAACAACTTTTTCAACTATCTTCAGGTTGAAAAGTTTGTTGCCTCCACCCATGTTGACTATTCCTTTGACCTTGAATGGTTCGGAATAATAATGGGCGCTTTTATAATAACCGTAGGCACCATTTACGGCTATGCCTGCTCGATGGCTAATAATACAAATAAAATAGACCAAAACTCCAAAGACATTATTGAAACCGGAAAGTGATTTTATGGTTAAAGAAGAAACTCTAAAAAAACGCATCCGCAAAGCGGGATTAATCACATCAATTATCGCAAAATCGGCTATATGGTATCCGATTAAAATCGTTTTGCTTGTGTTGTGGAAGATTGTTTCCTTTATTCTCAACATTCTTTTTACCGTAATCATAATAGGAGCCGTTACCGGCGTGGTGGTGTGCTGCGCTTTTCTGCTGTATATCAATTCAAATATCGAAACCACCTACGACGGACTTAACAACCTTAAATTCGACTCCTCCCTTAACACCACCCTTTATTACACCGACGACACGGGTAAGGAAATATTACTTGAAGACGACACCCTCCACGGGTCCGAAAACCGTCTCTGGGCTGAATACCGTGAAATGCCCCAGGACCTTATCGATGCCTTTGTGTCAATAGAAGATAAACGCTATTTTTCCCACAACGGCGTTGACCTTAAGCGTACGCTGGGGGCGGTGTTAAACTACTTCCTCCCCGGCGGGGGCGACTTCGGCGGCTCCACCTTGACACAGCAGCTTATAAAGAACGTGTCCCAGGAAAACGAAACCACCATACAGCGCAAAGTTCAGGAAATTTTCCGGGCCTTGTATGTTGAAAAAAACTTTTCCAAAGAAGAAATTCTGGAAATGTATTTAAACGTCATTTCCTTTTCTCAAAACGCCAACGGGGTAAAGGCGGCGGCCCGGGCATATTTTAACAAGGACCTTAAGGACCTCACCCTGGTGGAATGCGCTGCGCTGGCGGCAATCCCCAAATACCCCACCTATTACGATCCGCTTCGCAACCCCGACAACAACCTGTTAAGGCGAAACCTTGTGCTTAAAACAATGCTTGAAAACGGGTATATAACACAAGAGGAATATGACAACGCCTACAATGTTCCCCTTTATCTTGACACATCTAACAAAAATGTGGATTCGGGCGGGGAAAAGGTTCACAACTATTATATAGATGCGGTTATCGAGGACGTTACCAAAGCCCTTATGGAACGCTATAACGTTGACCGCACCACCGCCAGCCGCAAGCTTTATTCCGGCGGCCTTCAGATTGTGGTAAACATGGACCCCGACATTCAGTCGATTATGGAATCGGTGTTTACCGACGACAACTGCTTCCCCAAGACCACCGGCATTAAGTTCCAGGCAGCAATGGTGGTTATGGATCCCACCACCGGCAGAGTGCTGGGGATTGTGGGTGGCAGAGGCGAAAAAACCGTAAACCGCGGTCTTAACCGGGCTACCATGTCCACCCGCCAGTGTGGTTCGGCAATAAAGCCCCTTTCGGTGTATGCCTACGCCATTGACAGGGGACTTATAAACTATGGCACTCCCATGCTTGACATTCCGTCGGAATACGACGAAAAGGAAAAGAAATACTGGCCCGCCAACTCCCCAGAAGGGTATGAAGGTATAATCTCCCTTTTGACGGCGGTTCAAGAATCTAAAAACACCACAGCCGTCAGGCTTGTTCAGCAGATAGGTTTATTAAACTCCTACGACTTCCTTGTGAAAACCCTCGGCTTTACCACTCTGGTGGAACGTAAGGACTACGGCGGTGTCATAAAGAGCGATATTACCATATCCCCTCTTGCCCTCGGCTCCTTTACCGAAGGCGTTACGGTGCTTGAGGTTACACAGGGTTACACCATGTTTTCCAACGGCGGAGCGGTATCCAAGGCAAGAACCTTCTCTATGGTCAGGGACTCCAACGGTGAAATAATCATAGACAACCGCACTCCCGAGCAAACCCAGGCTATATCCGAGCAGTCGGCCTATATAATGACCAAAATCCTTCAGACTGTTGTTTCCGATCCCAACGGCACCGCCAGCTATATGTTCAACGGTTATCTGGATTCTCCCAAGTTCACTCCCAAGATTGAGGTGGCAGGCAAAACCGGTTCCACCAACGACGACCGTGACAGGTACTTCGTGGGCTACACCCCCGACTTTACCGCCGCCGTCTGGGTGGGTTACGACAACAACAAGTCCCTTTCGGGCCTTAAGTACAACGCCGCTACCCGCCTTTGGATAGAAGTTTTCAATCGTATATATTCAAACCTTGACGCTAAGAACAAGGCCTATAAAAAGACCTTTGACGAGCCCTACGGCATAATCAAAACCCAATACTGCATAATAAGCGGCAAGCTGGTAAGCGAGCCCTGCAAGCACGACCTTCAACATGTCCTAACACCCAGCAAATTTAATGCCATAAACACCGGCTACTTTACCATAAACAGTGTTCCCACCGATAGCTGTAATGTTCATGTAATGTTTAAGTGGGATAAGGAAAGGAAAGCCATTGCCCTTAACGGCACCAACTGTCCCGAAGGCAACCTTATCGACGTTTCGCTGCGGCAGATAACACAACGGGTATTCAAGGTAAATCTTGTTATTGAAGACTCCCAGTATACCTGCATAGACCCGTCGCTGCTTGGCAAAAACTACGTTTACCCCTCCTCAAGGACGGTGCCTTATTTCTACAACCTATATGAAAAGGGCACCTACCCGGGCAGATCGTCTATATATTCGTCCTACGAGCCATATAACCGTATCTGCATAGAGCATTACAGCCCCGTCAAACCCGACCAGGATGTCCGGCCCGACGATATACTCACCGGCGGCGGATAATAAAAAGCAAAAAAATTAAAAACCACCCCAGACCTTAGGGGTGGTTTTGTCTTGCGTTAGTAAAATAAAATTTAAGTCACGCTTTAATTATTTTCTTACTTTTAAAGTTGACAGCTTTGAATGTTTTACAATAAAATTTAACCGTTAAAGCAGTTTTTTCAAAACCGAAAGCTGTTTTTGGCCTCTATATGGTTGAAGGAGGTGGTTTTTATGGACTATGCACAGGAATACTGCAAAAATTATCTTGAAAAGGTATTTTACTTCTGCCTGCGTAAAACCGGCAGCGAAAAGGATGCCGAGGACCTGGCGGGGGATATAAGCCTTGACATTTTATCCGCCATAAGCAAAGGAGTGTGTATCTTCTCCTTTCAGGCCTGGGTGTGGCAGATAGCAAGAAACCGTTATTCAAAATGGGTTAAGGAAAAAATAAAAAACGGACTTTCCGTTGATATTGAAGATTTATCCGAAACCCTGCCCGACGGTGAATACACCGAAGAGGACATTATCTTATCGGAAGATATAAGCCTTTTAAGGCGGGAACTTGCCTTTATAAGGAGCGACTACCGGAATATTATAGTCGCCCATTACCTTGAAGATAAAAGCCTTCCTCAAATAGCCAAAGAAACCGGCCTTCCTTTGGGAACAGTAAAGACCAAACTTTACAACTCAAGAAAACAACTGAAAGAGGGAATGAATATGGCAAGAGAATTCGGTAAAAGAAGCTATGCTCCCGAGGAAATCACCTTTATTTCCAACATGAACAAGCCGGGGACTTACGGCGAACCCTGGTCGGTTATAACCAAAAAGCTGTATAAAAACATCCTCCTTGAGGCCTATGACAACCCCTCCACCGCAGAACAGCTTTCCATGGAGCTGGGGGTTTCCATGCCCTACATGGAAGAAGAGCTGGAAGGCCTTGTGGCAGGCACCTTTATGGTCAAAACCGGGGATAAATATGAAACAAATTTCCCCATAATTTCATCTTCCGCTCAAATTAAAATTCACGAAAAGAACAAAGAGATAACCCCTGAACTGACAATAATCCTTGAGGAAATTATCGAAACTTACCATAAGGCGTGCGTCAACCTTGGCATTGACTATTACGGCAGCTTTGTAAGCTATGAAGAAGCCAAATGGACATTGCTTATGCGGCTGTATGACAAAATCTCAACTTTAGCCGCCTACAGGGTTGATAAAAGCCTTTGCAATTATACACTTACCAAGCGGCCCAACGGCGGCGAATGGGACATTGTAGGTTTTCAGGAAACGGCCCTTGACACGCCGGTCTTTGTGGGACTCCACGGCTGTTTTTCCGACGTCGATTTCGGCCAGTATAAGTTCCGCTATAAGGATATATACTACCGCACCCCCGAGCATCTGACAGCCCTAGAAGGGGAAAGCCTTGTTAAGGTATGCAAGGGCCAATGGCAGGATGTTAACAAGGGAGTGCTTGACGCTCTTGAAAGCTACGGGTATATATACAAAACCGAAAATTATTACAGTCCAATGCTTTTGGTTTTTACCGAAAGGCTTGAAATAATTCAAAAACGCTTTGCGGAGGAAATACAGCAGGATATAAACGCAAAAACCGAAAAAGCCGCAGAGGTGTTTGCTAATGCCTTGAAATACTGCATAGATATTATCGATTCCGACCTTCCGGCGAAATTTGATAAAAACGCTATATCCCGTACCCAGGCATGCTCTATGGCAAGCCACCAAAGGGGTTATGCATTTGAACAGGCTTTATCCGACGGCTGGCTTAAGGAATCTTCACAAAAGACCCTCGGCGCATATGTAAAGCTGTAAAAAAAGCCGGCTAAAGCCGGCTTTTCAGTTCATTCAACCTATTTAAGCGCCTCGGCCATAGCTTCGGCGGTAAGCTTTGCGGCCTCTATTGCTTCCTCAAGGGTGTTGCCGCAGGAGCCGAATTCTATAAGCATCGCCCCCGGGGATAAATCCTGATTAAAGGATGCGGTGCGAAGGTAGATTGGCCTTGCTAGGGTGGGATACATTTCGTTCATTTTAGATTGCAGGTGAACCGCGGCGGTAAAGTTGTCAAGCCAGCCGGTATGGCTGCTCCCCCCCTCATCGGTCCCCACCACCAGCATAATCTGGGCCACCCGTTTGCCGTCGATTTCGGAAATAAGCTTAACCTGCCTGTCGGACATTACCACGCTGTCCCGGTGGATGTCTATGACATATTTTATGGAAGGATAAAGCTCCAGCCACGCCTTCACCGCCTTTTTGCTTGAGGCGTAGGAGGTGGAGTAGCTTTCCTTGTCATACATTTCGGTGTCGTGGATTACCTTTATGCCCAATTTTTCAAGCTCCCGGGCAAAGGCTGCCCCAACCGCCACCACGTTTTCGTTTGTGTTATCCGACCTGAAGATTTCCCCCTCCTCATAGGTATCTCCCTTGGCATAGCTTTCTGTGCCGTGGGTGTGGTATATGAGAACGGTGGGACTGTCGGCGAATATGCTTCCGGCAAAAACATCAGCCTTAAGGCAGTTGTCGGTGTTAATGGTATATTTGGTTTGATTTATTACAAAGAGAGCGGGTTTCTGGCTTTTGGTGTAGCGGGCAAGATTAACCGCCGATACGGGTATGGCGTCCCCCTCATAGCTTGTTTCGTCCTTTAGAATAATGGGTAGCCAGGAATCGTCTATAACCGTTATTTCCTCCTCATAGTCGTTACCCTTGTCGCTTTCGCTTTCTTCGCCGCTTGACTGGATGTCTGCCGGTAGGGTGAATTTATTGTATATGGCAGACGCCACGCTTTGGGGTATAAGGCTGACAAGGAGGGCGGAGACAAGCATTATAATCACGCATATGACCATAAAGGTGCATAGCTTTGAAAATATATTTACGGCTTGTCTTTTTCTTATCTCCCACATAACCAACGCCTCCGCTTAATCTTATGAAGGTGTCAGGATGTGTATTCCTGCATTTCTCCCAAAGATAAATTTTTGTGGACGGTAAGGTTAATGGCGTCGGCTATAAGCCGGGAAAGCTTGTCCGAAATTATATCGCTTTCCTTGGGGGTTATGAACATGGCCTTGCCCCTGCCGGAAAGCAGCTTTTCGGAAATTTCGTTTGACATAACGTCGCTTTTGGCCTCCTCAAGCAGGTCAAAGGCCAATGTTGCCGCATCCACCACGGTGGGAACCCCTATGGCGATAACCGGCACCCCGGTGGTTTCCTTGTTTAATCCGTTACGGGTGTTGTAAACCCCTGAACCGGGAGAAATCCCCGTGTCGGCAAGCTGAATGGTGGTGGCAAGGCGTGAAAGCCGGCGGGATGCAAGTGAGTCCACCGCAATAATACAATGAGCCCTGCAGTTGTGGACGGCGCAGGCCACCACGTCGCTTGACTCCATCCCCGTCTGCCCCAGAACTCCCGGGGTTATGGCCGCCGAAGAGCCGAAACCGGCGTTGCGGAATATTTCGGGATTGGACTGCCGTATATGCCGGGTGACAAGCAGCTTTTTAACCACCTTAGGGCCGATAGCGTCGGATGTTATGGCCTCGTTCCCCAGCCCCGCCGTAAGGTAGCACCCTCCGTCTGAAGGCACTGGGGGTAACAGCCGGTCAAGCAGGGTGGATATAACCTTGGCGCAGGTTTCAAACTGGTTACGGTCAACTTCCCAAATCCGGCCTATGTCGGCGGTGATATACCTTCCGGCAGGCTTGCCCGCCTCGGCTTCCCCCTCCGGGGAAATGGTTACGGTGGTTACATGAAAGCCGTTTATTGTTTCTTCATAAAGGGAAATGCCCTTGTTTTTCCCTTCCTCGGTTTTTATCTCGTTTATTTCAAGGGCAAGGTCGGTGCGTCGTGTAAGCATAAATAAACACCTCTTTGAATGCTATTTTTTCCCGTATAAAATATTTTATGTTTTTTTAATTTGGGTATTGCAAAATTAAAAAAAGTATGCTATTATTACAAAGTGCCTGAAATTGAGGGCACACCGTTTTGCTATGTTTTTAGCAACGGCAACAAACAAGGAGGTTAATCAATGCCCAACATCAAGTCTGCGAAAAAAAGAGTTAGGGTTACCGAGACAAAGACACTTCAAAACAAGATGTATAAATCGGCTCTTAAAACATCTATAAAGAAGTTTAAATCTGCTGTCGCCGCCGGTGATAAAACTCTTGCACAGGCTACTTATACCGAGGCGGTTTCCATGGTTGACAAAGCCGTTTCCAAGGGAATTCTTCACGAAAACAACGCCGCGCGTAAGAAAAGCCAGTATACCAAGTTATTAAATACCCTTTAATAACCGCAAACGTTGCGGGGATTTGTGTTCCGCTTAAATCGCTTAAATAAGATAAATGCGTTGCCGCCTGTTTTTTTGTCCGGCAACGGCATATTTAGGCGCGGGTGTAGTTCAATGGTAGAATTCCAGCCTTCCAAGCTGGCCGTGCGGGTTCGATTCCCGTCACCCGCTCCAAGTTGTGCCTTTAGCTCAGCCGGATAGAGCAACTGCCTTCTAAGCAGTAGGTCGAGGGTTCGAATCCCCCAAGGCACGCCATATGGTGGATGTAGCTCAGGTGGTTAGAGTATCAGGTTGTGGCCCTGGGGGTCGTGGGTTCAAGTCCCATCATCCACCCCAAAACAGGACACCGTTTTTGATGCATTTGCGTATCACAACCGGTGTCCTATTTTTCAAAACAAGGAGTATTCCATACCGGTAATAAAGGGATTGGAATGGACCTTTGATACCGTGGCAAGCGAGTATGAAAAGCTCCGCCCCGGATATCCAGATGATTTGTATAAAGCGATTTTCGATTATGTTCCTTCGGCCAAATCTTGCTTTGCGGTGGAGGTAGGCATAGGCGGCGGGCAGGCAACTGAGCCTGTGCTTAAGGCCGGATGCACCGTTACCGCTGTTGAAATGGGTGAAAGGTTTTCGGCCATCTGCCGGGAAAAGTTTAAAGAATACCCTTCCTTTTCGGTAGTAACCGGCCGGTTTGAGGATATTGAATTTTCGCAAGACACCTGCGATTTGGTTTATTCTGCCTCGGCATTCCATTGGATACCCGAGGAAATCGGCTACACAAAGGTGTTTGCCATGTTAAAGCACGGCGGTGCCTTTGCCAGATTTGCAAACCATCCGTCTTATGACCGGTCAAGGCCAAAGCTATTTGAAGATATTCAGTCGCTTTATGCGACATATATGAATTACACCGCCCCTCCCGACGAATATGGCATAGAAAACGCAAGACAGAGGGCCAAAGTCGCTTTAAAATACGGCTTCGAGGATATACGGTATTTCCTGTTTTAAAGAGAAAGAGCCTTCACCTCTGACGAATATGTTGCCCTTCTTGGCACTTATTCCGACCATATTGCCCTTGAAGAGGGGATAAGACGGGAATTCTTTTCAAAAATAAAGCAGGCAATCAAAAGCCACGGCGGTTTCATAACCGTTTATGACACCATAGACCTTCAATTGGCAAGAAAGCCGTAAGCAAAACCGGGGGTAAATGTAAAATCCCTTCCGCCACAGGCGGAAAAGGATAAAACCGCAAAAAGAAAATACAAAGCCCCCTTGAAATGAGCAATTTAGTTTCAAGGGGATTTTACATAACGGGGTGTTGCGCAACTGGTAGCGCGCTTGGTTTGGGACCAAGAGGCCGCAGGTTCGAGTCCTGTCACTCCGACCAACAGTCTGTGTATAACAGACTGTTTTATTATAGTTTTATTACGGGAAATCAGAACATAAAAAAGTGACAGAGACGAAAAACCTGCCGATAATGGGGTCCCCGCAAAACTGAAAGTTTTGTGGGGTAAAAACGGGGTCCCCGAAAAACCCAGAGGTTTTTTGGGGTGTTAGTCTCGAGTCCAGTCACTCCGACCATATTAGGACGGTTATTTTGATAATAAAATAATCGTCTTTATTTTTAAAAAGTCTTGATATATTGGCTTAATAGCACCATTAGATAAACGCATCGTTGAAAATATCAACCGTATATCCACGTTGCGGTTCTTGTAAATCTGTATTAATTACCTTATAATAACAGCAGAACAAGCGCTTGTTACTTTACTTAGGAGGATAATCAAATGGAACTCAGAATAGCTGAAAAGCTTAAGGAGCTTCGCCGTGACCGTGGCAATACGCAGGAGGACATTGCCAATCACCTCGGAATATCCGTGCAGGCGATCTCAAAATGGGAGCGTGGAGAAGGACTTCCCGATATAACCATGCTGCCGGGTATTGCGTCCTATTATGATGTTACAGTTGATACGCTTCTTGGATGCGATGAAATCAAGAGACTTGAAAAAATTGACATGTTTGAGAAGCAGTGTCACGAACTGCTCAACAAGGGTAAAAGTGATGATAGGCTGGCGCTATGCCGCAGGATGGAAAAAGAATTCCCGAACGATGAAACGGTATTGTACCAGCTCATGTATGCCTTGCTAAATGTCAACCGGATTGATAACAGTTCAGAAATAATAAAAATCGCAAATAAGCTTCTTACCAGCGCAAACAACGATTACAGATATGGTGCTATTCAATCCCTTTGTTTCACATACAACGCCATAGGTGATAATGAAAAAGCAGTTGAATACGCAAGAATGGTTCCCGATAATGAGGATTTGCTTGTTCATGTTTTGAAGGGAAACGAGCTTGTTGAACACTGTCAGTGGTACTTCTGGCGTATATGTGATGAATTCGGTCAGAAGCTGGAGTATCTGATACAGTGTAAGGAATCCGGCTATACAGCAGAGCAACGCTATCAGATGAGAAAAATACTTTATGATATGTATCATATGGTGTTCAGTGACGGGGATTTCGGTTTTTGGTCGGAGCGCCTCGGGCGGCTTTGCTACGGAATGGCTTTGGCTTTAGCGGAGTTGGGTGAAAATGACCGAGCGCTCTCGGAGCTTGAAGAAATGACAGATTGGTTTGAGATGTATGAGAACTTTAAAAGCATAGACCATACCTCGCCTCTTGTTAACCGAATTCATTACGAGTATTTTATGGTTGGTAGAAGCAGCGAAGGTTCGGTTGCCGCTTCCTATATTGAGAAAATGATGGAAAACAAACGATTTGACCAGATACGGGAAAGCCAGAGATACAATGCAGTTATCGATAGATTAAGAAAGCTAAAAAAATAATATAATTTATTCATTATTCGTCCGAGAGCTCTTTTAACTAACCCCTATATCAAAAAAAGTCAGTTTTATTAAAACCTGTGCCCTAACACAAAAAACAGTCTGTGGATTGCAGACTGTTTTTTACTGAGTGAATGATTATCAAAAGCTTATAATGCGATAACACAAGCGTAAAATTACATGCTAAAGGGCAATTAAAAGCTTGTAGTGTTAAAATAATAAACCATTATCTCCGGTAGTAGCAGATATTGCCCCCATTTCACAAAAACGTTTAGCTTCCTCAAATATTTCATGGTATTTTAATTTTGCGGCGGTGGCCCACAGGGCTTCGAAATCCGATAGGTATTCCCCCTTATAAAGGCCGATAATGCTTTTTGCCTTTTCCTTGTCGGGCGAGAGCCTGAAATCACGGTAAAGCTCATCGAATACATCAGTGTCCAGTTCAATTTCATCCCGGCGGATGAAATAGCGGTTGTCCCGGCTTATAACCGCATCTTCAATTCCGGCATTTTTAAGGTCGTGTTTTATATGCCTTAAATTTACCGAAATCAGATTCTTTATATTTTCCGATTCTGATTCCCACCAGATGGCGTTGTGTATCTGCTCCTTGGTTGCCCCCTGGTCTCCGGCGTTAAGCAGAAAGGCTAAAAGCTCCCTCTCCTTTTTGGTGCGAAACTTTACAATGCTTTGCTTGGATTTATCTTTATAAACGGTAAACGGCCCTAAGGTTTCGATATAAATCTTACTATGCCTGTAACCGGCAAATTCCATCATAAGCCGTGCAAATTCCGGCTCTATTCCGTTTGACAAGGCAAATTCAAGCACCGGGTAATAGGCTTTGCGGAGTCTGAAATATTCATAAAGTCCGTTTTCGGCACACAGCCTTAGGTATCGCCTGGTAAGCAGGACTGCCTTTTCGTTATCCTTTAACTCTATGGCAACCCGGGCAAGCACTCCGTAAGCCATGGAGGCGTGTAGCAAATACCCGGTTTTTTCACCGGTTTCAATACACATTTGGGCGCATTTTACCGCATTTTTAAAATCCGACTCTGCCGTAAAATAACCCATAAGGCGGGAAAGGACAATGCATTTTAAATACGCTCCCGAACATTCAAGATTTTTAAAAATCTCCTTAATGACCTCCTCCTCCGGCTGGTCGGAAAACACAATGGAGTATGTAAGCCGCTGCATTTTCGCCCATTGGAGCTGAAAATCGGTTTTACGGTAAAGGGGGGCATACTCGTCCGCCAAGGTTAAATACCGTATAGCCGTTTCGTAGGAGGCGTCAAGGTCGTTCATTTTGTCTATAAAGGTGTTCTGGTAGTATATGTCCGCTGCCAGCAGATAACCTGCCCACAGTTCCTCATAGTTGCCGGTGTTCCTTAACCGAAGCAGTTCCTCGGACAAAATCGCAATTGAACGCTCCCGGTCCCCTATCATCTGATAGGCTTTGGCCACATAGATTGCAACGCTGTGAACATTTAAAAATGTTATTTCATTTTCGTCAAGGGACAGGGATTTTTCATAGTAATATACCGATTCCTTCATGTTTCCCTTGTAAAACTCAATGGTGCAGAGATACCGCTCGAACCACCTCATAACCCTTTCGTTTCCGGCGCTGGCGAACCTTTCTATCATTTGCCGTGCAAGGGAATAGGCCTCATTTATTTGCGAATTTAAGCAAAGGTTATACAGCTTTTCTATAACTACCGAGTATACCAGTTCATCAGTGGAGTGCCCCAGCTTTTCAATAAGTCCGTCAAGCAGCTTGTTTGATTCCTCAAAGGAAATAAAGTTTCTCAATACCCTTGCTTTGTGTATCATGGCTTCAAAGTAAAGGCTGCTGTCGGTGTTGTGTATTGCGGGTATTGCCGCCTCAAGGCTTATGTTTGCCTGAACAAAGTTGCCTATAACCGAATTAAACGCCCCCCGGGCCACTAAAATTTCGGGGTCAAGGTTAATTCCGCTTTCATCAAGAGCTTTAAACCAAACCCTAAGGTCATTGTAATTGCCCGATTTTATACAATCCCGGTAGCAGGCAAGGACAATTTTTTTCAACAGCTCATAATCCTTAGCTTCAATGGCCAGAAGGGCTGCCGATGAATACTGAAGGCTGTTAAAATAATAAATAGCGGCTTTACGGAGTAATAAAGCCGTTTCTTCTTTGTCCGCCATTTCCATAAGGCTGCTTTTAAAAAGGGCGTGATAGCGGTAAAAGCCCTCGCTGGTTTTGACGGTAAACATATTTTTGGAAACAAGGTTATCAAGTATAGTCCTTGTGTTTTTCATGTCAAGGATATAATCCAGCATATTAGTGTCAAGCAGATAAAAGCAGGCGGATTTTTTTAAAAAATCCACCATTTCGGGGTTAAGGCTGGATATGCATTCACTGAAAAGATAGGCATACAGCGCATCCCTGCCAAAGGAGGGTATGGCGTCAAGGGGAATTCCGTTTTCACGCAGCACCCTAAAGGAGGCAATAGCCAAAGGCCAGCCCTCGGTATAGGAATAGACGGCGCAGTCGTCAAAGCCTAAAATATCCTTGACTTCTTCTCTTGTCAGCGAAAGCTCCTTCTGGGTAAGCTCGACAACGCTCCCGTTTATCTGAAATGCTAAAAGCTCCTGCCAGGGGGCTTCCCGACTGCCGAAGCAGAATTTAACGTTTTTCGGAGGGTATTTTATAAGGCAGGTAACCAGCTTTTTAACATCTTCGCCCTCCAGGGTATGAAGGTCGTCCATTACCATAATAAATTCAATCCCGATGCTTTCTATCGAGTAAACCAAAGCACCGGCAAGGATTGAAATGAAATTCTTTTTTTCGGCAAAGGGCAGGTATTCCGACAAAGTAAAATCAAATTTGGGAAAAACAGTCCTTGTTGCCTCGCAAAGGAGGGTGGAAAAGGCGAAAATATCGTTTTCACCGTCAAGGGAAAGCCACACCACCTTACCGGCTTTGTTTGCTACCTGGGAAAGCAGGGTTGTTTTGCCGTATCCCGCACCGGCATGAATATACACAAGCTTTGCGTTACTGTTTAAAACAGTATCCACCAGATTGGTTCGGGCAACTTCGCCTGCAGCGGCCCTTGGCACCGTCATCCTAGCGCTGGGTATATTAAACATAATTTTCACACCGTCCGAAAACCCAGATGTTAAATTTTGCATATATTATAGCATTAAAATTAATAAATCGCAACAGCCGAAAGGAAAAAAATAAAAAAAGTTGAAAAATGTCGTTTTTGTTCACGGTTTTGTTCACTGTTCGTAATTATAATATATATTTACATATCAACTGATGGTTGAAAAAGGGTTAAATCGGTTAAAAATGAATACCCCTTTTACAACTGCGGTAAGGAATATGTAAACAGGTATTATATCTTCTAACTCTAAGTCCATACCGTCAGGGTCAGTTATTTGTAAACTATTTGCCAGATGATAGTTTTCAAGGGGTTCCTCCGACCTCTGGTGGCCGTTTTGATAAACGTTACGGAATTTTTATCCATGAAGTAAAAATTCGGAACAAAAGACAGTACGGCCACCGCTACCCTGACAACTCAACCGCTAAACATATTTAATATCGATATAAAAAAATCGCCGAAGCGGTTTTTCTTTTTATATATTCAAATCAGGGTTCTACTCAAGGCTCTGACGGTGTTTCGTCGGTTATTTTAACCGATTTGGCGGCAAAGCCTCCATAGCTGGGTTTATTGTCAACACCTTCGGCTTGCAGCTCTAGTTTGTTATAAAATGTAATCTTTACACTATCACCGACTTTTATGTTACCTATATCGCTTATAAAGAAGCAATAATAATCAGAGATAATATAATTTGAAATACCGCCCGAGAATATAATTAAAAGATAAACCCCAACATGATATTAACATATTAAGCCAAACAAACAATACCCGGTTTTTGATTTTTTCTGCGGGTGTAAAAAGCACCCTTAGTTCGGGTGCTATGTATATAAAAGCCACTATTACTTTAATTATCGGAGGGGGGAACGTTTTAAGAAAATACATGAAATGCAAATTAACTGTTTACATTTCGGGCGGACCGTGTTATATTATTTTTATCAGAATACAAATATAATAAAGGAGGAACATTATGTTTTGTCAAAAATGCGGCACACAGATTCCCGACGACGCAAAGTTTTGCAACACCTGCGGCAATCCCACCATATCCGGAACGCCGAAAGTAAAGACCGTGGCCCCCTTTAAGCTTCCTTCCCTTGCCGAAAGACTGGTACTCGGCTACACGCTGGTTATGTTTATCTTTATGTTTTTCGGCTGGTTCAGAAGGTCGGGGGATGTCGGAACTTTTTCGTTATTTTCGGGTAATTTATTTAAGGTCAATGCTCTTTTAGGCATTGCGAAAATACTTGCCATAATAAACGTGTTTATGTTTACGGCATACGTTTTCTTTACATATGTGGATATCAGCCGTATAATTAACAGTCTTTCGTCGGTTACCCTGAAACGGCTTTTCGGCTTTATATTTTATGGATTGTATTTATTTATGGTGCTTTTCACCCTTATCGGTGCTTTGGTGGGGACAGATTTTATTGACCTTACCGTTTCAGCCGTATGGTATTTCGCCTTGCTTGGCGGCCTTATAGGCTTTGTAATGGTCCTCCTTCCCGGACTTGTAAGAAATCTTGTAAAAGAGTAAATAAAATCATATAAAAAACTCCGGTGTTAAAACCGGAGTTTTTTGCTTCTTTAGAATTAATAGTTTTCGGCTTTTCTCTGGAAGTATGCCTTGGGGTGAGAGCAAACGGCACAGATTTCGGGAGCCTTCTGGCCTACATGGATATGTCCGCAGTTAGCGCACTGCCAAATAACCACGTCATCGCTTATATAAACGGTGTCGGTTTCAAGTCTGTTGATAAGCTGGCGATATCTTTCTTCGTGGGTTTTTTCGATGGCGGCAACTGCTTCAAAGAGGTAAGCTATCTTTGTAAAGCCTTCTTCTCTTGCGGTCTTGGCAAAGCCGGCATACATGTCGGTCCACTCATAGTTTTCACCTGCGGCGCCATCCTTAAGGTTTTCAAGGGTGGTGGGAACATCACCGTCGTGGAGGAGTTTGAACCAAATTTTTGCGTGTTCTCTTTCGTTGTTGGCGGTTTCCTCAAAGAGGTCGGCTATCTGGTTGTAGCCTTCTTTTCTTGCCTTGCTGGCATAATAGGTATACTTGTTACGAGCCTGGGATTCCCCCGCAAATGCGGCAAGCAGATTCATTTCTGTTTTTGAGCCTTTGAGTTCCATAATTTTTCTCCTTTTTTTGTTTAATCTATTATATTTTCTTTTTTAGCGCATTCGCTGCACTTTCCCCGTATAACCAAATCCATTCCCGACGCATTAAACCCGTCGCTTTCATACATTGTCTTTTTAATCATATCAAAAAGACA
Source organism: Eubacteriales bacterium (assembly GCA_050953105.1). Taxonomy (GTDB): domain Bacteria; phylum Bacillota; class Clostridia; order Oscillospirales; family CAG-382; genus UBA1206. The sequence continues at coordinate 304,139 of JBMNMA010000001.1, read as the reverse complement.
ACTGTCGGCAGGTAAGTCGGAAAATTCCTTGCATTCGTCGCAAAGGCGGTGGATATGGGCACCCACCGTTTTATCAAAACGTTCAGGGGAGGAGGGAACGGCAATGCGCAGGATAAGCCCTTCCTCTGCAAGGTTGGTGAGATTGCGATAAACGGTGGTCAGGCTTATGTTAGGCAGCTTTTTACGAACCGCCATATATACGTCCCGGGCAGTGGGGTGATCGCACCGTTCGCTGACCTCTTTAAGTATATATGCCCGCTGTCTTGTGTTCCGCTGCATTGCAACCCTTCCTTCTTATCGATAATCGTTGTTAATAGTATAGCCCTTTAAACCTCCTTTGTCAAGGGATAAAACAAAAAAATTTTGACATTATATAATTTATATGATAGAATGCCGCAGGGGAGTGAATATGTTTTTACCCGTAACAAAAGATGATATGATTTCCCGCGGCTGGGAGCAATGCGATTTTATAATAATAACCGGGGATGCCTATGTGGACCATCCTTCCTTCGGCACGGCCATAATCAGCCGGGTGCTTGAAGCGGAAGGATACCGTGTGGGTATTATTCCTCAGCCCGACTGGAAAAATACTTTAGATTTTAAACGCCTGGGAAAACCAAGGCTTGGTTTTTTAATAAATTCCGGCAATGTGGATTCAATGGTGGCCCATTACACTGTAGCCAAAAAAATCAGAACAAACGACTATTATTCTCCCGGTGGAAAAGCCGGTTTCCGTCCCGACCGGGCGGTTATAGTATATTGCAACCGGGTGCGTGAGATATACGGCGACATTCCCATAATCATAGGAGGTGTCGAGGCATCCACAAGACGGTTTGCCCACTACGACTACTGGACGGATAAAATCCGCCGTTCAATTTTAATCGATTCGGGGGCCGACCTTTTATCCTACGGCATGGGGGAAAATTCTCTGCGGCGTATCGCCTTTCTCCTTGACAAGGGGGCGCCGGTCAAAAAGCTCCACGACATACGGGGCACCTGCTTTGTTACAACAAATAAAGACGACATACGCTTTGACTATGCAGAAACCCCGGCATTTGATGAAGTTAAAACAAATAAAGACGCCTTTGCAAAAGCCTTTTCGGTTCAATACGAAAATCAGGATCCCTTTTACGGCAAAGCGGTGGTGGAGGATTACGGCGGCAAGTATGTGGTTCAAAACCCGCCCATGTATCCCCTGACACGCAAGGAACTTGACTTTGTCTATTCGCTGCCCTATGAGCGAAACTACCACCCCATGTATGAAAAGGACGGGGGAGTTCCCGCAATAGAAGAAGTGAAATTTTCGGTAACCCACAACCGGGGGTGCTTCGGTTCCTGTAATTTCTGCTCGATAGCCTTCCATCAGGGGAGGATTGTTACTTCCCGGAGCATCAAATCGGTGGTGGAGGAGGCGGAAATTATAGCCGCAATGCCCGACTTTAAGGGATATATCCATGACATAGGCGGCCCCACCGCCAACTTCCGCCGCCCCGCCTGTAAAAAGCAGGGTGAATCGGGCACCTGTAAAAACCGCAAATGCCTGCATCCCGTCCCCTGTAAAAACCTTGACGCCGACCATTCGGAATACATTCAGCTTCTTGAAGAAGTGGAAAAGGTTAAGGGAGTTAAAAAGGTTTTCATCCGTTCAGGCATAAGATACGACTTTATGCTTGCCGACAAAAATAAAAAATTTTTCCGCCGCCTGGTGGACAAGCATGTCTCCGGTCAATTAAAGGTGGCTCCGGAGCATGTCTGCGATAGCGTTCTTTGCCATATGGGAAAGCCCGGCAGAGAGGTATACGACAAATTTATGTCCGACTATTATAGAATAACAAAGGAAGTGGGCAAGGAACAGTATCTTGTTCCCTACCTAATGTCCTCCCACCCAGGCTCAACCATAAATGACGCCATTGAACTTGCCTTGTATTTAAAGAAAAATAACATAAACCCCGAACAGGTGCAGGATTTTTATCCCACTCCCGGCACCGCCTCCACCTGCATGTATTATACGGGTATAAACCCGTTAACGGGGGAAAAGGTTTATGTGGCAAAAAGCTACGGTGAAAAGAAAGCCCAGCGCGCCCTTTTGCAATTTTACAAAAAGGAAAATTTCCCCTTAATCAGGCAAATTCTCCTGTCTGCCGGCCGAAGCGACCTTATCGGCTACAGCCGGGACTGCCTTGTCCCGCCGGCAGGGAAAAGAATTTCGACTGATACGATTAAAAGGAAAAATATGGACAAAAAATATAATGGAACAAAGCGAAAATAATTCTATTTGCTTTTACAAAAACGTCCATATGCCTAAACTGATAGCAAAACGGGATTTTTAATGGTTTTATTTTAACAAAACTTCAAATTCATTCTTATTTCTCTCTACATATTTTTCGCCCCGTAACGAACAATAACACCACGGACGAAAAATTAAGGTAGGTAGAAATATGAAATCAAAACAAAAAATTCCTGCGTTCCTGTTGCTCTTTTCAATTTTACTGGCATTGTGTTTAACCGTACCCTACGGATCCTTAGCGTCAACCCTTGCGGTAAACGAAAGGGAGCGGGTATCACTTATCCCATCCGGAAAGCCCTTCGGAATTAAGTTCCACACCAAAGGGGTAATTGTAGTGGGGGTAACCGATATTGAAACCTTCGACGGTCTGGCGTCCCCTGCCCGGGATGCCGGGATAAAAGCCGGCGATATAATAACAAAGGTTAACTCCACCGAAGTCAATACCACCGAGGACCTGTCAAGGCTTATTGCCGAAAGCGGAGGAAGTAAAACGATTTTCACCGTAAGCCGTTCGGGGGATACATTGAATTTCGATGTCTACCCCAAAAAGGCTTCCGAGGACGGTATGTATAAAGCAGGGTTATGGGTAAGAGATTCAACAGCGGGTATAGGCACCGTAACCTATGTGGACGCCGACACCAACCGCTTTGGGGGACTGGGACACGGCATCTGCGACAGCGAAACCGGCGAACCGCTGCCTTTGCTTAAGGGCATTGTTACCGGGGTAACCATAACCGACGTGGTCAAGGGTATGGAAAACGCTCCCGGTGAGCTTAAGGGCGAATTTTCGGCCTATAAAATCGGTTCATTGTATAAAAATTCCGAAAGCGGGGTTTTCGGCACCCTTGATTCGATAGCCCCCTTTAACGGCAAGCCAATAGAAATATGCTTCAGAGATGAGCTTAAAACCGGCAAGGCCCATATATTAACCACCGTCAACGGCTCCACTCCCGCATTATACGAAATTAACATTGTCAAGGTTTATCCCAACTCCGGCAGGACAAAAAATTTCCTAATTGAAATTACCGACAAAAACCTCCTTGAAAAAACCGGGGGAATAGTTCAGGGTATGTCGGGCTCCCCAATAATACAGGACGGAAGGCTTGCCGGCGCAGTAACCCATGTTATGATAAACGATCCCACCAGGGGTTACGGTATATTCATAGAAAATATGCTTGACTCCGCCAATTAGATTATAAACCGCCGGAATAATGCTTATACACAGCAAAACCGGCGGTTTTGCTTTTCCCCGGCAACATGGTTTACATAATAGTTTATTGACATTTCGGTTTTATCTGCTATAATAATTATAAATGACTTTAAATATAAATGATACAGGAGACACGCACATGAATCAGTCAAACAATACTGGCAAACACCGTGTGAAAAGAATTATTTGCCTTATTATTGCGTTAACATTTATCATTGCAACCCTTGCCGCCTGCGGCAACGAAAGCGGCGACGACAAGTCGTCAACCTCATCCAAAACCGAATCTAACCCTACAGTATCAGACTCTCCCTCCGACGAAACCGGGGAATCGTCAGAAGAAGATTCTTTATACGGCAAAAACCTTGAAATTAAAGACCTGGACGGCAGAATTATAAACGTGCTCTGCCGTGACTGGGGCGGCAACTCCATTCAGGGCTACAACGGTGAAATTATTCAGCGGTCCGATTTTGACGAATCAAAAGCCGACTCGGTGGACGTTACCAAATACGAAATAAGAAAAATGATCGAGGAACGCTACAACTGCAAAATCCAGGGCATTCTCGACAACTCCACCGCCGCCGATTTTAACCAGAAGGTCAGGAATGCTGTTCAAAGCAACACCGGCAGCTTTGACATTGTGTTTGACGCCTACGGCCACTCCAACCCGCTGGTTACCGAAGGTATTTACATAGACCTGTTTTCCATTGAATCCATAGATTTTTCCAACCCCTGGTGGGACCAGAATGCGGTAAGGGACCTTTCCATCTGCAACAAGCTGTTTTTCGCCTGCGGTGACATTAACACTTACGACAACGACGGCACCTGGGTGCTTTACTACAACAAGGAGCTGCTTGAAAAGGCTCTTCCCGGAACAAACCTTTATGATCTGGTTTATACAAATCAGTGGACCTTTGATAAGTTCGCCCAGATTGTAAAACAGGTTTCCGCCGACACCGACGGTATCGACGGCATGAGCGAGTTTGACACCTGGGGCTTAGGTACCGAAACCTATAACATTTACGTTCACCTCATCGCCTCCGGCCAGACCATATGCTCCAAGGACGGCGACGACGAACCCATTTTAAATTATCAAAGCGAATCGGTATTTACCGTTCTTGACAAAGTCCTTGATTTATATATGGACGACAGCAATGTAATGGTAGCCAACGGGGGAAAATACAACCAGTATGCCAACGTGTGGGAAGAAACCATTATAAAAGCCTTCCGTGAAGGCCGTGAGCTGTTCTACATGGGCGGCCTTATCAACGCCGTGTCCTACCGTCAGCTTGAATTTTCCTACGGCATACTTCCCATACCCAAGCACACTGCCTCCCAGGATTCATATAGCCACTCTGTTTCCTTCCACAACATGTCCTGCATGATGATCCCCGTAGGCCAGAGTGATGAAGAGTATTACGACCTGGGCCTTGTTATTGAGGCTTTGGGTGCGGAATCCAAAAACTATCTCACCCCCGTTTATTACGAAAAAGCTCTTAAAGCCAAAAACGCCGAAACCGAGGATGACGAGGCAATGCTTGACATTATATTCGGTTCGCGTTGCTTTGATCTTGGTGCCGCCTTTAACTGGGGCAACATTATTTCCGAATTTATGAAGCTTGATAAAAACTTTGCCTCAAGGTTTGAAGCCACCGCAGATACGGTTCGTCAAGCCATGGAGGACACAATAGAGGCTATAAAAGCCAACAATTAAGGTGTTTTAACAATGTCATTCATCAAGGGCGTCCTATATGGAATTTTACAGGGGATAACCGAGTTTCTGCCGGTATCCTCCTCCGGGCATTTATCATTGATGGCCAACTTCTTCGGCCTTGACGATATGGAGGGCATGAACCTCACCTTTGCGGTTTTCCTCCATCTCGGCACCCTTGCGGCGGTTATTATCGTCTATTATAAGGACGTCCTTGATATGATAAAGGGGTTCTTTACCCTTGTTGCCAAGCTGTTTACCGGCAGAATAAAAGGCGGATTAAGCAAAGCCGAAAAGCTGTTTCTTATTGTGCTTGCGGCCACTCTTCCCCTTGGTTTAGCCATACTTTTTGACGACAAGGTGGAATTTATTTCGTCGGTAAGCTGGGCTGTCGGGGTATTGCTTATAATAAACGGTCTAATACTTTATTTTGCCGATAAAATTTCAAAGACCGGCCTGACTTTGGAAAACTCAACCCCCAAGCATTCGTTTGTTGTGGGCTTGGTTCAGCTTGCGGCGGTGTTCCCGGGGATTTCCCGTTCGGGCTCCACCATAGCCGGCGGCAGACTGATGGGATACAATAAAGAGGATGCGGTAAAGCTTTCCTTCCTAATGTCCATCCCTGCCATTGCGGGGGCAAATGTTTTGGAGCTGTTTCAGCTTAAAGACAATCCTCTCCCCAAAGGCAGCCTTCCGGCACTGGCCGGGGGAGTGGCAGCGGCAGTGATATCCGGACTGCTGGCTATAAAACTCCTCCAATACATGGCCAAAAACAAAAAGCTTTCGGCCTTTTCCCTGTATTGCATAATTATAGGGATTGCGGCAATAATTGCGGATATACTTATATAAACCTTAAGGTGAAACAGATGGGAAATAAAAAAGGCTCTCCAAAAGCAACCGCTAAGGAGACAAAGACAAAAAAAGCAAAGCAGGAAAAACAGGTAAAGGAAAAGAAGCAATTAGGCTTTATGCCCTACCTGCTTGTTTTGATTGCCGTGCTTTTGGTTTTAATGTTTACAATGGACCAGACCGGTTATCTGGGCAATATCCTAACGCCGGCGTTTATGGGGCTTTTCGGCTACGGGGTTTATTTTATACCCTTTTATCTTGTGGTTTTAGCCCTTTTTTGGAAAACCGACCGGGAAAACAACGTTATGTATGCAAGGTGCCTTCTTTGCATACTCAATTTTATATTTGTCCTTTCTCTGGTTCACCTTCACACCACCACCGACGCCCAGCGATCCTTTACCCAGGAGCAAAACTTCCTTAAAGTATTTTATAAAAACGGTGTTAACGGCACCGGTGCCGGGGTGTTTGGGGGACTTATAGGCAGCGGCCTTGATTTTCTAATAGGCAGCGTTTTAACCTATATTTTAGGCTACCTGACTGCAATAATTTCCTTTATATTCCTTATCGGCACCACGCCGCTTAAAATATTAAGGGCAATCGGAAGGTTTCTTAAAAACATTTCCCATTCATTACGTGTTATGAGGGAAAGGGAAGCCGAAAGAGCGGCCGAACGGGCAGCCAAAGAAGAAAAGACAGCCAAAAAAGAGGAAACACCCTCTAAAAAATCCAAAAAGCCCGAAGTGGTGTATATCCAGCCAGAAAGCAATACCGAAATTCCTCCGGTTGAAATAAAGGCAGAACAGCAGCCTATAAAAACCGTTCAGGACGAATACCAGTCGATATTCGAAGAAAAAGAAACTCCCCTTGTGCTTCCCAAAACCGCCATGGTCGAACCTCCGGTTGAGGTTGCCGACGAAGTGAAGGAAGTGGAAGTCGATATTGAAACAATACCCGCCGAAAGGGATGAAAAGTCTGAAGTTACCGAAAATAACGAAGAAGTGGCTCAAACCAACGAGTTAGATGTCACCCACCGGGAAAAAGTATATGTCTTTCCCCCTCTTTCCCTCCTTTCGGAAGGCAGCAGCGACTTTTTAAGAAATTCTTCCCAAAACATTGCCGTTACAGGGCAAAAGCTTATATCGGTGCTCCGCACCTACGGGGTTAAGGCCACGCTGGTGTCCACCAGCCGGGGACCGGCGGTAACCCGTTATGAGGTATTACCCGACGAGGGAATTCGTGTTTCCCGCATAGAGGGGCTTGCCGACGATATAAGAATGCGCCTTGCCGCCTCAAGCGTAAGAATTGAATCCAACATTCCCGGCAAGGCTGCCATTGGCATTGAAATCCCCAACGAAACTGCATCAATAGTTAAACTCCGTGATCTTATAGACAACGACATTTTCCGCAACAACCCCTCAAAGCTGTTTGTCTGCCTTGGCGTGGACGTGGGGGGGAACCCCGTTTACTTTGACATTCCCGATATGCCCCATCTTCTTATCGCCGGCGCAACGGGCATGGGTAAATCGGTGTGCATAAACAGCCTTATAATATCCCTCCTTTACCGGGCAACCCCGGACGAGGTTAAGTTTATCCTAATCGACCCTAAAAAGATAGAGCTTTCCTGCTATAACGGCATACCTCACCTGCTGGTGCCGGTGGTTAATGAACCCCGCACCGCCGCAGGATCCCTTAACTGGGCGGTTAACGAAATGGAACGCCGCTATACCCAGATGGAGCAGATGGGGGCCAGAAACCTTGAGGAATATAATGAAATTATCGAAGGGGACCCCGAAAAGGAAAAGCTGCCCTACATTGTAATCGTAATTGACGAGCTGGCCGACCTTATAATGTCGGCAAAGGATGCGGTGGAAAATTCAATCTGCCGCCTTGCCCAAAAGGCAAGGGCCGCCGGCATACACCTTATTGTAGGCACCCAGCGCCCCTCCACCGACGTTATCACAGGTTTAATAAAGGCCAACATCCCCTCCCGTATTGCCTTTACCGTGTCCCAGTCGGTGGACTCCCGTATAATCCTTGACGAAAACGGCGCCGAGGCGCTGCTCGGCAAGGGGGACATGATATACGCCCCCGTTAAGATGATGAAAAAGCTGCGTGTTCAGGGCGCCTATGTGGACGGCAAGTCGGAAGTGGCTGCTGTCTGCCAGTTTATTAAATCCGCCGCCCAGGTTGAATACAACGACGACGTTATTAAGATGATTGAAGAAGAAGCCAGACTCTGCGGCGACAAAAACGGCAAGCGCAGGTCAGACGACGGTGGTTCTTCCATAGGGGATGAAAAGGAAGACCCCTTGTTTATCGACGCCTTAGGGGTTGCCTTTGAGTATGACACCATGTCAACGTCCCTGCTCCAGCGCAAGCTTTCGGTGGGTTACGCCCGGGCACAAAAAATAATTGACATGATGGAAGACCGGGGTTATGTGGGCAAATTCGACCCTGCCACCAAAAAGCGTAAAGTCCTTATAACCAAAGCCGAATTCGACGAAATGCGTCTTGCCAAAAGCGGGGAGGTTTCGGATGCGTAAAATATTACCCGTTATACTCCTTGTTTTATTAAGCCTTTCCCTTATCGGCTGCGCCAGAAATGCGGAAAGAATAACCCGTGAAGAAGCAATGCCAATACAGCATGTCATTGACGGTGTTTTAAATAACAACCCCCAAACCTACCGCCAAGCCTTCCCCCCCGACTACGACGCCGCTGTCGAAGTGGAGGAGGCAATGTGGAAATACGAGGCCACTCCACCTTATACTAACTTTAATTCCTATTTAAGCGATATTTTTAACTCCGTTGCCTTGGCCCATAAAGAAAACTACGGCAAAAAGGTTAAAATGGAGTTTGTGGTAACAGACGTTTCTACCATTGATCCCGCCAACTACCCCGATTATTTTGACCGTTATTACGACAACAACATTTACTATTATGAAATTGATATGTCGGCAATAACAAAGGCTGCCACGGTAACCGGCAGCCTGAACATCTGGGGAAGTAAAGATGAGGAATCAAAGAAAGCCGAATTTGTGGTTTTACAAATCAACGGCGTCTGGTATCTCCACCCGGTTTACTACTACACCACATTATATTAAAAAAATCAGGCTATCAGCCTGATTTTTTATTGTTTACATTTACAACTTTTTTCCCCTTTAAGGTGGGGACGGCGGTTATGACACCTATACCTTTATGGTTCGTCAGGGGGGATGTTATGCCCTCTCGTGCTAACAATCTTCTCTTAATTATCACATAAAAGAGAACCTGAACCAGCAAAGTTGCCACCCATGAAAGGGGGTAGGACATATATAATGCTTCAAGGCTGCGGTGTTCGGCAAATATGGTGAATATCCAGCCTATGCGCACGCCGCAGATACCTATAACCGAAACTATCATTGGAGCCAGTGAGGAGCCCATTCCCCGTATTGCACCGGTCATAACGTCCATCATGCCGCAGGTGAAATAGGTTAGAGCGATAAAGGACATTCTAACCACACCGTAATGAATGGCATCTGCCGATGAGGTGTAGATTTTAAGCAGCGGAGCACCGAAGGTAAAGGCCAAAAGGCCGAGGGTGAAACCCACCCCTGCCACAAGGGCAAGACAGTAGGCGAGAATTTTATTTATCCGTTCAAATCTCTTTGCTCCCACGTTTTGGCCTATAAAGTTCATTGCCGTCTGGTGGAAGGCGTTCATGGCCACATACACAAACCCCTCAATGGATGAGGCGGCGGTGTTACCCGACATGACCACGGGGCCAAAGGAGTTTATAGAGGACTGGACGATAACGTTGGATATTGAGAATATGGTTCCCTGAATCCCGGCGGGAAGTCCGATTTTAATAATAAGCAAAAGTTCCTTTTCATGGAATTTAAGCTTTTTTAAATACAGCCGGCAGGCGTCGCTGCGTTTAACCAAGGTTCTTATAACCAGCCCCACCGCAAGGGTTTGGGAAATGGTTGTGGCAAGTGCCACCCCGTCAACGTCCATGCCGAAAAGAATGACGAATATAAGGTTTAAAATTACATTGACAACCCCTGCCAGGGTAAGGTAAATAAGGGGGCTTCTTGTGTCGCCGGCGGCACGAAGTATTGCGGCGCCGAAATTGTAAAGGAGAATGGGGATAATTCCGGCAAAGTAGATTTGCATATAAAGAGTGGCAAGATCAAGCACCTCGGCCGGAGTCTTCATCCATATTAAAAACTGCTTTGCGCCGAAAATTCCCACAAAGGTGAGTATCACACCCCCGACAAGAGCGGCAGGGATGGCGGTGTGAACGGTTCTGCGGACCGCTTCGTCACTTTTAGCACCCAACCCCTGGGCCACAGCCACGCCGACACCTACCGAAAGTCCCAAAAACAGGTTGACTATAAGGTTTATAAGAGAGCCGGTGGCACCCACGGCGGATAAGGGAATGTCCCCGGCAAACTGCCCCACCACCGCAAGGTCGGCGGCATTGAAAAGCAGCTGCAAAAGTCCCGTTAAAATAATGGGTATGGTAAAGGATATTATATTTTTAAATAGGGGACCGTCGGTCATGTTGACGGCTTTTTTGTTGTTTAGCATAAATCCTCAAAAAAAGTTATATTATCAAACCTATTATATAACCCCCTATAATAAAAAACAATTGTCAAAAGGAATAGAAATAACGGGCATAAAAGCAAAAAAATTGCGATTATGCCCGTAACACTAACAATAAATGGTTTATATCTTATTCAAACAGCTTTTCGGCTATGGCGTCTATATGTATCTGGGTGGTATTTATCACCGGCACAGACACATCACCCGCCTTTATCATAATGGGTATTTCGGTGCAGCCGAGGAGCAGGGAATCGGCGTTATAGTTTGTTATATACCTTTCGGCAACCGATATCATTTTTGATTTGTCTTCGGGAATAACAATTCCGTTTTCAAGGTTTGGGTAAATGATATTTCCCACCAACTTCATATCCTCCGGGGACAAAGAAATTGCCGTAACGCCTATATTTTCCAGTGCCTTTGCATACAATCCCTTTTTCATTGTGTATTCGGTTCCGAGGACGACAACACGCTTATAGGAGCATTTTAATATATAGTCACAGGTGGCACTTACAATGCTTATAACGGGTATGATATTTGCTTCTTGAATTTTATCCCAAATTATATGGGGAGTGTTTGATGCCACCGCTCCAATATCCGCCCCTGCGTTTTTAAGGTTTATAAGGCTTGCCTTAATAATCTCAAAGGCCTCGTCAAAATTTTCTTTAACCATAGCCCCCATAAGCCGGTTTAAATTGATACTGTCTATAACAATTTCGGGGTAAACGTCGGGCCCGTATTTGGACGCATATTTGCCTATTATCCCCATGTAATAGTCAACGGTGGAGGCAGGCCCGATTCCGCCTACAATACCTATCTTTTTCAGGCTCTATAATAAATGTTGGGGTAAGGGAAAATAATCTACAAAACAGAAACAAAAAAAGTAGAGCATATTTTTGACGAATCCGTTAAAATGGGAATTGCACAACACCATGAAACGGAGACGAAAATATGCCCTGCAATGATAATAGCACAAAACTTATTGATTTAAAAGATGTAATTGTAAAAAATGTAGTTCAAAAAGCACAAATTACCGAAATTCACATCGAGCTTACGCAAAAAGAACACCGCTGTCCTTGTTGCGGCGCCGCAACAAGGACAGTGCATGACTACCGTATCCAGCATATCAAGGATATACCTATCCTGGGTAAGAATGTCGAACTCATATTAAGAAAACGGAGATACCGCTGCCAATGCGGCAAACGCTTTTTCGAGGAAAACAGCTTCCTTCCAAGATACTTCCGCATGACCAACCGCCTTTCCGCTTTCATCATCAACAAGCTGGCAGGCGTCTCCTCCTTCACAAGCGTAGCCAAAGAGGTTGCGCTCTCCGTCTCCACAGTAATACGGGTGTTTAACCTTGTAAACTACCCCTCGGGAACCCTCCCCCAGGCAATAGGCATTGACGAATTCAAGGGGAATACGGGAAAAGATAAATATCAATGTATTATTACAGACCTTAACAATAACAGGGTAATAGATATCCTCGAAACAAGGTATAAACAAGATTTATTCAGCTATTTCAAGCACTTTGACAGATCGAAAACGGCATATTTCGTAAGCGATATGTGGGAAACCTACAGGGACGTTTCGAATACATACTTTAAGAAAGCCACCTATGTTATCGATAAATATCATTACGCAAGGCAGGTGTTCTGGGCGTTCGAGTCTGTACGCAAGGAGGAACAAAAGAAACATATCAAGGAAACCCGTCTTGCTTTCAAGCACTCAAAGGGTATTCTTTACAAGCGTTATGATAAGTTGACACCTGATGAAAAGATAAGGGTTGACACAATTCTGTACATCGGCTCCGACCTGCTGGAAGCGCATTATATGAAGGAGCAGTTCTTAAAGCTTTGCGGCTTAAGGGATCCGGATATCAAGAAAGAAGCCCTGAAAGAGTGGATTACAATGGCTCGGGAATCGCACATACAACGGTTCAGGGATTGTGGCGAAACCTTTTCCCGTTGGTTTGAGGGGATTGTCAACTCTTTCTACTGTTCATATTCGAATGCTTTTACAGAAGGTTGCAACAACAAGATCAAAGTGCTGAAAAGAAACGCTTACGGATATCGTAATTTTAATAGATTCCGAAACCGCATTCTTCATATGTTTTCTAATCAAAACAAAATTCAGGCAGCGACCTGACAGCCGTTACCTGAATTCCTTTTTACGGGTTCACCCCAACTATTGACAAAGAGCCCTTTTTCATCATTCCCTCATTAAAGCGAAAGGCGGGTAAAAACCCGCCTGTTTAGTTAAATGTTAATCTCGGCCTTAACGCCAAGCAGACTTTTATTTGCCTCAAGAACCGGCAAAACTGCGTTTGCCAGAAATTCTTCGGTTTGCTCCTTGGCTCTGCCGGTTAGCAGGGCGGGGTTAGCGATTTGGTCAAGTTCTTCTTTTGTAAGGTTAAATGCTTTATCAGCTAAAATTTTATCAAATAGGGTATTGTTTTTGCCGTAGTTTTTAATTTCCACAGCGGTTTCCACCGAATGACGGCGTATTTCCTCGTGGAGCACCTGCCGGTCTCCGCCCCGTGAAACGCAATACATAAGAATGTTCTCGGTAACCATAAAGGGCATTTCCTCGTCAAGATGACGCTTTGCCATGTTGGGGTAAACCTTTAAGCCGCTGATAATATTTATATACAATGTCAGTATGCCGTCTATGGCAAGAAAAGCTTCGGGTATTGCTATCCGCCGGTTGGCCGAATCGTCAAGGGTGCGTTCAAGCCACTGGGTGGAAGCTGTTATTGCAGGGTTTAACACGTTACAAAGCACATGCCTTGACAGGGAGCATATCCGCTCGCTGCGCATGGGATTGCGCTTGTATGCCATGGCCGAGGAACCCACCTGTTCCTCCTCAAAGGGTTCGTCAACCTCTTTAAGATGGGAAAGCAGGCGTATGTCATTGGCAAACTTTGATGCCGACTGGGCAATGCCGGAGAGTGCCGAAAGGACGTTGTAGTCAACCTTTCTCGAATATGTCTGCCCTGACACATCGTAGCAGCCGTCAAACCCCACCTTTTGAGCGATAAGCTTTTCAAGCTTTTTCACCTTTTCGTGGTCGCCTTCAAACAGCGCCAAAAAGCTTGCGGCGGTGCCGGTGGTGCCCTTGCAGCCTAAGAGCTTTAATGAACTAAGCTGAAAATCCACCGCTTCAAGGTCAAAAAGCAGGTCCTGAATCCACAGGGTTGCCCGTTTTCCCACGGTGGTGGGCTGGGCAGGCTGAAAATGGGTGTATGCTAAAGTAGGTATATCCTTATACTTGTTTGCAAAGTCATACAGGGACGAAATGGCGTTTACCAGCAGCTTTTTTACAAGGAGCAAAGCCTCTTTCATTACTATAATATCGGTGTTGTCCCCAACATAGCAGCTTGTGGCACCCAGGTGAATTATTCCCTTGGCCTTGGGGCATACGTCGCCATAGGTGCGGATATGGGCCATTACGTCATGGCGGAGCCGCTTTTCATATTCGGCGGCCTTGGCGTAATCTATGTCGGCTATATGCTCCTTAAGCTCGTCAATCTGCTCCTGGGTAATTTCCAGTCCCAGCTCCCTCTGGCTTTCGGCCAGCGCCACCCACAGCTTACGCCATGTCTGAAACTTGTGGTCGGGGGAGAATATGCGCTGCATCTCCCTGCCGGCGTAGCGGCCGCACAGCGGGTTTTCGTATATGTCCTTCACAAATAAGTCCTCCCTTGTCAAATTATCTCCGGTATTTCTTTAAAAACCTTTCAAGCCTGAACATGGCTTCCTCAAGTATTTCCACCCTGGGCAGATATACAATGCGGAAATGGTCGGGCTTATCCCAGTTAAAGCCGGTACCGGAGGTAAGCAGCAGCTTTTCTTCGCGTAACAGCTCAAGCACAAACTGCTTGTCGTCGGTTATATTATACATTTCGGTGTCGATTTTCGGAAAAATATAAAATGCGGCGTCGGGCTTTTCCGCCGAAAGACCGGGAATGGAGTTAATGGCGTTGTAGATAAATTCCCGCTGTTCGTAAATCCTTCCGCCGGGTTTAATAAGCTCGTCGCTGGACTGATACCCCCCCAATGCCGTCTGGATAATGCTCTGCCCCGGCACATTGGAGCAAAGACGCATTGAGGCAAGGACGTTTAGCCCCTCTATATAACCTGCGGCGTGTTCCTTTTCCCCCGCAAGACACATCCAGCCGCTTCTGAAACCCGCCACCCGGTGGGATTTAGAAAGGCCGTTAAAGCATACGGTAAGTAGATCGGGGGCAAGGGAGGCTATGGCCACATGCTTTTTCCCGTCAAGGCAAAGCCGGTCATAAATTTCGTCGGCAAATATAATAAGGTCAAATTCCCTTGCAACATCAACTATTTCTTTTAAGGTTTCAATGCTGTATAACACCCCGGTGGGATTGTTGGGATTTATAACCACAATACCCCTGGTTTTTTCGGTAATCTTAGAACGTATATCCGCAATATCGGGATTCCAGTGCTTTGATTCGTCGCAGCGGTAATGAACGGCCTTGCCGCTGGAAAGGACAACCGCCGCCGTCCACAGGGGATAGTCGGGCATAGGAACAAGAATTTCGTCCCCGTCGTCAAGGAGGGCCTGCATGGACATGGTTATAAGCTCGCTTTCACCGTTACCGGTGTAAATGTCCTCAAGGCCTACGTTGGGTATGCCCTTAAGCTGACAGTATTGCATTATGGCTTTGCGGGCGGGGAACATACCCTTGGAGTTGGAATAGCCCTCCGACGTCCGCAGATTGTAAATCATATCCACAATAATTTCATCGGGAGCTTTAAGTTCAAAGGGTGCGGGGTTACCAATGTTGAGTTTTAGTATATTAATCCCGTTAGCCTCCATGCGGTAGGCCTCCTCCATAACCGGTCCCCGTATGTCGTAGGCCACATGGTCAAGCTTGCGGGATTTGTTAATTTCTCGCATTGTAAGCCTTTCCTTTCAAAAATTATTTGTTGTCGCCGCCCTCCTTCGCCTTTGCGATCTCTATGGACGCCCTAACGAACTCCAAAAACAGGGGATGGGGACGGTTGGGGCGGGACTTGAATTCAGGGTGATATTGAACCCCTACAAAGAAGGGGGAATCTTTAAGCTCAATGGTTTCAACCAGCTTGCCGTCGGGTGAAAGACCGCTTATCGTAAGTCCGGCCTTTTCCAAATCGGCCTTGTAGCTGTTATTGAATTCATAGCGATGCCTGTGGCGTTCGTTTATAAGACAGGCCTTGTAGCAGCGTTCCATAACGGTGCCGGGGACAATGGAGCAGGGATAGCTTCCCAGCCGCAATGTGCCGCCCTTGTCAATGGAATCGCTTTGTCCTTCCATAAAGTCAATAACCTTATGGGGGGAATTTTCGTCAAATTCCCTTGAATTTGCGCCGGCAAGGCCTAAGACGTTACGGGCGTATTCTATAACCGCCACCTGCATACCAAGGCAAATTCCAAGGTAGGGTATCTTATTTCTGCGGGCAAAGCTTGCCGCTATTATTTTACCCTCAATACCCCGGTTGCCGAATCCTCCGGGTATGAGTATGCCGTCGATGTTTTTGAATATTTCTTCGTGATTTTCCTCGGTTATGGTTTCGGAATCAATCCAGTCTATGTTGATTTTCGAATCAAGGGCAAAGCCGGCATGGTTTAACGCCTCCGCCACCGACAAATAAGCATCGTGAAGCTGAACGTATTTGCCCACAAGGGCAATGTTAACCTTGCCTTTGCGGCTCTTTATTTTTTTAACAAGCTCTTCCCACTCGGTAAGGTCGGGGTCTGGGGTATCCATATACAGCTCCCGGCAGACTATATGGGAAAGATGGGATTTTTCAAGCATAAGCGGCGCTTCGTAAAGGACGGGAAGGGTAACGTTTTCTATAACGCAGTCGGGCTTGACGTTGCAGAAGTTGGCAATCTTGCGGAAAACCGACTGGTCCTTTATTTTTTCGTCGCATCTTAAAATAATTATGTCCGGGGAAATGCCCATTCCCTGAAGTTCTTTAACCGAATGCTGGGTGGGCTTAGATTTATGCTCACCGGATGCTTTAAGATAGGGAACAAGGGTAACGTGGATGAAAAGGGAATTTTCCCTCCCCACCTCGTGGCTTATCTGGCGGATAGCTTCAAGATATGGCTGGCTTTCAATGTCGCCGGTGGTGCCGCCGATTTCGGTTATAACCACATCCGCCCCCGTCTTTTTGCCCACATTGTAGACAAATCTTTTTATTTCGTCGGTTATGTGGGGTATATACTGAACGGTGGAGCCGAGATACTGTCCCTGCCGCTCCTTTGATATGACATTGGAAAACACCTTGCCTGTGGTAAGGTTTGAATATTTATTTAAATCCTCGTCGATAAATCTTTCGTAATGTCCAAGGTCAAGGTCGGTTTCGGCACCGTCCTCGGTAACGTAAACCTCCCCGTGCTGATAGGGACTCATGGTTCCCGGGTCAACGTTAATATAGGGGTCAAGCTTCTGGGCTGCCACCTTAAGGCCTCTGGCTTTTAATAGCCTTCCTAAAGATGCGGCGGTAATTCCTTTACCCAGGCCGGACACCACACCGCCTGTAACAAAAATATATTTGGTCATAACTTTTTCCCTCCGGTAAAAATGTAACAAAATCAGACAAGGCGTCGAAGTATAGCTTTCTGCGACGCCTAAGTAATTATACATTTTTTAGCGTCAAGCCGACATTCCGACGCCTTTGCCGGAAAGAGCAACGACCCATTGTTTATAAAACACTTAAAAAATGATACAACATCAATCTAAAAAAGTCAATATGTTTTTTGCATTTTAAAATACAATAACAACAATCATTTTCGATACTTTTTTGTTTGTTTATATAAAAAACAGAAGGGCAAAAGCCCTTCTGTTAAAACTAATCGGGTATAACATAATAGAATCTGTCGCCTAATTCTTTCTTCGCTTCCGTCATTGAAAACGAGGGTGTAGTTCATACTAAATGAAATCACATCTAAATCAGGTTCTCTGAAATAATAAAGATATTTATCTAATACTATTTCGCAATTTTTAATATCCTTTAAGTTCTTGTCTTTATATATTTCTTTTAACAACCCTTTTGCCGCTTCTATATATTCTGCGTCGGACAATTTGGGGATTGTAACTTCGTCAAGGACACAGCTTGGTACTGTTTGAAATCTTGTAAAATTACCGCAATTATCCATTTCAATATACGCCCGACGTGTTATAACATTATTTATTATATACTCATACTTTATTCTATAAGTGTTGCTTATTGAACCTTGATAACCGTTGTCAATCCAGGTCCATTTTTTAAAGTTTATGTAATCCTTTAAAAACTCATCTGCCAGTTGTTTGGCCTGTTCTCCGGTTATAGGTTTGGTTTTTTTAACGTAATCCTCGGGGAATCGAACAATAGCAAAGGATAAAAGCTCATTGGTGACTTTGTCAAAGCTAAAATTAATTAATTTTCCGCATTCATATTCCGTTTCGGCGAATTTAACATTATTATTATAATGGGTATTTACATAATTGCAGATATATTTATAACCCTGAATGTCAATTTCAACCATCTTGGTAACATCCTCCTCAATCTTCGCTTCGTAACCCAAATAGTTAACCATATAAGTCTGATTATACAAATCCGGTTTATTTATATAGTTAGCATCGTGGATATATACCCGGGGAGCGGTTTCTTTTTGGCAGCCGTTGATACTGATAATTATTAGAATTAGCACAAGGATTGATAAAATTTATTTCATATACAAACCGACCTTTCCTTGTAAATAAAATATATAATATCTGGTTGCATTACCATTTTAACTCATTTTTACCTATTAGTCAATACACTGCATATATAAAACATAAAATACGCCAAAATATGCGGATTTTGCCTTTTCACTTGAAAAAGGCTTTAAATATGGTTATAATTGTATTGATAATATAATACGGAAGGTTAATATGGACATTATTCTAACCCTGACACAGGAACTTAAAATCAAGCAATGGCAGGTTGAGGCCGCCGTCAAGCTTATCGACGAAGGGAACACCCTCCCCTTTATAGCCCGCTACCGTAAGGAGGTCACCGGCTCCCTTGACGATGCCACATTGCGTGACATGTTCGACAGGCTTAACTACCTTCGTTCCTTAAACGAACAGCGGGAAAAGGTTAGGGCCGCCATCGACGAGCAGGGCAAGCTTACCGAGGAAATTTCCAAGGCCCTTGACGATGCAGTTACATTAACCGAAATAGAGGACATCTACCGCCCCTACCGCCCCAAGCGGAGGACAAGGGCTACAATAGCCAAAGAAAAGGGGCTTGAACCGCTGGCAAACGCCATCTACGCCCAGGAAGAAAACATGGATTACACCGCCTATGCCGCCACTTTTATTGACGAGGAAAAGGGTGTATTATCCGCCGAAGATGCCATACAGGGTGCTCTTGACATTGTTGCCGAAACCATATCAGACGATGCAGAGGGAAGAAAACGTATCCGCTACGTCTGCTTCCACAACGGTTTTATCCGCTCTGCCGGAGCAAAGGATGATTTGGGTGTTTACGAAATGTATGCCGACCGGGTGGAACCCATATCCAAGGTTCCCGGCCACCGCATCCTTGCCATGAACCGGGGCGAAAAAGAGGAATTCCTTAAAATATCCATTGAATTCGATAAAACCAGAGCGATAAAAATCCTTGAAAATATTCATGTAAAATCCAACGGCCAAGCCGGACAGATGGTTATAAATGCGGCAACCGACGCCTATGACCGGCTTATTTTCCCCTCAATAGAACGGGAGATCAGAAACGAGCTTACCGAAAAGGCAAGCACCGCCGCCATTAAGGTGTTCGCCCAGAACACCCGGCAGCTCCTTATGCAGCCCCCCGTTAGAAACCGGG
This sequence comes from Eubacteriales bacterium, assembly GCA_050953105.1. Taxonomy (GTDB): domain Bacteria; phylum Bacillota; class Clostridia; order Oscillospirales; family CAG-382; genus UBA1206. The sequence continues at coordinate 284,636 of JBMNMA010000001.1, read as the reverse complement.
TAACAATAGGCCTTGACCCGGGATACCGTACCGGCTGCAAGGTGGCGGTGGTGGATGAAACTGGCAAGGTGCTTGACACAGGCGTCATTTATCCCGTTCCCCCCCATAATAAAATTGCCGAGGCAAGGACGGTTATAAATAAATTTATAGACAAATACAACGTATCGGTAATAGCCATAGGCAACGGCACCGCCTCCAGGGAGACCGAAATCTTCGCTTCAGACCTTGTAAAGGAAAGAGACGGCAAGGTGTCCTATATGGTGGTTAGCGAGGCAGGGGCATCTGTTTATTCGGCGTCAAAAATAGCCCAGGAGGAGTTCCCCGACTACGACGTAACTCTGCGTTCTGCCGTGTCCATTGCCCGCAGGCTTCAGGACCCCCTTGCAGAATTGGTTAAAATTGATCCCAAAGCCATAGGTGTTGGCCAGTATCAGCACGATATGCCCCAAAAGCAGCTTGGCGAAGCCCTTGACGGGGTGGTGGAGGACTGCGTCAACTCGGTAGGTGCAGACCTTAACACCGCATCAATCCCCCTCCTTTCAAGAATTGCCGGCATAAATTCGGCTATCGCCAAAAACATTGTGTTATACCGAGAGCAAAACGGCAGGTTCATGTCACGGAATGAGCTTAAAAAGGTTCCCAAATTAGGCCCCAAGGCCTTTGAGCAGTGCGCCGGCTTTTTACGGGTTCCCGACAGCTCAAACTACCTTGACCGCACGGCAGTCCATCCTGAAAGCTACAAGGCCGCCGAAAAGCTGTTAAAGCGTTTCGGATATACCGAAACCGATATTGCAAAAGGACAGATATCCGGCCTTTCGGTAAAGGTTGAAACTGTCGGAACATCCGCATTGGCCCTTGAGCTGGAAGTGGGCGAACCCACTCTCATTGATATTATTAAGGAGCTTGAACGCCCCGGCAGGGACCCCAGAGACGAACTGCCTCCCCCCATGCTCCGCACCGACGTTATGGGGATTGAGGATTTAAAGCCGGGCATGGAGATTACCGGCACGGTTAGGAACGTAACCGACTTCGGCGCCTTTGTTGACATAGGTGTCCACCAGGATGGTCTGGTGCATGTAACACAGATTTCCGAAAACTTTATCCGCCACCCCTCGGAGGCGCTTAAGGTGGGAGACATAATAACGGTTTACGTTTTATCCGCCGACGTTAAAAAGGGAAGAATATCCCTTACAATGAAAAAACCCAAAGCACAATAGTAAAAAACGGCATGGCAGGTTAAAAAACCTGCCATGCCGTTTATAATTTATGTGCAAGAAAATATATAGGTTGTTCAATACAAAACCACCGGTTAAAACATAAAAAGCGGATAATTTTTTTAATATGAATCATATAATTATAATGATTTATAAAAATGAGGTGATTTTTTTGAACAATCCAGGCGGATGGCCCAGATTTAAAACAACAATAATAAGCTCCGACCCCTATGTCCGGCTTTTCCATGCAGCGCCGGGGACGCCCGCCGTTGATGTGTATGCCAACGGCAATATGGTGGCTCAGGGGTTAACCTATGGGCAGATAACCGTTTATGTTCCGGTAAATCCCGGCAGCTACAATATACAGGTTTTTCAGACGGGCAGAACCTCCAACCCGTTAATCTGTTCATCTATAAGCATTGCCCCCGAAACATCTCAGACCATAGCCGGAGTGGGTGAGCCGGGGCGACTTTCTCTTTTCCCCATAAAAGAGGTTTACATGCCCATTATCGACAAACGCTCCTCCTATGTCCGATTTGTCAATCTGTCCCCCGACTCCCCTGCGTTGGACGTTTACCTTCCCGACGGAACAAAAATCCTTACCGATATTGCTTTTATGGATTATTCCAAATACATAACCGTTCCTCCCGGATCCTACACCGTTGTGCTTAAACCTCTTGGGGGCGATAATGTATTGTATACGATCCAAAACCTCACCCTTATGCCGGGGACAATAAGTTCAGTTTTCGCCTTAGGGTTTGTGGACGGGGAGCCCCCTCTTGAAACTGTTATGTACCCAGACGGAATGTATTAGGCGGTAGTGTAAATTGTCGAAAATTATCACAAAATGTCGCAACGCTCATATACTGTATCGAGTGGAATATACTCAATATACGGTAAAGGAGGATTTCCCATGAGCTGTTGCGAAAACAAGTGCGGTGCAAGCTGCGGTCTTGCGGTGTTTGTAGGCATTCTGTTCGGTATAGCGGTTGGCGTTTTATTCGCCTTCGCCCTTATCCCCAACATTGTGCTGGCAGCCTGGGCTGCTCTGGCAATAGCCGTTGTGGCCCTTGGACTTCTGTTTGCCGCTGCATTGGCCGCCGGTTGCAGCCATTGCGGTGTATTGCTCAAATGTCTAAGACAGCATGCAGCCTGTCTGCTGACGGGAATTATCGGCACGATAATTTCGGCAATAATCATTATTTCCATTGCCATCGTCACCTCATCCCTCTTAGTCCAGATTTTCGTAGCCATTTTAGCCTTCTTCTTTGCCTTTATGATAACCGAGCTTATCAGCTTCATTATTTGCCTGTCATGCGAAGGCCGTTATAATGACTAATATCAATTAAGGCAAGCTTATCCCGCAGAATACGCTGCGGGAAAACATATAATTACCGTAAAAAAGCAGACATGTGTCTGCTTTTTAATATTTACACATGGATTTGTAATCAAAACAGGTTGATTTAAGGAAAATTTTGTCTATAATTAAATAAGAACTGTATTCCTATATATAAGGGAGGTTTTTTATGCCCCGCTCGGGTAACCAAAAGCTGAAACTGCTTTACCTGCTTAAAATATTAAACGAATACACCGACGACACCCATGCGATAACTTTAACCGAAATTCAATCCCACCTTGAAAGCTACGGCATTTCCGCCGAACGGAAAAGCCTTTATGCCGATTTTGAAAACCTTCGCTCCTTCGGGGTGGAGGTGGAGGTAAAGCGGGATGACAAGGTTTCCTACTATATAGCCAACCGCACCTTCCGGCTTCCCGAGCTAAAGCTGCTGGTGGATGCGGTTCAGTCGTCAAAGTTTATTACCAAAAAGAAATCAACCGAACTTATTGAAAAGCTGTCCTCGCTAACCAGCATCTATGAGCGCCGGCAGCTTAACCGTCAGGTTTATGTAACCAACCGTATAAAAACCTTCAACGAGGAGGTTTACATAAATGTGGACGCCGTCCACGAGGCGATAAACGAAAACAAAAAAATATCCTTTAAATATTACGAATGGACGATAAACAAGGAAAAGCGCTTTCGCCATGACGGAGCAGTGTATGTCATCTCCCCCTGGGCCATGACCTGGGACGACGAAAACTACTATATGATAGGCTATGACTCGGCGGCATCCCTTATAAAGCACTTTAGGGTGGACAAGATGGCCAACGTAAAAATGCTTGACGAGGTGCGTGACGGGGGCGAAAATTTCGGCAACTTTGACGTAGGCCTTTATTCCAAGCAGGTTTTCGGAATGTTCGGGGGCGAAAGGGAAATGGTAACATTAAGGTGTCATTCCTCCCTTGCCGGTGTGGTTATAGACACCTTCGGCAAGGACACCGCCTTTTTCAACGCCGGCGGTGAATACTTTATAATAAATGTCAATGTGGCCATATCCCCCACCTTCTTTTCCTGGATATTCGGTTTCGGGGACAGGATAAAAATTTTATCCCCCGACAATGTGGCCCAAATGTTTATTAACCATACCAAGTGTGTAATGGAGTCCTACGGCTCAGATAATGGCTGATTTACAGGATTTCTTTATATTTTATACCACAAACTGCTGATTGACAATAAAGTCGGTATGGGGTATAATCTTTTTATAAATTATCCTTCCCGACGGATGAAAAGCAAAATTTACATTCGTAAAAAAATCAGGGGGTAGCATCTGGCTATGACTTTAAACGACAATAATTTTGAAGCCGACCTTTCCCAAGTCCAAACAGAAACCAATGTTAACAGGGTGAACATAACCGAAAATACACCCACTATCATAAAGATGCGTACCATTTTTGGCGTAAAGAGCACCGAAAAGTTTTTAAACAAAATGGGCAAAAAAGGGCTGTTTCTTGTTAAAACCTATCCCTTTACCTATGTTTTCAAAAAAACCGACAAGGTTTGGTCCTACTCGGTGGAATGGTTAAATTCCGCCCCTGAAAGCGAAGAAAATCAGGAATATATAAAACAAAAATGCGAAAATGACAATCTGACCTTCTGCTCGTCCAAATACTGTTTTTCCTATTTTGCCGCCGAAGGGGAAATCCCCCCCGCCAAGGATATGGGTGCTATAGGCAGAATGAGGAAAAGATTTCTTTCGTTGTCCCTTTTCTGGACAGCGGTGTTATCCTTTTTTTCGGGGTTACTCACATACAATTTAGCGTGGGCGATGAAGTTTAAAAAAATTAATTACAAAGTTTACTATAATAAGGACGAAATCCTTGATGTTTTCAAAGACCTTGTGGTGGGGAAAAATCCGGCAGTTTTATTTTTATATCTGGTAATTCCCCTCACCGTTCTTGTCCTGCTTATAGCCTCTCTTTATTGGGGTGAATATGAATATTGGAACAAGTATTATAAACTGCAAAAAAAGCAGATAAAGACGCTTGAATACAAGGGGGAAGACAATGAGAAGTCTGAATTACAAGGTTAAGCTTACCGCCGTAGCCGATAAATTTTCGCTTGAATACATCTATAAGCCCAAAAATATAAATGAAATCTATGTTTCCCGGGCCGACCTGTCCCGTCCGGGACTTCCCCTGGCAGGGTTTTTCAAACACTTTGAAAACGAGCGGATTCAGCTTATCGGCAACATGGAAAACGGCTATCTGGAAGGCCTTTCCCCCGACGAAAGGCGTAATGCCATAGAGCAGCTGCTCCAGCACCATATCGTGGCGCTTATAATCACCACCAACCTTCCCGTTTTCCCCGAACTTTTAGAACTTGCCGAAGTGTATAACACCCCCGTACTCAGAACAAAAGATGCCACCTCCGCCTTTACTGCGGCATTGACTTCATATCTTAACGTAGAGCTTGCCGAGCGTATAACCACCCACGGGGTAATGGTTGAAGTTTACGGCGAAGGCATACTTATTTTAGGCGACAGCGGAATTGGCAAGTCCGAAACCGCCATAGAGCTGGTAAAGCGGGGACACCGCTTTATTGCCGACGATGCGGTGGTTATTAAAAAGGTGTCGGCCATAACCCTACTCGGCTCCGCTCCCGAAACAATAAAGCATTATATCGAGCTTAGGGGTATAGGCATTGTGGACGTCAAGCGCATTTTCGGTGTTGGCGCCGTTAAGGAAACCGAAAAAATCGATTTGGTCATAAAATTCGAAAACTGGGTGCCGGGCAAGGATTACGAACGGATAGGCTTAACAACCGAAACCGAGGTAATACTGGGCATAGCAGTTCCCTCCATAACCGTGCCTGTCAAGCCGGGCAGAAACCTTGCGGTTATAATTGAAATTGCCGCAATGAACCACCGGCAGAAAAAGATGGGCTACGATACCGCTAAGGAATTTATGAAACGCTTGGAAGAAATGGACATCGGGGAGGATGAAAATGTATTATCTTGGCATTGATTTAGGCGGAACCTTTATTAAAGCGGGCGTTGTGGACGAAAAGGGAAACATTATCCGCAAAGACTCAATAGAAACCGAACTTCCCGAAGGGGTTGACCATGTGGCTTCCCGGATGGCGGAAGTTGCCTTAAAGGTTATTGCCGACGCCGGACTCACGGTGGCCGACATTGAGTATGCCGGCGTAGCCGCACCGGGGCAGGCCGACTGCGAAAGAGGAATAATGATATACTGTTCCTCCATTCCCTTTCTTAACTATCCGCTGGCCGCAAAAATTTCAGAACTGACCGGTATAAAAAAGGTATATATTGAAAACGACGCCAATGCGGCGGCAAAGGGCGAAGCTGCCGTAGGTATGGCAAAGGGGAGCAAAAACTCCATTATGATAACCATAGGCACCGGCATAGGCGGCGGCTTTATAATTGACGGAAAGCTGTATACCGGCTTTAACTTCGCCGCTGCCGAGGTGGGACATATGGTTATAATCCCCGACGGCCCCGAATGCCAGTGCGGACGGAAGGGCTGCTGGGAAAAGCTAGCCTCCGCCACCGCCCTTATACGCATGGCACGGGAGGAAATGGCCAACCACCCCGAATCGGTTATGTGGAAATTATGCAACAACAACCTGTCGGAGGTTAACGCCAAAATCCCCTTTGACGCAAAGCGGCAGGGGGATGTGGCCGCCATTAAGGCAATAGACAAGTGGACACACTATCTTGCCTTAGGGCTTACCAACCTTATCAACCTCCTCCAGCCGGAGGTAATAACCATAGGCGGGGGAGTAAGTAAAGAAGGCGACTATCTTCTTGACAACGTCAGAAAAATAATAGAAAAAGAGCAATATTCCCGCAACGGCGACAAGCAGACCAAAATAGTCAAGGCCGCCCTAGGCAACGATGCGGGTATTGTGGGGGCGGCAATGCTAGGGTTGTAAAACCCCCAAAAGAAAATTAACGGAGAACCAGATGACATCGGTAATTAAATCGGTAGAAAACAAAACATTGCTTACAATTCCTCTCCGGGGAGTGGTTATTTTCCCGGGGATAATGACCACATTTGAAATATCAAGAAAACTTTCGGTTAAAGCCGTAAAGCTTGCCGAAGAAAACAAGGCTGAACTTTTCCTTGTAACCCAAAAGGACATAGCCGTGGAGGTGCCGGAGCTTAACGACCTGTATAAGGTTGGTGTTGTGGCAACCTTAAAGCACGTCTTCAGGCTTCCCAACGGTAACTATCAGGTTATGGTGGAAGGGTTAAGGCGGGGGGAAATAATCGGTCTAAACAACGAAAACGAAACCCTCTATGCCGACGTGGTGGTTAAGGACATCGAATACGAGGACGACTATTACGAGGTTAAAAAGAAAATTGCCACCGTCTTTGCGGCGCTGGGAACCTATCTTCAATACTTTTCCCGTCCCTCAAAGGAAATCCTTGACGAGGCAAGAACCATCGAGGACCCCGGTGTCTTTTCGGACTGCATAGCCTCTGCCTTTTTGGTTAAATTCCAGGACAAGCAGAAGGTGCTCGAGGAGATAAACCCCGTAAAGCGGCTTGACATACTTCTTGACATACTCACCCATGAAATCGAAATAATGGAGCTTGAAGGGACAATCCAAAGCAAAGTGAGGTCCCGCCTTACCAAAACACAAAAGGAAATGTACCTGCGTGAACAGCTTCGCACCATTGAAAACGAGCTGGGAATAGGCAGCGACTACGAAAATGAGGACGAATACGGGGCTAAAATAAAGGCTAAAAAGCTCCCCAAAGCGGTGGAAGAAAAGCTTCTTGAAGAAAACCGCAAGCTCCAGAAAATGCAGTTCGGCTCACCTGAAGCCACGGTTATAAAAAACTACATAGAAACCTGTCTTGAACTGCCCTGGAACAAAATGTCCAAAAAGGACCCGGACATTAAAAAAGCCAAAAAGGTGCTTGACGAAGACCACGACGGTCTGACCAAAGTAAAGGAACGTATTCTTGAATTTATTGCGGTAAAACAGCTTGCTCCCGACCTTTCGGGGCAGATACTCTGCCTTGTGGGCCCTCCGGGGGTGGGTAAGACCTCTATTGCCAAGTCAATTGCCAGAGCCACCAACCGCAAGTATGTCCGCATTTCCTTAGGCGGCATAAGGGACGAGGCAGAAATAAGAGGCCACCGCAAAACCTATATCGGCTCTATGCCGGGACGTATAATCAACGCCCTTAAGCTTGCCGGCACCTCCAACCCGGTAATACTGCTTGACGAGGTTGACAAGCTTACCAAGGACGCCCACGGGGATCCCACCTCGGCTCTGCTGGAGGTGCTTGACATTGACCAGAACAAGACATTCCGTGACCATTTCATAGAAATCCCCGTTGACCTTTCGGAATGTATTTTCATCGCTACCGCAAACACCACCTCCACTATTCCGCTGCCGTTGCTTGACAGAATGGAAATAATCGAAATGGACTCCTATTCAGAAAGCGAAAAGGTGTCTATAGCCAAAAACCATCTTATCCCCAAGCAGCTAAAGCGCCACGGGCTTAAGAAGGCAAACCTTAAATTCACCGACGAAGCCATTTCACTTATAATAAACGGCTACACCAAGGAGTCGGGGGTGCGTAACCTGGAACGGGAACTTGGCGCCATCTGCCGTAAAACCGCAAGGGGTATTGTGGAGGGGGAATATAAATCCCTCGTCCTTGACGATGCCATAGTGGAAAAAATGCTCGGCCCCATTAAGTTCCTCCCCGACCGTATTTATGATGAAGACGAAAGGGGTATTGTCAACGGCCTTGCCTGGACACAGCTCGGGGGCGAAATGTTGAGAATTGAAGTCCTTTCAATGCCCGGCAACGGAATTCTTGAGCTGACCGGCTCCTTAGGCGACGTTATGAAGGAATCGGCCAAAGCGGCGGTAAGCTATATAAGAAAACACGCCGCAGAATTGGGTATAGAAGAAGACTTCCATAAGAAATACGACATACATATCCATGTTCCCGAAGGGGCAATCCCAAAGGACGGCCCCTCGGCAGGCATAACCATCGCCACCGGCATTGTTTCCGAACTTTCGGGACGCAAAGTCAGGCAAAACATTGCCATGACGGGGGAAATAACCCTCACCGGCCGTGTCCTCCCCATTGGCGGACTTAAGGAAAAATCCATGGCGGCGCTAAAAGCCGGAGTTAAAACGGTGATTGTCCCCAAGGATAACCTTAAGGATATCGAAGAGTTTGACGACGATATTAAAACCAACATTAAATTTATCGGCGTTTCGAAAATCGACGAAGTGCTTTCGGTTGCATTAAGGGAAAAGGAAATATGAGCATTAATTTTAACAATGTTACTCTTTCCCGGGTTGCGGGAACAGCAGAGCAGCATATAAAAGGGGGATATCCCCAGATTGCCTTTTCGGGGCGGTCTAACGTGGGCAAATCCTCCCTTATAAACTCTCTGCTAATGCGAAAAAGCCTTGCCCGGGTTTCCTCAACCCCCGGCAAGACCATAACGGTAAATTATTATCTTATAGACGGCAAGGCCTTTTTTGTGGACCTTCCCGGCTACGGCTTTGCCAAACGCCCAAAGGAGGATCAGGCCAGATGGTCGGAGGTTACCAATGCCTATTTTAACGAAAACGAGGCTATAAAGCTTATTATTCAGCTTGTGGACAGCAAGGTAGGCATAACACCCGACGACGCCATGATGCTTGAATACATGAACCACTATAACATTCCCTATGTAGTGGTATGCACCAAATGCGATAAGCTGAATAAAACCCAGCTTAACGAATGTATTACCAAAATAAAAACCTCCCCCTTAATAAGGGAAGGAGCCGGCATTGTTATGTATTCATCCCTTAAATCCATCGGCAGGGATGAGCTTTTAAAGCAGATTTTCAAAGCTTTGGGTGAGAAATAGCAAATTAACAAACCCTTTCGGGCGGATATTATCCGCCCGTTTTATTTTTAGATGCCGTTTAATGTAGTAGCAGTGAGAAGGATAAAAATAAAAGCCTTCCCCTTGAGGGGAAGGTGTCAGACGAAGGCTGACGTATTAGGGAGTGTAGCAATAAAACTTAAATATGCTATACAAGGTCAATCTTAATAAAACAACTTCACAAAATCCGGCTTTTGGGTTTTTACCTCAACGTCATTTAAATAATTTAAAATCCCTTGGTCAGCAGCAAACTTAAACTTTACCGAATAGGAGCATAGCGCCTGGGAGGAATATCCCATTTTCCTGTCCTCTTTGTTGACGGCATATTTTCCGTCACCCAGTAAAGGGTGTCCTGCAGCGGCAAGCTGGGCTCTTATTTGGTGTGTTCTGCCGGTTTTAAGGTTTATTTTAACCAGCGACAGATTTTTTTGCTTGTTTTCGGCTAAAACCTCATATTCCAGCTTAGCCGTCAGCGCCCCCTTTACCGGAGCGCTTTTTACATACACCCGGTTTTGCTCCTTGTTTTTTTCAAGGTAGGACACCATCTCGCCTTTTTTGCTTTCAAAAATTCCATGGGCGGCGGCAAGGTAGGTCTTTTCGATTTCCCGGTTTTTTATTATCTCGTTCATTGTCCTAAGGGATTCGGCGTTTTTTGCGGCAATCACCAGACCTTGGGTGTTTCGGTCAATACGATTGCATAAAGCGGGAGCAAAGGAGTTTTCGGTTTCGGGGTTATACTCCCCCTTGTTATAAAGATAGGCTTTTATCCGGTCGATAAGGGTGTCTTCGATGACATTTTCATTCTCCGGTTCTTCGGAATGGCACAGCAGCCCTTTTTCCTTGTCCACAATAAGAATGTTTTCGTCCTCATAGCATACCTTAATATCACTTCTTGAGCGTAAAAAGGCCTTTTCGGGGCTTTCTGCAAAGAATTCCTCCGAAATATAAAGGGAAATCACATCCCCTTCGTTTAGCATATGGTTTTCCTTTACCCTTTTGCCGTTTACCTTAACCCGCTTGGTGCGTATATATTTATATAACAGGCTTTTGGGCATGCCGGAAAACCTTTTGGTTAAAAACTTGTCAATCCGCTGGGACGAATCGTTTTTATTTACAACTATCTCTTTCAAACCCTTATTCCTCTGCTTTATCTTTATGCTGCCTATCCTGCCTTTTGGGTTTACTGTAAATTCAATATCTCCTTTATTTTACCGGCAAGCAGGGGAGCAACCCTTTTGGTGGTGTTAACGTTGGGGTGACCTCCTCCGCCCACCTCGCCGCCAACCGAATTCATATCTTTAACCGCCAGAAAATGCACGTTTTTATTTTTGTCTGTGGCATTGGCAAGTTCCACAGCTTTTTCCACGGCATCCAGCTTGCTGGTGTCCATTATGCCGTAAACCCATAATATCGCAGCGTCAGGGTAGCATTCACGAATTTCCAAAGTAAACTCCACTGCGGTTTTAATGTATTCCTCATGGGATACTCCGCCCCAGGCATCATTGGTGCCGGCGTTTACCACCACTATATTGGGTATAAAATTATTATGATTCCATCTGCCCCCCTGGCGGGTTTCCCAATCAAAGGCCTGCCGCAGAGTCATGTCCTCCCGGTTTCCCACACAGTTGGCCACAATGCCCTTGCCCGATGCCCCGGCAAAGGAAATATCCGCATCCAGCAGCTTTGCAGCGGCATAGGCATAGGTTAGGGTGCAGTCCTCTTCGTAGGTGTTAAACACGTTTACCTCTGCCGGAGCAGCCACCCCGTAGCCGCAGGTGATGGAGTCTCCAATAAACTCTATTTTTAATTTTTTATCAGAAGGTCTGTCTGTGATTACAGGATTTGTGCCGGTAATTTTTATATTGTCAAGGGTTACGGGTGTCATGCCCTCGGTAACCCTAATTATTTCGGCATAATGGGTGCCTTCCTCAAGGCCTTCTATAATTATAACCTCTCTGCCGTCGGAAATACCGTATCTGGCGCTTTTGCCGTCCACCGTTACCCGCAGATATGCCACGCAGTCGGCATCCTGCTTTTTAAATGAAAGAATAAGCCCCGTTCCTGTAAAGTTAAAAGCAATTCCGCCATAAGACCAGGGCAACATCAGGGAGGAATCCTCTTTTTTTGTCCTGCCTAAAAGTTTAAATATGTTAGTGTCTGCAAAATTATACTCTTTGTATATCATGCCTTTTTACCGTCCGTTTGATTTTATATGGCGATAATATCACAAACATCGGTATAAATCAAGGTGTTTGTGGTTAACCCTTTCTTTTTCTGAAAATCTTTGAAAACTCACCGGCCACCAAAATTGATGCCGAAAGTCCGAACACGGTAAGCCACTGGAAAGATTCCAGGTGAGCCACACCGAAAATCCCGTTTAGTGCGGGAATGAGCATAACAGTAAGCTGCATTGCCGACGATGCCAAAAACGCCAGTATCAAGGGCAGATTTAACCCTGCGAAAATCAAGGGCTTTGACGATCTCATGTTAAAGGAGTGGAAAAGCTGGGAAAAGGACAACACACCGAAAGCCATGGTAGACCCCACTCTTGCCGATGTTTTGGAACCGATAAGATACGCCACGAGGGTAAGGGATCCCACCATAAGGCCTTCAAGGAGTATAAGTGCCTTGTCTGCCTTTGAAAACAGTCCCGAATTGGATTTTATCGGCGGCCTTTCCATAACGTCGTCCTTTGTTTTTTCAAGGCCCAAGGCTATTGCCGGCAGGGAATCGGTAACCAAGTTCACCCACAAAAGCTGAACCGCCGTTAGGGGTGACGGACGGGCAAGCATAATGGCGGTAAAAACCGTGGCAATTTCACCGATATTGCAGGAAATAAGAAAATGCACCGCCCGGCGGATGTTGGCGTATATCCCCCGTCCTGCCTTAACCGCTTCAACTATGGTGGCAAAGTTGTCGTCGGTGAGTATTAAATCTCCGGCCTCCCTTGCCACATCCGTCCCTGACTTTCCCATGGCGCAGCCGATATCGGCTTTTTTAAGGGCTGGAGCATCATTAACCCCGTCCCCCGTCATGGCCACCACGCCACCCTGCTTTTTATAAGCGTCAACTATCTTGACCTTAAATTCCGGGGTGGTGCGGGCAAACACAGATGCCGAAAGGAGGGCGCTTTCCTGTTTTTCAACCGGCATATCCTCAATTTCGCTCTGGGTGTAGGCCTTGTCTCCTTCGCCGAATATGCCTAACATTTTAGCCACCGCCACGGCGGTATCCTTGTGGTCGCCGGTAATCATAACCACCTTAATACCCGCCTTTTTGCATTTGGCCACTGCCTGTGCCGCCTCAGACCGGGGGATATCCATCATCCCGGCCATGCCGCAAAGGGTGTATTTAACGTTAAGCAGGTTCGCCGGCTTTTCTTTAAGCCTGGCATACCCCACGCCGATCACTCTCAGTCCGTCATTGGCAAATGATTCAAGCTTTTGCCGGTCAAACCTGCCCTTGGAATACCTTTCAACCTCCTCGGGTGCCCCCTTTATTACGGCAAGAAAGTCCTTCCCCTCATTATGCAACGTTATCATTATTTTAGTCTTTGAATCAAAGGGAATTTCATCAAGTATAGGCCTTTCAAGCCGGAAATTTTCAATATTTTGTATCTTTGTTGCCGCAAAGTTATACAACGCCTGCTCGGTGGGGGATGACAGGCGGTTATTTAACGCAACCAGCTTTGAAATAAGAAACGTATCCCCGTCCCATTTGGTTACCGTCATTTTGTTTTGGGTAAGGGTTCCCGTCTTGTCGGAACATATTACGGTGGAGCAGCCTAAGGTTTCTACGGCGGGCAGCCTTTTCACAACTGCCTTTTTGCCTGCCATGTCTGTAACGCCTATTGAAAGCATAATGGTAACAATGGCCGGCAGCCCTTCGGGAATGGCCGCCACCGCCAGGGACACCGAGGTCAAAAACATTTCGGCAACGGGAAATCCCCTGATTATAGACAAAATGAAAATAACAAGACAAATAATCAAAGCGGCGTTCCCTAATCCGGCAGAGGTTTTGGCAAGCCGCTTTTGAAGCGGAGTTTTTTGCCGTGTGTTTTCAGAAAGCATTCCCGCAATGCTCCCCATCCGGGTGGCCATACCGGTTGCCACCGCCACACCTTTTCCGTGACCGCCGGTTATGGTTGTCCCCGACCACACCATGTTATGCATTGATGACAGATGCTTTTCGTTACCCGTAATGGGGGAAGTTGTCTTATACACCCCCATTGATTCGCCGGTAAGGGGGGATTCGTCGGCAATAAGGGAAAACGACTCGAAAAGCCGGCAGTCGGCCGGAACAAAGTTCCCCTTTTCAAATATAATAATATCCCCCGGCACCACAAAACGGCTGTCAATGACATATTCCTTGCTACCCCGTATAACCCTTGTGGTGGGGGATGAAAGGCTTTTTAACGCCTCCAGCGCCTTTTCGGCCTTGTTTTCCTGAATAATAGATATTACCGAATTTAACAGAAGAATAGCTAAAATTATAAAGGCGTCCAGGGTGGTTTCCCCCTGAATTTTGGACACCACAAAGGAAACGGCAGCCGCCGCAAACAAGACAAAGGTCATAACGTCGGCTAAGGACATTAAAAATTTTTTTAAAATCCCCTCCTTTTTCCCTTCGGTAAGTATATTTTCCCCGTATGTATCAAGGCGTTTTTCGGCCTCCTCCGGAGTAAGCCCCCCTTCCCCCGTGGCAAGGTGGTTAAAAACTGTTTTTACCTTTTCTTTGTGCCAAAGCATAAGCATATTTCCTTTCGTTTATTAAAAAGCAAATATAGATTGGGAAACATCATAAGTGCATTAAAAATGTCGGCCAGATCCCACACCACCGTCGCCGCCGCCACCGCACCGGCAAAGGACAACAACGACACGGCAATGCGGTAGATAAGCGATACGACTTTGCTGCGGTCAGAAAACAGAAACTTAATACTGCTTTCGGCATAAAAACACCAGCTTATTATCGAAGCAAAGCCGAAAATAGCAAGCAGGGAGGGTAAAACAACCCTGCCAAAGGAGCCGAAAACCCTGAAATACATAATCCCCACGTCGCTAAAGCCCGAACTTTCAAGGGCAAGGGCGGTGAGGGTGGAAAACACGAAAATATCGGCTATCATTTCAATAATCCCCCATTTCCCCTGGGTGTGGGGGGTAGCGTTTTCGGATGCCGAGTGAACTATTGGGGACGAACCCATCCCCGCCTCAGAGGAAAAAATCCCCCTCGCCCATCCCACCTTCATTGCAGCCATGACGGTATAGCCCATTATCCCCGCCCCCGCCTGCCTTATGCCGAAAGCGTAAGTGAAAATCTTTATAAAAACAGTTGGTAAAGCTGTAATATGCGATATAATTATATATAGAGTCAATATTATGTAGATAAAGCTTGCCGCCGGTACAAGAACGCAGGATATTCCGGCAATGGCTCTCCGTCCCCCGGCAACCGACAGCAAAACCGCAGCCGAAATAAAGGCCCCGCAAATTACCTTTGGAATTCCGTTTAGCGTTAGGGTGGCGGTAACCGCCGACGACTGTGTCAGGCAGCCGGTACAAAAGGAAGCGAAAATACACATTATTGCGAAAAAGACAGCGGCAAATTTCTTACCGTCATCATAAAGGCTTGTCATGGCGCCGCCGGTGTATATGCCGTTTATTTTCTTCCGCCCCGATACCGCCACGTTAATTTCGGCGTATTTCACCATGCATCCCAAAAAGCCCACCACCCACATCCAAAAGATGCTCCCCACGCCCCCTTGGGATATGGCAAGGGCCACGCCGCTTATAGAACCTATCCCCACCGTCCCCCCAAGGGCGGTGGACAACGCCGCCGCTGCGGAAATGCCGCTGCCCGACGACTTTTTTATATCCCTAAAGGCATCGGCAAACACCGAAGGCAGTCCGGTTATCTGAAAAAAGCGGCTTTTTATAGTAAAATATAAGCCAAAAGCCGACAGGGCTACCACCGTGGGAATACCCCAAACCAGATTTTTTACTGTTTCAAGCATTCATACATACTTCTTTCTATTTAATAAAGACAGTTCCCGTAAATAATGTATATGCTTTAAGTAGCCAAAAAAGCATTGACATTAAGGCCGGTTTGATTTAGAATATAGTTGGAATATTTTATGAAAGGCGGAATATAATGAGCGAAATTCCGGTGCTTAAGAGCTATAAGCGAAAAGAAGTTGACGAATTCCTCCTTCGTTTAAATGAGGCCCATATTAACGCCCTGGCAGAAAAGGACGACGAAATTAAAAGACTTTATTCGGAACTGGAATTTTATAAAACGGAATGCCAAAAAAAGGAGGCAGAAGTAGCCTCCGTAAAAGCCGAATATGAGGAACTGCTTGAAACCAAGCAAAAAGAAACCGACGCCATAAACGCAAGGCTGGGGGAAAAGTTTTCCGCCGCAGAAAGTGCCGCTTCAGCCATTCTGGCCGAAGCCAAAGCCGAAAAGGCGAAAATTATTTCCATAGCCAAAAGCGACGCTGAAAACTATGTGGCCAAGGCCATTGTCAAGGCAGAGGAATACACCGAAAAAGCAAAGCAGTTGTCATTAATTTACCGGGATTATTTTCAAAAGGCCAATCAAAGCCTTGAGTTAATGAACAAGCACCTTGACACGGCAGTGGAGGAAATGTCCCGCTTTCTTGCGGAGCCACAGATATGAAAAATTTCTTATCGGTGGGTGAGCTTATCCAGGCATCACCAAACCTTAAAGCCGGGGATGAAATAACCCTATCGGGAACAATCTACACCGCCCGGGACGCTGCCCATAAAAAAATGGCCTGTCTTATAAAAAAGGGGGAAAATCCCCCCTTTGATATTAATAATGCGGTAATTTATTATGCCGGTCCCACCCCCGCTAAACCCGGTGAGGTTTGCGGCTCTTTCGGCCCTACCACCTCTGCCAGGATGGATGCCTTTGCCCCCATGCTTTATGATATGGGGTTGTTTGCCACCATAGGCAAGGGTGAGCGGAGCGAGGAGGTCAGGCAGGCTATAATAAGACGCAAGGGACTATACCTTATTGCCTTAGGGGGCGCCGGTGCGCTGGCGGCAAAGCATATAAAGTCGGTAAAGGTTATCGCCTTTCCCGAGCTTGACAGCGAATCGGTAAAGGAACTGGTGTTTGACAGTTTCCCCCTGTATGTAGGCATAGACGCTTTAGGAAACAACATTTTTACACGTTAAAAAATAAGGAGAAACCCCAATGAAAAAGCTGTTTATTCTTATTCTGGCGCTGATGCTGCTGCTTACCGCCTGCGGTAAACCGGTTGACGACAAGTCAAAGGACGAAAGTTCGCCAGCTGATACCACAAGCGATGCCGACAGCACCGGCGAGGAAAACACATCAAGTGAGGAAGAAAGTATGGAAACAAGCGAAGAAACCTCCACCCCCGTTGAACGCACCTGGCCGGTAGTTTCGGGAACCTTTATACAGCCCTGGGCCTGCGGCTCATGGTCGTTAAACCAGTGGAAAACCCATTTTGACGGCCTTAAAGAAGTTGGGATAGATATATTTATAATCCAATGGATAGCAGACACCCCATACGGTAAGTTTAAAACCGTTTATTACCCCTCCAACCTTACAGCAGATAATAAAACCAACGACTACACCGAATACCCTAATATGCTGCCCGCAATCCTCCAAGCCGCCGAGGAAAAGGGAATTAAGGTATTTGTGGGACTTAACATTTCCGACGAATGGTGGAGCATTGCGGTAACCAATAATGAATGGAACAAAACCCAGAGCCAACTGGGAATGCAGATTGCCACCGAAATATATAACAAATACAAATCCCAATATCCCAACGCTCTTCACGGCTGGTATTTCACCTGGGAAATGTATAACGGCATGAGCGGCAATGAAACCAAAGCCGGCGAATTTTTGAATATGTATCTAGATCCTTTAACCGAGCTTGATGATTCAATGCCCATGCTTCTTTCACCCTTTGTCCGTTCGGGCGGCGGTTCTGCCGCCAAGGCCGGCGAGGAATGGAAAAAGGTGTTTGCCACAGCCAACTTCCGCCCCGGCGATATTTTCTGCTGCCAGGATGCGGTGGGCGCAGGACATATAAAAATCGACCAGCTTGACGCCTATTTCGCCGCCCTTAAGGAAGCGGTGGACACCGAGGAAGGCCTGCTTTTCTGGGCCAACAGCGAAAACTTTACCACCGACTTTAATTCGGCCTACATATCCCGGTTTATCCGCCAGATGGAAATTGCCAACCCCTACGTTTCGGGCTATGTAACCTTTGCCTATTCCCATTACTATGCCAAGGACTACAACAACAAGGCCGCATTCCACAGAGCCTACAAGCATTATTATGAAACCGGTGAAAAGGATGTAGTGCTCGAGGAACCCGAAGTATCCATCGATCTTAAAGAGGGTGGCAAGGCCGAAATAAGGGTTGATGTTCAAAATAACGCCGCAGGTATTGAAAAGGTGGTTATTTCTGTAGAGGGCAGGTCTGATGTTACCAAGCAGCCGCCGGTAGCCCAGCTTAACAAGGACTCCTTTACCTACACCCAAACGGTAACACTTAACCAGGGGGAATCGGAGCTTAAGGTAACCGTGACGGTTTATGACTATTACGGCAACTCCTCCTCCACTTCTACTTCCCTGACAATAGACTAAATTAAAATTATCAACAAATCACGCCTTTTTGCATAAACTGCAAACGAAAGGCGTGATTTTTTATGTTTTGCAGGCGTAAAGCGGTAGGATTTTCGGTTTTGGCCTTTGGTGCAGGAGTGCTTCTGGGCTGCTTTCTTCCAGCGCCTGCCATGGTTTTTGTGTCGGCGGTAATAATCGTGGGGGCGGGGGCTTTCATATTAATTGCATAAAGGAGTATAGAAATGAGAATTTATGTTATACGGGCGCCAAGGCTGTTAAGGCCGCTGTTAAGACGGCTGTTTGGAAGAAGAAGAAAATACGCGAAATAAAAAGGAATACATAAAAAACCCGCAGCTTAAACTGCGGGTAAAATATTTAATACAGGTAGCCCATCCGGTAAAGCAGCTCTGCGGTTAACACTCCGCCGCCGGCTGCGCCGCGCAGGGTGTTGTGGGAAAGACATATAAACTTGTAATCGAAAATGCTGTCTTCACGCAGTCTTCCCACCGAAATTCCCATTCCGCCGTATAAGTCCCGGTCAAGGCCGGTCTGGGGGCGGTTATCCTCCTCAAAGTAGGTAATAAACTTTTCGGGAGCATGGGGGAGCTTCAACTCCTGGGGCAGGGAGGAAAATTCATTCCAGCGTTTAATGATTTCCTCTTTACTTGGCTTTCTGGCAAACTTCACCGAAACGGCGGCAAGATGTCCGTCGGATACGGGAACACGGATACACTGGGCGGAAATTACGGGTTTTGTAGCGTTTACAAATACACCCTTTTCAATGGTCGCCCAGATTTTAAGGGGTTCCTTTTCGCTTTTTTCTTCTTCGCCGCCTATATATGGGATAACGTTATCAACTATTTCGGGGAAAGTGTCAAAGGTCTTGCCTGCGCCGGAAATTGCCTGGAAGGTGGTAACGTTTATGGACACCGGCTCAAAATCCATAAGCGGAGCAATAGCCGGAACATAAGACTGAATAGAACAGTTGGGTTTGACCGCTATAAACCCTTTTTTGGTGCCAAGCCGCTGTTTTTGTATGGGAATTATATCGGTATGGAGGAAGTTAATCTCAGGAATAAGCATGGGAACGTCGGGGGTGTGGCGGTTGGCCGAGTTGTTTGAAACCACGGGAATTTCCGCCTTGGCGTATTCCTCCTCAAGGGCTTTGGTCTTTGCTTTATCCATGTCCACAGCGCAAAAGACAAAGTCGCATTTACCCACCGCCTGGGAAACGTCCTCGCCGTCATGGACAACCATGGCCTTGACATGTTCCGGGCAGGGGATATTCAGCTTCCACCGTCCCTCAATAGCCTTTTCATAGGTTTTACCGGCAGAGGAGGAAGAAGCGGCAAGGTAGGTTATTTCAAAATAGGGGTGATTGTCAAGCAGGGTGATAAAACGCTGGCCCACCATTCCGGTGGCACCGATTATACCGGCTCGCAGTTTGGCCATAAAATTTCCTCCTATATTAAATCAGCGTAAATACCGGGGGAGGAGCCTTCGATAACAATGGCTCCGCATACTTTCTTATAAAAATCCACAGGCCCTGCCGAACCGATTATAGCATAGGCGTAGCCCTCGTCCCGCATAGCCTCAAGACACCGTAAAAGCAATGCCTTGCCTATACCCAGCTTGCGTCTGGATTCGTCAACGCCGGTGGGGCCGAAATAGGCTTTATAAGTGCAGTCGTATCCGGCAAAGCCTAAAATCTCTTTTGTCTGAACGTCAACGGCTATAAAGCAGGATACCGGGAACCTGGTAAAGGCGGTGTCAACTTCGTTGGCCCAGCCTTCGTGGAAATGCTTTACAACAAACTCATGAACTTTATGTTTGTTGGGTGTCATGGGGCGGATTATTTTAATACCTTTTTCCAAAAGCTCGTTATATACGGCGGAGTTGTCGCCTATTTCATACAGTTTTACAAGCAGGTCGGGCATATTATAAAATTCCTTTCAATAATTAAAATTTAAATTTCCACTGTTTCAGAATATATCTGGCCATTGCATAATGGGCCACCGGGCCGGGGTGAACCCGGTCGGGGGAGAAGGCCTTTGTATATAAAGCCTTGCACAGCCTGTCGATTTCGGGTTGGAGGTCTATATAATCGCAGCCGTATTCCGCCGCTACCTTTTTGCACACCTCCGCATAGGCCAGAACATCCTTCATAAATATATCTTTTCTGTTCAGTTCAAGATAAAACGGGGAAATAAGGGCGAAGCCTTTGAGGTTTTTAACGGCATAGTCGGTAATAAATCGTATGTTGTCCTCATACTCCTCTATTCCCACCGCCATGTGTTTGTCCATGTAATAGTCGTGCTTGCGCCACACGTCGTTTACACCGATAAGGAGGGTGGCGTAGTCGGGCTTTATATTTTCAATGTCGCTTATCCACCTTGCCCTTACGTGACGGGAGGTTTCACCGGAAATGCCGGCATTTACTATCTTAATTTCTTTTTCAGGATATGTTGCCGTTATAATTTCGTGAATACGTTTTACATAGCCGTCCCCCAGCCCCGTTGTGTAGGTGCCATAGGGGCGTGCCCGGTTGCAGTCGGTAACCGAATCGCCTGACATTAAAATGACGCTGTTTTTTTCAAAGTCCCGAAAATTCATATCATCCACCTGTCCTTTAATTTATTGTATATACACCAAACCCAACCCTTAAAGGTTGGGTTTGGTGTTATATTGTATTACTGCTTATTTGGATTCTTCGCTTGCTGCACTTTCTTCAGAGGCTGCCGATTCTTCGGAAGCATCGGATTCCTCGCCGGAGGTGTCGGATGTAGCCTTGTTGTTAATGGTGGCGTTCTTGAAGAAGTCGGAAAGCACCTTGTAGTCGTTTATGTTGTTTCCGCCAATTTTAATGGAGGTAACACCGGTGGCTTTGAAGTAGGTGGTCATGCCTTCGATACCGTCATTGGTAAGAAGGTTATCGGAAAAGTCAACCGAGGTTACGTTATACAGCGGAGGAAGTTCCTCGTCACCCGATTCCACCTTAAGGTCGGTGGCAGGGAGGTTGGAAATCTTGTTCTGGGCACACATAATCGACGTAAGTGTCTTGAAGTGTAACAACGGTTCGATATTTTCAAGCTCGTTGTTGGTAAGGTCGATGGTTGTAACCGCATCAAGCTTGGAAAGTCCCGAAATGTCCTTAATCTTATTGTTGCTTAAGTTAAGGGTGGTAAGCACCTTAAGGTCGTGGATTTTCAGGTTGTCTACCAGCAGGTTGTCCGAAAGGTCAATGGTCTTAAGGGTTTCGATGTTGTTGATACCGCCCAGAGATGCAATTTCGTTCTTGTTGGCGGTAAGGGTAACCAGAGCCTTAAGGGACGACAGGTCGGGAAGGGAGGTAAGCTTATTGTTGTCGACGGTAAGGGTGGTGAGCGCCTTAAGGTCGCGAATATTGTCTATAGAAGTCAGCTTGTTATTGCTTAAAGTGATGGTGGTAAGCTTGTCAAGGTTGTGAATACCTTCAACCGCTGTAAGTTCGTTGTCTGAAACATCAACGGTTGTAAGAGCTTTCAGCGATGACAGGTCGTGAAGGGTTTTTATCTTGTTCATGGCAAGGTTTAAGGTCTCAAGCTTGTCCATGCCCTTTATACCCGAAATATCGGTTATAGTTCCGGTAATGACGTATTCGGGTTCCTTGGTATCATTGTTGTTGCCAGCTTGACTGGTTTCGCTTGCTTCGCTTTCTTCGCCGGAGGTTTCGTCCTTGTCATCGTCGGTCTTTGTGTCTTTTGTTCCCTTGGCCTCAAGGGTTTTTAAGTTGTCAAGGGCCGACATGTCGGGGAAGGAGGTGAACTTGTTTTCTGACAGATACAGCGTTTCAAGCTTTGTAAGGGATGAAATGGCCGAAATGTCGGTTATCTCGTTGGTGTTGAGATTAAGGTTCTTAAGTTCGGTAAGTCCCGACAGGGAGGAAACAGATTCTATTTTATTGTCAATAAGATAAAGATCGGTAAGCTTTGTAAGGTTCTTTAAGGGAGTTATATCCTTAATTTCGTTCTTGCTAAGGTCAAGGGAGGTAAGGGTGGTAAGGTTTGCAATGGGTGCAATGTCACTTATTTTATTTTCGGTGGCGGCAATGTGCTCGATATTTGTAAGCTTTTCAATGCCGTCAAGGGTGGTTACCTTGGTGCGTGAAATGTCAAGCCGCTTAAGGGTGGTAAGGTTTTCGATACCGTTAAAACGCTTTAAGGAAGAAGCAGCCACGCCGAGGTATTCAAGCTTCTTTAAGTTTTCAAAAACGGTAAAGTCGGTTATGTCATCGATAGCGATGGCTTTTATGATTTCCTCTGCGTCAAGGCCTAAGTTGTAGCCGTAGTAGGACGCCATAAGGTTGGCATAAAACACTTCATACTGAATGGAGTAGATAGCGGTGCCGTCAAGAGCGACAAGGGATCTTAAGTTTCTGAAAAGAGCCGCATCCTTTGCCGAAAGGGTTACACCGACAACATAAACATAGTCATCCGGGGAATAGGGAAGGCTGGTTTCCTCACTGGCTTCGCTGCCTTCGCTGGTGTTGCTTCCCTCGCTGGCGTTGCTGCCTTCACTCACTTCACTGCCATCACCGGTGGTTTCATCGGTAGATTCATCCACGGTGGTTTCGGCTGATTCTTCGGCAGTTTCCTCCAAGGTGCTATCGCCGCTGGTCAGCGACTCCTCGCTTGTCTGCCCGGATGCATCATTGCTTTCTTCACCGGAGGATTCCTCCGCATCAAGCATGGCGGAGGCATAGTTGGCATTACCTAAAATTATATAGGTATAGTTGGTCATGTTGTAGTTCTGGTCCATTGCCGTATAGGAGTAATATAAATACTCGAACTGGTCAAGCATTTCCTGGGTTATGTTCCTTGCGTAAACCCCAAGCTTGTCAGCCAGAGCTCTTGCAAAATACTGGTTTTCAAACATGGGGGACGAGTTGAGGTAGGATTTCAGGAAAATTCCCACACCGGCGCCGGACACAAGAATACATAAAGCGACGGTTATAATGAAGGTTCTTTTTAGCTGTTTCTTTGTATATTTTGCCATTTTTGTTTTAATCCTCCGGATTTTTAACTCACTTCTCGTAATAGTAGCATATTTTTAGGAAATTTGCAACAGTTTTTTTAACAGATTAGCCATTATCCTAATTTGCCGTCGGGGTTTTGGTTGTGTAATTTAAAATATTCCTGTAAAATTCAACACAGGAGTTATAGTAGCTTTTATCGCAATTTTCGGGACGGTTTCTTATGCAAAGCACCAAATCCTCTCCGAACACGTCAAAGCCTTCTATATTCGAAAAGAATTCCAGTTCGGATATATCCACTCCGTAGCCGTCAAATGATGTTACGTCGGGAAGGGCCACCACCGTTTCGCCGTCGGGGGTGCGGTAGGTGAACACGCTTTCCACAGACAACAATACGCCCGATTCATACAGCTTGTCGTAAAACGACCTTTCCACAAGGAACAAAATGTCGTTTCCGTTGGCTATCTGATTTTCAAGGTATGCCGCATCATCGGGGTTGGCCTGGTATGCCGTCTTGTCGGCAGACTTTTGCAAAATACGGTAGTCGATACCTAATTCCTTGGCATTTGACTTGTTGGAGTCGTAAATATAGGCTGAAGCCGATTTCGAAAGGGGTTTCTGGGTTATTTCGTATATCCGGTTGTAGCCGATATACATAATCACCGCATCGTAGCCCTTTACGTTAAAGACCCTGCCCGGCTGGCTGTCGGGTTTCTTTTCACCTTTGTATTCAAACATTGCCTTAAACAGGGCCTTGTTGGAATTCCAGAACTCCACCGTCCGGCCGTAGGACAGTTCCTCTAACACAGGGGACTGGCGCATACAGAGTATGGTGTTGTCGGGAACCGCCGAAAAGCCGTCAAGGTTGAAGAAATCAAGGTTTGACACCCTTACACCGTATTCGTCGTAGGTATTGTCAGGGAGCAGATCGGTGTCTATAAGGTTGGAAAGCTTTTCAAGAACACCCATATCCTTTAGCTGAAGATAAAAGGATTCCTCAACCAGATATATCATACTGTCGCCGGTGGTTATTTCCACATTGAACCGCTTTGCCGCTTCGGTATTCAGTTCATATGCGGTTTGGGGTATGTTGTCCCCCACCGCCGCCGTTATGTCAAGGATGCCAAGATACTTTTTGTTATCCCCGTTGTAATCGTTAAGATATTGTTCGGCAACCTTCCCCATGTCTGTTTTAACGTTTGGGGAAAGATAGCCCGGACCGATATACATTATCCGGGCGTCGGGTGATACGTTGGTAAAAAGCTGAACCAACCCCAGTCCTATGCCGAAAACCACTATAATCGAAATTATGGTCTGCCATTTGTAGAAATACCAGAAATGCTCCAGCTTTTCCTTAAACGACAGCTTTGCTTCCTCTTTCCGGGCCTCCTCCGGGGCTTCGTCCCGTTCCAGTTCGGCGGGCTTGCCGTCTGCGCCGATTTTCATAGCTTAACCCTTCCTTTCAAAGAAATTTCAGCTATTCTTAACAGGCTTCATTGTAGGGAACAGCAGCACGTCTCTTATTGAGGGGGAGTCGGTAAGGAGCATCACCAGCCGGTCAAGGCCGAATCCAAGACCGCCGGTGGGGGGCATACCGTATTCGAGGGCGGTTATAAAGTCCTCGTCCACCTCGGCATTTATTCCTGCCGCTTTCTTTGCGGCTACCTGTTTTTCAAACCTTTCTCTCTGGTCAATGGGGTCGTTCAGCTCGGAAAAGGCGTTCCCCATCTCTCTGGCGTAAATAAAGAATTCAAACCGTTCGGTAAAGGCAGGGTTATCCTTTTTCCGCTTGGCCAGCGGAGAGTTTTCAACGGGATAATCATATATGAAGGTGGGCTGAATAAGCCTGTCTTCAACAAAGTTTTCAAAAAACGCAATAAGCACGTTCCCCTTGGTCTGGGCACCCTCGATTTTCAGATTGTGTGCTTTTGCCACAGCCAATGCCTTTTCGTCGGTGTCCCAGTCGTTGTAGTCCACACCGGCATACTTCTTAACAGCCTCGGCCATGGAAAGCCTTTCCCAGGGGGACGCCATGTTAATTTCGGTTCCCTGATAGGTGATAACCTCGCTGCCGCAGATATCCTTTGTAAGGTTTACAAACAGCTCCTCCACCAGATCCATCATGCCGTGATAGTCGGTGTAGGCCTGATACAGTTCCACCGACGTAAATTCGGGGTTGTGCTTAACGTCCATACCCTCGTTTCTGAACACTCTTCCCACTTCATACACCTTTTCAAAGCCGCCCACTATAAGCCGCTTAAGGTGAAGCTCGGTTTCTATGCGAAGATACATGGGAATATCAAGGGTGTTGTGGTGGGTTATAAATGGCCTTGCCGCCGCACCTATTTCAAGGGTGTGGAGGACAGGGGTGTCCACTTCCAAAAATCCCTTTGAGTCAAGGAAGTTGCGGATTTTGGATATTATCTGGGATCTTTTAATAAAGGTGTTTTTAACCTCGGGGTTGACTATAAGGTCAACATACCTCTGGCGGTAGCGCAAATCGGTGTCCTTTAAGCCGTGGAACTTTTCGGGTAAAGGCAAAAGGGATTTGGACAACAGCTTTATAGACTTTGCGTGAACCGAAATTTCTCCCCGCCTTGTTTTAAACACAAAGCCGGTAAGGCCCACTATGTCGCCTATGTCCCATTTTTTATATTCGCCAAAGGTTTCTTCGCCTATGTCGTCTATCTTGATATAGCACTGGATTCTTCCGCTGCCGTCGGCAATGTCAATAAAGTTGGCTTTGCCCATATCCCGGCGGGACATTATACGCCCAGCTATGGCCACGTCCTTGCCATCATAATCCTCAAAGTTTTCCTTTATGACTGCGGCAAAAGCGGTTTTTTCGAATTTTACTTCCTCATAGGGATTCTTGCCAGACTCCTTAAGGTCGGCAAGCTTTATACGTCTTAGTTCCAGCTCGTGGGTTGTGGTAACCTCGTTATCTCCGGAATTTACCTGGTTAACTTCGTCAAGCATAATAAATCCTTTTCTTTATTTGGAAATTGATATTATTGTGTATCTTAATATTCCTTTGGGGGCTTCTACGTTAATGGTGTCCCCCTTGCGGCAGCCTATAAGTGCCTTGCCGAGAGGTGAATCGTCGGAAATCTTACCGGCGAAGGGGTCGGCTTCGGTGGAGCCTACCACACGGTATTCCACTTCCTTGTTTCTTTCAATGTCATAGATTTTAACAAGGCTGCCTATACTGACCCTGTCGGTTCTGACTTCGCTGTCGTCAAGAATAACGGCGTTTTCGATAATCGATTCCAGGTTTGCGATTCTGGTTTCAACCTCGCCCTGTTCGTTTTTTGCCTCGTCGTATTCGGAGTTTTCAGAAAGGTCGCCGTAAGATCTTGCTTTGGCTATGGCCTGGGCCACTTCGTTTCTTTTTACCGTCTTAAGATGCTCAAGCTCCGCCATCAGTTTGGCGTAGCCTTCTTTGGATACGTATATTTGCTTTGCCATTTTGGTTTTCTCCTCGGTATATATTTAACGTTTGGATTCTGATTTTTATTAATAAATTTTATTTTTCGCTGTTAATCCGGTCAAGTTCGGCTATGGCGGTCTTTAACGGCTCGTCGCCCTCGGTCCCCCTTAAAAAGGGACGGTCTTTGTAGTATTCGCTTTCAATTACCTCAATATCTGGCGCTATGCCCTTGCTGTGGTAGTTTTCGCCGTAGGGGGGATTGTAGAAATACTGGGTTATTCTAACACCTGATCCGTCGGAAAGGGGTTGAATGGTCTGCATTGTCCCTTTGCCGTAGGTGGTTTCCCCTATAATGGTGGCCATGTTGTAGTCTCTTAGTGCGGCGGTGAACAGCTCTCCGGCGGAAGCGGTGGACCCGTTGGCAAGGACTGTCATGGGCTTGTTTATGCAAATCGCGTCCGATGAACGGGAGGCTACTTTGTTTTGATTTTTGTCCATTATATTAACTATCGGACCTTCGGGAAGAAGCCTGTCAAGCACGTCGCAGATAATGTTTAAATCTCCGCCGGGGTTGCTGCGTACATCAAAGATATAACCCTTAACCCCTTTTTTCTCGGCTTCATTTATGGCAGCGATAAAATCTTCCGCCACATGGCCCGAAAACTCCATAATGGCTATCCAGGCGTAGTCGCCCATATATTCGGTGTAAACGCTTTTTGTCCTTACCTCGCCCCGGACGGGGTTAATAACCATTTCAACGCCGTTTCTAATAATATTAAGTTTAACCGTGGTTCCGAGTTCGCCGGCCACAAGGGCAACGCACTGGGAATAGGTTTCCTCTGTAACTTCAACGTCTTCGATGTGGGTGATGGTGTCCCCGGCAAGGATACCCGCCTTTTCGGCAGGGGAGTTTGGCATAACCCGGTTAACATAAATATGTCCCGTATCTGGGTTGAAATAAACGTAAATGCCTATGCCGTACAGTCTGCCTTGGGAAGAGTCGGCAAGCTCATCCATTTCCGCTTTGGGGTGATACAGGGTATAGGGATCACCAATGGCATCAAAGTAAGCGTTAAGCAGATACGTTTGAATATCCTCATTCTTTACTGTGCCGGCAATCAATATATCATAGGTCGCCTGGGCCAGGGAGGCTTTTACCGCCTCGTCGTCAACGTCAAACACATAGTATTGCTCAACCAATCTCTGAGCTTCTTTTAATATATTTGTCGCCTGATTAAGGGTGGAAAGGTTTTCGTATTTTTGCTTTAAAGCTTCGATGGCGTTGTTGTAGGCGGCATACTGGCTGTCAAGCATTTCGTCGTATCTTTCACGCTGTAATACCGACACCGAAACATAGGTAACCACCGCAATAACGACGCATAACACCAGGGCGGTTGTTATTCTGATATATTTACTCATTCAAAAGCTTCTTTCCTAAAAATAAGTATGGTTATTTGAGAATGTTATTTTTATCAAGGGTTTTCGTAAAGGTTTTGTCAAGATATTTTACCGGATCGTCAAGCTCGCCGCCTTTGTAGACGGTAAAGTGTAGGTGGTTGCCCGTCGATCTTCCGGTGGATCCCACCCGTCCTATAACCTGCCCTTTCAGCACCTTGTCGTTTACGTTGACCAGACGCTTTGAAAGGTGGGCGTATAAAGTGGAGGTGCCGTCTCCGTGGGATATCATAATATAGTTGCCGTAGCTTTCGGAATATTCGCTTTTCACCACAACTCCGGCTTTAACCGACTGAACGGGGGTTCCCTCCGGTGCGGCAATGTCAAGCCCGTTGTGGAAAGCCTGAACATGGGTAATCGGGTCGGGGCGGTAGCCGTAGGGAGAGGTTATGCGGCAGCTTCCCCAGTAGTCGGCGGCTATCGGCCAGCCGTAATCGCCTTCTATGTAAGTGATTTTTTCCTGCATTATTCTGTTTAATTCGGCGATCTGGCGTTCAAGCTCTTTGGCCTGGCGTTCAAACTCCGCAATTTGCTCTTTGGTAAGCTCCATCTGACCGCCGTACTGGGCCATAAGGGCTTCAAGCTCCAATACCTGTCCCTCATAATCGGCTTTGGAAATGGTCAGGTTTTCCCGGTAGCTTTGCAGGTCTTTATTTGTAATTTCGTATGTATTAAGTGTGTCGGCCAGGTCGGATTTGGCGGCGTCAATGTCGTTCATTACCTGCTTCATGTACTTGAGCATGTATTCCACATAGTCCTTTTTGGTAAGGAAGGAGGAAATGGAATCGGACATGAAAAGCAGTTCAAGGTCTGTGGGTTTGCCGTTCTTGTAGTAATAAACCACAACGGTGTCATACAGTTCGTACAACCGGTCGATTTTTGTTTGCTGATCGTATATTTGATAATGCAGCGAATCGATTAGCTTTTCGTAGTCCTCTATAAGCTTTGTGGTTACTTCTATTTCGTCCTCAAGCAGGGAAATATCGTTTTCCAGCATAAGCTTTTCGGCGTAGGCGTTTTCATAGTCCTGTCCCGCCTGTTCTTTGGACTTATTAAGGTTTTCCCGCTTCTGGCGTATGGAGTTAAGCCTTGCCTGAAGGGTCTTCAGCTCTTCCTGATCCTCTGATATGGTGGTGTTCTTTCCGGCAGCGACCACCTTTGCATCAAAGAATGAGGAGGTAAACAGGGCAAGGCAAAAGGCGGCTGCCAAAATTACAACTAAGGCTTTTTTGACTTTTTTCATTTTTCTGTTTCCTTTCAAAAAAGCAGTAGAATTATCCCGCAGGGGATATATTTCACTTTATTGGCCTAAATACTTCTTTATCGAAACTGCCGATCCCACCGTTCCGGCAAACAGGCCAAGACCTAAAAAGCCGGCGGCTACCATAACTGCGATTTCACCGAAGGGGGCAACGGTGCCAATTCCGGATGAAACCACAATATCGGCAATAACCTTGGTGTAAAGATAATACTGAATGCCGAAAGCGACGGCGGCAGAAAAAATGCCTATTATAACCCCCTCAATTATATAGGGGGTGACTATAAAGGCGTTGGTGGCACCAACGTAACGCATAACGGCAATTTCATCCCGCCGTGCAAAGACACCAAGCTTAATGGTGTTCATAATAACAAACAGCGCCACTATAAACAGCATTCCCATTAAAACAACGGCTATTGCCATAAGTCCCTTGGAGGCATCATCTACCCGGTCAACAAGGCCTATCCTGTGCCGGGTGTCGGTTATGTTTTCAAGATTGTTTATAAAATTATTAAGCGCCTCTGCGCCTTCGGCGTTTTCAAAGGTTATTTCAAAGGCGTCGGGAAGGGGGTTGGGACGTTCGCCGTTGGCGTATTCGCTAAGATCTATCGCGCTTCCCATTTCTTCTTCAAGCCTTGAAAGACCGGTTTCTTTGTCTATATATGTTACCGTTATGCCGGTGTGGTAGGCTTCGATTTCGGCTTTTGTTTTTGAAATATCTTCATCGGTGGCGGAAGGGGAAATAAAGGCCACAATAACGTTCAGGTCATTGGTTCTTTCAAGGTTGTCATCCACTGCCTTAACGATAAGACCGAAGGTGCCTACAATAAGCATGCAGCAGATAAGGACAAGGATTGAAGCGGTGGACATTATGGAGTTACGGAAAATCCCGATAATACCCTGACCGAGAAGATAAAAAAAGTTCCTAAACAGTTTCATCGTCATAGCCTCCCGCCCTGTCGGACACTATTTCGCCGTCGCGGATGGTTACGACCCGCTTTTTATACATGTTTACAAGATCCTTTTCATGGGTTACCACGATTACGGTTTTCCCCAAATTATTAATACGCACCAGAAGGTCCATAAGTTCCTTCGACATTTCGGGGTCAACGTTGCCGGTGGGTTCGTCGGCGATAATCACCTGGGGGTTGTTGACCAGTGCCCGGGCAAAGGCTACCCGCTGCTGTTCGCCCCCGGAAAGCTCGTCGGGATACCGGTCGGCCTTGTCGGTAAGCTCCACAAGGTTTAAAAATATGGGAACCCTTTTGCGTATAACCGACGGCTTTTCCCCTATAACCCTAAGGGCAAAGGCAATGTTTTCATATACGGTTTTGTTGGGGAAGAGTCTGAAATCCTGAAACACCACACCCATGGTGCGGCGAAGGTAGGGTATTTTCCATTTAGGGAGCTTTTCAAGCTTGAATTTACCGGCATGAAGCTGACCGCCGGTTATCCGTTCCTCCCCCATAAGCAGCTTGGTGAGGGTGGTTTTTCCGGCACCGGATTTTCCCACTATGAACACAAACTCTCCGTCGTTAATCTTAAGATTAACGTTGCGTAAAGCCACAGTCCCGTTGGGATAAACCATCGAAACATTCTGGAAGGTAATCATTTTCTGTTCCTAACTTTTAATACATGGTGGGTTTGGATGCGATATACTTTTTAACCATAAGGGCCACCTTAAAGGTGATGGCATGGTCAAATTCACGAAGATCCAGGCCCGTCAGCTTTTTGATTTTTTCAAGTCTGTAAACCAGGGTGTTGCGGTGGACAAACAGCTTGCGGCTGGTTTCGGAAACATTCAGGTTATTATCAAAGAACGCTTGAATGGTCATTAAAGTTTCACGGTCAAGTGATTCAAGGGAGCCTCTTTTGAAAACTTCCTGTAAAAACATTTCGCAAAGGGTGGTGGGGAGCTGATAAATAAGCCGCCCGATACCCAGATTTTCATAGTTGATTATATTCTTTTCGGAACCGAAAACCTTGCCAACCTCAAGGGCTACCTGAGCGTCCTTGTAAGATCTCGCCAGTTCCTTGATGCTTTGAACCACCGAACCTATGCCGATAACCGTGCGGTAGTAAAATTCACTCGACGCCGTGTCGGCAATGGACTTGGCAAAGCTTTCTATAGACTTGTTTTCCGCCGCCGTCTTAAGCTCCTTGACAAGGACAATGTCGCTTTCGCTAACCGATATGACATAATCTCTGGTTTTGTCGGGGAAGAGGTTTTGAATGACGTCGTAGGGAACCACGTCGCCCTTGTTTAAGAAGCGTATAAGATAAACAACCCGGTTTACCTCGCTGTCAAAGCGAAGCTCCTTGGCCTTGATGTAAATATCCCCCGGCAGTATGTTGTCAAGGATTATGTTTTTAATGAAGTTAGCTTTGTCGTATTTTTCGTCATAAAGGGTTTTAAGGTTGGTTAAGGAAACCGAAATTATAGAGGCAAGGGATTTGCTTACCTCGTCGGTGCCTTCGGCAAAGGCAATATATTCGGCACGGGTGTGGGAACCGATTGCCTTGTAGGTAAAGCCGTTTAATATAAAGGTGTCAAAGGTGTAGGAAATTTCATCCGCCACCTCGGTTCTTATTTCCCCTATGTGCGAAAGGCTGGAGCAGGCAACCACCGTTCCCTTTTCGTCCACCACACCGATCATTCTGTCTGTGGAGTCCTTCATCTGATAAATTAGTCCCTGAAATAATTTGTTGGACATTTTATGACTCTTCCTTTCCTTGTTATCCTTATTGCTATCTGACGGCGTCTTTAACAAGCCGGACTTTCCTTTTATAAACTATACCAATTAATAATAATACAGTATTTATTTATTTTTTTCAAGTAATAACTGAAGATTTTACCAAAAATTCATTATTTTATTTGTAGATTTTTGACTATTAAAGCCAATAATTGGGGTGTCTGGGAAAAGTATTTGGTATTATGTCAACGGAAAAAACTGCCGCATGTATAAAACGCTTGACATTGGGTAAATGGTATGTTAGAATACCCATGCAGGTAAGACAGAATTTATTATCAGACGGAGGATAATATGACCGACAACAACGAACAAATTATAACCCTTACCGACGAAGAAGGAAACGAAACCGATTTTTACGTTATCGGCGACCTTGCAGTTGACGGTAAAACCTATGTGGCCCTTGAGCCGGTGGAAAACGAAAATGACGAGTATGTTATCCTTCGGGTAGAAACCGACGAAAACGGCGAAGAAACCCTGGCAACCATAGATGACGACGATGAATTCGACAAAGTCGCAGAGGCTTTTGAAAACGAATTTATGACCGATCTCGACCTTGACGAAGCCTACGACGAAGAAGAAGGCGAAGAAGAGGACGAATAAATTGTCAATTTTTTAGTCTTTTGCATAAACTGTAATACAGGCATCTGTTGGCAGCAACGCAACTGACTCTTTACGCACAAAAGCAGAAATAAAACTTCCTGCCCGGTGCGTGTATTTCCGAGTATAAACCCACATATACGAATAGGAGCGCAGATTCCGTTTGTAGGAATGCAGGCCTCCTCCATACGGGCTGACATGCCCTCGGGCGCACCCTGTATGGAGATGTTGGAAGCACAAAGCAACGGAGAGCGCACCGACCTGCTTGGGCAGGGTTTCGTTATTCGGGAATCACGGCCATGGCGGGGTTTTTTATTACCGTAAAACAGAATAAGAAATATAAGAGCGCTTTAGGTGATAAAAGCGCTCTTTTATTTACTTATTTATGCCTGGGGGTTTTCGTTATTGTTTTCGTTTGCGCCTAAGGCATTTGCGGCGGCTATATCCTCCTCGGTGGCCTCATCGGGATCGAGAAGGGCTTTCATGGAAAGGCTTACCCTGTTCTTTTCTTCGTCAATGGCGGTGATTTTGGCATTAACCTTTTCGCCTACCTTAAGCACCGACGCGGGATTGGGGACGAATTTGCGTCCGATCTGCGAGCAGTGAATAAGTCCGTCAACGCCGGGAATAATTTCGGCAAAGGCGCCAAAGGGCATAAGGCTGACAACGGTAACCTCTACCACGTCGCCTACGTTGTATTTGGATTTGAATATATTCCAGGGGTTGTTTTCATCGGTCTTGTAGCCAAGGGATATGCGTTCTTTTTCCCGGTCGAAATCCTTAATGAACACTTCAACCTTGTCACCTATCTTAAACATCTCGGCAGGGTTGCGGAGTCTTCCCCAGAACATTTCCGAAACGTGAATCATACCGTCGGTGGGGCCTATGTTAACAAAGGCGCCGTAGTTGGTGACAGAACGAACGGTTCCGGTAAGCTTTTTGCCTACCTCAAGGGTGGCGTAGAAGTCGTCAAGGGCTTTTTTCCTTTCAATCTTCTTGGCCGTGCGGATAGAACCTACAACCTTCTTTTTGGCTGCATTGTAGTCGATTATCTTAACCGGCACTTTCTGGCCCCTAAGGGAATCAAGGTTGTTTACGTCGGTGCCGCACTGTCCGGCAGGGACAAATACCCTTATGCCCTTGACAAATACGATGACTCCGGCCTTGATGGTTTCTTTAACTGTGCCGTAGAGGATTTCGCCGGTTTCAAAAGCCTCGGAAATCTTGCCTATGTTCTTGGCTTCGTCAAGGCGTTTTTTCGACAGCATAACGGTGCCTTCGGCTTCGGAAAACTTGGTGCAAACCGCATCAATCGGGTCACCTACACGGAAGGAGCTTATATCCGTTTCGCCGTCTGCCGAAATCTCGTCCGCCGGGAGAATACCCGTATGCTTGGTTCCCAGATCGACCTTTATTTCAGCCGGCGTAACCGCAAGAATGGTCCCCGTTACCCTTTCCCCTATATTTAATGTTTTAAAAGACTTGTCCAAAAGTTCCGCAAAGCTGAGCTCCTGATTGGCGGTTTCTGTCATGGTTTGTTTTACCTCCTGTATTATAACGCCGGGTGTTGAGGCGCCGGCAATTATTGCTATTTTTTGGTGTTGTTTTATTTTGTCCGAATATGGGGCAAGGCCAGCTGCGTTTTCTATAAAGATTGTGTCTTTACAGTTTTTTGACGCAATTTCAAACAGCTTTTCGGTGTTTGACGATCCCTTGCTTCCCACCACCGCCACCATGTCTGCCTTTGATGAAATTTCAAAAGCCTCCCTTTGACGGATTTCGGTAACAGAGCATATTGTATCAAAAATTTTATCATTTGTATATAGGGTTTTGAAATTTTTCTCAAATTCTTTCCACTTTGCCGTGTTAAGGGTGGTCTGGGAAACGGCAAAAAGCTCCTTCCCACCGGCCTTGGCCAGCTTTACAAACTCAAAAGCTTCATCAGGGTCAGCAAAGACATGGCATTCGCCGCCGGCAAAGGACATTATCCCCTTAACTTCCGGGTGGTTTTTATCCCCTAAAATAACGCATACACTGCCGTCTTGAGACTGGTCTTCGACTATTTTATGGATTTTCAGAACATAGGGACATGTGGCATCAATATATTTAAGCCCACGGTCATTTAGTCGTTTATAAACGTCTTTTTCCTCGCCGTGGGTGCGGATAAACACTGTTGCCCCTTGGGGAATGGCGTCTATCTCTTCGGGGGTTATAAATTTTACTCCCCGCCTTTTTAAATCTTCGTTAAAGGATTTGTTGTGGATAAGCTCTCCCAGGCAAAAGACATTATTGCCTTTGTCAAGCTCTTCCTCAAGCATATTTACGGCACGCCTGACGCCGGGGCAGAATCCCGCATTTTGGGCGACAATAATTTCGGTCATTTGCTTTTTTTGCCGTTTTCGCCGTTAAACGGTTCGCACACCTTTCCGAAAAGGTAGCCGGCAATCTCCTGCTTGGTGGGGTTTTCGGCAATGCCCATGTACTCCTCATAGGTAACCGGCTTGTGGAATATGATTTTGGTTTTTCTTAAAATTTTCGGCTGCAGGCGTTTGGATACAATCGAAACCGGCAGCACCGTAGCCTTTGTCATGCCCGCAATAAAGGCAAGTCCGGCATGGGCCTGGTCGGGTTCGGGCTTTATGCCCCTAAGCCGTGTTCCCTGGGGGAAGATGCCCAGGCAGTTGCCCTCCTTGACCACGCTTATGCATTGGCGAAGGGCAGACGTGTCAAAGCCCTCACGGTTTATGGCAATGGAGCCGGTTTTTTTAAACACCCACCGTAAAAAGGAATATTTAAGCAGCTCCTTTTTGCCTATCCAAATGGGTTTTGCCTTTACCGCCACGGTAATAAGCACCGGATCCATAAATGACGAATGGTTGGCGCAGATTATATAAGGAAGGTCGGGTTCGTTTTCCTTACCCACTATTTTCACCCGGTAGAGGAGTAAAATGGGGTATTTGAATGCCTTTTTAACAAATCCGTATAAACTCAAAACTCCACCGCCCTTATGTATTATTATTTGCCTTTTGGCCACGAATAATAAGGCGAAAAGCCTCTGTGGCGCAATTTATAATTTCGCTTGTATCGTGAACTTCGTTTTCTTCAAAACCGGCATTTTGCCGTTCCTGGTTCCATACCGACAAAAATATTCCGCCGCATTTAAGGCCCCTCGAGGCGGCGACGGTAAACAAAGCCGCCGATTCCATTTCGCTGGCAAGGACACCAAGCTGTTTATATGCCTTCCATTTTGCCACAAGGTTTTCCGAAACCGGCATCCTTTCGGGGGAATGCTGGCCGTAGAAGGAATCCTTTGCCTGCACCACCCCTATATGGGTTTTGTCCGCAAGTCCCAGACTTTTTGCCGCTTCATATAAGGCAAGGGTAATATCAAAGTCGGCTGTGGCGGGGTAGCCCTCGGGAGCGTATTCGTAGCTGGTGCCGTCCTGCCTAACGGCGGACATGGCAATGACAATATCCCCGGCCTTTACCTTTGTGTTGATACCTCCGCAGGTGCCTACCCGAATAAACTGCTTTGCGCCTATGTTGGCAAGCTCCTCCATGGCTATGGCCGCCGACGGGCCGCCTATGCCGGTGGAAACCACGCTTACCTTTACGCCTTCAAGATAACCTGTATATGTAACAAATTCCCGGTTGGCGGCGACAAATTTCGCTCTATCGAAATAAGACGCAATTTTTTCGCACCTTCCCGGGTCACCGGGGAGGAGAACATATTCCCCCACATCCCCCGGACAGCAGTTTATATGGTATTGAAGGCCGTTTTGTATCATTTTATAATCCTTCTTTCCCTGTGTCCTGCCTGCTTTTGCTCTTTAAAGTTTCTTCTATTATCTGTACGGCTTTTTCAAGGGTTTGGGACTCCTCAAAGCCGCTGTTGTTTAAAATTACAGCGTCGGGTGCCGGAACGGCGGGGGCAATATCCCTGTCTTTGTCGTTGTTGTCCCGCCAGGCCATATCCTTTAAAATGTCCTCATAGGTAACCTTTTCCCCTCGGGAAACAAGCTCGTTGTAACGTCTTAGCGCCCTGTCCTCGCCTGAGGCGCAGAGGAATATTTTAACGTCGGCGTTTGGCATAATGACGGTGCCTATATCCCGTCCGTCCATAACGCAGTCGTTGTTTTTTGCCGTTTCCTTTTGTACGTCAAGCAAAAACTGCCTGACTTCGGGAATTTTTGAAACCTCTGAGGCGTAATACGACGCTTCGGGGGTTCTTATTTCGTCCCCTATCCGCCTGCCGTTAAGGTAAACCACGTTCCCTCCATTTTCAAGGGTCATTTTTATGTCAATTGTTTTAAGGCAGTCGGCAATGCCTTCACGGTCAGAGGGCAAAACCCCTTG
Organism: Eubacteriales bacterium; assembly: GCA_050953105.1. GTDB lineage: Bacteria > Bacillota > Clostridia > Oscillospirales > CAG-382 > UBA1206. Next base: position 247,668 of record JBMNMA010000001.1, on the reverse strand, counting down.
TTCCTTTACATAAAGGCCGACGGTGCGGTAAAGGGAACCGGTGTCTATATATACAAGTCCGAACCGCTTTGCAAGATTTTTTGCCAGCGTCGACTTGCCCGATCCGCTGGGGCCGTCTATGGCGATATTTATATGACCTTTCACAGTCAGCCTCCGAAAATTCCAATAGTATAACAATTTATATTTTAACATAAATTTATGAAATGTCAAGTCTAAAAAACTGCAGGAAAAGGGTATTAAGCCTGGGATTTTAATTAAAAAATCGACATTTTTTTGTGTTTTGTTGCATGAAAAATCAAAATCACGGCCAAATACCGCCGTGATTTTGATATATACATTTATTATAAAAATTATTCGTTTTGCCTAAATTCTTTTCTTTTTGGTTCTTGTAAGTGCTATAAATAATCCCGTTGCCGCGGCTATAGTCACGGCTACCACAAAAACATAAAAGGGAAAAGCTTTTTTAGGTTTTTCGTTTTCGGCTTCTTGAGAATTTCCGCCGCTTTCAGCGTTTTCGCTGCTATCGCCGGATAAATCAGTGCTTTCCTCTCCGCTATACCCGCCGCCTTCCACCGTAACGGTAAATGAATATTCGGTAGTTTGATTAAATGCGTCGGTTACGGTAACGGTTATATTGTCGGTTCCCTCAAAGCCGTTATTCGGAGAGTAAAACAGCAGATTACTTGACGACAGCACCGATACACTTCCGTTGTCTGCCTTTGCGGAAATAGTGTTATACGGCAAATAACTGTCTGTGTTTATAGCAAGTTCAATACGGTTGCGTTTTGAGTTTGCCTCCACCGTCATGCTTTCGGCAGAAACTGCCGGGGGTGATGACGAGTATATTCCCTTTATGAACTTATATGTTTTTTCATACAGGTGGTTCATATACGGGTCGGTAGAGGTGTAAAACTTATATATCACCCCCGGGCCAGCACCTTGATAAAAAGTCTGAAGAGCGTCTATATATCCGTATTTAGCTCCGTAAAACAAATAATTTTCGTAAATTGCCCCGTATTTCTTTATGTTCTGGGCATTGTTATAATTCCCCGGTTCGCCGGTTTCGATTTCCACTCCAACGCCGAATTTTTTAACCTGTTCGGTAAACTCGCCTAACATTTCGGTTTTAAAGTAGTCTTTGAAAACTAGATTGGGCTGCATAACCGCCCCGTCAAAGCCGTATTTGCCCCAGGTGTCAAAACCTGCCGAAAGATAATAGGCATCAAACAGCATACGCAGATTACCGTATTTTTCGGTTATATACCTTTTGGTTCCAGCAATCAGCTCGCCCTCGTGGTCAGAAACCTCATGGCCTATCGTTTCCTTATACCAGTAAAATCCGCAAAGCTCAAGATTGGCGAAGTTTTGGTCATTAAACAAACCCACCACTTTATCCACATACCACTTGATAACCTCAAGCCTTTCGGCAAGATTGCGTGTGTATTCCACGCTGCCGTCGCCGTCAATGTCCCCAAAGGGTTTGTCCTGCATAACCGGGTAGGGAATTGTTAAAAACACCTTTACCTTTTTGCTTGTGCCAAGGGCGGCGTTAACCTCCCCGGCAGCCTGCTCAAGGGCCTTGACATTATAACCGTCCTTAAAGGTGGAGGATATATAAAGCTCCCAGTCACTCATTATCCCCCCGTCCTTGCCGGTGGTTAACACCAGCCTTCCGCCCGACGGGTAGTCGGTGTGGCAGGGGACAAAGGCCACAGAATCAAACATGGTGTCCAATATGTTCCCGTTTTTGTCAAGATAGGCTATATAGGGCAGAAGCTCGTCCTTGCTGTTGTCTGCCTTTGCCTGGTCGGGAAGATAGCCGTCGTAAATTTTAATTATACTTCCGGCTCCATTCATATTATCCGAAAACTTAGGGTAAACCCCTTTATCGGCTATTTCGGTGTAGGGAGGAATATCAAGGCAGCCGGCAGTGTTGTTTCCGCCATAGATTTCAATCTCATCGCAGTAGACAAATACCTCACAGGTAAATTCGATTTTAACATATCTGGCCTTGTATGGGGTGTCAAAGTTTAAGGTGTATTTATACTTTTTGGGTGTGGTTGAATAAATGGGAAGTGTATCAAGGCTGCCGCATTTTACGTATTTTTCCCCGTCGGCGGAAAGATAAATATTTAAAACCGTGGGGGAATATATGCCGGCGTTGTAATGGAGGAAAGATCCGCTAAACCCCGAAATTCTCATTTCCTTGCCGAAATCAAAGCAAACAAGCCGTGAATATCCTCTAAAAGCGGTGTAATAACCGTCGCCGCTGCTGTTAACGCCGCCGAATTTGCCGTCGGTAAGGCATTTTCCGTCGTCGATATCGTATTTTATACCGTATTCGGTAAAATTGGAATAGGAATATACCACCGATGCGCCGTATTCCACGGTGTAGGGCATGTTTAAGGCAATATTAACGGTGATGTCGTCCCCCGACGCAAGGGAGGGGATAAAGGAAAATGAAAACATAATCAAAACCATTAAAACGGCAGTTCTTTTAATCATTGTCCGGTTTTATTTCCTTCCATTTCGTATAAAGCAGTTCGGCTATCCGTTCATGCCCCTTGGCGTTGGGGTGGGGATCATAGTTTAAAAACACCAGGGGTGCGGTGGAAAACCCTGCGTTTATATAGTCGTCCGTGGCGTTTTCAAAGTCGGTGTAAACGTCAAGGACTACGCAGCCGTATTCATCGGCGATTTCGGTTATGGCATCATTGTAGGGTGTAATAAGGTCGTTGCAGGCGGATGACAAATCAAAGGAATATTCCCCGGGAATTTCAAGGGAAATGCCTTTATAGGGGTTGTAAATTGTTTGAATTATAACAACGGCCTCAGGGTTTTGGCTTTTAATTTTTTCGAATATTTGAGGCAGCTCTGTTTTAAGCTTATTTAAGCCGTTTTCGGCCTTTTGGGCAAAGGATTCGCCGGTAAAAGCATTTTCAATATCTTTAAGACAGGCCACCACCCTTGCCATTGTTGCATCATCAGCCTTGCCGGTCAAGGCGTTTGTAAAGTCGCTTACAATAGATAAGCCGTATTTGGCAAATACCTTTACCATTTCGTCTGCGGCGTAGCCGAGAAGATTGTTTGCCCCAATGGATATGGTAATCAAATCGGCATCCGACACATCCACCTGACTTAAAATTTCAAGCATATCATCGGTTTTATGCCCGGAAACGGCAAAGTTTCTGTAGTATATGTCCTCGAAATTCCGGCTGAACAGATAGCCGTAGGACATGGTTTCATTATCGGGCAGCCCGTAGCCAAAGGCTATCGAGTCCCCGAAGGCGTAATAGACAAAGTCGGCATTTGCCAAAACCTCCGACACCGTGCCGCTTATATCATCTGCGGTGGTTTCGTCGGTTGTATCGACGGTGGTTTCGGATATCCCCCCAAGACTTTCGGCATCGCTTGTGTTCTTGTCTTTGTTGCAGGAAACCAGAAGCAGACAAGCTAACAGCAATAAAATGAAAATTCTTTTCATGTAGGTTTGCTCCTTTCGGACTAAGCTTTGTTTAGCGAAGAATAATTCCTCTTTATTTTAGCCGAAGTTGTCTTGTCAAATTCGGTTTCCCTTAATTTTATTTCCTTAATTACCTTGTGATTGGGCTGGCCGTCGTTGTATTGGGAAATAATTTGCCTTATCTCTCCCTCAATATCGTTAATTCCGTTAGCTTCGGCGTATGCCTTGTCGGGGTAGATTTCGGCGCCTATTACCGTTTCGCCGTTCTTTTCCATTTCCCGCACCACAATTTCGGCAATTATGTCCGACATCCTTTTAAGCTTGTATTCCAGCTCTTCGGGATACACGTTCTTGCCATTGGGAAGTATTATGACGTTTTTCAGCCTTCCGGTGACGCAAAGGCGGTTGTCCTTATACAGCCTGCCTATGTCGCCGGTGTGGAAATACCCCTCCTCGTCAAAGACCTGCTTTGTTTGCTTTTCGTCCTTGTAATAGCCCATCATTACGTTGGGGGCTTTTATGCATATTTCCCCCTCCCCGTTTTCGTTGGGGTTGGCAATCTTCACCTCAACCCCCGGCATGATCGTCCCCACGCAGTTGTAGTCATGAAATTCGGGACGGGTTATGGTAATAATGGGGGCGCATTCGGTGGTGCCGTAGCCGGTGCAGATGGTAATGCCTATTGAGTAGAAAAACTCGGCAATTTCCGGGTCAAGGGGGGCGCCGCCGCAGATGATTGTTTTAAGCCTTCCACCGAAGGTGTCGTGAATTTCCTTAAATAATTTCTGCCGGACATCTATACCCATTTTAAGCAGGGCGTTTGAAAGCTTTATCGCCGCCTTAACCTTTTTGGTTTTACCCTGCTCCTCGATTTTGTTTATTATAGATCTGTACATTTTTTCCACAAACAAGGGAACAAGCTGAATGTCGGTGGGCTTGTAATGCTTTAGGTTGGGCATTATTGTCCGCAATGACTCGTTTATGCAGTTGGTGTTACCCGAATGGAACATACCCAGTATTCCGCAGGTGGACTCAAGGGTGTGGTAGTAGGGGAGCACGGACAGGCAGGAGTAGTTAACCTCCATAATGTCGGGGGAGTGGGAAACCACGTAGCATATCGCCCGCTGATTTAACATAACCCCCTTTGCCTTTCCGGTGGTGCCGGATGTGAACACCAGCTCAGAAAGCCTTTCGGCGTCGGGAACAATGGATGTGTATCTTGTGTCCCCGGCAAGGTATAGCTCCTTGCCTTTTTTCTTTATATCCTGAAGATTAAAATGCTTTTCGTCCTTTGTTTCGGTCTCCTCCATGCAGATAAAGTGGGTAATGTTGGGCAGCTTGGGCTCCAGTTCCTTGATTTTGCTTTCCATTGACTTGGAGTAGATTATCACCGTAGCGTCAGAAAAGGTGAAAATATATTCCAGTTCCTCAAGGGAAAGGGCGGAGTCGGTGGGGATAGCCACACCCTCCGATGCCAGCACCGCATAAAAGGAGAGAATCCAGTTGTAGCAGTTGTTGCCGATAATGACGGTATGCCTGTTATGGATGCCGTATTCGCACAGTCCTGTTCCCAGAGAGTTTACTTCGTCTTTGAATTCAAGAAAGGTTACCGAATTTACCTTTCCCCCCTCACGAAACATAAAGGCTGCCTTGTTGCCGTATCTGGCAGAGCAGACGTCAATAATCTCCCTTACCGAATAGACATAGGGGCAGTCGGTATATAGCGGATAATCCTTTTTGCGGTTTTTATATCTTTTAAGCTTGTCGGGCATTTCCCAGTAGTTTCTTTTGGCCATTTCCTTTCCCCCGTAAATATTACTTTTCCATTTGCTGCATGTTAACATTATAACCCAAAGGGCAAATAAATCAATATAATAAATTAAAAAATAATGTCCTACCGGTAAAAACACCTCTATTAACGGTTAATTGGTTTCCGGCATAATATGTATTTGAGGTGTTTGTAATGGTAACTACTGCGCTTTGCGCTTCTATAACTCTACCAACCTCCGTGGCGGTATCGGGGGCGGCCTGGGACGGGGCATACATATATGCCGTCGACGGGCTTACCCCTTATGTGTTTGTGTTTGATAACTCCGGACTGTTCATCCAGCGTAACCGCACCATACGGGTTTACAGAACGGTGAGATATGATTTCGGATTCGGCCGCTTTGTCGCCACCGACAGGGCCTGCTCGGACAGATTATATATTTTAAATTCCCGCTTTGAGGAAATAGGGAATATCCCTCTTGAAACCCAGACCACATCCGACAGAGTGGTTAAGGATGCCGGCTATAACCGGGAAAACACGGGCTTTGACGTAACCCATCCCTTTGCTCTTAGGGTTTATGCCCTTGACGGCTCCTATGTTTCCACCGTAACCCGCAATCCTTCGGGGCGTGAGTTTTTGCACTGGGCGGATTTCGGCGAACACCGGGCACTCCATTACCTTGAAAACGGCAGATATTATGTTACCGTGGACCGGGTGGGGGGAATTTTGCCCGACTGCGTATATCTTAAAGCCTTTATTCCCCGGGGGGAAAACCTTTTCGGTGCCTTCGGTGTGGGTTATTTATACACTTATTTTATACCGATCTTTACGGACGGACAGTTGAATACGGCAATTTACGGGAATTTCGCTTTTATTACCGACAATATCTCCACTGGGTGTTGCAATTAAAAAATCCTTATGCTATTATATCTATACCAATATTGCACACAATTTATATTATATACCCCCGTTTTGCCCCCTAATCTGACGAAATACAGGCAAACCCAAAGTTTTTCTTTTTCTTAACCATGCATAAGGTCCGAATACCGGGGAGAAAAGGATATGAGTCAAATTTCAGACGGCACTAAGGATGGGTATCCCCCGTAAAAACCACGGTTGCGAAAAAAGATTTCGTAATTGTCATATAAGAAAGGCTGTGATTTGGGAATGAAGTTCGGGAATGTTTTTCTTTCCGCCTCCTCCGTTAAGGAGATTGACGGCAGAACCATAGCTTCGGGTATCCCGGCTCTGACACTTATGGCCAACGCCGCCGGCGAGGTTTATAAATGCATTAAAGAACGCAACATAAACCTTTCGTCGGTTGTGGTTTTATGCGGCCGGGGCGGCAACGGCGGGGACGGCTATGCCCTTGCCTGCCTTATGCTTTATGACGGGGTTAATGTTCGGGTGGTGTGCACCTCACCGCCGAAAAACGAAGATTCGGCCAAATACGCAGAGGAATACAGGGTAAACGGGGGAATAATCCTTAAATACTCCGAAAACCCCGACTCAATCGCCGACCTTATAACCAACGCCACTTTAGTGGTGGACGCTATTCACGGAGTGGGATATGCCGGGGAGCTTAAGGGGGACGAAAATGTCCTTGTCGGCCTTGCCAACTCCTCGTCCGGCTTTATTCTTGCGGTGGACGTGCCTACCGGCATTACCGCCGACGGCCGGGTTTCGTCCAACTTTATAATGGCCGACCTGACCGTAACCTTTACCGTCCACAAGGAAGCCACCGTTACCTATCCCGCCCTCGGCTACTGCGGAGAAGTGGTGCTGGCGGATATAGGCATCCCTGAGGAAATTTTCCGTTCAATCCGCCCTAAGGGCTGTATTATAGAAGACGATATATTAAGCTACCTGCCTGTCCGAAACCCCAATTCAAACAAGGGAACTTTCGGCACCCTCCTTGCCCTGGTGGGTTCCCCCAATATGCCGGGGGCGGCATATCTTGCGTCAATGGGAGCGCTGCGCAGCGGAGTGGGACTGCTTAAGCTTTCCGCCGACGGGGAAACATTGTCGATATTAAAAAATCGCCTTGCCGAGCCGGTGTTTGTCCCCTTTTCAAAAGACACCATAACCGAGCAGAAGTATTCCGCCCTGCTTGTAGGCTGCGGTATAGGCCGCCAGTATGACAACTGTCTTGACGATATTCTTAAAAAGCAAAATCAAATTACCATAATCGACGCCGACGGCATAAATTATTTGGCCACGCATATAAATGTATTGATGGAAATGCAGGGCGAGGTTATCCTTACACCCCACCCCGGAGAGATGGCACGGCTTATCGGTGAGGACATTGAATACGTCAACCGCAATCGCATAGAATGTGCCAGAGCCTTTGCAATGGAATTCTGCTGCGTTGTGGTGCTTAAGGGGAAAAACACGGTAGTGGCATCCCCCAACGGCGACGTGTTTATTAACACCACCGGCAACACCGCCCTTGCTAAAGGCGGAAGCGGGGACGTCCTTGCCGGCGTAATCGCCTCCCTTGCCGCACAGGGGGTAACCCCCCTCAAGGCGGCGTGTATAGGGGTTTACGTTCACGGCAAAGCGGCGGACAATCTTAAACCCCGCTACGGCGCAAGGGGAATGCTCCCCCACGACCTGCCGGAGGAAATCGGAAGGCTGTTGGGATAAAGCCATGCGTTTCCGAAATACAGTTTCGGGAGTGGCTTTTATGAAAAGAATTTCAATCCTTCTGGTTTTTATTTTGCTCGGGTGTTTTTTATTTTCCTGTTCGACCTCCGACCACAGCCGGGATATTAAGGAACAGCTAACAGCCCCCTTTGAATACAAAATCAAAACCGACGAATTTGAGTTTACCTACAAAAAAGAGGCCGACAAGGTAACCATGACGGTTACTAGCCCTTCCACCCTTGAAGGCCTTGTCCTTGAAAAAACTCCGTCGGGAATAACCGCATCCTATGACGGACTGGTGGTAACCCTGCCTGCCGCCGCAGCCGCAAAGCTGTTCGCCCTTGACACCCTGGTGGACACCGTAATCAAGGCCATTGATGAAAAGAACTACACCACCGCATCCAAGGGCGGTCAGGCAGTGCTTACGGTGGCAAAGGATGATTATGTGTATGACGTTTATTTTGATACCGATACGGGTAAAATTTCATCCGCCGTGGTTTCGGAGGGGGAAGACAAGGTAACCTACAACTTTATCCAATAAACGCAAAGGAAGTATCTGTTATTTAATGAATTGTCAAAGAGTAAAAGCCGTTATAAACACGGGAAACATAAGGCATAACTACAATTACATAAAGACCCTTGCGGGGGACGCAAAAATCATAGGGGTGGTTAAGGCCGACGCCTACGGCCACGGAGCGGCAAAGGTAGCAAAAGTCCTTGAAAGCGAAGGCTGCGGCATGCTTGCCGTGGCAACGGCTGAAGAAGGGGAAAAACTAAGAAAAGCCGGCATAAAAAGCGATATTCTTATAATGGGAATAACCCCTGTGGGACTTGCCAAAACGCTATCGGCCAATAATTTTATTCAAACCGTCAACAGCGTTGAATATGCCAGACAACTGTCGGATACGGGTTTCGGCATACGAGTGCATATAAAGGTGGACACCGGAATGTCCCGTCTGGGGCTGTATTGCCACGGTGAGGATAATATCGAAGAAACCGCCTTAAGTGTTTTTCATATCCATTCCCTCAAAGGAATAAAATGCGAAGGTATATTCACCCATTTCGCCTGTGCCGACGACATTTCCTCATCCAAAACAAGCACTCAATATAACGTCTTTTCGGCCCTGTGCAAAAAATGCGAAGCCATGGGGTTGAATCTGGGGCTTCGCCACTGTTCCAACTCCGGCGGAATTGTCAATTATCCTAATTTAAAGCTTGACGCCGTCCGGTCGGGTATCATCCTTTACGGCTATATGCCCGACGGAAGCGAAAACACCTCCCTTCGTCCGGCAATGAAGCTGGTGGCCACCGTGCTTCAGAAAGGCAAATTAAAGCGGGGTGACAGCGTAAGCTATGGCGCTTCGTTTAAAACAGACCGGGATATGGACATTGCCGTTATATCCATAGGCTACGCCGACGGCTTTTCCAGACTGCTGTCGGACAAAGCCGAGGTTGTCATAAACGGCAAAAGGGCAAAAATAATAGGTAAAATCTGCATGGATATGTGTATTGCCGATATTACGGGAATAGAATGTGCCCCCGGGGATGAGGTTGAAATTTTCGGCGGTGAAATATCCGCAGAAGAAAACGCCAAAAAAATGGGGACAATAAGCTATGAACTGCTTTGCGAGGTAACCGGCCGGGTACCAAGGGAGTATGTTTGAAAATAAATATATAAAGGGCGCTTAAGGCGCCCTTTTTTACCGGGTGAATATATATACGCTTGGAACTTAACCTGCGGAAACGCCGGTGTTGTCGGCCACCGAATAGTCGGGGGACAGACCGAAGGAGATGGACAGCGCTTCATTTACCTGTTGCATTGTCTTCTCGTCAAGGTGCCCCATCCTGTCCTTGAGCCGCCGTTTATCTATGGTGCGTATTTGCTCAAGCAGAATAACCGACGACTTTGACAGACCGGCATCGGGGCCGATTTCAATATGGGTGGGGAGCCGGGCCTTGCCGGTTTGACTGGTTATCGCCGCGGCTATGACAGTGGGCGAATAACGGTTGCCCACATCGTTTTGAACTATGAGCACCGGGCGTATTCCGCCCTGTTCCGAACCTACCACGGGGGATAGATCGGCGTAATATATGTCTCCTCTCCTGACAATATTGTTTCCTGTCACATCAATCATCCTTTTACATTATCAAGTTATTCCCGCAATGCTATTTTTGCCAACAATGCGCCGTTTATTCTGAATAAGACAAAATGTTTCCCGGCCGAAAAGGCCTGAAAAGCCCAATGTAAAAGGGTAAAAAGACGGTTTTTTTCAAATTTTTATACTTAAAATTTTACATAAAAATCTGCTGATATGTCCGCTGTGTCATTCGCCTAAGGCAGGTATTTCAGGCGAAACAAAAAGCCTTCCCACTGGGGGAAGGCGGGATATGATGTATTTGCTTTGTAATCTGGGGTTCAACAGTAAAAAGAAGTCTACTTAATCACAATGCTATCCGACCACTTTTGAAAAAGGTCTTTATAGTCGGACGCATCCTCTTTATAGCAGTAAAATTCAAACATATAATACATATCTCCGGCTTTGCAAAGAGTGGTGTATATGTAATACTCATCACCCTCGTCGCCGTAGCTGTATTCCATAATAACCCTGTCTGTATTTATAACTGTTATATCACAATCAATACACCATAATTCGGTATAAGCCAAAGCTTCACTATAAGCGGAAGATGGATTATCGTCCGAAATGGAACAAGGCAAGGACATTACAACAAAAGCGGCATCTTTGTATGTCGCCGCATATTCATACCCATCCCAATCTAACTTTCTAAACTCATCATTAAGGGTTATCTCATAATGTTCCCCGGCAACAACCTTGTCGGCCGGCCCGGAGATAAGGGTAAATCTGATAGTGCCGGTAAAATAAAGCACAGCCGCCGCACTCCAGCAGATTACCGCCGTTAATAAGGCGGCAATCATTCTTTTTTTAAACGATACAGCCGCCTGTGCCGGACTTATTTTTTGCAAGGCAAAGCATATACCCATCCCCGCAAAGCCGATAATGGAAGGTATGCTCCCCCCCAGGGTTAAAACGGGTATGATAAGACAGATAAGGGCAAAGATATAAAACACATACCCCGCTTTGGGCTTGGGGAAATAATTAATATCGGTGTTTACGAAAACTCCGTTTTCGGCTATGCCTATAAGATAGTCGTTGCTTACAAAGTTAAGGTTATGCCCTTTGTAGGTAAAGGGAACGTCTATTCCCCCATCCATAAGAGCCTTAAGCACCCCGGGCAGCTTTATTTCGGTGTCGTCGATAAACAGTCTGTCCCGGCCGAAAAAACTTCTCCGGACATACTTTACCTTTATAACAAGCCCGTCATCAAAGTCCTGCTCCCAGGTCAATTCAACATTTTTCATCAAACACCCTCCTTTCCCCCGTTTATAAGCTAAAGGTTTTTGTCAAGCCAGTCGTATCTCGCCTCAAGATAATCATACAGCCTTTGAATATGTGCTTCCCATGTGATCCATTTATTCCAGTTGCGGGGGTTGGAAAGCACTCTGGTGTTTAAAATGTCCCAAACCTGAAAATTAAGCTTTGCGGAAGGGGAAGTAAGACCTGCCATATACTCAAGTTTGTCAATTGTGTTTTTGTAAAGCTCATCCTTAACCTCGTCCCACCGCTCCCTTAACCTTTGGCGGAATGACTCGTCCTTGTAAAGAATGTTCATCCAGTTGTAGGGGACATACTTGTCATCCCCGCCTATACAAGCAAAGGTGTTTTCCTCATACTTTAAAAAGTGGCCGAAAGCAAGGTCAAAATCCCATACCGGGCCCATTTTCAGCTTTCCTCCGGCGTCCTTGTAAATATAGGTGGACCGCCTGAACACCCCGTCAAGGTTGGATGTGAACTCATATAAAATGGCCCAGTCGATTAGGGAATCGATATCAATAAAATCCTCGTAATTTTCAAGGTCTCTCACCGCTTGGTCGGCTTTTTTCAGGTAATCGAGGATATATTCACGCTGTTTGTCGGTAATTTCGTCCTTTTTGGGGTAGTTTATGGTCAGAGCCTTTAACAGTCCTATGTTGAAATAGTCCACCCCTGCCTTATCCCCCTCCTCGCCGCCGCCTATTTCAATAAGAAATGCCGTTTCGTCGGGGTTTCCGGTGTCAAGCTCAATGCGGTTGTTACGCACCTCCACCTTTTCTCCAAGGGTATATACCCCCCGGTAGACGCCGTTTACAAACAGGTCAACCGGATACTGGGTTACGCAAAAGTCAAGGTTATCAAGCTCCTTTGCCATTTCAAGGGCAAGGAAGTTTTGCAAAAGGGATTTGTCGGTGTAATTGGCCGTAAGCACCCAGCGTTTCGCCTTTCCAAGGCCAAGCACGTTTTGCTTCTGGTCGAATTTTATGGTGTATGACTTTTTATCAAACTGCCAGGAGTAATGCCCCCTGCCGTGGACAACGGCGTTGCCTTCAATAAAAGGGAATCTGCCTTCACAATAATCGGTAACAATCCTGACATTGCAGGCAAGGTCAATCTCCTTTGATAAAATTTCCTTCCCATCCTCCACCTCAATAAACACCACCGGCAGGGACAGATATTTATAATCTGTTTTAACGGTGTAATAATTTGAAACACCGTATTCGTTTGTTACGGTAAGCTCAAACTCCTTTGTCAAATCGGCAAAGCCGTCCTCAAGGCCTGAAATTACCCCGTCGGCGGTAATTTCGGGCTTTTTGTTTTTAAGGTCAGCCTTATTAAAGGTGTAGGGAAGTGTAAGTGTTATTAGGTTTTCCCTTATTTCCCATTCAAGCTTTTTGCCGTTAACATTCACGCCGAAATAGGTTATAACCGGCTTTTCGATTTCCGACTCCTCGCCAGAGGATTCCTCCCCGGAAGATTGGTCTGTTATAGAACTATCTTCCGAACTGTCACTCGATAATTCAGGTTCTTTACTTGAATAATTATCCTCCCGGCTGCTTTCCTCCGGCTGACTAGTCAAGTCTTTGCTTTCGGCATGGCTTTCACCTATGCCACCCGGGGTCATACCGCAGGCGAAGAGGGTAATTATTATAAGCGGCAGCAAAGCCGTAAGTGTAATTTTACTTAATATTTTCATTGATACTCCTGTAAATAACCACGCTGCCGGTGTTAATGTCTGTAAATGTTCAAGTGTCATTTGATAGACGTTTTTAAGTTGATTCTTCTAAATGCTCGGCACAATTTCCAAACTGCTTATAACAAATTTTAACCCGAACTGTCATCCGAGGTTGTAATGGGATTTTCCAATTAACCACAACGGTGTTTACATGATTTTAATATAACACAATTATGTTTTCCAGTCAATTGCAATCTAACTGTGATTGTAACAGGCGTTGACCGGTTCGGGAAAATTAAAAAGCAGCCTTTAAGGCTGCTTTAATATAAAAAGTTAATGGCCTAGGTTGCTAAACATTTTGCTAATCAAATTCTATGTAATTAATCTTCCAGAATCACATCTTCAAAAGAACTATCCAAATCGTCATACAATTCTGACAATATTTTAAATCCTTTTACTGATTCATAACAATACACCCAGGATAGTGTTTTGATGTCGAACCTTTCGAGCATATAAGCATAAATATTTTCTTTTGGAGTATAAACGACAATACGGTAAATATAGTGATCGAAATACTTTTTAATGATTATATTGGAATATTTATCAAGATCGTCGCTTTTATGTTCCAACGCTAAAGCCGATAAAATCATTTTTTTTTAACATATTGAGCATATCAAGTTTTTTACCACACTTGTTTGCTAACCAAAAAGTTAAAATTAGCGTAAAAATTTCTGCAAATGTAAATGCTAAAAAAATAATTTCATCAGTTTTTGAAAAATCACTGAGAAGTTTTCCATCAGTTAAAAAGAAACACCATCCAAGATTGATAAAAAGAAAAGCGCCTGAAATGATTGTTGCTATTAAAAAGGTTATATATTGTTTCTTTACTTTATGTAACTGAAGCTTTATGTTTTCAATGTTAACAGGTAAGTCGCTTTTTGTTATACGCGATAATATATATTCGCATAAGTTTTTTGCATTTACTAAATTATAAATCCAAATAATTTTGTTGTCGACATAAAGCTTCAAATGTTTCCCAATAATTTCTGCATTTTGTATGTCACTCAACTTGGCATGCAGTTCTTCACCCCACCCGAATCGCGCATCAATTTTGCTATTGTCAATTTTTATGTATGCATTTCGATTGAAACGGAAAATAAAAATTGATAAAAATCCTAACAATAATCCAAAGAAAGCGAAACCAAAACAAAAAACAGCGAATGATATATGATTTGCTTTGATTTCCTCAATTCCCCAAAGCGAAAAACGGATTGCTAAATATGATCCCGCACAAATAAAAAACAGACATAATATGTATTTCCTAAATGATTGCTTAAATTCGCCGCTCATAATACACCGACTTTCTGATCTTTTATTATACCAAAAAATTGAATTATTTCAATCGTTTTACTTTTCAGCAACCAAAAAATGTTATCGATGTGCCAATATGCTATTGAAATCCTAAAATATATATTCAAATTTTTATCTGTAAAAACAGTAAACTAAAACAAAAAACCACTCTTGCCATGGTAGACAAAAGTGGTTTTTCTGGTGGGGACTACAGGGCTCGAACCTGTGACCTCCTGCTTGTAAGGCAGATGCTCTCCCAGCTGAGCTAAACCCCCGTATGTTGCCGACCCTTTTGAGCCGGCGAAGCGTATTATAACACGCCTTGTTGGTTTTGTCAATCCTTTTTTATAAATTAAATAAAATTAAATGAGTCAATTATTTTGTCAAACGCTTCGTAGTATTTGTCAAACTCGGCTTCGTTTGATGTGAACATAACCGAATAAACATAGCCGTTCAATATGCATATAACCTGAATATACCTGTATTTTACCCCGTCTATGGTTATGTCATACTCCTTGCGGGTAGCGGCCACGCCGTCAAGCTTTGGCTCGTTGTCGGTATATTCCTTTGTTAGCACATAGGTAGGATAAGTTTTTTTAAGCTCGACCTCATACTCCTTCCAGTAGTTGTATGCGCCGTAGTTTTGCTTGTCCTCGTCAAGGGAAAAGGCGGTTACAGAAACCGATGCATTCCCGTCAACGGGTTTTACCGCCGTCATGCCGTCGTTGCGGATAACCTGCCAGCCGGCTGACAATTCGAAATAGTAATCCTCGTTGGGGCTTTCAACTTTGCCGCCGGTGGATGTTTCGCTGCTTTCGTCACCTGTGTAATTGCCAATCCACTTGAAACTGCCGGTAATGGTGTCAAGGCAGGGTGAATGGGTGTCGAAAACACCGTCTTTTGCCGTAAGTAAAATGTTGTAAACATATCCGTCCCGTATGCAAAGGACAATGCCGAAACGGTATTTTTCTCCGCCGACGGATGCGGTGTATTCTATTCTCACAGCGTCTTTGCCGTCAAGCTTAACCGCCTCGTCCCCGGTAAATTCCTTTTTCAAGGTGTAATCGGTAAAAGCGGCTTTTAGGGAGGACTGGTAGGCGTCCCAGTATTCACCCACGTTTGTAAGACCGGTTTGTATGGCGGTTATGGTTATACGGGCATGGGAAACCCCTGATGTGTCGGGAGAAGATTTAAGGGCAATGCCGCTTTCGGCATTCTCCCGTGTCCACCCTTCGTCATAATTAAAGGAAATGCCAAAGGACATATCCTCGATTTTATTTTCCGTCCGGCTGCCGCCTGACGAACAGGCCGCAAGCCCGGTCAGGACGACGGCAAGGATAATTGCAACAAGACGCTTCATTTTAAACTCCTTTCAAAAAGCGCAGGGAAGGGTAAAATCAGTCGGGGAGTCGGTTTCCGCAGGAAGGGCAGAAGTCGAAGGCCGATTCCACCTTAACGCCGCAATAGGGACAGAAGGCAACGCTGTTCCCCTTTTTTTGTCGGGCGTTTGGTTTGACGAATGCTTTTTTCCATATTTTTGATTTAACGGATCGGATTCCTCGGATTCGTCCACAATGTCAACAATGGAATACCTGTTATCGGAGGTGGCGTTTTTATAGGAGTAAACCGCACCGCATATGGCAAAGATAATAAAAAACACTCCAAAGGGAATCATCATCCCCGCACCCATGGATCCGGCTATTATACACCACATCACACCGAAAACGGCAGCGGCTGTATAGCCGATGGCACTGAGCTTGGAAGGCCCCCTGCCGGGTTTAATGCTTTTCATGTATGGCAACTCCTTTAATAAATTCATGTGTGGTAAAGTTAATTGACAAAAAGGGTAAAATATGTTATTGTTTAACCGTAAGGGAGGGATTTTAATGGAGTCGATTATTGCGCAGGATAAGTTAAAGGAAATAATCAAACCCATTTTACGCAAATACAATGCCGAAAAAGCGTTGCTTTTCGGTTCTTATGCCCGGGGCGATGCCACCGAAAAATCCGACATCGACCTTGTAATATTCGGCGGTAAGCGTTTTAACCCCACCGACATTTTTGCCGTTGCCGAGGAGCTTTATATTAAAACACTCAAGCCGGTGGATGTTTATGAGATTAGCGAAATAAATAAGGATTCATCTATATACCATTCCATAATGAAGGAAGGGGTGGGTATTGAATGAAAAAATCTGATGAAGTAAGAATGTTGAAAATCGTAAATTACGGCACAAAGCTTTTGAAATATATCAGCGACAACAATATTGATGAAAAACGCATTGCTTCAGAAATTACCGTTCAATGGACCGTAACAACCCCGCTTTTCAACATTGGCGAGCAGGTATATCGTATAAGTGATGAAACAAAGGAAGAATACCCGTATATTCCGTGGTATAAAATTTCGGGTATGCGCCACAGGCTGGTTCATAATTATGACGATACCAACTGGGATATTGTCAGTAAAGTGCTTTTTGAAGAATTACCGGCTTTCATAAAGCAGATCGGGAATATTCTTGAGTTAAAAACACCGTAAAGCAGGCGTTTAAAAGCACCTGTCCCGTCTGTCACGCTTGCATTCCTCAACCCTGCCGCAGCGGTAGCAGACTTCGTTGTCGGGAACCCCGCCTTCGAAAAAGCTTTTAATGTTGTTAATGGTGGTTGCGGCTATATTTTCAAGGGCCTCCTTTGTCAAAAAGGCCTGGTGGGAGGTAAGCAGCACATTGGGCATGGTCAGAAGCCTGGCCAGAACGTCATCCTGAATAATATGCCCCGACTTATCTTCAAAGAAAATATCCGACTCCTCCTCATAGACGTCAAGGCAGGCGGCGCCTATTTTTTTTGTCTTTATTCCGTCAAGCAGAGCCTCGGCATCGATAAGCTGTCCCCGGGAGGTGTTTATTATAACAACTCCGGGTTTCATTTTGGCAATAGAGTCCCGGTTTATCATATGATAGTTGTCGTTGGTAAGGGGGCAGTGAAGGGATATAATGTCGCTTTTTTCAAACAGTTCGTCTAACGAAGTATATTCAACATCAAGATTTTTGTCGGGATACAGGTCATAGGCTTTAACGTTCATGCCAAAGCCTTTGCAGATGTTAATAAACACCTTGCCGATTTTACCAGTCCCCACAACGCCCACGGTTTTGCCGTAAAGGTCAAAGCCCATAAGTCCGTTTAAGCTGAAGTTGAAATCCTTTGTTCTGATATAAGCTTTGTGAGTCCGCCTGATTGAGGTTAAAAGCAAGGCCATTGCATGCTCTGCAACCGCATAGGGGGAATAGGCAGGCACTCTCACCACATGGATTTTGCCGAATGCGGCTTTAACGTCCACGTTGTTGAATCCGGCGCAGCGGAGGGCAATAAGCCTTACTCCCTCGTCATACAGCCGTTCTATAACCTTTTCGTTTACGTCGTCATTAACAAACACAATGACGGCGTCGCAGTTTTCGGCAAGGCCTGCGGTATCTGCGGTAAGGCGGGTGTCAAAGTATTTAATGAAAACGCCGTCTTTTCCGTTATATTTTTCAAAAGACTCCCTGTCGTAGGGCTTGGAGTCAAACATGGCGATATTTATCATATATTTCGCCGTCCTTTCTGTTTAATTAACATTAGTATACCTGATACTTTAAAAAAATCAATATAAAACTTAAAACAAAGCGTTATCTTACCCTAATAATCGCCTATTGTCAAAAATAATCAATCGTGATATAATAATCAAAAAATACTGCCGAATACGGGGGTTTTATGAAAATTGTAGTTTTTTCCGACTCCCATTCAAACTCCGAACCCATGATAGCCGCTGCCAAAGCCGAAAACCCCGCTAAGGTTATATTTTTAGGGGACGGTCTTGGTGATGCTTCAGAACTGGAAAACGCTTTCCCCGGCCTTGATATTATAAAAATCAAGGGTAATCGGGACATTTTCCGCCCCGGGCATGACGTATATTGCGACACCATTGACGGTGTTAAAATCTATGCCACCCACGGACATATTCAAAGGGTAAAGGATACAACCGAGCATCTTCTTTCGTCGGCCAAAGCGGCGGGAGCTGTGCTTTCCCTTTTCGGTCACACCCACCGGGAAGTTATTATTGAAAAGGACAAAATAACTCTGCTTAACCCCGGCAGCATAGGCTTTAACCATACCTACGGGGTGATAACAACGAATAACGGAAAATTCGAATGCTTTTTAAAGCGTTTATAGTCTTAAATAAAATATACGAAAAATGTCGTAATTAATAAATTTAATGCCTTTGTACTGGATTTTTGGCATTTTATGTGTTATCATTTTAACCGGTTAAAAATTATAAGCTTAAAGTATAAAATATATGTGAAAGGAATGCGGATATGCCTGAAAACAGTCTTGAAAACTACAAAGCCTTCCTCAAGGGCAGCCAGGCCGGACTGGAAGGACTTGTTGTCGAATACAGCGACAATATGGTTTACTACGCATATATAGCCACAGGCAACTTCAATATTGCCGAAGACCTTATGGAAACCGCCTTCCTTAAGCTGGTGTTAAAGCGGCCAAGTCTTAAAACCGACGGGGATATTGCCGTTTTCCTTTACAAATCCCTCGATGACGCAATAAAGGAACGGACAAAAAGAAAGCCCCAAAAGGCGGTGCTTTCTAATCTTTTCGGCCAGATTAAAGACATACCCGAAAGCCTGTGGGTTTCGTCGTTTATAGTTAAAACAGCCGAAGATAAGATAAAATTCGATATTTTATCCCATTACGAATCAAAGGCTAAGCCCATACTGTTTTTGTATTTCTTTCAAAAATTAAATAAAACTCAAATATCCGCTGTCACCGGCACGGATGTGAATTTCGTTTCAAAAATAATCGCCGCCGGCAGAAAACGGGTTTTGTACGCCGCCTCCAGCCGGACAAGCAGCGAAATTGTGGTTGAAACGCTATTTTCAAAGAAAGGGGGCGGAAATCAATGACAAGCTATTCCGACCGCACCAGAGATATTCTTGAAAAAGCAAGGCGCGAGCGGGCAAAGCAAAGGAAAAATCTTGTCAAAGCCACCCTTCTTTTCGCCTGCGTTGCCCTTGTGGCCGTAGTAACCCTGGTAGTGGTGCTTTTCGGCTCTGCCTTTACACCGGTTTCAGGTGACAACAGCAGCCTTTCGGAACTGTCGCTTACCCCGTCAACGCCGGATGATAAAAGCAACGAATCTGATATTGACGAAATCAGCGACGAAAGCAATGAATCCTCCGATGAAACATCGGAAACCGTAGTTATCGAACCCACCTTTGAGGAAAGCAAAAAACATCTTATAGAAACATCGGGCTACACCTTTGAAATTCCCGAAAATCCCGGTGACTCTGCCTTTGCCGACGCTCTGGCAAATGCAAAAGGCGCCTTTGAAGGCACAATAAAATATTTCGGTGATAAGGTTGAAACTTACGGCAATAAATGGGTTATTACATTGTATGTAAACGTTACCTACTCATTATCGAAAAACTATTCAGGTACGGTTGTTGTCAAATGCCCCCATTTCTATCTGATGCTGCTTGACGAGGAAACCGAATATATCTTTTTGGACTTTGACAATCCCTCAGACGATGGATCCGCTTATTTTGCGGTTATTCCCAAGCAGAGCCTTAACTGCCTTGTAGATGATACGAAAACCCAAGAAATTACATCTCTTATAAACTCCGATAAGGAGATTTTGGTATATCTGTCGGCGGAGTTTAAGAAAACCCTTTCGACAGTCGACCGCATAAATTCAACCGAACTGCCATACACCATGGTTTTGACAAATGACAACGGCAGGCTTACCGTTGTCCGGGACAAAGCCGGAATGGCGGTGTCGGTGGAAACAAATGACGGCCAAAGACTGTTTTACCGTCTTGCAGGTAAAGAGGATATTTTTGAAGCCGACTTATTACGAATGAAGCTTAAACATGTTTCGGGCTTTGACTATCCGAAAGAAGCGTTTGAATCATTCGGAATATTTATAAATGCCCTAACCCCCACCTTTTCACAAACCCCGGCTTTATATCAGTTTGAAACCAAAACCTTTGATTTTACCGACGGAAACGTCATTTATTCAATAAGGCTTGAGGGAACAAACCCCTCTGTTGTCACGGCAAACGAGGAAGCCGCCGTTGAATATATCGGTCAAAACGCTTCTCTTATAAAAACCACCCCGGAAGGGTTTGACACCTTTGATACCACCCGGGAAAACGTTCTTGAATACTTCGGCGTTACCGATATCCCCCTTCCCGCCGGACTGGATATGACAATAAACTTTGCCTTTGACGAAAATATATCGGTATTTTCGGGTTATATAACATCCTTCGGCGAGGGAATTAAAAACGGCGATGCGCCGGAATACGTTTACATAAACATTAATCCCGTAAATGTTTATTACGGCAGCAAAAAAACAACCCTTAAAGTCCCGGCATATTTTGTCACCCGGTTAAACAACGACAACGAATTTCTGTTTTATGTAACAGACGGGGAAATAGCAATGCCTGCGGCAATTCTTGAAATTTCCTCCTCCGGCAGACTGTCCTCCCCTCTGGGCAGGGCATTTAACGCCACCCCCAACCTTACCACTGTAAATCAGGTTGAAGTCCATTACCACAATAACCATTTTATCGCAGACGAAATAAAGAACACCGTTATAAAAATAGGCAAGTCGGAACTTGTAGACGGCAAATTTGTCCTTGTATACACTCCCGCCGGCACATCATCAGAAGCACATGAAGTGATGATAATCTATGAGGACGGTCTGTTAACGATTCAAATTACCCTGTCCGACGGTGAAAACATTATGTTTTACCGGGAAAAAGACGGCAAGGGTGTCTACCGACTTGACGAAAATGGCGAAAAGGAATACGTTGCCTCTGCCGAATACACCCGCTACAGCTCGGCCATAAGCTATATGATTTCGGTCACAGCCCTTACCGAAAGCCCCGACACTTATGTTAACACAAACGAATATTCCTACCGCACCATGGGCGGAAACAAGGTTACCTTTGTAATAGAGAAAAATAAGCTTGCCGCCATTAAAATAAATAATCAAACGGTAGCAGCCGTTATTGACGAAGGCATCATATTAGGTTAATATAACAAACGTCTGCCGTTGCCCGGCAGACGTTTGCTTGATTGCTATTTGTTCTGGTTTTGACTTGTTTGCTTTTTCTTTTCGTTTTTGTTGTTTTCCCTTACTGCATTTTCGGTTCTGTTGCGGTTATCAGCCCGGTTTTCGCCCCGGTTGTCGTTTCTCATTTCGTTACGGTTCTGGTTTTGATTTGGTTTTGATTTTGGTTTTGATTTTGATTTTTCTGTTGTCTGTCGTTTTGATTATCGGCCATGAAAAATTCTCCTTTGTGTAATGTTGTTATTATTATGTATCCAAAAGGAAATATTATACTTGAATATTTACTGTAAATGAGGTTTATATGTTTCGCTACGAACTCCACTGCCATACGTCCGAAGTTTCACCCTGCGCCCACGCCCCGGCCAAAAGCGTGGCCGAATATTATCAATCCCAAAACTACGCCGGTATATTCATTACCGACCACTTTGTCTGCGGCAGGGGAATACCTTACAACCTGTCCTGGGAGGAATGGATAGATAAATACAGCCATGGCTACGAGATAGCCAAAGCTGAGGGGGAAAAGCATAATTTAAAGGTGTTTTTCGGCTTTGAATATACCTGCCACCCCCACGGGGGAATGGATTTTTTAGTTTACGGTCTTGATAAGGAATGGCTTAAAGCCCACCCGGAAATCGTGGATATGCCTATCCGCCAATGTCTTGAGTTTTTTATGTGCGAGGGTGCCTTTATAGTTCAGGCCCATCCCTTCAGGGAATCGTCCTATATAGAAATGATCCGCCTGCTTCCCCGCCATGTCCACGGGGTGGAGGTTTTAAACTCCAACCGCAACGACACCGAAAACGGCGCGGCTGAGGTATATGCAAAGTATTACAACCTGTTTCGCCTTGCCGGCACCGACAACCACCTGGGGCCGAATCAAAAACGCTTTTGCGGAATAGACAGTGAAATCGAAATTACAACCCCCAGGGACTTAAGAAAAATCGCCGAAACGGGAAGCTACACCCTTTTCGACGAAAAGAAATAAAAAATGCCCGGTTTACCGGGCATTATTATTTATCTGTTGTTTAATCTCAGTCCCGCCAGCGATATATGGTTGGTTGCCGAAATAAAACGGTTTACCGGAAAAGTATAGCCTTCGGCATTATTTTCAAACACAAATCTTGTAATGCTGGTGGTGGTAAGCCTTATATCGCACCAGCCCATGGCAGGCGGACGCATAAGCAGATGGGATATCCAGGCGGCACCGAATCCTCCGTGGCAGAACACCAAAATCCTATCGTCGTTGGGAGACACTATTTTGTATCTTGCCCCCTCCCGGACATAACCTAAGGATGCCAAAAATTCATCCGAGCTTTCGACAAGCATTTCAAGGGAGCCGTTTCTTTCCTCGTCGGTAAAGTCGGTAAAGTCCTCCACTCCGTTTAATATGGAAAAGCGGTAGGAGCATTGTTCTGGCTTGTTGCATCTGCGCATATAATCCATGCTTTCGGCGGTCCAGGGAAGTATGGTGTAATCCATTCCCTTTATTTCGCAAAGGGGTTTCGCCGTATCTATTGCCCGTCCCAGGGGGGAGGTGTAGATGCGGTGTATTTCATCGTCTTTTAGATATTCGGCCAGAGCCTTTGCTTCAAGGCGGCCGAATTCGGTTATTGTATTGTTGGCGTAATCGGGGTCGGCGTGTCTTATAATGTCAAGAACCATTTCCAAACTCCTTGCTGTTTTAAAAAAGTATACATGCCCACGGCCTTTTTGTCAAGGCGAACAAAAATCAAAGAACTGTTTTGTTTATAAGGGAGAAACGGGGGGTAAAAGTTGAAAAGCTAAAAAGCCTGTTTTATACTGAAAATGTAAGCAGCCGTCCGCCGGCCGGAAAAGGATGGCTTTATATGTACAGAGGTTCAACCCCCACAATAAGGTTTACCACCCCGTTAAAGGCAAATGAAGTTGCCACATTATCGGTGGTTTTTACCGATGAATCGGGGGCAATTCTTTCCCAAAAGACCCAGTCCGACGCTACCATAGGCGACTACGAAATAGCTTTCACCCTTTCACAGACCGAAACACTGGGGTTCCCCGACGGGGGAACGGTGGAAACGCAGCTTCGCATCAAAGATACCTCCGGGGTAGCCTATGTTTCCAACATAGTTAAAATCGATACGGGACGGGTATTAAAGACGGGGGTAATATGATTGTTTTTGACAGTCAGATAACTATCGAAAACGGTGTCTTTCAAACCGAATACACCGAAGAAAGCGGTGTTTTTGAAACAGAGGTAATAATTATTTAGGGTAGAAGGGGGCAATTTTGTCCCCTTTTTTCCTTTGCGCATAAAATGTAATGTCAAGGGGGGAGATATATGCCGGAGAATTTTGCAAATCTTTCGCTGGGCAGCCAAGATATAACGGCTAAAATGCCATCGTCGTCGCCAATAAGACTTCAGCTTAAAACCATTGATGACGGTTACACCCCCAAGGGGGGTATAACCTATGTGGCTTCCATTGTAAATACCTCATTTAACTCAATACGGGACGCTATGCTTTTTACCGACCTCGGTTCTCATGACGGCAAAAAAACCTTGTCACTATGCGGCAGGGGAAAGCTGTATGTCAACGGGGAATTTTCGGGGGAAATTGAGGGCAGGGAGGAGGAAGGCTTTGCGGTCTTTAAAATACTCAGAATAGGCACCAACGACAACATAAATTTGTGGTTTAAGGCAAAGCCCACCACCTATGCCGGACTTGAAACGGGTTCGGTAATAAAAAACCGTGTGTCCTTAAAGGCCAATGGTCTTGAAAAAAATGGGGAAGCGGAGGTGGTGACGCCGGTTGAATGCTATACCGATATAATAATGTTCAAAGCCCAAAACACCGACCAAAGCGATATGGTTTATTTAGTTTACAATTTATATAATTACGGGAACACGGCGGCAACAGACACGGTGCTAACCGACACCTTTTCGCCCCCTGTTTTTATCACAGGAGTTTTTGTGGACGAAAATCCGGTTAAGGTAACCGATTACACCTACATTAACGGTGCCGTCCGCCTGCCCGGCATTGCCGTGCCATCGGCCACATTTAACCGCACCCCCTCAGGCGAGGTGGTAACCTACCCCGGAAAAACCGAGGTAACCATATCCGCAAGGCCATAAAATACTTGAAAAATAAAAGCAACCCGTATATAATAGTCAAAAAGGGATAAAGCGGGGGGAATACCAATGGCGCAAAAAAGAAAGAAAATTAAAAATAAAAAAAGTCCGGCAAAAACCTTCTTTAAGATTATCAGCTCTCTGATAGCCCTTGTCCTGCTTGTTGCGGTAGGGTATGTGTCTTATGTATTTATTGCCTACCACCGGATACCCGACAACCAAGACCTTGAAATTGAAAATCCGTCACAGGTTAAGGTTGAAACAGGCACCGAATACACCGCCGTCACATGGAACTTAGGCTTCGGTGCCTACAGCGACAACTATACCTTTTTCATGGACGGGGGAACCCAATCCAGGGCGTTTTCCAAAAATGCGGTTATCGCCAACACCAACGGCGTTATGCAAAAGCTTAAAGAGCTAAACGCCGACTTTATGCTCTTACAGGAGGTAGACTTCGGTTCCACCCGCAGTTATCAGGTTGACCAGTGCCAGATGATACTTTCGGCATTTCCCGAAAAAACCTCGGTTTTTGCCGTCAATTATGACTCACCCTATCTTTTCTACCCCATAACCTCACCCCACGGCAGTTCCAAATCGGGAATCCTTACCCTGTCGGGGTATGAAATAACCTCCGCCCTCCGGCGCAGCCTTCCCATTGAAGGGGGATTCAGAAAATTCCTCGACCTTGACCGCTGCCTTTCCATTACCAAGGCACCGCTGGAAAACGGCAAGTACCTTGTGCTTATCAACCTTCATCTTTCGGCCTATACCAAGGATGGCACCACATCCACAAAGCAGCTTGAAATGCTTATTGAAATTGCAACACAGGAATACAACGCCGGAAACTATGTTATCTGCGGCGGTGATTTTAATAAAGATTTACTCGGCAACTCCGGAGATGTTTTTGGGGTCAAAGCCAAGGAATTTTACTCCTGGGCCCAGCCCATACCCGAAGGCACCATTCCCGACAATTTCACCATTACTGCAGGATATAACGCCCAAAACCCGGTGCCCACCACAAGGTATGCCGACATTCCCTATGAAAAAGGGGTTTCCTACTGCGCCGCCATTGACGGCTTTCTGGTTTCTCCCAACGTAACCATTGTTAAAAGCGAGGCGCTGGATTTTGGCTTTGCAAACACCGACCACAACCCGGTTATAATAACCTTTATGCTTAACTGAAAACATAAACAAAAAAATGAGCCGGACGGCTCATTTTTTATTTGCTCTCAATCACGAAAAAATAGGGCGACGACGGGGAGTTTACTATACGGAAGACGGCGCAGGTGTATTTTCGCCTGTCAAGGCGGGAAAGATATTCTGAAATAGCCTTCCCCTCCTCCTCCCCCTCTGGGTGGCCGGGGTAGACGGCTACAATAATAACACCGTCCGGGGCTAAAACATCAATGGCGTCGGCTATGGCAGGAAGCGTGGTTTCCAGCCTTGTGGTTACGGACTTATCGCTCCCGGGCAGCCAACCTAAATTAAACATTCCGGCATTGACCGGAACATTAACATATTTTTTAAGATTATGATGTGAATCAAGTATAAGGGTGTAATTTTTAGGGGCGTTGTTTTCCTCAAGCAGTTTCTTGGTTGACTCAAGTGCTTGGTTTTGAACGTCAAAGGCGAAAACCCTGCCGGTGTTTCCAACAGTGCGTGACAAAAAGAGGGTGTCATTACCATTTCCCATGGTGTAATCAACAGCCACACCGCCCTCGGTCAGATGTTTTAATATAAAATGTTTCTGCAACGACAGTAAATCAAGCATTGATAAAAAAATATCCCCTTATTTCCTCCGCCTGGCAAACAGGGCAAAGACCGCCGCAGCTGCAACCACGGCAAGTATTATGTAAAAATAAACTCCGGAATCACCGGTTAACGGTGTGATTGGCATAAATTCAACATCCTCCTTTGCTTTTATTTTACACCAAATAAATACCTAGTCAAGACAAAAGTAAAATAAATTTCATATTAATTAATTTGTTTTGTGTTTACAAAACAAACCAAATGTGATAAAATAATAAAAATATTTTACGGATAATGCAATGAAAGACAACAAAATCTTAAAGCTGTTTTTAACCTTTTTAAAAATCGGCGCCTTCACCTTCGGGGGAGGTTATGCCATGATACCCATTATCCAGCGTGAAACGGTGGAAAAGCACGGCTGGGTAAACGATGACGAAATTCTTGAAATGCTCGCCATTTCCGAATCCACCCCCGGCCCTATTGCCATAAATTCCGCCACCTTCGTAGGCTACCGGGTGGCAGGCTTCTGGGGCTCGCTGGCAGCCACCTGCGGAGTGGTTTTGCCATCTCTTTTTATTATAACTATTATAGCTTTCTTTTTAAGAAGCTTTTCGGAATACAAAGCAGTCCGTTATGCCTTTGCAGGCATAAGAGCAGGTGTTGCGGCGCTGGTGCTTAAAGGCTTTCTCACCATGTATAAAAAATGCCCCAAAAACATTTTTTCTTATACGCTGGTGGCGGCGGCCTTTGTGCTGGTTACATTTTTCGACCTTTCCGCCATACTCATAATCGCCTGCGGCGGAGCTTGCGGGCTTATATTCAGCCTTGCCTTTGCCGGAAAGGGGGATAAACATGGTGCTGCTTGAGCTTTTTTGGGTGTTTTTCAAAATAGGAGCCTTCACCTTCGGCGGAGGATACGCCATGCTCCCCTTTATACAGCAGGAGGTTATATCCCGGGGCTGGCTTGATTTTGAGGAGATAACCAACTTTATTGCCGTAAGCGAATCCACCCCCGGCCCCTTTGCGGTGAACATTGCCACCTATATAGGGGTGGAAAGGGGAGGAATAATCGGCGGCATTGTCGCCACCCTCGGAGTAATACTTCCTTCATTTATAGTCATTCTGATAGTGGCGAAATTTTTTATGAAATTCCGTGAAAACAGATATATATCGGCAATTCTTAGCGGAATAAAGCCGGTTGCCATTGGTCTTATCGCCGCAGCCGCCCTGTCGGTGTTCCTTGGTGTCTTTGTAACCGGCAAAACAACCATAACCGACTTTTTCAACTTTTCCTTTGCCTGCTCGGCGGTTATATTTATTACCTGCCTTATAATAGTATTGAAAAAGAAATCCCCCGTAATTTCCATTGCGTTCGCGGCTTTGGCGGGTATAATTACCGGCTATGCAGGCAAAGCCTTGGGCTTATTGAAATAACAAACCAATATATAAGGACACTTCTCTTTGAAAGGAAAGCGCCATGAAAAAACTGTGTTTGCTTATCGCCCTATTAATCCTCGTGTCATCAGTCCTTGTCGCCTGCGGCAGCAGCGGCGGAGAAACCTCAAAGGAGCCTTCGTCAGCCGGCCAGGAAAGCAACGGTACTTCCCAAACGGACAGCACCGGTGGCGAATCGTCCGGCGAATCCTCCGAACCTTCGCAAAACGAATCAAGCGAGGAAGAGCCGGAAGTATATGAATATGCCACCGTGGTATCCACGGGTAAACCCTATACCTCCACCGTAGAACCCGGCGAAGCTTACCCCGACACCTATAACAGCGAGCTTACTGACAACCTTTTTGCCCCCACCACCGGCGTCGGCTATTCCGATAGCAAGCTGGTGGGCTATGCCCCCGGCTCGGAATCGGGCGTAACCATAGTGGTGGATTTGGGCGAGGTTATGGATAAGCTGTATGAATTCAAAGTCAGCTACCTTTGCACCAGCGTTGCCGGCATTGCGGCCCCCTCCTCCATTTCGGTTTACATATCCTCAGATAATGCCAACTGGGAACGGGCGGGGCGTCTGACAATGGGTAAATATGAGGAAGACACCATGCAGATAGCAACCCTTACACTTACCCGCTCCGTGTCGGCCAGATACGTCAAATTCATTGTAAACAAGAATGCGGCGTGGATATTCCTTGACGAGGTCATGGTTGTGGCCAATATCCCCTCCGGCCAGACAAGGGAGGACTGGGTTGAGGCCATAAACAAAAGATACGGCCTTGAGGAGTTAACCGCCGACCAGCGTTCGGCCGCTCTGAAAGCCATTTCTGGAAGCAAAGCCGACCGTTCGAAATACAGAACCAACATAGCCAAAGGCGTGGCCTACACCACAACCGGAACTGCCGACGCCAACCATCCCGACAGCAATAAAATGCTTACCGACGGCAATATAAGCCAATTCCTTGAGGGGAAAACCTGGGTGGGCTACACCGGCGGAAAGGAAATGGAAATTGTTATAAATTTCCCGTCGGCCAGGAACAACATTTCGGGCTTTGAGCTGTATGCCTACAACAACCCCGCCACCGGCGTTTCCTTCCCCGTGGCGGTGGGAATTTCGGTGTCGTCGGACAAAACCAACTGGACTCAAGTGGGCCGGGTTTACGCCCCCACCGACAACAGGCAGGAAATTTTCACCTACGTCCTTGAGCTGGAATACGAAATCACCGCAAGATATGTAAAATTCACCCTTGCCGAAACCGACTGCACCGCCTTTTACATTGAGGAAGTTAAGGTTATCGCCTATGTAGACGAGGTTGAAAACAAAACCCTTTATCCCGCCCTTTCGATTCCCAAGGTAACCAAGGACGAATACTGGCCGTCGTCGGACCCCGACTACAATAAAACAATAAACCTTATTAAAGGCCTTTACCCTCAGATACACCATGTTTCAAAAGTGGAGGAGGAATGCTGGTCCAATAACACCCCCGTAACCTCAAAGCTTATGACCGACGGGGTGTATGCCACCACCTACGACATTCACAACGGCTTTTTCTTCAAATTCAACCGTGGCTCCCACCGGGATGTATTCTTCGACCTTACAAAGGTTTCGGCGGTGTCCGAATTTAAGGCCTCCTTTACCCATATAACCCAATGGGCGGTGTATGCCCCCGATTACATAAGCGTCTATCTTTCCACCGACGGACAAAACTGGTATCTGGCTGGCAGGATAAAGCCTGATATTTCAGCTGATCCGGGTATCGCCAAGGGAACTCTTGAACTTGAAACCCCCGTTGCTGCCCGCTTTGTCTGCTTTGCCTTCGACATGGCAACCTGGGCCGGCTGCGACGAGCTTGAGGTTATAGGCACCAAAAAGGTGGATTCTTCGGTTAAAACCCTCAAAGACAGCGGATTTAACATAAAGGATAAATTCATGGTGGACAAATACGCCGCTCCCGATGAAAACGTCCTCGGCGGCGTGGAGGATTTATACCTTGTCTATCATTCAACCTCAAGAAAACGCACCCAAGAGGAATTCCTTCCCCTTCTTGCATATATTGACGCTAACGGGGAAATGAAGGATATACTGTTTGACGGATATCTGTTTTTAATGTCGGGCAGCCTGCCTTCCGGCAACGCCGGACACGCCGCTTTTACCAAATCCGACTGCGAATGGCTTGTAAAAACGCTTTTTGAGGAAGGCTACAACATAAACGCTCTTGAAAAAGCCGCCGGTCAGGTTAAACAGGCCTTAGGCCTTGGCGACGGATACAAGTATAAGTTTTATGTAGCCCTGTATTACCCCAAAGCCAACGGATTTTTCGGCGACCTTGACGGTGACGGCAAGGCCGACACCCTTTCAAACCTTGAAAAGCGCCTTGAAGCGGTGGAATATTACATAAACCTCTTTGAAGCCGAACTGTCCAAGCAGAATTTTAAAAACATAGAGTTTTACGGCTACTACTGGTATGACGAGGCTGCCTCTGCCGAAGAAAATGACATGGTCCTTATAAACGGCGTCAGCGACATAGTCCATAACCACGGCTATCAGCTTTTCTGGATACCCTACTACGTGGCGTCAGGCTATTCCCTCTGGTCTGAGCACGGCTTTGACGTGGCCGTCATGCAACCCAACTACGCCTTTGGACTTGACAGGCCCATTTCCTCGATAATTAACACCGCTAACTTTGCTAAACGCTTCGGCATGGGTGTTGAAATAGAGCTGGACGGCAGGGCCATTAACAACGAACTGTTTTTAAAACGGTATATGCAGTATCTCGAATACGGCGTCTATTACGGCTATATCGGTGACTGTATCAATATGTATTACATGGGCTTCGACGATTTTAACAAGGCCTATGAATCCAAATCCCCCAAGTTGCGCCTTATTTACGAATATACCTATCAGTTTATAAAAGGCACCCTTGATATAAATCCCGATGCCCTGTCCCCCGTTTCGTTTACCGCCGCCAAGGACACCCCGACAAACTCCACCCTTAACCCCGACAGGGACGAAACCATGCAGTTTAAAATCCTTGTTTCGCCAAAGCACGGCACGGTTACCATAAATTCCGACGGCACCTTCACCTATTATCCCGACAAAGGCTACACCGGCGCCGACGAATTTACCTATGTTTACTCAAGGTATCTGGGTGACTCCGAGCCCTGCAGCGTGTCCATCACAGTAGGCTAATAAAAAATAATCCGCATGATAAAATAAAGCCGTATTCCACGGCTTTATTTTTATTTGCCTATTGAAATCCTATAAATACTGTGGTATTATAGGAATATAAGGAGGTTATAATATGCTTATTTCAACAAAGGGACGCTATGCCCTTAGAGTAATGATAGATTTGGCCGAACACGACAACGGGGAATATATACCGTTAACCGAAATCGCCCAGCGGCAGGATATTTCAGAAAAATATCTTGAAAGCATAATTTCCATTTTATCCAAAGCCGGCTATTTAAGCGGACTTAGGGGTAAAGGGGGCGGCTATAAGCTTACCAAAAAGCCCTCCCAATACACGGTGGGCAGCATTTTAAAGCTGACCGAAGGTTCCCTCGCTCCGGTGGCCTGCCTTGGGGACAAGGTTAACAAATGTGCCAGGTCTGCCGAATGCAAAACCCTCCCCGTCTGGCAGAAGCTTGATAAGCTTATAGACGATTATCTTGAAAGCATAACTCTGGCGGATATTGCCTGCACACCCATTGATCAGGCCAACTATATAATTTGAAAAAATTTTTAATCACCTATTGACAGGTAAATAATGTTATGATATAATTCACATAAACCTACAAGGAAAGTATGTTATTAATAAACGGAGGAACTACCATGCCGGAACACAACTACAAATTTGAAACCCTTCAAATCCACGCAGGTCAGGAAAGGCCCGACCCGGCCACCGATGCCCGGGCGGTCCCCATTTATGCCACCACATCCTATGTTTTCAAAGACTCGGCTCAGGCAGCCGCCCGCTTTGCGTTAAAAGAAGGCGGCAACATTTACACTCGGCTTATGAACCCCACCACCGACGTGCTTGAAAAGCGTATAGCCGCCCTTGAGGGGGGCGCCGCCGCTATTGCCACCGCCACCGGTGCCGCTGCGGTTGACTATGCCGTAAGGAATATTGCCAAGGCCGGGGACCACATTGTTTCGTCCAAAACCATTTACGGCGGGACATACAATTACTTTGCCAACACCCTTGTGGAATCCGGGGTTGAAACCACATTTGTGGACGGCAGCGATACATCCAACTTCGAAAAGGCAATCCGTCCCAACACCAAGGCGGTTTTCCTTGAATCGCTGGGCAACCCCAATTCGGACATTATAAATCTTGAGGAAGTAGCCGAAATTGCCCACAGGCATGGTATTCCCGTTCTGGTTGACAACACCTTCGCCACCCCCTTCCTTTTCCGTCCCCTCGAGCACGGCGCAGATATTGTCATCCATTCCGCCACCAAGTTCATCGGCGGTCACGGCACCGTTCTGGGCGGCTTGATTGTTGACGGGGGTAGGTTTGACTGGACTCAAAACGACAAATTCCCCGGGCTGTCCAAACCCAACCCATCTTATCACGGTGTTG
The DNA here is from genome assembly GCA_050953105.1 of Eubacteriales bacterium. GTDB lineage: Bacteria > Bacillota > Clostridia > Oscillospirales > CAG-382 > UBA1206. Next base: position 215,376 of record JBMNMA010000001.1, on the reverse strand, counting down.
TGTTTGCCGAAGCCTGCGGAAACGTAGCCTATGCGGTTAAAATCCGCACCACTCTTATGAGGGATACCGGCGCCGCTTTGTCCCCCTTCAATGCGTTCCTGCTGCTGCAGGGACTTGAAACTTTATCCCTGCGTGTGGAACGGCATGTTTCAAACGCTCTCAAGGTTGTGGAATTTTTAAATAATCATCCCCTTGTTTCAAGGGTAAACCATCCCTCCCTTGACGGCGGAAAAATGAAGGAATTATACGACAGATACTACCCCAACGGTGGCGGCTCTATATTTACCTTCGAGGTAAACGGCACCGAGGATCAGGCCAGGAAATTCACCGAATCCCTTAAGCTGTTCTCCCTCCTTGCCAACGTGGCCGACGTTAAATCCCTTGTAATTCACCCCGCATCCACCACACATTCCCAGATGAACGGTGAAGAACTTGAAAGCGCAGGAATAAAACCCACCACCGTAAGGCTTTCGGTGGGAACCGAACATATAGACGATATAATAGCGGACCTTAAACAGGGCTTTGAAGCTATAAAATAAACTTAAAAACCCTGCTGTTTTTCAGCAGGGCAATATTTACTATAACGAAAGGGGTATTTTTTCATGTCAAAAATTTACAAATCATTAGATAAGCTTATCGGCAAAACTCCCCTCCTTGAGCTTGGAAAATACGGTAAAAAGAATAATTTATCCGCCACTCTGGTGGGAAAACTGGAATATTTCAACCCTGCCGGCAGCGTTAAAGACAGAATTGCCAAGGCTATGATAGACGACGCCGAGGCAAAGGGACTTTTAAAGGAAGGCTCGGTAATCATAGAGCCCACCAGCGGCAACACCGGCATAGGCCTTGCCTCGGTGGCCGCCGCAAGGGGATACCGGCTTATAATCACCATGCCCGAAACCATGTCGGTGGAACGGCGCAGCCTGCTTAAGGCCTACGGCGCCGAGATAGTGCTTACCGAAGGGCCAAAGGGTATGAAGGGTGCTATCGCCAAAGCCCAGGAGCTTGCGGCAGAGATACCCAACAGCTTTATCCCCGGTCAGTTTACAAACCCCGCCAACCCCGAAATCCACCGCAAAGAAACCGGGCCGGAGATATGGGAAGACACCGACGGTCAGGTTGACATTCTGGTATCCGGCATAGGCACCGGCGGCACCATAACCGGCGTAGGTGAATATTTAAAGAGCAAAAAGCCGTCGGTTAAGGTTGTAGCCGTAGAGCCGGCCGCATCCCCTGTCCTTTCGGGCGGAAATCCGGGGCCTCATAAAATTCAGGGTATAGGCGCAGGCTTTGTTCCCGAGATTCTCAATACCAAAATATACGACGAAATTATAACCGTTGACCACGAGGACGCCTTCAAGGCAAGCCGTGAGGTGGGCCACACCGAAGGGCTGCTTGTGGGTATATCCTCCGGCGCCGCAGTATGGGCAGCCACCCAGCTCGCCAAGCGGCCTGAAAACCAGGGGAAAATGATTGTGATAATTTTACCCGATACGGGCGAAAGATATTTATCAACCCCTTTATTTTCCGAATAATTTGTGATATAATATAATAAAAAAAGAACTATTGTATAAATACGGCGGCAACCCCGCCGGGAAAGCGCAAAAAATGAAAGTCTATGTTGATAATGCTGCAACCACAAAGTTAAGCCAGGTTGCAAAAGAGGCAATGATGCCCTATTTCGACATATATTACGGCAATCCCTCTTCCCTGTACTCGGCAGGGCAGCAGGCCGCAGCCACCATCAGCGAGGCAAGGGCGGTTATCGCCAAAAACTTAGGGTGCGAACCGAGGGAAATTTACTTTACCTCCGGCGGCAGCGAGGCTGACAACCAAGCCATAATTTCCGCTGCCCAGATAGGGGCAAAGAATAATAAAAAGCATATAGTTTCCACCGCCTTCGAGCATCACGCCGTTCTTCATGTGTTGAATAAACTTAAAAAGCAGGGGTATGAAATCACCCTCCTTGACGTGCATGAAGACGGTCTGGTCCGCCCGGAGGAGGTGGAAGCTGCCATCCGCCCCGACACCTGTCTGGTAACCATAATGTTTGCCAATAACGAAATAGGCACCATCCAGCCTATTGCCGAAATCGGCGAAATATGCCGCAGCAAGGGAGTTTTGTTCCACACAGACGCTGTTCAGGCAGCAGGTCATATCCATATCGACATCAAGTCCCTTAAGGTGGATATGCTGTCCATATCCGCCCACAAATTCCACGGCCCCAAAGGGGTGGGTGCGCTATACGCCAGAAAAGGCGTGCTGCTTACCAATCTTATTGAAGGCGGCGCCCAGGAGCGGGGAAAACGCCCCGGCACCGAAAATGTTCCGGGTATTGTGGGAATGGCGGCAGCCTTTGAGGAAGCATGCTCGAAAATCGACGAAAACGCCGTTAAGCTAACCGCATTGCGGGATAAAATCATTGACGGCCTGCTTAAGATACCCTATTCCATACTCAACGGTGACAGGCAAAAGCGCCTCCCCGGCAATGTCAACATCTGCTTTGAGGGAATCGAAGGGGAATCACTGTTGCTTTATCTTGACGATAAGGGTATAATGGCATCGTCAGGCTCGGCCTGCACCTCCGGCTCCCTAGACCCAAGCCACGTCCTCCTTGCCATCGGGCGGCCCCATGAAATTGCCCACGGTTCGCTGCGTATATCCCTTAGCGAATACAACACCGAGGAGGAAGCCGACTACATCATTGAAAAAGTGGTCGAGGTTGTGGATAAACTAAGAAATATGTCCCCCGTGTGGAGGGATTTGAAAGAAGGTAAAAGAGAACATGTTATATAGCGAAAAGGTAATGGATCATTTCATGCATCCCCGGAATGTGGGTGTTATTGAGGACGCCGACGGTGTCGGCGAAGTCGGCAACGCCAAATGCGGGGATATAATGAAGATTTATCTCAAAATTCAAAACGATGTTATAACCGACGTTAAGTTCGAAACTTTCGGCTGTGGTTCGGCTATTGCCTCGTCCTCAATGGCCACCGAAATGATTAAGGGCAAACCCATATCAGAAGCGCTTACCTTAACCAACAAGGCCGTTGCCGAGGCTCTCGACGGACTCCCCCCCCATAAAATGCACTGCTCGGTTCTTGCCGAGGAGGCGGTGAAGGCTGCTGTTGAGGACTATTATAAGAAAAACGGAATCGATTACGACAAGTCCCTGTTCCCCGCTTGTGAAAGCTGCGAATATTGTTCGGAGGGTAAGTGTAAATGACAATAAGCCAAATGCAGGAGGAGATTATCCGCCTTAAAAAGGAAAAGGGTATCTGCATTCTTGCCCATTCATATCAAACCCGGGACATTATTGAAATAGCCGACTATACGGGGGATTCCTTCGGCCTTAGCCAAAAGGCGGCCACAGTCCCCCATAACACCGTGCTTATGTGCGGGGTGAGGTTTATGGCCGAAACGGTTAAGATTTTATCCCCCAAAAAGCGGGTGTTCCTTTCCAATCCCGACGCCGGCTGCCCCATGGCGGATATGATAGACCGGGACCTTATTTTGCAATTAAAAGAAAAAAGCCCCGGCTATTCGGTGGTTTGCTATATCAATACCACCGCCGACACCAAAACTGTTTGCGATGTATGCGTAACATCCTCCTCGGCTGTTAAGATTATCAGTAAAATGAAGGAAAAGGACATAATCTTTGTCCCCGACTGCAATCTTGGCGACTATGTGTCAAAACAGCTTCCCGAAAAGAATATAATGCTTGTCCGGGGCGGCTGTCCCACCCATTTGCGCATAACTCCCAGGGATGTTCAGAGAATGCGTGAACAGCATCCCGACGCATTGGTGCTTGTCCACCCCGAATGCCTTCCCTCGGTGGTTGCCCTTGCCGACTATGTAGGCTCCACCACCGGCATAATGGAATATGCCAAAAAGAGCGACAGGCAGGAATTTATTATTGGCACCGAAAACAGCATTGTCCAGCATTTGCAGTTCGACTGCCCCGAAAAGAAGTTTTACGCCCTTTCAAAGGACACCGTCTGCCATAATATGCGCATTACCACCCTTTCCGACGTTTACAACTTCGTCAAAACCGGCACCGGCGAGGAAATTATCCTTGACGACCAGACAATCACCGACGCCCGCCGCTGCATAGACGAAATGCTGCGTTTAGGGTAATAAAATAGAACATAACAGGAAACGTCCTTGGCGTTTCCTTTATTATTTACAAATTAATGGTTGAAAAGACTAAATTAGGATAATAAACTGAATAAAAAAGCAAAAAGAGGTCTTGCCGGTGATTAATACACGCGAAAGTTTCCCCAACGACGGGGTGGAAATATCCCGGTCTGCGTTCAACCGTTTTGTTTACCTTATGTTCCCGTTGGGGTATGCCATTTTCGGAATGTTAGGTGCCCATTGCACCCTTATAATCCTTGCAACCAATACCTTCAAAGCAGATTTGTTCGGCTATGTGGCAGGCTTTTTTGCCCTTGCAGTCTGTCTTGTTCTGCTTGGAGGGAATATATTTTTACTGTATAATTCAGGTCATAAAATCCGTCCGTATCTTATGGCAGAAGCACTTATTACCTTTTTCCTCTGCCCGGTGTTTGTCATCCTTTGGGAAATGGTAATAAAGTATTTAAGGGTAACATATTAAGATAGACAACTTATATAATTTAACTTATAATCTGCGTTATGGCTCACTGCCTTAACGCAGTTTTTATAAAAAAGCAATTTGCGTCAAGAAATAAAATAATTAATCCTCTAAAATGTTTATCGGAAGGGAAGACAGCATGGACGAAAACGCAAGGCATCAAAACCTTTCTCCGTCGGTTTTGAAAATGGTCGACTATATCAAAAGCCACCTTAAAGAACCCATAACCTCACGGGATATCGCTTTGGCTGCCGGCTACTCCAAATATCATGCGCTTAGGATATTCAAAGAGGAAACCGGACTTTCCCCTTTTGAGTATATCCGAAAGGAGCGGCTTGTCAGCTCGGCGATAGAGCTGCGCAGTAATACCGAAAAAAGGGTTATTGACGTGGCCTTTGACTTTGTGTTTGACAGTCATGAGGGGTTTACCCGGGCATTTTCCAACGCCTTCGGCATATCCCCCAAAAGGTATGCCGCCTACCCCAAACCCAACGGCTGGCTTATTCCTTACCGCTATCTTGACCGAAATAAACAAAAAAGAGAGGAGAACATTATGGAAAACAAGTCCACCTTTATATTCACCCAGATAGTTGTCCGCCCCCAGAGAAAGCTTATTGTAAAATTTTCTAAAAAGGCAGACAATTATTTTGACTACTGCGAGGAAGTGGGGTGCTATACCCCCGAAAAGCCGGACCCGTGGCATATTCTATCTCAAATTAAAGAGGCGCTCGGCGAACCAATGGGGGTGTGGTTGCCCGCAAACCTCCGCCCGGAGGGAACGGGTGTATACGCCCATGCCGTAGAGGTTCCCGCCGATTATTCCGGCGAAATCCCCCAAGGCTTTGACGTAATCGACCTTAAACCCTGCAAGTATCTTATCCTCCAAGGTGAACCCTATGACGACGAAAACTTTGGCCAAGCCATAGATGCGCTGTGGGACTCTATTTCCCGTTTCAACCCCAGGGTATATGGCTATGAGTGGGATGACGAAGTTGCCCCCAAATTCCAGCTTGAACCCATGGGCTGGCGGGGATACATCGAAGGCCGCCCCGTTAAAGAAATCGCAGGGCAATAAAATTATATACTGACAGCCTGATTTGCCAAAGCAAATCAGGCTGTTTATTATAAAACTAAAAAGCAGCCCTTCGGCTGCTTTTTTATGGTGGACCTGGAGGGGTTCGAACCCTTGACCTCTGCGTTGCGAACGCAGCGCTCTCCCAGCTGAGCTACAAGCCCGTTTGCTTATTGCGAAAAAATTATAGCATCAAACTTAACCTTTGTCAATATTTTAATTGACACCCTCCCTTGCGGATAGTATAATATACAAAATAAAAGCAGAAACCCCATAAGACGTTGAAAGGAGAAATATGGTGAAAAAAACCGTTTCGATTCTGCTGTCCTTTATTATGATTTTAGGAGTGATTACCATGGCTTCCTGTGACAAGGATCCCCAAACAAGCTCGGAGGAATCATCAAAACCTGTCTCTTCAGGAAATGAAGAAACTTCGGAAACCTCCGACGAATCCTCCACCGATCCCAATCAGACCGGCAACCTTGCCTATAACAGTCCCTATTTTTACGACTGTGGCATAAAAATCACCGGCGACGACCATCTTGCTAACCTCACCGACGGTAAAGACGACACCTTTGCCGTGCTTACCACAAGCCTTGACAAGGGGAATGGCTATACCTTAAACGCCACCGACTGGAATGGCAAACCCCACACCCTTACGGTTGACAACACCACCGCCGCTATTTCCATAGACCTCGGCTTTATGTCGGAAATTACGGGGTTTGAAATTAAGTTTGGCGAATATACCGGCGAAAAATGCGATATTTTCTACTCCACCGACGGCTACAACTACACCTTTTATGCCGGACAATTCGGTGTATATGCTGACGGCAAGCTTACCGACAGCCTTAACATCACCGCAAAGTCGGTTATGTTTGTTTTCCCCATTTCCTATGACAAAACCATTCAAATAAACGAAATTTCCATATCCGGCAGCCAGGAACACAGCCGCAAGCTGCTTTCAAAAGGCGTATCCTATCAGATTATCGGCACAGTTACCAACAAATATCCCGAACTTGAAAACGGATTCAAGCTTACCGACGGCAAAACCGTGGTAACCGAAGGCGAGGATGCGGTTTTGGGCTTTGTCCCCGCATCATCGGGCGGTGCGGTGGTTATCGACCTGGGCGCGGAAAAGAACGTTAACGAGGTTTATTTCGGGGTATATATCCTCACCGCCTCGACCCCCATCCCCGATCGGGTGAGTGTGAAATATTCCACCGACAACGAAAACTGGTTTGATTTCGGCCAGTCCTTCCTTGCCTCTTCAAGCGGAGTAAAGAAGACCGCCTCCAATAAATATCTTGTAACCCGTCCCTATACCGTAAAAGCCCGTTATATAAAGATTATCCCCAACATTTCCACCTCGGTAATGTTAGATGAAGTTTATGTTTACGGCAGCGAAACCCAGGTGGACGAGCCTGATTACAACTTTATAAACCGTAAAAACCAGCTTTCCAACACCAATGTGGCCTCCTTCGTAAAGGCAACCCTTAACGGCAAAGAGTCGGCCCTTATAACCGACCTGCTTTATGTTTCCGCCGTCAACGGCATTGCCGGAGAAAACGAAATTAAGCTTACCTTAAATAAAACTTATTCCGACTTAACCGCAGCCTGCATAACCTATTCCGGCAACGTAACCGGGTTTGAACTGTATGCCGGCAGCCAGAAGGCAAACTGCGAATCCTACACCGTTACCGTCGGCAACAACACCATGCTGTATCTTTTCTTTAACAACCTCACCGCCGACGAGGTAACCATAAAGCTTACCACCGACAACGTCCTTAAGCTTAAAGAAGCATCTGTCTATGCGGGCCAGCCCCAGCTTCCCCTTATAAGGGGCGGATTCTTCCAGCTTCCCACCAGCGGCGCAGGAGGACACGTTGCGTCCAACCACAGCGAATATTCCTGGTATCTTCAGCTAAAAGGCATGAAGGACCTGGGTATGGACTGGGTGGTAATGCAGTACAGTGTCCATTACAAGGCTAAAACCACTCTTGTTAACGGTCCCAAAATCACCGCCGCAGGCTACACCTACAACCCCTACGGCACCGAAGACCTGTATGAGGCAGTCCTTTCTGCCGCCGACAAGCTTGGCATGAAGGTGTTTTTAGGCACCATCCATGACGCAGACTTTACCGCCCCCATTGCCAATATGGAAAGCTACAAGGGACTTGTGGCCGACTCCTTCCTTATAATTGAGGATATTTACAACATGTATCACCACCACGAATCCTTTGCGGGCTACTATCTGTCCGATGAGGAATGCGACCAGTGGCTTAATATGACCGGCGGCGTTAACGCAGGCAGATATGTGTATAAAAACCAGTCGGATTTCATCCGTGAAATAGCTCCCGAAGCTAAAATAATGATCGCCCCCGCAATCTGGCGTTCCGGAACCCCCATAAACGGTGCCGACAACCTCTACCGCCTTATCGCCCCCGATAAGGAAGGGGACAGACCGGTGGCCGACATTGTTGCCGCCCAGGACTGCTTGGGCCGGACTGCCACATTATATGTTGAAGATTCGGTTTACAACTCCTATGAAAGCTACGTTGGCGAATGGGCAAAGGCCGTCCGCCGCGCCGGCGCCGAGTTCTGGCACGATATGGAGATTTTCGAGCAGGTTTCCACCACCAAGCGTTATGACGAAATAGTCAAGGCCATAGGCACCCAGGCGAAAATGTCGGGTTCGATTATAGTTTTCGATATCCCCCATTATTTCTCCACCTTCCCCATGGCTTCCTTCGACAATGTCCGGGACTACTACAAGCGGCTTATCTACCGTGATTACGTTAAATACTATGCCCAGTTTGCCGAAGTTGACAGATATGGCGAAAACGCAGAGCAACCCGACGTGGTTACAGATGACGGCAGAAAGGTTGACACCTCCGACGTTATCGACGTAACCAAGCCTGAGGTTAAAGACCGCACCTATAATCCCGGCGTTATTAAAAATCTTACCCCCACCTTTGATAATACCGGCAGCCTTAACTGGCAGAATTTCACCTTAGGCAACAACGCCGCCACACCCCGGTATGCACTGGCCTTTGACGCAAATAATTTCTATGTGGCTATCAGGACTAACGATACCACCGCCAACTACGGCAAAGGCGTATGGTGGGAGGGCAAGAACGACCTTGTTCAAATCTGGATGATAACCACCGGCGCCACCAATTCCGCCGCCCTGGAGCATCCCCACGGCATAAGGTATTACATCCACCGCACCTCCACCGGCTGGGAGGTAGGCGGCGCCACCGGCGAAGCCGCCAGAATTACCAACTTCAAATATGAAGAAAAAGACGGTGTAATCATTGTAACCATGCCCTGGAGCGATCTGGGACGCACAGTTCCCCAGGCAGGCGACGGCACGGCAATGGGTATAAAGATTCAGTATATCGACGGTGCAGACGGCTCCTGGGCCTCCACCGACGGCACCAAGGACCAGTCGGTAGGTACCACCGCCCTTTACAGCTATTAAACAAAATACAATAAAAATCAGGCAGTTAAAGCTGCCTGATTTTTTGCTATTAAAAGATATAATCAATATAGGGGCAATAATGAAATCCGCCGGCATTGCCGGCGGAATAAATTATACAATTCCTTTTTTAATCAGCTCAATATCCCGTTTAAGGTTATTATGCCCGGCCTCAATGGCAATCAGGGTGTCCTCTATGCCTTCAAACTCAAGGGAAACGAATCCCCTGTAACCCGAATTATAGATAATGCTAAGGCATTGAGATGTGGGGTCGTCTCCCTGGCCGTAGATGGTTGCCCGTTTGTAGCAGCCCGACTTTGACCTATACCAGCCGTAGCCGGGGTTAAGTCCCATCCCCATCCGGTAAAATGAGTCTTTGGCATGGACATGAACAATAAAGGGAAGCAGCTTTGAAACCGCAACGGCGCACCCCTCGTCCGCATCATCAAAATTGCCTATATCGCAAAGATATTTATAATTGGGGTGGTTGACGGCGGTGAATAAGGCGTTCAACTTAAAGCTGTCCTGCACCAGTCTGCCGTGGTTTTCAGAACAGGTGGTAACCCCCTTGCTTTGAGCGTACTCGGCAACTTCCCTTATGGCAGGAGCGATAATAGGAAGTATTGCTTCAAAGGTTCTTATCCCCTTATAGCTTTCGGGAAATCCGAAGGTAATGTCATGGCGCATAAGATTAATGCCGGCGGCAGAGGCGGCGTCAACATGCTTTTTAACCCTTTCAATCTCCCCCCTGATGTCGGGGTTTAAAAAATCTGCGCCGGTGGTGTAAATGGGGGTTTCAAGTCCCTTAGCATGGGCGTATTCGGTAAGCTTTATGGCATATTCCGAAAGGGAAAGCCCGTCAGGGGGATTATCGTCAAGGACAAATTCCACACCCTCTGCCCCAAGCTCCTTGGTTTTGTCTATGGCATCAAACAGCGTCCAGCCGTGGTTTGCGTACATTCTCCAATAGGAGTAGGTTGAAATACAGGTTTTCATTTTTTCTCCTTTATAAAACTGCCTCTTTGCCGGTTTTGGCAGATTCGTAAATGCCGTTTAACATCTTTTGCATTAATATGGCCTGCTCAATGGGGTATATAACCGGCTTATCATTCAGCACACAGTCGGCAAAATGGCTAATCTCACGTTTGAAATGCTCGTCACTGGATGATAAAGATATTTTGTCGTCGGAAAGGTAGCCGTTTCTTTCTCCGTATATAACCAGAGGATTGAGGGACACACCCGCCTTGGAGCCGAAAACAAAGGTGTTATAGGATGGAGGTCCGTTTATAGCCCAGCTAGCCTCGAACAGCATGGATGCGCCGTTTTCAAAGCGGATAATCCCCGCACCTGAATCCTCGGTGTCAAACTGATTGTCGGGACAGGGGGTTCCCTGCCAGCGGTCTACGCCCTTTGTTTTAAAGTTGCCTATCTTATCGTAGGTGGTAGCCGAAACACTTACCGGCTTGGGGGTGCCCATAAGATACCAGGCCGCATCTATTCCGTGGATGCCTATATCTATAACCGGCCCGCCGCCTGATGTTTTAAGGTCGGTAAACCAGCCGGTAGGAGTGCCACGACGTCTTATATAAGCGGTTTTGGCAAAGTAAACATCACCAAGCTTTCCTTTTTCGTAAAGCTCTCTGACATACATATTGGCAGGCTGGAACCGTCCCGGAACGCCAAGCATAAATTTAACCCCGGCCTTTTCCACGGCTTCCTTAATTTCATATGCTTTTTCAACGCTTATGGTCATGGGTTTTTCGCACAGAATGTGAAGTCCGGCGTTGGCGGCGGCAATGGCTACCGGAGCGTGGCCGTTGTTCCAGGTGCAAATATCCACCGCATCAATATCGGCCTTTTCAATCATTTCCTCCACCGAGGAGAAATAGGCGGGGATTTTAAATTTTTCCGCAGCCTGCTTTGCTCTGTTAATGTCAATGTCTGCAATGGCGACAACCACGGCGTTGTCGCATTTCTGGCAAGCGGGTAAATGGGCGTTTTGGGAAATATTCCCCGCACCTACCACGCCGATTCTTAGCTTTTTCATGTCCATACTCCTTTTATAATACTGAATTAAACACATTTGTGGGGTTTTCGTTATACCAGTTGAATTCCTCAACCTTGCCGTTAATTAAATACCTTTCGGGGTAGGCGTTGTTCATCCAGTCTAAGGGGACACAGTCGTCGGACTGAACAGATGCCCGTTCAAAGGCTACCCTTAAATCCTCAAGCTGGTCTTTATCGCATATCCCCGGCTTGCAGGACACAAATAGCGGAGTGCCGCTCATTGAAAGGAGCTTCAGCCATTCCCGGTTTGATTCCCAGGGAATTTTACCGGTTATCCCCACGCAGTCGGCGTCGCATTCGTAAAAGGCCTTGTGCTGAATACCCCTGAAAGCAAGGGTGTTTACACCGAACTTTCTTGTCCGGTCCCAGTCAAAGCCGGATGTATCGTCGCCGGTTCGGTTTAGCTCAAACACCCCTGCCGAAAGGTGGCTTATGGTGTTGCAGCCGATAACTACCGCATCCCCTGCGGCTTCACGGATAGCGGCGTAGAGATTGTTTACCGCCTCGGCGGAGGTTATATGCTTGTTTGAAAAGCTCCAGCCGTCCCGGGTTAGCACATTGGGGCAGAAGCAGCCCCAGTTGCCGAAAAGGTCAAAGGTGGAATAGTCGTGCTTTATAAGCCGATAGCCGTCGGCAACTATTCCCCTTACAAGTGTTTTAACATATTCCAAAACGTTGCTGTCGGTGGGGTCAAGGGAGCCTTTTTCCCGTTCAAGACGGCAAGAGGGGGCATCCAACCCCGTTTCATGGTGATAGTCTGCAAGAGGCCTTATCCAGATACCCGGTATTGCCCCTATATCACAAATTTCCTCGGCAAGCTTTGATATGGGGCCTATAAAATCCTTAGGCACCCAGGGGCCGTCCACGTTGTATTTCTGCCAGCCGTCGTCGATAACCATGTAGGGAGGATTTTTATTGCCGGCGGTTAGAGAAATAAGTTGCTTGGCGTCCTCGATAACCTCCTCCCGGGTAAACTTGCCGTAGGCGTAATACCAGTTATTAGACCCATAAACCGGTGCTTTTACGGGGATAACCCTGTCGCCCATAAGGCGGCAGAAATTCTTTCCCGCTTCATAGGCGGATATACCGTTGTATTCGCAAAATACTATTTCACACGCTTCAAGATTACGCCCGTCAAGAACAACACCTTTTCCGCCGCATCTTATGTCAAGCCATAATATTATACCACTGGAGTCATACTGCCAGAAGCATAAAGCCGACGGTCTTACTTTAACACCAAAGCCTTCGGTGTATTCACCGTCCGACACCAGCATATACCAGGGCATACACCGTTCCGGGAATATCCCCCGCCATTCAAGGGTGCCGTAGGCCCGTTCCCAGTCGTCGCCCAATATTTTTATATTTTCCCGTTTTTCCTCGGGCAGAAAGTTCCAGCGGAGTTTAACATATTTTACAGGCTCGTTTTCGGATTTTACATATACCTTAAGTCCCCTATCACCGGGTTTAAGGCAGACGCTGATGCCGGAATCAGGTGATTTAATGCCTTCGTCGGTATAGACGGTAATAAAATCTGGCTCCCGTAGCTTCATAGTCAATCTCCTTATAATAAAATCAAGGAAATTATATCCTTTTTTGTTTAAAAAGTCAATGAAAAGGCAAAAAAAGAATGCCGCCCGAAACGGGCGGCAATTCTTTGCAAATCAATGATTATTTCCTTTTACGGACAATCATCACACCGGCAAGGGAAATAACGGCGATTATGCCAAGGGCGATAAATCCGGCATCACCGGTGGGAGAGGTTCCACCGCCGGAGGATTCGCTTGCAGGATCGGAGGATTCCACAGTGGAGGGTTCCTCGGAGGACTCGCCGGGATCGGTTACGACGGTGAATCTGAGCTGACCGCCTACAACCACCACGTTCACAACGCCGCTTGCGGTAACTGCGCCGTTGTAAACCGTGTTGCCTTCGCCGAGAGCGGCGAGGTAGATGTCATACAGATCCTGGTTGTCGGTGTTTTCGGAGTTATAGTAGAAGGCAACGATGATATCATCTTCGCCTATTTCAATGGTGTAGGGATGGTTGGTATCGTTGGGTATTATGTTGTTACCAACCAATTTAACGGTGTATCCGCCGCCTTCGGCCGGAGTGAGTACGAGGAAGTACTGATACCTTAAGGTCTCGTCGTTGACGATGAGCTTACCGTCGGTTACGGTGAAGGATTCATAGCCGGGGGTGAGGATGACTACGCTGCCGTTTTCATTTTCGGGAGCAGCATCCCATTCGCCGGTAATGTCGCCTTCGGCAACCTTAACCAGATAGTAATAGGTTTCAAAGCCGTCTTCGTAGTAGGCCTGCTCGTCGGATATGTTGGTGTAATAGGTGCCAAAGAGGACAAACAGGTCGTCAACCTTGGCAGCACCGACTGCATTGTACCATGCCTCGTTGTGGGCCGAGATATAGTTGGGTTTGCCTTCATACTCGGTCTTGCCGGGGTTGGAAGCCAGTAAGGCAGGATAGTTATTGCCGATGTTGGTAATAACGGCATATCCGCCTTCGGGTATGGTAATGTCGGTTGCGGTGCCGGAAGACAGAACAACCTGGGTTACCTTGAGATATCCGGTGGCTTCATCCGGTGCGAGAACGATGGCGTTGGCCCAGGATATCGACTGGGTGCCGGGTTCGGTAATAAGAACCGTCATGCCTTCGCCGTAAGCGGAACCGGGATCCACGAACATAATGCCGATAGCCGATCCGTCAACGGGAGCGGGAGGCCATGCGGGTTTTGTGGGTTCAGTAGGTTCAACGGGGTTATCGACTGCGTAGTTGGCAGCCACTTCTTCGGCAGAGAGAGCTCTGTCATAGAACCTAAAGCCGACAAATTCGGTGTTGTGTTTCTTGGCGTCATCTTCTGTTCCGAAGAATAAGTCGGCTACCGAGAATACGCCTACGCCGGTGGTGCTCTTAAGCGCAACGCCGTTGACGTACATTACGCACTTGCCGGTTGTGGCATCGTAGGTAATGGTTACGGTGGAGTTAGCAAAGTAGTCCTTATCGCTAACTTCTTGCTTGGGTCTATCGTAGGTGTAGCACTTGAATTCGGCATATATGGGGCTTGAACGCCTGATGAACAACGCATAAGCGTCGTTGGTAGAGTTGATGTAGGTGCCGAAGGATGTGCCGAGAACGTCGGTATTCTTAATCACCATTTCGGTGGTGAACTTGCCGGTGGAAATAAGGTCGGCAATTGCTTTGTCAAAGAATACCTTGGTTGCCTTGTTCACAAACACGCCCTTTTCATTGTCCCAGTAGTTGTTTTCGCCAAGAACACTGGAAAGGTCGATGTCTATCTTGTTGCCCGAAGCGTCATACCATGTCTTGCCGTCTTCGGAATGATAGCCTGCTGTGTAGAGGGCCACAAGACCGTCGGTTACATAGTCGCTTATATCGGGAGCTTCAGGACGGGTATCCTCCTCAACGTAGGGTTTGAGGTAGGAGTAGGTTGCGTAGGTGTCGTTCTTGTGGATGTAGTCGTATGTGGTGTCCACAGGAACATTGGATATTACCTTCGGGTCGGATACATCAACGCCTACCAGCACATAGTAGTCGCCCACCTTCATGTTCCTAATGGTGTTGTACCAAGCGTTGTTCATGGCATTGTTGAAGTTGGGGCATTCGTCATAGGGGGTTCCGAAGGGGTTGGAGCCGTTATACCACCATTCGTCGCCTTTCGGGTTGGCTGTTATGGTGGGCCAGTCGTTGCCTATGTCGGAGGCGATGACGATCTGGTTGGCGGCAAGCGTCCAGTTGGGACTGGCTCCGGATGAAGGCAAGGTGTTGATTACCTTGTAGGCCTTCTTTGCTTCATCATATTCAAGGAGGGCGGAAACCTTCCAGGTCATATTGTAGGTGCCGGAGGTAATCAGCGTGGTAACGCCTTCAAACATGTTGGAGCCGATTATCATAATGCCGATGTCGCCGGTAAGGTTAGCCGGGTCGTAATCGGGCGGGGTGAAGGTCTGGTGGTTTACTGCGGCTATTTCGGTAAGAGCCACAAACTCAAAGTAAATCTTTCCATCGGTGGGATTGTCGCCGTATACCCATCTGTCGTCGCCAAACTGGAAGTAAATCTTAAAGTATTTGGCGTTAACCTTTTCAAAGTCGCATACCAAGTCTATTACGCCGTTGGTGGCCGTTGTGGCGCCTTGATCGGTAAGGGTATAGGAGCCGAGAGAAGTCCAGTTGACACCGTTTGCGGAGTATTCAAGGAATACGCTGCCGGGAATGCCTATCATAACGGCATAGTCACGGTAGAAGGACAGGACGAACCTGTTGTAATCGCCGGCGGTTCCAAGATTGTAAACCAGCTCGATTGTGCCGTTTTGTGTCTTGGGATCGGGGTTCTGGAATACAAGGGCGTTCTGAACTTCATTGCCCCAATTGCCGTATTCCTCATGCTTGTTGCCGTCAGTAAGGTCGTCTTCGTTGCCGCGGAGATAGTCAAACTCAGAAACCTGAGTAACGCCTTCCGCATAACCGGGGGTAGCATAGGTAAATCCGGCATTGGTAAGCTCAACAACGCCAAGCAGGTCGTTGAAGTGGGTAAGGTCGATGTTGTAAAGGGTAATAACGTCGCCCACCTTAATGTTGGCCATAACTTCATATCCGGCTTTGTTGCCGTTATAGGTTATAATATAGCCGCCTTCGGGGCAGACAAAGGTGCAGGGTTTGCTAAGTTCAAAGTCGGTGGCTATAACTACGTTGTCCTTGTCAACAAGGATGTTGTAGGCATAGTTCAAATCCTTTGCTAAACCGTTGTTGCCTCTTGCGGTAAGTTCGGCAACGGTAAGGTTGTCGCCTGCAATGATTGACACATGAGCGGAATGCTTGTATCCGGCATAGTCAATAACTATTGCTTCTGCAGGACGGTCAACCAGGGTTGAAGGCTGAACCTTAGGCTGAGCATAGGTAGCAGTGATTTCGGTAAGAGCCACAAATTCAAAGTAAATCTTACCGTCGGCGGGATTGTCGCCGTATACCCATCTGTCGTCGCCAAACTGGAAGGAAATCTTAAAGTATTGGGCTTTGACAAGACCGAAATCGCAAACCAAATCGATAACGCCGTTGGTTGCGGTGGTAGCGCCTGTGTCCTTAAGCTCAAACTCGTCAATTTCGGTAAAGGTGCGGCCATCAAGGCTGTATTCAAGTTTTACGCTGCCGGGAGTGCCTATCATAACGGCATAGTCGCGGTAGAAGGAAAGCGTAAACCTGTTGTAGTTGCCGGCTGCGCCGAGATTGTAAACAAGTTCGATTGTGCCGTTTTGTGTCTTGGGATCGGGGTTCTGGAATACAAGGGCGTTCTGAACTTCATTGCCCCAATTGCCGTATTCCTCATGCTTGTTGCCGTCAGTAAGGTCGTCTTCGTTGCCGCGGAGGTAATCGAAGTCGGAAACCTGAGTCACGCCTTCGGCATAGGGAACATAGGTAAATCCGGCATTGGTAAGCTCAACAACGCCTTGCAGGTTGTTGAAGCTGGTAAGGTCGATGTTGTAAAGGGTAATAACGTCGCCCACCTTAATGTTGGCCATAACTTCATATTCGGCTTTGTTGCCGTTATAGGATATAATATAGCCGCCTTCGGGGCAGACAAAGGTGCAGGGTTTGCTAAGTTCAAAGTCGGTGGCTATAACTACGTTGTCCTTGTCAACAAGGATGTTGTAGGCATAGTTCAAATCCTTTGCTAAACCGTTGTTGCCTCTTGCGGTAAGTTCGGCAACGGTAAGGTTGTCGCCTGCAATGATTGACACGTGAGCGGAATGCTTGTATCCGGCATAGTCAATAACTATTGCTTCTGCAGGACGGTCAACCAGGGTTGTGGGCTGAACTGCCGGCTGGGTGTAGTTACGGGTAATTTCGGTGAGCGCCACAAACTCAAAGTAAATCTTTCCATCGGTGGGTTCGGTACCGTAAACCCACTCGTTGCTTGAGAACTTGAAGGAAATTCTGATGTACTGAGCCCAGACGTATTTGCCGAAGTCGCACTTCAGATCCATAACGCCGTGGGTGGCGTTGGTGGCACCAGAATCATTAACCTCATAGGTGTCTATTTCGGTAAAGTAAATCGGGTTAAGACCGTAAGAGATGGTGAATTCCTTGGGGGTGCCTATCATTACCCCATAGTCACGGTAGAGGGATAATGTGATACCGTCAAGGCAGTTTACAGAACCCAGGTTATACAGCAAAACAATTTCACCGTTTTGTGTCTTAGGATCGGGGTTCTTGAATACGAGGACATCGGTCATGGTTTCGCCATTCCAATCAGCGTATTCAGTGTGCTTGTCACCGTCGGTAAGGTCTTCTTCGTTGCCTTTGAGATATTCAAAGTCGGAAATCTGGGTTACGCCGTTGGGATAAGAGGGATGGAGGAGAATGGCCTTGTCGTGTTTCCATTCCTTCCACGGCTGTATGTAATCGGTGTGGTAGAGAGCGTTGTTGCCCAGGTCGGAGAGCTTGTTGGAGGCCGAAACCATAAGCTCAACCGCATCTGTTCCGCCAAGCGCGGACAGGGGCATTGAAACCTTTACATAAAGCCCGTCTTTTAAGAAGGGAACAACACTTTCAACGGTGTAGGGCTTTTCTGACACGTCGTAGCCGTACATCACGCTGGCGGTATTGCCGGTGGGGTTGGTGTTGCCAAGGAGACGGTCCTTAACGCCCGAAGGTGTCCAGGAAACGTCAATGAAGTGGGTGTATGTGGTAAAGGCTGTGCCGTCTTTTTCGGCAAAGGGGACAAAATACCACACTCTTACGTTGGTGCCGTTGCCGTTGCCCATTGAAGCGTCGGTGCCGGTGAGGGGGCCTTTGAACAGCATTTCGGTAACGACTTTGCCGTTTTCAAGGTAGTTCTTGTAGTAGAAGAATTCAGGCCTGTCCTGATCGGGAGTCTGCCAAATGCCGGTGTTGACGCCGTCAACCAGCGTAAAGCCGGTGGTGTCAAATCCGTCAAGGGTGGTGTAGAATTTCTTCTGTTCTTGGCCGGCAAGGGTTTTACCTATGGCAATAACATCATCATAGATGTGTAACTCTGTGCCGAGTTCAAGTTTCCACATTACCCATTTGGCTCCTGAGCCGGCAGCGGGGAGGGCACCGGAAGACTGGGCAGCGATAATTATTTCATCGTCTGCAACCTCTAATACGCCGGTGTGTCCGTCGGGCCAGGGGTTAACCTTGTTGTCGGTAACCACATAAGCCTGTTTTTCAGCATCCCATTTAGCTCTTGTAAGGTTGCTGTTATATACATATTTGTAGGGATGGTCGGTTTCGCCTTTAACGGCCTGAATATCAAAGCCGTCGGTTTTGGAGGTTATAATAACCACTTTTTCGCCGGGTAGCTCGACATCTGCGCCAAGGTATTTCACTTCGTCGATTTCCTGGCCTTCGCCTTCGGCGGTAACCACTTCTATTTCGGAAAGGAATAAGAAGGGATCGGCAAGGGTGATAACCAGTTTGACAAAGCGGGCATTGAGGATTGCTCTGGTGTTCCACATGCCGTCGAAGGAGCATGCGCCCTTGAGTGCACCTCTGTCGGTGGAGGCCACAAGGTCAGCCACCGTGGAAGACCATGCCGGTGAGTTGCCGCTGGTATGGACGAAGTTGGATCCGTCATTGGAAAGGTAAATTTCAAGCTTAACGGGGAGGTCTACAAAGGAAACTCTTTCCTTATAAGCGCCTAATTTAATGCCGGTGATTCCCTTCTTTTCGCCCAAATCGTAGACGATAGAGAATTCACGGGTGCCGTTTTCGGCGTTTTCTTCATAACTGAAATCATCGTCCCAGTTGAAGCTTACAAGTCTTTCATCGCTGAATGCGGTGGCATCGTCGGCATAATCGCCGTCGATAAGCTTGTAAAGATTTTCGGCAGTGTAAGCTATATCGCCGGAGACGGTAAAGGTATCGCCGCCTATGACTTCAAGCTCGCTTATACCGATCATGTTGCTGCCGGATTCGGTTCTGAAATCAAATTCAAATTTTACGTAGCGGCCGATAGCACCGAAATCGGCTCTTGTGGTGAGTATGGTTGTATCAATACCAGCACCGTCGGGAACCACGGTTTTAGCGAGATCCCAGTCGGTTTTGTTATCGGAAACGTAAACGCGCACTTCGGGAGGAACCCAAACGCCCCATTTGGCAAAGAGCTGCATTCTCACGCCTTCAATGGTTTTAAGAGCGCCGAGGTCATAAATTAGTGTCTGAGTAGTCCAGGTTGTTTCACCATGAACCTTTTGATAGTAAAGGCCTTTGCCACTTGTGCAGCTGCCGCTGTCGGCATATTCGCCATCGGTAAGGATGATGTTATCATTGTTCCCGCTGGAAATAATTGTGCCGTCAGCTTCTTCGGCTGCTTTGCCTGCAATCAGGTTGGTGCCTATGTAGTTTCTGCGGATGATGAGATTACCTATGGGAGTTGCGGATGATTTGTTGACAGTATAGTCAAAATCCGCTACCAGCGTGTCGCCTACCGCCAGATTGCCTGCGGCATTCCACGAAGGCAGGTTGTCAGCATTGCTAAACACGCAAAGGAAAAATCCGTCATCGGGAACAACAAGAGTCTTGTCCTTTGCTTTGCCGGGACCGAAAGCCTTTGTAACGGTCAGCACGCCGTCTATTTTCTGAACTTCAAACACATACCAGTAGGCATAGTCAGTGTCATATGCGCTGGCAAGTGTTTTCCCGCTGCCGTAGATGATTTGCGAATAGTAAGCGCCCCATGAATATGCATTTACATGGGAGATTACTATCGTATCCTCAGCGGCAGGCTCTGCTGCGACGATGACGAAGGGCAAGATGGCGGCTATGCAGGAAAACACCATCAGTGTCGCCACGAACATCGAGAGAGACTTCTGAAGAAAACGTTTTCTCATGGTTTCATCCTTTCTTTATCTTTTTACTTTGTAATAATTTGAAAAGCAGATGCAAAGACCTTGTTTTTGCAGTTGCAACTTCATATAACAAAAACAAAGCCGCAACTTTTTTCCAATTTATTCAAAGCATATTAATATTAACACATTCGCACAAAATTGTCAATGAAAAAACACATTAATATTAACAAAAAAACCAAAAAGTTTCGTGGAATTTCCTTATTTGTTACATGGTGTTCGGCATTTTTTCAATATAAGCAATAAAGACGAAATATCATAGTAAAAACATTTCTGCTTGTTGTTGAAGCTACTGTATGGCATTTCTGCTCGACTGCGGCGAATTAATTGATAAAACAAAAAAACAAGCTGCAAAAGCAGCTTGTTTACGATATAAATATATTCGGTTATATTAAAACTCCGGGAAAACCGAACGACAGATATATTCCTCGGTCATGTTGGAAAATATCGGTATACGGTTATATGCCTGGGGAAGTGCCGTCAGCTTATAATTTACCATCCGGTAATATTTGTCGGCAATTCCGCCGTAGAAGTCAATATCATTAACATTTATGTCGGCGTTGCACAATGTAAGGGTGTAGGTTCTTATTCGTTCTTTAAACTGTAAAACCGTTAAATCCGAGGGGATATATATTGCAAAGCTCATACGGCTTGAGTAATCGGTAGTATCCGCCGGTGAAATAACCCCTTCCGGGTATGCCGAAATTGATTTTTGAACAACCTTAAAGGAGGTGTTGGGGTAAACTTTGCGGAGGGAATTTACAATTTCCGCCCGCTTTTTAGCCATAAGGGACTGTTCGGCATATCTTTTATATGACTCGTTTACGGTGTCCCCGTATGCATATAATGTATAAACCTCCGCCGGATTGTCGGTGCCGTATATGTCGGCGCAGAACACCCCTGCCTTGCGGTCGTAATAAACTCCGGACATTGTTACCGCCTCGGTGTCGTAGGTTTGCTTGTAATAATCCTTAATAATTTGTTCCGACTTAAAGGCAACCGCCGGATTTCCCAAAGCAAAAACATGAAACACCGCCGTTGCGGCTATAATAACCGCTCCTGCCATGATATACAACGGCTTTTTTTGCTTAAAAAGCCATACCGCAACCATTGCAAGGATAATCAGCACTCCGCATATAACGCCGGTAATCACGTTGGCGGTAGTGCCCTCGTTGTAGATGGTTGACATGATAAAACCGAACCCGGCAAAGGAAAACACCTTTACATACCATTTGGCTTTTAGCAGGGCACAGGCGATGGCGATAGGGATTATAAGCATAAGGGTGGACAATAGCCCGTTTTGCGGAAGTATAAAATAACTCCCGCCAAAGGCCAGTAGGCAGCACAAGGCAGTGTTCAGATACTCCATATAGCTTTTCTGGGGTTGTCCGTTATCCATAATATGCTTCCTTTCGCCCTTATTTTGTGTGCTTAATATTGTATGGGTTGGAAAGATGAATAAGCAAATCCGTGTCGTCGTCCTTCTGGCTGCGGTTGTTACGGACAAAGCCGCACTTTTTGCATTTGTGGGTAATTACAAATCCCCGCTTTGAATCGATAGTTACGGCAACGGGGACCATTACACCCCCGCATTCGCTGGCCCGGTCCCCGGGATTTACATCCACATGAAGGGAGCAAAGGCAGTGCGGGCAGTGGTTTCGGGATGAATACCCCAGCTTATCTACAAATTTTCCGCAGTTGGCGCAGACAAAGGATGAATCGTTTTTAGAAAACAGGGTGTTTTCCATACAACACCTTAGAGTTTAAAATATTTACAAAAAATACTATACATTTTACTTACAATGTATTATAATACCCAAATGTGAATATTTCAAGTGTTTTTTAATATACCGAAAGGATTGAGACATGGGCTGCAACAATAAAAACACACCCAATCCCCGGCTTGGCACCGTAGGCGGTCAGGCGGTTATGGAAGGGGTAATGATGAAATCCAAAACCACCGTGGCCACCGCCGTCCGCAAGTATGACGGTAGCATTACGGTAAAGAAATCACCTGTCAAATCAATTAAGAATAAACATAAAATCTTTCGCGTTCCCCTTATAAGGGGAATAGTAAACTTTGTGGAAATGATGATTCTGTCCTTTTCCACCCTGTCCGACTCGGCCCAGATGCTTGGTATTGAAATGGAAGAGCCGGGCAAGTTCGGCAAATGGCTTGAAAAGCGTTTCGGAAAATCCATTATGACGTTGATAACCGCCCTTTCGGTGGTGTTGGGCGTTGTTCTGGCGTTTTTCCTGTTTATATGGCTCCCCGCTTTTGTTACCAAGCTGATAAACCGGTATATAGTAAACCTTGGCGGACTTTTCGCCCTGGTGGAAGGCCTGTTTAAAATGGCTATATTTGTTTCATATATCCTGCTGGTGTCCCTTATGAAGGATATAAAGCGGGTGTTTTCCTACCACGGTGCGGAGCATAAATCCATTTTCGCCTATGAAGCGGGCGAGGAGCTGACCGTAGAGAATGTTAAAGCAAAATCCCGCTTCCATCCCCGCTGCGGCACCTCTTTTATTTTTGTCCTGCTTATAATTTCTATCCTTGTCGGGGCCGTGCTGCCGAAAAAAATCTTATTAATCCGGGTTGCCCTCAGACTCTTGACCTTCCCCGTTGTGGTGGGAATAGGATATGAATACATCATATATGTGGGTAAGCATTCCAATGCCCTCACCCGCATATTTTCCGCCCCCGGTCTTTGGATGCAGCGGGTAACCACCAAAGAACCCGACGACAAAATGATTGAAGTAGCCATTGCGGCGTTAAAATCCGCCCTTCCCGACGAATTCCCGGGTTTTGAAGTAACGTCCGAAAAGACTGAAGAAACTATAGCAACTGATGATGCCAATCAAACCCAAGAAACTGTTATACAAGAAGCCGAATTAAAAACAGAGGAAACAGCCAATTCATGAAGACAGGCGAATACAGAAAGCAAACCACCCAAACATTAAAAGACCTTTTCGGCGAAGAGGCAGGCCCTCTTTGCGATATTTTGCTCTGCAATTTTTTAGATATCGATAAATCCCAGCTTTTATTAAGGGAAAACGAAGAAATACCCAGGGAAACCGTGTTGAAAATGGACGAGGCGATAAACGAGCTGGGACTTGGCCTTCCCGTCCAGTATATTATCGGCAACTGCTGGTTTTTCGGCAGAAAGATTAACGTGGGCAAAGGCTGCTTTATCCCCCGCTTTGATACCGAAATACTGGTTCAGGCCGCCCTCCCCGCCCTGCCTGCCGGCGGAGTTTTTGCCGACCTTTGTTCGGGTTCCGGGTGTATTTCCGCCGCCATTTCCCAAAGCCGGCCGGATGTCACCGGCTACGCCCTTGAACTGTCCTATAAAGCCTTAAACTATACCGAGGAAAATTTAAAGGATTTTCCCAATGTTAAAGTAAAGCGTTTTGACGTATTGGATGAGGATGACTACCACGATTTTGTTTCGGAAACCGGCACAAAGGCGGATGTTATTGTATGCAACCCCCCTTATATCCGTTCCGGGGATATTTTGCTCCTTCAGCAGCAGGTGCAATACGAGCCCCACGAAGCCCTTGACGGCGGCGAGGACGGCTTAAAATTCTATCGCCGGATAACCGAACTTTCAAGCATTATACTCAAAGATACAGGTGTCCTTCTTTTCGAACTCGGATACGACCAGGCCGGGGATGTGTCAAAAATAATGCAAAACCACGGCTACCAAACCGCCCTTATTAAGGACCTGAATGGTATCGAAAGGGTTATTTTAGGTAAAAAATATTGACAATACGCAAAAAGCATACTATTATTATATAGTATGTTTTTGTTTTACGGGGGAACCTGACTGTATATGAATTATATCGGGTCAAGGGCAAATGAAAAAATCAAGGAAATAAATACATTGAAAGACCGCAAAGCAAGGGAGGAAAAAGAACTCTTTTTCTTTGAGGGTATTCATTTGTTTGAGGAATTTATCAAAGCCGGACATACCCCCCGGCTGATTTTTGCCACCGAAGAAGCATATAAAAAATACGGTAAAATTCTTTCCCCCTATGATGATGTCATTAATATCGTTTCCGACGCTGTTTATGAAAAAATAACTGCCGAAAAATCCCCCCAGGGGATTTATTGTGTTTCGAAATACCTTTCAAACATTACCCAAAGCACACCCCGCCCCGGCGGAATAATTCTTGAATCAATTCGTGACACCGGCAACCTCGGCACCATAATACGCACTGCGGCTTCATTGGGTATTGAGGAAATTACCGTAAGTTCCGACTGCGCCGACATTTATTCTTCCAAAACCCTAAGAGCCTCCATGGGAGCGATTTTCACCTCAAAAATAAACATCGTTCCCTCCGTTCCCGAAGCCGTAAAACACCTCACCGCAAGCGGTTATAACGTATATGCCGCCTGCTTGTACGGCAAAACCATGACTCTGGGAACGTTCGATATACTACCCACCGACTCCTTTGTTTTGGGTAACGAAGGGGAAGGGATTACCGAGGAAACCGCCGCCATTTGCAACGGACGGGTGATTATCCCCATGTCGGGTAAAACCGAAAGCCTTAACGTAGCCTCGGCCTCCACGGTAATAATGTGGGAAATGAAACGAAAAGAGCTGGTAAGCAAAGGAGAATAAGCATGGACAAAGCTGTGTATTATATCTGGCTTTCCCTTGCCTTAGGCCCCGAAAACCCCCGTTATCAGACTTTGCTGTCGGCCTTCCCGTCGGCAAGGGAAATTTATGATACCGACGACTTTTCTTCATACGGCTACCTCACCGACAAACAAAAAAAGCGCCTTGAGGACAAAAGCCTTGACAAGGCTATCGAAATATATGAAAAATGCAAAGCCAAGAGCGTTGGCATCCTTACCTTCCATGACGAATATTTCCCCGAACGGCTAAGAATAATATCCTCGCCCCCGCCGGTGCTTTACTACCGGGGCAATATTAAAAACCTTAATGCCGAGTGCCTTATATCAATCGTTGGCACCAGGAGCATGACCGAATACGGTCGCAAGACCACCCTGTTTTTCGCCAAAGCCTTTGCCGCCGCCGGAGCTGTTGTTGTTTCCGGCATGGCATCGGGGGTAGACGGTCAGGCCCACCGGGGCTGCCTTGAGGAGGGCGGCTACACCATAGCCGTTTTGGGCACGGCAATAGACAAACCCTATCCCAGGGAAAACGAGGGATTGTATCACGACATTATAGAAAAAGGACTTGTATTTAGCGAATATTATCCCGGTGCCCCCACCTTTGCTCATAATTTTCCCATACGAAACCGTATAATATCGGGGCTGTCCTCCGCCACGGTGGTAACCGAGGCTGGGGAAAAGTCGGGGGCGTTAATAACCGCCCGCCTTGCGGTAATGCAGGGAAAGGACGTTTACGCCCTGCCGGGGCTTACGGGGAGCGTTCAGTCCGCCGGCACCAACATGCTGCTTCAAAAAGGCGTAAATCTTGCCTACCGTCCGTCGGACGTGTTGTCAAAGCTTGAGCTTTTATATCCCGACAAAATCCGCATTCCCTCCTTTGCCTACCGCACCGAACAGCTTAATATCACCGTCAAGGCCGAAAAGCATGAACTGACAATCGGCAAAGAGGTGTCATACCCCAAACCCAGGTTGAATAAGGATATAGGCGAACTTGAGCCTTGCGAAAAGGCAATAATAGATGCCCTAACCGGGGTTGACGGGATGTATCCCGATGCGGTGGTGGCCAAAACCGGCCTTGACGCCGGGGAGGTAATGTCCTCACTGACAGTCCTTGAACTTTACGGCATTATCGCCGAGGACCAAAGCGGCAAATATATTTTACTTTGAGTAACCCAAATCAATATAAGGAGAATTTATGAACATACTGCTTATAATCGAGTCGCCCTTTAAGGCGCCCACCATTAAAAGCATATTAGGAAAGGGCTATAAGGTAGCCTCATCCAAGGGCCATGTGAGGGATCTTCCCAAAAGCCGCCTTGGAATTGAAATAGAAAACGGCTACGAACCCAAATATATGAATATTCGGGGAAAGGGCGATCTTATAAAGGAACTGAAAAAGGAAGCCAAAAAGGCAGACCTTGTTCTCCTTGCCACCGACCCCGACCGGGAAGGGGAGGCCATAAGCTGGCATCTTATGCAGGCCCTTGAGCTTGACTCTAACAAGGCCAAGCGCATAACATTCAACTCCCTCACCAAGTCGGCCATAAAGGATGCAATAAAGCACCCCAGGGATATCGACATGAATCTGGTGGACTCCCAGCAGACAAGGCGTATCCTCGACAGGCTGGTAGGTTATAAAATTTCTCCTTTTCTTTGGAAAAAAATCGAAAGCGGCCTTTCGGCAGGCCGTGTCCAGTCGGTAGCCACAAGAATGATAGTAGAACGGGACGAGGAAATAAAAGCCTTTGTTCCCGAGGAATACTGGAACATAACAAGCCGTCTTACAAATCAAAAGGGCGATGAATTTACCGCCAGATTCTACGGCACAAAGGATAGCAAAACCGAACTAAACACCAAGGCGGATGTGGACAAAGTCCTTGACGCCGTCAGCCATTCTTCCTGGACGGTCGGGGAAATCAAAAAATCGGTAAAGCTCCGCAAGCCGTTACCCCCCTTCACCACCTCCACCTTGCAGCAGGAGGCAAACCGCCGCTTTTCATTCCCCTCACAAAAGACAATGTCCCTGGCGCAGGAGCTGTATGAAGGCGTAAATCTCGGCGGCGACAAGGGAATGCACGGTCTTATCACCTATATGAGAACCGACTCGGTAAGGGTATCCGGCGAAGCGCGTGACCAGGCAAAGGACTTTATTGTAAAAGCCTACGGTGACAAATACTACCCCGAAACACCCAATGTATACAAATCCAAGGGCAACTCCCAGGACGCCCACGAAGCCATACGCCCCACCGAACCGTCCCTTACCCCCGACATGGTTAAGGGCCGCCTTTCCGCCGACTCCTACCGGCTTTACAAGCTTATCTGGGAAAGGTTTATCGCAAGCCAGATGAAAAGCGCCGAATACGACACGGTAAGCGTTGATATCAACACCGCCGGATATGTGTTCAAAGCCTCCGGCCGGACGGTAAAATTCATGGGCTTTATGGCGGTGTATGGTGAAATCGAGGAAGATTCCGACGAGGAAAAGGGCGAAAAGCTGCCTGCCTTAAACACCGGTGAGGTGGTGGAGGTAAAGGAAATAACCCCTGAACAGAAATTTACCCAGCCCCCCTCAAGATTTACCGAAGGATCGCTTATTAAAATGCTTGAGGAAAAGGGAATAGGCCGCCCCTCCACCTACACCCCCACCATATCCACCATTATTTCAAGGGGATATGTAAACAGAAACGGCAAGTTCCTTGAACCCACCGAGCTTGGTAAAATCACCACAAAGCTTATGGTTCAGTGCTTCCCCAAGATTATAGACTACGACTTTACCGCCAATATGGAAGAAAACCTGGACAAGGTTGAAGAAGGCAGTCTTACCCGCTTTAAGGTTATAGACGATTTCTATAAAGACTTTGAAAAGCAGCTTGAGTATGCCGATAAGGCTCTTGATAAGGTTAAATACGAAAAGCCGGTTATAGAAACAGATATTATCTGTGAAAAATGCGGTGCCCGTATGGTGGTTAAAGAGGGACGCTACGGCAAATTTGCCGCCTGCCCCAATTATCCCAACTGTAAAAACACCAAGCGTCTTGATAAGGACGGCAGCAAAAAGGAAGAAAAGCAGCCTGAGGTTGTGGCAGCCGAAAAATGCCCCAACTGCGGCGGTGAAATGGTGCTTCGCAAGGGTACCTACGGCCCCTTCTTCGCCTGCCGCAATTATCCCGAATGCAAGACAACACGCCCCTACACCAAGGAAACGGGTGTAGCCTGCCCCAAGTGCGGCAAAAATATTGTAATGAAGCAGTCAAAGACAAAGCGCATTTTCTATTCCTGCGAAGATTATCCCAACTGCGATTTTTCAAGCTGGGATACCCCCACCAATGAAAAATGCCCCGTCTGCGGCAAAATGCTTTTAAAGAAAAAACACAGGAATTTAATTTATTGCATTGATAAAGCATGCGGCTGGAGTGAAGAAATACGTGAAAACCAAGGTAATAGTTGACGCAATGGGGGGGGACAATGCCCCCTACTCAATGGTAACCGGTGCGGTGGAGGGTGCCAAAAAATATGATGTGGACCTTATCTTTGCCGGTGACCGGGAACAGATAGATCCCATTCTGGCAAAGCTGGATACAAGCGGCCTTAATATAGAAGTGGTCCACACCCCCGTATGGGTGGAAATGACCGACTCCCCCTCGGTGGTTCAAAAGGAAAAGCGGAACTCCTCGGTTTGCGTCGCCTGCGAACTGTTGCGTGACGGCAAAGGGGATGCGCTTATAAGCTCGGGCAACACCGGTGCCCTTTATACCGCCGCCACCCTTATCGTCAGACGGCATAAGGGCATCCGCCGGTCGGCGCTGGGAGCGATAATAAACTTCGAAAATCCCTTTATTATAGTGGATTCGGGGGCGAATATAGACGTTACCCCCGAAATACTGGTCCAGTTCGCCCAGATGGGCAGTTTGTATTGCCAGTATGTCATGGGGATTTCAAACCCCCGGGTGGCTTTGTTAAACAACGGCACCGAGGAAACCAAGGGAACCCCCCTCTATCGGGAAACCTATGTCAAATTAAAGGAAACCAACCTTAACTTTGTGGGCAACTGCGAAGCAAGGGACATTACCGCCAACTTCTGCGACGTGGTGGTATGCGACGGCTTTACCGGCAATATCGCCCTTAAGCTTATAGAGGGTATGGGGCAGTTTTTGCTTTCAAACCTTAAAAAAATCTACAAAAAAAATACAGTAACCCGTCTGTCGGGACTGATGATAAAAGACTCCATGGCCGACTTCAAGCACCGCATAGACCACCGGGAATACGGCGGCGCCCCCTTTCTGGGACTTTCTAAGCCGGTTATCAAAAGCCACGGCTCGGCGGAGACGAAAAGCATTATGTCAACTATACGGCAGGCGAGGGACTACCATCAAAGCGGGCTTATAAGCAAAATCGCCGAGGGAATATACGAAGCCGTGGAAGAAAAGGAGAACGACAATGGAAACGGGAAGGGTTAAGGATTTCGGTGAGCTTGAAAAAGCCATAGGCTACACCTTTGGCGACAAATCCCTTCTTGTAAACGCCCTCACCCATGCATCCTACTGCAACGA
Source organism: Eubacteriales bacterium (assembly GCA_050953105.1). Lineage (GTDB taxonomy): Bacteria > Bacillota > Clostridia > Oscillospirales > CAG-382 > UBA1206. The sequence goes on along the minus strand of JBMNMA010000001.1, from coordinate 186,054 downwards.
AAACCGCACCGCCGAGGGCGCCCTCCCCTCCAACGAACGGCTGGAATTTCTGGGCGACTCGGTGCTTTCCATTATAGTTTCCGACTATATCTATAAAAACTACCGCTCCTTTGACGAAGGGGATTTAACCAAAATCCGTGCTGCGGTGGTGTGCGAATCCACCCTTGCCGGCTTTGCCAAAAGCATTTCATTGGGGGACTATATCCTCCTTGGCAAAGGGGAGGAGGCATCTGACGGCAGAAAGCGCAAATCCATACTGTCGGATGCCTTCGAAGCCCTTATCGCCGCCGTCTACCTTGACGGGGGAATAGAAAAGGCAAGGGATTTTCTCCTTCCCAAGGTGGCCGAAGCCGCTAAAATTTCAATGAAAAAGGGAACCGAGGACTACAAATCCCGCCTTCAAAGATTGGCCCAGGAAACTCCGGAGGAATTACTCGAATATGTGTTAATAAGCGAGGAAGGCCCTCCCCACGACAAGCGGTTTACCATAGAGGCAAGACTGAATTCCAACGTGCTGGGCGTGGGAACGGGAAAATCCAAACGAGAAGCCGAACAGCAGGCGGCAAAAAAGGCCCTTGAACTTTTCGGCGAAATTTATACGGAAAATGAAACATAAAAACATACCCGTATTTATCCCCCATACCGGCTGTCCCCACGACTGTGTTTTTTGCTCACAAACCAAAATCACCGGCGTAAAGGCCCTGCCCTACCGGGAACAGGAATTAATCCGTGTCAGGGAAACCATTGAAAACGGTCTTTCGACAATTACCGAAGGCGAGGTTGAAATCGCCTTTTTCGGCGGCTCTTTTACCGGAATCGACCGGGATTTTATGACCGAACTGCTAACAACAGCGTCCGGATACATCGGGGGAATGGTTAAGGGAATACGCTGTTCCACAAGACCGGATTATGTAAACCAAGAGATATGTGATATACTTAAATACTACGGGGTAACCGCCGTGGAGCTGGGAATCCAGTCCACCGACAACAGGGTGCTGTCCGCCTCAAACCGGGGGCATACTGCCAGTCAATCAAAAGCAGCCTGTGAGTGTATAAACAAAAACGGCTTCGAGCTGGGCGGGCAGATGATGGTGGGACTTCCGTTGTCCACACTTGACAGTGAAATTCAAACCGCAAAAGATATCGTATCCTTCGGTGCCAAGACAAGCCGCATTTATCCCACGGTGGTGTTTGAAAACACAGCCTTGTATAATATGCTTAAAAAGGGGGAATATTCCCCCCTTTCTGACGACGACGCAATTATCCGCACGGCTGCCTGTGCGGAAGTATTTATAAAACACAACGTAGAAATTTTACGCATAGGCCTTCATTCCTCCGAAAACCTTTCTTCATCCCCCTACGGGGCCAACCATCCCGCCATGGGTGAGCTGGTGGAAGGGGAAATTTATTTTAATTTAATCAAAGACCTTATAAATGACACAGACGGTAATCCCATTACGGTTTCAATACCGAAAGGCGAGCTTTCAAAATGCATAGGCCACAAGGGGAAAAACCGCCGGCGGTATATCGAAATTTACGGCAGGCATATTAAATTTACCGAGGACGTCAGCCTTGAAAAATACCAGGTAAAACTATCAACGTAAACAGGAAAGGAAAAACAAGACTTTGAAGCTCAAAGCCATTGAAATGCAGGGTTTTAAATCCTTCCCCGAAAAAACCAAAATGACCTTCGAGGGGGGCATAACCGCCGTTATAGGCCCCAACGGTTCGGGCAAAAGCAATATAAGCGACGCCATTAGATGGGTGCTGGGTGAAATGTCGGTTAAATCCCTGCGGGGGAGCCGGATGGAGGACGTTATTTTCAACGGCACCGAAAAACGCCCCGCCGCAAACTACGCATCGGTTTCCCTTTACCTCGACACCGCCGAGGAATTCAAGTCTATATCCAAGGACGGCGAAGACGACGGGCAGAAGGCAAATGATGTCCCCGACGTTATGCCGAAAATAAGACTTTCCGACGCCGAGGAATTTGTTATAACCCGTAAATACTACCGTTCGGGCGAAAGCGAATATTACATAAACAAAAAGCAGGTCCGCCTAAAGGACGTTTACGAGCTGTTTTACGACACCGGCATAGGCCGGGAGGGCTATTCGGTAATCGGCCAGGGCAAAATAGCCGAAGTGCTGTCGGTTAAGGGGGACGAAAGGCGGTCGATATTCGAAGAAGCTTCAGGCATAAGCAAGTTCCGCTACAAAAAGCTTGAAGCCGAAAGAAAGCTAAAAGACACCGACGCCAACCTTGAAAGAATAAACGACATCCTTACCGAAGTGGAAAACCGGGTAGAGCCATTGGCAAAAGAGGCCGAAAACGCAAAAAAATATCTGGTGCTGGCCAAGGAAAAAAAGGAGCTTGAAATAACCATCTGGCTTGAAAAAGCCGACGCCTTGCGGGAAAGCCTTGACAACAGCGAAAAGCTGCTTGCCGCCTCAAGGCTTGAACTTGACCTTGCCACCGATGAACTTGCCACCCTTGAAAAAGAGGAAGAGGAGTTTACCAATCAGGGCTATGCCCTTATGCGCCGCAAATCGGAACTTGAAACCACCCTTTCCGACCTTAATTTACGCATTTCCGAGCTTGTCCGGCAAAATTCGGTGTTTGAAAACGACAAGGCCCATTACATAGAAAAAATTCAAAGCCTAAAGCGGGAATCCGACCTGGTATCCGGCCGGACTTCACTTATCGGCGAGCAAATAGCCGCCAACACCAAAGACCTTGAGGATGCTACGGCTTTATATGAAAAACTAAACGCCGAAAGCATATCCCTTTCAGCCGAACGGGACAAAATAATGTCCCCCGGCATTTCGGTTTTACAGACAAAAGAAAAAGAGCTTGAAAATGTAAGCCAGGCCACCGAAAAGCTTAATCAGGTTTTAGCCGAAGCCCTTTCTTTAAAAACCTTAATTTTGGCGTCCGAAAAGAATTCAGAAGGCAATTCGGAAAGGTTAAAGCAGTCCTCCCAAAGGCTTGAACAGTTAAAAGCCGAAAGGGATAACCTTGGAAGCCGGGAAAAAGAGCTTAACCTTGAAATAACCCAAATAAAAAATCAAATAAACGAACTTGTTTCAAAGCAAAAGGCCCTTGAAATAAACAAAGCGACCTATGATCGGGAAATTTCATCCCTTAAGGTTAATGCTGCTGCAGCAGAAGAGCAGCGGGCAGCGCTAAATCGCCTTGAACGGCTGTTTGAAGGCTACTCCGACTCGGTTAAAACCGTAATGCGCCAGGCCTCTGAGGGTAAAATACGGGTTGGTAACCGGCCCATTGACCTTCGGGGCACCGTGGCATCCCTTCTTTCCACCGAAGGGGAATATGTTGTGGCCATTGAAACCGCCTTGGGGGGTGCAGTTCAGTTTATCGTAGCCGGCAGCGAAACCGACGCCAAGGCGGCGATAAATCACCTTAAAGCCACCGGCGGAGGGCGTATAACCCTTCTCCCCCTTGACACGGTTAAGGGCAGACGGTGTGACGTTTCAAAAATAAAAGACCTGCCCGGCTTTATCGGCATAGCCTCAGACCTGGTGGCCTGCGACGATATGTATAAGGGTATCGCTGACGACCTGCTTGGCAGAACGGTTATTGCCGGGGATATCGAAAAAGCCTCGGTAATGGCAAGAAAATGCAATTACTCTATAAAAATCGTAACCATTGACGGGCAGATAATTAACGCCGGCGGCTCCTATACCGGCGGTTCCCCCCAGAAAAAGGTGGGGATATTCACCAGGAATTCAGATATTGAAAAGCTTGACGAGGAAATTTCCAAAATCAACGAAAAGCTTTTAGACTTTCAGCTTAAAAGGCGAAACGCCGAAAAAGAAAGCGAAAATCTTTCAGGCGAAATTTCTTCTCTTAACGCCCGGCTGGATGAATTAAACAGCCAGTATGATTCGGTTAAAAATCTGTTTTCCCACGCTGCCGCCGTTTATGGCGAAGAGGAAATTAAGTATAAAGATCTTATTTCCTACCGCACCGCAGGGGAAAGCGAACGGGAAAGCCTTGCGTCTAAGCTTAGCTCACTTGAAACCTTGGCTGATAAGTTGCGCTTTATAATTTCGCAAGCCCAGGCAGAAGCAAGCAAGGCCGACGAGGAACTTAAAGCCATAAGCAGCAAGGCTGAGGGAATAAAGGAAAAAAATTCGGCAATAAGCCTTGAGCTGGTAGCGGTTAACGCCAGGGTTAACTCCATTAAAGATAAGCTTGACGAGTTAAACGACCGCCTTGCAGATGAAAAGGAACGTCTTGGGGAAATCGCAGGGGAAATTGCCGAATGCGAAAATATTTTAAAAGAAAATGAAGCCACCTCGGCAGAAAACGCTATAAAAATCGCCGAGTATAATGTTAAAATAAAAGAAATCAACGCCGAAAAGGCCCAGATTGACCACAGGCTTGACGAACGGGAAAAGGCGCTGCCCGAAAGGCGGTCCCGCCTTAAGTTCGCCCAGATAAGACGGGAACAGGCCTTTGAAAGCTATACAAAGCTTGAAACCACCCAAAAATCGTCAAGGGAGGAATACGACGAAATTCTCTCCCGTATGTGGGAGGAATACGAGCTTACCTATTCTGCGGCGGAGGAATTCCGCCTGCCGCTTGAACAGCGGGACAAAATGCCCAGCCGTCTTAATACGGTTAAGGCAAAAATAAGGGCCATGGGGGCAATAAACCTAAAGGCCGTTGAGGAATACGAGGAATTAAAGGTAAGACGGGACTTTTTAAAGGCCCAGACCGACGACTTAAACCGCACCCGCAGAAAGCTTGATGCCGAAATTTCCCGCCTTGAGGCCACCATGGAAAAAACCTTTATCGAAACCTTCGATAACATAAACCGCACCTTCGGCAAGGTGTTTTCCGAACTTTTCGAAGGGGGATTTGCCAGACTGGAGCTTACCGATCCTTCAAAACCCCTGGAATGCGGCATAGATATAGTCATCCGCCCGCCGGGAAAAGCAATACGGTCGATAACCCTCCTTTCGGGCGGCGAGCAGGCCTTTGCCGCCATAGCATTGTATCTGGCGTTGCAGGAAATTAACCCTTCACCATTCTGCATCTTCGACGAAATCGAAGCCGCCTTAGACGAGGTTAACACACTGAAGTTAATGGACTACATAAAAGACCACTGCGGCAAAACCCAGTTTATACTTATAACCCACCGTCGCGGCACCATGGAACGGGCCGACACCCTATACGGCATAACAATGCGTGAGAAAGGGGTTTCGGAATACCTCCGCCTTGACCTTGACACACTGGGTGAAAAGATTAAGGAATTCACCAACGGGGATAAATAAGAATTATTTACGAAAGGACATAAAATGGGATTTTTCGACAAACTCAAATCAGGTCTTAAAAAAACCAAGGACTTGCTTATAAAGCCTGTAAACGCCCTGTTTTCCTCAACCGACAAGGTTGACGATGATTTTTACGAAGAGCTGTTCGACCTGCTTGTATCGTCAGACGTGGGGGTTGAAGCCTCCGGCGAAATAGTCGAAAGGCTTAAAGGAAGCCTAAAGGAAAAGAAAATAAAAGAAATTACCGCCGCCAGGGAGGAATTTAAAAGCATCCTGTTTGACATGATAGGCGAGGACGTTCCCTTGAATGTTAACAGCAAAACAGTCCTTCTTGTGGTGGGGGTAAACGGGGTGGGCAAAACCACCTCCATAGGCAAAATCTCAAACCTGCTTGCCAGCCAGGGCAAAAGCGTTGTGCTTTGCGGCGCTGACACCTTCCGGGCCGCCGCCATCGAGCAGCTTAAGGTGTGGGCAGGTCGGGTAAATGTCCCAATGATAAGCCAGTCGGAGGGTGCCGACCCTGCGGCAGTGGTGTTTGACGCCTGTAACGCCGCCAAAAAGCAAAACGCTGACGTGCTTATAGTAGACACCGCCGGCAGACTTCACAATAAAAAGAATCTTATAGACGAGCTTTCAAAAATAAACCGGGTAATTTCCCGGGAATGGCCCGACGCCAACCGGGAAACCCTGCTTGTTTTAGATGCGGTTACCGGGCAGAACGGTCTTATTCAGGCAAGGGAGTTTACCAAGGCCGTAAACGTGGACGGCATTGTCCTTACCAAGCTTGACGGCACCGCCAAGGGAGGCATAGTCCTTGCCATCCGCCATATGCTGGGCATACCCGTTAAGTTAATAGGCGTTGGGGAGGGCATAGACGACCTTCAACCCTTCTCCGGCCGGGATTTTGTAAACGCCATGTTTGAGGAATAACCATGAAAATTGTCCTTGCCACCCAAAACAATCATAAAATTCAAGAGCTAACCGCTATTTTTACAAAGCATTTCGGGGACAAATATACCTTTGTTTCAATGAAAGACGCCGGCTTTGAGGGCGATGTGGCCGAAACCGGATTCACCTTTGAGGAAAATGCCAGAATCAAAGCCATAACTGTATGCAAGCACACCGGGCTTATCACCTTTGCCGACGATTCCGGCCTTGAGGTGGACGCCTTAGGCGGCCGGCCCGGGGTGTATTCCGCCCGCTACGGCGGCGAAAACACAAGCTACGACGAAAAAATAAGCCTTCTGCTTTCCGAACTTGAAAACGTCCCCGACGAAAAACGGACAGCCAGGTTTGTTTCGGTATTCTGCTGCGCTTTTCCGGACGGGCGGGAATGTATCACCGCCAGAGGGGAATGTGAAGGTATAATTTTGCGTGAACGGCGGGGGGACGGCACCTTCGGCTACGATCCGGTGTTTTATTATCCTCCTTTAGGCAAAACCTTTGCCCAGCTTGACACAAATGAAAAAAATACCGTCAGCCACAGAGGCCGTTCTGTCGAAAAATTTATTAAAATGTTATGCCTTGACAAATAATAACCGTGTATGCTATCCTTATTAAATAAACATAATGCCTGATAAAAGGCGTATGTTTGCCGGAGGGACGACAGGTGTTTTTTGATTTTCATTACATCATAAACCAGTTGGGTTCGGTGGGTATAGCCGATATTTTCGACATACTCATAGTTGCGTTCGTCTTTTACTATCTTTTCAAATTCGTAAGGGAACGCCGGGCGGGCAAGCTTGCCTTGGGCGTTATCCTTATACTTATAATGCTTTTCATAAGCAACCTTTTCGAAATGCGGGCCACCCGCTTTATTCTTGAAGCGGTGGTGAACGTAGGCCTTATTGCTTTGCTTATAGTGTTCCAGCCGGAACTTAGAAGTATGCTTGAAAAGATGGGGGGCGAATCCCTCAAAGGCTTTAAGGGAAAGCTTGACAAATCGTCGGTGTCCCAGTATAAGGCCGCAATCGGCGAAATCTGCTATGCGGTGGAAAACCTGTCCAACTCCCGCACCGGCGCGCTTATAGTGTTAGAGGGCTCCACCAAGCTGGGGGACGTTATTAAAACAGGCACATATATTGACGCTCAAATATCATCATTCCTGCTCGGCAACATATTTTACGACAAAGCCCCCCTTCATGACGGCGCCGTGGTTATACGGGGACTTCGTGTCCTTGCCGCCGGCTGTTTTCTCCCCCTTTCCACAAACCCGGATATTATTAAAGACCTGGGCACCCGTCACCGTGCCGGTATAGGAATGTCCGAAAACTCCGATGCCACAGTCATTATCGTAAGTGAAGAAACGGGGATAATAAGCGTCGCCATAGACGGAGAATTAAAACGCGGCTTCAACCGTAACGAGCTTGAACAGTTTTTAACCACCCTGCTTATAAAGGAAAACGAGCACCGCAGCGTTAAAGAGCGGCTTTTCGGCAGGCGTGACGGAGACGGGGAGGACGGTTTCGATGAATAAAAATCAAAACATCCCCCGCCATGAAGGTATAGCAAAGGGAATAATACTTGAAAAAACCCCCGGTAAAAAGAGGGTTTATACCTTTTTTGTAATGCTGTTTGCCTTTGTCTCGGCACTTCTTTTGTGGTTTTACGTTTTGGGTTATGATTCTCCCTACTATGAAAAGGAATTCGACGTTCCCGTAACGGTAGAGGGAGTATGGGAACTTAGGGAAACCATGGGATATACCGTTATATCCGATTTCGGCTTTTCCATTAAAGTAACCCTTTCGGGAACCCAGACCGAGATAAACAAGCTAAGGTCAAGTGATATAAAGGCATTTGTGGATGTATCCGGAGTTACCACTCCGGGCAACAACACCCTGCCCATAAACGTTACGGTAAAAAACGAAAATCAGATAACAGTAAAAGATAAAAGCCTTGAATCGGCTGTCATATTCATAGACAAAAACGTGGCGGCGGAAATACCCGTTAAAATAGACATTGCCGACTACACCCTTGAATCGGGCTATTCGGTGGGGGATTTCGCCACATCTCCCGTTACGGTTACGGTGGAAGGCCCACAGTCGGAAATTTCTAAAATTTCCTACGCCTACGGGGTAATTCATCCCGGTAACCTTACCCATTCCACTAAATTCAACACCACCGTCACCCTTTATGATTCAAGCAACAATAAAATAACAAACAGCTATATAACCTTAAAGGATACTTCGGTTACCGTAAGCCTTCCCGTTTACAAGACGGTTAACATACCCGTCAGGGTTTATTTCGTAGGGGGCTATTTTTCCACCGACGTGGCCAATATCACCCTTTCGGACAACTACATTACCGTCAGGGGACTGGTGGAGGATTTTGAGGGCTTTACCGAGGTTAAGATAAACATTGCCGAAAACACCCTCACCTCCGACACGGTAATAAAACAGCTTGTCCTCCCCACCGGCATAGAATGCCTTAGCGGACAGCAGTATATTACCGCTAAAATAACCTTCAACGATATCGTTCACCGCTATGTGGCGGCTTCCTCCTCTGCGGTGTGCGAAATTATAAACGCCCCCGCTGACAAGGAAATAACCATAATAACCCCCAACCTCAATATAAAGTTCATGGGTCCGTATGAACCCATTATCACCCTTACCCAAACCTCCTTCAAAGCGGTGATAAACCTTGAAAACATGGCCCTGGAAAGCGGAAAAACCTATCTTGTTCCGATAGAAATTATTTTAAACGAAGCCGAGCCTGGCTTGCTCAACGGCGTGTTCCCCAGCGGCGATTATTCGGTAACAATCTCGGTAAATGACAGGGAGGAATGATTATTGCTTGGTGAAAACTGGTCCGTTGCGGCATTTGACAGGGAAAAGGAGGAATTTCTTTCCTCTGCCCTTTCCATTGGAAGGCTAACCGCCAGGGTGCTTGTCTCCCGTGGTTATGACATCCCCGAAAAAGCCCAACGGTTTTTACAAAAATCCGACTGCGAACTGTTCGATCCCTTCCTTATGAAGGATATGGACAAGGCCGTGGCCCGAATTAATGAAGCCTTAGCCAAAAAGCAGTCAATCTGCATATATGGCGACTATGATGTGGACGGGGTAACCTCCACCACCGTTTTGTATCTGTATCTTGTCTCTAAGGGGGCAAATGTCAGGTGCTTTATCCCCGAACGTCTGTCGGAAGGCTACGGCTTAAACAAGGCCTCCATAGGGGAGATTGCCAAAAACACCGACCTTATAATAACCGTTGATACCGGCATCACCGCCATTGAGGAAACCGAATACGCCAAGTCCCTGGGTGTGGATATTATTATAACCGACCATCACTCCTGCCGGGACACACTGCCTGCCGCCTATGCGGTGGTCAATCCCCACCGTCCCGACTGCACCTATCCCTTCAAGCATCTTGCTGGGGTGGGTGTGGCGTATAAGCTCGTCTGTGCCATGGAGGGCAACTGTAAAGAGGTGGCAATGGAATACGCCGACCTGGTTGCCATAGGCACTGTAGCAGACGTTATGCCTATAGTCTGCGAAAACCGCCTTATAGTGGACATGGGCCTTAAAAGGCTTGAAACCACCTGCCGTCCCGGCCTTTGCGCCCTTATGGACAACACCGGTATTTTAGCGGAACACGGCAGGCGTAAGGTTTACACCTCCACCGTTGGATACGTTCTTGCGCCGAGATTAAACGCCGCCGGGCGGATAGCTTCGGCCGACAAATCCCTTGAACTGCTTTTGGAAACCGATTACGCCAAAGCCGATATACTGGCAAAGGAACTGTGCGAAATAAACCGTATCCGCCAGAACACCGAGCAGGCCATATACGAAGAGGCAATTAAGCAGATAGGCGACTACCGGGGGGACCGGTACAGCTACATATTATATTCCGAAAACTGGCATCAGGGGGTTGTGGGGGTTGTAGCCTCCAAAATAGCCGAAAAATATTCCCTGCCTGCCATACTTTTTTCCTTTGACGGTGATATCGGCAAGGGAAGTGGCCGGTCGGTTAAGGGGTTAAGCCTTACCGAGATTTTAGAAAAATGCTCCGACCTGCTTATAGAATACGGCGGCCATGAGCTTGCCGCCGGCCTTTCCATAGAGAAAAAACATCTTTCAGAATTTGTTGAAAGATTTGAACGCTTGTCACGGGAGCAGCTTGAAAACAAAAACACCCTTATGCCGGTGGATATCGACTGCGAGCTGTTCTTTGACGAAATTACCATAGAAAACGCCTTTGATTTGCTTTTGCTCGAACCCTACGGTCTTTCCAACCCCGTTCCCCAGTTTTTACTTAAAAATGCGGTTATAACCGATATCATGCCTTTGTCCAGCGACAAGCATATAAGACTGAAAATACGGGACAGGATGGGACGGAAAGAGGTAAACGCCGTTTATTTCGGAATAAGCCATTGTGAATTTCCCTTCTGCCGAGGGGATGTGTGCGAAATTGCCTGCAGCCTGGGGATTAACGAATTCAACGGCAGCTCCTACCCGCAGCTTTTAATACGGGCCGTCCGCCCCTGCGACAACGAAAGGCAGGCAATCTGCAAGTCAAGGGAAATTTATTCAAAAGTTAAAGACCGGGACGATATGTCCGACTTACCGCCGGAAATTATCCCCACAGTAGAGGATTTCAAAACCGTATACCGGGTACTTAAGCGGGAGCTTTCCGGGGAACGCAGGCGTATTTCGGTTAGATACCTTAAAAGGCGTATAGAAATTACCGAAAACGCCGTTCTTGACCTTTGCAAAATCAAAACCGTAATAGACGTTATGACCGAATTCGGACTGGCCGAAACCATAAAGGTGCGGGGCAACGACATTATGGAAATAAAAATAATCCCCGCAGCCCAAAAGGTTGACCTTGACAAATCTGAAACACTGAAGCAATTAAAACAAAGGACGCTTAAGCGCTGAAAAATAAAGACGCCGCAGGCAGAGGAAAAAGTGAGCAATATGACTCCAGAATTTGAACAACTGTATAAAGTCCTTTCCGAAAAGGGCGTGTATGACCTTGAAAAGATTACACGCGCTTATCTGCTTGCGGAAAAAGCCCATGCCGGCCAAAAGCGCATATCCGGCGAGGCCTATATCGTCCACCCAATTTCGGTGGCGACTATTGTGGCCGACCTCATGCTTGACACCGATTCAATCTGCGCCGCCCTCCTTCACGACACCGTTGAAGATTCCGGGGGAATAGTTGACCTTAACGTAATCAAAAAGGAATTCGGTCAGGAAGTGGCCGACCTGGTGGACGGGGTAACAAAGCTTATCCATATCCCCTTTGAAACAAAGCAGGATGAATCGATAGAAAATCTCCGCAAAATGTTCCTTGCCATGTCCAAGGACATAAGGGTAATATTTATTAAGCTTGCCGACCGGCTTCATAACATGCGCACCTTGTGCTACCGGGACGAAAATAAGCAGCGTTCCATTGCCCTTGAGACAATGCATGTTTATGCCCCCCTTGCCCATAGGCTTGGTATCCAAAAGATAAAGCAGGAGCTTGAAACGCTGGCTCTGCAATACCTTGACCCAATTGCCTTTGAGGAAATACGCCAGCTTATTCAAAAACGCATAGCCGAAAACGAAGGCTTTCTGGCAAGGGCAAACGAAATGGTGGCCGAGGCGCTTAAAGAGCAGGGGATAAATTTCCGCCTTGAAAGCCGCATTAAGTCAATTTATTCAATATACCGCAAGATGTATAACCAGAACAAGGCCTTTGACGAAATCTATGACTTTTACGCCATACGGATCATCGTTAAAACCGAAATGGAGTGTTATACCTCTTTGGGGGTTATCCACGAGCAGTTCAACTCAATGCCCGGCAGGTTTAAGGACTATATCTCCACCCCCAAGCCCAATCTGTATCGCTCCCTTCATACCACCGTTATAGGCCATGACGGCATTCCCTTTGAGGTTCAGATACGCACCGAGGAAATGCACGAAATCGCCGAATACGGTCTTGCCGCCCACTGGAAATACAAATCCGGCGACCAGACCAAAAAAGACGCAGACGAAAAATATAAATGGCTGCGCACCCTCCTTGAAACCGAAAAGGACCTGGTGGATGCCGACGAATTTTTACGCCCCCTTAAAATCGACATGTTCGACGACGAAACCTTCGTCTTTACCCCCAAGGGGGACGTGGTATCCCTGCCTGCCGGTTCAAACACCATAGACTTTGCCTACGCCATCCATTCGGCGGTGGGTAACAAAATGGTGGGTGCAAAGGTAAACGGCAAGATAGTTCCTATCGACTATATCCTTGAAAACGGCCAGATAGTCGAAATAATCACCTCATCCGCCTCCAAAGGCCCCAGCCGCGACTGGCTTAAGCTGGTGCGGTCGGCAGAGGCAAGGAACAAAATAAAGCAGTTCTTTAAAAAAGAAATGCGGTCCGAAAATATCATCATAGGCAAATACGAGGTTGACAAGGAACTTCGCCGCTACGGCCGCCCCTTTACCGAAGCTCAGAAGGAAGAAATCGTCAAAAACGTGGCCGAACGTATGAGCATGGCCGACACCGAGGATTTATACAACAATATCGGCTACGGCGGGCTTTCGGTTTCCAAAATCGCCTCCAAGCTGCGGGACGAGTTCGAGCGGGTGGTTAACCCCATCACCCCGGAAGATACCCTCCAGAAGGCTCAGGAGGTTCAGAAGAAGCTTGAACGCAAAACTGTCATCCCCAAAGCCCAGTCGGTTATCATCGACAGCGTAAAGGGGTGCGCCGTCAAGTTTGCCAAGTGCTGCAACCCCCTCCCCGGCGACGCAATAATCGGCTTTATAACCAAGGGTTTCGGCATATCCATTCACAAATACGATTGTGAAAACGTAGTAGCAGGCCTAAAACGCCCCGAGGACAAGGACCGCTGGGTTGTTGCGTCCTGGGCGGAGTCTGTCGAAAAGCAGCAGTTCGGCGACTTTGAAGCCAGCCTTAATATATACGCCTCCTATTCTCAAAAGCTGATAGCCGACGTAACACTGGCCCTTTCGGACATGAAGGTGGCTATCGTGTCGATAAAGGCAAGGGAAAACGGTGACGACATGATACTTCAGGTCGTTCTCAAATGCTCGAACATTGAGCATCTTAAAAACATTATCAAAAACATGAAAAAGCTGTCCGGAGTCAGGGACGTGGCAAGAGGTAAGGCATGAGAGCAATTGTTTCCCGTGTTGACAGGGCAAAATGCGTGGTTGACGGCAATATCACCGGTGAAATAGACAAGGGTATGCTGGTGGTGGTGGGTTTCTGCACCGACGACACTGAGGAGGATGTTATAAAAACCGCTTCAAAAATCGGCAGACTGCGTATATTTCCCGATAATGACGGCAAGATAAATAAATCCGCCGTTGACATAGGCGGCTCGGCGCTGGTTATATCCAACTTCACCCTTTACGGCAGGGTAAAGCGCACCAACCGCCCCGATTTTACCTATTCCTGCCCGGCAGATAAAGCAAACGAATTTTTTGAACTTTTCAAAAAGGAACTGTCGGCATTTGTTCCGGTTCAGTCGGGAATTTTCGGCGCCCATATGCATATCGAGGCGCTAAACGACGGCCCCGTTAATATAATAATAGACAGCAGCGAATTTTAAGAATGAAAGTATTTATTGAAAATCAAACACCATACCTTAACGACTACCACTTTAAATCTTTGTGTTTATTGTATTTCCATTCGGAAAAATTTCCCGAAAACGACCTATCCCCCAATTCGGCGTATTTTAAGCTTGAAAACACTCCTTCGGGACTCTATGCGTTTTGTAAAATCAACACCCCCTTCGGCTCGGCGGAAGCAGAATGCCGTGAGGAGGATGTGATATTTACAATCCCCACACCAAAGGAGGATATCGCCGCCGCAATTACGGGAAAAGCCTTTTTAAAAGCCGGCGAAAAGCTTTTCGGCTTTTACCCTCCGTGGGGATATCTGACCGGGTTAAGGCCGGTAAAGCGGGCAAGGTTTTACCTTGAACGGGGATTTTCCGAAAAAAAGGTAAGACGGCTTTTCGAAAATGACTATAATGTAAGTGAAGAAAAAACAAGCCTTTCCATAAACACCGCCTATAACGAAATAAAGCTGCTGTCGTCGCTTGGTCCAAAACACTGCGGCGTTTATATTTCTATCCCCTTTTGCCCCACAAGGTGCGACTACTGTTCCTTTGTGTCCTATTCCAACAAAAAGCTGTTTAGCCTTATCCCCGATTACTTGAAAAGGCTTGTCGGGGACATTGAAAAAACCGGGCAGATAATAAAAGAAACGGGATTTTTACCTGTTGCCCTTTACATCGGCGGGGGAACTCCCTCTTTTTTATCTAAAGACCAGCTTGAATATTTGTTTTCGGCAATAAGCAAACACATACCCATGGAAAACATGCGGGAATTTTCCTTCGAAGGGGGCCGTCCCGACACCCTTGAAGGAGAAAAGCTTGAAATTATTAAAAAATACGGGGTTGACCGGATTTCGGTAAATCCCCAGACCACCAATCAGGCCGTCCTTGACGCTATCGGCAGAAAACATACCGTGGCAGACTTTTTTAGGGCGGCAGAGAACGTTAAAAAATACAATTTCAAAACCGTCAACGCCGACCTTATAGCCGGCCTGCCGGGTGATACCTTTGACTCCTTTTCCAAATCCCTTGAGGATGTAATAAACCTCGGCTTTGAAAACATAACAGTCCACACCCTTTCAATAAAAAACGCCTCGGAAATGAAAAACGAGGACGCCTTTTTCGACCCGGTGGGGAATCAGGCAAGGGAGTGCGTGTCCCACGCCGGCAGGACTTTGGCAGACAGCGGCTACAACCCCTACTACCTTTACCGCCAGAAGCGGACAGTGGGCAACGGGGAAAACACCGGCTTTTCACTGCCCGGACACGAGGGGTTGTATAATGTTATGATGATGGAGGAAACCTCCACCGTCTTTGCCTGCGGAGCAGGGGCTATAACCAAGCTGGTGTCGGCCGACGGCGAACATATAGACAGAATCGCCTTCCCCAAATACCCCTTCGAATATCTTGAAAAAGAGGAGGGAATAGGCGAAGAGGCGATAAAATCGTTTTTTGCGAAAGGATGAGCAGCCATAATTTACGATAGAGAATTTATAATTTCCTGCGAGGAATCCTATGTAAACGCCGTTAATGCCGCCGTACACAAAGCTATGGACAGCCGAAAGCACCTTATATTACTTGCCGGCGCTTCCTGTGCGGGAAAAACCACAACGTCAATTAAAATAGATGAAGAAATCGAAAAAAGCGGCGGCCATGCCGAAACCATATCCCTTGACGATTTTTACCTTAATCCCGACGAAAAGCCCAAATTAAAAGACGGTATTCCCGACTATGAGTCCCCAGAATGCCTTGACCTGCCGCTGCTCAGGCACACCTTTGACTCGATATCCGAAAGAAAGCCCACCCGTCTTCCCGTTTTTGACTTTAAAAAACGCCGCCGTCTTGACGAATGGCGGCTTATAACCCCCGACGAGCATACCTTTATCGTGGTGGAGGGCCTTCATGCGTTAAATCCCGAAATTATCGGCGAAGAAAGCCACTCCAACTCCTACCGAATATATCTTAACTGCGAAAGCCCGGCTTATGATGCCAAGCTTCTCCGCCGCCTTGTCCGGGACAACAACTACCGCAATGCCTCGGCAGAGGTTACCTTTTCGTTGTGGGACAATGTGAAAAACGGGGAAATGAAATATATTTTCCCATTCAAACCTATATCCGACACGGTTATTAACACCTTTTTCGAATACGAGCTTTCGGCATTGAAAAGCGAAGGCGTGGCTGTCCTTGAAAAGGTGGACAAAGGCAGCATTTACTATGCCAAAGCCGAATACCTTTTGAATTTGCTGTCGGCGGTGGATCCCCTTGACAAAAAGCTTATCCCGCCCTCGTCACTTTTGTGGGAGTTTCTAAAAACAGACTGATTACAGGAAGTAAATATGAATGAAAAACAGGCAGGGTCTTTTTTAACCGAGGCTCTGGTAATATCGTTATCAAATTTAATCGTTAAAATAATAGGTGTGGCCTTCAGAATCCCCCTTACAAACATGCTTCAGGGGGCAACGGGAATATACACAGCCGCTTATTCGGTGTATGCCATGCTTTACATGGTATCCACCTCCGGGCTGCCAGTGGCAATTTCCCGCATGGTGGCATCGTCAAGAAAGCTTGAACGGAAAACCGAAATAAAGCGGATTTTCCGTTCAGGTTTAATTTTGTTCGGCACAATAGGCCTGCTTTGCACTCTTGTCATGTTTTTCGGTTCAGATGCCATAGCAAGGCGGACAAACCATGCCGATGCAGCTCTGGCCATGAAGGTTATTTCCCCCACCCTGCTGCTTATATGCATATCCTCCGCACTGCGGGGATATTTCCAGGGCCTTCGCAACATGGTGCCCACGGCGGTAAGCCAGTTAATAGAGGCAATATGCAAGCTGGCCTTAGGTCTTGGCGGTGCCAGGTATGCCATAGCCATGGGTTATTCACCCCTGGTTCAGGCCGCTTTTGCCATTGCCGGCATTACCATAGGCACAGTGGCGGCAATGATTTATATGATTATCTATAAGTATTTCTTTGAAAAAAAGGATACCTTTGTGGGTATAGAGGATACCGACAGTTATTCGACCATTTATAAAAATCTTGTTAAAATCGCCCTGCCGGTAACCATAACCTCCTCGGCGCTGTATTTTTCCCAGTTTCTTGACACCCTGGTTATAAACAACTTCCTTATCGGTTCCGGGGTGGACGGCAAAATTGCCGAGGACCTTTATACTGCCTATACCAGCCTTACGTTGTCCATTTCCGACCTGCTTCCCGCAACCCTCGTTTTTCCCATAGCCATTTCCATTCTGCCTGCGGTGTCGTCAGCCCTTGCCGTCAACGACCAGAAACAGGCCGACAATTACATATATTCCTCGGTGCGGATATCGGCGATAATCGCCCTACCCTGCGCCTTTGGCATGTTTGCCGTTTCCCGTCCGGCAATAGCCTTGATTTACGGTGCCAACTTCGGCAGCGCCGACAACCTTGTCAGGCTGTGGAACGGTAAACCCTATATGCCCATAGATATCGCTTCCAACTCCCTAATGATACTGTCTATCGGCATAATTTTTATATCCCTCCTTTCCACCACCAACGCCCTCCTTCAGGCGGTGGGACGCCAGCACCTGCCGGTAATATCCGTCGGTGTGGGTATGGTTTTCCTGGTAGGCCTTGAAATCGGCCTGGTTTCGATACCCGAAATAGGCATTTACGGCGCACCCCTTGCCTCGGTGGCCTGCTACATTTCGGCTTTAATCATGAACATGCTGTTTTTAAGAAAATACCGGTCGTTTAAAATATCGTTGTATAAGCTGTTTTTCAAGCCCTTTTTCTGTGCCGCCGCCTGCGGACTGTCGGCCTACGGCGTGGTAAAGCTGGGCCAGTATATATTACAAGCCGAAACCAGATTAAATTCTTTAATTATTCTTTTCCTTGCCGGAGCAGTAGGGGTTGCGGTTTATGTTGTAGCAATGCTTGTTACCAAAGGCATAACCGCCGACGAAGTAAGGTTACTTCCCAAAGGCAGAACCATCGCCGCCTTTTTGATAAGAAAAGGCCTGCTTAAAGAGTAATTTGAAAAATTTTAACCCCTTTTTTCCTGTTTTACCATTGAAATCCGTATGTAATGTGCTATACTGTAAAGGCATATAAAGGTAAATCAATATAAAAACAGGAGGAGTTAAAATGAATATGTTTTTGGATGTTTTAGGAGTTTTAGGATATGTCATTTATGGCATTTTGATTCTGACACCGATAATCAATGCTCTACTCCTTTTAAGGGGCCGGAAAAAATACCCGGCGCTTCTTTACATAATCGACCTGGTTGCCTTTTTTACCGGGGTTTATGTCATACTGGGAGAATTTTACGGTATGGGTTACTTGGGCAATGAAGTGGTGCAGGAATTTACACTACCCGTGTCCCCGACATATTATCCCGTTTTAGTAGCATTTCTGGCTGTTGCCATAATAAGCTTTTTGGTCTTGGCCATTGGAAAAGGCAAAATCCCACTTAAACTTGCTTTGATGCTTTCCGGCGGCGTAATGTTAGGCATTTTAATTGCCACACTGTGGTGCATTCAGATTTCTTGTAATATAAATAATGAATTTGTTAGTGAAGAGGTCCGGTGGATGTTTTCATCCCCGTTAATCCTTATATTCTGCTCTGTACGGCTTTTACTGGACACAACCGTATGTTATGCCGACAAGCTTAAAACCCAAACGCATGCAGAAAATTTCTTTACTAAAAAATCAACCGACCCTAAAGGCTTTTTAACCTTATCCCTTGCGGCAGCGGCTGTTATATTTTTAATTTCGATACCGATAACAATATCTTTCGGTTTTCCCGCCAATGGCTTGATAAAGGCCTTTACCCATACCGTCCTCTGGACTTTTTCAAAGGGTTTCAATTAAAAAGGTAGGCGGAATAATAAAAAAACGCTAAATGAGCAAAATAACCGTGGAAAGAATATGAAAATGCGGGAATTTGTAAATAAGCAAAAATACAACTTTAACGACCTGTGCGAAATCATGGCCATCCTTCGGGGGGAAAACGGCTGCCCCTGGGATAAAATTCAAACCCATAAATCCATAAGGAAAAACCTTATAGAAGAAACCTACGAGGTGGTCGAGGCCATAGACAATAACGACTACACCCTCCTTTGCGAGGAGCTGGGGGACCTTATGCTCCAGGTGGTTTTCCACGCCAGAATGGCGTCCGAGGAAGAGCATTTCGACATAAACGACGTCTGCGACGGAATATGTAAAAAGCTTATTGTAAGGCACCCGCATATTTTTGCGGATGTTAAGGCCGACACACCGGACGTGGTGCTTAAAAACTGGGAAGAAATTAAAAAATCCACCAAGGTTGACACCAGAAAATCCCCCCTTGACGGCATACCCCCATCCCTGCCTTCCCTTATGAGGGCGGCAAAGGCAGCCAAAAAGGCAAAGGACGCAGGGCTTATTGACGGTGACGCTGTCAAGGTCACAGGAGATATAGCTTTACAGACCCAAACACTTACCGAAAACCTTACAAACATAGAAAAACTTGAAAAAACCGCAGGAAAGCTGCTGTTTGACCTTTCCCGGCTATGTCAGCTTTCGGGAATAGATGCCGAAGAAGCGTTGGGAAAGCAGGTTGATGACTTTATAGAAAACTGCCGTAATAAACAGTAAAGGCAGTGCGAAAACCCGGCCTTATTATGCAAAAGCAACGAAAACGACTTGAAATTAAGGGGTTTTTCGCCAAAAAAAGTAAAAATACTCTTGCTAAATTTATAAAGCCGTGTTATACTATGCTGGCAAATAACAGAAAGGAGTTTATATATGAACAAAACAGATCTCGTTGAAGTCGTTGCCGCCCAGGCAAACCTTAAGAAAAAGGATGCGGAGGCTGCCGTTAACGCAGTGTTCGCAGCCATTCAGAAGGATCTTGAAGAAGGCGGTAAGGTTCAGATAGCCGGTTTCGGGTCCTTTAAAGTTAAGGAAAGATCCGCCCGTGTAGGCAGAAATCCCAAGACACTTGAAGAAATTAAAATTCCTGCCTCCAAAGCCCCCGTTTTCGTGGCCGGCAAAGCGCTTAAAGACTCTGTAAACAAATAGAAAGCCATTTTTACGGATAACGGGAGAGGTCTTATGCGGCTTGACAAATTTTTGAAAGTATCAAGGATAATAAAGCGCAGGACCGTAGCCTCGGAAGCCTGCGGTAACCAATACATCAGTGTAAACGGCAAACCCGCTAAGGCCTCTTACGTGGTTCGTGTGGGGGACATTATAACCGTGTCCTACGGCAGCCGCAACGTTTCCTTCAGAGTTAAGGAAATAAACGAAAATGCCCCCAAAGACAAAGCAGCCGAAATGTATGAGGTGCTTGAAGGCGACCCCTTCGGTCAGCCTTAAAGGGTAAACGCCGCAATAATTGTGTCATATCATCCCCCAAAATAACATATGCTTTTAATGATAAACGCAGCGGGGGATAAGTATGCAAGAGGAAAAGAAAAAGCATTTCTTGTCATTGACACAAAGAACCATTCTTTCGGTCAGCGGCATAAACGACCTTATCAGCTTTGACGAAAGCACCATTGTGTTCGACCTGGGTGAAACCACCCTCACCGTTACCGGCAGCGAACTTTGCGTTACAAAGCTTTCCCTTGAAAGCGGCGAGGCATCGGTAAAGGGAACCGTCGACGCCATGGTCTATACCGGCGGGCAGATGAAAAAGACTCTGCTTTCCCGCATTTTCAAGTAATGGAAATCAAATATGCCCTCCAGCACTATCTGTTTTTAACCTCCATTTTGGCGGGGGTTGTGTGCGGAGTAGTGTATGACCTTTTCCGTATCCTTCGGGCTTTTGCCTTCAAGAACAAAATCATTGTCTTTATTGAGGATGTAATCTATTGCCTGTTTGTTTCTGTTGTCTTTATGGTTTTGTTCTATAATTATTCAGAAGGGCAAATAAGGTTTTTTGCCTTCGCCGGCGTTATAGGCGGCTTTTCGGCCTATTATTTTACCATAGGCAGGCTGACATATAAAATACTTGAATGGATAAAAAGTACAATCCGCCGTCTGGTATCAAAAGCAAGGACAAGTGCCGTACGAATATGGCTAAAATACTACGGCAGAATATTTTCATACTTGCGGATAGTTAAATATACAAGGCTTTCAAAAAAAGGATTTAAGGTTTAGCCACATAAAAGAAGGGATAAGAAATGGCAAAGAGAAACAACTCAAATTTAATAGCCAAATTTGCGGTGCTTTGCATTATCGTAATACTGATTTATGCGGTTATAGACATTCAGATGGAGCTAAATGAGCTTAAAAATACAAAAGAAGAGCTTGAAGAGCAGATAGCAGAAGTTGAAGACGTTATAGAAGAGGTAACCATCCGCCTTGACACCCCCATAACCGACGAATATATCGAACGGGTTGTCAGGGATAAGCTTAAATATCGCAAAAGCGGGGAAATAATCTTTTATAACACTTTCGCAAACTGAAACCCGAACGGGATGGCGAAGCAAGGAGTTAAAGCTTGGATAAAGTCGTCAAGGGCAAAATTACAAAAATAACCTCCTTTGGGGCATTTGTGTCCATTGAAGGGGGAAAAACCGGAATGATACATATTTCGGAAGTTTCCCAGAATTTCGTTAAAGACATCCGTGATTATTTAAAGGAAGGCCAGGAAGTCGAGGCAGCGGTTATATCCCTTGACGAAAACGGGCGTTATGCCCTTTCGTTAAAACGCCTTGCCCCCAAGGTTGCGCCAAAGACCTCCAACCAGCCGCCGGAGGATTATTTTTCGCTCCGCAAAAGCGATGACAAATCCTTCGAGGCAATGATGTCCCGGTTTAAATCGGTGTCCGACGAAAAAATCAGCGACCTTAAAAAGGGTTACGACGGCAAACGGGGAAAAAACACAAAACGCTCTAAGAACTAAACTGCCGTGAGGGCAGTTTTTTCGATATAAGCCTTCAGACTTTGTCCGGATGAAATTTGCTTTCACCAAGTTTAATTATTTCAGGCGGTGATAAAATGCGAGAAATAAAATACGAAACAATAAAAAACGCCGTAAAGGAGCTTTTTATTTCGGCTAATATAAATCTTCCCGGGGAAATAATATCCCTGCTTGAAAAGGCAAAAAACAATGAGGATAATCCTCTGGCAAAGTCGATAATCGAAAAGCTTTACGATAACCAGCTTTATGCCCGCAACAACGGCATTCCCATTTGTCAGGACACGGGAATGGCCTTTGTTTTTGCCGAAATCGGTCAGGACGTTAAAATAACCGGCGGTTTGTTTACCGATGCGGTAAACGAAGGGGTTTCGGCCGCCTATACCGAAGGCTATCTCAGAAAATCGGTGGTTACTCCATTGACACGGCAAAATACCAAAGACAACACCCCTGCCGTTATATATACAACCCTGGTAGAGGGGGATAAAATAAAAATCACCGCCGCCCCCAAGGGTTTCGGCAGCGAAAATATGTCCAAAATCAAAATGCTCAACCCCACCGCAAGTGAGGATGATATTATAAACTTTGTATGCGAAACGGTTAAATCCGCCGGTGGACGGCCCTGTCCTCCCCTTGTAATAGGAGTGGGAATAGGCGGCTCCTTTGACTACGCCGCATTCCTTTCAAAAAAAGCATTAATTAGGGAGGGAGCACACCACGATGAAAGTGTCGCCGCCCTTGAGGATAAAATATTAAACACCGTAAACCAAACCGGTGTCGGCCCCCAGGGGTTAGGGGGAAAAACTACCGCTCTAAAGGTGGCTGTTGAAACCTACCCCACCCATATTGCCTCCCTGCCGGTGGCAGTAAATATCTCCTGCCATGTTACCCGCCATGCGGAGTGTATAATCTGACAAAAAAAGAGGATTATATGAAAATCATCAACATGGCTTTGCTGGACGAAAATCAAAAAAATGAAGCCGCCAAAAATTAACCGACTCATTACCCAAAGGCTACCCCACCTTTAAAGACGCTTTGGATGAAATCAATGATCTGCTTGTCCCGGAAAACACCCTCCTTGCAGCATTGGAGGATAATGCGGTGGTGGGCTGGGGCGGCATACTTGCCCCCGATTATGACGGAAACGTAATCGAACTCCACCCCCTGGCCGTCCGTCGGGACAAAAGAAAGCAGGGAATAGGCAGAGCCATAGTTACGGCGTTGGAGGACGCGGCCAGAAAACAGGGGGCTCTTACAATTTATCTGGGAGCCGACGACGAAAGCAACGGCGGCGAAACCTCCCTTGCCAACTGTGATTTGTTTGACAATCTTCCCGAAAAGCTTATGAATTTCAACCCCGGCACCCATCAGTCGGCGTTTTACTTAAAGTTAGGCTATAAAATTATAGGCGTTATGCCTGATGCCAGCGGCATGGGCAAGCCGGATATTTATTTCGGCAAACGGCTGCTATCCAAATAAGCCCTTAACAGAAATTTTATACCGCCATCATTGACAATTTATCCCTCTTAATGTTATAATAGGCTCAGATAGGGTACCATATATAAAAAGGAGGGAACCATATGAAGATTAAATTCAATGCCCGCAAGTACAACCTTACCGACGATGTTAAGGCACGGTTTCAAAAAAAGCTTGCCAAGCTTGACAGGTTCTTTTTCAAGGATGCCGAGGCCACGGTTACCCTGTATGAAGAAAAGGTAGGCGAAAGGGTTGAAATCACCGTCTACGGCAAAGGTGTTATCTTAAGGGCGGAAGAAACAGACAGGGATGCCGCCTGCGCCCTCGACAAGGCAATTGATGTCCTTATCCGGCAGATACGCAAAAACCGCACCCGCCTTGAAAGGCAAAAACAAATTCAGCCTGCTTCCACTCCCGAGGAGGCCTTGTATGAGGAAGAAACCGATTTTAAGATTTCCAAAATCAAACGGTTCGTCCTTACATCAATGAGCGTAGAAGAAGCCATCCTCCAGATGAACCTCCTGTCTCATGAGTTTTATATTTTCAAAAATGCCGAAACCGGTGTTATAAACCTGGTTTACAAAAGAAAAAATAACGACTACGGACTTATCGAACCCGTTGAATAGTTACTTTTTTATTTCACAAAATAACAAGGCCGCGCCAAGCGGCCTTTTTTAAGCCGATTAAAATATATTGCTTCTATAATAACCCCCCTTGTGTAAAAAATAAGGAAGGGTAAAAACAGAGGATTATTTACCGTATCCTTCAATAAAGAAAGGTTATGCTTATATGAGGTTTATTACCACTTGTCTCTTCGGCCTTGAAGGCCTTGTAGGGGAAGATATTGATAAGTTAGGCTACAAACGAATATCCACCTCCGAAGGCAGGATAGAGTTCGAGGCCCCGCCGGAGGCCATGGCATTATGCAACCTCCATTTCCGCTACAGCGAAAGGGTTTATATAAAAATCGGGGAATTTACCGCCAAAACCTTTGACAATCTGTTCGAGGGGACAAAGGCCCTGCCCTGGGAGGACTTTATTTCAAAAAACGACGCTTTTCCGGTGAAAGGCCATTCGGTAAAATCAACCCTCTTTTCGGTTCCCGACTGCCAGTCGATTATAAAAAAGGCCATCTGCACCCGGCTGTCTAAAATACACCGAATAAGCATTTTCCCCGAAACCGGGGTTAAAAAGCAGATAGTTTTCTTTTTAAAGAACGATATGGCCTGCCTTATGCTTGACACCACCGGCGAACCCCTTCACAAGCGGGGCTACCGGCCGGAATCCAATATTGCCCCCATAAGGGAAACCCTTGCCGCTGCCATGGTGGCCTTGTCAAGACCCAGGGAAAATGTCCTCACCGTTGACCCCATGTGTGGTTCGGGCACCATAGCCATTGAGGCGGCTCTCATAGCCTCAAACACTCCTCCGGGCATAAACCGTGACTTTGCCTTTACCGGATACGGATTGATTGACAATAATATACTTGCCGACGCCGTAAGTCAGGCAAAGTCAACCAAGATTTCCCCTTCTATGGGAATATTCGGCCTTGATATTGACCAAAATTGCGTTGAGCTTTCAATATCCAATGCCAGACGGGCGGGTGTGGCGGATTTTATCACCTTTAAAACCGGCGACGTTACTAAATTCACCTCACCCATTCCCGGGGCAAGGGGGACAATAGTAACCAATCCCCCCTACGGCGAGCGGATGTTTGAAAAAAAGGAGGTTGCCGTTCTTGAACGGGAAATGGGCAAAGCCTTTGAGCGTGAAATACCCTTATGGCAGCTTTATATCATATCCTCCGACGAGGATTTCGAAAAGAATTTCGGCCGTTATGCCGACAAAAAACGCCCCATGTACAACGGCATGATAAAGTGTGCGTTTTATCAGTATTTTAAACAAAAACGTTAGAACTTACTTTACTATAAAAATATTATACTATTTTCAGAAAGGAAATAGTTGGATAAAGAATTTTTAACAATTGCCGTTTATAGTATATAACAAACAGGAGGTGGCGGCCATGGCGCTTGTCCGTAAAAAGAAAAACGGCGTTGAATTTGGCAATTATTATCTGGTCGTCTACGTGGGCGGCAAGCAAAAGTGGATATCCACCGGCACCGGCTCGATACAACAAGCCACCGAATTTGAAAAAAGCTACAAACAGGGCCAAATTCCCGGCAAAATTTCCGCCGAAACGGGAATGACGGTGGTGGATTATGCCCGGCGCTGCCTTGAGGAGGACGCCTCATCCGTTTCCCCCTCCACCTTCGCCAACAACGACTATGCCATATCCTGCCTTCAAAAATACTGCGACGCCGCCTACGGCTGTCCCGTCCCCCTAATTTCGGTGGACGAAGTTTTCTGCCGGCGCTACTATCTCTGGCTATGCGAAAACTACTCCCGGGCGACAGCCGCTTTCAGGTTCGCCATACTTAAAACCGTTCTTGCCAAGGCGGCATTATGGGGGGCAATAACCCACAACCCCTGCGAAAGGGTGTGTGTGGAATCGCCTTCATCAACCGGTTCAGCCACCGCTCTTGACGCCACCAGGGCCGGCGAGTTTTTAGGCTTTTGCCGGGCTCACATGGAATTGAAGGCCTGGCCCTTCTGGTATGCCTACCATGCCTGGGCCACGGCGGTTTATACGGGAATGCGCCGGGGCGAACTGCTTGCCCTAACCGTCTCCGACGTGGATTTGGACGAAAAAGCCTTGTATGTCCGCCACAATCTCACCCTCTGTGACGGCAAAAAATATGATATAAAGCCTATCCCCCCTTCGGGTATGAGAAGGCTGTATATAAATACCTCCCTTGATACGGTTTTGGCCGACCTTGTGGACCGCCTTAAACCCGACGAGGACTTTAAAAAAGAGCTTATTTCAAAAAACAATCCCAGAATGCATTTGTTCTGCGGCGAAAATTATTCACCCATATCCCCCCATTCCATATCAATGTGTATAGAGGAAGCCTCGGATGCCTGGGCGGAAAACGGCGGCTGCTCGTTAAAGCTAAATGACGCCCGCCACACCTGCGCCTCTATACTGTATAACGAGCAAAAGCTCCCCCTTGACACCGTTTCAACCTATCTCGGGCATAAAAACATAAAAACCACAGAAAGGTATCTTACCAAACTTTCTAAAACCGCTGTAAGCAAAGGGGTTGCCACCGCCGCTAACAATATTGCGTCGGCTATCGGCCATGCGGCAAGAAAGTCATTCATTCAAACCCGGGACAGTTTAAAACAAAAGAACAATAGCAATTAATTAAATTAAAATATAATACTATAACAATTAGGAGGAAAATCTATGAAACTCAAACCGCTTGGCGACAGAATCGTTATTAAGATGGCTGAAGCCGAAGAAACCACTAAAAGCGGAATTGTACTTGCCGGTTCGGCAAAAGAAAAACCCCAATTTGCATATGTTTTGGAAGTCGGCCCCGGCGGACGGGACGACAAGGGCAACCTTGTTCCCATGGAAGTAAAAGTAGGAGACAAGGTTATAATTAGCAAGTATTCGGGAACCGAGATTAAGTTCGAGGGCGAAGAATATGTAGTCGTCCGTCAGAGCGACGTTCTCTGCATAGTAGAATAAGGAGGGTATTATAATGGCAAAAGAATTAAAGCACGGCATAGAAGCCCGTGAATCCCTGCTTAGGGGTATCGACAAACTTGCCGACACCGTCAAGGTAACTCTTGGCCCCAAGGGAAGAAATGTTGTATTAGACAAGAAGTTCGGTTCTCCCCTCATTACCAACGACGGGGTAACCATAGCAAAAGAAATAGAGCTTGAGGACGCTTTTGAAAACATGGGCGCCCGCCTGGTATGCGAAGTCGCCACCAAGACCAACGACGTGGCAGGCGACGGCACCACCACCGCCACTCTGCTGGCCCAGGCATTTATCAGAGAAGGCATGAAGAACATAACCGCCGGTGCCAACCCCATGGTGGTTAAGAAGGGCATTCAGAAAGCCGTTGAAGCCGCAGTTAATGCCATCACCGGCTCTGCGGTTTCGGTCAACTCCACCGAAGATATCGCCCGCATAGGCACCATATCCTCCGGCGATGCCGAAATCGGCCGCATTATCGCCGAAGCTATGGAAAAGGTAACCGCCGAAGGCGTTATTACCGTTGAGGAATCCAAAACCGCCGAAACCTACTATGACCTTGTGGAAGGCATGCAGTTTGACCGTGGCTATGTAACTCCCTACATGGTTACCGACACCGAAAAAATGGAGGCCGTCCTTGACGATCCCCTTATACTCATAACCGACAAGAAGATTTCCAACATTCAGGAAATCCTCCCCGTGCTTGAACAAATCGTTCAGGCCGGCAGAAAGCTGCTTATAATTGCCGAAGACGTTGAGGGCGAGGCTCTGTCCACCCTTATCGTCAACAGACTCAGAGGCACCTTCATCTGCGTGGCCGTTAAGGCTCCCGGCTTTGGCGACAGAAGAAAGGAAATGCTCCAGGACATCGCCATTCTTACCGGCGGTCAGGTAATTTCCTCCGAACTGGGCTACGAGCTTAAAGAAACCACCCTCGGCCAGCTCGGCAGAGCAAAGCAGGTTAAGGTAACAAAGGAAAACACCATTATCGTTGACGGCGCCGGTGACAAGGATGCCATCAAGGCCCGCACCGCCCAGATTAAGGCCGCCATCGAGGTTTCCACCTCCGACTTCGACCGTGAAAAACTTCAGGAACGTCTTGCCAAGCTTGCCGGCGGCGTAGCGGTTATCAAAGCCGGTGCTGCCACCGAAACCGAAATGAAGGAAAAGAAGCTGCGCATAGAGGACGCCCTCAACGCAACCAGAGCCGCTGTTGAAGAAGGCTTTGTGGCCGGCGGCGGCGTAGCATATATCAACGCCCTTCCCGAGGTTGAAAAGCTGCTTAAAGTCACCGAAGGCGACGAAAAGACCGGTGTTAAGATTGTTTTAAGAGCTCTTGAAGAGCCTGTTCGCCAGATATCCGCCAACGCAGGCTACGAAGGCAGCGTTATAGTTGATAAGATTAAGAAGTCCAAGAAGGGCGTAGGCTTTGACGCTTACAACGAAACCTTTGTAGACATGGTTAAAGCGGGAATTATCGACCCGGCAAAGGTTACCCGCACCGCATTGCAGAATGCCGCCTCCATCGCCTCCATGGTGCTTACCACCGAGGCTCTTGTTGCCGACAAGAAGGAGGAAAACCCCGCTCCCGCCAACCCCGGCATGGGCGGAGGAATGTATTAATCCCATAAGAAACCACCCGTAAAGGCAGGTTAAATATAACACAGGCAGCGGCAATAGCCGCTGCCTGTGCTTTTTTAAATAAGAATTATCCCATATACATAAAATCCCGCTGTTAAAGCGGGATTTTTTAACTTAACTATCCTTTATAAAAGCATCTAACTGCTTTTGATTTTTTATAACCACCGTTTTATGGTCATACCGGCGAAGGATATCTTTATGTTTTGCCTTTTTATCCCTTGTTCTGCCGTCGTGGAGTATCCATTTTATAAACTCAAAATCAAATTTTTCCTCACAGCCGTCGGCCATGCTGGATCTGACTTTGCCCTTGTTTTTGCGGTATCTGCCATAGGCTCTGAAAAGGCAGGAAAAACGGTTGAAGCTTAAAAATATAATTTTATCTGCTTCTTCTAACCGTTCGTTTTGGTATAATTTTGCGTAATTTCCGTCAATAATCCAAGACGGTTTTTGCATAAACTCAAATACAATTTTCCTGCTTGCCTCGGTGTCCTTTTCCACCCAACCGGGTAAGAAGTTGACTTTGTCAAGGTGAAGGACGGGGATGGCGTATTTTTCCCCTAAAATATCGGCAAGGGTGGATTTTCCGCTGCCGGAATAGCCTATTACTGCAATCTTCATGACGATGTGGTTTTGGTGGACTGGGCTTTGGGAAGGTTCCATTTATAATGGGCCGACAGCATACGGATGGTAAACACAATCACCGCACCCGTAACCATCGATAAATTGCTCCCGATCAAGTCCCATGTCAGGGCGCAAAGCAGCGCTCCGGCTAAAGCCGCAACCGCATATACATATTTTACAAGTATAAACGGCACTCCGCCTGCCAGCAGGTCCCGCATTACTCCGCCGCCCACGGCGGTCATTGTGGCCACAAAGACAACCATAAACAAATTTTTGCTCACCGCCGCCTCCATGGCTATCTTAACCCCTATAACCGCAAACAGCCCCAAACCTGCCGAGTCGGTAATAAGCAGCACCTTGTTGTAAAAGGCTTTATTGTCCAGCAGAACCCTACGGACGGCAGGCAAAAAACAGACAAGGGAAACGCAAATGGCGGTTATGGCATATACGGGGATTTTAAAGGCCACCGGCGGAAAATTGCCTAAAATTAAATCCCTGATAACCCCGCCCCCGGTAGCTGTGGTAAGACCGAGGATAGAAACCCCGAAAATATCCATATTTTTTTGCAATCCCACCACCGCACCGGATATGGCAAAAGCAATCGTGCCGATAATTTCAAGGATAAAAACAAAAACCTGCATGACGACACCCCGACAGTATGTATTGATAAAAACAAAAAAAGAGTACGCAAAAAAATGCGTACTCTGTTATCAAACCTGAAAGATGCTCGGCTTATCGAAAGATAAAACCGATTGCCTCGTCGGTGCTTAACGCTTTCCAGAGCCCGGTCCGGATTCAGTCCTTTTACCTGAGAGTATTACCCCTTCGGTAGCTTATTTAAAAGCTTTCTCCCAAACCCTTCATCCCGTATTTACAAAAGGATTATAATAAAACCTATAAAATATGTCAATATGTCGAATAACTAATTTTATTATATGTTTTAAATACTTTTATGACAAAAAACACATAACGGGGCATATGTTAATAAAATAATAAAGGTATATGAAGGCGGCGCTGAAATATACCCTTGCATTATATTCCGTTTCGTGCTAAAATTAGTTAAAGGAAGGAGGTTGCGGCATGCAACTGCAGGAATCCGGCGAAATGTATCTTGAAACAATATATATTCTTTCCCAAAAGGATCTGCCGGTAAGGGTTACCGACATAGGTGAATACATGGGCTTTTCCAAACCCAGTGTTTCCCGTGCCGTAGGCATCCTCCGGGAGGGTGGCTTTGTGGCTGTCAGCGACGAGGGGCATATTACCTTAACCGACATAGGCCAGGAAACGGCCAAACGCACCTATGAACGCCACACATTTTTAACCGATTGGTTTTTAAGCTTAGGCGTAAGCAGAGAAAAAGCAGCTGAGGATGCCTGCAAGATAGAGCACGATATCAGCGAAGAAACCTTCAATGCCATAAAAAAATATGTCCATGACAAAACTACAGGAGAGAATAAATAATTTATGAGCGACACCCTGAAAATTTTAATCGGTGTGGTTATCCCTCTGCTTGGTACCTCTCTGGGAGCGGCGGCAGTGTTCCTTTTAAAGGGCGAAATGAAACCGATAATACAAAAAATTCTCCTTGGCTTTGCCTCGGGGGTTATGATTGCCGCATCAGTCTGGTCCCTTATCATCCCCGCCATAGAAATGACTGAGGAACGGGGCGGCATAGCATGGGTGCCTTCCGCTGCCGGCTTTCTGCTTGGTATAGGTTTTTTGCTTTTCCTTGACTCGGTTATCCCCCACTTACATATGAATTCCGAAAAGCCGGAGGGTAAAAAATCAAAGCTCGGCAAGAGCATGATGCTTATCCTGGCTGTAACGTTACATAACATCCCGGAAGGGATGGCTGTGGGGGTAGTGTTTGCCGGCGTTAAAGCCACCGGCGGAGACTCCATATCATTGTCATCGGCGTTTGCCCTGTCTATAGGTATCGCCCTACAGAATATCCCCGAAGGGGCAATAATTTCAATGCCTGTGGTGGCAAACGGGGTTTCCAAGCGCAAGGCCTTTTCCTACGGCGTATTGTCTGGGATAGTTGAACCTATAGGCTCTATAATAACAATACTCATTTCCTCCCTTATCGTGCCGGTGCTGCCCTATATACTTTCCTTTGCCGCCGGCGCCATGATATACGTGGTGGTGGAGGAGCTTATTCCCGAATCCCAGGAGGGTGAACATTCAAACATCGGCACCATCGGCGTGGCTTTAGGCTTTACATTAATGATGATCCTCGATGTAGCCTTGGGATAAATTAAACACAAAAGCAATAAACACGCCTGAATCAAGGCGTGTTTTGTGTTTCTGGGCTCTTTTTCAGCAGCTGGGATAAATAAGCCTTCCGACTTTCGGGGAAGAGGAACCGCGTCAGCGGTGGATGAGGGGTGATGGCCACTTCGTGGCAGCTCGATTGCTCGTTTCACTCGCAGTTATATTGTGCCTTCGACACAGTTATATTGTTCGCTTTGCTCACAGTGATATTGCACCTGCGGTGCAGTTATATTTATTTTTAATCGATAGATATTTGATCTTAATGTAGTGGCAGGGAGATAAAATACCTCAAGGGGAAGGCTTTTTTCATTATTCCTATTTCATTACCACAACATTTAACTACTGCTGACTTCTATGTTTTTAATGAATAATATACATCTCACCCTTGCGCCGTGTTTATAGCGAATTACATATTTCTCACCCCTGCGCCCCCGAAGGGGGAGCAGGTGTAATAGCCCGGGGTGTAGCCCCGGGTAAGGATGCCCCCCAACACCGCGCCCCGTAGGGGAGCGGGTGTTAAGGATGTATAAATTTAGCAAACCTTGAATCTGCCGACATAAAAGTCCCCGAATACAATGCTGTATAATTAAAAAATATCCGCTTTGGTTTTAAACTGCATCCCTTTCTGTCGTTCATGTGTTTATTATACCACATGTCTAACTTTTTGGGTGCTGTTTTAATGTGCTTCTGCCCGTTTAAGGTTATTTTTCATATTCCATATTTAAAAGATTTGCCACGGTTTGAATGTCATAATCGGGTATGAAAATTTCATAATCCTCACCGGCATGAACTAATCGAAGGGAATAATAATTTGCCGAATACGTATTGCTTGTTGACCGGGTTATTTTATACGGCCTGTATTTCGGGGATCTGTGGCTGTCCTCTTTCAGCCAGTAGGGAAAGGACGCCCTTTTGCCGGTTTTGACTATTTCTTTGATATCCTTTACCGGGAACGAAAACACCATGTCCACCCCGGCAAAGTTTATGCATTCACCGTCAAGATAAGCAAAAAGGTTTAAATTTATAAACATTGTTTTTGGCGTTGACCGGGCTAATTTAATTTTACCGTTTTTCATGCTGTATATAAATGAAAACACATCAATGCTTGGGGCGTCAGCAGGGATGCCAAGCTCGGTTTTTATATCTTCAAGCACTTTTTCGCTTTCGGCCAATGCATTTTTGTAGTCGGGGTTAACTGGAAAATTTTTTCTTATTTTTCTCTGGTATATCACTATTCCCATAAACAGCACAAGGCTGAATGCGGCAGCGTAAATCAAATAGGGGGCTTTTTTATAAAGGCTGACAATGCCATTTGCCTTTACCGCAAACCACACCGTTATCACAACGACAATAAGGCATAAATTCATAAGCATTGAAAGCCATCCCTTGGGAGCAGCCTTGATTATAACTTCTGTCAGCTTGCTGCTCGACTGCTGCCAGCGTTTTGCCAAGGAATCCGATGTTTTTTTGGTTATAAATATATTACCGTCAAAATCCGAATTGTCATAATTATTTGTAATATTTATACCGTATACATTTTTCATGTTCATCACCCCGTTTATCATATCATCGGTTTTGGTGCTTGTCAATATCAAGTAAAATCCGTCGGTTTTCGGCAAAAGATGATGTGCAAAAAAGCAAGCCATTACTGGCTTGCTTGTGCCTGTAAAAACAATTTTTTGGTTTACCCGGTAAAGATGACGATTTTTTATTTGTCCTGATTGAGGTAAACTTTTCTGCCTTCTTTGCCCGACTGATATATGGCGCAAACCATTTCCTGAGTCTTGTAGGCCTCTTCAATGGGGATAAAGGGCTTTTCGCCGGTTTCAAGGCAGTGGTAATAGTTTTTAATCTGCTTAACGTGGTTAACGCCCCAGTAGGACTTAACATTGCCGTAGTCGAAGTTTTCGTTGGGGTTGCGTTCGGCAATAACGGTTCTGCCATCCTTAAACTTAACAACCGAGGTGTCGGCGGACATTCTAACCAGAGCATTTTCGCAGTCGATTTCGATTTCCACGGGAGCGTCCCAAGAGTAGTAGTTAATGGCGTAGAATGCGGTGAGCAGGCCGGACTTGTATTTGATAACCCCTTCGGCGGAGTCTTCCACGTCAATTTTGGCGTGTCCCCGCTTGGATATGTTGGCGTCAACGTAATCGATGTCCTCGTTGATTATATAGCGGAGCATATCAAGGGTGTGGATAGCCTGGTCGATAATAACGCCGCCGCCCTCCTTGTCCCAGGTGCCCTTCCAGTCGCTGGAGGAGTAGTATTCGTCGGAACGGTTCCAGGTAACCTGGCATCTCGCCGAATTGATTTTGCCGAGTTCTCCTTTGTCATACAGCTCCTTTACCAAAACGGTGCCGGCGTTGTAGTGGTTCTGGAAAATGCAGTTGAGGAACTTGCCGGTGCGATTGGCGGTGTCAATCATGGCCTTGGCATCCTCAAGGGTAATGGACATGGGTTTTTCGGTAAGCACGTTAACCCCGTGCTCCATGGCATAAATTGCCACAATGGGGTGGAGATAATGGGGAAGGCATATATGGATAACGTCGAGATTTTCCTTCTCAATCATTTCCTTGTAATCGGTATAATAGTTGCAGTTAAACTCCTTGGCACACCTTATCGCCCGGTCCTCTTTAATGTCGCAGACCGCAACAAGCTTTGCGTTTTCACATTTGGTAACGCTGACCGCATGCATGGGGAAAATATTCCCGCAACCGACTATGCCGGCTCTAAACTGTTTCATGGTTTATAATCCTCCCATAATTCGTTTGATACTTTGTTCATAATAACACTTTTTTTCTAAATTTCAAGGCTTTTTGCAAAAAAATATATCAACAAATTGCATAAAATTTGCTTAGGCCTGCCATTTTCTTTCTCATAAAATGCCAATTGCAATAAAAGCGGAAAAATCCAATAAACCCTTGACATTTTGCACGTTTAGTCGTAAAATAATCAGGCAGAGTAAAAAGGTTCGCGTTTTAGTGCTCGGTGAACGGGGAGTTGTCACCGAGACGAAGTGAAAAGGCATCTTTTCCGCGGTGAACCTTTTGCATCCCGCTGTGGCCAAGACGCTGTTCTAGCGCCTTACTACGGATATTTGCTTCTCTGCACCATCGTAAAAAAGCGAGAGGTGTATTTTTATTATGTCCAAAAAACTGTTCAGCAAAAAGAATTTTCGCACTTTAGGTATTGTGGTTTTGTGTCTTGGTCTGGCCTTTGCCGCTTCTATGGCCTTTTTAATCTCCGGCACGGCGATGTTTGTTTCAATTGCCATCGGCGGTGCAGTAGCCGTCATGGGGGTGGCCATAATAATTTTAGCCTACAAAACCGTTCCGGGTGAGCTTCCTCCTGTAAACTACAAGGACGCCACCCTAAAACTGACGTTAACCGCCATGTTTATAGGCCTTGCTGCTTTAACAAAGCTGTTTGCCATAACAATACCCATTTTCGGCTCGGCAGGAATGCGGGTGGGACTGTCAGGTATCTTTTCCATTTTCCCTGCCATACTGTTCGGCCCCATTTACGGCGGTATGTCCGGGGCGGTTTTAGACATTATCGGCTGGATGATTGATCCCCAGGGTGGTTTTAATCCCTTATTTACCATAACCGCTTTTATTGGCGGCTGTGTAAAAGGCCTTGTCTGGCTGGTGTTTAAGAAAACCGATGCCAAGAAGCTTCGCAAAACCTTTATAGTCTGCTTCGCCGTCATTCTGGCGCTGGGAACGGTGTTTTATGTTTCCCTTTCCGCAGACGGAATAAACAAAAGCATTATCGCAAAGGCGGAGGATATGCCCTCCAAGGGATTAGTCAACAACAGCAACTATTCCTTCTTTACCGGTCTTATCGTCAAGCGGATAGGGGAGAGCGACACCTATACCATAACCAAGGTGGAGGATGCCGAAAAGGTTGTCATTCCCTCAAAAATAACCGTAGACGGAGCATCCGGCAAGCTGGCGTTGTCGGGAACCGCTTTTGAGGGTAATGAAAATATTAAAGAGATTTACCTTCCCGACGTTATTTCGTCGCTTAATATATCGTCACTTAACGGAAAGAGCGTTACAATTTTCCTGACCGAAAACTCCCCGGTGCTTGAAACCGTTAAAAATTCCGGCCTTGATTATCAGATTGTGGACACCATCCCCCAAAGGATGGCGGTTATTAAGTCGGAAGACATGGTGTTTGAGGAATTAACCTTTGTTTCCAACAACAATTACGGTAAAAAGCTTGCCGGAAATATAAACTTTATCGCCTTTGGCCTTTCACTTGTGGGTGTGCTGGGACTGATTGCCGTTGCAGCCGAGTATTTTTGGTCAAAGAACCGGAGCGAAAAATCACCCCAAAACCACACATGGCGTATATTTACCGCCATCTTTACCGCCGAGCTTATTCAAACCACAATAAACACGATTATACTGAAAGAGCTTACCTTTAAATCCACCTGGGCGGCCTATCCTTTTATGATAGTGTGGGTTCCCAGGGTAGCGGAAGGGCTAATCGTATGCGTGGTTCAGGCTTATCTTATCACCCTTCTTTACTCGTTACTTAAGGGCAAAATTGGTTTGATAAAATTCCCCGAAAGGTGAAAAAAAGCTCTTGACAAACTGAAAATTGTGTGTATAATGAAATAGCTGTCTTGCGAAAGCCCTGCTTTTACAGGCAGACAATAAGCAAAACAGCATATGCGGCTGTGGCGGAACTGGCAGACGCGCACGTTTGAGGGGCGTGTGGGCAACCGTATGGGTTCAAGTCCCATTAGCCGCACCAACAAAGCAGGTCTCGGACCTGCTTTTTTTAAGCATTGGTTGTTTTTGCAAATTGTTATTGATGTCTGCGGATGTTTGTAAGAATTTACGCAAATACACTTAAAATTTTGCAAAAACGGCTTAAAATAATATTATCGCGGGTATGGCGGAATTGGCAGACGCGTCGGACTTAGGATCCGGTGGGCGACCGTGTGGGTTCAAATCCCACTACCCGCACCAAAGGTTTGATACTGTGGTATCAAGCCTTTTTATTTTTGCTTTCCGGCATTAAAAACAGTGTAATAATAACTTTTTTATAAAAATCAGTATAACCCTTGATTTTTTATGCATTTTATATTAGTATGAAAAGTATGAAAAGTATAACAAATCATACAGGAGGATTAATATGAGAGTCAATAACGGCAAATACATGTGGACGGTAACTGTGGGAGAAAAAGGGCAGATAGTTATACCCAAACAGATAAGAGATGTTTTTGATATCAAACCCGGTGACACCTTAATTGTTTTAGCAGACGAGGAAAGGGGAATTGCAATCCCCCCGAAAAGCCAGATCGAGGTTATTTACAAAAACATAATGGGAAGTGATAAATAATGAACGCCATTGAAATTAAAAACATTACAAAGGAATATAAATCCTTTAAGCTGGATAATGTCAGCTTTAATGTGGAAGAAGGGCATATAGTAGGTTTTATCGGCAGAAACGGTGCCGGAAAGACAACGACCATAAAATCCATATTAAATATAGTCAAAGCAAACAGCGGCAATGTAAAGTTCTTTAATCTGGACATTAAAGAGCATGAAAACGCAATAAAAAACCAAATCGGATATTCCAGCGGAACGACCAACTATTATCCCCGGAAAAAACTGATTGATATTATAAACATAACCAAGACCTTCTATGAAAACTGGGACGACGGCATTATGAATGAGTATAAGGATGTTTTCCAATTAGACCTTACCAAAACCAATAGCGAATTGTCCGACGGAATGAAGGTCAAATTTAATTTATTACTTGCTTTAAGCCACAATGCCAGAGTTTTAATTCTTGACGAGCCCACAAGCGGGCTTGATCCCTTTTCCAGAGATGAGATACTGGACGTGTTTATCGAACTTAAAAAAAGGGGAACAGCCATATTGTTTTCAACCCATATAACCTCCGACCTGGAAAAGTGTGCAGACGATATTGTGTATATCAGCAAAGGAAAGATAGTGGACGCATGCAGTAAAGAGGATTTTATTAAAAAATATCAGACGGGTAATGAAACCTTGGAAAATATCATATTAAGGCTTGAGAGGGAAAAACATGAATAAGCTTGTAAGAAAAGAATTTAAATTAAGCGCTCATATTCTTTCGTATTATTTTATAGCCTTTGGCTTTATGACGTTTATCCCAGGTTATCCAATTCTGGTGGGAGTGTTCTTTTCGTGTCTGGGAATCTTTCAATCCTTTCAGTCATACAGGGAATCCAACGATATAGCATATTCGATTCTTCTTCCCGTTACCAAAAAGGATATCGTAAAAGCAAAATTCGTTTTTGTCTGCACCATAGAGTTGTTGACGTTTTCGATTATGACTATAATCACACTCTTTAGAATGACCTTGCTTAAAGATGTTAAAGCCTACGTCAACAATCCGCTGCTTACGGCAAATCTGGTGTTTTTGGGGTATGCCCTTATAATCTTCGGACTGTTTAACATATTGTTTGTAAGGGGATATTTTAAAACAGGCTATTATTTCGGCAAACCCTTTTTATCGTTCTGCGTTGTGGGCTTTATAGTAATCGGCCTTGCCGAGGTCATATGGCACTTCCCGGGACTTGAGGTGCTAAACTCCTTCGGTTTTACAAACATCACAGTTCAGTCAGCGGCATTTTTAACGGGAATTGCTTTATACACCTTATTTACCTATATAGGTTACAGCCGCTCGGTAAAATCCTTTGAGAAAATCGATTTATAAAGGTATTTGCAATCATAAAAACCGAATGGCAAAAGATAAAGTAAAACAATATATTGAAAAATCATCTAAATTCAAAATAAAAATTACCGACTCCGTCTGTTAAACATAGGGAAAGGAGCGCCGGCGTTTTTACTGTCATAGCGGCGTTTTGGGTATGAGCAAAAGAGGATTTTTATATTTATCACTGGTAATTTTCCTTGTTATGTGCATATTCATGTGGGTGGCCATAGGCACAAGGCTTACCGGGGGAAGAGAATCAACCGACCGAACCGCCATAGATAAGGTGGTTATCACTTTGTTTTATATTGCCGAGGCTTTGACCTTTACCGGCATAATTTACTTTGCATATAAAACCGGCAAAGAAATAAATCTGATTTTTAACCCTCCCAATGACCTTGCTCTTGCATTACTTAATCGCCGCCAGACGGTTATAATAGCCGTATCATGTATACTTACCGTCGCCTTCGGCATTACAGGGGCCAAACTGTTAACCGTCATCCCCGGCATTAAGGCAGCATTTGAAGTCATATTGATTGTATCCTCTGTTATACCTTTGGCCATTATACCGGTAAACCTTTTTCTTATGAAATGGCAACAAAAAAAGTGGGAAAATAAAAAGGTGGCCGACACCATTCAATTCTACTTAAGACATAGGGAACAGGCTGAAAAGACTTATCTGGCAAAGCAAAAGATATTAAATTTGCTAATCCTTTTAGGTGACATTTACACTTGTTTTCTATGCCTTACAGCTTCTTTGCTTGCACTGTCCCTGCCGGTCCTGCCCGATACTGCGATAGCTCTCCCCGCCTTTTTTGCCCCGGCAATTATTTTCGGTTCATCCCTTTACCGTATTAGATGGACAAAAGGGAAAAGCATTGTTTCGGGCATTAAAACCTATCTGCTTGATACCGAATACCCCGCCCTCTATGAACTCACCCGCAGGGCGGCTGATGAAATGGGGTGCAAGGGGGAAGTAAAAATTTCGGTATCATCCGGCTGTAACGGGGGTATTGCCAGAATCGGGGGCACCTATTCGGTCATTCTTGGGGCGATTTTGTTAAATCTCTTTTCGGAAGATGAGATTTACGCCATACTCCTTCACGAATTTTCCCATATGGCAAGCATAAACGCTGAATCTGTGAAATTTATGCAATATAATTCACATATTTTAGCAGAATCCCAGCCCGATTACGCCATATCCTCAAAGCTTACCGAGCTGTTTTTCGGCTACCTTGACTTTACATATGCCTTTGAGTATTCGGTTTATTACTATTCCGTATCGGTGATGCATGAAACCAAAGCCGACCGGGCCATGCTTAAATGCGGCAATAAAAAGGCTGTTGCATCTTCACTGTTAAAGCTTAAATACTATGATCTTTTTACTTGGGAAAGGGGAACATACGACGAAGAAAGCCTGTATCGTTCCGAAAAGCCGGTTGTTCACCTTACCAAATATGAAATAAAGCTGTTTGAGGAGCAAAAAAGCCAAAGGGAGGATTTTTGGAAAAGCCTTGCAAAGGTTGAAATTCTGTCCCGTTCCTCAACCCACCCCACCGCAAGGATGCGCCTTGAAAGCCTGGGACTTGACGAATACGAAACGGTGGAAAACACCAAAAATCCCGCCCTTGCAGCTGAATGTGAAAAGGCCGCCGACTATCTTGACGAAATTATCGCCGCTGACCGTAAGCCAAGCTACGCCGATGAAAGGCGGGAATTTTACCTTGAACCCAAGGAAAAGGTGGATAAATGGATTGAGGACGGTCAGCCGGTTTCAAGTGAGGGATATATTGAAATCGTTAATTCCCTTCGTAAACTGGGCCGAAACCTTGAGGCCGAAAACCTTTGCGACAGGGCTATAGCCACCCTTCCCAAACCGGCGGCCGCCTATGCCTGCTTTATAAAGGGGAACATGCTATTACGCCGCTATGACAAGTCCGGCCTTGAGTATATGTATAAGGCCATGGAAAACCAAAATTTCATTCATGAAGGGTTGAGCATTGTAGGCAGTTACTGCTGCTACACCGGGGACGAAACATCCCTTGAAATATATCGGCGCAAACACGTGGAATTGCAGCAGAAGTTCCAGGACGAATACCGGCATACAACGTCCTTAAACCGCGGTGATCGTCTATCATCCGAAAACCTCCCCGACCGAATGCTTGATGATATTTTATCCTACATAAAATCG
Source organism: Eubacteriales bacterium (assembly GCA_050953105.1). GTDB lineage: Bacteria > Bacillota > Clostridia > Oscillospirales > CAG-382 > UBA1206. The sequence goes on along the minus strand of JBMNMA010000001.1, from coordinate 145,762 downwards.
GTGGACACCGGGGATATTGATGAAATTTACCTTGTCAGAAAAACCATTACAAATAACTTTTTCACCTCTGCCTTTGTGGTGCGCTTTAACCGTAAAGCAAATCCGGATGATAAATTGGAGGTAATGCAAAAGATTTATTACCATCTTGACACCTGTTCGGACTGGCAATTTTCATTGTTCGACTATTTAGATGTTAAACTGGTAAACCTAAAAAAGATTAAGGGAAGTTTGGTTTACAAAAAAGAATATATGCGCTCCGCTTAATTGCGGGGCGTTTTTTGATTGACTTTTTGCCAATAATGTTGTAAAATTTACTTAAAATTTTGAAAGGCGGATTGATTTAAGGAATGTTGAAAAAAGTTTTAGCATTGGCATTAACGTTCACCTTTTTGCTTACCCTGTTTGCCTGTAACGGCAGCAGCGAGGAAAGCAGTGCGCCGTCATACGAGGATGAAACCACGTATGAAAGCACACCCGAAAGCAGCGAGGAGGTATCGGAATATACCCCCGAACTCAGGGACCTTGGCGAAAGGGAAATAAGGTTCCTTGTGGCAGGCAGCGGGTATTCCTATTACGAATCCTTTGAAATTTACGCCGAAGAGCTTTTAAATGAAACCATTAATGATGCGGTGTATGAGCGCAACCGCACTGTGGAGGCGAAATATAACTGCCGCATTACGGCCGATAAGTCCAACAACGTGGCAAACGACCTTCGCACCTACGTTTCCTCCGGCCTTGACATGTATGACGTTTATATGCCCATGATAAACGATGCGGTCAAGCTTATCGGCGAGGATTTAATGCTCGACCTTAAAGAACTTGAAAGCCTTAACCTTGACGGCGAATGGTGGGACCAGAAGGCAAGGGAGGGGCTTGAGATAAACAACAAGCTTTACTTTGCCACCGGTGACATATCCATTCTTGACAACGACTGCACCATGGTAATGTTTTTCAACAAAAAGCTTGTGCGCAATTACAACTTAGGCGACTTATATCAGATGGTGCTTGACCATGAATGGACACTGGATAAGGCCTATGAGCTTAGCAAAGGCTTTTCCCAACACCTTGAGGACGATTCAGTTTGGGACAACCACGACCAATACGGCCTTCACGTGGCCTTTAACGCACCCCATTCCTTCTATTTCGGCTGCGGCGGCACCATTGCCGAAAAAGAACCCGACGGCAGTCTGAAAATAACCATAAACAATGAAAGAAATCAGGATATATTAAAAGACGTTTTCGAAATTGCCTTTAAGCCCGACGTGCTAACCAACAAGCTGCCGGGGTGCCAGACCTTTGAAAATATATGCGAAATGTTTTTAAACGAACAGGTTATGTTCACCACCTTTGCCCTTATTGATATAAAAGAATTCCGCAACGCTCAGGACTTCGACTTCGGTATTCTCCCCTATCCATTATATAATTCAAACCAGGACGAATACCGCTGCCTTGTGTCCACCGGCCTTGTCCCCTGCATAACCATCCCCGTAACCTGCGATAATCCCGAGGATGTGGCTTTGGCGGTGGAGGCGTTGGCCTACTACTCGGTGGAAACTCTGACTAAAGCCTATTACGAAAAAACCCTAAAAGGAAGGGACCTGGTTGACAACGAGTCGGAAGTTATGCTTGACATTATCTTTGCCTCCCGGGTGTATGACTTAGGGTTTATATACAACTTCGGCGGCGTTGGCGCTCTTATCGAAAAAATGAACGCCAGCAATTCCGACAACTTCGCCTCCTACTACGGAGCAATAGAAGATCTGGTAAAAACCGAGCTTGAAGAAACAATAAAGAAATTTAAATAACCAAAGGAGAACACAATGAATAAGTACATACAAAGTGTGGACAAGTGCCTTGACTGGATAGAAAGTCAAATGCTTTCCTTTAACCGGGGCAGCGTGGGGGTTTATGAGCGCATTAGAATAGACGTTAACCGCCGGGTCAACTGGACCCGCCCCGACTGTAACGCCGAAATCGCAAGGGTTTACCTTAAGCGCAACCGGCCCCAATCGGCGGATGTATGTCAAAATATCATAAACTGGCTGTTTTCGGTGCAGGATAATCACCCCCTGTCGGCATGGTTCGGCTCCTTCCCCTTCTTTTTAAACGACGGTGAAGTGGTGGCTCCCAACGGTCAGGCAAGGTGGCAGAACGACAACGGTAAGGTACTTATTGCCCTGCTGGATATGTATGAGCTTACCGGTGACGAAAAATATAAAATATCGGCGTTGAACCTGGCATCCTACTGGCTTAAAATCCAGCGGGACGAGGGGTATTATATGCAGTATGACAACGGCATAACCCAGTCCACATACCTTGGCCCCTGCATGGTGTTCTGGCTTGCCGCCGGAATGGCCATGTGTTACGGCGTAACCGGTGAGGAAAAATACCTTGAAAGCACAAGAAAAGCGTTAAACTACCTTTTGCCCTTACAGAAGGAAAACGGCAGATGGACCACCACCTATGAAATAATGCGCCGGGAGGACTGGCGTCCCGCCTCCTCCGAAGCATCTATAGCTTTGTTTTGCCTTGCTAAGATACTAAAATATATCCCGGACGAAAAATACAAATCGGCCTTTGACAGGGTTTCTGACTATGTTTTGTCCATTCAGCATAAAACCGGCGGTATAATGAACTCCGACGAGGAGGGAATAAAAGCGTCATTGCAGGACAACCCCTGCCTTTGCGACTTGGTTTACACCCAGGGTTTTGCCCTTATGGGGTTAAACGAAGCTTTCTCATTAACCGGCGACGAAAAATACAAAAACGCCGCAATACGCCTTGCCGACTTTTTGGTTTCTATCCAATGTCAGGGTGAATCCCCCCTCTGGGACGGCGCATGGCGGGGAGCATACAACCCCGACAAATGCTGCTGGGAGGGTAGAGCCAACCAGAATAACGACATTGACGAAGGGGGCATGTATTCGGTTTACACCGGCTGGTGCTGCTCCAATATAATGGATGGCATTATGGGAGTTTATAAATTAACGGAGGAAAGCAAATGAGAAAACTAAGCCTTGTTATAATATTTCTTATTATAATTTCATTGCTTGTGTCCTGCGCTGGAGCCGTGGAAAACACATCAGCCGAATCATCGGCAAACACTTCCTCTGAGGGAGTATCCTCTGAAGCAGCCGAATCATCGGTAGCGTCATCCAAAGAAGAAAGCAGCAAAGTAAAAAATGAATCAAGCGAGGTTAAAGTCGATATGAAAACCTACAATGTCCGCAATTTCGGCGCCAAGGCCAACGGCCAGGATGATTCCCCCTACATACAGGCGGCAATAGATAAATGTGCCGCCGACGGGGGCGGTGTTGTTCTGCTCCCCGCAGGGTCATATACAATAAGCAACACCATTTATAAAAAAGCCGCTGTGTCGATAGTGGGGGACAGCATGTGGGCCACCCGCCTGGTTTGGAACGGCAGTGACAATTCCGCCATGATAAACACCGCCAACGAGGCATTGTGGGGGACTTCCATTGAAAACATCTTCTTTTTAAAGGCCAAAGGGGACAAAATAGTGGGTATTTTAGGGGGCTCCACCCTTCAGAATTACAACTCCGCCATAGGCACCTTTAAAAACCTTGTCTTTTTCGGTTTATACTGCGGCATCGACGGCAGCGCCGAGCCCAACGGCGTGGGTATTTTCGACTGTATGTTTGAAAACATATTCTGCTCGGACTGCACCTACGGACTTCACCTTTACGGCTCGGGTAACACCATAATCCACCCCCGCATTGCCACCTGCAAGGCGGGACTGGTGCTTGACTACCTAAACGGTGAATCCTTTGACGGTGTTCACGTTATCGGGGGAGTTTTCGCCTCCAACACCACAGACATACTCATCCCCTCCAAAAACGGCACCCGCCCCTGTAACTTTGTGGGAACATGGTTTGAAAACGCCGCCCAGGGGATAATAAACATCACCAACCCCGGCACAAGGATAATGAACATCACTTTCAGGGACTGTATGTTAAACTCTGCGGCCGACAACAAAAACTACTTCCTGTTTGACACCTCTAATGCCTACGGCACGGTAACCCTTGATTCCTGCACCGTGGTCAACAATGACGGCATTAAAGCGCCTACAGACAAAAATTCAATACTTGCCATAACCAACCTTCAGGTGCTTGACCGGACGGGGAACTATATAATCAACGACCGTAATAGCGGCCACTTTACCTCCGCCGGCGGCAAAACCGTGTATGTTATAAAGCACAACCTTAAAATGGCTCCCACCTCGGTTTCGGTAACTCCCTCCACCCCTGAAACAGCCAAGGGCGGCTACTATGTCACCGTGGACGAAACCCAGATAACCATAACCTTCCTTACCGCCCCGGCGGGTGAGATAGGCTTTTACTGGGAAGTTTCGAGAAGATAACGCCGTTTTAATGAAGTTTTGCGAAAAAATGTTATAATTCACTAAAAAATATTTGCTTTTTCACCCAAGTGTCTTACATATGCCGAAAATAGCCAAAAGCTATGGACAAGCGTGATTTTTTGGTTTATAATATACCGTAATTACTTGAAAGCGGGGGAATTTTATGTCCTTTTTCGACGAGTTAGTTAATTATGACAAAGAGGTGTATGATGCCTGTCAGCTGGAACTTGGACGCCAGCAGAACAATATAGAGCTTATTGCCTCTGAAAACATTGTTTCCAAAGCGGTGCTTATTGCAGCCGGTTCTGTGCTGACAAACAAGTATGCCGAAGGTTATCCCGGCAAACGCTACTACGGCGGCTGCCAGTATGTTGACATTGTAGAGGATATAGCAAGGGAAAGAGCCAAAAAGCTGTTCGGTGCCGAATATGCAAACGTTCAGCCCCACAGCGGAGCCAACGCCAATTTTGCCGTATTCTTTGCGCTGTTAAATCCGGGCGACACGGTGCTTTCCATGTCCCTGGCCCACGGCGGACATTTGTCCCACGGTTCGCCCGTAAACATTTCGGGCAAATACTTTAACATTGTTCCTTACGGTGTCAGCGAGGATACCCAGACCATAGATTACGACGAAATGGAACGCCTTGCCCTCACCCACAAGCCCAAGCTTATTCTTGCCGGCGCCTCGGCTTATCCGAGAGTTATCGACTTTAAACGCTGCCGGGAGATAGCCGACAAAGTGGGCGCCTACCTTATGGTGGACATGGCTCACATCGCAGGCCTTGTGGCGGCAGGACTCCATCCATCCCCCGTTCCCTATGCCGACGTGGTTACCACAACCACCCATAAAACCCTCCGCGGTCCCAGGGGCGGCCTTATTCTCTGCAAAGAGCAATACGGCAAAGCCATCGATAAAGCGATATTCCCCGGCACCCAGGGCGGGCCTTTGATGCATATTATTGCCGCAAAGGCGGTTGCTTTCGGCGAAGCACTGACCGACGAGTTTAAAACCTACCAGAAAAATATAATCGAGAACGCCAAAGAACTTTCAACCTGCCTGCTTGCCGAAGGCTTTAACCTTGTGTCCGGCGGCACCGATAACCATCTTATGCTCCTTGACCTCAGGCCCTTCGGCGTAACCGGCAAGGACTATGAGATCAGGCTTGACGAGGTGCATATAACCGCCAATAAGAACGCCATACCCTTCGACCCCCAGCCCCCCATGGTTACCAGCGGGCTGCGTGTAGGCACCCCGGCGGTTACGTCAAGAGGATTCGGCAAGGCTGAAATGAAGCTTATTGCCAACTGGATGAAGCTTATAGCCGTCGACTTTGAAAAATATAAGGACGAAGTCAATGCCGGCGTAAAAGCGCTTTGCGAAAAATTCCCCATTTACCGTTAACAGATTATCAAGGGCATTCCGCCGGATACAACATCCGGTAGGAATGCCTTTTTTTCTTATTTAATTTCGAAAGGACAGACATTTATGGAATACAAAATCATTCATCTGCCAAAAGATGAATGGAAGGGATATGTTATCCCGATGGAATACACCGCTAACAACTATTATGACGTAAAAATAACACAAAATACCAAGGGTTTCAGGGTTGGATTTACCAAAAAGTCCCATAAAACCCCCTTTGTCCGCTCATGGCTTGACAACCCCAATCCCCAGGATTTCCTTTATGCCGACTGGTGGGAAAAAGCCTGGGCCTGGGGCGTGGTGGAAGACGGCCGGCTTAAGGCGGTTATAGAAACGGTGCCGGAGGAATGGTCAAACCGCCTTCGCATTACCGAGCTTTGGGTGGAAAAAGACCTTCGGGGAAAAGGTGTGGTAAAGCGGCTTATGAATATTGCCAAGGAGCAGGCAAGGCTTGAGCGAAGAAGAGCCATAATCCTTGAAACCCAAAGCTGCAACGAAAATGCTATCGGATTTTATTTAAGCCAGGGCTTTAGCCTTATAGGCTTTGATGCCTGCTGCTATTCCAACAGAGATATAAAAAACAAAGAAGTTCGGCTGGAATTAGGGTATTTTTTGCCCGAAAAAAACAAGCTAAAAAGAAAAGATATTTTAATCCGCCACGAAGTGCCGTCGGATTACTATAATACCGAACTTATGGTAAGACGGGCTTTCTGGAACTTACACCGCCCCGGCTGCGACGAGCATCTCCTTGTTTCCAAGCTGCGCACCGACAATGCCTATCTCCCCGGCCTTTCAAGGGTGGCCGAGGTTGACGGCAAAATCGCAGGTTTCATTATGTATTGCCTATCCCATGTGGAAACTCCGGACGGCAGGCTGGAGGAGGTTTTAACCTTCGGCCCCCTTGCCGTAGACCCCGAATTTCAAAACAGCGGCATAGGCGGGTATTTGATTGAAGAAACCACCCGCCAAGCCGCCAAGGAAGGCTACAGGGGGATAATAATCTTCGGTGAGCCGGATTATTATCCGCGCCACGGCTTTGTTACAAGCGACAAGTTTAATATAACCACTTATGACGGTAAAAATTTTGCCGCCTTTATGACAAAAGAGCTTGTAAAAGGAGGGCTTTCCGGCATACGGGGAAGGTTTGTCATACCACCGGTATATGAAAGTTTAACTGAGGATGAAACGGCAGAATTTGATAAAAATTTCCCGCCTGCTGACAAAATAAAGTTCCCCTTCCATTGGTCGTAAGAACTGTTTATATTTGAATTTAATATTAACATATAGGTGGCTATTTATTAACATTTATTCCGACCCTATCGGTTGACTATGGCTGCCATAATAAGTATAATATTTATATTAATATAGTTACGGAGTCGGAGTAGTGAAAAAGAAAACTGTAATAATGGAAAAAATAAGGGAATCGGTGTCCTCGGTATTGCCGATAACCTTAATAATTATGGTAATCTGTTTTACCTTTATTCCGGTGTCTACCGGTTTAATGCTGTCCTTTATTATAGGCACATTTATGCTTATAACGGGAATGGGACTGTTCACCCTGGGGGTTGACAACGCCCTCACCCCGGTTGGTAACAATGCGGGCAGCTGGATGATGAAAACCAAGAAGCTGTGGCTTATTTTGGGGCTCAGCTTTTTTATCGGTGTTGCCATAACCGTTTCGGAACCCGACCTTGTAGTCCTTGCCGAAAACACCCCCCATATAAATTCGGTGGTGCTTATTCTTTCGGTGGCCTTCGGGGTAGGAATATTCCTTTTGGTATCAATGCTTAGGGTAGTGCTAAATGTCCGGGTAAAATGGCTGTTTTTAGCCTTTTACGCCATTGTGTTCGTCCTTGCCGCCTTTTCCGAAGCAGAATTTTTAGGCGTTGCCTTTGACTCCGGAGGAGTAACCACCGGCCCTATGACGGTTCCCTTTATAATGGCTCTCGGTGTCGGTGTGGCGGCGTTGCGAAGCGACGGGGATTCTGCCGCCGACTCTTTCGGCATGGTGGGACTTTGTTCTATAGGCCCTATAATGGCAGTGCTGGTGCTGGGGTTTGTATATAAGGGGGAAGCCACAACGGTTATAGATATAATCCCCTCCTTTGGCGACACCCTTTCCCTTACCGGTTCTTATCTTTCCGCCATACCTACATATCTTAAGGAGATGGCTTTAGCCCTTGCACCAATTATCATATTTACAGTAATTTTCGAACTGTTTATCTTCCGTCCCTCCCGGGACGAGTTTTTCCGCATTGTTGTGGGCATACTCTACACTTATATAGGTCTTGTGCTGTTTATGACAGGGGTTAACGTGGGCTTTTCTTTCATGGGAACCGAGCTGGGGGCTAAATTTGCCGGCGGAGACTTTAGTAAATTCCTCATCCCAATAGCCATGGTTATGGGGTGGTTTACCGTGGCCGCCGAGCCTGCGGTTATAGTGTTAAACAAGCAGGTGGAGGACATATCTGCCGGCACGGTATCGTCAAAGGCCATGGGACTTTCCCTTTCTATAAGCGTGGCGGTAGCCATGGGCCTTGCCATGATACGCATATTAACCGGTATATCTATATTCTGGTTTATAATTCCCGGTTATGCCATTGCCATTTTACTTATGTTCTTCGTTCCCGATATTTTCACCTCAATCGCTTTCGACTCTGGCGGTGTGGCCTCCGGCCCCATGACGGCAACCTTTATGCTCCCCTTTGCCATCGGTGCAAGCCAGGCGGTGGGGGGGAACGTGGTGTCCGACGCCTTCGGCCTTGTGGCCATGGTGGCCATGATGCCCCTTATAGTTGTTCAGGTAATGGGTGTAATATATAAAATCCGCACTGCTGCCATTGAGAAAAAAGCAGTCGCCGCACCGGCGGAAGATTACGAAGTCATTGTCCTTTGGGACTGACCGCAACACCAAAAAATTAAGGAACGATTAATATGGAACTTAACTTTTTAATAGCCGTTACCGACAAGGCCAAGTCGAAGGATTATATTGACCTATACAACAAGCTGGGTGTTCCCGAAACGATATTAATAAACGGCCGGGGAACCGCCACAAGGGAAATTCTCAGTATAATGGGTATTGAGGTTTCCGAACGGGTGGTGGTTATCGCCGCAGCCGACCGGGAAAAGACAATTAAAATTTTCAAAGCGGCAAAAAGCAACCTGTATATAGACATTCCCGGCAACGGAATATTAGTGTCTATCCCCATAAAAAGCATCGGAGGTGTCAAAACATTGAACTACCTGACCGGCAACCAGTCGGTGGACAAAACCAAACCGAAATTGACCTTTAAAGAAGAGCTTATCATTGTTATAATGAACCACGGCTTTTCCGAAAAAATAATGGAAGTGGCAAGGACCGCCGGTGCCGGCGGAGGAACAATCCTTTCCGCCAAGGGAACCGGAGCAAAGTTTACCGAAAAATTCTTCGGCATTAAAGTGGCCGAGGACAAGGAAGCTTTGCTTATAGTAAGCCGGTCCCAAAACAGAACAGATATTATAAACGCCCTTATGAAAACCTCAGACGAAAACCCCAAAATCGGGGCAGTGGCCTTTTCCCTGCCGGTAACCCAGGTTGCAGGCATTAATTTCGGTGAAAACGATAATTAAATAAAGGAGGGTTAACCCGTATAAAAAACGGGTTTGCTTTGCATGGCACGTGAATATTCTTTCGGCCGCGGCGAATTTACCGACAAATACGATGACATAACCAAGGGTAAATACGTTATCGCCGCAGATATCGACGGTTACATCTACAAAAGCTACGAAACGGCTTTAGGCAGGGAAGTTGGGTTGAAAGACCATATCAAATGTATGATCGAAGCCAACGCCGGAGCCCATTACTACGCTCAGAACTCCTATACCGAAAAATACTCCCGAATAAAAACCCTTGTGGACCTTAAAAAGCTGAGAATCAACCGGCGGGATAAAGACGGCAAGCCCTGCCGCAACGCCTATATCTGCCTTGGATACGTGTCCGGCGGAAAGTTATGGCATATTGATACCGGCCTTTGCAACAACCAGGAAAAAGACACCTGGGCGGCGTTTTTCTGCGACTTTGGCCTGGGTGTTCCCAAAGAGGTTTCCTTTAAAGATATTGCCGAATTTAACACCGACAACTACCCCAACGCAAGGTATTTTGAAACCGGGGTGGATATATCATGCTGCACCGACGAAAAAGACGTGGTTAAATGCTTCTACCGTTTTCTCGACGACGACAGAAAGGTTTTGGGGGAGATAACCGCCACCTGCGAAAGAAACGCCGGCGACGTCTTTACCCGCCAGAACGGCAGACCGCTGGTTAGGTTTGTCCGGTTTATGTCCCTTATCCCCCGCACAGGGTTGGCCGAGGACGACAATGCCGATGACACCTACCTTGATGCGGTTATGGAAGAACTTGAAATTGACGGAAAGCCCTGGACCGACGAATACCTTGACTATGTCTGGTCGGTGCAGGAAGCAAATATAACCAATCTTCAGATTTCAAATCTTGGCAACAACCCCATCGGCAAGGACGTTGACGCAATTTCCATTGTTCACCGGGTTCAGGTCAGCTAAGGCAGAAGGGAAAAATATGTTTAAGAAATGTCTTATCTTATGCCTTGCCCTTGTTTTATTGTTTTGCGCCTGCACACCGGGCGGCAGCAATGACACCAGCTCGACCTTGCCGGATGAATCGTCAAGTGAAGCCGTATCGTCTGATGATAACACCACCGGCGAAGTATCGGATGATTACAGCGAAAATAATTCGGAAGAACAATCAGTTGAGCAATCTGAAGAACAATCTGAAGAACAGTCGGAGGAAAATAGTGAAGATACCTCCGGGCCGGAGACGGGTATGAAAATTGAAATAATGTACTGCAGTTACGACCAGTATCCCTATGCGGTTATAGTGGGCAAATGCGCCGAAAATGCGGTTATTAAAGCTACAGTTCCCGACGGGCAGCAAATCGAATCGAAATCCTTTTACGGTTGGTTTTCGGTAAGGTTTAAATATTCCAAAGGGAAAGAGGTTACCCTTACCCAGTATGTGGACGGCGTTCAGGTGGGAAACAGCACTGTTTATAATTCCACCCCCAAGCAGCCCGGCACGTCAGAAGGTATTGTGGCCGGCAATGATTTTCAGTTTTTTTACGCCAAATGCTTAAATGACTATATGCGCCTTAACATCCCGTCCAAGTGGGAGCTTGATTCCCTCACCGACCGGGTCAAAACAAGGATAAGCGAAATTAAGTCATCCGGTCTTGATACAAAGCTTATATATATAATTGTTCCCTCCGCCATCACCGTGTATCCCGAAGCAGTTCCCGGTGAATACAAGCCCGGTTCGGGTAAAACCACCCGTCAGATGGTAATGGAGGCCTTGGACAAGGCGGGAGCGACGGTTATCGACCTGGAAGGGGTGTTTAATCAGCATAAAAACGACACCCAGACCATCTTTTACAAAACCGACTCCCATTGGACCGAATACGCCGCTTTTTTGGCTTATACCGAGCTGTTTAATATTATAAAAGCCGATTTTCCTGCCGCAGCCCCCTATGAATATGACCATTTCAAATGGTATTCGGGCTATCACAAAACCGGGGACATGCTTAATTATCTTAACATGACAACCCCCGTTTACCTTAAACCCGGGTTTTACCCGGAAGATTGTCTGGAATACAGCTGGTTCAGGGATCTATCCACCGACGTTACGGGGATAGTCCGCAAGCGTTTTCCCGAAACCGGTGTTTACAGTGAGGAGGTCACCCAAAGGCACCTTATAGAAACCAACAGGTCAAACCTTCCCAACTGTATTGTTGTTCGCGACTCCTTCGGCACCCAGATAACAGACCTTATCGCCGGCAATATGAACACAACATTGTTCCAGAAAATGTGGGACTATTCTTACAACCTAAGCAATATTAAGCGTTATAACGCCGACTATGTTATCTACATAGTCTCGGAATGGAACGCAAAATATCTGATGTATTCCTGATATTAATAAAAACGCAAAAGCCGTGGATAAACCACGGCTTTTATTTATATTTATCGGTTAACCCTTTATTTTATCGTAAACTTCCTTTGTCATTCTTGCAATTTCGCTGATTTTTATTGGGTGGAAATCCGCAAGGCCGGAATAAAGCGTGTCATGTAAGGGGGCTTTCCATTTGTCGGGTATTGCTTTTTCTCCCAACAGCGCACCCATGCAGGAACCCACGGTGGCGCCGTTGCAGTCGGTGTCAAGGCCGGCCATAACCGAAAACGTCAGTGCCTTTTCAAAGTCACCCTTGCTCCAGAGCAGAGCCGCAACACAAACAGCGGCATTGTTAATGGTGTGGACACAGTTGTAATTGGCGAACTCGGCGTTAACCTTTTGAATAAGCTCCTCAAAATCGGTTACCGAAGCTACAATCTCTCTTGTCTTAAGCATTGCCTCATACAGCCTTGAGGTGGCAGGGATTTCGCAAAGAGCGTCCTCAAAGGCTTTTTCTATGCTGCCCGAACCGAAGGCGGAGGCTATCATTGCCGCAAAGAACATTGCCCCGTAAATGCCGTTGGCGGTGTGGGAAAAATAAGCGTCCTTATAAGCAAGATAAGCTGCTTTGTGGGGGTCTCCGGCGCAGGCATAGGCATAGCCGTCAATTCTTATCTGGGCGCCTATCCATTCCCGGTAGGGGTTTAAGAAGGTGTTAACCTTGCCCTGCTTAAGCAGCTCCATGGCGTTTGCCGGCTTACCCCAGGGGCCGTTTTCGTCAATGGCGGCAAAGTTCAGATACGCCTGATTTTCGGCGGTGCATAACGCCCGGTAGGGAAGATTGTAATGCCAGTTCAATCCCACGTCGTAGGAGTCAAAATCCTCTCCCTTGGCCATAAGCAGCTTTAACGCCAAAACTGTGTAGCGGAGGTCGTCGTCGGTTTGCATAAAGGAAATATGCTCGTCGGTGGAGTTAATGCACCCAACCTTGTAGCCTAAGGTTTTTTCGGCCTCGGAATGGGTGGGGATATAGAAGGACAGGGGATATTTACCTGCCCCTTCAAGCCATGCCTTAATACTACTGGCGTTCCAAAGCTCTACCGGCTGGCCTAAAGCGCAGCCTATACAACGTGCCAGCCAGGCGCCGTAGATTTTATTGTAGATTTCATTTTCATCTATTTCATATTTTGCGCTTTTGCCCTTGCAAAGGGGGAGTATTTCCTCATACTCATCCGGCTCGTTGTAGGGAAAGGACGCATCCTTGGGGAAGGCACACATCTTTTTGTATATTTCCTTAAGGCCTTCCCGGTTTCCCACATTTTTGTCTATTTCCTCAAGAAGGGCCTGTTTGTCAAAAATCCGTCCCTCCTCGGTCAGTTGGTCGATTTCCTCACGCAGTAAAATGTCAAGTTTCTGATAGCCTGCCATTATATATCCTCCGGTTAATTTTTATAAAAAAGGGCAGCAGACCGCTGCCCTATATTCAAGGCGTATTGTAAAAAAGATACCTGAAAACTACCGCAACAGCCAAAAACACAAACCCGCAAATAAACAGGAAAGAGTAACCCTTTACACGCTGACCTTTTTTCCGCTGGACATAGTCGTAATACTTTTCCTCGCGGTAATAGGTCATGCCCGGAACAAGCCGGGAAAAGGCGTAGGCAAATGCATAGGACAGAATGTCAAAGGTGCCGGTGGTGGAAACCCATATAAGCAGCCCGAACATTATCATCAATAATCCCGGAACGGTAAAGGCATCGCATAACACCCTGTATTGCTTATTTATGGTGTGTATGCTGTCCTGCCGCAGGGAATAGAAAATATAGACTATCCCCAGTCCTATGGCAAGGGTTATGGCATATTTAATAACTGTTTTGGTAATTTTCTTTTTCACAGACCAAACTCCGCTTTGTATTTAACCTCTTCTTCGTCGTTGCAGTAGACGAAGTGGCCGGGACTGATTTCCCGCATTGTGGGTTTGCTTGTTGTATAGTCGTGGGACGCAAGGGGATCATACACAATCCTTACCCTGTTTTTCTCAAAATTAGGGTCGGGAAGGGGTATTGCCGACAGTAACGAACGGGTGTAGGGATGTATGGGCCGTTTGAACAGCTCCTCAGAGGAGGTCAGCTCCACCAGTTTACCGTAATACATAACCCCTATACGGTCGGAAAAATACTTAACCACCGAAAGGTCATGGGCTATAAACAGTATGGTAAGCCCAAGCTGCTTGCGCAGGTCGTTAAGCAGGTTTATAACCTGAGCCTGAATTGATACGTCAAGAGCGGATATAGGCTCGTCTGCGATAATCATTTCGGGGTTCATAATAACCGAACGGGCAATGCCTATACGCTGCCGCTGACCGCCGGAAAACTCGTGGGGGTATCTGCCGGCGTGTTCCCGCACCAGACCAACCGTCTCAAGGATTTCGTATACCTTTTCGTCGATATACTGTTTATCTTTTATGCCGTTTATTATAAGACCTTCGGCAATAATCTCCCTTACTGTCATACGGGGGTTGAGGGAGGCAATGGGGTCCTGGAAAATCATTTGTATCTGGGTGGTAAGGCGGGTTTTCTTTGCCGCATAAAGGGCTTCCTGATACTGGTGCTTGATTTTATCCCGGTCTGCGCCTGTGGCTGTCTCAAGCTTTTTGGCGTATTCGGCCTTAACCCTTTCAACACACTTTTTGGCATATTCCCGGTTGGAATGCCTGTGAGCGTGCTCGGCAGATTTTATTTTTTCCTTGTTTTCCTTGATTATGTCGTCAAGCTCTTTCTTCTTGGCTTCAATAAGTTTAAGGTTTTCGTCCTTTTTCTGGGGATTGCTTTCGGCTTCTTTGGTTAAGGCCTTTATCTCCCCTTTGATAGTTTTTCTTGCATCTTTAATGGCAAGCTTGTAGGAAAGTGTGCCGGCGGAAATCCTTTCGCCTTTGAAATATATATCGCCGGAGGTTATGTCATACAGCCGGATAATTGAGCGTCCGGTGGTGGTTTTACCACAACCTGATTCGCCCACAAGGCCGAAAACTTCGCCTTTCTTAACTTCAAAGGAAACATCGTCCACCGCTTTGGTGGGGCCGAAATACTGGCAGAGGTGTTCAACTTTGAGTAACACTTCGCCTGCTTTCACTTCACTCATTGTTTCCACCTGCCTTCTTTGCTTGTTCTTTCATCCGCTCAATGCGGTCGGTAATGTTCTTGGGGATATCCACCTTGGGGGCATTGGGATGAAGGAGCCAGGTGGCGGCGTAATGGGTGTCGGAAATTTTAAACATTGGCGGCTGAAGCTCAAAGTCAATTTCCATTGCGTACTTGTTACGCTCTGCAAAGGCGTCCCCTTCGGGCGGGAATATCATATTGGGCGGGGTGCCGGGTATGGTGTCCAGCTTGTCGGTTGTGGCAAGCTCGGGCATTGACGAAAGCAGCGCCCAGGTATAGGGATGACGGGGGTTGTAGAAAATGTCCTCGGAGGTGCCGTATTCCACTATTTTGCCCGCATACATAACCGCAATGTCGTCGGCCATGTTGGCAACCACCCCAAGGTCATGGGTTATAAATATTACCGACAGGTTTCTTTCCCGCTTAAGCTTATTAATAAGCTCAAGTATCTGTGCCTGAATGGTAACGTCAAGGGCGGTGGTGGGCTCGTCGCATATAAGAATATCGGGGTTTGCCACCAGGGCGATGGCAATAACTATCCTTTGTCTCATACCGCCCGAAAATTCAAAGGGATACTGGTAGAACCTGCGTCTCGGCTCGTGTATTCCCACTTCCTCCATAAGCTTTATGGCCATTTCCTTTGCCATTCGCTTGGTTAAGCGGTAGACAACTTGGGAGGCTTTGTCCCGGAAATATTCCACAAGGGCCTGGGAACGGGCGTTGAAATCCACTTTATCAGATTCGGAAATGTATTTTTCGTAGTTGGTTAAAAGGCGGTTGACAACCGAAACAATGTCATCCTTAACATCGTCAAGGTCATACACCGATTTGGGGATAACCTTCCAGTCTACGGTCTTGCCGGCGGCAATGAGTTTGTCTCTCTTTGCCGTCTGACGTGCATACCGACTTTCTTCCTTGGGGTTGCGTTTTTTGCATTCGAAATATCTTTCGATAGCAGTTATTAATCCCGTGCGGAAGGTGTAGGCTACGTTATCTTTAATAATTTCAAGCCTGTCGATGGAATCTTCTACAAGCGCAGATAATTTATTGGCATATTTAATGGCGTCTTTTTTAGTAAATTCACCTGAGTAAAATTCCCTTGCCTTTTTAAGTTCGGGTAAAAGAGCCTTTTTCTTTTCAAGGGCAACGTTGTAGGAATGGGCCACGCCTAACCTTTCATAGGCGGTGAATTCGTCCATAAAGTCAGAGTAGAGGAACTCAAGGGCTTCTTTATTAAGGGCATCGAGGGGCATTTCGTCTATTTTGGCATTGGGCTTTTTAAGCAGATAGTGACCTATGCGGAAAAATCCCGGTTTGGTGGCTGAAGTCATTTCGGTAAGTGTATCCCTGATGACAGCCAGAAGCTCGGTTGACCTTTTCTCAAAGTCCTTGTCCTTAGACGCTTTTTTAAGCTTGTTGCAGGACAGAGCCAAGTCGGCAAGCTTTTGGTCGTAGTTGTTTGTCAAAAACCTGTCGTGGATTTTCTTCAGCTTGGTCCCGCAGCTTCCCAAAGCGGCGGTAAAGTCGGTTTTTTGCTTCTTTTCGTATTTGAAAAGAACGTCGTTTATTTCGGAAATTAAGTCGATAGCTTTGGTATATTGGTTATTGTAGGCGTTTTCATACTGGTTGGCAACAATGTTGCACTTGTCAAAAATAACGGTAAGCTCTTCAATCCGCTTGGCGCTGCCGGTGGTGTCGGCAGCTATCATGTGTTGCTTTAAAATAGCCAGCATACGGTTGAATTCGTTGCGGGATTCCCTGCGGTTGGACTTGTTTTTAAGGAGCATTGCCTCGGTAATCTGCTTGCCGATTTTTACAATGGGGTTTAACGAGGACAGGGGATCCTGGAAAATCATTGCGATTTTATCCCCGCGCATTTTATGCATAAGCTCCTCATCGATTTTAAGCAGGTCCTTGCCGTCATAGAGGATTTCGCCGCCTTCGATAATGGCGTTGCCGGCGAGAATGCCTAATATCGCCCGGGAGGTAACCGATTTACCCGACCCCGATTCGCCAACTATGGCAAGGGTTTTGCCCCGTTCAAGGTCAAAGGATATATCCCGGACCGCCTTAACCGTACCGTTGGAGGTTCGAAATGAAATTTTTAGGTTTTTTACTTCAAGTATCTTATCCATATTAGTCCTCCACACCTCTCAAGGACGGGTTAAAGGCATCACGCAGGCCGTTGCCGAAGAGGTTAAAGCATATCATAAGCAGAGAAAGCACCAATGCCGGGAAAAGCATAAGGTGGGGGTGGGACAGCCAGTTGGAGCTGGCGTCGGAAAGCAGGGTGCCGAGGGATATGCCTTCGTCACCGCCCAGTTTAACTATGCCTAAGTAAGACAGCATGCTTTCTGAACCGATAACCCCGGGAATAACCAGTGCGCTTGATGTGATTATTGTGCCAAGGGCGTTGGGGAAGATGTGCTTCCAAATTATTCTCCGGTCACGCGCACCCAGGGTTCTTGCCGCCATAACGTATTCCTGATTCTTAAAGCGGTAAAACTGTGTTCTAACCCTCGAGGCGGTGCCTATCCATCCCGTCAGAACGTAGGCAAACAACAGACTTGGCACTGCCCCCACTTTGTTGGCAAAATGTATCTGGAACAAGGTGGCCAGCACTATAAACGGCATACCGGCAAGAATGTCGGTTACCCGTTCAAGAATAATATCTACCCAGCCGCCGTAGTAGCCTTCGACAGCTCCGTAAACGGCGCCGATTATAAAGTTAATGACCGAAACGCAGATGGCTATAAGCAGAGAAAGCTTAATACCAGATGCAAGCCGGAGGGCAAGGTCGTAGCCTGAGCTGTCTGTGCCCAAAAGGTAATTAGGCTCAAAGCCGTTTTTGAATATATAATAGTTATAGTATAATATTCTAACTCTGTACTGGACGTCCTCATGGGAGGTGCCGCCGCCGGTATATCTGAAGTAAACCGGATTGCCTTCCGCATCCCTGATGTAGTTGTCCTCAAATTGTAATTCGTTGTAACCCACCCTTTTGGCAGTGCCGTTTTCGGTGGTTATTACGGGGTAAACCTGGTTTTGATAGCGTTTTGCTTTATACCAGTAGTTGGCGTTGGTTTCATCGGGGTTATATTCGTTTTTGGCAATAAGGGGATATAAAACCTTAATTCCCGTTTCTTCCTGCCAATTAACTATTTCCTGATACTCTTCCTGAGTTATACTTTTATACTGAAAACCGATGTTATAGTAGTTTTCAACCCTAACAGGATAATAGAAAAATTCCTTTTTGCCTTCAAGCTGAGAAAAGGGTTTGTCGACACGGAGTATGGGCTGGTATTTGCTTTTTAAGCCCTGATCAACAGTTATGTTGCCGGTGCCTTGGGTATCCTCAGCCGCCACACCTATGCCGATTTTCCAGATAAGGTCGGGCTCGTTGATGGTGGCTTCGCTTCCGCCGTCGGCAATTCCTATTTTAGAAAGGAGAATGGATCTGGGGGGAAGCATCTGATAGGTGTTATCGTTAAAGGTTACGTCGTAGCGGGTGTTGAACAGCGGGATGAGGAAAGAGTAAAGAACAATAATTAAAATGATAATTGCCGCTACCACAGAGGCTTTGTTCTTTCTGAAACGCCGCCAGGCGTCTTTGAAATAGCCCACCGGCTTGGTATCAAACTTTTTGTCGCTAAGTTTTGTCCCTTCCTGAACAAATACAAATTTTTCGGGCGGGAGGGAATTTATATCAAATCTTTTGGCTGCCATTTATTTTTCCCCCATTCTGATTCTCGGGTCGATAAACCCGTAGCTTATATCAACCACAATCCCCGCAAGCAGGCTTACGAAGGTATAGAAAATACTGTCCATCATAAACACGTCGTAGTCAAGCTGCTCAATTGACCTAATATACAGGCCGCCTACACCGGGGATAGAGAAGATTTGCTCGATAATCATCGAACCGCCCAAAATACCTATAAAGCTTGCGATAATCATGGGAAGTATGGGCACCATGGCGTTTTTAAGGGCATGACGGGTAGTTGCCTGGGAGCGGGTCAAACCCTTTGTCCGGGCAAGGAGCATATAGTCGGAAGTAAGGGTTTCGGTAAGCTCTGCTCTGGTAAAACGGCATAACGACGCGATTTCACCGAAGGATAATGCCAGAATAGGCAAAAGCATACTGGTGAACATCTTCCATGTAAACCAGCCGCCGGCGTCGTTTATTGAGTATATGGTAGAGCGGCTTACCCAGCCCAGCTTAAAGAAGAATAGATACTGAACCAAGAAAGCATAAACATAGCTTGGCACCGAAACGAATAAGATAATCATGGTGCTTATAACAGAGTCCTGCCATTTATTTTTCTTAATGGCGGCGAAAATGCCCAGTAATATACCCAACGGTATGGAAAAAATCAGTGAATAGAAGTTAACCATGATCGTGGGCGGTAGACGCTCAATCAGTACGTCCCAGGCCAGCTTACGGGGCTGGATTTTCCATGATGTGCCGAAGTCCCAGTCTGTTACAATGTTTTTTAAATAAATGAAATACTGGTCAACAAGGGGCTTGTTATATCCCAATGCTTCCTGACGCAGTTTCATTGCCTGAGCCAGGTTCCTGTCGGTGGGATATTCCTGAGGCAAAATCCTGATAAGACAAAAGCATATTGTCGTTATTATAAATAACGTCAAAAGCATCAGGAGGACTCTTTTCAATACATACTTTCCCATTTAAGTAAAACTCCTTTATCCGGACGAGGTTTATATTTGCGTTTATAATTAACAATCTTCGACATAAAAGCGGACGCATTACTGATTTTTGCCATAAATAATGTGTTTGCTCTTGTGCCGGAGATTTCACCTAATACTGTTATAAGCAGGGGAGCGGTTGCCCCCCTGCTTATATCACGTAAGTGAGCTATTTTGGAATACTAATACTGGAGCTGACCGCCCTGGCTGCTAACGTATTCTGCCCATTCTTCGTCGGTGTAGTTGAAGGTGAGGAGTCTGAATCCGCCGAAGTCATACATGACATTGTATTCGGTGGTGTAGTAGTCAACCTGATAGCTCATAAGGAAGCAAGCTGTGGAGGTTGCAAGCGGAACTCTGTAGTATTTAGCAAGGTAAGCCTTTTCAAGCTCTGCGGTGATGGCAAGCTTGGTCTTGTTGTCGGCGTCTGCAAATTTGCCGGTGCCGATAAGAGCGTTGGACCAATCTTTCCAGGTCATTTTTTCTTCCTTGCCGTTAACAACTATGGTGTACTCTTCGGTAGCGGGATCCCAGCATCTGCCCTCGTGGAGAGAATACTGATCGCTGTCGCAGTAAACCTGGAGGTTACGGAAAGGATAGAAGGCAGCGCCGCCCCATGCGCCGTAGCCGATGGCGAATATGCCACGGGTGCCGACGTCGCCGTAACGGTCGTTAAGGCTTCCGATGGGTTCAAGGGTTATGGTGCCGAAGCCCGAGCCCTCGATAGCTGCATTAAGGAAGTTTTCAATAGCTTTGCACTGGTTCTGTGCGGGGGTATCGATTGCGCCCTTCATCCAAGCGATACGAATCTTTATGGCTTGGCCCTTGGTATAAAGTCCGGCTTCAACGAGCTCGTCGCAAGCGGTCTTCATAAGCTGTTTAGCCTGGGTAAGGTTGTAGCCGTTGATGGATTCATAAGCTTCTTTAAGGGTTGCGTAGGGTTTGCCTGCGCCGTATTCAACGCCGTAGAGTTCGCAGATAGCCTTCATAGCCTCGTCGGATCCACGGTAAGATGAGGTGGGATCGTTGTAAACGTCGTAGTAGTAAAGGGTGTTCATAAGACCATAGTTGGGCTTGTAGCCGGATGTGGTCTTAACCCATTCTTCTCTGTCGATAGCCAAGCTGAACGCCTTGCGGAAGTTGATGTTGGACATAACGACGGAGTTCTGGTTGCCTTCGGATTCGTCCATTTTCTTGAGGTCTTCAAGGTTGGTGTCGAAGAAGAAGGACATGGTATAGGTTTCATCCATCTTGTAAAGACGGGTGGAGTTAGCGTAGTTAACAAGGTCGGTAGCGGCGGGAGACCATTCGCTGAGGTTGCCCTTGAGGAACTCAAGCTTAGCGGTGTCGTCGGTCATAACGTCGATGACAACCTTGGTGGCAACGTACTGGGGAACTTTTTCGCCGTCAACGTCGAACTGGGTAATGGAGTAAAGGTTGCCGTTTTCGTCCTTGGACCAGCCGTACCAGTTTTCGTTGCGTACGAACACTACCTGCTTGCCGTCCTGATAGGATTCGAGCTTGTAGGGGCCGTAGGACATAGAGGTTGCTTTGGAAGTGCTGTAGTTGGTGGTTACCAGTTCACCGGTGGTGTCCTTGCCGGCTTCGTAAAGGGGTTCGTAAACGAGCCAGTTGGAAGTGCCGGAGGTAAGGAAGTAGTTGTAATCGAGAGCGGTCTGGCAGACATAACGAATGGTGTATTCGTCAACTTTGTAGCAGCCGACGGTAGCATCATATTCAACCTTGGGACCAACGCCAGTGTTAACGAATAAAGCTTCCTTAGTGTAGTTAGCAATATCTTCTTCATCGGTTATTCCGAAAAGGTCGGTAAGAATCGATGCGATGAAAGCAAATACTTTGTCCTTGTTTTCGGCGGTAACCTTGGTGTAGCCGTAAGCGTTTGCTGCATCTCTGAAAGCCTGAACGTCTTCAGCATTGCCAACACCGTAGTCGTTGTGGAACTGGTTAAGGCTGTAGCTGTAAAGGGTCATGCTGGTTGAAGTCATGCTGATGTAAACTTCGCCTTTTGCAATGCCCGCTTCAAGGTCATAAGAATAATCGCCTTCGTCTTCATAGGGAGGAACCATAGGTTCGTAAACGGGAGCTTCGGAGTTATAGTAGGCCGCGCCGCCTGCAACTGCAGATTCGCCGGAAATGTAAAGGTTGGCACGGTAGTTTCTCATCTTGGAATCGAGAAGCTGTTTCATGGAGTAGATATAGGTATCAGCGTTGATGGGAGTGCCGTCTTCCCATTTGGCTTTCTCGTTGAGCTTAATCTCAAAGACATAGCCGCTTTCAACGTCGTTGGCAGTTTTGCCGTTAGGAAGGGTAACCTTATATTTGGTCAGGTCATCCTTGTGATCCTTGGTAACGTCCGTAATGGAAGTAGCCATTTCGAATACCCACTGATATACACCGTTTTCGGAGTCTTTGATGGATATGGTGCAAAGGGGCATGGAAAGATAGTCCTGGATAGCATCGTCACCGCTGGTTTCCCAGGTGTGGGGGTTCCAGTTGTTGCCGAGCGAAGTGGCGTATGATTTGTAGGTGAAATTACCAACTTTAATGTCAACACCGCTTGTGGTGCCGCTGGTATCTCCGCTGCTGGGATTGCTTGTGTCAGGAGTTTTGTCGTCTCCGCAGGCAGCAAGCATTCCGGCGAGCATGCAAGCTACTATAAGGAGACACATGAGTTTCAATAGTTGTTTTTTCATTTTTTCCCTCCAATAATATTGTCTTTGTTTACTCCTTAAATAATATCAATTGCCATTAATATTATTTTTGAAATTATAGCATACCAAAACCGTAATGTCAATAATATTTCTTTGGAACCAGAATAAAATGCAAATAAAAAACTGATAAGTTGCAATCGGACAAGCAAAAAACGGCGAAAAATGGTCATTTTTGCATTGTTTAAGCATTCAAAATACCGTTTTCCTCCCCTGATGCACCAAAGATAGATTATATTATGCATTTTATGAATAATTTTACCCAAACGGTAAAGAATAGTTAACGCAAAGCGAACAAACTGATTATTCGGAGTGAAAATAAATGAGAGCCACAGGAATTGTTAGAAGAATAGACGACCTCGGCCGGGTGGTTATCCCCAAGGAAATCCGCCGGACAATGCGGATAAGGGAGGGGGAGCCCCTTGAAATATATACCGATAAGGACGGGGAGGTTATATTTAAAAAATATTCCCCGCTGGGTGAAATATCAACCTTTTCGGCCAAATATGCCGAGGCGTTAAACAAAGCCGCAGGCATCCCCGTTGCGGTATGCGACCGGGATACGGTGGTGGCGGTGGCCGGGGTAAGCGGCAGGGAACTTGTAGAAAAACCCATATCCGACTCGATTTCGGCAATGCTTGAAAAGCGCCAGTCCTATAACTCGCCGGAGGCAGGTTCGGGTATAGAGCTTACCGAAAACGGCGCCGGAAAGGTGTCCTACCTTACCCCCATAATATCCGACGGGGATGTTATCGGCGGAATAATGCTCCTTGCCCGGGACGGGTATGTCCCCGACGATTCGGAACGCAAAATGATAAACGCAGGTGCGCTGTTTTTGTCCAAACAGCTTGAACTTTAAAAACCATAATTTTTCCGTCCTTAAAACCCGGTTTAAACCGGGTTTTTCCTTTGCCCGGTTTTCTTCCTTTAAAATATTTTATATTATTCGTTAGAGTTTATTTGGTTAATTCCCGCCGTTTAAGTATACCGATACACGATTTGCAATTGCCATTATTTTGTTGCCTTATAATTACAGATATGGTATAATGACCTATATCAAGGTGAAAGGACTGCTGAAAATGAAAAAAGCCCTATCCGCACTTATGTGCGTTGCGCTAATGATGACCGGTGTTGCCTTAATACCTGCTTCGGCTGACGGAACCAACCCTCCTCCTGCTGTTATACCGGCAATACGGGCATGGGAGGGTAAACAGGGCAGGTTTTACCTAAAGCCGGGAATGAAAATAATTGCCGAAAGCCAGGGCCTTATAACAGACGGGCAAAGAGAAATCATAAGCGGCTATTTTTCAGATATTGCAGGAATTAACATAGCCTTTTCGTCAGGGATTGCAAAGGACGGGGATATTGTCCTTAAAGCTACCGCCAACAGCCAAATCGGTGACGAAGGCTACATATTAAATATTGAAGATATTATCACTATCGAGGCAAATACGGGCAGGGGATTTTTATACGGTATTATAACTCTTCTCCAGTCCCACTTTGCCGACGGATATATCCCTAAAGGCAAAGCCACCGACTGGCCGGCCTATCCCGTCCGGTCGGGTATGATAGACGTGGCAAGGGCATACATACCCCTTGAATATGTGGAGGAAATAACAAAATACTTCGCATGGTTTAAGTTGAACGAAATTCACCTTCATATAAACGACAACGGCGCCAATGACTACAACATCTTCCGCCTTGAAAGTGACATTCCCGGGCTTACCGCTACCGACGGCTATTATTCAAAGGCCGACTACCGGGAATACCAAAAGCGAATGCTTGAATACGGGGTGGAGGTTATTACCGAAATCGACACCCCCGCCCATTCCCGCTGCTTTGCTGACGTGGTGCCGGATCTTATGCTTTCCGACAAAGCCCACCTTGACATTACCAAACCCGAAACGTTGGAATTTATAAAAAAACTGTTTGACGAATACATAACCGGCGAAGACCCGGTGTTTGTTTCAAAAAAGGTCCATTTCGGCACCGACGAATATCCCGAAGGCTTTAACGAGGAAATGCGTGCCTACACCGATGCCCTTATAAAGCATATAAACTCCCGGGGCTACGCCCCCCGTTTTTGGGGCGCCTTCGGCGGGGATAAGGGATTCAACGGCAAAACCCCTGTTTCCTCCGACGCCCAGGCAAACTTCTGGGCGGAATCCTTGTCCGACTATCAGACACTGTTTTCCATGGGATATGATATTATCAACAGCTACAACGGCAGGCTGTATTGCGTTCCCGGAGGAAACTACGGCTTTCCCGATTACTTTGACTTAAAGCTTTTATATTCCGCATGGTTTGTCCATTATATGGGCTACGGCCAGGGCTCCGCCGTTTCACCCACCCACCCCCAGTTGAAAGGGGCTTCTTTCTGCCTTTGGAACGACCGGCACACCGAATGGGGCGGCTTTTCCATGTTCGATATTTTTGATCGGGTAAGATATCAGGTCTGCCTTGTTTCGGAAAAGACCTGGACAGGAGAGCAGACCAAAAACATTTCCGCAGACGACTTTTTATCAAGGTTTGAAATTCAGTCCCGCCGTGCCGGTAACGCCAACCCCTCCCGTTATGCCGCCTTCCCCCTTGACGGAGACGACGTTAATACCGTTAAATCGGTGGGGTTCCCCTATCTGTTTTCGGCGGACATCACAGTTTCCGACTATAAAGATGCCCTTATCCTTGACGGGGATGACGGGGAACTGTTTATCACACCGCAGGGTAAGATAGCATTTAAGAGAGAGACCTATACTTTTAATTATAATTATATCATCCCCCTTGAAACCACGGTGAACATTAAGCTGTATGCCGACAATAAGCAGACGGTGCTTATAGTAAACGACACCTTCTATTACGAGCCGGTCAACCTTAAAAACCCAAGGCTTAACGAAAGCTCCACCTTTGTCCTTCCCTTTGAAAAAGCGGGTAGCAAAAATGTCAAAATTGAAAATATTAGCATCAATACGCCGGATTTTAACTTAAATGATAAAAAGCTAAACACAAATATGGCTCTGGGTAAACATGTAACCGTATCCGGCCTTGAGGTTGATTATGCACTAAACGAGCCTTTGGCGGTGGACGGCGACCGCAATACCAGACTTTCCTTTGCCAGGGATAAGGATGTTCAATGGATGATACTTGACCTTGGTCAGATAAGGGATGTCAACCGGATAGTCATTGACTTTTTCGAGCGGATTTCCGATTATGAAATTTACGTTTCCGCCGACGGGGAAAACTATACAAAGGTATATGAAATATCCGGCAGGGAAGAGGGTATCCGCCAGACCGACGAAGTCAAAATTGACCTTGTCAAAGCCCGTTATATAAAATATGTTCAGCTTAAACGCTGGTTCTGCGCCCCTTATAACACCTATTATTCCGGCGGGATATGCGAGTTTGAGGTTTACGGTATGGACACGGCAAAATATCTGTCCATTATAGATGAAGCCGAAAAGTTAATAGACAAGGGTGAAAAGGCAAAGGTCTCTGAAATTAAAAAGGCGTTAAACGCCCTTAAAAACTACCTAAAAGCAGAGGTTATATACGAAACCCATATTGACGGATTATATAACAATCTGCAAAAGACAATGGACGATTACAACAATCCTATGGAGGAATCTTCCTTGGAAAGCACCGAAAGTCAGACGGAGGAAAATTCTGCCATGGATGTAAAACCGCCCAAAAAAGGCAGTTTTCCCTGGTTTCTGGTGCTTATAGTGGGTGTAATTACCATCGGAATAGGATTTGCAACCTTTAAGCTTAAAAAAAGCAAGTAACATTTACACATAAACATTTTTTATAGACGGTTATTTTTATGGGAATTAACCATTGTGGGATATTTCTTTTTATGCTATTATAAGTATGAATAAAACTAGCAAATAATATTTGCAGTTACAGTTGTCTTCCCATCCATTTCAAAGGGACGACGCATAAAAAGAAAGGCAGGTGCGCATCCCGAATACTACGGTATGTCGGGCTTATATGGAACTTGAAAGAACCCCAGTTAACAACGTGGAAACCTTTGAAGCAATGCTTGAAAAGGTTAGGTCAGCCCAAAAGAAATTTGCATCCTTTTCCCAGGAGCAGGTAGACCGCATTTTCAAAGCCGCCGCAACCGCAGCCAACCAGGCCCGCATTCCCCTTGCCAGAATGGCAGTTGAGGAAACGGGAATGGGTGTTGTGGAAGATAAGGTTATTAAAAACCACTACGCATCCGAATATATCTACAACGCATATAAAAATCTGAAAACCTGCGGTGTTATCCACAGGGATGAGGCTTTCGGTATTATAAAGATAGCCGAACCTTTGGGGGTTATAGCTGCCGTTATACCCACCACCAACCCCACATCCACCGCGATTTTCAAAACCCTGCTTGCCCTTAAGACCAGAAACGGCATTGTCATATCCCCCCATCCCAGGGCAAAGAAATGCACCGTTGCCGCCGCTAAGCTTGTGCTTGATGCAGCGGTAAAGGCCGGTGCTCCCGAGGGGATTATCGGCTGGATAGACGAACCCTCCCTTGAGCTTTCCAATCTGCTTATGCGTGAGGCCGACACCATCCTTGCCACCGGCGGCCCCGGCATGGTCAAAGCGGCATATTCGTCGGGCAAGCCTGCCATAGGCGTAGGCCCCGGCAACACTCCGGCAATTATTGACGATTCTGCCGATTTAGTTCTGGCGGTCAACTCGATAATCCATTCCAAAACCTTCGACAACGGCATGATCTGCGCTTCCGAGCAGTCGGTTATCGCCCTTGACAGCATATACGACAAAGTTAAGGAAGAGTTTATCCGTCGTGGCTGCTATTTCTTAACCCCGGACGAAACCGAAAAGGTAAGAAAAACAATAATTATAAACGGCTCCCTTAACGCCAAAATCGTGGGCCAGACCGCATATAAAATTGCCGCCCTTGCAGGCGTTACCGTTCCCGAAAGCACCAAAATCCTTATAGGTGAAGTTACCAGTGTGGAACATTCCGAGGAATTCGCCCACGAAAAACTCTCCCCCGTCCTTGCCATGTATCACGCCAAGGACTTTAACGAAGCCCTCGACAAAGCCGAACATCTCGTCATTGACGGCGGCTACGGTCACACCGCTGCGGTATATCTCAACGACGTTACCGCAAGGGATAAGCTTAACCTTTTTGCCGACAGAATGAAAGCCTGCCGCATACTTGTCAACACCCCCTCGGCCCAGGGCGGCATAGGCGATTTATACAACTTTATGCTTGCCCCCTCCCTTACCTTAGGCTGCGGCAGCTGGGGCGGAAACAGCGTTTCGGAAAACGTAGGCGCAAGGCATCTGCTTAACATCAAGACCGTCGCCGAAAGGAGAGAAAATATGCTTTGGTTCAGGGCTCCCGAAAAGGTTTATATTAAGAGAGGCTCCCTTGCCGTTGCTCTTGACGAACTGGGCAGCGTGCTGGGCAAGAAAAAGGCCTTTATCGTAACCGACTCTTTCCTGTATGCCAACGGCTACACCAAGCCGATAGAAGATAAATTAAATGAAATGGGCATAGTCCACACCACCTTCTCGGAAGTGGAGCCCGATCCCACCCTTGCCTCCGCAACCGCCGGAGCAAAGGCCATGACATCCTTCAAGCCCGACGTTATAATCGCTGTGGGCGGCGGCTCGGCCATGGACGCAGCAAAAATCATGTGGGTGCTGTATGAGCATCCCGATGCCGACTTTGAAGAAATGGCAATGCGTTTTGCGGATATTCGCAAGCGTGTTTACCCCTTCCCCAAAATGGGCGAAAAGGCCTACTTTATAGCCATTCCCACCACCGCCGGCACCGGATCGGAGGTTACCCCCTTTGCGGTTATTACCGACGAAAAGACGGGTATCAAATACCCCCTTGCCGACTACGAGCTTATGCCCGACATGGCAATAGTGGACGCCAACCTTATGATGAACGCTCCCAAGGGGTTAACATCCGCATCGGGTATCGACGCCCTTGCCCACTCCCTTGAGGCATACGCCTCCATGCTGGCCACCGACTTTACCGACGGCCTTGCATTAAAGGCTACCAAGCTTATATTTGACTATCTTCCCAGAGCCTATGAAAACGGGGCAAACGACCCGGTGGCAAGGGAAAAGATGGCCAATGCGGCTACCATTGCAGGCATGGCCTTCGCCAACTCCTTCCTGGGTGTAATGCACTCCATGGCCCACAAGCTGGGCGCCTTCCACCACATCCCCCACGGCATAGCCAACGCCCTTATGATGGAGGAAGTGTTAAGGTTCAACGCCGAGGAAGCACCCGTTAAAATGGGCACCTTCCCCCAGTATGACCACCCCCACACCCTTGCCAGATATGCGGAGATTGCCGACTACCTCGGCATCCAAGGCAGCACCGACAAGGAAAAGCTGGAAGGACTTATCGCCAAAATCAACGAGCTTAAAGTAAAAGTGGGCATAAAACCTGCCATAAAGGACTATATTCCCGATGAACAATACTTCCTGTCCCGCCTTGACGAAATGGCTGAACAGGCCTTCGACGACCAGTGCACCGGCGCCAACCCCCGTTATCCGCTTATCAGCGAAATAAAGGAGATGTATTTAAAAGCCTACTACGGCAATAAATAAAGGAGGGGTAACAATGGCAATCAAGGACGAGCAAATCCTTGCTGTCAGAAAGTCCAAAATCATCTACCGTGAAGGGGATACGGTTGTAAAGCTGTTTGACGAGGATTTTTCCAAGTCCGACATTCTCAACGAAGCCTTAAACCAGGCAAGGGTTGAGGAGACCGACCTTAATATTCCCAAGGTTCTTGAGGTTACCAAAATCGACGGCAAATGGGCGATAATTTCCGAATATATAAGCGGAAAAACCCTTCAGGCCCTGATGGAGGAAAACCCCGAAAAGATTGACGAATACCTAAATATGTTCGTTGACCTTCAGATGCTGGTTCATTCCAAAACCGCGCCGCTTTTAAACAAGCTCAAAGACAAAATGCACCGCAAAATAAGCGAATCGGGGCTTGATGCCACCATCCGCTACGAGCTGCATACCCGTCTTGAGGGCATGCCCACCCACAAAAAGGTGTGCCACGGGGACTTCAACCCGTCCAACATCATAATAAGGGAAGACGGCGTCCCCTTTATCCTCGACTGGTCCCATGTAACCCAGGGAAACGCCTCGGCGGACGTGGCCCGAACATATCTGCTGTTTTGCCTTGAAGGCAAAAAGGAGCTGGCCGAAGAGTATATAAAGCTTTTCTGCAAAAAGAGCGACACCGCAAGGCAGTATGTAAACAAGTGGCTTCCCGTTGTCGCCGCATCCCAGATGGTTAAAAAGAAACCCGACGAAAGGGAATTCCTGCTTAAGTGGGTCAACGTAGTCGAATACGAGTAAACTATAAATTAACGAATAAAAACAGCCCGCAGACACGGGCTGTTTTCGTTTATATGGGTTTTTAAAATTACAGACAATGGGTGTCTTTATAAAACTTGCTGCCGCCGGGATAAACCGAAACATTTTCAAATCCGTTTTGAACAAGTATCCTGTAAGCATTGTATGCCCGCACACCCACGGCGCAAAAGATTATTATATGCCTGTTTTTGTAGGGCAATAGCTCGTTAATTTTCCCCCTAAGTTCGCCTAAGGTTATATTTAACGCTCCCGGCACCGCAAAGGAGTTTACCTCTGAAAGTTCCCTGACATCTATAAGCAGGGCATCCTTGTCTTTGTCAACCTCGTCCCAGTCGCAAAACCTGACCTTGCTGGATAAAAGGTTTTCGGCCACAAACCCTGCCATGTTCACCGGGTCTTTTGCCGAGGAATAGGGGGGAGCATAGGCAAGTTCAAGGTCTTTCAGGTCATAAACCGATCCGCCAAGCCTTATGGTTGTGGCAACAACGTCAATCCGCTTATCCACTCCGTCGTAGCCCACAATCTGGGCGCCGTATATTTTTTTGCCGTCGGGTGAAAAAAGCAGCTTTATTGTCATCTGCTTTGCGCCGGGGAAATAATTGGCATGGGAGTTTTGAACCACATAAACCTTTTCGTATTCAATCCCCCGTTTTATAAGGGCTTTTTCGTTTGCCCCGGTGGATGCCACCGTAAGATCAAACACCTTTACCACCGACGAACCCTGCGTTCCCTTATAGACGGAATTCAGCCCGGCAATATTGTCGGCCGCAATCCGCCCCTGCTTGTTGGCAGGCCCTGCAAGGGGAATTGCGGTTTTGTCCCCGAAGATAAAATCGGTAACCTCAATAACGTCCCCCACGGCGTAAATGTCATTGTCGGATGTCCTAAGACTATCGTCAACCGCAATGGCGCCCCTTTGGCCGGTTTCAAGGCCGGCATCCCTGGCAAGAGCGCTGTTGGGTCTTACTCCGGCGGCTAAAATAACAAGCCCTGCTTCAAGCTTCGTTCCGCTTTTTAGATTTACCTCAATGACGCCGTTATCGTTAAAGGATGTAACCCCGTCGGACAGATAAAGGTCAACCCCTTTGGCTTCAAGCTGGTTGTGGACAAGCACCGCCATTTCGTAATCAATGGGGGGCATAACCTGGTCAAGCATTTCCACCACCGAAACCTTTATGCCGAGAGCAGTAAGATTTTCGGCCATTTCAAGACCTATAAAGCCACCGCCCACCACCACGGCGGATTTAACGTTTTCTTTGCTTATCAAGCCTAAAATATCATCCGTGTCGTTTACCGACCAGATGGTTTTTATTTTCTGGCTGTCAATACCGGGAATGTTCGGTCTGACGGGAACCGAGCCTGTGGCGATAATAAGCTTATCGTAGGGTTCTTTGTAGGTTTCGCCGCTTTCAAGCTTTTTTACGGTAACCGTTTTTTCTTGGCGGTTGATAGAAACAACCTCGTTTTTAAGCCTTACGTCAATGTTATACCTTACTTTCATGGACTTTGGGGACTGTAAAAACAATGCCCGCCGTTCCGGTATAACACCCCCCACATGGTAGGGAAGTCCGCAGTTGGCAAAGGAAATAAAGTCACCTTTTTCAAGTATTAAAATTTCCGCCTTTTCGTCAAGCCGTCTCAGCCTTGCGGCTGCGGATGCTCCCCCTGCCACGCCGCCGATAATTACAACCTTCATAAAAACTCCCCCCAATTATAATCAGTATTCAATCTTGCCTTTGTAATCTATTATTCCCCCTATGTTTACAACCTGCCTGTAACCGGCTTTTTCAAGCTCGGCTGCCGCCTGACTGCTGCGCCGTCCGCTGCGGCAGTAAACATAAAGCGGGGTATTTTTATCACCTATAACATTCTTAATATCAAGTATTCTTTCAAGGGGTATGTTTATACTCCCCGGAATATGCCCTGCGGCATATTCTTGTGGAGTACGGACATCCACCAGCAATGCACCTGTAACAGTTTTAATTTCTTCAACATAGCCGTTTATATCGGCCGACTTTTTTTGAAAAATTATCATAACACCAACCACCGCCAATATTATTGTAAATACAATGACTATAATCTTACCCGCCATGGCTTTAGCAGTCTTTCTATCTGCTCTTTCGACTTGTAGCCGACGGATACGCTTTCCACTTTGCCATCTTTCATAAAGACAAGCATGGGAATGGAGGTGGTGTTGAAGACGTTTGCCAGTTCGGGCTCATCGTCAACGTTAATTTTTCCGAAAGAAATTTCGGGGTGTTCATCGGCCAGCTCCTCTATAACCGGGGTAAGCATACGGCAGGGGCCGCACCAGGTGGCCCAAAGGTCAAGCACCACCGGAGATTCGGATTCCAGCACCAGATTCTTAAAGTTTTCCTTTGTTACGGTTAAAACAGACATCTTGCGTCCTCCTTAATTGTTTTCGCTATAAGGATACCCCAAAATAAATGTTTCTTCCGTAACTTTGCTACATTACTTTAAACTGTCTTTTGCCAGATCTGACAGTGTTTGAACATCCACAAGGGTTATCTTTCCCCGGCCTAGCGAAACCAGGCCTTCGGCGGCAAAGTATTTAAGCATTCGTGTTATAACCTCTCTTATGCTGCCCAGGTGATTGGCAATATCCTCATGGGTGAGTTTTAGGGTGTTGCTGTCATTAAGCTGGCTTTCTTCTATCAAAAATGCGGCAAGGCGGGTGTCCAGCTTTTTATTTAAAATCTGGTCGAAAAGCCACATAACATCGGAAAAACGGCTTGCCAGCAGATTATTCGTATAGTTTGCCACTACCGCCGATTCCGCCATTAGGCTTTTATACACCGACGCCGGAATGATAAAGGCATCCGTTTCGGTTTCGGCATTGGCCAGCACCTCAAACTGAAGGCTGGGCATAATGCAGGATGCCGAAAACAGGCATATATCCCTTTCAAGCAGCCGGTAAAGGGTTATCTCCTTGCCTTCGTCGGACAGGGCATACACCCTTATCCTGCCGGAAGCTACCACAATAAGCCCCTCGCAGTCGCCGCCCTGGTGGATTATATCCCCCTTGGAAAAATGCCTGCTTTGTATTGATGATATTAAAATTTCTTTTTGTCTGCCGTCAAGCTTGTTATAGAAGGGTAAAAACACGGCAGGACCATTCATGCTTAACCACCTGCCTTGATGTTAAAACATATACTGTTCCTTGTCCTCAAGGGAAATTTTGCCTTCGGCATGCAGCTTTTCAAGGGAATCCTTCATAATAAACATGCCTTCTCTGCGGGATGTCTGCATGGTGGAGGATATCATATGGGTTTTGCCGGTGCGTATAAGGTTGCGTATTGCCTGATTGCACACCATAACCTCTGCGGCAAGGTGCCTGGTGCCGTATTCCAACCCCGGCACAAGCTGCTGGCTGCACACCATAAGGAGTGTCATGCCAAGCTGAACCCTTATCTGGTTCTGCTGCCCGGCGGGGAACATATCTATAATACGGTCGACGGTGTTTTCCGCGCCTTTGGTATGAAGGGTTGAAAGCACCAGATGCCCGGTTTCGGCTGCAGCTATAGCCGCCGCCACGCTTTCAAGGTCACGCATTTCGCCCACCATTATAATGTCGGGGTCCTGGCGCATTGCCGCTTCTATGGCTTTGCCGAAGGACTGGGTGTCTTTTCCTACTTCCCGCTGGGTGATGACGCACTTTTTGCTTTGGTGTATGTATTCAATAGGGTCCTCAAGGGTTATTATATGAGCGTTTTTGTTTTGGTTAATATAGTCGAGCATACAGGTGAGGGTGGTTGACTTACCCGAACCGGTAGGGCCGGTGATGAGTATAAGGCCGCTGCGCTTGAAGGCATACTCCTTAAGTATAAGGGGAATACCCAAATCGCCGAAATCGCCGGGCTTTAACGCCAAAAGACGCATGGCAAGGTTGTCCCCGTTTAAATCCCGGTAGGCGTTGCTGCGGAACCGATAGTCGTTATATGAAAATGAAAAGTCCACCTCGCCGCCGGAGGTATATTTTTCAGCCTGCACCTCGGTGAGAAGACCGTTAATAAACGAAGAAATTTCTTCCGTGGATACGGCGGAAGAATCTATAGGCTTTAACCCCCCGGCATATCTCATATAGGGGGGCATCCCCGCTTTAAGATGCAAATCGGAGGCTTTTTGGGATATGCAGTTGTCAAGATAACCGGCTATACGCGAACTGTTTACCATAATTACTCCTTAAAACAGCTTTTTAAACGCCCTGGGGCAGTCGTTTGTTTCAATAACCGCATTTTCAAGCTTGCGGGCAATCCGCAGACAGCCGTGGAGGGCATAGCTGTATATTTCATAAAATAAATCCTTTGATTTTTTGGTGGCGGTGGATAGCACCTTTTTGGCAAGCCTGTCAAGCTCGCTGTCGGGGTTAATATAAAGGCTTTCCTTTACCTCGGCAGAGCAGTTCATAACCGACACCGCCACGCACAGCCGGACAATGACGGCCAACACAGTCATGGCGTTTTGACTGTCCTCGTCCTGAATGTCTTTTACCGAACTTTTTGCTTTAACACACCGGTTGTAAAGGGAATATGCCCTGCGTTTTTCAAGGCATTTGCCAAATATGGGGGAAAGGATTATTTTTCCGTTTTCAAGGTAGGAATACATTGCCCCTATAACCGCTTCGTTATATACGTCACCGGTGCGGACGGAGGTATCCTCTATAGACGCAAACTCGGTTTTTAAGGTTTCCATAACCAGCTTACCCGACTCCATATACAAGGGTATGCCCGTTAAAACCCCAAGGGCTTCCTCGGCGTTGCCTGCTTTAACAAGCTCTATAACCCTTACCACCGCTTTAATGGTGGTTGTTCCGGCATGGTTTTTAAGTTTTTCCGACCTTTCGGCAAACTCCAAAACCCCTGCAAGGCCCATTTTGTTCCGGTTTGTGTTAAAAGCGTCGGTCAGCTTGGCTCCCATGACGGGGATAATAACCGAATTATAAAACTCATCGTAAAAATCCCTGCCGTTCAGGGTGATGCAGTCGTTAAGGGCTTCCCTTGATTTTTTGTCAAAGTCCATAAAGTCAAACAGGTCGTTTTTGGGGGAAACGCTATCTATTACCGACTTTGCCCTTTCAAAAAGCAAAGTATAGGCTTTTTCGGGTATATTTTCCAGCACACCGAAAATAACTTTAAAGCCGTTGCCCACCGAAACCAGGGTGTTGCCGAGAAGGTTGGTTAGCACAATATCAAATCTGTCGGTGTCAATCCATTCCTCAAAGGCGGTTTTGACTATCATGTTCCCCAGCGGCAGATTGTTTCTGACACCGATAAGGCAGATAGACAGCAATTCACCCGTCCCCTTTTCCCTGTCGGAATTTATTAAATTCAAAACTGTTTCAAACACCTTCTGCCGGGTTGGAAAATCGTCGGCAGTCATGCACTTTGCCATAACCGGAACAATCCGTTTGGACAGCATGTCATTTTCGGGGAGCATTTCGTAAAAGGTGTGATACACCATCTGCTTTAATTTAGGCGACATTCCGGATTGATGCTTTTCAATAAAATTAAGTATTTTCTTTTGAACAGCCGGGGTGCGGATGGTCATCAGCAGCTTTTCAAGGATAATTTCCTTTGTTTCTTCAGATTCTCCGGCGAAATATTTTGTATAGAAGTCAAGAATATCACTTTGCAAAAAGCCGCCGTAAAACACTCTGGATAAATCCTCGCAGATAATATCCCGGCTTTCGGCCGTTTCGCTTTCATAGGTGGAGCTTATAAAGGCAAACAGCTTTTCCCGCATTATGTTGGTATGAAGCAGGTCAAGTATAACCGTCATTATGGTTTTTTTGCATTCAGACGGCTCGGTGGGATAAATCTTACCGATTCTGGTGAACACCCCGGCGGGGATGGCGACACGCAGCTCGGAATAGCGGTACAGCACCGAAAGAATTGTCTGCCGGTGGGGTGTCTTTAACTGATTGCGGTATTTTTCATAGGTGGTTATCATTTTAAGGACGGCATTGTCGTCGGGGACAATTTCCTTTTCCTCAAACTTTCCGCTTATATGGCGGAAAAGATAGATAAGGTCAAGAAAAACCTTTAGATTAAAATTATTAGTATCCCCCTTTGCCGACACGGCTTCGTCGTAAAAGGATAAAAAGGCAAGGCGGGTTTCCCGGTCGAAAAACAGGCTGTATAAAAAGTCAAGCTCGTCCTTTATTTCGATTAAATCGTCCTCGTATATACCGTAGGATATCTTCCGCCCCGTGTCCACCACATACCCCCGGTTGGAGCATATATCGGTTAAATTGCCGGGAATAAATCTAACCTTATACAGCTTTGTGGGAATATTATCGTTATATGAGGTGGTAAAGGAAATTTTCCGCTTTACCGTCCCGGGGAAGATAAGTATAAGATGGTTTATAAATTCAAGGGCATTTTCAGAAAGCTCGGCATATGGCTTTGACAGGCTGATATAAACGTTTTTCTGGTTTGAAGCCGCAGCGTTTATTATGGCGAAAATCACCTTTTTAAGTATTGCCCCGTCAATCCCCTCCGCCCATTCAGAAAGTGATTTAACCTCTGCCGCAGGGTATGCTGCCGCAGGATAGTCGGGGTTTGCCCTTACCGACTTGTCGGAAAGGTTAAAGTCTGCCAATGTAACGCCAAAGGCGTCTTTATTTAACAAAACCGAATCGGGGGTTGAAAACAGGCTGTCGGATTCTTCCTTGGACAAAACAAGTGAATGGCACATCCAGCCGGGGCGTTCACCGGTGTAGTCGGAGGAAACAAAGGAAAACTTCGACTGAATAAGCTCATCGCTTTTGCCGAAGCAGGATGTAAAAACAGGCGGCAGCTTATCGGCCATGATAAGTTCAAGCTCGTCGTCGGTGGGCTTGAATTCGCATATCTTGGCCAGGTTTGCCCCAATATATTCCTTTGTTATTTCGCCGGATTTCGCAAAGGTGTCAAAGGAGTCGCATTTTGTCCACATTGCCATCCTTGCGGGAACCCTTGAATAAAAATGCTGTAATGCCATTACGTCCTCACATGCCCGTAAATTATTATGTTATTTTACAATATTCACATAAATAATGCAAGGGGTATTTTATTAACACGCCTTTTTTGGTAAAGGGAGTTTAGAAAGTTAAATTTTTTTCATATAAATGTTATCAAAACCATTGCAAATTTTTATATCCGAATGTATAATAAAGTTTAAATTTGCATTTTTATAAAAACGGTAAAGGAGACGGCATATGAAACGAACGGTCTTAAACAAGCGATTTACACTAATTCCTTTAGACCATCGATTTATTCGGGCGGCAAGGCCTGAAAACGGTTATGCCGCCTTACCCGAGATTAAAAATTGAAAAGCTGAAAGGATTTATACATATATGAAAGAACTTATGCTTGGCAACCACGCGGTGGCCCGGGGACTGTATGAGGCAGGGGTAAAGGTGGTATCATCCTATCCCGGCACACCGTCCACCGAAATAACCGAATATGTTGCCGAAAAGTATGAAAATATATATTCCGAATGGGCTCCCAACGAAAAGGTGGCCGCCGAAGTGGCTTTCGGTGCCTCCACCGGCGGGGCAAGGGCATTTTGTGCCATGAAGCATGTTGGCTTAAACGTGGCTGCCGACCTTGTCTACACCGCATCATACATAGGCGTCAACGGCGGATTTGTAATTGCCGTTGCCGACGACCCGGGGATGCATTCGTCCCAAAACGAGCAGGATTCCCGCCATCACGCCATAGCCTCCAAGCTCCCAATGCTTGAGCCTTCCGATTCCCAGGAATGCAAGTACATGACGGTGCTGGCCTTTGAAATTTCCGAAACCTTTGACACCCCGGTTATATTACGCCTTTCCACCCGCATTTCCCATTCCCGTTCCCCGGTGGAACTCAACGAGGCAAAGGAAGTTCCCTTAAAGGATTACGTTAAAAACATAGGCAAAAACGTAATGATGCCCGCCATGGCAAGGGCAAGGCATACCTTTGTGGAGGAACGCACCCAAAAGCTTATAGAATACGCCGAAAACAGCGGTATAAATTCCGTTGAATGGGGCGGAGATATAGGCATTATCGCCGCAGGGGATACCTACAACTATGCCAAAGAGGCATTGGGGGAAAAGGCAAGTTATTTAAAGCTGGGCATGGTGAACCCTCTGCCTGTCAAGCTTATAAATGAATTTGCAAAAAAGGTAAAACGCCTTATCGTCTGCGAGGAGCTTGACGATATTATCGAAACACACTGCAAAAAGATGGGACTTGAAGTGGAAGGGAAAAACCTCTTTTCCTTCTGCGGTGAATATTCCCAGTCCATAATAAAGAAAGCCGTTTTAGGCGAAGTAAACGAATATAAAACATTTCCGGACGAAATTCCCGGCCGTCCCCCCGTTCTCTGCGCCGGCTGCCCCCACCGGGGACTGTTTTACGCCTTAAAGGGGCTTAAAACCTATGTTTCCGGCGATATAGGCTGCTACACCCTTGCCGCCCAGAAACCCCTGGCAATGCTTGACTTTTGTGTCTGCATGGGCGGCTCGGTTTCGGGACTTCACGGCTTTACCATAGCGCGGGGAGCTAAACAGGCCAAAAAGTCGGTTGCCGTTATAGGCGACTCCACTTTTATTCATTCGGGCATAACCGGACTTGTCAACATCGCCTACAACAAGGGCATTTCAACGGTTATCATTCTTGACAACTCCATAACCGGCATGACCGGCCACCAGAACAACCCCGCCAACGGCTTGACCATAAAGGGCGATCCCACCGTTGCGGTGGACCTTGAGGCACTGGCTAAGGCGGTGGGAATACCCTCCGTACGGGTGGTTGACCCCTATGACGTGGGTGAAACAAAAAAGGTAATAGCCGAAGAACTGGAAAAAGAAGAGCCCTCCCTTGTTATCGCCCGCCGTCCCTGCGCACTTTTAAAGCAGGTTAAGCATAACAAACCCCTTACGGTGGGGGATGAGTGCATAGGCTGCAAAGCCTGCCTTCAGGTGGGATGCCCCGCCATTTCGGTGGAAAACAAGCGTTCGTCTATCGACGCCGATATGTGCGTGGGTTGCGGCATATGCAAAACCGCCTGCCGCTACGGCGCAATAAAGGAGGTCAAATAACATGGCATACAATATAATTATCGCCGGTGTCGGCGGACAGGGAACACTTCTTGCGTCAAAGCTTATGGGTAAGGTTTTCCTTGAGCAGGGTTTTGACATAAAGGTAAGCGAAGTTCACGGAATGTCCCAGCGTGGCGGAAGCGTGGTAACATACGTCCGCTATGGCGAAAAGGTGAATTCCACCGTTATAGAAAAAGGCGAGGCGGATATGATTATATCCTTTGAACTCCTTGAAGCCGCCCGCTGGATACCCTATTTAAAGCCTTCCGGGGTTATTATTACCAACACCCAAAAGATCAACCCCATGCCGGTAATTACCGGACAGGCGAAATATCCCGAAAATATACTCGAAAAGATAAAGGATTCAGGCTTAAAAACAATTTCCCTCAACGCCCTCGGCCTTGCCAGACAGGCAGGCAACGCCAGGTCGGTAAACCTTGTGTTACTTGGTGTTGCCGCAAGGTTTTTGGGACTTGACAGGGAAATTTGGGAGGAGGCAATAAAAACCACCGTCCCCCCAAAGACAATTGAAATAAATCTGCGTGCCTTTGATTTGGGCTATACATTAGAGGAGGATTAATATGACAATATACACCCCCGAAATTGAATGCGCCCCAAGGGAAAAGCTTGAAGAAATCCAGACAGGGCGCCTTAAAACCGCAGTAAAGCGGGCATACGAAAACATTCCTTTTTATAAAAAGCTGTTTGATGACGCCGGAATTGATCCCGATAGCATAAATTCAATATACGATATAACCAAGCTCCCTTTTACCGACAAGCAGGACCTGCGGGACAACTACCCCTTCGGTCTGTTTGCCGTCCCCATGAGGGATATTGTCCGTATTCACGCCTCCTCCGGCACCACGGGTAAGGCCACGGTGGTGGGATACACCAAATACGACATTGACATCTGGGCCGAATCCACCGCCAGAGCCATTGCCGCCGCCGGCGGAACAAAGGACGACATTATACATATAAGCTACGGCTACGGTTTGTTTACCGGCGGTCTCGGTCTCCACTACGGTGCTGAGCGAATCGGTGCGGTGGCACTGCCCGTTTCATCGGGCAACACCACAAGACAGGTTCAGCTTTTACAGGACTTCGGCTCTAACATAATCTGCTGCACCCCATCATATGCCTTGTATATAGGCGAAACACTAAAGGAAATGGGCATTGATCCCAAAACCCTACCCCTCCGGGCAGGCATTTTCGGTGCCGAGCCCTGGACGGAAGGAATGCGAAAGCAGATAGAAAGCATACTTGACATTAAAGCCTACGACATTTACGGCCTTTCAGAAATCACCGGCCCCGGCGTGTCCTACGACTGCAGGTGCCAGAAGCACCTCCATGTAAACGAGGATTACTTCTACCCCGAAGTGGTTGATGTGGAAACGGGTAAGCCCCTCCCCGACGGGGAATTCGGCGAGCTGGTATTCACCTGCATAGGCAAGGAGGCACTCCCCCTTATCCGCTACCGCACCCACGACATTTCCGCGTTGTATCACGAAAAATGCGAATGCGGCCGCACCACCGTCAGAATGGCAAAGCCGAAGGGACGTAGCGAC
The DNA here is from genome assembly GCA_050953105.1 of Eubacteriales bacterium. Classification (GTDB taxonomy): domain Bacteria; phylum Bacillota; class Clostridia; order Oscillospirales; family CAG-382; genus UBA1206. The sequence continues at coordinate 105,377 of JBMNMA010000001.1, read as the reverse complement.
GATATGCTTATCATACGGGGGGTAAACGTTTTCCCGTCTCAGGTGGAATATACCCTTACCCAGCTTGGTTTCGGAGCAAATTATCTGATTATTGTTGACAGGAAAAATAACCTTGATATAATGGAGGTGAAGGTTGAGATTAACGAAAACATCGCCTCCGACACGGTCAGGGATATAGAGCGGGCGGAAAAGCTTATAGAAAACGCCCTCCAGTCAGCCCTTAACGTTCACGCCAAGGTGACGCTGGTGGAGCCCAAAACCCTGCCCAGATCTGAAGGAAAGGCGAAAAGGGTAATCGACAACAGAAAATTTTAAGGGGGATATGCTATGTTTGTAAAGCAGCTTTCGATTTTTGTCCAGAACGAGCCGGGAAGGCTTGCCCAGATTTCCGGCGTCATTGCCAAAGCGGGTATAGATATTAGGGCGCTTTCCATAGCGGACACCACCAATTTCGGAATTTTGCGCCTTATCGTCGACAAACCCGGTGATGCGGTTAAGGCACTAAAGGACCTTGGCCTTACCGTTAAGCTTACCGAGGTTATCGCCATGGAGGTGGACGACAAGCCCGGTTCCTTTGCCACGGCGGTAAAGGTGCTTGGCGACGGCGGCGTGGGCGTGGAATACCTGTATGCCTTTGTTTCCCCCGTCCCCGGCAAAGCAAGGGTGATTTTGCGTGTCGACGATAACGAAAAGGCGGCTAAGCTGCTAAACGACAGCGGCATCGTTACCTTAAACGAGGAAGATTTATACATTAAATAGAACAGTCTTTAATCAGATTGAATTAACCGCATACAATATAACCCCGCCGTTTTTCCAGCGGGGTTTATTATTTACTTTAAAGGCATAAGGATGATGGTGCTAAGCTGTTTCATATCCGCAAAACACCTGAAAAAAGCAACCCGGCTTTTTATAGCCGGGTTTGATTTTTAACCTAATACTTGTAAACCAGATACTTTCTTATGGTTTGGCTTGCAACGGCCTTTCGAATGTCAGCTACACTGCCGTTTTTAACAGTGGCCTTGTCCACAATGAACACCGAATTCTTTTGGGGGTAAATAAATATATAATCCTTTGTTTCAATTACTCTAAACAGGGTATTATACTTAATTACTGCTGTCTTTGAAACCACGGCGGATGACCTTTTTATTTCCATCTCCCCGTCCTTAAAGGTGAATTTATCCTTTTCCTTTATTTGGGCGGAACTTTTCAACGCCTTTACCGGGCGTATAAAGTATGTATGATATACAATATAGGTCATGAAAAGCATCCACAATGAAGCGAAATAGTAAAAGGCACTGCCTGGGTTTGTTGTTATCGACCACAAGCAAACGCCGAGTGCGGCAGCGATAACCGCCGAATATGTAAACAACATATATGCCGGCTTTATTCTTTTTGACAATCTCGACCTGAAATAGGTCTTTAACGCTTTAAGGTCATATGCTGATTTTGCATAAACTTCCATGATTGCTCCAGTGTTTCGCTGACGGTAATCAATATTTGTATCTAAAATACTAACCCGTGGAATATCCGGTTGTTTACCACAGCTTTTTAGGATACAGCCCCTGCTCGGTTAAGTTTTTGACACCCTCGATAACCGTGGGTTTGTCCCTGAGGTAGGTTACTCCGAACCATTTGTCGGGGGAGTTGTAAACCTTTAAGGTTTTGCCCGAGTCGATGGCCTTCTGGACCGGTAGAGCGATATAATATTCAACCTTTTTCAAATCCGCCTTGTTTTCTTCAAGGAACTCGGTAAACCCTTCCTGAATTACGTCAAAGAAATCGGGGGTAAAGCAAAAGAAGTTCATTGACACCACCGTGTCGGGGTCAAGGATTTTTTCACCCTCCGGTGTGGGGTAATAAATTCGGTTTTCGCCCTTTGTAATTTCGTGTGTTTCGGTAATTCCGGTAACAAAGCCGTTTTCAACCCTGCACACGCCCCGGGAAACGCCGCCTTCCTCGGATACGGTATTTTTAATAAGATAGCCCACCATGGCATATTCGCCGGGCTTTGCGGATGAAAGATGGTTTTTGGCAAGTTCAAATGCGGTTTTACCGTAAAAGTCGTCGGCATTGACCACCGCAAAGTTGTCGTTTCCAACCGCCTCTCTACAGCTTAAAAGGGCATGGGCGGTGCCCCAGGGTTTTGTCCTTTCGGGGGGCATGGGGTAGCCTTCGTTGTATTTGTCATTCTTCTGAAAGGCAAACTCAACCTTTATTTTATCCTCGAATTTCCATGTTGCCTTTTCTCTGAAAGCCTGGACATGTTCTTCTTTAATCAAAAGAACCACCTTGTCAAAACCGGCTCTTATGGCGTCGTATATGGAATAGTCAAGGATGATTTCGCCGTTTTCGCCGATAATGTCAAGCTGCTTTTTGGAGCCGCCGCCATATCTGCTGCCAAGGCCTGCGGCAAGAATAACTAAAGTCATAATACTACCTCTATTTGTTTATTTTTCCACCTTTTTAAGGTGTTCAACAGACATTCTGATACATTCGAGGGAATCAAGCCCCAGGCAGGGACGGTCAAGCTCAACGATAAGCCATTGGCTTTTTGCTTGTTTTGCCGCTGCGATTATTGCGGGAATATCCTGCACACCGTAGCCTACAGGCCTGAAATCAAAGTCCTTTTCGTCAGCTTTATCTCCGGAAGGCTTTATGCCTATAAGCTCATACAGCCCCGACTTTGATTTACGGTTTTTCATAACAAAGTCTTTTACATGCACCACCGGGGCACGGCCGGTATACTTTTTAAGGTATTCGGCAGGGTCTTCACCTGCTACGTTCACCCAGCAGGTGTCAATTTCGGTTTGTAAAAGATTTTCGGGTATGGTTTCATACAGCAGGTCGAGAAAATATTTTCCCTCGCTGCCCACTTTGACAAATTCAAAGTCGTGGTTGTGATAAAGCAACGTCAAGCCGTGAAGCTTTGCCTTTTCGGCAAGGCCGGATATCTGAAGCAGGGTATTTTCATAGTTGGCTCCCCCGGGACGCCGGTCTTCGGTCAGATAGGGAACTGCAATATATTTACAGCCGATAATCTGGTAATCCGAAAACACCTTGTCGGGGTCGGAAAGCATTTCGTCGATGGAAACATGGGCGGACACCGGAACAAGGCCGAGCTTCTGGCAAAAATCCCTGACCTCTGTGGCCTTATGCCCATACAGCCCCGCAAATTCCACCCCGTCGTAGCCCACGGCCTTGATTTTTTCAAGGGTGCCGTAAAAGTCTTTTTCGGCTTTATCCCTCACCGAGTAAACCTGAACTCCTATGGGAAACATAAAAACACCTCCGTTGTTTTTCCAAAGTAGTTTATCACAACAAAAGGTGTTTGTAAATATATTTTTACATAAAATGGGTTAAAAACCCCAGTATCAGATTTTCATAAATGGAAAGTTTTAAATCAAACGGCGTTTTGACTTCACCAATGCTTGCCGTTTTACCCCCCAAATCCACCTGCCGGCTGACCGACAGCACCGCCGTGTCGTCGTTAATCGATGAAAATGAAAGGGTTGCCTTTCCCCCCATCCCCGCCGACACCAAGGACACGCAGTTTACAATGTTTATCTGTCCTATATTTTCGGGGACAAACACTATTTTGGCGTCGATTTTGTCATCTGTATCCCAGTTTTCCCCCAACACCGAAATATCCGCCTTTCCCTTTGTTACCGTAAAGCCTTGGGCTGATATTTTTTTGGTAAAATAACCGCTGCAGCCGTGGACTGATATGGTTTTAGCTTTCATGCACCGACTCATAGGCTATCATAAACTCCTTCATGCTAACCGCTTTAAGCTTGTTTTCAAGGGCTGCCGACACCGCCCGGGCAAAGGCGTAAACACCGTCGCTTTCGGAAAGGTCAACCGCTACTATAAAGCCGTTTTTAATAGACTGATTTCTTTCGGCATTTATTTCTACTCCGTAGGAAACGTAATACTGGCCGTAGGCGTTTATAACCTCGGCGGCGTAGGGGGAGGGGGAGCCTAGAACGTGGCAGTATTTAGGGTATTTGCCGGTGAGTGAATAAAAGGAGTCGTTGCAGTTGGCAAGGTATTTCATAAAGGCCGACCGTGAAAGCTTGGCGGTGTTGTTGCAAAGCAGTCCGACGGTATGGCCTTCGGCGTATATTTTTTCAATAAGCTTTGGGTTTTCCTCCATATATTCGGTTGTCATAAAGAAAACCGTGTCAATTCCAAAGCCGCCGCACACCTCAATAAAGAGATTAACATTGCTTTGGTTTTCCTTCCCCTTCAGTATGGCAATAACCGAATATATGTCGCTGTTGTCGGCGATAAAGGATATGGGGTTGTTGGCAGGTAGGATTTTGCTGTCTTCGTCCTCGCCGGCTGCGGTAAAATACACCGCCAGCGCCAAAATAATAGCAAAAATAACAACGAGAAATTTAGCAAAGGGGGTTAGCCTTTGCCGACCTGTGGATAAAAGAGTGCGGACCGCCATAAAAATTCACCGGTATATTTTACGCAAATACCCGGTGAAATATTCGTTTATATGATATTATCGGTGTATTACCCAATAAAGTATCCTACACCCTTATCTGGCCGTCGCCTTTTACAATGTATTTTACCGTTGTCAGTTCGTTTAATCCCATTGGGCCTCTGGCATGCAGCTTTTGGGTGGATATGCCTATTTCGGAACCCAAACCGAACTCTCCGCCGTCGGTGAAACGGGTGGAGGCGTTGACATAAACCGCCGCCGAATCAACGGCTTTTGTAAAGTATTCCGCCTTTTTAACGTCGTTGGTTAATATCGACTCGGAATGCTTTGTGGAATGGATATTTATATGCTCCACCGCTTCTTCCAATGAGCTCACAATCTTTACCGACAGTATATAATCGTCATATTCGGTAAAGAAGTCGTCATATGTTACATCATTAATATCGGGAAGGATTTTTTTAACCTCGCTGTCCCCCCTGAACTCAACCTCCGGCATGGCGGCGTATATTTTAGGCAGTAGAATGTCCGCAATTTCTCTGTCCACCAGCACATGCTCCACGGCGTTGCATACCGATGGGCGTGAGGTTTTGGCGTTTCTTATCACGTTAACCGCCATTTCAATGTCGCAGCTTTTTTCGGCGTAAATATGGCAGTTGCCCGCACCGGTTTCAATTACCGGAACGGCGGCGTTTTGGGTAACCGCCTGAATAAGTCCCTTGCCCCCCCGGGGAATAAGCAGGTCAATATGCCCCCTTGCCTTCATAAGCTCGGTGGCAGACTCCCTTGAAGTGTCGTCTATAAATTGTATTATGTCGGGGGAAACGCCGTTTGCCATACAGGCTTCGCGGATAATTTCCGAAATCGCCCTGTTTGAATTAACCGCCTCTTTACCGCCGCGAAGCACCACACCGTTGCCGCTTTTAATGCACAGTGCGGCGGCGTCGGCGGTTACGTTGGGACGGGATTCGTAAATTATCCCTATAACCCCCAAAGGCACCTTTACCTTTTGAATTTCAAGGCCGTTAGGACGTGTCCACACCTCCCCCTTGCCCAGCGGGTCGGGGAGGGAAATGACATCGTAAACCGCATCGCATATTCCTTTTATCCGCTTTTCATTCAGGGCAAGGCGGTCAACCATTGCCTTTTTTATGCCGTTTTCCTCGGCCTTTTCAATGTCCTTTGAATTTTCGGCCAGAATAAAATCCCTTTTTTCCCAAAGCATTTGAGCCATGGTTTGTAAAATTGCGTTGCGCTTGCTCCCGTTGGAGGACGCAATTTCAAACACCGCCTTGCGGCAGCAGGCACACTTTTCAACAACAGTCATTTTTACCCCGCCTTTCTGTAACAATTATATTTATATCGTTCCGAAATATGTACCGGTAAACTCCCCGTCGAATATGTCATAAAGTATGTTGGGGTTGGCCCCGTTGACTATAATCATGGGTATGCCGTGTTTTATGGCGGATGCTGCCGCCTCCAGCTTAGCCTTCATACCCCCGGTTCCCCGTTTTGAACCCGATCCCGTTCCCTCGGCACAGTTCCACAGCTCCTCGGTTATTTCGGGAACATGGTCAATTAGCTTTGCGTCGGGGTTGGTGCGGGGGTTTTTATCGTAAAAGCCGTCCACGTCGGACATATTTATAAGTAAATCCGCTTTTACAAGCCTGGCCACCGAAATGGAAAGGGTGTCATTGCCGCCGAAGGTTATCTGTTCGCTGGACAACGTGTCGTTTTCGTTGACTATGGGTATGCAGCCGTATTGAAGGAGGGTGAGGAAGGTGCCGGAAGCTGATTCCCGCCTTGCCTTGTCGTCCACAATGTCCTTTGTCATTAACACCTGCCCGATTTTGTGGCCGTATTGCTGAAAATTCCGGTCGTATATGTCAATCAGCTCGCACTGGCCCACGCTGGCGGCGGCCTGCTTTTCCACGGTGGAAAGGGTTTTGCCGTAAATGCCCATCTTGGCAATGCCGCAGCTTATCGCTCCGCTTGACACAAGTATAATTTGCTTTCCCGAATTTTGAATATCGGCAATGCATTTTACCAGTGTTTCGATTTTTCTTATGTTCAACAGTCCGCTTTCGTGGGTGAGGGTGGAGGAGCCTACTTTTATGACTATTTTCTTTTTCGACGACAAATCGATTTTCATAAATTTAATTTCCTCTTTGCAAAAGTGATTTTTTATACTATAATGACGGTATTATATCAGTTAAAAAAGCCATAATCAAGATGTTGCAAACCAAAAGGATAAATTTTTATGCAAAAAAGGAGTAAAATTATGCTTGTTCTGGCATCCGCCTCCCCAAGACGGAAAGCAATCCTCGAAAATGCCGGCTTTGAATTTACCGTTTGCCCCGCAAAGGGGGAAATTTCCCCGGGTCAAAACGCCAGGCCTGACGAATTTGTGGTGGAAAACGCCCTGCTTAAAGCAAGGGAGGTTGCGGATATTTATGACGAAAACCAGATCATTCTAGGTGCCGATACAATAGTTTACCATGACGGCGAAATACTTGGCAAGCCAAAGGACAAAGCCCAGGCCTTTGAAATGTTAAAACGCCTGTCAAACAGGACACATCAGGTTTACACCGGTTATGCCGTTATACATGGGGATAAAACCGTTACCGGCTGTGAGATAACTTCAGTAACCTTCCGTGCCCTCGATGACAGAGAAATTGAAGACTATATCGCCACCGGCGAACCCTTTGACAAAGCGGGGGCCTACGGAATCCAGGGCAGGGGATGCGTTTTTGTCAGCCGTATCGAGGGAGATTTCTTCAACGTAGCAGGCCTTCCCATCTGCCGGATAAACCTTGCCATTAAGTCGATGGGTGGCAATAATTGATTACAAATTGCTAAAAATCTGTTATAATTATATTGACAAAGTTGGTGCATTTGGCTATAATTAACCTGAACACACTGTGTTAAAATACGGAAAGGATGAACATGATGCGAACATTCAAGAAGTCGGTTCTTGCGCTGGCAATGGTAGCTGCTCTTGTATTTTCCGCCCTCGTATCGGTTCTGACTGTTTCGGCGGCCTATAGCGCCACCAAAAAGTCGGAATACGTTGTTAAACCGGGCGTAACCTACAAGGAATACGATATTACCAGCGGCGTAAACAACAACACTGAAATCGGGGCAGCCCTCGAATTTTCCAAGAATGACTACATTCCGATGGTATTCAGCTGCTTTGCCGGTACCTCAGGCGTTCTCCAGACCCAATACAACTATGCCGTCAACAAATACGGCTATGAAGTTGCCGGTATAATTAACGGCTCCTTCTTCTCAATGGACACAGCCGGCCACGGCGCCTACGGCACCCTGGTGGGAATTAACATTTCCGACGGCAAGATAACCTCCGCCCATGCAGGCTATTCGGGCGAAGTGGTTGCCTTTATGTCCGACGGCACCTTCCAGGTGGTTAACTCGGCCATCAGCTACACCCTTGTTATCGACGGCCAAGAGGTTCCCAACGGTCTTTATTACATAAACAAGACCTCCGGTACCAAAGAAGCCGGCGCATCCCAGTGGAAAAATCAGTTCTATTACTATGATACCTCCTGCGGCAGAATCTGCGACACCTCCGAATTTGTCAAGGGTTATGAGGTTCTCTGCAAAAAAGTCAACAATACCGAACTGGTAGTGGGCGGCACATTGGTGGGCGAAGTTATTTCGGTAACCGCCAACACCTCCGGCGGCGCCCTTGCCGAAGATTATTATGATCTTTCCGACGAATTTATCCTCTTTGTAAAGAACGATTCCCCCTTTACCAGCTACGTTACCGGACTTACAGCCGGCGACAAGGTTGAAATAACCTCTACCGAAACCATTTCTTCTTCCAAGGAAGTTATGGAAAAGGCCAGCTCGGTTATAACCAACGTGGGCTGGCTTATAAAGGACGGGGTTGACCAGACTGAAATTTATTCCACCATAGGTTCCCACTCGGTAACCATGTCCGCCAGATGGACTGCATTCGGTGTTAAGGCCGACGGCACCTACGTCTTCTTCAACTCCGAAGGCGGCGGAAGCGGCGACTCCGGCAGATCCATTACCCTTAAAGACGTTGCCAAGTTCCTGCTTGACCAGGGCTGTGTCAACGCCATAAGAATGGACGGCGGCGGATCCACTGCCATGTATGTTGCCGACACCGGCTCGGGAAGCCCCGGCTATAAGATTCCCAGCTCAAGATCTGTTGGCGACTGTATTCTTATAGTTAAGCGTCCCACAGCTTCCGACGAAACCAAAACCACCCTTAACGAACTTATTTCCCGGGCATCCGAAGAACTGGGCAAAGGCGAAGACGTTTCTGTCAGAGCAGCCTACAATGCCGCCGTTGCGGTAAGGGATGCCGCCACCTCCACATCCGGCGACTACACCCGGGTTATTATGAAGCTTCAGGAAGCTTTGTCGGGCGAAGCCGAACTGGCCGAAGCCATCGACGCAGCTAAATCAATAAAATTCTTCCAGTATTCCAGCGCCGAGCTTGAGGAAATCTGGGAAGCATATAAAGAAGCGATTGCCGTAAGAAGCAATGAAAACGCCACCAACTCCGAAATAAAGGCGGCTGCAACAAGACTTAACGCCGCTCTTAACGTACCCGCCAACGTGGCCCTTGGCAAGTCCTACACCACAAGGGGCATCTATCCCAACGCCACCAGTCCCTCCTGGCCTGATGAAGGCGGAATAACCCTTACCGACGGTAAGAACGCCACCAACGTCAGTTACAGCGACGCGGCATGGGTTGGCTTTAACACCGGCGCGGACGATATTAAGAATGATACTCCTCCCCGCTCAAGCATAACCGTTGACCTTGCCGGAACTTATAAGTTAGCCAAGTTTGTCCTCAGGGTTTATGACGGTCATGGTGACGTCGGTATTTCGGCTCCCACCGGAGTAGCCTTCTACTATTCCACAAACGGCACCGACTGGACAAAGGCCGGCGACGGCGCCCTTGAAACACAAACCACCGAAAAGGCAATAAACGCTTTTATTCTTGAGCTTGCAACCCCCGTTACGGCTAAATATATTAAGGCCGAAATAGCCCACGGCTCCAACTGGGCCTTCGTTTCTGAAATCGAAGCCTACAAGGCCGACGAAAAAGTTACCACTGGCGGCTGGGTTAACACCTTCAACCAGCAGATAACCACCGGTATGTCCGTAATTTTCACAGGCGACCAGACTACTAACCTTAACTATGACTCAGCCAACGTCAGGTGGTCAAGGGCTCTGTATCTCAGATGGGACGATACCGTAGGCGGCTACAAGATTTACAAGATTAAATCTCCCGACGGTGCAGATGGCGGCACCATCGAACCGGGTGACGTGGTTATAGGCGTTCACAATGCCGAGGTAGAAGGAGACCCCGACGGTTCCACCGCCAACTCCAACTACGCCGCCACCGCAAAAGTGGGCGACTTTATAGAATTCCACGGCATATCCATACTCAATAAGGAAATCCTTCCCGGCGCATATTTCTTTATAACCAACTCCGCCGACTTTGATCCCAAGTATTCCGGCGTTGATAACGAAACTGATCCCGGCGAATCCTCCGAAGAAACCTCCGAAGAAACCTCTGAAGAAACCTCTGAAGAACCTTCCGAAGAAGTTTCTGAAGAAACATCCGCAACCACTTCGGAAGTTCCCTCCACCGCCGAATCTTCGGGTGAGGGAACCACCCCCACCGGTGACAGCGGTTTCATGGCTCTGGGAATATTCGCAGTTATCGCCGCTGCCGGCATAATTGTGGTAAGAAGGAGAAAGTAATCCTTATCCGCAATAATATTAAACACCGCCGTTAAACCGGCGGTGTTTTGTTATGTAATAATAACCTTGTGAGATAGGGATGGTATTAGATTTTGCATAATAAAAGACGGGGATATAACCCCGTCTTAATTTAAAATTCAATTACCATGCCGTCGTAGGCGGTTAAAAAGCCAAGTTCTTCGGCAACCGGCACCAGCTCGTCATGGATAAGCCTGCCGTTGTGGGAAAAATGGTTAATGCAGTTTATTGTGTTTTCGTCGATAATGCCAAGGGCAAGGAACTTGTCCCTTAAAACCTGGCAGGAATCAAGTCCCATATGTCCGCCGCCGCTGGGGAGGGCAACATAGGTGCAGTCGTAGCTGACAAAATCCGCTTTGATTTTATTTTGAACAAGATAATCCAAAACCTCGTCATAGGGTACACCGGTGTCGTGGAGGTAAAGGAGGGTTTTGCCCCCTTCCTCGATAAGATAAACCACGGCATCATCCGGTGAGGAATGATATGCCGGCAGGGGAGTTACCTTGTAATCGCCGCAGAATACGGGATTATATGGTGCTACCTGGGTAAATTTCATCCCGAAAGACTCATCCCGGTAGGCTTTTACAATATGATTAAGACGTTCGCCAACTTTTAAGCTGCCATACAGGTTCAATTCTTTTTTGGTCAGCTTGTGAGCGTAAACCCCTTCCGAGCGGAAGAACAAATCCACCGGTGAACAATGGTCAAGGTGGGCATGGGTGAAAAATACATAATCCACCGCCGAAAGGTCAAGCCGGTTGCTAAGCATATGCATATAGGTGTCCATGGGGAAGTCGAGGAGAAGATTATCGTTTACGAGAGCCTGGCTGCGGGTGCGGAGGTTCTTTCCCCCTGCCGCCTTAGCCCTTAAACAATGTTCGCAGTTGCAGAAAACCGCCGGCCAGCCTTCCGCCGCCGCGGTGCCGAGATAAGTAAGTTTCATGCTTTTTTCCACCTTATTAAAACCGCCGTAATTGCTTACGGCGGCGTTTTTTATTATTTTTTAAGTTCCCGTTCAAGCCAGATAAGGCCTATTTCGAAAGCGTCATAAAAGGATTTCTTTTCACACTGTTTTATGACCTTTTCATTAAAGCTAACCGACTCGCCGGTTTTTTGTATCTGAACCAGAACACGGGAGGCAACATCCAAATCCCCGCTTTTCTTTGTTTCGAGGATGTTCATAAAGAGTATCGCCTTGTCGTCGGGGTTGCCGTAAAAGATGAACTGTCCCTGACGGACAAGGGGTTTACCCTTATACATAAAGGGTCTTATTTTATTTTCTTCGCCCATCATCCGTTCCTTTCTTTAAAGTTTCAGATAATTCTGAACAAGGGAGCGCAAAAGCTCGTCACGATCGATTTTACGAATAAGCGCCCGTGCGTTATTGTGGTTGGTAATGTATGTCGGATCTTCCGAAAGGATATACCCCACAATCTGGTTAATGGGGTTGTATCCCTTTTCCTTTAGGGAATCATATACCGTCTGGAGCGTCTGGCGCATGGTAAGCTCTTCCTGCTCTTTGACGCTGAACATACGGGTTTTTGTTGCTTTGTCGTTCATGCTTCGCCCCCCTATATAAATGCTAACAAATTTTATTATAGCACGGTGAAAATTATATTGCAACAGTTTTTTTGTATCATTCAAATAAATTATGAACGCAGGACAATAGAGTTTTTGTCTTTAAGCATAAAAAGGATTTTTTGGATTTTTCCGTCAACCTCGCTGTCGTTAAGCGTTCCGTCGGCTTTGCGGAAGGTAAGGCGGAAAGCCATTGACTTTTTGCCAGCTTCAACCCCCTTGCCCCGGTAGACGTCAAACACATTCACCTTTTCAAGCTGCTTGCCGGCGTAGGTTTTGATAAGTGAAATAACCTGCCCCGCCTCGGTGTCCTCGTCCATAACCAGGGAAAGGTCCCTTTCGACTGCGGGATAAACGGGAATGGGGGTATACTGCTTTTCCCTTGTGTGGTATTTGAGCAGTCCGTTTATTTCAATTTCGGCGGCATACACCTCGCAGTCCATGCCGAACTCGCCTGCAACCAGCGGATGAATCTGGCCGAAAATGCCTATTTCCTCGTTACCTACAACAATCTTGGCACATCTGCCGGGGTGATAGGTGGTACCGGTGTCGTCCCGGACAACAGTGTAGCCGGTAATACCGAAGTAATTTAGAATTTCCTCAATATAACCCTTCATCTGATAAAAGTCGCCGTCGCCGTAAAAGCCTAACGAAAGCACCTTTCTTTCCTCCGACATATCCCCGGCCTTTTTATAAACCGTTGCCGTTTCATACAGCTTTGCCGAAAGTGTGCGGCGGTTGTAGTTGGTCTCAAGGCAGGAAAGCAGAGAGGGAAGGGGGGTGGTGCGGAGAACAGAGGTTTCGTCTCCTATGGGGTTTATAAGCTTGATGGCGTTACGCCTTTCGTCATTTTCGGGAAGGCGGATTTTGTCGAAAAACGCCGGGGAAGTAAGGGAATAGGAATAAATTTCATTAAATCCCAGGGATACAAGGGCGGAATGAACCTTTAACAAAAAGTCATAGTTTTCGGTAAACTTGCCCTCTTTGGCTTCGCCTTTGAAGTTAGTTCCGGTTATGTTGTCAAGGCCGTAAAGACGGACAACCTCCTCGGCCACGTCGGCGGTTTTTTCAATGTCGTTACGGTAGGGGGGTATTACAAGGTAATCCCCGTCAAGGGTAATGTCAAGCCATTTAAGGATATCGGCCATTTCTTCCCTTGTAATGCTTGTTCCCAGCAGGGTGTTGATTTTTTCGGGCTCAAACTTAACCTTTGTGGGATTAATATTTGCAAAGCACTGGTCAATAACCCCGTCAACCACCTCGCCGCAGCCAAGAAGCTCTACCAGCTCGCAGGCTCGGTTTATTGCCACAAGAGCGTTGTAGGGGGGAAGTCCCTTTTCAAACCGCTTAGACGAATCGGTGCGAAGTCCCACCTTGCGGGAAGTAAGACGGACATTTTCCCGGTTGAAATTGGCCGATTCGAAAACCACGGTGGTGGTGGAATCGGTGATTTCGGAATTTTCCCCGCCCATAATACCTGCCAGGGCAATGGCCTTTTCCCCGTCGGCAATGCAGAGCATGGAACTGTCAAGCTGTCTTTCAACCCCGTCAAGGGTGGTAATCTTTTCCCCTTCAGCGGCATTGCGTATGACGATTGTTTTGCTTGTTATGAAATTGTAGTCAAAGGCATGCATGGGCTGGCCGTATTCCAGCATTACATAGTTGGTGATGTCCACTATGTTGTTAATGGGCCTTATGCCGCAGGCTTTAAGTCTTGCCCTAAGCCACAAGGGCGAGGGGGCGATTTTAACGTTTTTAACCACCCTGGCGGTGTATCTGGGGCAAAGGGTGGGGTTTTCCACCCGGACAGACACATAGTCGGCGGCGGTTTCACCGTTGTTTTTTGGTGCAACAAAGGGTTCTTTATATTTTAACGCTGTTTTGAAGGTTGCTGCGGTTTCCCTTGCTATACCCAGGAACGCCAGACAGTCGGGGCGGTTGAAGGTAAGCTCAAAATCCACCAGCACGTCATTTAATATAAGGGCATCCCTTATGTCGTCGCCCACCTTGCATTTGACGTCGGTTTCGTCTATTAAGAATATCCCGTCCTCCTCGGCGTAGGGGAAGTCGTGCTTGGTAAGGTCAAGCTCACTGATAGAGCAAAGCATCCCTTCGGACACAACGCCCCTCAGTTTGCCTGTTTTTATAACCTTTCCGTCGGGCAATACGGCACCGTGCTTGCACACCGGCACAATGTCTCCGGCTTTGACATTGGTGGCGCCGGTAACAATCTGCAAAGGCTTTTCGCCGCCCACGTCAACCTGACAGATGGTAAGATGGTCGGAATCGGGGTGGGGGGTGGTGGATATAATTTTTCCCACAACCACGTTCTTTATATTTTCGCCGTATATCTCATATCCTTCCACCTTGGTGCCGGACATGGTAAGCTTTTCGGTGTATTCCTTTATATTATCGGTAAAATCAACGTAATCTCTAATCCAGTTGAGTGAAACTTTCATTATCAAAACCCATCCTTATTCATATATCATCAGAACTGCCCAATAAGGCGGACGTCGTTTTCATAAAGCGCCCGCATGTCGGAAATGTTAAACTTCCTCATGGCAATTCTTTCAATCCCCATACCGAAAGCAAAGCCGGTATAAACTTCCGGATCAATGCCGCATTCGGAAAGCACGTTGGGGTGAACCATTCCGGCGCCCAGCATTTCTATCCAGCCTTCACCCTTGCACAGCCGGCAGCCCTCGCCGCCGCAGGCAAAGCAGGAAAAGTCAACCTCAACCGAAGGCTCGGTAAAGGGGAAGTTATGGGGGCGAAGCCTGGTTTTTGTCCCTTCGCCGAACATGGACTGAGCGAACAGGTCAAGGGTGCCTTTAAGGTCGGAAATTGAAATGCCCTTGTCGATAACAAGGCCTTCAAGCTGGTGGAATACCGGCGAATGGGTGGCATCAGGAGCGTCGCAGCGGTAAACCCGGCCGGGGGAGATTATACGAATCGGGGGTTTTCTGTTTTTCATAGCCCTTATCTGAACGGGAGATGTTTGTGTCCTTAACACCACACCTTCAGATATGTAGAAGGTGTCGGTCATATCCCTTGAGGGGTGGTCTGCGGGAGCGTTTAGCGCATCGAAGTTGTTGTAAACCGACTCAACCTCAGGCCCTTCCACCACTTCAAAGCCCATTCTTATAAATATTTCAACCATTTTGTTTTCGGTGGATCTTAAGGGATGGTTATGTCCGATTTCCCGGATTATGCCGGGGAGGGTAACGTCAAGCTTTTCGGCTTTAAGTCTCTTTTCAAGCAAAAGATTGTCAAGCTCTTTTTCCTTTTCCTCAATAAAGCCTTCTATATTCTGCCTTGCCACGTTGGCGGCGGCCCCCACTACCGGGCGTTCCTCCGCCGAAAGCTGACCGAGAGTGCGTAATATTGAGGTAAGATAACCCTTTTTGCCGAGATATTTAACCCTTATTGCGTCAAGCTCCTCCATGGAGGATGCCGATTTTATTTCGCCTGCCGCATTAGATTCAAGTTCCTTTAACTGATTAAGCATTACAATATATAGTCCTTTCGTCAAATTGCTTTATTCAAGGTAATCCTTAAGCCGCTTTGACCGGCTGGGGTGGCGGAGCTTGCGGAGGGCTTTAGCCTCAATCTGCCTTATACGCTCCCGGGTGATGTTAAACACCTTGCCCACCTCTTCAAGGGTTTTGGGACGGCCGTCCTCAAGACCGAAACGCAGCTTTAACACGTTTTCCTCCCTCGGAGTAAGGGTGTGCAAAACCTCTAAAAGCTGCTCCCTTAACATGGAATAGGAAGCCGCATCCTGGGGTGCGGGGGCGTTGTCGTCAGCGATAAAGTCTCCCAGATGGGAATCCTCCTCCTCGCCGATAGGCATTTCAAGGGACACCGGCTCCTGGGCGATTTTTAAAATGTCCCTCACCTTGTCCACGGGAATACCCATTTCCTCGGCAATTTCCTCCTCGGTAGGCTCCCTGCCTAATTCCTGTAACAGCTGGCGTGAAACCCTAAGCACCTTGTTTATTGTTTCAACCATATGAACGGGTATGCGTATGGTCCTTGCCTGGTCGGCTATCGCTCTGGTTATAGCTTGTCTTATCCACCAGGTGGCGTAGGTTGAAAACTTGTAGCCCTTGACGTAGTCAAACTTATCCACGGCTTTGAGCAGACCAAGGTTACCTTCCTGTATAAGGTCAAGGAAGAACATACCCCCGCGGTTGACATATCGCTTTGCAATTGACACCACAAGCCTTAGGTTGGCTTCTACCAGCTTTTGCTTTGCATCGGCGTCGCCGGCGGCCATTTTTTCGGCCAGTTCAAGCTCCTGCTCGGCGGTGAGAAGGGGAACCTTGCCGATTTCCCTAAGATACATTCTTACCGGGTCGTCAATGGATACACCCTCCTGGGCGAGGTAGTTAACCACCATTTCGGGGTTTTCGTCAATTTCCTCGTCAATAAGCTCGTCCTCGGGTATGTCAAACACATCCGGGTCGATGGTGTCGCTGGTAATTTCCACCCCGTTGGATTCAAGGGTTTCAAAGGCTTTAATAAGCAGCTCGATGGGGCAGTCGGTATCGTCAAGGGCGTCAAGCACCTCGGAGGGTGTCAGAGAACCCTTTGCCTTACCCCTTTCGATAAGCTCATTTAATGCCTGCTGTTTGTCGTTCATTTAACCAATCCTTTCGTTGCTTAGAAATATCAAAGCAATCTATGTAATTTTATTTTTTCCGTTTTCTTAGCTGTTCAATATAGCTTGCCAGTCCTTCGGCGGGATTTTCCTTTATTTTTTCCTCGCCTTCCCGCATTTCCTTCTGCCGTTCAAGCTTTTCTATGTATTCATCAAGAACGTTTTGGGAATTGTCGTCAAAGCTTTCTCTAAGGGCCATCATTTTGACAATGGAGGAAATCTCCTCTGCCGTAAAGTAGCCCTCCCTTGACAGATTAACCTGCCGGCCTTCTTCAAAATCTTCCATGAAAAACTCAAACACTTTTTTGTTGAAATCGGTTACAAAGGAACTTGCATTTAACTTTTTAAGCGCCGCTTTTCCCAGGTCGGGGCGGACAAGCAGTATGCCTAAAATTTTTTCCTCAATGGTGGCAGCTGCCGAATACCTTACCTTGTCTTTGTTTACCTTGTCACCGAAACCCTCTATTTCGGTCATTGCCTTTTCATCAAACTTTTTCCTTTGTCCCTTTTGGTTTATCCGTCTGTAACGCTCGGTGTCCTCAAGCAGATTTTCCTTACCCACCCCCAGCCTTGAAGCGACGGCGGAGGCGTAAATTTCAAGCTCGGCCTTGCTTGACAGCGAGGCAAGGTAGGCGCATATTTCCCTTGATGCCATTGCCCTTTCGTCGGGCAGGTCAAGGGCGTATTTAGAAAGAATCTGATTTATAAGATATTCCGACTGCCCTTCCGAAAGGCTCAGCTTACGCCTGAAAGCGTCGGCGCCGTATTTTTTAATAAATTCGTCGGGGTCCTTGGTGTCGGTGCCTAAATTTATTATTTTTGCCGTAACACCTACTTGATTAAGCTTGGCAATGGCTTTTTCGGTGGCCGATCGCCCTGCTTTATCTATGTCATAGGCAAGGTAAACGGTTTTTGCCAGTCGGGAAATTATCCTTGCGTGGTCGTCGGTTATGGCGGTGCCCAGAGTGGCGCAGGCGTTGGAAAACCCCGCCTGATGGAGCATTACCGCATCCACCGCACCTTCGCATAATATTAACGTCCCATCAGCCGAATTTTTGGCGATATTTAATGCAAATAATAATTTTGACTTTTTAAAAGCCGGCGTGTCGGATGTGTTTATATATTTCTTTTCGTCGCTTTCGTTAAGCCGCCTTGCGGAAAAAGCCACCGGGTTACCCGAAAGGTCGAAAACCGGGAACATAATGCGGTTTCTGAAAATGTCAAAGGGGGTGCCTTTTTTTGAAACACCCACAAGAAACGCCGCTTTCATTTCCTCGGTGGTAAAACCCTTGTCCTTTAAGTGGTTGTGCAGAGAACTCCAGCTGTCGGGGGCGTAGCCTATGCCGAAGCGTTTTAGCGTAAGATTGGTAAACCCCCGCTTTACGGTATATTCAAGGGCGGCCTTTCCTTCTTCAGCAAAAAGCCGGTTGTGATAAAATTTTCCCGCCTCCCGCACCGCTTCGATTACCCGCTCCTTTTTCACCCGTATTACCGGGGAAGTGTCGGAGTAGTCGTTTTCCACCGGAATTCCGGCCCGCCGGGCGAGGAATTCCACCGCCTCGGGGTAATCAAGGCCTTCCAAACGCATAACAAAGGACACTACATCCCCGCCGGTCTGGCAGCCGAAGCAGTAAAAGCTTTGGGATGCGGGAAAAACGGTAAAGGAGGGGGTTTTTTCGGAATGGAAGGGGCAAAGCCCCGCTAGGTTAGACCCCGCCCGTTTTAAGGGGACATAGCGGTTTATTACTTCCTCTATATCGTTTCTGTCCTTGACTTCATCTAAAAAGGCTTTAGAAAATGTCATTTTTACTCCGTTTCTATTTATACTGCCATGCTTTTGGCACGAATAGTTTTTCAAACAGTGACAGGGCATATCTGTCGGTCATGCCAGCAATATAGTCGCACACCACCGTTTCAACCCCGTCGTTATCAATGTTTGCCATGTATTCGCCAGGCAGCTTTTCGGGCTTTTTCATAAAATACTCAAACACAAAGGTTAACATGTTTTCCACCTTGGCGTCTTCGCTTTTGGCAACGGGGTTTTTGTAAACCGCCTCAAACATAAAGTCACGCAGCTTGTCGGTGGCAGATCCGTATGGCTCGTCCATACCTATGCTGCCGTCCGAGCCGTGGGCAATGACGGCGCTTACCATGGTTGAAATGCGCTTTGAATGGCTTGTCCCCAATATTTCAATGCAATCCTTGGGAATATCCCCGCTTTTTAATATCCCTGCCCGTATAGCGTCGTCGATATCGTGGTTTATGTAGGCTATCCGGTCGGCAAGGCGGACAATCTGCCCTTCCTTGGTGTTGGCAATGCCGTTGGTGTGGTTTAAAATACCGTCCCGCACTTCATAAGTCAGATTCAGTTTTTCAAGCACATCGGTAACCCGTAGGCTTTGCTCGTTGTGGCGGTAGCCCTTGGTGCAAAGGGAGTTTAACACCCTCTCCCCCGAATGGCCGAAAGGGGTGTGTCCCAGGTCGTGGCCCAGACAGGCTGCCTCGGTAAGGTCCTCGTTTAACGCCATTCCCCGGGCAATGGTCCGCCCTATCTGGGTAACCTCAAGGGTATGGGTAAGCCGGGTGCGGTAGTGGTCCCCTTCGGGAGCAACAAACACCTGCATTTTATGCATAAGCCGCCTGAAAGCCTTGGAATGGATAATTCTGTCCCGGTCCCGCATAAAATCGGTGCGCATTGGGCATTGGTCGTCGGGGTGTAGGCGGCCCTTTGTGTTTTCCGACAGGAAGGCGTTTTTTGAAAGGTATAATCTTTCTATTTCATATATTCTTTCTTTTATAAAATAACCCCCTTGATTATACACGGATATTTTATTAATTCCACACAAAAATAAAAAAAGCCTGAAAAATATGCAATAAATATGCAATAAAATAAAACCGTTTATTATTATATACGCAATAAAAATTGAAAATCCTCTTTTTACGGTAAAAATTTAAAATAATGTTATTAATTATTGTATTTTATGATTTATATTGAAATTTCAATACCACCGTGATATAATAGGATGTTAAAATAGTACTGTCCGGCTTTGCGGGAGGAAAAATGTTCGGCTATATAAAACCGGTGGAGGGAAAACTCACCGACAAGGAAAAAGAGCTGTATAAAGCCGTATATTGCGGCCTCTGCCGGGAGGGGGGCAGAAAGATTTCCCGCCTTACCCGCTTTTTCCTCAACCACGATTTTGTGTTTTTATGTATCGTCCGCATGGCGGTAAACGGGGAAACGGCATCCACCTCCGTAAAACGCTGCCCGTACAGTTTAAAGAAAAAATGCATGGTGCTTGACAACGAGTCTATTATATACACCTGCGCCGCCTTCGGTATATTGCTTTATTACAAGGTGTATGACGATTACAAAGATTCCAAAGGCATAAAAAAGCTGTTTTACCGGCTCTGCCTTTTGTTTGCGTCCCGGATAAAAAGACGTGCGACAAAGCTTTATCCCAGCCTTGACGGCGAGGTATATGACTCCTTAAGCCGCCTTACCGGGTATGAAAAATCAAACTGCCCGTCGCCTGACTTGGCTGCCGACTGCTTTGCTAAGGTTACAAGCGTGGTGGCAAGCGGAAATACAACAGGCGAGAAAAAGGAGATTTTAAGCCGTTGCGGCTATCATATCGGCAGATACATCTACCTTATCGATGCCTTTGAGGATTCCCGAAAAGATGGCGAAAAGGGTAACTACAATGTGTTAAACAACTATTATACAACCCCCGAACAGGTTTTGGCATCAAAGGAAGTTATAAGAACCACCCTTAGCGATTCCATAAATGCCTTCTGCCGTTCCTACGAAAAAGCGGGGGGCTCGGGTTTTGACAATCTTGTTTACAATACCGCTGTTCTTGGCTCGATTGCGGCGTTTGAAAAAAGCCTGCTGAAGCTGAACGGACACCCAAAAGATAAAGAAAGGCTTGACAACATCAATGACAGACCCTTATAAGATTTTGGGCGTTTCTCCCGACGCCACCGACGAGGAAATTAAAAAGGCATACCGCAACCTTGCCAAAAAGTATCACCCCGACAACTATGTGGATAATCCCCTTGCCGACCTGGCATCCGAAAAAATGAAGGAAATAAACGAGGCCTATGCCGAAATCCAGCGGCTGCGTGCTTCAGGTTCTTCGGGTTCATCCGGCGGATATTCCGGTTCGTCGGATTATGGTCAGACAGGCAACCGGGGCTCCTTTGCCAACATACGTGAACTTATTCGCCGGGGAAGATATTCCGAGGCAGAACAATACCTTAACCGCCATCCCGATCAAAACACCGCCGAATGGCACTACCTTATCGGCATTGTTTACTTTTACAAGGGCTGGCTGCTTGACGCCCGGGAACATATCCAGACAGCCTGTCAGATGGATCCTTCCAATTACGAATACCGTGACGCCTTAAACCGCCTGTCTACGGGTTCGTCGGCCTCACCCTACAACACCACCCAAACCACCACCGGCTGTTCGGGGTGCGACATCTGTATGGGGCTTATGTGTCTTGATCTTATCTGCGGCTGTATGAGGTAACGGTCACCTATGAAGAAGAGTAGCAAAACCGTAGCATTATCAGGGGTTCTTTCGGCAACGGCGCTTATAATAATGTCCTTTGGAAACCTTATTACCGCCCTTTCAATGTCGGCTGCCTTTGCTGCCGGCTTTGCCGTGGTGGTGGCAATGATCGAACTTGACCTTGCCGCTGCTTTTGGCGTCTATACCGTGTCGGGGGTGCTGGCCTTTGTGCTGCTGCCCGACAAAAACATAGCCATCACCTTTATATTCTACGGCGGGCTGTATCCCATTTTAAAGCATTTTTGCGAAAAAATAAAAAGCAAACCTTTGTCATGGTTTTTTAAATGGGTATCGGCCAACATAATGCTTTCCATAATTATCTGGCTGGGGCGCTATTTCGTGGTAGCCGGGGATGACCCGCTCGGCTTTGAATTATGGATATATCTGCTTGGCAACTTTATATTCGTTGCCTTTGACCTTGCCCTCACCATGATAATATCAAAATACTTTATTTTGTTAAAACGCAGACGCAAATAACGGCTGACCGAAAGGATGAATATTAAATGATAAAAAGCATGACCGGTTATGGCCGTCATAAAGAGTATGTAGCCGGCAACGACATAACGGTGGAGGTAAAATCGGTTAACAGCCGCTACCTTGACTGCAGCATTAAAATAAACCGGGTTTACACCGCTTTGGAGGATAAGCTTAAACAGCTTGCCACTTCCAACATAACCCGGGGAAAAATAGACATTTACGTTTTTGTGGATTGCATTGACGGGGACAAGGTGGAACTTTCCCTGAACCGGGAATACCTTGAAGGCTACCTTAAAGCCCTTGAGATTATTAAAAATGACTACGGAATACAGGGTGAAGTGGATTTACGCCTTGTATCCTCAAAACCGGAGGTTTTCCTTGCCCGCAAAGCGGACGAGGACTTGGAGGCTATATGGCAGTGTGTTAAAACCGTTGCTGAAAAGGCTTTTGCATACCATTCGGCAATGAGGGAAAACGAGGGGGCAAAGCTCCGCAACGACCTGCTTATGCGGCTTGAAACCCTTGAGGCAATAAGGGAAAGACTCCTTGAACTTGCCCCGGCATCCGTTAGAGAATACAACGAGAAAATGAAGGAGCGGATAAGAACTCTCCTTGACGGTGCTCCCGTTGACGAAACCAGGCTGCTTACCGAATGCGCCGTCTATGCCGACAAATGCGACGTAACCGAAGAGCTTGTCAGGCTAAAGAGCCATTTTGAGCAATTCAGAGAGCTGCTTGACGAATCTGTCCCCGTAGGGCGTAAAATGGACTTTATGGTTCAGGAAATGAACCGGGAGATTAACACCACCGGTTCCAAATGCGCCGACAGCGACATGGCAAGGCTGGTTATAGAGGCCAAGGCCGAGCTTGAAAAAATAAGAGAGCAGATTCAAAATATCGAGTAAATTTAAGGAAGGACAAAAATGAAACTTGTAGATGTAGGGTTCGGGAATACGGTTAACGCCAGCCGGGTTATAGCCGTGGTTTCCCCCGACTCCCTCCCCGTCCGCCGCCTTGTTCAGGACGCAAAAAACATAAACCGGGTTATAGACGTATCCTGCGGTAAAAAAACCCGATCAGTTATTATAACCGACAGTGAACATCTTATCCTGTCCGCCGAGGAAGTCAACGTTATAACCGAAAGGATGAACGGATAAATGGGAAAAGGTCTGCTTGTGGTAATATCCGGTCCTGCAGGAGTGGGAAAAGGGACGGTTATAAAAAAGCTCCTTGAAAATGAGGATTACGTCTATTCGGTGTCGGTTACCACCCGCACCCCCCGCCCCGGCGAGGAAAACGGAGTAAACTATTACTTTGTTAACAGAGAAGAATTTATTAATAAAATTAACTCCGGCGAAATGCTGGAATATGCCGAATATGTGGGCAACTACTACGGCACCCCCCGTTCCTTTGTAAAGGCAAAGCTGGATGAGGGCAAAAACGTGGTTTTAGAAATCGACACCGCCGGCGCATTGCAGATAAAAGCCCAGATGCCCGACGCTGTTCTGGTGTTCATTGGCCCCCCCACCATGCGTGACCTTGAAAACCGCCTCCGCGGCAGGGGCACCGAGGACGAAAACAACATAAACAACCGCCTTGAAGTGGCCAAAAAGGAACTTCATCTTATAAACGAATACGATTATCTTGTAATAAACAACGACAGCCAGTGGGAAAAAACCGCAAAAGAAATCGAAGCTATCGTTGTAGCCGAAAAGCATTCGGTAAAACGAAAGCTTATAACAATTCCCGAAATTTAGTCTTATTATAAAGGAGTAGAAAAACAATGCTTTATCCTTCTGTTCAGCAATTAACCAACGACAAGATTAACCGTTATGCCCTGGTTATCGCCACCGCCAAGGGTGCAAGGATTATAACCGACAAAGTGGCAAAGGAAAGGGAAGAGGCTGAAATGCGCCGGGATCCCAAGGATACCAAGCCCCTTTTCACCCCCGACTCGGTAAACGAAAAGTCGGTTACCCTGACCATTGACAAAATAATGAAGGGCGAATTCAAAATAAAAGTCCCCGCAGAAGATATAAAATAGCCTTATGGAAAAGGTGTTTGCCGGCATAAGGATACTTAATGCCGCATTGGATTTTGACAGGGAATACACCTATTTTATCCCCCAAAATTTACGGGATAAAATAGAACGGGGAAGTATTTGCGCCGTTCCCTACGGCAACTCCAACCATCTTCGCACCGGGGTGGTTACCTCCTTTTACGACAAATGCGACTACCCCCAGATAAAGCCTGTTGCCGAGGTGCTAAACTACCCCGTTACGCTAAATGACGAGCTTTTGGGGCTTTGTTCCTTTATGGCCGATAGGTATTTCTGCACCTTCGGCACCGCCGCACGGACAATTTTGCCCGCAGGTCAGGAGATGGAAACAGAGATTTTTTACGAGGCATCTCCCTACGACATGTCAACCCTTAACGAAAAGGGTGAATTTGTCTGCAAGTTCCTTTTGTCAAGGGGCAAAACAAGC
This sequence comes from Eubacteriales bacterium, assembly GCA_050953105.1. GTDB lineage: Bacteria > Bacillota > Clostridia > Oscillospirales > CAG-382 > UBA1206. The sequence continues at coordinate 81,365 of JBMNMA010000001.1, read as the reverse complement.
CTTGGCGTTCTTACCGAGGAATTCGGCGAAGAAGTATTACTTCTTCTCAACTCCCTTGAAAAGTTAGGGGCGGTAGTCAAAACCGCCGAGGCCAAGGAGAAAATAAACGAAAAGCTGACCCTGCTTTACCGTCTGGCAGACACCGAGGAAGGGCAAAACGCCGTAGAAAACATTGAAGGCTTAAGAAGCGAAAAGCAGAGGAAGATTGTTGATTTTCTAAAGGACGGCGGGGTTATATCGGTATCTGAAGGCAAAGAGCTGTTCGGCGCGGGGCAGGCGGTGTTTACCACCCTTGTAAAAAACAAAATACTTGAAAAAATAACCGCCCGTGAGGAACGCAATTATATAACACCTTCAAAAGACATAGAATATTATGATTCCCCTCTGTCGCCGTCCCAGCGGGAGGCTTTTTCAAAAATTCAAAGCCTTATGGAAAGCGGTGAGCCAAAGGCGGCGCTGCTGTACGGCGTTACCGGCAGCGGCAAGACAAGGGTTATAATCGAGGCCTGCCGCAAAGCCATATCCCAGGGCAAGTCGGCAATCGTGCTTGTGCCTGAAATCGGCCTTACGGCCCAGGCGGTTTCGGTTTTTAAATCCTCATTCGGCGAAAACCTTGCGGTTATCCATTCCATGCTTTCGGTGGGGGAAAAGCTTGACGCTGTCAGAAAAATCAAAGAAGGCAGGGTTAAGGTTATAATCGGCACCCGGTCGGCCATATTTGTTCCTGTGCAGAATTTGGGCCTTGTGGTTATCGACGAGGAGCAGGAGCATACCTATAAATCAGAAAACACCCCCAAATACCACGCAAGGGATATCGCCCGTTACAGATGCGCCTACAACAAATGCCTTATGCTTCTTGCCTCGGCAACCCCGTCAATCGAAAGCTTTTATAAAGCCCAGGCGGGAACATACACACTTATCCGGCTTGAAGAGCGTTACGGCAACGCCACACTTCCGGAATGTTCCCTTATAGACATAAAAGGGGACAAGCGGATAGAAAACGGCAAAATAATTTCCCAACCGCTAAAGGAAGCCATTGAAAACACCATAAAAGACGGCCGGCAGGTTATATTGTTTATTAACCGTAGGGGTTACAACACCCATCTTTCCTGCCTTAAATGCGGCTATGTCTACACCTGCCCAAACTGCTCGGTTTCCCTTACATTCCATGCCTACGGGGACAGCGGAATTGCCGGATCAAAGAAGAACAAGCTTGTCTGCCACTACTGCGGCTATATTTTAAACAAACCCGAAAAATGCGACAACTGCCAAAGCCAGCATATAGGCCATTACGGCTTCGGCACTCAAAAGCTGCAGGAGGAACTGGAAGAGGATTTTCCCGGCGTGGAATGCGTCCGCATGGACGCCGACACCACCGGTGAAAAGCATTCACACGAAGAAATTATTTCGGCTTTCCGGGAGGGCAAATATCAAATCCTTTTCGGCACCCAGATGGTGGCCAAGGGCCTTGACTTTCCCAAGGTGGGACTGGTTGGGGTGGTGCTTGCCGACAGTTCGTTGTATCAAAACGACTTTCGTGCCGGAGAACGGGCATTTTCACTCTTTACCCAAATAGCTGGCCGGTCGGGACGGGGCGACAAAAAGGGTATTGCCCTTTTCCAGACATTTTCCCCCGACAATGAAATATTAAAATTATCCCTTACGCAGGATTACGATAAATTCTACAAAAGCGAAATTGCCCTCCGCAAGGCCGTGCTTTTTCCGCCCTTTTGCGATATCGGCGTGTTTTCCTTTTCGGCTGCCACCGAATATGACGCCAACGCAGCCTCGGAAGGGGCAAGCGGGTTAATTGGAAAGATACATACCGATAAATATCCTTCCGTTCCCATTATAAAATTCGGGCCCTACCGGGAGGGAATATACCGGCTTAGAAATAAATACAGGCAAAGAATTATCATAAAATATAAAGACCAGGCACAAGCAAGAAAATTTTTGCTTGAATGCATTAAAACCATTTCAAAAAAGGTTCCAAAGGCCGTAAAGGCCGAGGTGGATGTAAATCCGCCTATTATCTGACAGGAGGAAAACAATGGCCCTTTTAAACATAATAGAAGAAGAAAAGGACGTGTCAAAGGCGCTGCGAAAAAAAAGCAGATATGTTGACGAAATAACCCCCCGCATACTGACCTTGCTTGACGACATGACCGAAACCCTAAAGGCATCCGGCGGAGTGGGGCTTGCCGCCCCGCAGGTTGGTGTGCTAAAGCGGGTTGTGGTGGTTGACGACGGGGGAAAGATACTTGAACTTATAAACCCGGAAATAGTATCCACCGAAGGGGAAATCGAGGACATCGAGGCCTGCCTTTCCATTCCGGGAAAATGGGGACTTGTCAAACGCCCCTTAACCGTAACGGTAAAGGCCCAAAACCGCAAAGGGGAGTGGGTTAACCACACCGGCACCGGTCTTATCGCCCGCTGTTTTTGCCATGAAATCGACCACCTAAACGGCGTCCTTTACACCGATAAGGTAATACGGATGCTAAGTCCCGAAGAACTTGAAAGCGTATAAAGGAAGACCATAATGAGGATTGTTTTTTTCGGAACCCCCGAAATCGCATACGGCTGCCTTGAGGAACTGCTTGACAAGGGTTATAACGTGGTTGCGGCGGTAACCGGAACCGACAAACCCCAGGGCAGGGGATACAAGGTTGATATATCCCCGGTAAAAAGGCTTGCCCTTGAACGGGGGGTTGAAGTTTATCAGCCCGACAGCCTGCGAAAGCCGGAGGTTTGGGATAAATTAAAGGAATATAACGCCGACATTTTCATAACCTGCGCCTACGGTAAGATTTTTCCCGCCCAGGTGCTTTCCATCCCCCCAATGGGGTGCGTCAACGTTCATGCATCCCTGCTTCCCGCCTACCGGGGGGCATCACCCATCTACCGTGCAATAATGAACGGGGACAAGGTGGGGGGAGTAACCATAATGTATATGGACGAGGGCATGGACACCGGAGATATCGCCCTGACAAAGGAAATGGAAATCCCCCGTGACATGGACTTCGGCAGCTACTACAACGCCATAACATCCCTTGGCAGAGCCGCACTTACGGAATATCTTGAAAAGGCAAAGGCAGGGGAGGTTGTCAGGCGAAAGCAGGACCACTCCAAGGCCACATATGCGCCTAAAATAGAAAAAGAAGAAACCGTCCTTGACTTTAACGACACAGCGGAAAATATATACAATAAAATCAGGGGCCTGTCCCCAACCCCCTGCGCCTACACCACCCTCGGGGGGAAAAGGTGTAAAATTTACAAGGCACTGCTTGGTGAAAGTAACTGCGGAAAGCAGCCGGGGGATATTATAAAGGCCGACAAAACCGGCATAGAAATTGCCTGCAATGACAAGAGTGTTATAATCACCGACCTTCAGCCAGAAGGGAAAAATAAAATGACAGCCGCCGCATTTCTTGCGGGGAACAAGCTTGTCTGACAAGGTTTTTCGAAAGGAATGTTTTAAATGTATTTCGACTGGACTTATGTTTATTTCGTCATACCGGCAATGCTTGTGGCATTGTTTGCACAAATAAAGGTTCAGACCACCTATAAAAAGTATTCAAAGGTTAAAAATTTCAAAGGCATAACCGGCGCCGAAGCGGCAAGGCGTGTCCTTGACGCCAACGGACTCGGGCATGTCCGCATTGAGCAGATACCCGGTGAGCTTACCGACCACTATGATCCCAAGACTGATGTTATAAGACTGTCAGCCGCCGTCTACAACTCAACATCTACCGCCGCAATAGGAGTTGCCTGCCATGAGGCGGGCCATGCGGTTCAGCATGCAACCGATTATAAGCCTGCTAAAATTAGAATGGCAATTGTTCCTGCCACCAAAATCGGCTCAACCATCGCCATGATATTAATTCCCGTCGGAATAATTCTTGCGGCAATAGGCTACTACTATGCCGTTTCCATAGCCTATGTGGGACTTATCGGCTATGCGGTTATCGCCCTTTTTCAGGTTATAACCCTGCCTACCGAGTTCAATGCCTCCTCAAGGGCAATGGCAGCAATAAAAGATACGGGTATGCTGACAGCCGAGGAGCAGAAAGGCGCCCGTAAAGTGTTGTCGGCTGCCGCCTTGACCTATGTGGCCGCCCTGTTTGCAACGGTATTGACGCTGCTTCGCTTTATAGTTATTATAAACAATGTCAGCGGCAGGAGAAGATAATGACACCTCGTGCCTTGGCCGCAAAAACCCTTGTCCGTATTGTAAAAGACAACGCCTATTCAAATATAGAACTATCAAACATTTTATCCCAAAGCGGACTTAATTCTTCCGATAATGCCTTGTATCAGGCCATTGTCAAAACCTCCCTTGAGCGTAAAAACACCCTTGACTTTATAATTAACCTTTTTGTAAAGTCAAAGCCCGACATTTTGTCAAGATGCCTCCTTTATACGGGTATTTCCCAGTTATTATACATGGACAAAATTCCCGACAGCGCCGCCTGCGACGAAACCGTAAAAGCGGCAAAATCCCTTGCAGGCCAGGGGCGGGCAGGGTTTATCAACGGGGTGTTAAGAAATATCGCCAGGGAACGGGCAAAAATTGAGGAATCGCTTAAAACCGCGGACGAAAGTGTAAAATATTCCATGGATAAAAGCGTAATTGACCTAATATACGGTCAATACGGCAAGGAAGCCGGGGAAATTTTCACTTCGTCATTCACAAAGCCACCCATGGGGATAAGGGTAAACACCCTTAAGACCGATATTGATTTTATAAAAAAGCTTTTCGACCAAAACGGCATCAAATACGGCATTTCCACAGAAGGCTTTCTGTTTGTAACCGAAGGACAGGGCAAAGCGGTGGAGCTTACCGAAACAGGCTTATTTTACATCCAGGGGACACCCTCCCAGCAGGCGGTGAAAATGCTAAAGGCAAAGCCGGGCATGACTGTTATAGACGTCTGCGCCTGCCCAGGGGGAAAAACCCTTGGCGCCGCAATAGACATGGAAAACAAGGGAAAGATTGTTTCCCTTGACATCCATTCAAACAAGCTGCCCCTAATAGCAAAATTGGCCGAAAAGTTAGGCATAAATATCATAGAAACTCAAACCCATAATTCCCAAAATACATTACCTGATCTTATTGAAACCGCAGATGTTGTTATCTGCGACGTCCCCTGCTCGTCGCTTGGTGTTATGGCGTCAAAGCCGGAGATACGCTATAAGGACGTATCGGATTTATCAGACCTTTACAAAATTCAGGCTGAAATTTTAAACGCATCATCAGAGTATGTCAAACCGGGGGGAGCACTTGTTTACTCCACCTGCACCATAAACAGGGAAGAAAATCAAAACCAGATTGAAACATTTTTAAAAAACCATTCGTATTTCACCCTTGAGGAGCAAAAGCTCTGGACTACAAACAACGGCTGTTTCGAGGGATTTTTCGCCGCAAGGCTTGTAAAGAGGAATGTATGATTGATATAATGTCCTATACCGAAGGGGAATGCGTTGAATATGCCGCCTCCTGCGGACAGCCTTCCTACCGGGGGGTTCAGCTGTATGAATGGCTGAGGAAGGGGATTGGCTCCTTTGACGAAATATCCAACCTCCCCAAGGCATTCCTTGAAAAAATAAAGGCCGACTGCTATATTGCCGGCTGCAAAATGGTAAAGGTTCAAATTTCATCAGACGGAACAAGAAAATATCTGTTTTCTCTTTACGACGGTGAAACCATTGAGTCGGTTTTTATGAAATACAAACACGGCAATTCGGTGTGCATTTCAACCCAGGCCGGCTGCCGTATGGGCTGCACATTTTGCGCATCCACATTGGGGGGACTAAAACGCAACCTAACCCCTTCCGAAATGCTTTCCCAGATAACCGAAATGCAAAAGGACACCAATGAGCGGGTTTCAAACATAGTCCTTATGGGAATGGGGGAACCCCTTGACAATTACGACAACGTTATAAAGTTTTTACACCTTGTAAACGATAAAAAGGGATTAAATATCGGCTACCGCCATATATCCCTGTCCACCTGCGGTCTTATCGAGCAAATCAACCGCCTGTCGGGGGAGGGACTTCCCATAACCCTTTCGGTGTCCCTGCATGCTCCAAACGGGGAAATCAGAAAGCAGATAATGCCGGTGGCAAAAAAATACGACTTTGACGAACTTATAAAAACATGTATTGCCTACGCCGAAAAAACCAAACGTCGGATATCCTATGAATATGCCTTAATTTCGGGGGTAAACGACAAGCCCGAACACGCCCATGAGCTTGGAAGCCGGTTGAAGGGAAGTCTAAGCCACATAAATTTAATACCGTTAAATCCGACTCAACGGAAAATTTACAAAACAAGCGAAAAAAGTCAAATAGAAACCTTTAAAAATATACTTGAAAGTTATAAAATAACCGCAACGGTGCGAAGAAGCCTAGGAAGCGACATTTCCGCCGCCTGCGGCCAGCTGCGTGCCCAGAATATGGTGGGCAGCAATTAGACATTTTGCTTTCGGTGTATAAGCTGTGGGGGGAAAGACATCATGAAATGTTATGGCCTGACAGACAGGGGATTGAAGCGAAGGTCCAACCAGGACTTTTTCCGCATCCATTCCTCAAAACGCTACACCGCCGCAGTGGTATGCGACGGAATGGGGGGCGCCAAAGGCGGCTTGACGGCAAGCCGTACGGCGGCGGTTGCCTTTATGAAAAACCTCCGCTCCTCCATGGCGGGTTTTAACCCCGACCTTGTTACCACCGGCGACCTTGAGCGGATTTTGGCTACCGCCCTAACCGCCGCCAACACGGCGGTGTATGAAAAAGCGGGAACCAGCGAAGCCCTTGAGGGAATGGGAACCACCCTTGTGGCTTTCCTCCATGCCGCCGGCAAAACGGTTGTGGTAAACACCGGCGACTCAAGGCTTTACGCCTCAAAGGACGGAAATTTACGCCAAATAACAAAGGACCACTCCTTTGTCCAGTATCTGGTGGATACCGGTATAATAACCCCCGCCCAGGCAGAACACCACCCCCAAAAGAACATAATTTTAAAAGTAATAGGCGTAAACGAACACGCCGAATACGATATTTTCACCCTGTCCGACTATGACAACCTGCTTCTTTGCACCGACGGACTTGTGAATATGGTTTCCTTTGAGGAGCTTTCCCAAATCCTCACGGGTGACTTAAACTTGGAAACAAAAGTAGAAAGGTTAATCAATCTTGCCAACGAAAGAGGCGGCTATGACAATATTACAGCGGTCATTTTTCAAAGGAAGGATGAGAAAGTAAGCAATGGATAAATACCAGGCATTTATCGGGAAAATCCTCGACGGCAGATACAAAATACTCGAGCTTGTGGGCATGGGCGGCATGGCCTTTGTGCTTAAGGCCGAGGACCTTGTTATGAACCGCACCGTGGCTATAAAAATTCTTAACGAAAGATATAACGGCGACGAACAGGCCGAAAAGCGGTTTGTAAACGAATCCAAGGCCGTTGCCATGCTTTCCAACAAGAATATTGTAAACGTTTATGACGTGGCAATTTATCCCGACATCAAGTATATCGTAATGGAATATCTTGACGGCATAACCCTGCGGGAATACATGGACAATAAAAAGGTTCTCCCGTGGAAGGAAGCCTGCGTTTATACACTTCAGATTATCCATGCCCTTGAACATGCCCACGGCAAGAACGTTATCCACCGAGACATAAAGCCCCAGAATATAATTCTGCTTAAAAGCGGCGAGGTTAAGGTAACCGACTTCGGTATTGCCAAAATCCCCGACATGGCGGATATAACCCTCACCGACAAAGCCATAGGCACCGTTTACTATATTTCCCCCGAGCAGGCAAGCGGCAAGGAAACCACCTACGCATCCGACCTTTACTCGGTGGGTGTAATGCTTTATGAAATGGTTACCGGCGAACTACCCTTCACCGCCGATTCCCCCGTAACCATCGCCATGATGCAGATAAACGACATCCCCAAAAACCCCTGCGAAATAAACCCCGAAATACCCACCGGGGTTTCACAGATAATTTTAAAGGCAATGTCCAAGCAGCCGGAAAAGCGGTTTAAAGACGCCCATTCCATGCTTAAAGCCCTCGACTACGTCTTAAAGCATCCCGAAGTGGTGTTCGTTGACGAAAACGAGGAGGAAAGGCCAAATACCGAGGAAGAAGCGGAGGTAAGGGAATTATCCTCTGACAGGGTTAATATAAACATGATAGCCACCGACAGCATTGGCGACTACGTGGTAAACGTAGGCGAACCGGCCAAGGAAGAAAAGCCTAAGGTGGACAAAAAGCAGTTAAAGGCAGAACGGAAGAAAAGGCGTAAACAGCGTCGCAAGGAAAGGCCCAGCCATTCCATTTTCCCGGTAATCACCGGGGTGTTCATAGCCTTTATGATAGTGGTTTTCGCCGTTGCAGGATACCTTGCAGTTAAATGGATACCAACCCTCTTTGCCGGCGAAAAACCCAACGACTTCTTTGTTAGAGACTTAACCGACCTTCAGTATTCCACCGACCTCAGGCGTGAGCTGGAGGACCAGGGTTATATAATCGAACTTATAGAGGTGTACCGTCAGGGCGTAGGCTTTAACGTAATCGTTGACCAGGAACCGGCAACGGGCAACATCCGCACCTCCGACGGCAAATGCCGCATAAAAATTTCGGTAAACAAATACCCCGACAACCTCACCGTCCCCGACGTTAAGTATATGACGGTTACCGAGGCCGAAAAGATATTAAAGCAATACAACCTTTATGCTATAACCGAATATGTAACCGACGAGTTTGCCAACGAAAAGCAAATTGTCGGCACCAAGCCCGAAATCGGCGCCTATATCCTTCCCGGTTCCCAGGTTACGCTGTATGTCTGCAAGGGGACGGATATAACCTCCGCCAAAACCATGCCCAACGTGGTTGGTGATAAAATCGACACAGCCAAGGATAAGCTTGAGAAATCCTATTATCTTGTTACGGTTGTATACGAAAACAGCGATAAACCCGACGGAACGGTGCTTTCCCAGGACATTCCGGCCTACACCACCGGACTTGCTCCCTGGACAATGGTTACCCTGACGGTGTCCCGCTACACCCCCTATAAAACCGTTGAAAACTATTTCGGCTTAACCCTCGAGGCAGCCTCTTCAAAGATAAAGAACACCGGCTTTGTGCTGGGAAGGGTTACCCATGCCAAATCCGAATACCCCGACGGTACGGTAATCAACCAGTCGGTTAAAGCGGGAACCCCCTCCCCCGCAGGTACGGTTATAAACCTTGTGATAAGCGGCGAAGGGACTGATTTGGCATCCCCCGTACCCGACGTGTTGGGCAAAGACGCCACCACCGCCGCCCAGATGCTTGAAAACGCAGGATATTCGGTTACAATAGTGGGTCAGCCTTCCGACAAGCCGGCTGACACGGTGTTAAAGCAGTCGTTAACCGCAGGCAATTCGGGTTACCCCATAGGAACAAACGTTACCATAACTGTTGCCGTTTCGGCTGATTCGGTGCAGATAAAAGACCTGAAAGGCCGCACCTTCCCCGAAGTATTAAAGTATTTAAGCGATAATAAATTAAATCTCGGCGCAGTCCAGTTTTCCACCGACGCTCCCGAGGGAACCGTGGAATACACCGTATTAACCCAGACGGTGGCGGTGGGCACCTACGTTGCTCCCGGCACCATGATTGGCATTACCCTTTACGGCAGCTCAAGAAGCGCCTATGAAGTCCCCTCGACCATCGGAATGACCGAAGCAGGTGCCATAAAGGCGCTTAACGACGCATGGTACAGGGTTGAAGTGGTTTACGAATACGCCAATTCCACCGACGGTGTGGTATTAAGGCAGTCGATAGAAGCCGGCACGTTAAATAAAGCCCCCGGCACAAAGATTACCATAACCGTATGTATAAGAAAAACCACCGTTACCGTTCCCGACCTGTCGGGCAAACAGCTTGACGGGGTGGTTGATATCCTTCTCGAACTGGGACTTGAACTGGGGGATGTGTCTTATGAAAAATCATCCGCCCCCTCAGGTTCGGTTATAAGCCAGACACCCACATCGGGCACAGAGGTAGCATATAACACACCTATTGACATTGTGCTTAGCGAATAATGGACGGAAAAGCAAAAGCAAACGGCAGAATAGTAGTCAGCAACAAGGGCTTTTTTACCGTTGAAAGCGGTGAAAATAAAATAGTATGCAAGGCCTGCACCCGGCTCCGCCTTGAAAAAAAGGTCCCTCTTTGCGGCGACTTTGTAACCTTTGAGGACAACGGGGACGGCACCGGCTTTATTACCGACATAGGGGAGAGGAAAAACTCCTTTCCCCGTCCTGCGGTGTCAAACGCCGACACCCTTGTAATTGTTGTGGCATCAACCAACCCCGACCCCGACCTGTTTTACATTGACAAAATGACCTGCATAGGGGTTAAGGCGGGGGTAGAGGTTGCCGTTGTCTTCAACAAGGCTGACTTGCAAAGCGGGGAAGAATACCAAAGCATTTATAAAAAATGCGGCTTTAAGGTGTTTTCCACCTCCGCAAACCAGAATTACGGCATAAATGAGCTTAGAGAGTTTTTATCCGGCAAAACCGCCGTGTTTGCAGGCCCTTCCGGGGTAGGCAAATCAAGCCTGCTCAATGCCATGTTCCCCGGCTACAACGCTGAGGTTGGGGAACTTAGTGCAAAAATAATGCGGGGAAAAAACACCACCCGGCATATCGAGCTGTTTAAAACATCCTCCAGCGGATATATCGCCGACACCCCCGGCTTTACCTCCCTTGACTTTGAAAAGGAAAATCTCCTTTCCTTCGGAGAGTTAAAGGACTCTTTTCCCGAAATGGCGGAATATATGCTGAAATGCCGTTTCCGCAAGTGCGGACACACCAAGGAAGACGGCTGCGGCGTTATTGAGGCAGTCAAAAACGGGGACATACCCCAAAGCCGGCACGAAAGCTATGTAAAGCTTTTTGAAATTTTAAAGAATATACCCGATTATAAAACAAAAACCGACTGAAATTAAATTTTTGGTTGCGGAAAGGTATGGTTTATACAATGTTCATAGGATACTATAATACAGCCAACTTCATAACCCTAATGGGTATGACCTCGGCACTGGGTGGAATTTTCCTTGCCTATGCGGGGCATTATAAGCTGGCTGTTATGGCAATTCTCCTTGCGGGACTTTGCGATATGTTTGACGGAAGGGTGGCTCGCCATGCCAAGCGGGATGACCGCAAGGCATCTATGTTCGGCATCCAGATAGACACCGTCAGCGACATGGTATCCTTCGGCATTGCGCCTGCGGTTATCGCCTACATATACGGGCTTAACAAATGGTATGACTTTGTCCTCCTTGCCTTTTACGCCTGCTGCGGTGCGATACGCCTTGCCTACTTCAACACCCAGGCAATAACCGAAACCGAGGACCTTAACCTTAAAACCTTTACCGGTGTTCCCATACCCACCATTTGCTTTGTCCTTCCTCCCCTGACTCTGCTTATGACAATGGTAAATCCGTCGGTAATGGCATGGGTTATGCGTTCAGCCTATCTCCTGCTGGGCACCGCTTTTATTGTAAACATAAAAATAAAGAAATTCGGACTTATAACCGCTCTTATTATAATTATCGTCATGCTTGCGGTGGTCGCCGGACTTGTGCTTGCCGGTGACGTGGCGGTATTCAAATAAAAACAGCCCCTCTTGTTTAATTTAAAGGATAGTGTAATTAAATGAAAAAAACCAGAGAACGTATAAGTGTAGTCCTTTTCGTTATCGTGCTTGTTTTGTTGTCTGTTATATTGGCCAACGTTTTAAGCAGGGATAATCCGGGTGACAATATCAGCCGGGACATAAGCGAAAATTCCGGTTCGGCGGAAAGCGGCAACGATAATCAGTCAAAAGATGAAAGCGAGTTTTCAACCGGCACAAGCTCACCCCAGACGTCGGAGGACGATAGTTCGTCGGCAGAAGAGTCTGTTCCCGATACCTCAGAAGAAAAGTCGGAACCTGCCGAATCATGGGGAGAACCCTCGACTGACGAATCGTCAGAAGAAAGTTCCGGGGAAACATCGGAAGAATCCTCTACCGATCCTGACGATAAAACAGCTAAAAAAGAAAAGCCGGTATATATTGAACGCCAACCAGAGGTAAAGTATGTGGCCTTCACCTTTGACGACGGCCCTTCCGTCTACTCTAAAGAAATTCTTGATTTTATAGAAGAAAAGGGAATTGTAGTAACCTTTTTCAATGTAGGCACATTCCTTGAATACGAATCCCTGGGCAAGCACATGACCCGGGCCGTATCCCTCGGCTGCGAGGTGGGTATCCACGCCTACACCCATGAATACTACTTCCACAAATGCTCGGATGAAATTTACTTTTCCGAACTTTCCAAAACCGAAAATCTTATATATAAATACACCGGTTATTACCCCATAATAATGCGTCCTCCCGGAGGATCGATATCCGAAAAACGCTTAAGGGAAAGCGAATATAATGTTATCATCTGGAACGTTGATTCCGAGGACTGGAAATACAAGGACCGTTCCACCACAGATATTGCAAATAAAAACATTCAGACTATCGTTAATAACATTATAAACGGGGTCCGCAAATCCTCGTCGCCCGACTGTATAATACTAATGCACGACCTGTATAAAAACTCGGTCGAAGCTTTTAAGATCGCCGCCGTCCAGCTTATGGCCGAAGGCTATCAGTTCGTTACCGTCGCTCAGCTTTGTCAGCTTGACGCCACCACCACAGTGGGTAAAAGCTACTATTCACCCACCGTTATAAAGTAACACATTCCCATCTACGGTTAGATAAAAAGCACGTTGCGGGAGGCTTTTATGATTTTTTCCGATTTATTTTTCCTGTATGTATTCCTCCCTCTTTGCGTATTGCTGTATTTTGTGGCAGAGGGAATTACCGCAAAAAATTATATTTTAATTATTGCGTCCCTTTTCTTTTACGCATGGGGGGAGCCTGCCTGTGTTATTCTTTTAATTGTTTCGGCCTTTGTAAACTATTTTTGCTCCCTTGGCATCCTCAAGTATAAGGGGTCAAAGAAGGCAAAGGCCTTTTTGATTTTAGCTCTGGTCTATAACCTGGGTGCATTACTTGTTTTCAAATACACCGGGTTTTTCATTGAAAACGTAAACGGCCTGTTCGGCCTTAACATCGGCATACCCAAAATTGTTTTGCCTATCGGTATATCTTTTTATACCTTTAAAATCACTTCCTATATTATAGACTGCTACTGGGAAAAGGTGGATGTTCAAACCTCATTTTCCAAGCTGTTTTTATACATATCCCTGTTTCCCCAGCTTATGGCGGGCCCTATCGTCCGCTATACCACCATCGGGGACGAACTGACAGAGCGTAAATCCACTCTTGCGGATATCAGCAAAGGCGCAACCCGCTTTATTATCGGCCTTGCAAAAAAGGTGATTATAGCAAACTCCCTGCTTGGCGTGGTGGACACCCTTATAGGCGGTGAGGTTGAAATCGCCTCCGCATCCTTTATTTCAACCGTAATGGGTATTTTTTGCTACGCATTGTATGTTTATTACGACTTTTCGGGATATTCGGATATGGCTATCGGATTGGGGAACATTTTCGGCTTCCATTCCGACGAAAACTTCAACTACCCCTTCGTTTCTAAGACCATAGCCGAATTCTGGCAGCGGTGGCATATAACCTTAGGCAGCTTTTTCAGGGATTATGTTTTATATCTCCCCATTTTCGGCAAACGGCGCAAATACCTTAATCTGTTTTTGGTGTGGTTTTGCACCGGATTCTGGCACGGGGCAAGCTGGAACTATATAATCTGGGGTATGTATTTCGGTTTGTTTATACTAATCGAACAGCTTATCGGAAAAAAGCATATGAAGGCCATACCCTCGGCACTTTCCCATATCTACGCCATGACGGTGGTGGTTGTGGGGTTCGGCATATTCTACTTCGAGGATTTTTCAAAGCTTCTCAATTTCTTTAAAAACCTTGTGTTTGCAAACAACAACGCCTTTATTTCCGACACCGCCTCTACGGTTATCCGTGAAAATATATTCCTAATAATCGTCGCTGCGGTTCTTAGTATGCCGGTGCTTGACAAAATAAAAGCCTTAATAAAGAAAGCGCCTTCCCTTGAGCTTGCCTCGGGGGTTATGGTTACCGTGTTTAATATACTGCTTCTTGTGGTGTCAAGCATAATGCTGGTGGACGCCACCAACAATCCCTTCCTATATTTCAAATTTTAGGGTGGTTATATGGAAAACAACAAAATTAAAAAAATCCTGTCGGCCATAAACATTGCGGCGGTGGCTGCGGCGGTTGTCGTCATTTCCTGCTACCTTATGTTTGCCCAAAGGGAAACGGTGTCATCCATTGAATCCCGCACCCTTGCCGAATACCCCAAATTTTCGTTAAACGACTACCTGTCGGGTAAATACACCTCGGACTTACAAACCTGGTTTACCGACACCGCCCCAAACCGGGACAAATACAAAAACACCATTGTCCATATAAAGAGCCTCTTCGGCGTTTCCCCTGATGAAAAATTCTATGTAGGCGACGGCGACGGCAAGTCCGAAGACGAACGCCCCGTAGATGAGGTTTCCGATCCCTTTGCCGACTTCTCAAGGCCGGAAGATTCGCTTAATGACGAGCTTTCGGGCATAATATCGGAAAACGAATCAAGCGAAGATTCGGTAGAAGAATCGCAACCCGAAACAAGCGAGGAACCCCATCAGTCGGATCCCGGCAATGATACCACCTCCGAGGTATCCGTTCCCGACCCCAATCCCGAAGTGGGATACGGGGTTACCGACGGCCTTATAATTATAGGCAACCGGTGTGTGGAATCCTTCGGCGGCACCTATGAAGCGGGCCAGCTTTACGCCAAATACGTTGCCAATTACAAGAAGGATTTGGGGAACAAGGTAAACGTATATTCCATGGTTATTCCCGTTCCCTCATCTATTTACCTTACCGATAAGCTGTATGAAAAATACGGCGGTAAGCAGATAGATAAGATTAACTATATTATCGAACGCTTTGAAAACACCGGGGTTATTCCCGTAAGCATTTACGACACCCTCAAAAGCCACAAGAATGAGGAAATCTACTTCCGCACCGACCACCACTGGACCATGCTGGGGGCCTACTATGCGGCGGAACAGCTTGCAAAGGCTGCAAATGCACCTTTTAAACAGCTCTACTACCCCGGCACCACTACCATTAACGAAGCCAATTACAAGTTAAACGGCAAATTCAACGAAGACGGCTCCTTTAAGCCCTTCTTAGGCTCCCTCTACGGCAAAACCAAGGATAAGAAACTCCTTGACAACCCCGAACCCTTCTACTGGTTTGAATATCAGGGTAAATACCAATGCGAATGGTACACCTACGACTATAAAACCCTTAAAATGGAAAAAGACTCCTGCTTCTTAAAGGTGTCAGACTCCTACGTTTCAGCCTGGTATATGACCTTTATGGACGGTGATAACTATTCCATAAAGATTAAAACCGACACCAAAAACGGCAGGGTGGCGGTGGTGTTTAAGGACTCCTACGGCAACGCCCTGATTCCCACCTTGCTTTCCTCTTTTGAAACCATCTATGCCATAGATTTAAGGTATTTCCCCCTTAATTCCATCGACTTTATCCAAAAGGTGGGAGCCACCGATGTGGTATTTGCCGTATCCTCTTTCACCGCTTTGGGTATAAACTATAAGTATATCGAACAGATGAGAGTGTTAAACACCCAAAAATACGGAGAATAAAAATAATATGAAAAAAATAGTTGCTTGTGTTTTGGCCCTTGCGGCCTTGACCGCCTTCGTTTCCTGCGCCGGCGGAGCGGATAAGACCACCAGCGAAAACGGTTCATCCCTTACAAGCTCTTTTCAAAGCAATGACGCAACGCACCCAAAGCTCCAGCCAATCTGACGAATCTCCTAAAGACCACTTCCCAGATACCACGTCCGACACCACCTCTGACGCCGCCTCTACAGGAGGCGCTGAAAGCTCCGGCGACAGCAGCGAATCGGCCCCCGACAGCTCAGCTGAAGACTCCAGCCTGCCGCCGGAGGATACGTCAGATGAAACCTCTGAGGAATCACCGGGGAAACTTCGGAAGAAACATCCGAGGAAACCTCTACCGAACCGCCCTATGTCTTCGAGCAAAACGGCATTTTGTTCGTGGGCACCAGGGGAATGGAAATGTTTTACGGGTCCGATAATTCAATTAAGGGTTATTCCCAGACTATTCAGAAGATAAAGCAGGACTTAGGAGATGGCGTTAACGTCTATTCCATGGTCTGCCCCCATGCATCGGTGTATTACGCCCCTGCCACCGGCCAGTATTCCAATCTGTTAAAGGTGGGTAAGGAAAAGCACGACCTTTTAAAGCAATATGCCGGTGAAGGGATAATCTATGTGGACGTTTATAACGTTTTGTCCCAACACACCAAAGAGGAAATTTATTTCCGCACCGAACACCACTGGGCGGCGCTGGGTGCCTACTATGCGGCAAAGGAGTTTGCCCGCCTTGCCGGGACAGATTTCCTTGACATTTCAGAATACGAGGAGCATGTAAAACCCGGCTTTGTGGGGACGCTTTACAGCTTTTCGGGTAAAGCCCAGATATTAAAGGACAACCCCGAAGATGTAAAGTATTACGAAAATAAAAAGGTGGAATACACCGCCTACTTCCTCAAGGAAGATAACTTCGACTTTAACAAATACAACTTCAAGCGGTCGTCGGTGCTGTTTGACGTGGCCAACTACGCCGCCTTTCTGGGAAGTGACGGCTACGGCATAAAGATAGTTACCAATAACAATACGGGGCGAACCCTGCTTGTCTTGAAGGACAGCTACGGCAACGCCGTTGTTCCCTTCCTCCTTTCCTCTTTCGACACCATTTATGCCGTGGACTACCGGTATTTCAAGCGCAACTGTGTTAATCTTGCCAAGGAGGTCGGAGCCACTGACGTGCTTGTTATTGCCTCCGGCTTTACCGCAGCGGGCACTATATGGAAAAGAATTGAAGCAATGAGGACATTAACCGACTGAAAAGGAGTATATCATGCCTATTACATGGCCCTTTGACGGGGGAAATTTAATCAAAAACAAAAGAAGGCTTATAAAAGCCTACCAAAACGACGGCTCAAAAAGAATAAAAAAGAAAATCGCAATTCTTGCCGGCTCAACGGCCAACGATATTGCCGATATGCTTAATATTTTCCTGCTTGATAGCGGAATAGAGCCGGTATTCTATCTTTCTGAGTATAACAAATACTTTGAGGATGCGGTGTTGGGCAATGCCGAACTTGACGAATTTTCCCCGGATATTATCTTTGTCCACACCTCTGCAAGGAACATTGAAAAATTCTTCCCCTCACCTGCCGACAGCAGGGAAAAATGCGAACATTTCCTTACACAAGCAAAGGAGCATTTTAAGCTGATATGGGAAAAGCTTGATGAAAAATACCATTGCCCCGTAATCCAAAATAACTTCGAATACCCCAGATACCGCCTTATGGGCAACCGGGATGCCTTTGATTTCAGGGGCGGAGTCAACTTTGTCAACCGCTTGAACGCCTTTATTGCCGACTACGCCGCCGGCAGGGAAAACTTTTATATAAACGACCTGTCCTATATTTCCGCCTGCTACGGCTTGGACAAGTTTTCCGACCAGTCGGCCTGGTATATGTTTAAGTATGCCATGGCTATTGATGCAATACCCTATTTTGCCTTCAATCTTGCCAATATAATAAAATCGGTTTTCGGCAAAAACAAAAAGGCTTTAGCCCTTGACCTTGACAACACCCTTTGGGGGGGAGTTGTGGGGGATGACGGGGTGGAAAACCTGCAGCTTGGCAAGGAAACCGCCGAGGGCGAGGCATATCTTGACTTTCAAAAGTATATTTCAAAGGTCAAAGACACCGGCGTTATGCTTTCGGTTAACTCCAAAAACGACTACCAGAACGCCATTGACGGCTTAAACCACAGGGACGGAATACTTAAGCCGGATGATTTTATAGTCATTAAGGCAAACTGGGAGCCGAAAAATCAAAATCTGGTTCAGATTGCAAATGAGCTTAACATAGGCATTGACGCCATAGTCTTTGTAGACGACAACCCCGCCGAAAGGCATATAGTTACCTCAACCCTTCCCGTGGCTGCCCCCGAGATGGATAGCGTGGAAAACTATATACGCACCCTAGACCGCAACGGCTTTTTCGAAACCACCTCATTTTCCGAAGAGGACCTTAAGCGTAACGAAATGTATAAGGCCAACATTCTCCGGGAAGAGGTGTTAAAATCATATACCAACTATGAAGACTACCTTATAAGCCTTGAAATGAAGGGTGAAATCCATAATTTCATTCCCGTTTACATTCAGCGTATTGCCCAGCTTACCAACAAGTCCAACCAGTTTAACGTCACCACCAAACGCTACACCGCATCAGAAATTCAGGCAGTAGCCGAGGATGAAGGCTATATAACCCTGTATGGCAAGCTGGAGGATAAATTCGGCGACAACGGGGTGGTGTCGGTGGTCATAGGCAAAATCGAAGGTGCAAAGCTGCATGTTGATTTGTGGCTTATGTCCTGCCGGGTGCTAAAGCGGGACATGGAGTTTGCCATGCTTGACGAGCTTGTCCGGGCGGCCCGTGATAAAGGAATAGAAGAAATCTATGGCTACTACTATCCCACCGCCAAAAACGGCATGGTTAAAGAACTTTTCGGTACCCTGGGCTTTGATAAAATATCCGTTGATGAGGCCGGCAACTCCACATGGGTGCTTAAAACAAAGGGATATAATAATCAAAACAGATATATAAAAATAATTTCACCGGAAGGATGAAAAAAATGACTGTAAACGAAATTTATTCCCGCCTTGAAGAGGTTTTTGAAGAGGTTTTTGACCGTAAAATCAAGCTTACCCCCGAAACCACCGCAAACGATGTTGACGACTGGGACTCCCTTACCCACATAACCCTCATTTCTGCCGTGGAAGGCGAGTTCGGCATGAAGTTTAAAATGAAAGAAGTTTCGTCAATGAAAAATGTCGGCGAAATGGTATCCATAATTGCAGAAAGGGCTGTAAAATAGCCCTTTTTACTTAATACTATAAAGCCTTACCATATAGAAACATAAAAAAGTCCGGCATTTAAACTGCACCCAAAAAGTTAGACATGTGGTATAATAAACACATGAACGACAGAAAGGGGTGCAGTTTTGTTATGTCCAAAGGAAGGGCGAATAAGAAGTACACAGGCGAGTTCAAGCAAAAGGTAGTCGAAACCATGCAGAAGGAGAAGTTGGGTTACAGCGAAGCAGCCAGACGGTTTGGGGTTGCCAATCATAGTATGGTTGCTAACTGGGAGCGTATCTACCTTGAGGAAGGACCGGAAGGGCTGTATGTCGAGCGACGAGGGAAAGCCAACTCTGCCACAGGCACAAGGAAAGGACGACCGCCAAAACTTGATAAAAAGGTAGAAGAAGACTTAATTGCTGAAGTCCAACGATTAAGAGCGGAGAATGATTACTTAAAAAAATTGAAAGCCTTGGTTATGGAAGAGGAACGCCAAAACAAAAGGCGGAAGTGATCTGGGAACTAAGGCATAAACATAAGATATCACTGTTAATTGAAGTATCCGGATTGCCCCGTAGTACCTACTATTACTATGTAAAACACAGAAACAAAGAAGATAAATACAGTGAAATCAAAAAACAGATCACTACGATTAATCATGAAAACAAAGGCAGATATGGTTATCGGCGTATAACAGCCGAATTACATAACCGCGGTTATGTAATTAACCATAAAACCGTTCAACGACTTATGAAACAACTGGGGATTAATTGTAAGGTACGAATGAAGAAGTATCGTTCTTACAAAGGTGAAGTTGGTAAGGTAGCGCCAAACTTGCTTGAACGGGATTTTTATGCAGCAAAGCCGAACACAAAATGGGTTACTGATGTTACAGAATTCAGCTTGTTTGGTAGGAAGCTTTATCTTTCACCAATACTGGACTTATATAGTGAAAGTTTGGTTTCCTATACTATTTCAGAACATCCTTCTTTGTATATGGTTACAGATATGCTGGAAAAGGCGTTTCAAGAAATACCGGATAATACAAATCTGATTCTTCATTCCGATCAGGGATGGCAATATCAACACAAGCAGTATCAAAGAAGGTTAAAAGAAAAAGGAATCCGTCAGAGCATGAGCCGGAAAGGAAACTGTCTTGATAATGCGGTGATTGAAAACTTTTTTGGAATACTTAAAAGTGAGTTGTTGTATTTACAGGAGTTTAAATCTCTTGAACATTTTCGTTCGGAGTTGGAGAATTATCTTGACTATTACAACAATTGCAGGATAAAGCTAAAACTTAATGGCTTGACACCTGCCAAATACAGATCTCAAGCCATTAATGCTATTTAATATTCACTTTGCACAAGTTTCTTAATAAATCTTTGTCTAACTTTTTGGGGTCAGTTCAAAAGCCGGATTTTTTGTTATAATTATTATGCTTTGCCTTTTCCTGCCCTTAGTCTGGCTAATGTATCGGTTAAAACCTCATAGGCAACATATGTGTCGTTTATATCACATACAGCCTTTTCCATGGGGCAGATATCGGTTTTGGCTTTGTTAAAAATATCGCTCACCAATATGTCGTATGTAAAAGAAATACCGTTTTCCTTAAACACGCTTGCTGCCTTTTCGCTTAAAACCGGGGTGTAAACTTCTTTTACTCCGCATAAAACCCAAAGCAGGGCAGCAGCTTTGCCAATTATTTTATCTGCGGCGGAAAATCCTTTAAGGTCGGTCCCCGACGAAATAAACTCCAAAAGGGGAACAATCCCGCCTTTTTTACCGGTATAAACCGTATCACCCTTAACCGCCGCACAGGAATATTCCCCGTCTGCAAGGAACGACTTTGCTTTTTCTAAATCACTCATTTTTGCCTGCTAATTCGTTGAATCTGTATAGTATAAGGGGAACAATCAGCCATTGAAGGGCTATCCCCAGCAGACCTGATACAAAAATAGCCTTTATCGTCCCAAGGCCGACAGCAGTGTTTCCAAAAGCCAAAACTCCGGCCGCAACAGCCGCTGCTCTTATAGCTCTGCCGGCAAGCTGGATAATAACCACCTTTGCCACAGACGGCATTTTAACCTTGGCAAGCATTCCTGCGGCAACGCCGTAGGCCGCAAGCTCGATAACCATAAAGGGAAGAAGCGATGCCGCAGGCATACCGGTAATCAAATAGCTTATAAGTGGACTTATAACACCGGCTATTGCACCGGGCAGACTGCCGAACATTAATCCTGCAAGTATAACGGGAATGTGCATCGGTAGCAGCGCCTGACCTAATGCCGGCCCTGTTCCAGAAAGAACGCCAAGTCCGTGGACTATCTGGGGCAGCGCCACCGCCGCAATTATGGCGGTAAAGCAGGCTAAGGCTTTTACTTTTATTGAATTTCTCTTAATAGCCGTCGTAAACATTTTTTCCCACTCCTTAATGTTGATTATTTGATTATAATATAAAACACGTTAATAATCAATAGCATTTTGCCTTACAGCGTGTTTTTTCCTTTTTTCCAAAAAGGAATGGCTATAGACGCCACAATCAGACCTGCCAGCGCCACACCCGCCCAGCTTAACACCGTGGCGTTCCAGCCGTATTTTTCCGCCACCACCCCAATGCTGACCGCCGACACCGCCGAGGCAAGATAGGAAAAGGCATCAAGAAGACCTGTCAGAGTGGACGCTCTGCCTATAGCTGCAAAGTTCATGGGTATAAAGGTCAGCAGCATGGTGTTTGCCCCAAGCATGGTGGAAGTAAAAAGGGAAATAAGCACCGCCGCAAGGATGGGGGAATACCTACCGAAGAAATACAGCAGAATTATCCCCGAAAGGGATATTAAAAACATAACCGCAGATGTAGCAAATTCGTTATGCAGCTTTTTGGAATTAAGTCTTACCGCCACAAAGGCCCCCGCAAGGTTTATAACCGGCAGAATTATTAAAATAACCGACGCCGTCGAGTCGGAAACATTGAAAAAGTCGTTAAGGTATGACGGCAGCCATAAAGTAACCCCGTCTTTTAGAATGCCATTAAACAGTATGCAGCCGACCGCAAACACCGCACCGGTGGAAAACAAAATTGGTAAAAACCTACCCGACTTTTCACTTTTTGCCTTTCCGTTTGCCTTGTCAAAGCTTTCCCCTGCCGTTGCTATGTAATACTTAAGCCGGCTAAAGCCGTAAAACCACACGCATACCATAAAAAGACCGATAGTCCCTGCCGCAGTAAACAAAGCTTTGTAGGAAAAACGGTCAAGAAATATCCCTCCCAGGCCGTAGGCCGCCAGAGTTCCTGCGGGAATGGTGGCGGATATGTATGTTCCTGCCTTGACTCTGACGTCGTTGGGAAGGTATTCAGAAATACACCTTAACACCGGCGCCCACAGCATTGAGCAGGAAAAGCCGTTTAAACACCAGATTGCAAACAATAAATACTTGCTTTCCGCAAATCCCATGGCAAAGTTGGCAAGGGAAGATGCCAAAAGTCCCAACCCCACCATGTATTTGGGGTTAATTTTATCCCCAAGGCGGCCGTTTATAAACTGGCCGCAGCCGTAGCAGAACAAAAAGCCCGTTCCTATCCCTCCGCCGAAGGACAAAGAAAAAAGCCCTCTGTCCGCCATTCCCGCCATTGAAATGGAGTAGCACAGCTTGGTAACGTAGGAGGTGGCATAGGCTGCCCAGCAGAGGGCAAACAGCAAATAAGGCTGATTTTTAATTTTAACGTCCATAAATCCTTTACTTCAATCCTAAAATTAATTTTGTAAGCAGAAAGCTGATTGCCCCGCAGCTGGGAAAGGTGACAATCCACGCCGTCACCACCGACAGGGCGATTTTTTTATTCATCCCCTCATGTCCACACCCCATAAGAGCAGATGTTTTTGTGTGGGTGGTGGAAACGGGAATCCCCGCCAGGGTAAAGGCCAAAAGGCATATTGATGAGGCAATATCCGCAGCAACACCCTGGTATTTTTCAATATTCACCATCTTTATCCCCACGTTTTCAATAATACGCCTTCCCCCGGCAAAGGTGCCGCAGGCCATAAGACCGGCGCAGATAAAGATTGTATAAACGGGAAGTTTACCACCCGAAATAAGCATAAACACCCCCAAAAATTTCAGACCGTCCTGACTGCCGTGCATAAAGGCGGTTGCTGCTGCGGCATAAATCTGAAATTTACTATGGGAATTATCGTTTAAATTTGCTTTTTTCACTGCCATATTAGTGAATTTACCGAGTATGTATCCGGCAAAAACAGAAAGTATAAGCCCTGCAAACAGCTTTATCCATTGGGCCTTACCAAAATCCGCCCCGCCGCTTGCCAGCGCCGCCCCTGCCAGTCCTGCCACAAGAGCATGGCTTTCGGAGGTGGGAATACCGAAAAACCATGCCGATACCGCCCAAATAACGATAGCCCCCAAGGCGGAAGAAAGAGCAATCCGGGAAATGCCTGTGTCGTAAAAGTCAACAAGTCCCCCCACGGTAAAGGCCAGTTCCTTGGCAAAGGCAAAGCCGAAAACCACCCCCAAAAGATTAAACACCGCCGCCATAAGGGATGCTTTCCGCAAAGGCAGGCAGCCGGTGGCCACACAGTTGACAATGGCATTGGGGGCGTCGGTAAATCCGTTTACAAAAACAACGGTGCACAACATAAGTTTTGAAAAATCCGTCAGATTAAACGAATAAAAGATATTCAGCCTTTCTCCAAAGCCTTTCGGACGGCGTTATGCCAGCTCCGGATGGCTTCTTCCCGTTCGATTTGGTCTATTTCTGGTTTGAATATCCTTTGGGTTTTCCGGGCAAAGTAAAGTTCGCTTTTATCCTTCCATATACCTATGCCCATCCCGGCAAGAAAAGCGGCGCCTAAAGCCGTGGTTTCGGTTATTTCCGGCCGGTCAACCTCAACGCATAGCATATTAGCCTGAAAAGCCATAAGAAAATCCGAAACCGATGCTCCGCCGTCCACTTTAAGGGAGGATATTTTACATCCGCTTGTTTTTCCCATGGCATCTATCAGGTCGCACACCTGAAAAGCAATACCCTCCAAAACCGCCCGGCAGATATGGGCCTTTGTTGTCCCCCGGGTAATGCCGGTAATTATACCTCTGGCATACATATCCCAATAGGGGGCGCCCAGACCGGTAAAGGCAGGGACAAAATACACTCCCCCGTTGTCAGAAACATCCTCGGCAAAAATGTCGCATTCACCGGATGTTTTTATTATCCCAAGATTATCCCTAATCCATTGAATGGCCGAACCGGCGTTGAAAACCGAACCCTCCAGGGCATAGGTCACCTCTTTGCCAATCTTCCAGCCGACGGTGGAAAGCAGGCCGTTTTTGGCTTCCACCGGAGTGTTCCCTGTATTCATAAGGGTAAAGCAGCCGGTGCCGTAGGTGTTTTTAACATCGCCCACATTAAAGCAGGTTTGTCCGAACAAGGCCGCCTGTTGGTCCCCCGCCACACCGCTTATGGGTATGCTGTCGATAATTTCGGGGAGATTTGCCGCCTTTGCGTCAATATACCCTAACACTCCGGCGGAGTCCGACACTTTGGGAAGCATGGCTTTGGGAATACTAAAAATTTCACAAAGCTCATCATCCCATTGTAAGGTATGTATATTAAACAGCATGGTGCGGGATGCATTGGAAACGTCGGTGGCGTGGACTTTTCCCCCCGTAAGATTGTATATAAGCCAGCTGTCTATTGTGCCGCAGGCAAGTAAACCGTTTTTGGCTCTGCTTGACCCATCCGGTATATTATCAAGTATCCATTTTATCTTGCTTGCCGAAAAATAGGCATCAATGCCCAGACCGGTTTTTTGTGAAATAATGTCAAAAAAGCCGTTAGCCTTAAGCTCTTCGCAAAAGTCAGAAGTCCTCCGGCACTGCCACACAATGGCGTTATAGACGGGTTTACCCGTATTTCTATCCCACACCACCACCGTTTCCCGCTGGTTGGTTATGCCTATACAGGATATTTCGACACCGGATTTTAAAACGTCCCGTATAGCCTCAAACTGGCTTTCCAAAATCTCTGCCGGGTTATGCTCCACCCAGCCGGGATTAGGGTAATACTGGGTAAACTCTTTTTTGCTTTGTGAGATAATTTGTCCGTCGGTGGAAAAAACAATGGCTCTCGAGCTGGTTGTCCCCTGGTCAAGGGCAAGAATATACTTTGTCATGTCCTTTTCCTCTCTTTGGTATTGACGGTAATTTAAAAGCCGGGTATAATAAAAAAGGGTGGTTTTATGACAATTAATGAGTTTTCCTACAAATCTGCCGACAATGTCCATGACATCTGCGCTTATACCTGTGTCCCTGACGGGGAAGTAAAGGCAATATTGCAGATTGTCCACGGAGTTGCCGAGCATTTCTGGCGTTATAACGGACTTTGCGAATATTTGACCGAAAGGGGTATTCTTGTCTGCGGTCACGACCAGTTAGGCCACGGAAAAACCGCAAAGGATATTGAAAAAGGCTTTTTTGCCGAAAAACACGGGTGGGATTATACCTGCGCCGATGTGGTTAAACTTACCGAAATTATAAGACGTGAACATCCCGGCAAAAAGCATGTTATTTTTGGCCATTCAATGGGTTCTTTTGTAACCCGCACCGTATTTATGAAAAATCAAATTGATACAGATGGCATAATTCTTTCCGGCACCGGGCATACGGGCGGACTTATTATAAAAAGCGGGCGTTTTCTGGCAAAGCGAATTTATAAAAGTCTAAACAGCAAATACGACTCAAGTAAAATAATAACAAATCTTGCCTTCGGTCCTTATATTAAAGCCTTCGGCAAGCCGAGAACACCCTTTGACTGGATTTCGGGTGACGAAAAAGAGGTTGACGAATATATTCACGACAACCTTTGCGGCTTTGATGTTTCGGTTTCTCTCTTTATGGATATGCTTAATGGTCTTGATTTTATTCGAAAAAAGTCTAATTACAAAGCCGCTCCAAGGGACAAGCAGGTGCTTTTTATATCCGGAAAATCCGACCCGGTGGGTAAGATGGGAAAAGGGGTATTAAAGGTATTTAATGCAATGCAAAAAGCGGGAATTAATGCGAAAATTAAGTTTTATGAGGGCCGCCATGAGGTGCTTCACGAACCGGTGAAGCATCAGGTAATGGAGGATATATATCAATTTATATTAACCATTTGAATTTTCCCCTTTATACACCTCAAACACCACCGTGACCTTGAATAAATCTCCGTCAATGTCAATGTCAAGGGATGCGTTTTGAATTTCCGCAAGACTTAAAGCTATTGACAGCCCCAAACCGCTACCTTCGGTGGAGCGGGAGGAATCCCCCCGGACAAAGCGTTCGGTAAGCTCGTCTGGGGAAATATTAAGAACAGACCGGGAAATGTTTTTAAAAACAACCTTAACCTTGTCGTCATTTTGGACTACGTCTATATACACCCGTGTCCCCGTAAGGGAATATTTGCAAATATTTTCAAGCAGATTGTCGAAAATACGCCACACCAGCCGCCCGTCGGCATATACGGTAACGTCGGTTTCGGGCAGGGTGGTGTAAAGGTCAAGGTGGTTTTGGCATAACCTTTCGGAATATTCCGCCGCCGCCTGATTTAACAGCTCACATAAATTTGTGGGGGCAAGATTTACGGTTATATTGCCGGTCAGCGCCTTTGACGCCTCCACCAGGTCGGTTATAAGCTTTTTCAGCTTTGCCGCCTGACGCTCAAGAACCAAAATGTATTCCTTTTGCTCGGCAGGTGTTATATCCTCCCGCTTTAGCAGGTCGATATAATTGATTATCGAGGTCAGTGGGGTTTTTATATCGTGGGATACGTTTGTTATAAGCTCTGTGCGCAGCCTTTCGCTTTTGGTTTTTTCCTCAACCGCCTTGGATATGCCGTCGCTTATCCGGTTAAGGCTGTTGCCCAGTTTTTTAAATTCGGAATACATTCCGGTGGTGTTTATTTTAAAATTCAAATCCCCCTCGGCAATCCGCCTTGCACCGTTTTTAAGGGTGTCGGCAAAGATTACGCAGGACCCTGCCACCGCAAGGAGGATAAATGTGGCGATAATCCAAATTGCCACAAGAAAGTCGCTGTCGTAATGGAAGGTCAAGAAGGTAAGGGCAAAATAAAGGAAAAGAATAAAAAGCACCTTCCATATAAGGGTGAAATGGGTGTATGCGTCATAAAACAACCGGCAGACAAAGCCGGTAACCGAATTTTTAAACAAGGTGTTGGCCTTATATCTTATTGCCAGCGTTATAAAAAACTCGGCAAAGAACAGCGACATTAAAAGCAAAGCCGGGCAGACTATAAACAAGTTCCAATAAGCAAAGGAATCAAGGACGCTAAGGCAAAGCTTAACGCCGCCTAAAATGATCAGGCTTATGATTAAGGCATTAACCTCAACCGGCAGCTTGTCAACGGTGCGTAAAACCACATTGGGGTTGCCCTTTTTATGCCCTGATCCAAGCATTATGAATATAAGAAGCAACACGCTGACTACAAGGCAGGACACGGTAATAATGCCGAAAGCATAACGCATATTGTAAGCGAAGGTGTCAAACCCGCCGGCAGGAACAATACTTTCATCAAACAAATTATGGTTTATGGCATACATAAATCCGGCGGAGGATGCCACCGTCACCGAAAGGGAAAGGCAAAAGAGGCCCAAAGCCGTCCATCTCAACGCCTTTATTCCCGCAAGCCGCTTCAATTTTGCCCTCCTCCTTCAATCTTATACCCCTGCCCCCAGACTACCTTAAGGTATCTCGGTTCGGCAGGGTTTATTTCTACCTTTTCCCTTAAATGCCGTATATGCACCGCAATGGTGTTTTCGGCACCTATGGGTTTGTCGCCCCACACCTCGGTATATATTTTTGTCGATGAAAACACCACGCCGGGGTTTTTCATAAGCAGCTTTAATATGTCAAACTCGGTGGGGGTAAGGGTTACTGTATCCCCGTCAACAGTTACGGTTTTGGCCGAATCGTTTAGCACTATACCCCCGATAGTTAATATTTCGTCGTTAGTCCTTGCTCCGCCAAGACTCATATACCGCCGCAACTGTGCCTTAACCCTTGCGGTAAGCTCCACGGGATTAAAGGGCTTTGTAACATAGTCGTCACCGCCTATGTTAAGGCCAAGCACTTTGTCGGAATCCTCCCCTTTGGCGGTAAGGAAGATGACGGGAATGTTTGAATCTTTTCGGATTTCCGAAACCGCCCTTATCCCGTCCATGCCGGGCATCATAATGTCCATTATAATTAAGTGAATTTCCTGCCCTTTAAGAATATCCAAGGCCTGGTTACCGCTTTCACAGCCGATAACCTCATACCCTTCCGCCGAAAGGTAGATTTTCAAAGCCGCCACAATGTCTTTGTCGTCGTCGCAGACAAGAATCCTGTGCATGACAGTCCCCTTTAATATGTATTTTCAAAATGTAAAATTAAAAACCAAAGTTTCAAACAAATTAATTATATACCACAGGTATTGTTAAATCAACTGTTTTTTGTCATACATCAGGGCATTTGTATTGACGAAATAGGTGAAAAATGTTATAATGCTAAAAACAACGGAGGTATATATATGAATAAAACAGTCAATGTCGGTATTATCGGTACCGGCGGAATAGCCGGCTTCCACATGGCAGGCTACAAGGCTAATCCCAACGCCAAAGTGGTTGCGGTTTGCGATATCGATTATGAAAAAGCAAAGCGTTTTGCCGCAGCTCACGGTGTTCCCAACGTATATGCAGACTATAACGAAATGTTAGCTAAGGAAAGCCTTGACGCCGTTTCGGTTTGCACCTGGAACGCCGCCCACAAGGCTCCCACCATTGCCGCCCTTAACGCCGGCGTCAACGTCATTTGCGAAAAGCCTATGGCAATGAACCAGGCAGAGGCAGAGGAGATGCTTGAAGCCGCAAAGAAAAACAACAAACTTCTTATGATAGGCTTTGTCCGCCGCTTCGGCAACGATGCCGCCATACTCAAAAAGTTTATAGACGGCGGCACCATGGGTGACGTTTACTATGCAAAAGCCACCTACCTCCGCCGCAACGGCTGCCCCGGCAGATGGTTCGGCGATAAGGAATATTCCGGCGGCGGCCCCCTTATCGATTTAGGCGTTCACGTTATGGACCTTGTCCGCTATCTCTGCCACAACCCCAAACCCGTGTCGGCTTACGGCTACACCTATGACAACCTCGGCTATAACAGAGCAGGGGGCGGTCAGACCTGGGTGGCTTCCGACTCTACGGCAGTAAAGGAATTCAAATATAACGTTGAAGACTTTGTAGGCGCGGTTGTCAGGTTTGACAACGGACTTACAATGTTTGTTGAGGCCAGCTTTAACCTTAACGTTAAAAAGGATGTAGGCTCTATAGAACTGTTCGGCACCAAGTCCGGAGCGAAAATCGATCCCCAGATCGAACTGTTTACCGATATGAACGGCATGCTGGTTGACGTAAAGCCCACCGGCGACACAGGCCTTTCCTTCAACGGTCTGTTTGAAAACGAAATTGCCCACTTTATCGACTGTGTTCAGAACGGCACTCCCTGCCGCTCACCTGCAGAGGACGGCGTGGTGCTTATGAAAATGATCGACGCCATCTACGAATCTGCCAAAACCGGCAAACTGGTTGAAATAAAGTAAATATAACAACATGAAAAATTACCCTCCCAAACCGGGAGGGTATTTCTTATATAACAGTTATCCTGTAACTTCGTCAATGCTTTTAGCTGTCTTTACAGTAAGCGGATTTCCTTTTAATAACGTAACCACGGTAAACAGAACATGAATGTTTGCGTCATTATAGGCGGCTTTGTCGGTGTAATATTCCTTAAAGCCTCTAAAAGCCTTGTTCTCGGCATATTCAAAGGTTTTAAGTGCCTTTATAAGGCAAAGGGCATTGTTCCCCTCCGGCGTCATTCCGGCACTTAGAAGGGCGGTCAGACACAATGACGTGGCTGTGGCCGAAGCCTTGCCGTAGTGGTCCTTAACCGTATAGTCTGTGGTTTCGTCTATCTGATAAAACAGATACTCCATTGTGGAATCGTTTATGGTGTCGTTGTATTTTGCCGACCATACCACAGTCCGTATGGTCTGGTATGCCATAAGGGCATAGGCAGACGTTTCGGTTTTTACCTTTTGGGTTTCGCCGCTTTTTTTAGGGTAGTCGTAAAATCCCCCGGATACATCCTGCCGGGAAAGCAGACTGTCGGCAACCGCAAAGCAATCGAACTCCCGTTCATACAAGGTGAGGGCCAACACCATTTCGCATAGCAGGGTAGTTGAGGTATCTTCGATATCGGTTATGGCCTCCGAAAGATAACCCAAATATCTTTCTGTATCATACTCAGAAATGTCTATCCCCGCCTTGCCCAGGAAATATACCGAAAGTAAGAATTTTGTATAAGACTCAAGTCCTTCCTGGGGAGTTTTTACAAGGTCCGACCAGTCGTTTAACGACAGGTCAAAGCCTGCCGCCGTCAGGGCCGCAAGTTCTTTATAGTCGGTCAGCTTTTTGCCGGTGTAGTAGCCCTCAAGCTTTTCCAAAAGCTCCCCTGCAAGTTCCGCCGGGGGTTTGTCATTATCTTCCTTGCCGCCGCAGGCGGAAAGGGAAATTATAAGGGCAAGCACAAGGATTATGCCGGTAATTTTCTTTGCCATCTAGTATTCACCTCAATAAGGAACAGGCATAATGCGGTTTTCCGCATTATGCCCTGTCTGAAAATCTTGTGGTTTAAATTACTTAATGGTAACCTGAGCGCCGGATTCTTCAAGCTGCTTCTTGATGGTTTCGGCTTCTTCCTTGGAAACGCCGGTCTTAACAGCCTTGGGAACTGCGGTAACAAGGTCCTTAGCTTCGCCGAGGGAAAGGCCGGTGATGTCTTTAACAACCTTAATAACCTTAAGCTTGGCAGCAGCGTCGTAAGCGGTAAGCTCTACGTCGAATTCGGTCTTTTCCTCAACCACGGGAGCAGCAGCGGCAGCGGGGCCGGCAGCAACAGCCACGGGAGCGGCGGATACGCCAAATTCCTCTTCAAGAGCCTTAACCAGTTCGGCCACTTCAAGAATGGTCATAGATTTTACGGTTTCGATTATTTGTGTAATTTTTTCGTTTGCCATTGTTTTTTCCTCCATTATTGTTTTTGCCGTTTATTCGGCTGCGGCGGCTGCTTCAGCAGGAGCGCCTGCGTTGTTTTTGTCAACTATTGCTTGTAATACATAGGCGAGATTGTACAGGGAAGACTGGAAGGAGCCAAGCATCTTAGCAATAAGGGTTTCAAAGCTGGGTATTGCGGCAAGAGCCTTTACTCCGTCGGGAGTAAGAAGTTCGCCTTCTACAAAGCCGGCTTTAATAACAAAATTGTCATGCTTGGAGGCATACTCGTTGAGTATTTTAGCCGCTATAACCGGATCCTTTTCGGAAATGGCAAGAGCGGTCATGCCGTTCAAAATTTCCCTGAGTTTGCCGAAGCCTATCTCGTCGCAGGCCTTTGCGGTGAGGGTGTTTTTAACAACCGAGTATTCCACGCCGGCTTTTCTGAGCTCGGCACGGAGTTTGGTGTCGTCCTCTACGTTAATGCCCTTGTAATCAACAAGAACACCCGCAGCAGCGCCTTTCATTTTTGCCGCTAATTCAGCGACAATTTGTTTCTTTTGTTCAAGAATTTGGGCGTTTGCCAAATGTTTTCACCTCCGGGTTAAATTTGGCGGGCAGCAGTACACCGGTAAAAAAAGCTCCCGTGTTGCGGCACGAGAGCATAATAAGACTATATGAATATATCTTAAAAGCGTTCTCGGCCGGCGGCGAATGCCATTAAACACTCAAGGTGTACCAACTGTCTGCGAACTGATATTTTTGCACTTGGTTATTGTAACACTCTTAATCAGAAATGTCAATAGCTAAATTTTATTTTTAGCTTATTTTAGATGCGTTAACCTTAATCCCCGGGCCCATGGTGGAAGCTACCACGCAGGACTTGATATACTGACCTTTTGCGGCGGCAGGCTTAGCTTTTATAACTGCGCTAAGCAGGGTGTTAAAGTTTTCCTGAAGCTTTTCTGATCCGAAAGAAACTTTGCCGATAGGGCAGTGGATGATGTTGGTTTTGTCAAGACGGTATTCGATTTTACCGGCCTTGGCTTCTTTAACGGTCTTAGCCACGTCGGTGGTAACGGTGCCGGCCTTGGGGTTAGGCATTAAGCCTTTGGGACCAAGGATACGACCGAGACGGCCGATAACGCCCATCATATCGGGAGTGGCTATGATTACGTCGTAATCAAACCAGTTTTCTTTCTGAATCTTCTGCACAAGGTCTTCAGCGCCGACAAAGTCACTTCCGGCCTCTTCGGCTTCCTTAGCCTTGTCGCCTTTGGCGAAAACAAGGGTTCTGACGGTTTTACCGGTGCCGTTGGGGAGGACTACCGCGCCTCTTACCTGCTGGTCTGCGTGACGGGAGTCAACGCCGAGACGAATGTGAACTTCTACGGTTTCGTCAAACTTTGCCTTTGAAATGGAGCAGGCAAGGGAAAGGGCCTCGTCAACTTCGTAAATCTTTGTCTTATCGACAGCCGCTAAAGCGGATAAATAGGTTTTGCCTCTTTTCATTTAAAACACCCTCCTTAGTCCACAACCGTAACACCCATGCTGCGGGCTGTGCCGGCAATCATGCTCATAGCCGCTTCAATGGAGCTGGCGTTGAGGTCGGGCATTTTGGTTTCTGCGATTTGTCTGATCTGATCTTTGGTAATCTTGGCGACTTTGGTGGAGTTGGGCTTGCCCGAGCCGCTTTCGATGCCGCAGGCTTTCTTTATAAGAACAGCTGCGGGAGGGGTTTTGGTAATGAAAGTGAACGTACGGTCGGCATAAACGGTTATAACAACCGGTATGATAAGACCGATATCGTTTTTGGTGCGTTCGTTGAATTCTTTAGTGAACATGGGGATGGCTACGCCGTATTGGCCGAGCGCCGGGCCGACGGGGGGTTGCGGTGTTGCCTTACCTGCCGGGAGCTGGAGCTTTATATAGCCTACAATTTTCTTTGCCATTTGTTTTACACCTCCGAATGTGGTAAATATTTTTCGGGACCTTTGGTCCCTCCCACACGGCAGTAGGAATATGGCTCCTTCCTATGCCGTTTGCCCGTTTTATTGGGGCTTAACCTGGGAAACGTCGAGCTCAACTCTGGTTTCCCGCCCGAAGAGGGAGGCACTTACCGTAACCTTCATCTTGTCGGGAGAAATTTCTTCAACAATTCCGACAAAACCCGAAAGGGGACCGTCTATTATTCTGACACTGTCGCCCGTTTCAAATTCTATCTTAACAACCTTAACCTCCACGCCCAGCTTTTCCACTTCCTTGTCGGTAAGGGGAACGGGACGGGATCCGGGGCCTACAAACCCCGTAACGCCGGTTGTGTTGCGGATGATATGCCAGCTCTCGTCGTTCATAATCATTTTAACGAGAACATAGCTGGGGAACTTTTTGCGTTCGATTTCCTTTTCGTCCGATCCGGATATTTCCACTACCTTTTCGGTGGGGACTTTAACGTCGAATATCATGTCGGAAAGACCGCGGTTTTCAACAATCTTGTTGATGTTGTTGGCTACCTTGTTTTCGTAGCCCGAGTAGGTATGAATTACATACCAGCGCGGCACAGAGTCAACAGGCATTCCCATTTCAATCAACCCTTATATTACTTTGGCAAGCCAAAGTATAAATTTTGAAAAACCGAAGTCGAGAACGCCGACCACAATTGCTACGATGATGAGCTCTACAAGCACCACCGTAGTGCGTTTTTTGGTTTCAGCCATTGTGGGCCAGGTAACCTTTTGTCTTTCGCTTTTTAAATCCTTAAAAAATTTAACAATGCGACCTGTTTTCTTTTCTTTTTCAGCCATTGTTATTCCCCTTTACTTGCTCTCTTTGTGAAGAGTGTGCTTGCGGCAGAACTTGCAATGTTTTTTCATCTCAATCCTGTCAGGGTTGTTTTTCTTGTTTTTCGATGTGTCGTAATTCCTTTGCTTGCATTCGCTGCAAACCAGGGTTACTTTAACTCTCATTTGTTCGGCACCTCCATTTAATGTAACCTCCCTCCGGTTTCTTCCGGAGGAAATCAAACCGGAAGAACAAGCTTTTAATAAAAAAAGCGCAAAAATAAAAAGCTCTTTGCAGAGGTAAAGTGATTATACCAGACAACCTTATTATTGTCAATAGTTTTTTTCCTAATTTTTAATTTTACCCCCGTTATGTTGACAAAAAGTCACGCCGACTGTATAATAACCAATGTAAAACTACAAAATTCCCGGAGAAAACCGCTTTGGAAAAGGAAAAATTATACCTGATAAATATAATAAGCTCGGTGCTTAAGGGGTCGGCGATAAACTACCTCCTTGACGACCTTGATTATGCGGTGCTGTTTGAGATAGCCAAAAAACAGGACCTTATTAACTTTGTCTGCGAGGGGCTGAAGGACATCTATCTTCCCGAAAAGATACTAACCGCCCAAAAAGCCGCTCTTGAAAAGCAACGTGCCGCCCAACTTGACTATACCCGGTTGTTAAACACCCTTTCCGAAAAGTCGGTTGACTGCATGCCGGTCGGCGGCGTCGCCCTAAGGGGATTATATACAACTCCTCTGCTTAGAGAAAGCCGGGATTTCGATATACTCGTAAAACCCGAAAGCCGGGAACAGGCAAAAATCATAGCCGAAAAACACGGCTTTTCCCATGTAAGAGAATGCAAAGGGGTGGACTTTTACTTCAAGCCCCCCGCCACCCGGATTGCAATAAAAACCGAATATCCCATTGACCTGTGGTCAAAGGCGTCCAAGCAGGAAGGCAGCAACATCTACGGCCTTTCTCCCGAGGACAGATATATCTGCTCCCTTTATGCCCTCAAGTCGGCCACCGGCGAAGGCAAGGGACAGCTTAAGCTGCTTGTGGATATTTTTGTCCTTTACTTTGCCTACGACCACCTTTTTAACTGGGAATACATAAACCGTCAGACCGATTCCCTGGGACTGGCCTTTTTCGAAACCAAGGTAAGGGACATGTATTTTGCCCTTTTCCTCGGTGACGGGGATAAAGACTATGACAAGGAGCTGTTTGACTCCCTGTTTGCCGATTTCCCCAAAAAACTTCCTCCCAGATATTTATCCCCCGAAAAGGCAAAGCTTATAAAACGGGTAAAACGAGGCCTTATAATAACCGGGGCGTCATTGACGGTGTTAACCGTAACCCTGCTTATTATAATGTTTAATAACCAGTTCGGCGGAAAACCTGACGATCTTAGCGTCGACAGCGACGACAGCCAATACAGCAAAACGTCGGGGGACGAATCAAGGCCCGACTATATATCCTACAATAACGGAATTTATTACGGTGAAACCAAAGACGGACTTCCCGACGGATACGGTAGAATGGAATATTACTCGGGGGACGTTTATGAAGGCGACTTTGTCGGCGGCGTCCGTCACGGATACGGGGTATTTAACCTTGCCACCGGCGAAAAATACGAAGGGGACTTTAATGACGGTGACATGACCGGCAGGGGAACATTATACCTTCCAAACGGGGACATAATAAGCGGCACCTTTGTCAAGGGCATCCCCGACGGACAGGGAAAATTCATTGACGCCGACGGCTCTGTGTTCGAGGGGGAATTTGCCGACGGAGAGATAGCCAACGGCACGTTCCAATACTCCAACGGGGACAAATACGAGGGTGAGTTCAAAAACGGTAAAAAGTCAGGCCAAGGCACCTACACCTGGGCAAACGGTTCGGTTTTTTCAGGCACCTGGGAAAATAATAATCAGGTGGAGGGCAAATTCACCGACAGTCTTGGAACCTATGAAGGCCCCTTTAAGAACGATAAATTTTCCGGCAAGGGCAAATATACCTACGCCAACGGGGATGTTTACACGGGCAATTTTGAAAACGGTCTGCAAAACGACAAAAACGGGGTTTTGGTTTACAAAGCCGGCGGCAGATACGAAGGCGCATTTGTAAACAGCAAGTTTCACGGCGCAGGTACCCTTTATATGCCCAACGGGGACATTGTAAAAGGAAACTTTCAAAACGGTAAACTGGAGGGCGAGGCGACCTATTATTACGCAGCCCAAAAAATAACCCAGGTAGTGGTATATAAGAACGGAGAAATTATTGAGTATAAAAGTGTCATCAAGTAAGGGGGCATAGGAATGAGGGTTGCGGTAGTCGGGTCAAGAAGTCTGTCTATTGACATAAGCAGATACATACCCCCCGGAACCACCGAAATAATCACCGGCGGCGCCGAGGGCATTGACGCCCAGGCAGAAAAATACGCCGATACCCACCGCCTTTCAAAACATATAATCCGTCCCGATTACGCCAAGCACGGCAAGGCTGCCCCGTTGTACCGCAACCAGCGGATTGTTAATCTGGCGGATATTATAATCGCCTTTTGGGACGGAGAATCCGGCGGCACCGCCTTTACCGTAAAATATGCCAGACAGGTAAAAAAACCGCTGAAGATATATAAGATAAAATAATAGATATGTAATATCAGGCAGAGCGTCAAGCTTTGCCTAATATTTTTATTAAAATAAGATGCAGAGGCAGCGACATGGGATGAATACAAAAAGCCTTCCGCCTTTGGGTAAGGGGGACTGCGCCAGCGGTGGATGAGGGGGTGTAACCACTTCGTGGCAGCTTGATTGCTCATTTCACTCGCAGTTATATTGTGCCTTCGGCACAGTTATATTGCCCGTTGGGCAGCTATATTTCACCTTTGGTGCAGATATATTTATCTTCTTCAGTCGGTATATATTTGTCTTAATGTAGTGGCAGCGACATGGGATGAATGCAAAAAGCCTTCCCCTTGAGGGGAAGGGGGACCGCGGCAGCGGTGGATGAGGGGTTAGCCGCAACACGGGAAGAAATGAGACGAAAATTAAGTCAACCCTTGCGGGTGGACAAAATCCGCTTTTAACAGAATAAATACCCCCCACAAATAAGAGTTTTGTCGCATTATATCATATAATGAAAGGAGGATGTTTCTTTGTTTGTGCCCGTCAAGGCGGGCAAATTTTCGGGACACATGAAAGGACGATTCAAGTATGAACAAAAACTGTATTTTTGTGCTATCCTCGGTAACCTATGTAATGAAGGCCGAAAGGCTGCTTGCCAACGCCGGAATATACTCAACCCCCGTCAAAACCGGCGAGGTTACACGGGTGCGTGGCTGCGGTTACGGTCTTGCCATAAACTCCGGCTCCAATCCCACACTCTGTGAGCGAGCAAGGGCGATTATCGAGCAGAACGGCATCAGAATTCTCGGCCAGACGGAGGGCAGGGGAATATGATATACTTCGACAACTCGGCAACAGGCTTTCCCAAATCAAAACGGGTTATTTCGGCAATCAGCCGGGCAGCCGAACTATGCGGCAACCCGGGACGGAGCGGACACAAGGCCGCCATGTTTGCCTCGGAGGTAATATATGAATGCCGGGAAACGTTAGCCGGATTTTTTTCCACCACCCCCGAAAGGGTTATCCTCACTCCCTCGGCAACCATTGCCCTGAATATGGCCATAAAGGGCTTTTCGGGACGGAAGGTGTTAACATCCGCCATCGAGCATAATGCGGTGTATCGTCCCTTGAATGCCATGGCAAAGCAGGGGAGGGCAGAGCTTGCCTTTTTTGACGGAACGGGCAGCGACAACCGGATAATTGACAGCTTTACATCCTCCCTCGGGGGAGTATATACCGCCGTTTTTATCCACGCATCAAACGTCAACGGACGGATTCTGCCGGCAAATGAGCTTGTTTCCAAAGCCCATAGGGAGGGTATAACCACAATTATTGACGCTTCCCAAAGTGCGGGGCATATTAATATATCGGTAAAGGACATAGGGGCGGACATTATCTGCATTGCCGGCCACAAGGGACTTTACGGCCCTCTGGGCACCGGCGCCATGTTAATCAATCCCTCCTTCGACCTGCCGGGGGACACGGTTATAGAAGGGGGAACGGGCATAAGATCACTTGATGGCGAAATGCCGGATGAATACCCCGAAAGGTTTGAGGCGGGCACCATGAATGCCCCCGCTTTTGCCGGACTTTCCGAGGCGGTGAAGGAAACAATGGAGGAGGGTTTCGGCGACGAGAGGGTATTTGAAAGGATATATAATTCCCTTAAAACAATGAAAAAGGTAACCATCCACGGCAGAACCGATAAAGAAGGCTACAAATATGCTCCGGTGCTGCTTATAAATATAAACGGTATGGAATGCGACGAGGTTATGACAAGCCTTTCCCGGCGGGGAATCTGCGTCAGAAGCGGTTTCCACTGCGCACCCCTTGCCCACAAGTCGCTGGGCACCGAAAACGGCGGGGTAAGAATAAGCGTGGGGCGGAGGAACACCTTAAAAGAAGCCGATATTTTAATAAACGAAATATTCCGTATTACCAAAAGCGTATAAATGAAAGCACCCCCCAAAAGACATCCGGAGGGTGCTTTATGCCCAAAAGCCTGTTGGTTTAAGGCTTTTATAACGCTTTTATCCCGTCAGGACATACCATTATCGGCAACTTCGGCTACAACGCCGGGTTTTTATGCCGACGGGAATTCAAAAGGGAATATACGCTATTAATAAACCTTAGGTTAACTCCCGTCAGTTTATCGACCACCGGTCTTCATTGCGTTCTCGGCGTTTTCAATCATCCGTTTTACCATCTGACCGCCGATAGAACCGGCCTGCTTGGAGGTGAGGTCGCCGTTATAGCCCTGCTTGAGGTTAACGCCGACTTCCGAAGCGGCTTCCATTTTGAATTTGTTCAAAGCTTCCTTAGCTTCAGGAACAAGAGATTTGTTAGCCATAATAGTTCTCCTTTAGCAAATAGTTCGAGAGCTAATACTCTCGTGAATATTGTGTTGTTTAAACTAAAAAATATTTATGGAATATTTATGAATATCTGCATTTTTTATACCCTTGTCCCATTGTTGACATAAAAAAACGACGGTGTTATAATGTTTTGACATTTATAGTTAAAAGGTAGCAAAAATGAAAAGAATTTACATGGACAACGCCGCCACCACCATGCCTTATCCGGATATTATAGACCAGATGGCCGACCTTTCAAAAACCGTTTTTGCAAATCCTTCCTCCCTTCATGGCGAGGGGGCGGAGGCAAGGAAAATTTTAAATAAAGCAAGGCAAACGGTGGCCGGCTGCCTTGGCTGTGACATTGGGGAGATTTACTTTACCTCCGGCGGCAGCGAGTGTAACAACTGGGCTATATCAGGTGCCATAAAGGCATACGAAAAACAGGGGAAAAATCATATAGTCACCACCGCCATAGAGCATCCGTCGGTGTTAAAGGTTATCGAAAATAATAATATAAATTGCACGGTCGTGGGTGTAAACCGGGATGGCGTTGTTTCACCTTATGATATTGAAAAAGCCATAACAAACCAAACCGCACTTGTGTCGGTGATGTTTGCCAGCAACGAAATCGGCACCATCCAGCCCATAGGGGAAATAGCCGAAATATGCAAATCGAAAGGGGTTTTGCTCCACACCGACGCTGTCCAGGCGGCAGGCAAGATTGATATAAATGTCAAAGCACTCGGTATTGATATGCTTTCCCTTTCGTCTCATAAGTTCCACGGACCGAAGGGCATAGGCGTGTTATATATAAGAGAGGGAATTGACCTCCCTCCGATAATATCCGGCGGAATGCAGGAAAATGAAAAGCGTGCCGGCACCGAAAACTATATTTCCGCCTTATGCATGGCTTTGGCCCTTGAAAAATCGGTTAAAAATATAAATGAGAGCAATAAAAATTGCGCTATCATCCGGCAAAGACTGATAGAGGGAATAAGTCAAATCAAAGGAGCCGTTATAAACGGCGGTCAAAACTGCTTGTCAAACATTCTTTCGGTATGCTTTGAGGGAATAGACGGCGAAGCGCTTATTTATCACCTTGACTTTAAGGGAATTGCCGCCTCCAGCGGCTCGGCCTGCCATTCGGGAACCAACAAACCCAGCTATGTTTTGCTGGCATTGGGACATGATGAAAAACTGGCTTTAGGTTCACTCCGACTTTCCTTTAGTGAATATAATTCCCCCGATGATACCGATTATGTGGTTGAGACCATAAAAGAAACGGTTGAAAAATTAAGAAGAATAAAATAAAAAACCGGGGAAACATAACCGTTTCCCCGGCTTTTTGATTTTTGTAATCTTGTATAAACTTAACGCTTTGAGAACTGGGAAGCGCGTCTTGCGGCTTTGAGACCGTATTTCTTACGTTCTTTCATTCTCGGGTCACGGGTTAACAAGCCCGCTTTCTTCAAAGCCTGCTTGTATTCATCGTTAGCCTGAAGCAGAGCTCTGGCTATGCCGTGACGGATGGCACCTGCCTGACCGGAAATGCCGCCGCCCTGAACGGATGCCACAACGTCAAATCTGCCCTGGGTGCCGGTTACGGCAAAAGGCTGGTTGATGATAAGCTTAAGGGTGTCAAGGCCGAAATAATCGTCAATGTCCCTTTTGTTAACGGTTATAGCGCCCGAGCCGGGGATAAGTCTGACACGAGCGGTCGAGGATTTTCTTCTGCCTGTGCCGTAGAAATAGGGTTTTGAAGGTATATATGTCATTGCTTAATCCTCCTTACTTAACTTCAAGGACAACGGGCTGCTGAGCCTGCTGCTTGTGTTCGGGACCACGGTAAACCTTAAGACGACCGAAAGATGCATCACCGATTTTGTTCTTGGGGAGCATTCCCTTAACGGCAAGCTCAACGGCTTTTTCGGGCCTGGTTTCCATAAGTGTGCGGTATTTAACCGCCTTAAGACCGCCTATATAGCCTGAATGACGGTAGTAGAATTTCTGGTCCAGCTTTTTGCCGGTTAACACTACCTTTTCGGCATTTATAACGATAACGCAATCGCCGCAGTCAACGTGGGGGGTGTATTCGGGACGGTGTTTGCCGTTTAATACTGTAGCTGCGGTGGTAGCAACTTTGCCCAATGTCTTGCCTTCGGCATCTATGACATACCACGTGCGGGATATTTCCTCTTTTTTAGCCATGAATGTTGACATGGATGTTTTCCTCCGTTTAAAATATTTTATCGCACCAACGCATTATAACAGAAAAATTCATTTTGTCAATAGCTAAATCAAAATATTTTTATTTTCGCCTATGTTTTCTTTTATTTTCTTTCAATTTCT
The DNA here is from genome assembly GCA_050953105.1 of Eubacteriales bacterium. Classification (GTDB taxonomy): domain Bacteria; phylum Bacillota; class Clostridia; order Oscillospirales; family CAG-382; genus UBA1206. The sequence goes on along the minus strand of JBMNMA010000001.1, from coordinate 40,060 downwards.
CGCGTTTTGACAACTTTCAAAATACGCTTTTTTAAAAAACCGTTGAAAAATACAATGTGTTGTGATATATAGTGTATATAAAGATATAAGGATGTATTTATGAGAGAATTCAAATCCATACAAAAAATACTGTCCCAGGTCAGGCGAGCGGTGGACGGTTATGATATGATTGCCGAAGGTGACAAAGTCGCCGTAGGCTTAAGCGGCGGCAAGGATTCCACAACGTTGCTTTGTGTGCTTAAAGCCCTGTCCCGCTTTTACCCCAGAAAATTCGACGTGGTGGCCATAACCCTTGACAACGGCTATCCCGGCGCCAACCTTGATTCCATCAAACGCCTTTGCGACGAGGTGGATGTGGAGCTTATTATCGAGCAAACCAATATATATAAAATCGTTTTTGAGCTTCGCAAGGAACCGAACCCCTGCTCTTTGTGCGCCAATCTTCGCCGTGGGGCATTAAACAATGTGGCTTTGGCTAACGGCACAAATAAAGTGGCCTACGGGCACCACTATGACGACGCCATTGAAACATTTATGCTTAATCTTTTAAACGAAGGGCGTATAGGCTGCTTTCAGCCGGTAACCAACCTTGACCGGACGGGGATAACCGTTATCCGCCCCTTTATCTACACCCCGGAAAAGGAGATAAAGCGTTTTGTAAAAGCCGAAGGACTTGAAATTATGCCAAAGGTCTGCCCCGCCGACGGCAACACCCAGCGGCAGAAAATGAAAGATCTGCTGTCAGAGCTTGAAAGGGAAAACCACGGCACCAAAAAGCGCATCTTCGGCGCCATGGAACGGTCAAATATATCGGGCTTTACCGTCATCCCCAGAGGGAGAAAGGAATATTAATATGAAAGATTATCACGTCCATTACTACCTTGACGGCTGTGCTACCAAGGATATGACCTTCCCCAATATCGAAAAAAGATGTATGGAGCTGGGGGTAGATGAGATATCGGTGCTAAAGCACTATTCCCAAGCCCTTCCCAACGGAAAGGATGACTGGGTATGCTGGCACAAAATCAAACCCGACCAGTGGCAGCAATACCTTGATGAATATTCATCCTATGTCCCCGAAAAAATAAAAATCCATTCCGGTGTTGAAACAGAGCTGGTAAACGAAAAAGGGGATATTAATATCCCCCTTAACGACCAGGCCAAAATAGATATGTGCGCCCTGTCGGTCCATTATATGATAGACCTTGAATGCTGTAAAATGGACTTTTTGTTATATCCCAACCTGGATTTTTGTCCCGAATTTAAAAATGAGGAAGGTTACCGTCAACGGGACGAATGGCGTGAAAAGGTAAAGGCCGTCGGTCCCGAAAAAATGCTGACCGGCCTTGTAAATGGCTACATAAACGCCATAAAGCGTTTTCCCAAGGTTAAAACCCTTGCCCATATGGCAGACGGAATGCTTCCGCTTCGCACCTATCTTTGCGACGTTGACTCTCTGGGCCGGGACAAATGCGTTGAAATTATTGAGCCTTTAATGAAAACCGCCGCCGAACACGGCGTATTGTGGGAACTCCATGGTAGTGGCGTGGTAAACGAAAAGGTGCTTATAAGGGCAAACGAGCTAGGCGTTAGGTTTTGCGCCACCGCTGACGGCCATATGCTTACCGGCGGCTGGGGCCCCATGGACGGTATAATTAAGGCTGAAAACCTTATTCAAAGGCTTAACCTTAACAAAGGAATAATTGATTTTTCCAAATAATCAAAGCATTTCTTTTCGCATTTTTTCTATAATTTTCTTTTCCTTGCGTGAAACCATAACCTGGGTCATACCCAATAGCTCACCGGTTTCCTTTTGGGACTTGTTTAAAAAATAACGGTTAAAAATAATCTCCCTTTCGTCGTGTTTTAGGCAAAGCATTGCCTGACGGAGGGAAATTTTTTCTACCGCCGCTGTAATGTTATCGCTGCCTATCAGGTTTTCAAGGGTGGTGTCCCCCTCCGGTTCGGAAAAGGAAAGCGTGGGCAGAGTGGCTTCGCAGGCGTTGGCCACGTCGATTTCCGAAAGGTCGCATAGAGATGCCAGCACCGAAACCGAGGGTTCCTCCCCGTGTTCCTTAACATATTCCTGCCGCTTTTTTGCCACAAGAGAGGATATCCGCTTTAATTCCCGTGAAACCTTTATTATTCCGTCATCCCGCAGATGCTTTTTGATTTCGCCGGTTATAAGGGGAACCGCATAGGTGGAAAAGCGGTTGCCGGAGGAAAGGTCGTAATTTTTAACCGCCTTCATAAGGCCTATCGAGCCTATCTGAACCAAATCCTCAAAGTCGGTGCCCCGGTCGGTAAAATGTCTGGCTATGGCTTTTACCAAGCCCATATTGGCCAGCACCACCTTGTCAAAGGCGTCTTTGTCCCCGTTTTTGGCTTTTTCAAAAAGCTCGGGGGTGTTTATATCTTCAAACATCACATTTTTAGCTTTTTGGTAAGACGGACGGTGGTCCCCTTTCCCGGTTTTGAGATCACCTTCATGTCATCCACCAGCGCCTGCATTATGGTAAAGCCCATTCCCGACCGTTCTTCTTCCGGAGCGGTGGTGTACAGCGGCTCCATGGCCTTGTCAACGTTTTCAATACCGCAGCCCTTGTCCTTTATGGTTATAACTACCTTGCCGCCGGAGTAAAAATCCCCCGATAAAAACACCAGCTTTTGATTTTTGTCGTATTCGGGTTTGGCATAGCCGTGGACAATGACATTGGTAACCGCCTCGCTAACGGCGGTTTTCAGGTCGGCAATTTCGTTTATCCTCAGGTCAAGGATAGTGGCAAAAGCGGCGGTTATGTAGCGGGAAAACCCCTCGTTAACCGACAAAGCGGGGAAGATGCATTTAAAGGAATTTAACGCTTTTTTCCTCATTTTAAAACCATGCCTTTCTTTTATGTCAGCTATTTTGTAATTTCTGTGCGTATAAGCCGGTCAAGTCCTGCAAGCTTCAGTATCCGCCGGACTGATTCGGAGGGGTTTATTAACGTAAGACTGCCGCCGATAGACTGCATTTTACGGTAGCGGCCCATAATAAAGCCAAGGCCAGCCGAATCGCAGAAGTTTATGTTTGAAAGGTTAAGCCTTAGTATCATGGGAGATTCGAAGGTTATAGCCGCATCGATTTCCTCCCTTGCCGTCTTTGCCGAATGGTGGTCCATTTCCCCAAACATAGTAATATCCATAATTCCGTTCTGGGTGTCGATTTTATAATTCACTTGCTTTCACTCCTTTAAAACAATTATATTTTTATGAAAACAATATTTTTGTCATATTCCGTCGGCTGATTAGCAATATTTAGAAATTTATTTAATAACTTTCCGGCTTATGCTGCCGGACAATATATCAAGGCAAACAAAAAACACCGCATTGCTGCGGTGTTTTTTAACTTATTTAATTACTTTATCATTCGTATACGTCAAGGGCGTCTTTTCTTGAAAGGTTTATACGGCCTTTGTTATCTACTCCGAGCACCATAACCTTGATAGTGTCGCCTATAGATACAACGTCCTCTACCTTTTCAACACGCTTTTTGTCCAGCTTGGAGATATGCACCATGCCTTCCTTGCCGGGGGCGTATTCAACAAAGCAGCCTATGGGGATTATACCCGTAACCTTGCCGGTGTAGATTGCGCCGGGTTCGGGATCCATAACAATGGCGTTGATGATGTCAAGAGCACGGTAGGCGTTCTTTTTGTCAACAGCCGAAATGAATATGCTGCCGTCGTCCTCAATGTCAATCTGAGCGCCTGTGTCGGCACAGATTTTTTGAATAACCTTGCCGCCGCTGCCGATGACTTCTCTGATCTTTTCGGGATCAATCTTGGTGGAAATCATCTTGGGAGCGTATTCAGAAACGTCGGGTCTGGGCTGGGCAATGCAGGGATTCATTACGTTGTCAAGAATGAAAAGTCTTCCCCTTTTGGTAACTTCAAGGGCGTTTTCGATAATGTCGGGGGTAAGGCCGTCTATTTTAAGGTCCATCTGAATGGCGGTTATACCGTTTTTGGTTCCGGCAACTTTAAAGTCCATGTCGCCGAAAAAGTCCTCAAGGCCCTGAATGTCTATCATGGTGGCCCAGCCGCCGTCGTCGTCGGTGATAAGGCCGCAGGATATGCCTGCAACCGCCGCCGAAATGGGAACACCGGCGTCCATTAACGCAAGGGAGGAGGCGCACACCGAAGCCTGGGAGGTGGAGCCGTTGGATGACACAACCTCAGACACCAGACGAATGGCGTAGGGAAATTCCTCCTGCGGGGGGATAACCGGCTCAAGCGCTCTTTCGGCAAGGGCGCCGTGGCCTATTTCACGTCTGCTGGGGGATCTTGAAGGACGGGCCTCACCCACAGAGTAGGCGGGCATGTTGTAGTGATGCATATACCGCTTGGTTTCTTCCATGTCTATGCCGTCAAGGAGCTGAGCCTCACGCAAAGGAGCAAGGGTGGCAACGGTAAGCACCTGGGTTTGTCCTCTTGTAAATAACGCCGAACCGTGGGTGCGGGGAAGAAGGCCCACTTCGCAGGCCAGGGGACGGATTTGGTCCATACGCCTGCCGTCAACCCTGCGCCGTTCGTTCTTCAGCCAGTGGCGGACAATCTTCTTCTGAAGTTTATACATGCACTCGTTAATCTGAACGGTGGAGTCGGGGTATTCTTCCGCAAGGGCTGCAAACACCTTCTCGTATATGGGTTTAAGCCTTTCTTCGCGTACGGTTTTGTCGTCGGTGTCGAGGGCGGCTTTAACGTCCTCCTCGGCAAGGGCTTCAATCTTTTTAAACATCTCCTCGTTAATATCGAAGGAGGGATATGCAAATTTGGGTTTGCCAACCTCGTCGGCTATCTGCTGAATGAAGTCAACAAGGGGCTTTATAACCTCGTGAGCCTTCATGATAGCGTTGAACATGGTGGCCTCGTCCACTTCCTTGGCGCCGGCTTCGATCATTATAACCTTTTCTTTTGTTCCGGCAACGGTAAGCTCAAGGATGGATTTTTCACGCTGAGCGGCGGTGGGGTTGATAACCAGTTCGCCATCCACAAGGCCCACAAAAACGCCGGCTATCGGCCCGTTCCAGGGAATATCCGAAATGGAAAGGGCAATGGACGCACCGATCATTGCGGCAATTTCGGGGGAGTTGTCGGGGTCAACCGACATCACCATCAGCGAAAGCACCACGTCGTTTCTGAAATCCTTGGGGAACAACGGACGTATTGGCCGGTCGATGACACGGCTGGTAAGCACGGCTTTTTCACTGGGGCGGCCTTCTCTCTTTAAAAAGCTGCCGGGGATTTTACCCACTGCGTAAAGGCGTTCCTCAAAGTCAACCGAAAGGGGCAAAAAGTCAATGCCCTCTCTGGGGGCTGCGGAAGCGGTTACGTTGGCCAAAATAACGGTGTCGCCGTAGCGCACCAGGCAGGAGCCGTTGGAAAGCTGGCTGATTTTGCCGGTTTCGATAGTCAAAGGTCGGCCGGCAAGGGTAAACTGGAATGTTCTGTGATTTTCGAACATCTTTTTCTTTTCCTTTCTTGATTTGTAATCGGAGAAAGGCGGGTTTAACACTTAAATACACCGCAAAAAAATGTTTTGCGTCATATTTAACTGCTAAACCGCGTTCCTTCTCCGTCGTTGGCAATGGAGCAATGATAATTTGGGGCTGCCCTTAAAGCAGCCCCATCAAATGCTTATTTTCTGATGCCAAGGCGCTCGATTATCGCGCGGTAACGGTTGATGTCGTTGTTGGTAAGGTAGTTTAAGAACTTTCTACGCTTACTAACCATTTGAAGCAGACCTCTGCGCGAATGATTGTCCTTGGGGTTACGCTTAAGGTGTTCGGTAAGTTCGTTGATTCTGTAAGTAAGAATGGCAATCTGAACTTCCGGCGAACCGGTGTCGCCTTCGTGGATAGCGTAATCCTTAATAAGCTGCTGTTTCACTTCGGGTGTCAGCATTGTGTTATCCTCCTTCTTTAGAAATTTACGGGGTATTACTAAGCCGCCGGCGGAGGACCGGTCGACCGGGTAAACCCGTCGCATTCGCATTGTATTATATTCTACCACGCAAAATAATATTTGTAAATACCTTTTCTCAATTTATTTTACTGTTTTTGTTAACATTTATACTATTGATATAAAAATAAAAGGGTGATATTATAAATTCACAAAACATCGAAAGGTGGTTTTGAATGTTAAGGCTATTTTTGAAAATATCCTCTCGCCTTATTTCGGCAACCTTGCTTGTGGGGGTAACCGTCGGATTTATCTATCTGGCAACCACCCGTTCGCTGCCTTTCCTTCATGAGGACGAGCCGGTATATTCGATAATCGACCACAGCTCCAAGCCCGACTCAACAACCGAGGAAAGCCGAAACGATACCTCCGGGGATCATTCTCAGACGGATGAAAGCACTAAGGAGGAAACATTTGATATTCAAGCCTACCTTAAAACCTTTGAAAAGGTTAACCCTTTAAGTTCCGGGTTGGCCATTTCCCAATATAAATACGATAAAACCACACAAAAAGTTGTTTTATATGACGACATTTCCGCCCTGGGTAATCTTGCCGGCAAAGACATTGAAATACGAATGGGCTTTATATTTGCTGACGGCAGGTTATATACCTCCAATCTTGCCGATGTAACCGATCTTTTATCCGGCTACACCTTCGTCGGCGAAAGGGACATACACGGAAATCCCCTGTTTATTAAGGGCAACAATTATTATTACCTAGATTCCTCTTTTGTTATCCAGCAATCCGATTTTTCGCCTATGCAGGACAAACGGGGATTCGGCTTCGATGTTCCCGTTTATTTCGGCGTCCCCGACAGCAATATAAAGCGGACATATAACAAAAGCCGCCCGGACGGGGAAAGATACGGCTATTACGATAGTGTCGAAGACCGGTCGTATGCCAGCTATTGTGTTGAAACCTTTGCCTATATCGGCGGCCGGGGAGTGGGGATAAAAAAGAAAAACGGAGTCCCCGTGCTTGAAATTTATGGCACCAGATTTTTAGAAAACGGCGGAAACCTTATAGCTTCCGGATATTATTTTCCCTCAGACAGAGGATTGTATTCCATCGGCTACTTTTATTTCGACGACGGATTTACAAGGGTTAGGATAAAAAAATCCAACAACACTTATGTAGAAGGACTTATAGACACCAGCGGAAAGCTTCTTCCCCTGCTTGACGACTACAAGCTCGTAAGCTATTCCGACTCGGTTTTACTTGTTTCCAACGGCACCTATTTCGGCTATATGACAAACAACCTCAACTGGATAACCAATCCCGTTTTCAAAAAAGCCGAACCGTTTTTGGAAGGCCTTGCGGTGGTTGGTGTTGAGGATGACAAGTATGGGGTTGTAGACACTGGCGGCAACTATGTTGTTAAACCCGTTTTCGACCGTATCGTCCGCTGCTCCGGGGGAATATTTGCCGCCTATTCCGAAACCGAAGGCTGGTTTATATTCGCCAAGGTGTATATGTAAATATTGATCAATATATTATAAAATATTAAATTTATATTAAATCTAAACGGAGGGTTGTAAAAATACCCTCCGCTTGTTGTTTTAGGGTAAAATTTCCTTGCTTTTTTTGTCCCATTTACTAAAATAGGAAGTGAAAGGAGGTTGAAATATGCCCGACAAGCATAAAATTAATCCGGCCATAGCCGACACCGGAGCCGAATTCTTATTCCACCAGGGAACCAACTACCGGGCATACGACTACCTCGGTGCCCGAACAGAGGGGGATGAATTTGTCTTCCGTGTCTGGGCGCCAAACGCAACAAAGGTTTATGTAACCGGTGACTTTAACGGCTGGGGAAAAACCCACCCCCTTGCTCGCCTGACCGTAGGGGGAATCTGGGGAGGTCGCTTTTCAAAACAGGAAATGACTGCCTCCTTTGGCCAAGGGGCAAGATATAAATATATTATCGAAAGAAACAGCAGGGATATATACAAGTCCGACCCATATGCCTTTTATTCCGAAACCAACAGTAAAAACTCGTCTTTGTTTTACGATATAGAAGGCTACCGCTGGCAGGATGACGGCTATTTGGAGGAAAGAAAGGCTTTGTCTAAGTATCTTTTAAACGACAAAGCTCCCCCAAAGCCTGTGAATATATACGAAGTCCACCTCGGCTCGTGGAAAAGGCATTCCGACGGCAGCTATTATACTTATAAAGAATTGGCCGACGAGCTTTCTGAATATGTCAAAGCCATGGGATACACACATGTTGAAATAATGCCGGTTTCCGAGCATCCCTTTGACGGCTCCTGGGGTTATCAGGTGTGCGGCTATTACTCCCCCACCTCCCGTTTCGGAACTCCCAAGGATTTTATGGCATTTATAGATACCTTCCACCAAAAGGGAATAGGGGTTATCCTCGACTGGGTGCCCTCCCATTTCCCAAAGGACGAACACGGGCTGTTTGAATTTGACGGCTCTCCCCTTTACGAATATCAGGGGCAAGACCGTATGGAGCATAAAGACTGGGGGACAAGGGCCTTTGACGTAGGCCGCAACGAGGTTAGATGCTTTCTCATTTCCAACGCCGCCTTCTGGCTTGAAAAATACCACGCCGACGGATTGCGGGTGGATGCAGTGGCGTCAATGCTTTATCTTGACTACGGTAGAAAGCCGGGGGAATGGAATCCCAATCCCGACGGCACCAACATAAACTATCAATCGGTGGCATTTTTCAAAGATTTAAACGCATATATTAAGTCGAAATTCCCGGACACCCTTATGATTGCCGAGGAATCCACCTCCTATGTGGGCGTTACCAGAAAGCATGGCCTTGGCTTTAACCTTAAATGGAACATGGGCTGGATGAACGATACGTTGAATTACATTCAAACCGACTCATATTTCCGTGCGGGTATCCATAACACCATGTCCTTTGCCTCCACCTACGCCTTTGACGAAAATTTCGTCCTTCCCATATCCCACGATGAGGTGGTTCACGGCAAAAAGTCGCTTATAGACAAAATGTTCGGGGACTATGCCCAGAAGTTCGACTGTATGAAAACCTATCTGGGCTGGATGTATTCCCACCCGGGTAAGAAGCTGCTCTTTATGGGGTGCGAATTTGCCCAGTTTAGGGAATGGGACTATGCAAGCCAGCTTGAATGGTTTATGCTCGATTATCCTGCCCACCGGGACATGAAGGAATATGTTAAGGCATTAAATCACTTTTACCTTGAAAATTCCGAACTATGGGAAATCGACGGGGAAAGTGAAGGCTTTAATTGGCTTGACGCCGACCGGAAAAGCGATAACGTCTATCTGTTTGAACGGATAAACGCCGCAGGTAAAAAGCTGGTGTGCGTATTTAACTTTTCCCCCGTTCACAGGGAAGTCTACACCGTCCCGGTAACAAAACCCGGCTGGTATAGGGAAGTATTTTCCAGCAAGCCAAGCAATAATAAAAAAGCAGTCCGGGCAAAAAAGAAGGGCAATAGATATGAAATATCCATCCAACTGCCCCCCCTTACGGTATGCTTTTTTAAAAATACCAAAGACATATAAACGCCATACCCTTTCGGAACCCATATAAATGCAAATGACGGAGGGACAACAATGATAAAGAAAAAGGAATGTATTGCAATGCTCCTTGCGGGAGGGCAGGGAAGCCGCCTGAAGCTGCTTACCGAAAAAACCGCCAAACCTGCGGTTACCTTCGGCGGGAAATATAAAATAATAGACTTTCCCCTTTCCAACTGTATAAATTCGGGCATAGACACGGTGGGGGTGTTAACCCAGTATCAGCCGTTGATGCTAAACGAATATATAGGCAACGGCCGCCCCTGGGACCTTGACCGCAGCTTCGGCGGCATAACGGTTTTGCCCCCATATCAGGCGTCAAAGCATGCCGACTGGTATAAGGGAACGGCAAATGCCATTTACCAGAATCTCCACTTTATAAAACGCTATTCCCCCGACTTCATAATTGTCCTGTCCGGCGACCATATATATAAAATGGACTACCACGCCATGGTGGACTTCCATAAAAAATCAAACGCCGACTGCACCATAGCGGTTATCGACGTGCCGATTGAAGAAGCCTCCCGCTTTGGCATAATGTCTGCCGACGACGAGGGGAGAATTTTCAAATTCGAGGAAAAACCCAAAAACCCCACCTCCACCAAGGCGTCAATGGGGGTATATGTGTTTTCAGCCGAAAAGCTTATAAAATATCTTGAGGAAGACGAAAAAAATCCCCAAAGCGAAAACGATTTCGGCAAAAACATAATCCCCGCCATGCTGGAAGGGGGCGAAAGGCTGTTTGCTTTCCCCTTTTCGGGCTACTGGAAGGACGTGGGGACAATCCAGTCCTTGTGGGATTCCAATATGGATTTGCTTGGCGACAAGCCTAAGTTCGACATCAACGACAGGTCGTGGCGTATATACTCCCGTAACTACGCCGCTCCCCCCCATTACATGGGACCTAATGCGGTGGTGGTAAACTCAATTATCACCGAAGGGTGCGAAATCTACGGCCGGGTGGAAAATTCGGTGCTGTCAAGCGGCGTTAGGGTGGAGAGCGGCGCCGAGGTTAAAGACAGTGTTATAATGTCCGACGTCACCATAGGACGCAACAGTAAAATTTATTATTCGATTATCGATTCGGAAAGCCGCATAGGGGCAGGATGCGAAATAGGCAAACCCAAGGCAGACGCTTCTGGCATTACCCTTGTGGGGGGCAGTCTTGAAGTTCCCCCCTATTCCAAAATCCCCGACAATGAAAACGTAGGCAGCGATTATATAAACGAAAACCTTATAAAGGCAGGGAGGGTGTAAAATGTCGGTTGTAGGAATAATATTTTCAAATATTCATGACAAAAACATACCCGAACTGACCAAACGCCGGACAATGGCATCGGTTCCCTTCGGCTGCCGCTACCGGCTGATTGATTTCACCCTTTCCAACATGGTTCACAGCGGAATAAACCATGTGGGGGTTATAACCCATTATAACTATCAGTCCCTTATGGACCATCTCGGCTCGGGCAAAGACTGGGACCTTGCCCGCCGGGCCGGAGGAATACAGATATTGCCCCCCTATATCACCGCCTTTGCCAACCCCCAAAACTTTTTATACTCCACCCGGCTTGAGGCGTTAAAAAACATCATATCCTTTATAAGCGGCTGCACCGAGGAATATGTAGTGCTGTGCGACTGCGACGTTATAAGCAATATAGACCTTAGTGAACTTATAGAGCACCATATTTCCACCGCCGCCGATGCCACCATGATGATAAAGCGGATGTATCTCACCCCCGACAACGCCAACCATGTCCATACGGTTAAATATGACGACGAAGGGCGGCTAACCGATATTTCGGCCTATACCGGCAAGGAAAGCGGCTATGCCGACATTTCAGCAAATATCTGGGTTATGGGGCGGCGGTTCCTTGAAAGCCTGGTTACCGAGGCTATCGCCTACAACTACAACTCCTTTGTGCAGGACATTGTAAGGAAAAACATAAATGTAAAGAACATTCAGGTTTTCAGGCACGAAGGCTATTTTGCCACCATAGATTCCATGCAGACCTACTATATGTGCAACATGGATTTGCTAAACGAGCAGGTGCGTAAAAGCCTGTTTGACGTGCCGGGGCGTCCGGTGTTGACCAAGGTGCGCAACTCTCCCCCCACCGTCTATGCCGATGGGGCCGAGGTTAAAAACTCCCTTATCGCCGACGGCTGCATTATCCACGGCAGAGTGGAAAACTCGGTGCTTTTCCGCGGGGTTACCGTGGGCAAGAACGCCTATGTCAAAAACTCCATACTTATGCAGGACACCATAGTGGGGGATAACGTAACCCTTAATGCCGTTATCGCCGACAAAAACGTGGTTATACGGGACGGCAGAAGCCTGTCCGGCCACGAAACACTGCCCTTTTATATAGGAAAACTGGTTCAGATATAACAAATACGGTTATTTTTTAAAGGTGGGGTTATTAATGAAAAAAATACTCTTCGCCGCCTCCGAATGCCATCCCTTCGCCTCCTCCGGCGGACTTGGGGAGGTTATAGGCTCCCTGCCGGAGGCTTTGCACAAGGAATACAAGGCCGACGCCGACATACGGGTGGTAATGCCCTTATACGGCACCATAGACGCATCGGTCCGCAGGCGAATGACAAAGCTTGGGGAAATAAACGTCCCCCTTGCATGGCGTAACCAGTATTGCGGCATATACTCCCTTCAAAAGCGGGGAGTTACCTATTATTTCATAGACAACGAATACTATTTCAACCGCCGCACTTTATATGGCCATTATGACGACGGGGAAAGGTTTGCCTTCTTTTCAAAGGCAGTCCTTGAAATTATGCCCCATATAGGCTTTTTCCCCGACATTCTCCACTGCCACGACTGGCAGACCGCCCTTGCCATAGTTTATCTAAACTGCAAATATAAACCCCTTGACGGATATGACAATATTCAAACCGTGTTTACAATACATAATATCGCCTATCAGGGGATATACAACCCCCAGATTCTCGGGGATGTTTTTGATATTCCCGAGGATAAGGCAGTCATACTCGACTATAACGGGGATATTAATTTAATGAAGGGGGCGATAGTGTCGGCGGACAAAATTTCCACCGTTTCCCCCACCTACGCCAGAGAAATTTTATCCCCCAAATTCTCCCACGGACTTCATTATGTCCTTGAGCAGAACAAGTCCAAAATCACCGGTATCCTAAACGGCATTGACCGTGATTACTACAACCCGGCAAAAGACAAAGAAATTGCTTGCAACTACTCCTGGCGGGACATGGAGGGCAAAGCCAAAAACAAAGAAACCCTTCAAAAAACCGCCGGCCTGCCGGTAAAACCCGACACCCCGGTGATTTCAATAGTTTCCCGCCTGGTGGACCACAAGGGCCTTGACCTGGTAACCCTTGCGGCGGACGATTTGTTAAAGGAGGACATTCAGCTTGTCATACTAGGCAAAGGGGATTATTATTACGAAAACTTTTTTGTAAACCTTTCGGAAAAATATCCCGACAAGGTTTCGGTATCTTTGGTATTCGACAAGGCCTACTCCAAGCAGATATATGCCGGCAGCGACATATTCCTTATGCCCTCCCGGTCGGAACCCTGCGGCCTGTCCCAGATGATAGCCTCCCGCTACGGCACCATTCCCGTGGTGAGAGAAACCGGCGGGTTGTATGACTCCATTAAAGATATCGGCTGGCAAGGCGGCGGAAACGGCTTTACCTTTGCCCCCTATTCGGCGTGGGAGCTGTTACAGGCAGTCCGTCGTGCCACCGACTGTTACCGGGACAGGGAATACTGGAACAACCTTGCGGAAAAAGTAATGAGGGTGGATTTTTCCTGGAAAAAATCCGCAAAAGAATATATAAGACTGTTATACAGTTAATTTACGGAAAGCAATATGGAATTTACAAAAAACAAAGTACGTGAAGAGCTTACAACAAAAATGTCCCGCTATTTTGCGGTGTCCCCCGTAGAGGCCACCCCTGAGCAGGTGTATAAGGCGGCGGTGCTTACCGTCCGGGACATTTTAGCCGAAAAGGATAGAAAGTTTAAAAAAGAGGTTAACGACAGCCGGGAAAAACGGCTTTACTACCTGTGCATGGAATTTCTCCTCGGCCCATCTCTTAAAAGCAGCCTGTTTAATCTTGGTCTTACCGATATTTACCGGGAAATTTTAAACGAAATGGGCTTTTCCCTTGATGATATATTCGAGGTAGAGGTTGACCCGGGACTGGGCAACGGCGGTCTCGGCAGGCTTGCCGCCTGCTTTATGGACTCCCTTGCCACACTGGGTTATCCCGCAAGGGGATATTCAATATGCTACGAATACGGCCTTTTCAGGCAGAAAATAGTCGACGGGGAGCAGCTTGAACTCCCCGATATCTGGCTGCCCAACGGCGAAGTGTGGCTTGTCCCCCGCAAGGACAAGGCGGTGCGTGTCCGGCTTGGCGGCCGGGTGGATGAGGTGTGGAGGGACAACCATCTTGACATAGTCCACACCGATTTTGACGAAATCGTGGCGGAACCCTATGATATGTTTATTTCGGGCTACGACTCTGAAGCCGTATCCCCCCTCCGTCTGTGGCGGGCCAAGGGAGTGTCCAACTTTAATATGGAGGCCTTCTCCCAGGGTCAGTATCTTAAAGCGGTGGAGGAAAACACCATAGCCGAAACCTTAAGCCGGGTGCTGTATCCTGCCGACAACCACCATGAAGGCAAGTTATTACGGTTAAGCCAGCAGTATTTTCTTGTTTCGGCATCGCTGCAGAATATTATAGACAACCACATTCAAACCTATAAAACCCTTGACAACCTGCACGAAAAGGTTGCAATCCATATAAACGACACCCATCCCGCCCTTGCCATACCCGAACTTATGCGGCTGCTTATGGATGTCCACAACTACCCCTGGGAAAAGGCATGGGAGATAACCGTAAACACCATAACCTATACCAACCACACGGTGCTCCCCGAGGCGCTGGAATGCTGGAACGACAATCTGTTCCGCATAAAGCTGCCGCGGATTTATTCGATAATAAAAGAAATCAACCGCCGTTTTTGCGCCGAGGCGTGGATAAAATTCCCCGGCAGCTGGGACAAGGTCAACCGTATGGCGGTGTTAAGCCACGGCCTTGTCAAAATGGCAAACCTGTCGGTTATCGGCTCCCACACGGTAAACGGTGTGTCGGGACTTCATTCGGACATACTCAAAAAAAGTGTCTTTAAGGACTTTGACGATATGTTCCCCGACAGGATAACCAACGTAACCAACGGAATTGCCCACCGTCGCTGGCTGTGTATGGCCAATCCCCGCCTTGCCGGCCTTATAGAGGAATGCATAGGTGACGGCTACCGTAAAAACCCGAGTGAGCTGGAAAACCTGCAAAAATTCCAAAACGACTCTTCGGTGCTTGACAGACTTGCCGAAATAAAGCGTAAAAACAAAGAGGACTTTTCAAATTACCTTTACAGAAAAACCGGCACCCTGATTGATCCCAACTCGGTTTTCGACGTTCAGGTGAAACGGCTTCACGAATACAAGCGCCAGCTTATGAACGCCTTGTATATAGCATCTCTTTATGTCCGGCTTAAGGAAAACCCCAATCTAAAAATCCACCCCCAGACCTTTATCTTCGGTGCAAAGGCTGCGCCGGGGTATTATCTGGCCAAGGACATTATAAGATTTATCTGCTACCTTGCGGCGGATATCGATAAAAACGAGGCGGCCAGGGGCAAACTTAAGGTGGTTTTCCTTGAAAACTACTCGGTTTCCCTTGCGGAAAAGCTCATTCCCGCCGCAGAGATAAGCGAGCAGATATCCCTTGCCGGCAAGGAGGCCTCCGGCACCGGCAACATGAAGTTTATGATAAACGGCGCCTTAACCATCGGCACCCTTGACGGGGCCAATGTGGAAATCGCCCAGTCGGTAGGCAGGGAAAACATCTTCATTTTCGGCCACACCGCCGAAGAGGTGGACGAGCTGTGGAAAAAGGGCTATGCTTCGTCATATTATTATAACTCCAACCCCAACCTTAAAAAGGCCGTCGACTCCCTGCAGGAAGGCTTTGGGGGAAGGTCGTTTTCGGATATAGCCAATTATCTCCTTTACTCCTACGGCGTGTCCGATCCCTTTATGTGCTTTGCCGACTTCGCCTATTATGCCGAGGCCCACAAAGCCGCCTCTGCTAAATATCTTGACAAACGGGCATGGAACCGTTCGGCCTTGATAAATATTGCAAAAGCCGGTATTTTCGCCGCCGACCGGAGCATAAACGAGTATGCGGCAAATATCTGGCACCTTGAAAAACACAATGGATAATATATCCCTTACCTTTTTCGAAAATGGAATAAAAACCCACAAAATCGTAAAATACGCCGGCAGGCCTTTCCGCATTGCCCTAAGCGGCGACGGTTTTACCGAAGCAGGCATGGAAATTTCCGGCGACATGGGTTTTGTCGCCCAAACGGAGGGTGTAAAAGAGGGAAGTTCGACATTTTTCGACTTTCCCGAAATTCCCCGCGGCCTATACCGCTTTAGCATAAAAGCCAAAGGCCGGGACGGCGGCATATTCACCTATGAAAGCAAAATCCTTGTGGTGGATAACCTTTATAAAACCATCACCCCTCCAAGGGGGATAATTTATCATATTTTTGTCGACCGCTTTGCCAAAGGCGGCAGCGTTATAACACGTCCCGACGCTATTTACAACCAAAGCGGTCGAATAACCCAATACCCCGAACACCCCGGGGATTATGTGGAAAACAATGAGTTTTTCGGCGGCACCATTTACGGTATTATCGACAAGCTCGACTATATTTCCTCCCTTAACACCGAATGGCTGTATTTAAGCCCCGTGTTTAAGGCCTATTCCAACCACAAATATGACGTGGGGGATTTTTTACAGGTCGACGAAATGTTCGGGGGTGACGAAGCACTGAGGTTGCTAATTGACGAATGCCATAAACGGGGAATAAAGGTCATCCTTGACGGGGTGTTCAACCATGTAGGGCGGGATTCGGTTTATTTCGATTATAAAAACCTTTACGGCGGAGCTTATCACAACAAAGACTCCCGGTATCGGGAATGGTTTGAAATTTGTGATGACGGCACCTACGACTGCTGGTGGGGAATAACCAACCTGCCCAAAATCAAAAAAATTAAATCCTACCGTGACTTTATATGTAAACGAGTTATCCCCAAATACATGAACATGGGCCTTGACGGCTGGCGCCTTGACGTGGTGGACGAATACGATAACGATTTTCTTGAGGAAATAACATCCGCCACAAAGGGCATAAATCCTGATGCCGTTATAATAGGCGAAGTATGGGAGGATGTAACCGAAAAGGTTGCCTATTCCCAAAGAAAGTCCTACTTTTACGGCGCAGCCCTTGATTCGGCCACCAATTATCCCGTAAGGGAGGGAATAATAAAATATTTCCAGACCGGAAACGCCGTGTTTTTAAGGGATGTCCTTGAAAATCAGCTAAAATACTACCCCGACGAAAAGCTGTTTTTAATGCTTAATATGCTGGGCAGCCACGATACCGTAAGGATTATAAACATCCTGTCGGGTTATGACGGCAATGATATGCCGGGCTCATATCTGTCAAAGCTTCGCCTAACCCCCGAACAGCGGGAAAAGGGAAAAAGGCTGTTTTTGGCGGCCTACACCCTGCTTGCCTGCCTGCCGGGAATACCGGCCATATACTACGGCGACGAGGCCGGCCTTGAGGGCTGGCGGGACCCATTCAACCGCCAAATGTTCCCGTGGGGAAAAGAGGACAAAGAAATTACGGATTATATAAGAAAAATCAATGCCATCCGTTTCAATTCTAAGGCGTTGACGGAGGGTAAAACCCACATCATCCAGTCCAATGACGGCTTTTTTGCCTTTGAACGGGAATACGGCAATTACGGTAAAATATTTTGCGTTTGCAATATGTCGGAAAAATATATTTACCATGTTAATGGCGGTTATGTTCCGTTAAACCTTGCCGAAAACAACGTTCGCCCCGGACAAACCGGCATCTTCGGGGTATGTTAAAAATAATGAGGGTATGAAAATGAAAGAACTTATAGCAAACCAACTTGAAAATTTAGGCGTTAAAAAGGGCGACTGCCTTCTTGTCCACTCGTCTTTCAAGTCATTGGGCAAAGGGATAACCGCAAACGATGTTATAGAAGGACTTATAACCGCCGTAGGCGAAAAGGGGACGTTGATACTCCCCGCCCTTTCCTATTCAAACGTAACTGAGGAAAGTCCTTTTTTTGATATTAAAAACACCCCCGCCTGCATCGGCTACCTTCCCAACTTCTTTTTATCCCGGGAGGGGACAGTCCGCTCAATGCACCCCACCCACTCCTGCACAGCTTACGGTCATTTGGCAAGGGAGTTTACAAAAAACCATTATCTTGACCGCACTCCGGTGGGCAAAAACTCCCCGTTTTACATACTAAAGGAACAGGGCGGAAAAATACTGTTTTTAGGCTGCACCACACATCCCAACACCTCCATGCACGGAGTGGAGGAGCTTACCGAACCCGATTATCTCTACGGTGACTACCTTGAATACACATTGACAGATTACGACGGCAAATCATATAATGCAACGTATCGCACCCACGGCTTTGCCAACACCGTCCAGCGCTACGACCGGGTAGAGGGACTATTAAACCAATACGAAATGTCAAAGGGTAAAGTTCTTGAAGCAAACTGCACCCTTATGTCCTCGCCTGCGGTGTGGCAAAAAGCAAAGGAGGCAATGGAAAAAGCCCCTTTGTATTTCGTGGACAAAACTTAAGAAAGAGTGAGCAGATGTCTTACAGTATCGCCGAAACATTATCGGAAGTAAGCCGAAATTTTAATCTGGGCGAAATTAAAGGCTGGGAACACCTAAAGAACGGCAATATAAATCAAACCTACCGGGTGGACGTTGAAACGCCAAAGGGAATACGTGCCTTTATACTTCAAAAGCTAAACTCGGTAGCCTTTAAAACCCCCGACAAAAACGTTGAAAACCACGCCCTTATAACCGGGCATATAAGGGAAAAGCTAAAGGATGACCCCGACATAAACCGCAAGTCTGTCCGCCTTTACAAAACCACCTCCGGCAGTTACCTTTACACCGACCGGAGCGGGGACCACTGGCGGGCAATGAGCTACATCTACGGCGCCGTTTCGGTGAACAAGCCCGACCTTATTATTATGGAGCGCACCGGCGAGGCTTTCGGCACCTTTCAGTCTTTGCTGTCCGACTGCCCTGCAGAATTACTCCATGAAACCATACCCGATTTTCACAACACCGAAAAACGCATTGAAAACCTTATTTTATCTGCCAAAAAAAATACTTTCGGCAGGTTTGGTGAAGTGCAAAAGGAATTCGAGTTTTTAACCTCCTTTACCGAATACTCCTCATTTTTCCGCAGAGCTAAGGAGGAGGGGCTTATCCCCCTCAGGGTAACCCACAACGACACCAAGTGTAATAATGTAATGTTTGACCAAGTTACCCTTAAACCTTTGGCAATCATTGACCTTGATACGGTTATGCCGGGCTTTGCCGCCCACGACTTCGGCGACGCAATCCGCTTCGGTGCTAACACCGCAGACGAGGACGAGGAGGATTTGTCAAAGGTATCCTTCGATATGGATATGTTCTACGCCTTCGCAAGGGGGTATATCCCTAAAATTAAGGCAAACTTCACCCCCTTTGAGCTTGAAACCCTCCCAATAGGCGTTATTGCCATAACCCTTGAATGCGCCGCCCGGTTTTTAACCGACTACCTTGACGGGGACGTGTATTTCATAACCCGCAAGCCCTGTCACAACCTTATCCGGGCAAGGTGCCAGATAGCCCTGTTAAAAGACGAGCTGGCAAACCTTGAAAATATGAAGGCCGCCGTCAGGCAGCTATGCAGCCAAAGCAGGGATATGGCAGATATGGTAAGGTTAAACGCCTGATAAGGCTAGTGCGAACAGTCGTTTTATAAAATCCACCTAAAAAGTTAACAAATTTAATATTTTATATTGACAAAATTAAAAAATTGGTATATAATGCAAAAGAAAAAAGACATAAATATAAGTTTGGCGGTGTGTTATGATGAAAAATGACAATAAAACCACCGTCTATGGCAAAAACAGTGAATTTGACCTTATCCTTGCCGCAAGGAACAATGATGAGGAGGCCTTTGACCGGCTATATCGGGAATATCTTCCGGTAGTGTTTTGGTGCGTTTCCAACTTTTCGCCCCCGGAATCCGAAAAGGACGATTTAGTTCAGGAAGGGGTTATTGGGTTAATAAAAGCAATCCGCACCTATGACAATGAATCGTCTTCATTTAACACCTACGCCTCGCTTTGTATTAAACGCTCGGTAATTTCCGCATTACGCAAGTTAAACCGCCAGAATCGGGTTATCCAAATGCCGGACACAGCCGAAACGGACATAACTCCGGGCAGCCAGGCAGTCGACAAGGAAGATTACAAGACCATATACAGACAGTTTGTAGGGCTGCTTTCACCCTTTGAAAAACAGACGCTGTCCCTTTATATATCTGGTATGTCCTATACGGCAATGGCGGAGAAACTGGGTTGCAGCGTAAAGAGCGTGGACAACGCCATAACAAGGATAAAACTAAAACTAAAGAAAAAAAGGGGTAATAAATCCGAACGGCGGACGTAGACACGGCAGGCACACGTCGGGAGGGTTATTATAAAAATTTCAAGCGAGGTAGTAGACATGTTCGAAGACAAGACATTGGTTTGCAAAGAGTGCGGTTCCGAGTTCGTTTTTACCGCCGGTGAACAGGAATTTTATTCCGCACGGGGGTTCCAGAACGAACCTCAAAGGTGCAAAGCCTGCAGGGATGCAAGAAAAAATGCGGCAAAGGCTCCTAGGGTTACATTTACGACTGTATGTGCACAATGCGGAAAAGAAGCCGTTATCCCCTTCCAGCCCACAACTGACCGCCCCGTTTACTGCAGTGAATGCTATGCAGCCGTGAAGCAAAAATAGGCTGCCACTATAAACCAAAGTATGCCTGCAAAAAAGCCGCAACCGCGGCTTTTTTGTTTACCATAAACCCCTGCGGGTTTTGTTTGATTTGAGTGTATATTAAGTTAGTAATATATTGATGTTGTGGCAGGGAGATGAAATATAAATAAGCCTTCCGACTTTCGGGGAAGGGGGGACCGCGCCAGCGGTGGATGAGGGGGTGTGGCCACTTCGTGGCGACTAGATTGCTCGTTTCACTCGCAGTTGTATTGTGCCTTCGGCACAGGTATATTGCCCTTCGGGCAGTTATATTGCACCTTTGGTGCAGTTATATTTATTTTTAATCGATAGATATTTGATCTTAATGTAGTGGCAGGGAGATGAAATATAAAAAAGCCTTCCGACTTTCGGGGAAGGGGGACCGCTTCAGCGGTGGATGAGGGGTGAGCCTTAAATACGGGAAAGATGATAACGAAAGTAAAATTTACCCTTACGGGTGTATGAAATCCCGCTAATGCCGATTTAAATCTTCGGCGTTGCCTCAGATGAAATCCGCCGGCTATGCCATCTGGTTATAATATACACCCAATCATTTAACGGGTGCTATAAAATAAATGACCACCCCCTGCAACACCATTTTTATTTGACAAACCCCAAACCCTCTGATATAATTAAAAAAACCAAAATTTAACCGAAATGAAGTGAAAACCATGTCAAAGCTTTGGGAAGGCCGTCTTGAGGACACAAGCCTGCTGACAGATAAATTCAACTCCTCCATATCCTTCGACTGCCGTCTGTTCAAAGAGGACATCGACGGCTCGATAGCCCATGCAAGAATGCTTGAAAAACAGGGCATAATCACTACAGACGACGCCGAAAAAATTGTATCCGGCTTAAATGAAATAAAAACCGAAATTATCGACGGCAGGCTGGAAATAGACCAAAACGCCGAGGATATTCACACCTTTGTGGAGCAGGAGCTAACCAAACGGATAGGAGATGCCGGCAAAAAGCTCCACACCGCAAGGTCCCGTAACGATCAGGTAGCCCTCGACCTGCGCATGCACCTTAAAAGCCAGACCGACGAAATAACTGCCCTTACAAAAAACCTTATAAAAGTTTTAAACGAAAAAGCAAAGGAAAATATAAACACCGTCATGCCGGGGTATACCCATATGCAGCGGGCACAGCCGGTAACCTTTGCCCACCATCTGTTGGCCTACGCCGCCATGTTTATGCGGGATATTTCAAGGTTTGAAGACGCCAAACGGCGGATGAACATATCTCCCATAGGCTCCTTGGCCCTTGCGGGGACCACCTATGACACCGACAGGTTTTTTGAATCATCCCTCCTCGGCTTTGACACTCCCTGCATAAACTCCCTTGACGGGGTTTCCGACCGGGATTTTTGCGTTGATTTTATTTCCGCCTGCGCTCTTTTAATAACCCACCTTTCCCGGTTTGCCGAGGAAATCGTCTACTGGTCGGGGAGCGAATTTGGCTTTGTAACCATTTCAGACAACTTTTCCACCGGCTCGTCAATCATGCCCCAAAAGAAAAACCCCGACGTAGCCGAGCTTGTCAGGGGTAAAACCGGCCGGGTTTACGGTGACCTTATGGGGATGCTGACTGTGCTTAAGGGGCTTCCTTTGGCCTACAACAAGGACATGCAGGAGGACAAGGAGTTTGTTTTCGACTCATCGGACACCATTAAAGCCTGCCTTGAAATTTTTGCCCCCATGATTGCCGAAATGACGGTAAACGCCGATAACATGAGGAAAGCGGCATCGAAAGGGTTTATTAACGCCACCGACTGCGCCGATTACCTTACCAGAAAGGGTATTCCTTTCAGGGATGCATATAAAATCACCGGCAGGCTTGTTAACGAGTGCGTTAAAACCGGACAAACCTTAGAAAGCCTTCCTCTTGAAAAATACAAGGAATTTTCCTCGGTTTTCGACAACGACATATACGATGCGGTAAACCTTGAAAACTGTGTTGCCCGCCGCACCTCCTACGGCGGCCCCTCCCCCGATGCGGTAAAAAAGCAAATCGAAATAGTTGATAAATTTCTAAATGAATAAGCAAAAACGCCGGTTTTACCGGCGTTTTTTACATGTTACAGCTTTAACTGGGATTAACTTAATATAATAAGAACGCATAAAAAGGCTATACAACCTTAGAACAATCTTTTAACCGTTCAAAATACCTTTTTAGCATTTTCACCCTCCTTTGAAAACACAGATAATCTACCGGTAACCTACAAAGGAAAGAAAAACGATTATTTTTAATTTACTTTCTTATATATCTCGCCTTTGCCCACACCCCGGTCGGAGGCTACCGCTTTTATGGCGTCCATTTTGGTCATACCGAGGTTTACATAATGTTCCACGTGCTCTACAACCGTCATGTTATACCAAAACTCATCCTCTTTACGGGGGACATAGCCTGCCACTACTATGACATATTCACCCTTTACGCTGCCTGCCGACTTAACTTCGTCAACCAGCCTGCCCAGGGTGGAAAGGGTTATTTTTTCGTTAAGCTTGGTCAGCTCCTTGCATAGCGTGGCCTGACGGTCACCAAAGGCGGCGTATAATGATGACAATACTTTAATCAAATCATGGGGAGGGGAGAAAAACACCATCGCCCTTTTTTCCTTTGCAAGGGAAGCAAGGTATTTTTCTTTTTCGGAATTGTTTTCGGGTAGAAAGCCCTCAAAGCAAAAGCGCTTGCAGCCTATGCCCGACACGGACAAAGCCGCCGCTGCCGAACATGCCCCGGGTATGGGGACGACGGTTATGCCGTTATCGTGGCAAAGCTTAACCAAATCCTCACCCGGGTCGGATATGGCAGGGGTTCCGGCGTCGGTTATAAGGGCGCAGTTTTCGCCCGATTGCAGGCGTTTTATAATTTCCTCGCCGAAATGGCGTTTATTATGCTCATGGTAGGGAACAAGGGGCTTTTTTATTCCCAGCAGATTCAACAGCTTTCCCCCCACCCTTGTGTCCTCGCAGGCCACAAAGTCAACGCCCGACAATGTTTGAACCGCCCTTTGGGTAATGTCGGACATATTTCCGATAGGGGTTGCCACCACATATAAAATTCCCATATATTAACCCTTTGCCTTTGCCTTCTTGCGGTGCTTTAGCTTTCTTAGCATCAGATACACCTTGGGCAGACGGTTTACAAGGAAATCCCTTAGCTTGTTCCGTAAAAACATATAGGCGTCATGCACCCACACCAAAAAGGAATGGGGCACCCATTTGCCGGTAACACGCTTGTCAAGAATTTTTTCATAGATTCTGCCTATCTTTTCAGGCATCCGGTATGCACGTTTATACCGCTTGACAAAGTGGTAGAAGTAGGCTTCTATAAACAAAACCTCTTTTTCGGTAAATTGGGGCTGGACAAGGGGAACCCTTCTATTGGGGTTGGCGTCCTCGGGTATAAACCCTGCCTCTTTTGCAATGTCATACAGCTTTGTTCCCGGGTAGGGGTAGAATATATTAACCACCGTCTGGTCGGAATTAATTCTGGCGTTAAGCTTTATTGTTTTAAGCGCCTTGTGGATATCCTCATAAGGCAGGCCGATTATGTTATAGGTAAGCTGGGCTATGCCGTATTTATGGAACCAGTTGGAACAGTTTATAATCATCTCGTCGGTCTGGTAGCGTTTGAGATATTTAAACCTCATCTCCTGGTCCCCCGACTCAAGGCCCATGTCAATGGTGTAAAAGCCGGCTTCCTTCATTTTTCTAACCGTGTCCTCGGTTAAAATGTCAAAGCGGATGTTGCCGGTGCAGGGGAGTCCTATTTCTTTTTTATACAGTTCGATAAATTTATCGAACCAGTCGGGGAACATATTGAAAATGGCATCCCGGAAGTTGATGTATTTAATTGACGGATATTTGGTAATAAGGGTTTTAAGATACAGTATGGCATTTTCGGGGGAGCGGAAACGGGCATACAGCTTTTTGTTGGGATACACTTTTCTGAAATTGCCGTTGCCGCAGTAGGTGCAGTTGTAAAAGCATCCCCGGCTTACCACCACAATGGCGGTGTGAACCTTCATGGATTCAAGGTTGGCATAGTCGAAAAGGTCAAAGTCGGGTATGGGTATCCGGTCAAGGTCGGCAAACAAAGGCCTTACGGGATTTTTAATAAAATTCCCGTCCTTGTCTTTAAACCATAATGATTCTATGTTCGTATAATCCTCGCCGGCGGACATTTTGTCAAGTAACTCAAGCTCGGCATATTCCCCGTCGCCTATGCAGACACAGTCCACGCCGGGCAGGGCAAGCACATCCTCGGGCACCAGCGTAACATGGTAGGAACCGCAGATGATAAACACATCCGGGTAAACTTCCTTTGTCCATTTTATATATAACTGTGAGTCGGGGAAGGCGGTGGTGCGGATGGAAAAGCCTATAACGTCAAATTTGCCCATGGCTTTAAGCTTTTCCTTGTATTCCAGCTCGCTGTGGAAATAAAGAAGGTGAAGGAGCTTGCAGTCATGCCCTCCCTGTTTTAACACCGCCGATATTGAGGCAAGTCCTTCGGAATAGTTTCCTCCGTGGGCCTTTCCCTTGTTGTCCCGGTCGGTGTAGTCGGGGTAGACAAGGAGCATCCTTGCCTTCCTTCCGTTTAAATTAACCATTTTTTATTTCATGTCCTTTCAAAAACAACTTAATTTTTGGCGTCATACCAGTTTGGCCCTATTCCGGCATCCACCGTAAGGGGAACGCTGAGAATACAGGCGTTTTCCATGGATCTTATTAAAATTTCCTTTACCTTATCCTTATCCTCGGCCTTTGCTTCCACAATAAGCTCGTCATGGACCTGAAGAATTATTTTTGCGTCAAGACCGCTTTGGATTATGGCCCGGTGGGCGTCTATCATTGCTTTTTTTATAATATCTGCAGCGGTGCCCTGGATGGGGGTGTTCATTGCCACCCGTTCACCAAAAGCCACCATCTGCTTTTTGGTGGATTTAAGCTCGGTAATATACCGGCGTCTGCCGTAGAGGGTGGTTACATAACCCTCTTTCTTTGCCTTGTCCTTTATATTTTCAAGGTATTCCTTTACCTTGGGGTAGGTGTTCAGGTAGTTTTCAATATAATCCGACGCCTGTTTTTTGGTTATTCCCAAATCCTGACTTAATGAGTAATCCCCAATGCCGTAAACAATGCCGAAATTAACCGCCTTGGCTCGTTTGCGCATCTCCGGCGTTACGCCTGATTCGGGAACGCCGAAAACCCTTGCGGCGGTGGAGGTGTGAATGTCTTTACCTGATTTAAAGGCCTCTATCATAGCCTCGTCCCCGGAAATATGGGCAAGAATTCTCAATTCTATCTGGGAATAGTCGGCGTCTATAAGCACATATCCCTTTTGGGCGACAAAGAATTTTCTAAGCTCCCGGCCTTCTTCGGTTCTGACGGGTATATTTTGCAGATTTGGCTCTGTCGATGACAGCCGTCCCGTTTTGGTTAATGTCTGGCGGAATGTGGTATGCACCCGCCCGTCGGGGGATACGGCGGAAAGCAGGCCATCGCAGTAGGTGGATTTTAACTTTGCGGTTTTACGGTAGAACAGTATAAGCTCAATAATGGGGTGGAAGGGTAGAAGTTTTTCCAGCACATCCACGTCGGTGGAATAACCGCTTTTGGTTTTACGGTAGTGGGGGAGCTTTAGCTCCTCAAACAGCACCACCCCAAGCTGCTTTGGGGAATTTATGTTAAATTCATGACCTGCATAACGGTATATTTCACTTTCGGCTTGTCTCATCTGCCCCTCAAGGGCTTTTCCGTAGTCAACAAGCCCCTTTTCGTCAAGGAGGAAGCCGGTATGCTCAATTCTTGCAAGTAAGACGGCAAGGGGAAGCTCAATGTCTTTATATAAATCCACGCTCCCCGTTTCTTCAAGCAGCTTTTCAAGGCTTTCTTTTAATGGTTTCAGTATAGCCGCAAGGGAATGGAAGCTTTCAACCTCAAGATAGGTTAAAGCCGCCTTTTCGGGGCTTAACCCCCCGTCGGTGGTGGTAACCAGATAGGCCATTAACGATACGTCGTCGCAGTTGCAGTCAAAGTCAAAGCCCTTGTCAAAAAGTAGTCGTGCGGTATCCTTTACCGACCACAAAACCAAATGCTTTTTGCCGGTAAACAGCTTTGCCGATGTTTGGTCAAGGGGGCAGGTATAAATATTCTCCCCGTCGAAAACCTCAAGCCTTTCACCGTCTGCTGACACATATAAAGTGTCTGCCGTAAGGGAAAGGAGGGTTGCTGAGTAAATTTCGCTCTTTATATAATTTATTGCCTTTTCCTTGGGTTTTTCAAGGTTAAAGCTGTTAATCAAAGATGAAAATTCAAGTCGGGTGAAAATTTCAAGCAGCTTTCCATCGTCCCGGCCCTTTATTTCGTAGTCCGAAAGGTTTTCTGAAACAGGCACGGTTTTATTTATTTCGGCAAGAAAGCGGGAAAGATAGGCATCGTCCCTGCCTGCGGCAAGCTTTGCGCTTAACGCCGGCTTTATTTTATCAAGATTTTCATACACCCCGTCAAGGGAACCGTATTCGCAAATTAACGCCAGCGCCCCCTTTTCGCCTATCCCGGCCACACCTTTAATATTATCGGAGGAATCGCCCATAATAGCCTTAAGGTCGATAAGCTGCCTCGGTTCAAGATTATATTGCTGCTTAATGGCGTCAAGGTCTATAATTTTCGTTTCGTTGGTGGCGGCTAGGCGGACAGTTACTTTTTCGTTTACAAGCTGATACGAATCCCGGTCGCCGGTAACCACAATGCATTCCATACCCGCATCGCCCGAAAGCCGGGCAATGGTGCCTATTATGTCGTCGGCCTCGTAGCCCTCTTTTTCAAGCACCGTAAGACCAAGACTTGATGCAATCTCCTTTGAAACGGGTAGCTGTTTTACCAGATCGTCAGGCATTCCCTTGCGGGTGGCTTTGTAGGTGTCGGCCGCCATGTGGCGGAACGTTTTTGCGGGGGTGTCAAAGGCTATGGCACCGTGGGTAAAGGGCTGGGTTGTGTCATTTAGATTTTTTCGGAGGATATTTATAAAACCAAAAAGGGCGTTGGTGGGAAAGCCGTCTTTGGTATTAAGCGGCCTTACTCCGTAAAACGCCCGGTTTAATATACTGTTTCCGTCAAAAACTATAAATTTTCCCATTTCACACCCGCACCTTAATAAAATTAAACT
The DNA here is from genome assembly GCA_050953105.1 of Eubacteriales bacterium. GTDB lineage: Bacteria > Bacillota > Clostridia > Oscillospirales > CAG-382 > UBA1206. The sequence continues at coordinate 12,343 of JBMNMA010000001.1, read as the reverse complement.
CAAAACTCTTGCAAATAAACTATTGTCTTATATACTCTTAAAATAGTCTATATAACCGACTTAAAGTTTATCACAGTAACATTATTTTGTCAACAAAGTTTAACTTATGCCCCCTTTACAAAGGCGAAACAACATGGTAAAATACACCCGTAAGTTTAATACGGAGTTAACTATGGCTATTATGCGTAAACTGGTTGTACCTATAACCCTTCTTGCCATACTTTCTACCTTTATGGTTGTGTTTGCAGTGGCGGAGGAGGGAACGACTTCGGGGGATGTGTCGCTTGACAATACCTCGTCCGGGCCTGTAAGCTATACCATAACATTTACAAGAGGATATACATTTATAAACCCCCTCAACGGTACCGAATCCGACCATCTTTTTACCGGTAAGGTACCCGAAGCGTTAACTGTGGAGGAGGGGGAAAGTTTCGTATTCCCCGAAAACACCATTAAGTTTTCCGACTATGAGTTTGTCTGCTGGAAGTATTCCTACAAGGATACCGACGGAAAAACCATAACCGAAAAATTCAACCCCGGCGACACCTATGAAAACGTGTCTTCCGACATGACCATAGCCGCCGTCTGGAAACGCCCCCCCAAGAAAAGCCTTGTTATAACCGGCTTTATTTCCTACCTTAAAGGGGACGATTATGCCGAAGGAGAGGACATTGCCCCCTATACGGTAACCTACGGAGATACAATAAAGCTTAAAGCCTGCCCATACACAAAGGACGGCTATGACTTTGCCGGCTGGGTGGACAGCGACGGCGTCCTTTACAGAAAGGACGACAGCTACACCGTAAACAAGGCAAATCCGGTGCTTACCGCCGTCTGGCAGAAGAACGGGGAATCCATTCTCACCCATAAGGTTATTTACAAGGGCGGTGAAGGGAATGTAACCGGCAAAGGCCCTGGCGAGATGGAAATGTATAACAAGACAACCTTTAAGGTTGCCAAGAACACCTTTGTCAGAGAAGGCTATGAGTTTTTATACTGGGTGGACGAAAACGGCTCCATCCGCCGCCCCGGCGAAACCGTGGACGTTTCATCCTTCAACAAAGACACCATTATCCTTACCGCCGTATGGAAGGAAATAATAAACTATTACACCATAACCTTTAATATTCAGGGCGAAGGGGATGTTTCCCCCTCAGGCAGCACAACAGTAGCCGAGGGAGCAAGCTATGCCTTTACCGTAAATCCCTATACGGGATACCGTATAAAGTCGGTTAGGATAAACGGCGTGTCCCAGGAAATAATGTCAGCCTATATTATCGAAAATATATCCGAAAACACTAATGTTGATATAATTTTCGAAAAAATTCCGACTTATGAGATAAATATCACATCCTCAACCGGCGGCGCCGCTTATGTATCCGGAGACATCACCCGGGTTTTAGAGGGGGATGACCTGACGATTTACCTTACCCCCAACGAGGGCTATTATATCAAAGCCCTTTACATAAACGGCGAAGCAAAAACCTTTGCCGACAACAAAGTGGTTATTAAAAATATAACCGGCGACCAAAACATTGTGGTGGAATTTGCAAAGTTAAGTGATTATTCCCAACCGACAAGCTCGGAAAACACATCAGCCCCCATTGAAGTCAAACCGCCGGAAGATATGCAGTATATCTACATACTTGCCGCATTGATAGTGCTTATGACCTTGGGATTTATAGTGTTTAAGATAAAGAAATAAATATACAGCCAAAACGCCCCGAATCCGCGGGCGTTTTTTACTGCCGAAAGCGTATAACAACCAATAATTCTATACCTCCATATATCGCCGATACACCCGGTTTTGTAAAGCATCATACAATTATAGTAGCGTTCCCTTTATTAAAAACCGATTTATGGAGGTCTATCAATGGATTCATGTAATATAGATAAAAATCTGTCCTCAAGCCGGCTTTACCTTTCAAACACCATAAGACGGTTATGGATGGAGCATGTGCTTTGGACACACTTTTTCATAATCTCCACCGCTTTCAGCCTTCCCGACATTAAGTTTGTTACCGAAAGGCTGCTTCAAAACCCCGGCGATTTTGCCGATGTCCTTCGCCCCTTCTACGGTGCTGAAAACGCCAATAAGTTTAAGCGGCTGTTAACCGAACACCTTGTCATAGCCGCAGATCTGGTCAACGCCGCCAAGGCGGGTAATACCGGTGAAGTTGAAAAACTGCGTGTAAAATGGTATGCCAACGCCGAAGAAGTTGCCCGTTTCCTTGCCTGTATAAACCGTTTCTGGAGCGAGGCAAAATGGCGCAGGCTGCTGTTCGACCACCTGCGTATGACCGAGGACGAAGCAGTATTCGTGCTCACCTGCCAGTATGAGCGCAGCATAAAGACTTACGACCGCGTTCAGGCAGAAGCCCTTGAAATGGCAGACTTCATGACCGCAGGTATCATCCGCCAGTTTAATATCAAATAAAACAACCGCATAAAGCGTTAGCTTTATGCGGTTACATATTTTAACGGCTTAACCGTATATATGCTTGGATATGTATCTGTCGCCCCGGTCGGGGAAGAGGACTACAATGTTTCCTTTGTCAATTTTTTCGGCCAGTTTCAATGCCGCCGCAAGCTGGGCGCCGGAGGAGGAGCCTGCGATAATGCCCTCCCGCCTTGCAATCTCCCTTGCTGTTTTATAGGCCTCGTCGTCGGTAACTTTTACCACTATGTCTATAAGAGAGGTGTCCATGGTGTCGGGAACAAAGTCGTTGCCAATGCCCTCAATGTTGTAGTCGGCGTGTTCGGTGCCGCCGCCGATAATCGAACCCACCGGGTCGGCAAGGACGCCTTTTATATTCGGGTTTTTCTCCTTAAGATAGCGCATAACGCCGGTATAGGTGCCGCCGGTGCCGGCTCCTGCCACAAAGTAATCTATTTGCCCGTCCATGTCCTCATAAATTTCAGGTCCCGTGGAAAGATAGTGGGCCATGGGGTTTGCCTGGTTTCTGAACTGATAAAAGGACATAGAATTGGGGATTTCCTTTAAAAGCTCTTCGGTTTTTTCCTCCGCCCCGGCCATGCCGAACTCCCTGGGAGTCTGAACAACCTCGGCGCCGAAGGCTTTCATAAGGGAAATTTTTTCCTCCGAAAACTTGGTGGGAACCACGAAAATAACTCTATACCCCTTGTTTATCGCCGCAAAGGCAATGCCAAGTCCGGTGTTGCCGGCGGTGGCTTCAATTATTGTGGCCCCCTTCTTAAGCTTGCCCGACCTTTCGGCATCCTCGATAAAGTATAACCCCAGCCTATCCTTTACGCTTCCGCCGGGATTCCAAAGTTCAAGCTTGGCGAAAATGTTTATCCCGTCTTTAACGGGAAAATGGTTAAGCTTAACCATGGGGGTGTTCCCCACCAGCTCGTGCATATTGTTATAAACCCTCATTATATGTCCTCTCTCTGCTTTTTGAAATTAATGTGTCCTTTTGGGCACACATCAATTATACCACCCCGTTTTATAAAAGTCAATAAAAAACACGCCGTTTAAGGCGTGTTTTTGCTAACGCTGCTTTGCCTGATATACTATCTCTGGACAGCGCACCAGAATGGTGTCGTCCCCGATTTTTTCTATGTGGTCCCAGGGGATGTATAATTTGTTTTTTGAGGAGGTGAAAAGGTTAAGCTTTCCCGGCGGCGGAAGAACCAGACGGCAGATTTTGCCGGTGCAGACTTCGAATTCAATGTCTATGACACAGCCTAAAATCTTACCGTCCTTTATGTTTATAACTTCCTTATCCCTAAGGGAGGAAAAGGAGCAAAACATTTTATCCCCCTACAGCAGTATGCAGATAAGCCCGTTGGAGCCGTCGTTTATTATTTTTTGAAGGGTTTCTGAAAGCTTCTCCCGGGCGTCTTCGGGCATGTGGGCAAGCTTGGTGTTTAAGCCCTCGTTAACCAGCTCGTGGAGGGATTTGCCGAACATGTTTGAATCCCAAATCCGTTTGGGGTCCTCCTCAAACTCCTTGAGCATGAATTTAACCAGTTCCTCCGACTGCCTTTCGGTGCCCACAATGGGGGAAACCTCGGTTTCTATATTAGCCCGTATCATGTGTATCGACGGCGCCGACGCTTTAAGCTTAACCCCATAGCCCCCCGCCTGCTTGACAATAACCGGTTCCTCAAGCCGCAGGTCTTCCATGGAAGGGGACACTATGCCGTAGCCCGTTTCCCGGACCTCCTGAATCGCCTTGGAAACCTTGCCGTATTCCTTCTGAACGTCCGCCAGACGGGTGAGAATGGTGAACAAATCCTTTTCGTCTTTAATTTCAAAGCCGGATTTTTCTCCGAGAATCTGATAAAACAGCCGGTCGGGAATATTCATTGAAACAACCGCTTCGCCCTTGCCCAGCTCTATGGCGGATACTCCGCCGGATATGCCTTCATCGGGGAGCTTAAGCACCTCCACCGCCTTTTTGATATCCCCCACCTTTGCCACCTTTCCGGCATAAGTAAACAGAGTGGCAAGCACCTTCTGTTTAATGGGGTGTTCGTCCTCAAGGGACTCGAACCAGCCGGGGAAGGTGAATTTGATTTCCCTTACCGGGAACTCAAACAACACGGTTTTAAGTATATCTTTAATGTCCGACTCGGTCATTTCAAGGCAGTTGACGGGTATGGCCGAAACGCCGTATTCCTCCGACAGGGAACTTGCCAGGCTTATTGCCTCCGGAGACGAGGGGGCGGTGGTGTTGACGATTATAATAAACGGCTTGTTTATTGCCTTAAGTTCGGTTGCCACCCGCCGTTCGGCCTCCACATAGCTTCTGCGGGGTATTTCCCCAATGCTCCCATCGGTGGTAACCAGAAGGCCTATGGTGGAATGCTCGTTGATAACCTTTCTTGTCCCCGTTTCGGCGGCCTGCTCGAAGGGCATTGCCTGACTTGACCAGGGTGTCATAACCATCCGGGGCTGACCCTCCTCGATATGGCCTATGGCATCGGGGACGATATATCCCACACAGTCAATCATTTTCAGATTGAAGGAGGAATTTTCGTCAATGGCTATGGTTACTGCCTCCTCCGGCACAAATTTAGGTTCGGTGGTCATAACCGTCCTGCCGGAGGCCGACTGGGGCATTTCGTCCCGGGCCCGTTCCCGGATATATTCGCTTTTGATATTGGGCAAAGCAAGGTCGGCAATAAACCTTTTAATAAGGGTGGACTTACCCGTCCGGACGGGGCCTACCACGCCTATGTAAATATCCCCGTCGGTCCTTTCGGCAATATCTTTATAGATGGAATAATCAGGCATAATTCTACCTCCGATACTATTTTACATAGAATATTTATGATAACGCCGGACACATTATGACAAAGCACCAATTTAAATAACAAATGTGCCATAATTTTATAACTTTACTGAATTGACTTTTAAATATGGGAATGCTATATTGTTAAATGAGGTGATTTGTTTATGGCAATAAAAATAAGGAAAGCCGAAAGAAGGGACATCCCCGGCATACTTAAGCTCCTTGACAGCATTCGCGAACTCCATCACAAGGGCAGGCCGGATGTTTTCAAGGATAACGGCACAAAATATACAGAAGAACAGCTTATCGAAAAAATCAACGACCTCAACGAGGGTATATTCGTGGCATACGACGGAGAAAACTTCCTGGGCTATGTCTGCACTGTAATAAGAGACACCAAAGACCATAATATTCTTGTGGACAAGAAGGTGCTTTACATAGACGATCTGTGCGTCCTTGAGGAAACAAGGGGCCGTGGTGTGGGGCGTATGCTGCTTGACGAGGCCAAGGATTTCGCAAGAGAAAACAACTGCGTTTCCCTTGAGCTGAATGTGTGGAAGTTTGACGGCTCCGCCGAAGGCTTTTACCGCTCCTACGGCTTTACCACCATGTCAAGGCGCATGGAATTCAAGCTGTATTAAACCGAAAGGAAAATTAAAATGAACATTAAGGAGTTTTTAGGCGATAAGACTATACAATCCCAGTTCGAATCCGACCTTCGCTCCCTTATAGAAATTCCCTCGGTGGCATCCTCTGCCGACGGCATTTATCCCTACGGCAAGGAATGCGGCAGGGTGCTTGACAAAGCCATTGAAATTGCAAAATCATACGGTTTAAAAACCGAAAACCACGACTACCACTGCGGCTCGGTGATATATGGCGACAGCGAAAACGAAGTGGGTATTATCGCCCACCTTGACGTGGTTCCCGCCGGCACCGGCTGGACCTATGAGCCTTATACCCTGACGGTGAACAACGGCCTGTATATCGGCCGGGGAGCTGCCGACGACAAAGGCCCTCTGCTTATGGGTTTATACGCCATGCGTTATTTTAAAGAAAACAAAATAAACCTCCCCTTTTCTATCCGGCTGATTATGGGCTGTGACGAGGAGGTAGGTTCAACCGACCTTGAATATTACAAAACCGTCCGCAAGCCCCCCGTCTTTTCCTTCACCCCGGATGCCGAATATCCTGTATGTGTCGGCGAAAAGGGAATAATGAAAATAACAATAAACCTCGGCAAGGCCGACAAAGCCATTGAAAGCCTTTCCGCCGGCACCGTTTCCAACGCAGTGGCCGGACAAGCATCGATTGTAATAGACGGCAGGGAATATAAATATGACGGTATCACCGCCCACGCTTCCATGCCCGAAAACGGTAAAAACGCCATAGGTCTTATGGCCGCAGACCTGCTTGAAAAGGGTATTGTGCCCGAAAGCAACAAAACCGCCTTTGAATTTTTGGCTAATTCGGCCTCCGAATACCTGGGTAAGACTTTGGGCATTAACTTTTCAGACAACAATTTCGGCTATCTTACCTGTATTGCCAGCGTGTTAAAAATAGAAAACGGCTTTATTTTACAAAACTTCGACATCCGCTTCCCCACATCCCGCAGCTATGAAGAGCTGTATTCGACCATCGAAAACACCATAACCCCCTTTGGCTTTGAAATTGCTTCAAGCAATAAGAATTCCAACAGCAAGGAGGGCTACTTCAAATCCCCCGACAGCCTTGAAATCAAGGCCTTAACCTCGGCCTGTGAGGAGGTTTTGGGTTACGAGTGCAAACCCTACACCATGGGGGGCGGCACCTATGCCAGATCCATGCCCGGGGCTGTGGCCTTCGGCGCAAGAATAGAGGAATACACCAATCTTCTTGGCGGCGGCAGGGGCAAGGCCCACGACCGGGACGAATATATCGCCGTTGACGAAGTTAAAAAGGGTATTGAAATATTCATTAAATCCCTCCTCAACCTCGGTGCAGCCTATTCCGGCTGACTTTCGTAAATGGGGTCAAAGGGAAATTCCTTTGCAATATCCACCACCACTTCGGCCGTTCCCGCAAGGGTGACGCAGTTTGCCTTTTTATCATATATTATTTTATAGCTTTTCTTTAATATTTCGCCCTCGATATCGCCTTCGCACCATGCGTTAAAGGCGGCGAGGGCTTTTTCTTTTGCTTCATAGGCGGTTATGGGTATCGTCTGTTTCACATACTCCCGGCTTATCAGGGTGGTTTTTACCACCGGCAGCTTTAAAAAGCCGATATTCAATTCCTCACGTTTGACCTCGGTGTCATAATGGGTAAAGGGAATAAGTGCCCCTAAAAACAGATTAATATCCTTGCCGAGAACATTATAAGAAATTTTTGTATCGGTGTTGCCGGTGTAAACCTTCTGCCAGAAATCAAGGGGAATGGAAATTACAAAATCCTCATACACCAAAGCCTTAACCTTTCCTCTGGCGTGGGTGACAATGTTAAGCCCCCTGTGGGAGGTATATTGCCCGGTAATAAGAATTTGTCCTTTAACCACCACATCCCCAACCTTGACCACAGGCATTCCCGAATACGCCTCCACCGACATAACCATGCCGTCTCTTGATGCCACCACGTGGTAAAACCCCGCATAATCTACAAAATCCGGCGGACGCTTTCTTTCTATTACCTCAACGGTAACATGATTCCCCTTAATGTTTATTGACGCCGACGAAAGCTCGGGCAGGTTGAGTATCAGCTTTGTCCTTAAACTGTTAGGGTAAATGGAGGGTATGTATGTCCCTATATCCAGTCCCGATTCCGAAAGCACCTGTAAAATAACCTTGTCGGGAACATTCACATTCCCCGTTATATCTATCTTCCAGACATGCAATGTTGATATAAGCATAAGCATAAGGCCGACAGCCGTCCCGGCGATAAGGCCGTAGCGGTAACGGTATTTATATATAATGAAAGGAAGGCCGATAGCCTTAACAATTTCCGCCTCAATACCGTTTTTTTCAGCCACCTTAAGACCGCCTCCGCAGGAAAAGGCCGAAAATCTTACATACATATATCCGTCCCTGTTTTTCATCCCCCAAAACAGCACCTTTGCTTTGTTAAGAGCGTTAAGAAACTCCGCCCCCCTGCTCTGGGGCACCCTTACCAGATACCAGCCTGTTATTTTATTGATAAACTTATACATCATTGCCGTCACCAAAGGTTACAGATTTTATATTCCCTTTAATTCCTATCCGGTTTTCGGAAAGCAAATCAAGGGTTAGGTTGGTTCCGGTTATGGAAAGGATGGTTTTACCGGCCTCAACCGCAATGGTTTTATCGTCGTAGCGGATAAGTTTATCTACCCCCTCTATCAGGCAATGCTTATTCCCCCTTATTTCGGTAAACAGACTGTATTCGGATTTATTCAATCAAACCACTCCTTTGTTTTGCCGTCATATTAATGTTTATTGTTTTATAATCGGCTTTATGAAAATATACATTAAAACGACACACTGTGAAGGGGATGATATAATGGAGTCATACAAAAGGGCATCTGCCATGCTTGCCGAATTTGCGGCGCTGCTTATGTTTATATATCTGCTGCTTAAACCTGACGGAGCGGCAACGTCGGTGGAAAGCGGGATTATGTTCTGCATTAAGGTTATTATCCCCTCGCTGTTTGTTTTCCTTGTCCTGTCACGAATGTTTATGGGGCGTATTCTGGCACTGTGCGGCAGAAGCCTTCCCCTTGCCTTAATTGTTACCGGCATTGTCTGCGGCTTTCCGGTAGGGGCAAAGATAGTAAGGCAAATGTATGAAAACAAGCTGCTTTCCAAAAAGCAGGCAGAGGTTTTAATATCCTCCTCCGACAACGCCTCGGCGTCGTTTATAATCAGCTTTGCCGGGGCAAATGCCCTCGGCTCGGTAACGGCGGGGTTTTTATTGCTGTTAGGCAAGTTCTTGGCCACGGCAATCTGGTATATTGCCGTTTCCCGTTTATATTTAACCAAAGAAGAAAGGCATTTTGTCCCCATAAAAACCTCCCCCCGGGCCACACTTCCCGAGGCGGTTAAGGATTCCGCCCGCACCATGGCGGATATATGCGCCAGCATTATCTTTTTTATAGCCATAGGCGAAACGGTTAAGTCCTTCCTCCCTCCGGGGGACGTTGTCCGCTCACTTGCCAGGGGATTTTTCGAATTTTCCGGGGGAATAGAGCTGTGCCGCTATATGAAACCCATAACGGGGTATATATTGACCGCCATCCTGTTAGGCTGGTCGGGAATGTGCGTTCACCTTCAGGTGTCAATAGCGGCAGGGAAAAGCATAGGCATACGGCTGTATCTGCTAAACCGTATTGCGGAAAGCATATTCATGGGTATGTTTGCCGTGTTGACAAAGGCTTTTGCTTTCTGATATAATATATTCACCTCAGAAAAGAAAGGACGGACGACAGTGGGAAAGGATAAACAACCGGACATGGAAAAGCTTTGCATTAACTGCGAACATTCCACCTACATCCAAAACAGCGACAACTGTGTCTGCACCAAAAAGGGGCTGGTGAGAGCCGACTATTCATGCCGTAAATTCAAGCCCGATTTACTTAAAGTAACACCCCCATCCCCCGGTACATTCACCTTTGACGAATTACCATAAAAAACCTTAAAAAAAGTACTTGACAAACTGAAAGAGGCGTGGTAATATAGGCAAGCTGTCCCGCAGGGGGTAGCGAGGAAAGCCGAAAGGCAAGTCGAAACAGTTCGAAAAAAGCGATTTGAAAAAAATCAAAAAAGAATGAAAAAAAGACTTGACAAACGGCATTGAGTATGATAATATAGACAAGCTGACCGCAGAAAGCGCTAAGCGAAAACGCAAAGCCCCGACAAACCAAAATGCAGCCTAAAAGGCGGGTTAAGGGTAGTGAAAACTACCTTAAATTTACCCCCTGAAGGGCGAGTCAAAAGGCAAGTTAAGGCAGAGTGAAAATAGTGATAGCGTGTCAGCGCGGACATTGAAAACCGAACAACAACGATATAAAAATAAACTCGTTGATTCCTTTTAAAAAATAAAAGTAAAACAAAGAGCTAAAGAACAATCTAAATGATATTTACGCGTTAGCGTATATATACAATTTTTTAGAGAGTTTGATCCTGGCTCAGGATGAACGCTGGCGGCGTGCATAACACATTCAAGTCGAACGGTGCAGTCTTGATGGCAACTGATGGACTGCATAGTGGCGGACGGGTGAGTAATACATGAGCAACCTGCCTTTAAGAGGGGAATAACACAGAGAAATTTGTGCTAATACCGCATAACCCGACGGGAGGGCATCCTCCTGCCGGTAAAGGAGAAATCCGCTTAAAGATGGGCTCATGTCTGATTAGATAGTTGGTAGGGTAACGGCCTACCAAGTCTGCGATCAGTAGCCGGACTGAGAGGTCGGACGGCCACATTGGAACTGAGATACGGTCCAGACTCCTACGGGAGGCAGCAGTGGGGAATATTGGGCAATGGGCGAAAGCCTGACCCAGCGACGCCGCGTGAGGGAAGAAGGTCTTCGGATTGTAAACCTCTGTTGACAGGGACGAAGCATGACGGTACCTGTCGAGGAAGCCACGGCTAACTACGTGCCAGCAGCCGCGGTAATACGTAGGTGGCAAGCGTTATCCGGATTTACTGGGTGTAAAGGGTGAGTAGGCGGGTCTGCAAGTCAGGTGTGAAATACTGCGGCTCAACCGCAGAATTGCATTTGAAACTACGGATCTTGAGTGTCGGAGAGGTAATTGGAATTCCCAGTGTAGCGGTGAAATGCGTAGAGATTGGGAGGAACACCAGTGGCGAAGGCGGATTACTGGACGACAACTGACGCTGATACACGAAAGCGTGGGGAGCAAACAGGATTAGATACCCTGGTAGTCCACGCCGTAAACGATGAATGCTAGGTGTGGGGCAGAAATGTTCCGTGCCGGAGTTAACACAATAAGCATTCCACCTGGGGAGTACGGCCGCAAGGTTGAAACTCAAAGGAATTGACGGGAGCCCGCACAAGCAGTGGAGTATGTGGTTTAATTCGACGCAACGCGAAGAACCTTACCAGGGCTTGACATCCACGGAAGACTGGGTAAAGCCGGTTGTGCCCCTTCGGGGGAACCGTGAGACAGGTGGTGCATGGTTGTCGTCAGCTCGTGTCGTGAGATGTTGGGTTAAGTCCCGCAACGAGCGCAACCCTTACGGTTAGTTGCTACGAAAGAGCACTCTAACAGGACTGCCGTTGACAAAACGGAGGAAGGTGGGGATGACGTCAAATCATCATGCCCTTTACGCTCTGGGCTACACACGTACTACAATGGCGCAAACAAAGGGGAGCGAGGCGGCGACGCTGAGCAAATCCCAAAAAGGCGCCCCAGTTCAGATTGCAGGCTGCAACTCGCCTGCATGAAGTTGGAATTGCTAGTAATCGTAAATCAGCATGTTACGGTGAATACGTTCCCGGGCTTTGTACACACCGCCCGTCAAGCCATGAGAGTCGGGAAGACCCGAAGTCTGTGTCCTAACCGCAAGGAGGGAGCAGCCGAAGGTAGGTCCGATGATTGGGGTTAAGTCGTAACAAGGTAGCCGTATCGGAAGGTGCGGCTGGATCACCTCCTTTCTAAGGAGAAGATGCTTAGCCTTTACGAAGGCAAAGCGTAATAACTTCTTTGTGAAAGACAAATATCACGACAAAAAAAGGTGGGGTCCCCGAAAAATCCAAAGATTTTTTTGGGGCCAATGCAACGAGTCCAGTTGTTGTTTGGTTTTGAGTGTCCGCGCAAGGAACGACTAAGAAAGGTTGTTCCGTGACTTCGAAAAATCAGGAGTTTTGAACCGGAATCCTGGCTTTAGAGAAATGGATTTCTTGAAAAACGAGGGTTTTAGAAGTGATTTTTCGGGGGTGTAGCTCAGTTGGGAGAGCACCTGCCCTGCAAGCAGGGGGTCAAGGGTTCGAATCCCTTCATCTCCACCAAAGGAGATAAGGAGACACGGGGGCTCATAGCTCAGTTGGTTAGAGCGCGCGCCTGATAAGCGCGAGGTCGATGGTCCGAATCCATTTGAGCCCACCA